>JAZJZT010000005.1:81273-246737 GCA_040389645.1 Pseudomonadota bacterium | reverse complement strand
GCGAGGTAACAGGTTTTGCGCGAATTACCGGGATTGCCAGCCAAAATCAGCGGCAGAATCTGGGGTCAGACCCCCGGGTCTGACCCCGGCTCTTGCATCTGATTTGGTTAAAAGGAACCGCAGCTACCTTTACTTAATCCTGCCGCACCCAGGTTTGCGAACGCCCCAGCATCGGCATGCCGATGTAGCCGCGTACCTGTAACTTCTTGCCGCCGTCGCTCAGCGACATCTTGCTTCTATAAACCTTGCCATTGTCCGGGTCGAGGATTTCGCCGCCAGTGTAGTCGTCGCCATCCTTCTTCAGGCCGGACATGAACACCATGCCGATCACCGGCTGGTTCTTGCGCGCATCGGTGCATTGCTCGCATTTCGGATTCTGATCCTGGTCGGCGGGGCGGAACAGTTTTTCGATCTTGCCTTGCAATACGCCGCCGGTCTCGCTGATGCGGATCAGCGCCTTCGGCTTGCCGCTGACGTCGTCGATGTTCTTCCACAGGCCGACAGGCGAGGCATCCTGAGCGAACGCGGAAACGGCAAGAAGGCTGGCGGCGATAGCGGCCGCCTTGATCATT
Organism: Pseudomonadota bacterium; assembly: GCA_040389645.1. Taxonomy (GTDB): domain Bacteria; phylum Pseudomonadota; class Gammaproteobacteria; order Burkholderiales; family Burkholderiaceae_D; genus Rugamonas. The sequence continues at coordinate 246,165 of JAZJZT010000005.1, read as the reverse complement.
GGGTGCATCGAAGGGTCTCCATGTGGGTTTGCGGGGCAGGCCTGGCAAGCCAGTGTAGCAAACCACGCACTGCATTTCGTGCCATTCGCATGACCTGGGAAGCCAGTCTCGCAATAAAAAAGCCGGCTCGCGCCGCAATGCTGTTCAGTTGACGCCAAATTTGTCATTCCCGCGAAGGCGGGAATCCAAGTTTAGTTGCTCAGCCTGAGACGCAAAATGGGATTCCCGCCTGCGCGGGAATGACAACTCTACTGTCTACGGCTTAACTGAACGGTATCGCGGCGCGAGCCGGCTTTTCCGGGTGCTGGGCTAAATTACGCCGGCAGCTTGCCCAGTTGTTCACGCAGTTTTTCAATCGTGGCGGAGAAGTTGACCAGGCGTTCCTTCTCCTGGGCCACCACGGCCGCCGGCGCGCGCGCGACGAAACTTTCGCTACTCAGCTTGTTGTTGGCCTTGGAGATTTCTCCATCGATGCGGGCGATTTCCTTGGACAGGCGTTCGCGCTCGGCGGCCACGTCGATTTCCACTTTCAGCATCAGCTTGGTGGTGCCGACGATGGCGACGGCGGCCGGCGAATCCGGCAGCGCATCGACGATCGACACTTCGGCCAGCTTACCCAGCGACTGGATGTACGGCGCGAACGCGGCCATGCGTTCCTTCTCGGTCGCATTCGACGTTTCGACGATCAGCGGCACGCGCAGCGACGGCGCCAGTTTCATTTCGCCGCGCAAGTTGCGCGTGGCGTCGGTCAGCGCTTTCAGGTCGCCCATCCACGCTTCGGCCGCTTCGTCGATCTTGCTCACATCCGGCAGCGGGTACTGCTGGGTCATGATAGATTTACCGGCCGTGTCACCCTTGCCGGCCAGCGGCGCGACGGTCTGCCACAGTTCCTCGGTGACGAACGGGATGATCGGATGCGCCATGCGCAACACCACTTCGAGCACGCGCAGCAGCGTGTGACGGGTGGCGCGCTGCTGTCCTTCGGTGCCGTTTTGCACTTGGACCTTGGCCAGTTCCAGGTACCAGTCGCAGTACTCGTCCCAGACGAATTTATAGATCGTGCTGGCGATGTTGTCGAAGCGGTAGTCTTCAAACCCTTTCGCCACGTCGGCTTCCGCCTTTTGCAGCAGCGAGATGATCCACTTGTCGGCCTGCGACAGGTCCGACTCACTGGCCGTGCAATCCTTGCCCTCGGTATTCATGATGACGAAGCGGGTCGCGTTCCACAGCTTGTTGCTGAAGTTGCGGTAACCTTCGCAGCGGCCCAGGTCGAAATTGATGTTGCGGCCCAGCGAGGCGTACGACGCCATCGTGAAGCGCACCGCATCGGTGCCGTAGGCGGCGATCCCTTCCGGGAATTCCTTGCGCGTGGCTTTCGCGATCTTTTCGGCCGCTTTCGGGTTCATCAGGCCGGTCGTGCGTTTCTCGACCAGCGCGTCGATGCCGATGCCGTCGATCAGGTCGATCGGATCGAGCGTATTGCCCTTCGACTTGGACATTTTCTGGCCGCTCGAATCGCGCACCAGTCCATGCACGTAGACGGTGTTGAACGGCACCTTGCCAGTAAAGTGGGCGGTCATCATCACCATCCGGGCGACCCAGAAGAAGATGATGTCGAAGCCAGTCACCAGCACCGACGACGGCAGGAACGCTTTCAGATCCGGCGTTTCTTCCGGCCAGCCTAGAGTGGAGAAGGGCACCAGCGCGGACGAGAACCAGGTGTCGAGCACGTCGGCGTCGCGGCGCAGCGCGCCGGTGCTGCCGGCGGCTTGCGCCTTGGCTTGCGCTTCTTCCTCGGTATTGGCGACGAAGATATTGCCCTGTTCATCGTACCAGGCCGGGATTTGGTGGCCCCACCACAGTTGGCGGGAGATGCACCAATCCTGGATGTTGTTCAGCCACTGGTTATAGGTGTTGCTCCAGTTTTCAGGAACGAACTTGATCTCTCCGCTGGCGACTTTGTCGAGCGCCGTTTCGGCGATCGATTTGCCCGGGAAGTACGTGCCTTCCGGAGCCGGTTTGCTCATCGCGACGAACCACTGGTCGGTCAGCATCGGTTCGATGACGACGCCGGTACGGTCGCCGCGCGGCACCATCAGTTTGTGCGGTTTCACCTGTTCCAGCAGGCCCAGTGCTTCGAGGTCGGCGACGATCTGCTTGCGCGCGGCAAAACGGTCCAGGCCACGGTAGGCGGCCGGCGCATCGTCGGCGATTTTCGCGTCGAGCGTCAGGATCGACGGCATGTCGAGCTTGTGGCGCTGGCCGACGGCGTAATCGTTAAAATCGTGCGCCGGCGTGATTTTCACGCAACCGGTGCCGAAGGCCTTGTCGACGTAGGAGTCGGCGATGACGGGAATTTCACGGTCGCACAGCGGCAGTTTCAGCATCTTGCCGACCAGGTCCGTATAACGCTCGTCGGTCGGATCGACCGCCACGGCGACGTCGCCCAGCATGGTTTCCGGACGGGTGGTGGCCACCGTCAGCGAACCGCTGCCGTCGGCCAGCGGGTACTTGATGTACCACATCGAGCCGTCTTCCTCTTCCGACACCACTTCCAGGTCGGAGACGGCCGTGCCGAGCACCGGGTCCCAGTTGACCAGGCGCTTGCCGCGGTAGATCAGGCCCTGTTCGAACAGGCGAACAAAGACTTCGGAGACGACTTTCGAGCGCGGCTCGTCCATCGTGAAATATTCGCGTGCCCAGTCAGGGGACGTGCCCATGCGGCGCATTTGCCCGGTAATGGTGGAGCCGGATTTCTCTTTCCACTCCCAGACTTTTTCGATGAATTTTTCGCGGCCCAAGTCATGGCGCGAGATTTTTTGCGCGTCGAGCTGGCGTTCCACGACGATCTGCGTCGCGATGCCGGCGTGGTCGGTGCCGGGAATCCAGGCCGTGTTGTAACCCAGCATGCGGTGGTAGCGGGTCAGGCCATCCATGATGGTCTGGTTGAACGCGTGGCCCATGTGCAGCGTGCCGGTGACGTTCGGCGGCGGCAACTGGATGCTGAAGGATGGCTTGCTGAGGTCGAGGGAGGCGGCATAGTAGCCGCGCTTTTCCCACTCGCTGCGCCAGAACTGTTCAATATCGGTCGGCTCGAAAGACTTGGCTAATTCCATGATTTTGGCTGTGTTTTTTGGCGAAAACGACCATTATAAGGGGACGGCGCGCGCAGCGCCCGCCTGTCGGCGCGGCCAGCATAAATTTTATAATCAAATCAAGTACAAGGGCCGGGGTCAGACCCATGGGTCTGACCCCAGGTTTTGCCTCTGATTTTGGCTTTATCAGCAAATCAGCTGCAAAGGCTGGGAGTGGACTCCAGATGCTTCCCCGATTTTGGCGCCATAACAACTATTCGCAACAACAATGTTGCATACGTCGCTGCGCATGTATAATTCATGTCGCTGCCGGAAGGTGGCAGTAGTACACGCTAGGGGTCCTGCAAATCGCATTGAGCGAGGCGCGGGTGAGAAATACCCTCCGAACCTGATCTGGATAATGCCAGCGAAGGGAAGCTTAGGATACCGCCCGCCACGCCGTCTGCGCGCTTGGCCCGCACTCCAAATCTCCTTTGCTGGCTCCTGTAGCTAACAAAGGAGCCAAATGAACGCCCACTCGAAATTCCTCTCCGCCACTGCCGAAGTGGACAGCGCCGCGATCGCGCCGTTGCCGAATTCCCGCAAGATCTATGTACAGGGCAGCCGTCCCGACATCCGCGTGCCGATGCGCGAAATCTCGCAGTCCGACACGCCGGCCTCGTTCGGCTTTGAAAAAAATCCGCCGATCTATGTCTACGACACGTCCGGCCCATACACCGACCCGGACGCGAAAATCGATATCCGCTCCGGCCTCGATACGCCGCGCCTGCCGTGGATCGTCGAGCGCGCCGACACCGAGGAATTGCCCGGCCCGAGCTCCGAATACGGCAAGGAGCGCCTGGACGACCCGGCGCTGGCGGAACTGCGTTTCAACCTGCTGCGCAAGCCACGCCGCGCGCTGGCCGGCAAGAACGTCACGCAGATGCACTATGCACGCCAGGGCATCATCACGCCGGAAATGGAATTCGTCGCGATCCGCGAAAACATGCGCCGCCGCGAATACCTGGAAGAGCTGAAAAACTCCGGCCCGATGGGCCAGCGCCTGGCCGACCTGATGGGCCGCCAGCATCCGGGCCAGAATTACGGCGCCGCGACCCAGGGTGAAATCACGCCGGAATTCGTGCGCGAAGAAATCGCGCGCGGCCGCGCCATCATCCCGGCCAACATCAACCACCCGGAAGTCGAACCGATGATCATCGGCCGCAATTTCCTCGTCAAGATCAACGCCAACATCGGCAATTCGGCCGTGACCTCGTCGATCGGCGAGGAAGTCGAAAAGATGACCTGGGCGATCCGCTGGGGCGGAGACAACGTCATGGACCTGTCGACCGGCAAACATATCCACGAAACGCGCGAATGGATCATCCGCAACAGCCCGGTGCCGATCGGCACGGTGCCGATCTACCAGGCGCTGGAAAAGGTCAACGGCAAGGCCGAAGACCTGACCTGGGAAATCTTCCGCGATACGCTGATCGAACAGGCCGAGCAGGGCGTCGATTACTTCACGATCCACGCCGGCGTGCTGCTGCGCTACGTGCCGATGACGGCCAAGCGCCTGACCGGCATCGTCTCGCGCGGCGGTTCGATCATGGCCAAGTGGTGCCTGGCGCACCACAAGGAATCGTTCCTGTACACGCACTTCGAAGAAATCTGCGAAATCATGAAGGCGTACGACGTGTCGTTCAGCCTGGGCGACGGCCTGCGTCCAGGCTCGATCTACGACGCCAACGATGAAGCGCAACTGGGCGAACTGAAAACCCTGGGCGAACTGACGCAGATCGCCTGGAAGCACGACGTGCAGGTGATGATCGAGGGGCCAGGCCACGTGCCGATGCAGCTGATCAAAGAGAATATGGACCTGCAACTGGACCAGTGCGGCGAAGCGCCGTTTTATACACTGGGACCGTTGACCACCGATATCGCGCCGGGCTACGACCACATCACGTCCGGCATCGGCGCCGCGCTGATCGGCTGGTACGGTACGGCGATGCTGTGCTACGTCACGCCTAAAGAGCACCTGGGCTTGCCGAACAAGGCCGACGTCAAGGACGGCATCATCACCTATAAGATCGCGGCGCACGCGGCCGACCTGGCGAAAGGCCATCCGGGCGCGCAGATCCGCGACAACGCCCTGTCGAAGGCGCGCTTCGAATTCCGTTGGGAAGACCAGTTCAATATCGGCCTCGATCCGGACAAGGCGCGCGAATTCCACGACGAGACCTTGCCCAAGGATTCGGCCAAGGTCGCGCACTTCTGTTCGATGTGTGGCCCGCATTTCTGCTCGATGAAGATCACGCAGGAAGTGCGCGATTACGCCGCCGCCAACAACATGGGCGACAGCGCCGCGCTGGAACAGGGCATGTCGGTCAAGGCGATCGAGTTCGTCAAGCAGGGCGCCGAGCTGTATCGCAAGGTCTGAGGCAGCCATGATCGCGATTGAACTCAATGGCGAGCCGCGCAGCGTGCCGGCGTTGCAGACCTTGCAGGAACTGGTCGTGGAACTCGACCTGGCGCACCAGGCGCTGGCGCTGGCGGTCAACCGCAGCGTCGTGCCGCGCCAGCAATGGCCGCAACGCACGCTGCAGGCGCAGGACAAGGTCGACATCGTGCGCGCGATCGGTGGCGGCTGATTTCAAATCAACTGCAAAAGCTGGGGTCTGACCCCAGGGTCTGACCCCGCACCGCCGGCGTTCGCTATGCCGCAACGGTGCCTTGCGATTTGGCTCTCAATACTGGAGAAACAGATGACTGAACAAAATCAAGACCTGCTGACCATTGCGGGCACAACTTATAAATCCCGCCTGCTGGTGGGCAGCGGCAAATACAAGGACCTGGCGCAGACGCGCGAGGCGACCGACGCGGCCGGCGCGGACATCATCACGGTGGCGATCCGGCGCGTCAACATCGGGCAAGACCCGAAGGCACCCAGCCTGCTCGACGTGCTGCCGCCGTCGCAATACACGATCCTGCCGAACACCGCGGGATGCTACACGGCCAAGGACGCCGTCTACACCTTGCAGATGGCGCGCGAACTGCTGAACGGCCACAAGCTGGTCAAGCTCGAAGTGCTGGGCGACGAAAAGACGCTGTTCCCGAACATGCCGGAAACCCTGGTCGCGGCCGAAGCGCTGGTCAAGGATGGTTTCGATGTCATGGTCTATTGCAGCGACGATCCGATCCAGGCCCGCATGCTCGAAGAAATCGGCTGCGTGGCGGTGATGCCGCTGGCGTCGCTGATCGGCTCCGGCATGGGTATCTTGAATCCGTGGAACCTGTCGCTGATCATCGAGCAGGCCAAGGTGCCGGTGCTGGTCGACGCCGGCGTCGGCACGGCGTCGGATGCGGCGATCGCGATGGAACTCGGTTGCGACGGCGTGCTGATGAACACGGCCATCGCCGGCGCGCGCGACCCGGTGCGCATGGCGCGCGCGATGCGCCTCGGCGTGCAGGCCGGACGCGAAGCGTATCTCGCCGGTCGCATCGAACGCCGTTTCGCCGCATCCCCCTCGTCTCCAATGGCCGGACGCATCGCATGATGACAAGGCCGTGCGTGCTGGTGTTTTCCGGCGCCGACCCGTCCGGCGGCGCCGGCATCGCGGCCGACATCCTGGCGATTCATGCGCAGGGCGCGCACGCGCTGCCCGTCATCACCGCGCTGACGGTGCAGGACAACGACCGTGTCTATGAAGTGCAGCCGGTCGATGAGGCACTGGTGCTGCGCCAGGCGCGTGCGCTGACGGCGAAGATTCACGTCGCCGCCGTCAAGATCGGCATTCCCGGCAGCGCGGCCAATGCGCGCGCGATCGCGCAAGTGATCGAAGAATTGCGCGCGCGGCCGGGCGGCGCCGGCTTGCCGGTCGTGCTCGACCCGGTGCTCGCCAGCGGCCACGGCGACGTGCTGTCGCGCGGCGACGCGGTGCAGGCGCTGGCGCCGCTGCTGCCGCTGGTAACCCTCATCACGCCGAACGGTCCGGAAGCGGCCGCGCTGACCGGCGCCGCCGAGGTGCAGCGTCAGGCCGAGGCGTTGCTGGCGCAGGGCTGCGGACACGTGCTCGTCACCGGCGGCCATGGCGGCGGAGACAACGTGATCAACCGCTGGTATGGCCCGGGGCTGGGGCAAAGCTGGTGCCAGGCGCGCCTGCCCGGCGAATTTCACGGCAGCGGTTGCACGCTGGCGGCGGCGATCGCCGGCCAACTGGCGCACGGCCACCCGATGCCGCAGGCGCTGGCGCAGGCGCAATCGTATTGCCATCGCGCGCTGGCGCAGGCGTTTTCGATCGCGCCCGGCCAGCTTATTCCGCAGCGCTGAGCGCTGCACTCATTTACCTTATCCGAAAGAGCGCCATGCGTGGACTTTACCTGGTAACCCCGAACTGGGACGACACGTCCCGCCTGCTGGACGTGACCGAACAGGCGCTCGCCGCCGGCGTCACGATCCTGCAATACCGCCACAAGGAAGCCGCGCCGGACTTGCGCCTGGCGCAGAGCACCGCGCTGCTGGCGCTGTGCCGGCGCTACCGCTGCCCGCTGGTCATCAACGACCACGTCGAATTGTGCCAGTCGATCGGCGCCGATGGCGTGCACGTCGGCGGCACCGATGCCCGCGTCGCGCAGGTGCGCGCGCAACTGGGACCGGACGCGATCGTCGGCGCTTCCTGCTACGGTGACTTGCAGCTTGCACTCGATGCGCAGGCGGCCGGCGCCACTTATGTCGCCTTCGGCGGCTTTTATAAATCGCGCGTCAAGCAATACGAAGTGACGACGCAGCCGGCCATTCTCGACCAGTCGCGCGAACAAATCCGCGTGCCGAGCGTGGTCATTGGCGGCATGACGCCCGTCAATGCGGCGCCGCTGGTCGCGCGCGGCGCCGACATGGTGGCCGCTATCAGCAGCGTCTACCTGGCCGACGACCCCGCCGCCGCGGTACGCGCCTTTCACGCTTTGTTTTTCCCCGTGGAAATAACTTGAACGGCGACGCAATCCGCTATAATTGGTCGTGTTAATCCCTGCATAAGGTTGCCGCAATGAATGCACAAGCTCCGGCCAAACGCTTGATCCTGATCGTCGACGATGACCAGTTGATGACGGAGTTCCTCAGTGTCTTGCTGATGCATGCCGGCTACGATACCGTGCAGGCCCACTCGGCCGACCAGGCGCTGCAACAGATTGCCGAGCGCGAGCCGGACCTGGCGCTGCTCGACATCCACATGCCCGGCATGTCCGGTCTGGAACTGGCCAAGCAACTCAACCGCAACACCTCGGTGCCGTTCATGTTCCTGTCCGGGCGCGGCGACAGCGACGCCGGCAAGCAGGCCGCCGCCTATGGCGCGGTCGGCTTCGTCGTCAAGCCGGTCGATGAAAAACACTTGATGCCGGCGTTCGAAGCCGGCCTGGCGCGCGCCGACGAGATCCGGCAATTGCGCCGCACCGAGCTGAACCTGAACGCGGCGCTGGCGTCCGGGCGCGAAACCAGTCTGGCCGTCGGGCTGCTGATGGGAAAATTCCAGACCGACCGCAACACCGCCTTCGAAGTGCTGCGCGACCATGCCCGCTCCAGCCGGCGCAAGGTCAATGAAATCGCCGACCAGTTATTGACGGCCGAAGAAACCCTGAACAGCCTGCATGCCGCTTTTAATGCGCGTCTTAAGAAATAGACAGTGCACTATGGCAAAAATACGCTAAACTGACTTTACTTGGCGAGGCCCAGACCTGCCTCGCTGCCGTACCCCTTTCCAGCCGCCCCCTCCCTGCGGCTGCATGAATTCTTTCGGCCCAACTCCGCGCCGACCCGCATCCTGAAGCCATCCCGTCCGCGACGCCCTGTTGCGCGCGCGCTACTGCCTGGCCTCGGGCTTTTGCATCCCACCCTTGCTGAGAGCGCGGCACGATAGCCGTGCGGAGACGACGATGAAAGATCAAATGAAACAGATGGACGAGGTCATGGCCGAACTGGTGGCAGCGTACAAGGGCGTACCGCGCGTGCTGCATGTCGACGGCGATGGCGATGCGGCGCTGGTGCTGGCCACGCTGCTGGTGCCGGAAACCCAGGTCGTGCATGCGGCCACGCTGGCCGACGCGGTGCGCGAACTGGACATGGCCAGTTTTGCGCTGGTCGTACTCGATCCCGACCTGCCCGACGGCGACGGCGTCGAACTGCTGGGCAAGTTGCAGACCCACGCCAGCCATACGCCGGTGTTGCTGTACTCGGCGCGCCATCCGGGTTTGCGCACCCAGGCCCATGCCTTCCTGCCCAAGCCGTGGACATCGCCGCGCCAGTTGTGGCGCACCGTCTCGCAATTGCTGGAAATCGCGCCGATTGTCCATCAGGAAATATCGGTATGAATGGCGCCGACCTGCTCAGCATCCTGTATGTGGAAGACAATCCGCAACTGCGCGCGATGGCCAAGATGGCGCTCGAAGTCATCGGCCGTTTCCACGTGCGCGGTTGCAGCTCCGGTCCCACGGCGCTGCTGGCCGCGTCCGATTTCCAGCCCGACCTGATCCTGCTCGACGTGACGACGCCGCGGCAAGTCGACGGCATCGCCACGCTGGCGCAATTGCGCGGTTGCCCACACCTGCTCGAGACGCCCGCCATGTTCATCACCGGCGCCATCTCGGCCGGCGAGATGGCGCAATACATCGCCGCCGGCGCCGTCGGCATCATCGCCAAGCCGCTCGAACCGATGCGCCTGGCCGCCCAGTTGCGCGAGCTGTGGCACAGCCAGCGCCAGCGGCGCGAATCGGTCCGGCAGACTCCGTTTTTGCCTGTGCTGGCCTGAGATCCTTGTTATGATGGTAAGCCGGAACGGGCGTCGCGCACGCCGCCGTACCGGTTTCCGTCAAACAAGATCTACAGGACGACACGATGAAGACAAAAGCAGCCGTTGCATGGAAGTCGGGCGCCCCGCTGACCATCGAGGAAGTGGAACTGGCCGGCCCGCGCGAAGGGGAAGTACTGGTCGAACTGAAGGCGACAGGCATCTGCCACACCGATTACTACACCTTGTCCGGCGCCGACCCGGAAGGCATTTTTCCCGCCATCCTCGGCCATGAAGGCGCCGGCATCGTGGTCGACGTCGGCCCCGGCGTCAAGACGCTCAAAAAAGACGACCACGTGATTCCGCTGTACACGCCGGAATGCCGCGAATGCAAATTCTGCCTGTCGCGCAAGACGAACCTGTGCCAGGCGATCCGCTCCACGCAGGGACGCGGCCTGATGCCGGACGCGACGTCGCGCTTCTCGCTCGACGGCAAGCCGCTGTTCCACTACATGGGCACGTCGACCTTCTCGAACTACATCGTGGTGCCGGAAATCGCGCTGGCGAAAATCCGTGAAGATGCGCCGTTCGACAAGGTGTGTTACATCGGTTGCGGTGTCACCACCGGCGTCGGCGCGGTGCTGTTCTCGGCCAAGGTCGAAGCGGGAGCGAATGTCGTCGTGTTCGGCCTGGGCGGCATCGGCCTGAACGTGATCCAGGCGGCGAAGATGGTGGGCGCCGACAAGATCATCGGCGTCGACATCAACCCGGCGCGCCAGGACATCGCGCGCAAGTTCGGCATGACCGATTTTATCAACCCGACCGAAGTGGACAACGTGGTCGACGCCATCATCGGCCTGACCGACGGCGGCGCCGACTACAGTTTCGAATGCATCGGCAACACGACCACGATGCGCCAGGCGCTCGAATGCTGCCACAAGGGATGGGGGCAATCGATCATCATCGGCGTGGCGGCGGCCGGCCAGGAAATTTCCACGCGCCCGTTCCAGCTGGTGACCGGGCGGGTCTGGAAAGGTTCAGCCTTCGGCGGCGCGCGCGGGCGCACCGACGTACCGAAGATCGTCGACTGGTACATGGAAGGCAAGCTCAATATCGACGACCTGATCACGCACCGCCTGCCCCTGGAACGCATCAACGAAGGTTTCGACCTGATGAAGAGCGGCGCATCGATCCGCTCAGTAGTGTTGTTTTAATTGTCAGCCCAACGGGGCGGCGCTCGCAGCCCCGTTTTTTCCCGCCCCCCTGGGGTCAGGCCTGCGTTATTGACTTGTTGACTGTGGGGTCAGGCCTGAGTTGTTGACTTGTTTGATATCCAGGCGTACAGCCATGGCCTCCCAGGTAGCCCATCTCGCTGAACAATAGAAAAGCAGTTCTCATCAGCAAGACTGGTAACAATAGCTCCTGCTTAAGTGGGAATGCATTTGCAGCCATACGGCTTGTTTGCGCCCTCTGCCGACAATGCCTCGATGTTAGCCAACAACGCAACAACGCAGGCCTGACCCCACAGTCAACAAGTCAACAACTCAGGCCTGACCCCAGGGGGCGCGGGGACAGGCTGGCCGGTATAATCACGGGATGCAAAATCTCCTCCATAACCTGAATACCGAACAACTGGCCGCCGTGACGCTGCCGGCCCAGAGCGCCCTGATCCTGGCCGGCGCCGGCTCGGGCAAGACGCGCGTGCTGACTACCCGCATCGCCTGGCTGGTCCAGACCGGGCAAGTGTCGCCGGCCGGCATCCTGGCGGTGACGTTTACCAACAAGGCCGCGAAGGAAATGCTGACGCGCCTGTCGGCGATGTTGCCGATTAATACACGCGGCATGTGGATCGGCACCTTCCACGGCCTGTGCAACCGCTTGCTGCGCACCCATTACAGGGATGCGGCGCTGCCGCAAACCTTCCAGATCCTCGATTCGCAAGACCAGCTGTCCGTCATCAAGCGCCTGTTAAAAACCTATAACATCGACGACGAGAAATTCCCGCCGAAGTCGGTGATGTATTTTATTAACAACGCGAAGGATGCCGGCCTGCGCGCGAACCAGGTCGAAGCCTACGACGCCAACGAGCGCAAGCTGGTCGAACTGTTCGGGCTGTACGACGACCAGTGCCAGCGCGAGGGCGTTGTCGATTTCGCCGAATTGCTGCTGCGGACCTATGAACTGCTCAGCCGTAATCAACCGCTGCGCGAGCATTACCAGCAGCGCTTCCAGCACATCCTCGTCGACGAATTCCAGGATACGAACAATCTGCAATACAAGTGGCTCAAGCTGATGGCCGGTCATGGAGAAGGCCGCGGCGGCGTGCTGTTCGCCGTCGGCGACGATGACCAGAGCATTTATGCCTTCCGCGGCGCCAACGTCGGCAACATGAGCGCTTTCGAACACGAGTTCCAGGTGCAGAACCTGATCAAGCTGGAGCAGAATTACCGTTCGCACGGCCATATCCTGGATGCGGCCAACGTGCTGATCTCGAACAACAGCAAGCGCCTGGGCAAGAACCTGCGTACCGACGCCGGCCTGGGCGAGCCGGTGCGCGTCTATGAAGCCAGTTCGGACTTGCAGGAAGCGCAGTGGATCATCGAGGAATCGAAAAGCCTGATCGCCGACGGCGCTTCGCGCAGCGAGATCGCGGTGCTGTACCGCTCCAATGCGCAATCGCGCGTGATCGAGCACGCGCTGTTCTCGGCCGGCATCCCGTATCACGTCTACGGCGGCTTGCGCTACTTCCAGCGCGCCGAGGTCAAGCACGCGATCGCGTATCTGCAATTGATGGACAACCCGCACAACGATTCGGCCTTCCTGCGCGTGGTCAATTTCCCGACGCGCGGCATCGGTCTGCGTTCGATCGAAGCCTTGCAAGCGGCGGCCGAGCAGCATCGCCTGTCCCTGTACGCGGCGGTGCCGCACGTGGCGGGCAAGGCCGGCAATTCCCTGGCCGGCTTCGTCAAGCTGGTCGAGAGCGCGCGGTTCGAGACGCAGCAGATGGCGTTGCCGGAACTGGTGCGCGTCGTGCTGGAGGCGAGCGGCCTGCTGACCCATTACCAGACCGAGAAAGAGGGCGCCGACCGTATCGAGAATCTGGAACAGATGGTCAGCGCCGCGACCCAGTTCATTTCTGAAGAGGGATTTGGCCAGGGCGCACCGGCGCACCTGGGTCCGCGCGCGCAGGCGCAGGCCGGCACGCCGATCGTCAACGCCGACGGCATCGAGATTTATGACGCCGACGCGCCGCTGCCGACCGTGATGTCCCCGCTGTCCGCCTTCCTGTCGCACGCTTCCCTGGAAGCGGGAGATAACCAGGCGCAGGCGGGCCAGGATGCCTTGCAGATGATGACGGTGCATTCGGCCAAGGGCCTGGAATTCGACAACGTCTTTATTACCGGCTTGGAGGAAGGGCTGTTCCCGCACGAGAGCAGTTCAAAGGAAGAGGGCGGCGTGGAAGAAGAGCGGCGCCTGATGTACGTTGCCATCACGCGCGCGCGCAAGCGCTTGTACATGTGCTTCGCGCAGACGCGCATGCTGCATGGCCAGACCCGCTACAACATGAAATCGCGCTTTTTCGACGAATTGCCGGAGGAATCACTGAAATGGCTGTCGGCCAAGGTGCAGTCGCACTGGTCGGCCAACAGGAAGTCGGCCTGGGACGATGTCAGCCTGGGGGGCGGCAGCGACAACGCGATCGCGCAGCGCATCGCGCAAAAAAACAGCGGCAGCGGCTGGCGCATCGGCGAATCCGTCATGCACGGCAAGTTCGGAGAGGGCGTGATCGTCAACATCGAAGGCAGCGGCACCAATTGCCGCGCGCAGATCAATTTCGGCAGCGCCGGCATGAAGGTGCTGGACTTGAGCGTGGCGAAGTTGGAGCGGTTGGGGCGTTGAGGTGATGGGAGCAATTGCCTCGCTGAACTGAAACCTTGAGTGTCTCTTGTCATGGGGGCACCCGCTTGTTTTTGCACTACAGTGTAGTTACACTGCTTGCATGACTACACTGCGTTTCGAGTGGGATGAGAAGAAGGCTGCTGCCAACGCAAGGAAGCATGGTGTGAGCTTCGACGAGGCAAAGTCGGTGTTTGTCGATGAGCGGGCCAAGCTGATTGACGATCCGGATCACTCCGAAGATGAAGAGCGCTTTATTCTTCTTGGCGTGAGCAGTGCGCTACGCCTGCTGCTCGTTTGCCATTGCTACCGCAGCGAAGGCAACATCATTCGCATTATTTCCGCTCGCAAGGCGAGCGCCAGGGAATCCAGGTTCTATCCGTAGAGGTGTCACATGCGCAAAGAGTACGACTTCTCCGCCGCGAAGAAAAATCCATACGCGGCGCAGCTCAAAAAACAAATCACGATCCGGCTCGACGAGGAGTCGATCACCTATTTCAAGGCCATTGCGGAAGACGTCGGCATTCCATACCAAAGCCTCATCAATCTGTACCTGCGGGATTGCGCGGCATCGCATCGCAAGCTGCACCTCGATTGGAAGTAATCCGCCCAGGAGCTAAACGAAAAAAGCGCAAGGCTCATCACCTTGCGCTTTTTTTTTTGAGCTTGCGATTTATTCCGCTTCCGGTGCCGAGGAGGCATCCTGAGCCGCACCGGGCACGCCGAAAATCTGCCGGTAGCTGGCGTAGAACGAGCAGTGCATCAGCACCGACAGCAGCATCGACAGCGGCATCAGCATCGTAAACGCGATCTCGCTGCGGCCGAACAGCAGCAACACCAGCTGGCTGCTGAGAATGGTGAGGCCGAACAGGCTCAATGCGAACACGATGAACGATTTCAGCGTGCGCAGCACCGAGAAAAAGCTGAAGAAGATCGCCTTGCCGATGCTCATGCGCTGCCAGTAGATCAGCGGCGCGCTGAAACAGAAGCCCATCGCCGCCGGCAGGCAGATCAGCATGGTCAGCAGGAAGGCGCCGCCGAGGTTCGCTTCCCTGGCTTCGCGGCTGTTCGGTTCGAGCTGGCCGGTCATCAATTTCAGGAACGCGCCCTGGTCGACCAACGCCGACAGGCCGATCGCCAGCGTGGCCACCACCAGGTACAGCAGGCCCAGCGCCAGCAGGTTCGGGAAGGCCGGTTTCTGGAAACCGGTCGACAGCAGCGCCGGCATGACGCGCTTGCCTTGGTCGATATGGGCGCAAGCCTGCATGAAGGCGACTGAAAACACGGGAATCAGCACCACCGCCGCGACTTGTCCCAGCAGCGGAATCACGCCGAGCAGCAGGTTCAGCATCGCATACAGCAAAAACAGCAGCGTCAGCGCGCCCGGCTGCTTGCGGTACAGGGCGAAACCCTGCTTGATCCACAGCCAGCCGGTACCTGCGGGGAGCTTTTCCATATCAGCCCAGGGCCGGTGCGGCGACGGCGATGCGTTCGCGCAGGATGCGCTCGAAATGCGTCGGGTCGTGCGGCGTCAGCATTTCCGCTTCGCGCGGCAGGTGCAGGTCGTACAGGCGCGACAGCCAGAAGCGCAGCGCGGCGGCGCGCAGCATCGGCTGCCACGCTTCCTGCTCGGCGGCGGTGAACGGCCGCACCGCGCGGTAGGCGTCGAGCATCGCGCGCACGCGCACGGTGTCGAGCACGCCGCTGTCGAGGTCGATGCACCAGTCGTTGACGGTGACGGCGACGTCGAACAGCCAGGTGTCGCAGCCGGCGAAATAAAAGTCGAAGAAGCCGGTCAGGCGCTCGCCGTCGAACATGACGTTATTGCGGAACAGGTCGGCGTGCACCGGACCCTGCTGCAACTGTTGATAGGTGTCGCCGGCGGCATAGGCTTGCTGGAATTGCATCTCGGCGCGCAGCAATTGCGCTTCGGCGTCGGACATCAAGGGCAGCACTTGCGGCGCGGCCCAGTTCCACCAGTCGAGCCCGCGCAGGTTTGGCTGGTGCAGCGGGTAATCCTGCGCGGCCAGGTGCATTTTCGCCAGCATGGCGCCGACGGCGGCGCAGTGCACTGCTTGCGGCGCCAGTTGCGAACTGCCTTCGAGCTTGCTGACGATGGCGGCCGGCTTGCCGTGCAGCGCGGTGATCAAGTCACCTTCCGCATTGGCGAGCGGCGCCGGCACGGCCACGCCGCGCTCGGCCAGGTGGCGCATCAGGTTCAGATAGAAGGGCAACTGCTCGAACGTCAGGTTCTCGAAAATCGTGAGGACGTATTCGCCGCTCTCGGTCGTCAGGAAGAAATTGCTGTTCTCGATGCCGGATGCGATGCCTTTCAGCGCAGTCGGCTTGCCTAAGGGGAATTGCTTGATCCACTGGCTGACATCATCCAGGCTGACCGGTGTAAAAACTGCCATGAGAAAACTGAATTAATTAAGGAGTGCTGCATTAAACTGCGAAAACAAGCGAAGCCTTCAGCGCTGGGCCGGTGGCGGAGGAGACGCGGCGTCGTCCGCTTCATCTCCTTTTTGCTTGGTCTTTTTCTTGCCGATGTCGAATTCCATGACCGTCCATTGCGGGCCGCGGTTGGCGCTGCCGGCCGCGTCGCCGGGCAGCGCGGTGCCGATGGTGCTTTTCGGCTTGATGGTATATGAACTCGGTCCGCTCTTGACTTTGGCCTCGGTGACACGGCCGCCTTCGCGCTTTTCCGTGATCTTGCGCTCGCTGGCCGGCTTCGTGGTGACGGTGATCGGCGTGTCGATTTCCTCGATTTTGTCGAGTTTCGGCGGCGCGGCTGCGGGCGACTGCGCCTGCGCATGGATGCACAGGGTGAGCAGCAGGACTGGCCAGGTGGTGGAAGTGCGCATGATTGTCGCCTCTGTGTGGACCGCAGTAGAATTCGTACGCCATTGTAACAAACAGACACGCTTAACTGTTTCAAAAGCGTGAAAACCGGCCGCCGGCGAATAAAAACCTTGAGCGAGGCGTTGCCTTTGGTGAAAGCTTGCCGCCGCGCGCGGCGCCGCCGCCAAACTCTGCGATAATGGAAGATTCGACCCCCATATATGGCCGGACGCCCGCTGGCGCGCCGGCCAGCCTGATAGTGACCATGCAAAAAACCCTGTTGTTAGTCGACGGTTCCAGTTACCTTTATCGCGCCTTCCACGCGCTGCCCGACCTGCGCAGCCCGGACGGCCACCCGACCGGCGCCATGCACGGCATGGTCAACATGTTGCGCCGGCTGCGCGCCGATTTCCCGGCCACCTACATCGCCTGCGTGTTCGACGCCAAGGGCCGCACCTTCCGCGACGACCTGTACCCCGAATACAAGGCGACCCGCGTCTCCATGCCGGACGATTTGCGCTTGCAGATCGAGCCGATCCACGAAGCGGTGCGCGCGATGGGCTGGCCGATCCTGATGGTCGAGGGCGTCGAAGCGGATGACGTGATCGGCACCCTGTGCGTCGACGCGGCCAAGGCCGGCATGGATGTCGTGGTCTCGACCGGCGACAAGGACCTGGCGCAACTGGTCAACCCGCACGTCATGCTGATTAACACGATGAGCAATGAAAAGCTCGACGAGGCCGGCGTGCTGGCCAAGTTCGGCGTGCCGCCGAACCGCATCATCGATTACCTGACCTTGATCGGCGACACCGTCGACAACGTGCCGGGCGTGAGCAAGTGCGGGCCGAAGACGGCCTTGAAGTGGCTGACGCAGTACGACAGCCTCGATGGCGTGATGGAAAACGCGGCCAAGATCACCGGCGCGGTCGGAGAGAATCTGCGCCAGGCGCTGGAATGGCTGCCGAAGGGGCGCGAACTGATCACCGTCAAGACCGACTGCGACCTCAGTGCGCACATGATGTCGATCTCCGAATCGCTGGTGGCGAAATCGGAAGACCAGGAAGCGCTGGTCTCCTTCTTCTCGCGCTACGGCTTCAAGACGCTGCTGCGCGAACTGGGTGGCATCACGCCGGCCGCACCGATCGGTAAGCCGGGGGCTGCCGTCGGGACCGGGACCGGAGCGGCTTCCGCTCCCGCGCCGGGTGGCATCGGCGGCGCCAACGGCGACCTGTTCGCCGCCGAGCACGCGCCGGCCAACGTCAATTATGAAACCGTGTTCACGGAAGAACAGCTGGACCGCTGGATCGCGAAGATCGATGCCGCCGCGCTGACGGCGGTCGACACGGAAACCACGTCGCTCGAACCGATGACGGCGCAGATGGTCGGCATCTCTCTGGCGACGGAACCGGGCGTGGCCTGCTATATCCCGGTCGCGCACAGTTACCAAGGCGTGCCGGAACAGCTGTCGCGCGAGCGCGTGCTGGAAAAACTGAAGCCCTGGCTGGAAGATCAGAACAAGCCGAAGCTGGGCCAGAACCTGAAATACGACAGCCACATCTTCGCCAACCACGGCGTGACCTTGCGCGGCATCGTGCACGACACGCTGCTGCAATCCTATGTCTTCGAATCGCACCGCACGCACGACATGGACAGTCTGGCGCTGCGCCACCTGAACCACACGACGATTCCCTTCGTCGATGTCTGCGGCAAGGGCGTCAACCAGATCACCTTCGACCAGGTCGAGATCGGCCGCGCCACCGACTACGCGGCGGAAGACGCCGACATCACCTTGCGCCTGCACCTGGCGATGCACGGCAACGTGAGCAGCGACGAGAACCTGACGCGCATTTATGAAACCATCGAACTGCCGACGGCGATCGTGCTGCAAAAGATCGAACGCAACGGCGTGCTGATCGACGCCGGCCTGCTGGCCACGCAGTCGGGAGAGCTGGGCGCGCGCATCCTGGAGCTGGAACAGAAGGCGTATGAACTGGCCGAGCAGCCGTTCAACCTCGGTTCTCCTAAACAGATCGGCGAGATTTTCTTTGAAAAGCTGAAACTGCCGGTGGTCAAAAAGACGCCGAGCGGCGCGCCGTCGACCGACGAAGAGGTGCTGCAAAAGCTGGCCGAGGATTATCCGCTGCCGAAAGTGCTGCTGGAATACCGCGGCATGGCCAAGCTGAAGTCGACCTATACCGACAAGCTGCCGAAGATGATCAACAAGGATACCGGCCGCGTACACACGAACTATGCGCAGGCGGTGGCGGTGACGGGACGCCTGGCGTCGAACGACCCGAATTTGCAAAATATCCCGATCCGCACCGCCGAAGGGCGCCGCATCCGTGAAGCATTCATCGCCGGGCCGGGCAAGCACATCGTCTCGGCCGATTATTCGCAGATCGAGCTGCGCATCATGGCGCACATTTCGGAAGACGAAAACATGCTGCGCGCCTTCGCCGACGGCATCGACATTCACCGCGCCACGGCCGCCGAGATCTTCGGCGTGCCGCCGGACGAGGTGCAGAGCGAGCAGCGCCGCTATGCGAAGGTGATCAATTTTGGTTTGATCTACGGCATGAGCGCCTTCGGCCTGGCCGGCAACCTGGGCATCGACCGCGCCGCCGCGCAAAGCTATATCGACCGGTACTTTGCGCGCTTCTCCGGCGTCAAGCGCTACATGGACGAGACGCGCTTGCAGGCCAAGGCGCGCGGCTATGTCGAGACGGCGTTCGGCCGCCGCCTGTGGCTGCCCGAGATCAATTCGCCGAACGGCCCGCGCCGCCAGGGCGCCGAGCGCGCGGCGATCAACGCGCCGATGCAGGGCACGGCGGCCGACCTGATCAAGCTGGCCATGATCGCGGTGCAGGGCTGGATCGAAAAAGAAAATTTACAAACCAGGATGATCATGCAGGTGCACGATGAACTGGTGCTCGAAGTGCCGGACGCGGAATTGGCGCTGGTGCGCGAACGATTGCCGCAACTGATGGCCGGCGTGGCCGACCTGAAGGTGCCCTTGATCGCCGAAGTCGGCGTCGGCAAGAACTGGGATGAAGCACACTGATTCGATATTGGACCAACCGGGAGGATGTATGGAAGAAGAACACGCCGATCGAAGCTGCTGCGCACCAGGGTTTTACACAGGCGCCGCCGGGCCGCTTCGAGGGCAACGGCGTGGCATAAGTTAGCAGTTATCCGGGACGGGCGTTAAAATGCCCGGTTTGCGCCGCGTTTCGGGCGCCGCGCGCATCAACTTGCGCGCGCTGGCAGGGCACAAGAGGCAACAAAATCGATCCAACACTCATCTCCATTCTGCTCGCCACCACGATCGCGGGCGTCATCAGCATCACCGCTGCAGCCATCTTTTCGTTCACCTTGCTGGCCAAGGTGGTCGAACGCATGGTCAGCCTGTCGGTCGGCATCATGCTGTCCACTTCACTGCTGCACGCATTGCCGGAAGCGTTCGAATCGCAGGCCGACCCGCGCAGCCTGTTCGCCACCCTGCTCGGTGGCCTGCTGGCCTTCTTCATGCTGGAAAAGATGGCGATCCTGCGCCATTCCCACCACCACGAAGGCGACGGCCACCACCATTCGCACGGGCACGACAAGCGCGAGGCGGGTAAGGCCGGCTGGATGATCCTGGTCGGCGACGGCATGCACAATTTCACGGACGGCATCCTGATCGCGGCGGCCTGTCTCGCCAATCCGGAACTGGGCCTGGTGACGGCGCTGGCCATCATCGCGCACGAAATCCCGCAGGAAATCGGCGATTTCATCGTGTTGTTGAATGCGGGTTTTTCACGCACGCGGGCGTATGTCTACAACCTGTTATGCAGCCTGCTGGCGGTGGCCGGCGGCCTGCTCGGCTACCACATGCTCGACCGCGCCAGCGGATTGATACCGTATGTCTTGGTGTTCGCGTCGTCCGGCTTTATTTATATCGCCGTCAGCGACCTGATGCCGCAGATGCAGCGCCGCGCCACGCTGCGCGAAACCGTGCCGCAAGTGCTGCTGATCGCCACCGGGGTATGTATCGTGCTGTTCCTGACGGCGAGCCATCACTGATCGTGGTGCCGCATCATAAAATCAGAGGCAAAATCTGGGGTCAGACCCATGGGTCTGACCCCGGCTTCTGCTTCTGATTTTGGCCGTTCAAGCGGGGACTCTACGTCCCCGTCTTCCTGGCCTTAGCCTCTGGTTTTGGCGGTTCAAGCCCCGATCGCCACCGGCCGCGCCGGGTTGGCGCACCATTCGCTCCACGAACCCGGATACAGCGCGGCGCCATGTAAACCCGCCACTTCCAGCGCCAGCAGGTTGTGGCACGCCGTCACGCCCGAGCCGCACTGCATGATCGCGTGCGACGCGTTGCCGAACAGCGGCGCGAATTCGGCCTTCAATTGCGCCGCATCCTTGAAGCGGCCGTCGGCCGTCAGGTTATCCTTGAAGAAGCGGTTTTTCGCTCCGGGGATATGGCCGCCGACCGGGTCGATGGTTTCATTTTCTCCGCGATAGCGGTCGGCCGCGCGCGCGTCGACGACGGTGCGGCGCTGCGTGGCCAGGTTGTCGAGCACGTCGGCCGCGCCGACCGTGTGGGTCAGGCTCGGACGCTCGGTGATGTGGCCGAGCGGGCGGCCGGCGACCGGCGTCACCAACGGTAAACCCTGCGATTGCCAGGCGGCCAGGCCGCCGTCGAGCACGGCCACGGCCGGATGGCCGATCCAGCGCAGCAGCCACCACAGGCGCGCGGCGTACATGCCGCCGTGCGCATCGTAGGCGACAACTTGCGTCGCATCGTTGATGCCCCAGCGGCGCAGCGCTTCGATCAGCGCGCCGCGCTCGGGCAGCGGGTGGCGGCCGCGGAACTGGCCGTCGGCGCCGGTCTTGGCACCGGACAGGTCGTCGTCGATCGAGGCGAATTGCGCGTTCTGGATATGGCCGATGGCGAAGCCGTCGCGCCCGGCGTCCGGGTTCATCAAGTCGTGCCGGCAATCGAGGATCACCCAGTCGGGCTGCGTCAAATGGCGGGCAAGCGTGGCGGCGTCGATCAGTGTCGTGTGCATGGCGGTGTCCTTGTCTGTTTAAACTTCGCTGGCGATCGGGTCGGTACTGGCGATGGCCTTGCCGCGTTCCGTGTTGCGCGTATTGTAGAACGTGGCGGCAATGCCGGATAACAGGATGATAGCGATGCCGGTCCAGCTGTGCCAGTCGAACACGTCGCTGAACACCAGCACGCCCCAGACGCTGGAAAACACGATGCCCGTATATTGGAGGTTGGCCACGACCAGTGTCTTGCCGACGCGGTAGGCGCGCGTCATCGCCATCTGCGCGGCGGTCGCGCACAGGCCGATGCCGAGCAGCAGCAGGGCGCCGTGCCAGGTATTGATCGGGTGCCAGGTCAGCGCGGCGCCGCCGGTTTCGACGATGTGGCCGCCGAAGCCGGCCGCCAGGTTCATGACGGAAAAATAAAACACGACGCGGTATTCAGGTTCGCCCGCCAGCCCCAGCTTGCGCACCTGCAGATAGGCCATCGCCGACAGCACGCTGGAGCCGAGCGCGATTAGCGCCGGACCGAACTGGTTCGAATTGATGGCCGGCTGCAGCAGCAGCGTGACGCCGACAAAGCTCATGCCGACGGCGATGATCAAGGGCCATTCGACATGGTTTTTCGCATGCCACCAGCCGTGCGTGAACAGCCAGACGGCGATCCAGATCGGCGCCATGTAATTGAGCGTCATCGCCGTGGCCAGCGGCAGCTTGGCGATCGCATAAAACCACAGCCACAGCGAGACCACGCCGACCACGCCGCGCCACAGGTGGGCCAGCGGCATCGCGGTTTTCAGGCTGCCGCCCTGCAGCCGTATCATGCACAGCAAGACGCTGATGCCGACCACGCCACGGTACATGACGATTTCCGACGTCGAGTAGGCATCCGACGCCAGTTTTACGCACACGCCCATGGCGGCGAACATAAAACTGGCAAACAACATCCAGAGCGATTGCATCGATTCCTGTTTCTGCCGCCGCGGCGGCCGGGTGAACGGGCTGTATAAAACCCTTACAAGGCCACTTTGCTGCGGTACCACTCGTGGAAGTGCTGCATGCCGTCTTCCATCGGCGACTGGTACGGTCCGGCATCGCTGACGCCGCGCTGCATCAGGATCTTGCGCCCGGCATCCATGCGCAGCGCGATTTCATCGTCCTCGACGCAGGTTTCCATGTAGGCGGCGCGTTCGGCTTCGATGAATTCGCGCTCGAACAGCACGATCTCTTCCGGATAATAGAATTCCACCACGTTGCGTGTGCGCTGCGGGCCGTCCGGCCACAGGGTCGAGACCACCAGCACGTGTGGATACCATTCGACCATGACGTTCGGATACAGGGTCAGCCAGATCGCGCCGTACGGCGGCGGTTCGCCGCCGCGGAATTTCAAGACCTGTTCCTGCCAGCGCTGATAGACCGGCGAGCCGGACTTGCGCAAGCCGCGGTTGACGCCAACCGTCTGCACGCTGTAATCGGCGCCGAATTCCCAGTTCAGGTCGTCGCAGCTGACAAAGCCGCCCAGCCCCGGGTGGAATGGTTCGACGTGATAATCCTCCAGGTAGACTTCGATAAACGTCTTCCAGTTGTAATTACACTCGTGCACCTCGGCGTGGTCGAACATGTAGCCGGAAAAGTCCAGGTCCTTGCTGACCGACATCTGCTTGAGCTTGTCCATGACGTTGTAGCCGTTCTGCTCGAACAGCAAGCCGTTCCAGCTTTGCAGCCGCGTTTTCGGCAGGTTCAGGCACGGCGTCTCCGGGAAATGCGGCGCGCCGATCAGCGTACCCTGCAAATCGTAGGTCCAGCGGTGCAGCGGGCAGACGATGGTATTGGTGTTGCCGCGCCCGTTGAACATCAGCGCCTGCCGGTGACGGCAGACGTTGGACAGCACTTCGAGACCGTTGGCGTTACGCACCAGCATGCGCCCTTCGTTTTCGGAAACGAGGGTCGTAAAATCGCCGACATTCGGCACCATCAATTCATGCCCGACGTAGCGCGGGCCTGCTTGAAACAGTTGCTGCATTTCACGCTGCAGTAGCGTCGCGTCAAAATAGACGTCAACCGGCAGTTGCGCGTTGGAGCGCGCTAGCTTGGCATGGGTACCCAGATCGGACATCCCAACCCCCCTTAATCAATGACCTGCAAACCAAGAAGAGACAGAATCCGTAAAGACCTGAATTCAAATTTGGAAACGGTATTTCGGACAGAACCGGAGATTATACCGTGAAGCCACATTTCCCGCCGTGAATTGTCCAGTTTGCCTGGCGCGCGCCGCGCGCGGCCGGCGATGCGGCGGCCGATGCGCTAAGATGCTGTGATATTTACAACGCCGCGATCGTCCGGCGCCACCTGCCGTGCCCGCTTTAATTGCACCCCATTAGTTGGTTTGATCTAAAATAACGGGCTACACTGAGCTGGCGGCGCATATCGCCGTGCCGGCCTTACTGATTTGAGTGCATATGTCCAAGAAATTGATAGCCGAACCGGCCAACGTGCCGGCGTCGTTTGAAGCGGCGATGGCCGAACTGGCGCAACTGGTGACGCAAATGGAAGCGGGCCAATTGCCGCTGGAAGCGTCGGTCGCCGCCTACGCGCGCGGTTCGGAACTGGTGAAATACTGCGCCGGCCAGCTCGACAAGGTCGAAGCGCAGGTCAAGGTGCTCGAAGGCGACATGCTGAAACCGTTCGCCGACGCCGACGAGGCGCAGCAATGACGGCCGCCTTCCACGACTGGATGCAGACCATCCAGGCCGGCATCGAACACGATATGGACCAGTACCTGCCGGCCGCCGACGCCTTGCCGGCCCGGCTGCACGAAGCGATGCGCTACGCGCTGCTGGGCGGCGGCAAGCGCGTGCGGCCGCTGCTCGTCTACGCGGCCGGCGCGCTGTTCGGCGCCGATACCGCCGTGCTGAGCCGCGCGGCGGCGGCGCTGGAAATGATCCACGCCTATTCACTGGTGCACGACGATATGCCGTGCATGGATGACGATGAGTTGCGCCGCGGCAAACCCACGGTGCACGTCGCCTACGACGAGGCGACCGCGCTGCTGGTCGGCGACGCCTTGCAGGCGCAAGCGTTCCTGGTGTTGTCGGAAGTACACACTCTGGCGCCGGCGCGCCTGATCGCGATGCTGCGCCTGCTGGCCCACGCGGCCGGCTCGGGCGGCATGTGCGGCGGCCAGGCGATCGACCTGGCCAGCGTCGGCCTGAACCTGACCTTGGAACAGCTGGAGCAGATGCACCAGCTGAAAACCGGCGCCTTGCTGCGCGCCTCCGTCCTGCTCGGCGCGCTGGCCGGCAAGGAATTGAACGAGGCCGAGACGGCCGCGCTGCACACCTATGCGCGCGCGATCGGCCTGGCGTTCCAGGTGGTCGACGACGTGCTCGACGCGACGGCCGATTCGGCCACGCTGGGCAAGACGGCCGGCAAGGATGCGGCGGACAACAAACCGACCTACGTGTCGATCCTGGGGCTGGAACCATCGCGCGCCCTGGCGGAACAATTACGGTGCGACGCGCATGCCGCGCTCGCGCCCTTTGGCGAGTCAGCTCTGCGCTTGCGCGAACTCGCGGACTTGATCGTGCAGCGGAAAGCTTAAATGAATTTGCTCGAAAATATTAACGAACCGGCCGAGCTGCGCAAGCTGGCGCGCAACCAGTTGACGCCGCTGGCGCACGAGTTGCGCAATTACCTGCTCGATTCGGTGTCGAAGACGGGCGGCCACCTGTCGTCCAATCTCGGCACGGTGGAATTGACGATCGCGCTGCACTACGTGTTCAACACGCCGCACGACCGCATCGTCTGGGACGTCGGCCACCAGACCTACTCGCACAAGATCCTGACCGGCCGGCGCAAGCAGATGCACACGCTGCGCCAGCTCGACGGCATTTCCGGCTTCCCGCGCCGCGACGAAAGCGAATACGACACCTTCGGCACGGCCCACTCGTCGACCTCGATCTCGGCCGCGCTGGGCATGGCGCAGGCGGCCAAGATCAAGGGAGAACAACGCCACGCGATCGCCGTCATCGGCGACGGCTCGATGACGGCCGGCATGGCCTTCGAAGCGCTGAACAACGCCGGCGTGCAGGAAGACTTGAATCTGCTGGTGATTTTGAACGACAACGACATGTCGATCTCGCCGCCGGTCGGCGCCTTGAACCGCTACCTGGCGCGCCTGATGTCCGGCCAGTTTTACGCGGCTGCCAAAAATGTCGGCAAGTCGGTCCTGCCCGGCCCGGTGCTGGAATTGGCCAAGCGCTTCGAGGAACACGCGAAGGGCATGGTGGTGCCGGCCACGATGTTCGAAGAATTCGGTTTTAATTATATCGGCCCGATCGACGGCCACGATCTCGATTCGCTGATCCCGACGCTGCAAAACATCCGCCAGTTAAAAGGTCCGCAATTCCTGCACGTGGTGACGAAAAAGGGGCAAGGATACAAGCTGGCCGAGGCCGAGCCGATTTTGTACCACGGCACCGGCAAGTTCAACCCGGCCGAAGGCATCAAGCCGGCCGCCGCCGGCAAGATCACGTACACCGAGGTGTTCGGCAACTGGCTGTGCGACATGGCGAAGCAGGACAAGCGCCTGGTCGGCATCACGCCGGCCATGCGCGAAGGTTCGGGCATGGTGCGTTTTGAACAGGAATATCCGGACCGCTATTTCGACGTCGGCATCGCCGAGCAGCACGCCGTGACCTTCGGCGCCGGCCTGGCCTGCGAAAAACTGAAACCGGTGGTGGCGATCTATTCGACCTTCCTGCAGCGCGGCTACGACCAGTTGATCCACGACGTCGCGCTGCAAAACCTGGACGTGACGTTCGCGCTGGACCGCGCCGGCCTGGTCGGCGCCGACGGCGCCACGCACGCGGGCAATTACGATATCGCCTATTTGCGCTGCATCCCGAACATGGTCGTCATGGCCGCCTCGGACGAAAACGAATGTCGCCAGATGCTGACCACCGGCTACCGCTACGACGGCCCGGCGGCGATCCGCTATCCGCGCGGCGCCGGCATCGGCGCGGCGATCGATCCGGCGCTGACGGCGATCGAGATCGGCAAGGGAGAAATCAAGCGTCAAGGCCAGAAGATCGCGATCCTGGCGTTCGGCTCGATGGTCGCGCCGAGCGTGGCGGCCGGAGAACAACTCGGCGCCACGGTCGCCAACATGCGTTTTGTAAAACCGCTGGACGTGGAACTGGTGCGCCAGCTGGCCGCGCAGCACGACTGCCTGGTGACGGTGGAAGAGGGAGCCATCATGGGCGGCGCCGGCGCCGCCGTGGCCGAGGCGATGGCGGCCGAGGGCATCGTCAAGCCGCTGCTGATGCTGGGATTGCCCGACAAGTTCATCGACCACGGCGACCCCGCCAAGCTGCTCGCCAGCGTTGGCCTGGACGCGAACGGCATTGCCGCCTCGATCAAGGCCCGCTTCGGCGCCGAAGAGCCGCGCCTGGTGGTCAATAACGGCTGAACCGGGCCGGCTTGTACGTAATAAGAAAGCGGCGCCACGAGCGCCGTTTTTTTTCGCCCAAGCCAAGTACAAAGGCGGGTCAGGCGGAGACGCCAAGCCCACGTTTTTCGTGCAAAAAACGTGGTCTGTCCCCGGTTTTTTCTGGTTTTTTGCCTAAAATCAGCTGCAAAGGCTGGGGTCAGACCCTGGGGTCTGACCCCAGGTTTTGCCGTTGATTTTTGCCCGCATTCGCCTTGCGCTGTGTCCGCTGTCCTCCTATATTGGTATAAACGGTTTATATCGCAGGGAGGTCACGATGAAACGCGTCGCGCTGCTGGCTGGAGCGTTGCTGCTGTGCGGTGCCGCGCTGGCGCAGGTGCCGGAATCGGGCCGCTGGCAGGAGTTGCGTTTCAATGCCGAGGAAGTCGGCAACGGCATGGAAGACCGCTATATCGAACAGGTGGTCAGCCTGGCCGCGGCCGGCCGGCTCGATGGCGACCGGGTGCTGCTGCGGCGCCTGCGCACCATCGGCGCTGGCCTGATTCGCGCCGCTGTCGAACTGAAACCGGAAGCCGCGGCATGGTCGTGGGAAGTGCATACGACGGACGATCCTGACGTGGATGCCTTCTGCATGGCCGGCGGAAAAATCCTGGTCGGCTCAGGTTTCGTGCGCCGCCTGGCGCTGGACGATGGCGAACTGGCGGTGCTGCTGGCGCACGAAGTGACGCACGCGCTGGCCGAGCACCAGCGCGAAACGTTGTCGGAAGCGCTGTTTTTGAACCGTCCCGTCGTGCCGCTCGACGTCATGCTCGAACGCCTCGATACCGATCTTTCCCTTCAAATCCGGCTGGCCGGCTTGTCCGTGCTGCAGGAAAGCGAGGCGGATCAACTGGGCATGGTGCTGGCGCACCGCGCCGGCTGGCCGGCGGCGGCCATGCTGCGCTTTTACCGCAAGCTGGCGCAGGCCGAGCAGGGCCGCGCGCTGGCCTCGACCCACCCGGCGCCGGCATCGCGCGTGAGCATGGCCAAGGGCATGGCGCGGCTGTTCGAGCCTTGAACTGCCCCTTTTTTAAGCGCCGCGCTTGCGTTCGTGCTGCCACAGCACGTCGCCGCCGCCCGCAAAGCGGTTCAGCACGCGCGCCAGCACGAACAGCAAGTCCGACAGGCGGTTGACATACTGGCGCGGATGCTCGTGCAGCGTCTCCACCTTGCCCAGCGTGACGATACTGCGCTCGGCGCGCCGGCACACGGTGCGGCACACGTGAGAGATGGCCGCCGCGCGCGAGCCGGCCGGCAGGATGAACTCGGTCAGCGCCGGCAAGGTCGCGTTGTACTTGGCCAGCATGCCGTCGAGCCGTGTCACGTGCGCTTCGGTGATCATCTGGTAGCCGGGAATGCACAATTCTCCGCCGAGATCGAACAGGTCATGCTGGATCGCCACCAGTTCGTCGCGCAGTTCGTCGGGCATCGCTTCGCACAACAGCAATCCCAGGTTGGAATTGAGTTCGTCGACATCGCCGATGGCGCAGATGCGTACGCTGTCCTTGTCGGTGCGGCTGCCGTCGCCCAGGCCGGTGGTGCCGTTGTCGCCGGTGCGGGTGGCGATTTTCGAGAGTCGGTTGCCCATGTTGTCTGTCCTGTCGCTATGAAGAATGGAGCGAGGATACGATAAAACCGGCCGCGCCGCGCGGGCTTTTCGCCCAGGCGGGCGATTTGAATCTACAATCATCGCTCCACTGGCGTTTCCCACAATATTTCCATGACCCTTGCCGCCGCCGATCCCGCCTTCCGTCCCGAGCGCCAGCGCGAAGTCGCCGCTGCACTGCGCGCCGTGCTGCCGCCGGCTGGCGTGCTGTCCGAGCTGGAAGATACGCGGCCTTACGAATGCGACGGCCTGTCGGCCTACCGCCAGCCGCCGATGGTGGTCGCGCTGCCCGATTCGGAGGCGCAGGTGCTGGCGGTGCTCGCCGTGTGCCGCGCCATGAACGTGCCGATCGTGCCGCGCGGCGCCGGCACCGGCCTGTCCGGCGGTGCGATGCCGATCGCCGACGGCGTCGTGCTGTCGACGGCGAGAATGAACCGCATCGTGCGCATGGATGCTTATTCGCGCACGGCCGTGGTGCAGCCGGGAGTGCGCAACCTCGCCATTTCAGAGGCGGCCGCGCCGTACGCGCTGTATTACGCGCCGGACCCGTCGTCGCAGATCGCCTGCACCATCGGCGGCAATGTGGCCGAGAATTCCGGCGGCGTGCATTGCCTGAAGTACGGACTGACCGTGCACAACGTGCTGCGCGTGCGCGTGGCCACCATCGATGGAGACATCGTGGAACTGGGGAGCGACGCGTTCGACGCGCCCGGCCTGGACTTGCTGGCGGCGTTTATCGGTTCCGAGGGTATGCTCGGCATCGTCACCGAAGTGACCGTAAAACTGGTGCCGAAACCGGCCACCGCGCGCGTCATCATGGCGTCCTTCGACGATGTCGTCACCGGCGGCAACGCGGTGGCGAGTGTGATCGCGGCCGGCATCATCCCGGCCGGGCTGGAAATGATGGACCGCACTTCGTCGCGCATGGTCGAACCCTTTGTCAAAGCCGGCTACGATACCGATGCCGCCGCCATCCTGCTGTGCGAGGCGGATGGGACCCACGAGGAAGTCGAGGAAGAGATCGCGCGCATGTCGGCGGTGTTGCAGGCGGCCGGCGCAAGCGCGATCCAGGTGTCGAGAGGCGAGGCGGAACGCCTGAAATTCTGGTCCGGCCGCAAGAACGCTTTCCCGGCCGCCGGCCGCATCTCTCCCGATTATTACTGCATGGACGGCACGATACCGCGCAAGCGGCTGGCCGAAGTCTTGACCGGCATCGCGCAGATGGAGGTGCGTTACGGCTTGCGTTGCGCCAATGTGTTTCATGCCGGCGATGGCAACCTGCATCCCTTGATCCTGTTCGACGCCAACCTGCCGGACCAGCTGGAGCGCGCCGAAGCGTTCGGCGCCGAGATCCTGGCGCTGTGCGTGGAGGTGGGCGGCACCATCACGGGCGAACATGGCGTCGGCATCGAGAAGATCGATTCGATGTGCGTGCAGTTCAAACCGGCCGAACTCGAAGTCTTTTTTGCGTTGAAACGCGCCTTCGACCCGCCAATGCTGCTCAATCCGAACAAGGCGATTCCGACCTTGAACCGCTGCGCCGAATTCGGCCGGATGCGCGTCAGCGCCGGCCTGCTGAAGCACGCGGATTTACCGCGTTTTTGAAGGAAGTGCATGCAAGCGATCGTTGAACAATTCCGCCGGCAAGTCCTGGCTGCGACGAGTAATCATGCGCCGTTGCGCCTGCGCGGCGGCGGCAGCAAGGACTGGTACGGGCAGGCGGCGGCCGGCGACCTGCTCGATACGCGCGCCTATGCCGGCGTCGTCGATTACGAGCCGACGGAACTCGTGATCACGGCGCGCTGCGGCACGCCGCTGGCGGAGATCGAAGCGCTGCTGGCGCAACACCGGCAGATGCTGGCTTTCGAGCCGCCGCGTTACGGCGCGGCGTCGACCATCGGCGGCGTTGTCGCCGCCGGCCTGTCCGGCCCGCGCCGCGCCAGCGCTGGCGCGGTGCGCGATTTCGTGCTGGGCGCGAAGCTGATGGATGGTCACGGTGAAGTGCTCAATTTCGGCGGCCAGGTGATGAAGAACGTGGCCGGCTACGATGTCTCGCGCCTGCTGGCCGGCTCGCTCGGCACGCTGGGGCTGATCCTGGAAGTGTCATTAAAAGTGCTGCCGTTGCCGCTGCGCGAAGCGACGCTGCGTTTCGAACTTGATGAAATCACGGCGCTGCGCCGCCTGAACGAATGGGCGGGACAGCCGCTGCCGGTGTCCGCCAGTTGCTGGCACCGGGGTGTGCTGACGTTGCGCCTGTCCGGCGCCGACGCGGCGGTGCGCGCCGCCTTGTTGAAACTGGGCGGCGCGCAACTCGCAGAAGAGGAAGCCGCAAGTTGGTGGTCCAGCCTGCGCGACCAGACGCACGATCATTTCGGCGGCGCCGACCTGTGGCGCCTGTCCGTGCCGCCGGCCGCCAGCGCCGTCATTTTAAAAGGGGAACAGTTGATCGAATGGGGAGGTGGGCAGCGCTGGCTGAAGGTGGAGCAGGGCAATGCGCAGGAAATCCGCAGCACCGCCGCCGCCGTCGGCGGCCATGCGACGTTGTTCCGCGCGCAGGACAAGAGTGCCGGCGTGTTTCACCCATTG
Source organism: Pseudomonadota bacterium (assembly GCA_040389645.1). Taxonomy (GTDB): domain Bacteria; phylum Pseudomonadota; class Gammaproteobacteria; order Burkholderiales; family Burkholderiaceae_D; genus Rugamonas. Next base: position 214,857 of record JAZJZT010000005.1, on the reverse strand, counting down.
GCGCCGGCGCTGGCGAAAATCCACGAACGCGTCAAATTGGCGTTCGACTCGGCCGGCATTTTTAATCCCGGGCGCATGTATTGATAGGGCAGGTAGTGCCGTCTGATGGTAATGCCGTTAAGTTAGCGCCAAATTTGTCATTCCCGCGCAGGCGGGAATCCCATCTTTTGCATCGGTTACGACTCTAAATGGGATTCCCGCCTGCGCGGGAATGACGGCTTTGCTGTCTGTGGTCGTAACTTAAGGGCATTACCGTCTGTGCCCAATGATCGGATGTATTTATACCTCATGCATCCAGATAAGGAACCCTTATGCAAACCAATCTGGCGGATTTCATCAAGAACACGCGCGACGGCGACGAGGCGGAGGCGATCTTGCGCGCCTGCGTGCATTGCGGTTTTTGCACGGCGACTTGCCCGACTTATCAGTTGCTTGGCGATGAACTGGACGGGCCGCGCGGGCGCATTTATTTGATCAAGCAGATGCTCGAAGGTGAACCCGTCACGGCGAAGACGCAGCTGCACCTGGATCGCTGCCTGACCTGCCGCAACTGCGAAACCACCTGTCCGTCCGGCGTGCAATATGGCCGCCTGGCCGACATCGGCCGCAAGGTTCTGGAACAGCGCGTGCCGCGCCCGCTGGGCGAGCGCATCAAGCGCTACGTTTTGAAGGAAGCCTTGCCGCGCCGCTGGCTGTTTACGCCGGCGCTGCGCGCCGGGCAGTTATTAAGGCCCTTGCTGTCGAAGCCGATGCAGGACAAGCTGCCGCGCCTGCAAGGCGCCGGCCACCGGCCGCGGCGCGACCATGCGCGCAAGATGCTGGTGCTCGAAGGCTGCGTGCAGCCGGGCATGGCGCCGAACATCAACGCGGCCGCGGCGCGCGTGCTCGACGCGCTCGGCGTGCAACTGCTCGCCGCGCCGAAAGCCGGCTGCTGCGGCGCGCTGCGTTATCACTTGAACGACCAGGATGCGGCACTGGACGACATGCGCCGCAATATCGATGCGTGGTGGCCTTACGTGTCGGGCGAGGGCGGCGCGGCGGTCGAGGCGATCGTGATGACGGCGTCCGGCTGCGGCGTCACCGTCAAGGAATACGGCCACCTGCTGGCGCACGATGCCGCCTATGCGGACAAGGCGAAGAAAATTTCCGCACTCACGCGCGACTTGAGCGAAATATTGCCCGCGTTCGAGGCGGAACTGGCGCGCCGCATCGGCGCCGGTGCCGCGTCGCGCGGGCGCGTAGCGTACCACCCGCCGTGCACCTTGCAGCATGGCCAGCAGATACGCGGCAAGGTCGAAGGCGTGTTGCGCGCCATCGGCGTCGATGTCGTGCTGTGCGCCGACAGCCACCTGTGCTGCGGCTCGGCCGGCACCTATTCGATATTGCAGCCGGAACTGGCGCTGCAACTGCGCGACCGCAAGCTGGCCAGCCTGCACGACACCGGCGCGCAGGCGATCGTGTCGGCCAATATCGGCTGCCTGTCGCACCTGCAGTCGGGCACCGAAACGCCGGTGCGGCACTGGATAGAATTGATCGACCGCGCGCTGGCGGACGCCGCTTAGCGCTGGCCGGCTAGCCGCGGCCGGCTGTCAATGCTCGGCCCATTTTTCCTTGATCAGCGTGATCTCGTCCATCAGCGGCAGGAACAGGTCGATCAGCGCCGGATCGAAATGCCCGCCGCGCTGCTCGCGCAGGAAAGCGCAGGCTTGTTCGATGCTCCATTCCGGCTTGTACGGGCGCACCGAGGTCAGCGCGTCGAACACGTCGGCGATGGCGACGATGCGCCCCGACAGCGGGATGTTCTCTCCCGCCAGTTGGTTCGGATAACCGCTGCCGTCCCATTTTTCGTGGTGCGTCAGCGCTACGTCGTAGGCCATCGCCAGCATGCCGGTGGCGTGGCTACCGATGATGTCGGCGCCGATCGTCGGGTGCGTCTGCATGACCGCCCATTCGACGGCGTCGAGCTTGGCCGGCTTTTGCAGGATGCGGTCGGGGATGCCGATCTTGCCGATGTCGTGCATCGGCGCGGCGTTGAACAGGTCGTCGACCTCGTCCTCGTCCATGCCGGCCGCCGTGCCCAGCAGGCGCGCGTAATGGCTCATGCGGATCACGTGCAATCCCGTTTCGTTATCCTTGTATTCGGCCGCCAGCCCGAGGCGCTGCACGATTTCCAGCCGGCTCGCCTTCAATTCATCGGTGCGTACCAGCGACAGGTGCAGGCGCACCCTGGCCTTGACGATCGGCGGACTGACCGGTTTTGTAATGTAATCGACGGCGCCGGCTTCGAAGCCGTCCACTTCATCGGTGGGATCGGTCAGCGCCGTGACGAAAATCACGGGGATTGCGCGCGTGGCCGGATCGGCTTTCAGCAGCTTGCAGACCTGGTAGCCGTTCATGTCCGGCATCATCACGTCGAGCAGGATCAGGTCCGGCTTTTCCTTGGCAGCCAGTTCGAGCGCGCGCGGGCCATCCTTGGCGAACAGCAGGCGGTAGCGGTCTTGCAGGATCTGGCGCAGCAATTGCAGGTTCGTCGTCTCGTCGTCGACCGCCAGGATCACCGGCATGCGTTTCGGTGCGGCGTTCATGACGTGCTCCCTGCGTGCGGCGGCAGGCAGGCCTCGAGCAGCGCCTCAAGTCTCTGCTGCGCCGCGCTGAAATCGAAATCGTCGATCGCCTGCTGCAATTCCTTCAAGCGTTCCGGCGCCACGTGGCCGGCGACCGCCTGCGTCAACTGCAGCATCGTCTGCTCGTCGAAGCTGCCGCTGTCGATCGATTGCTGCAGCACCGCGCCGAGCTTGCGCACGCTGGCCGTGTCGAGTTCAGGCGCCGGCACCGGCGCTTCCTGTGTCAAGGCCGGCACCCAGGCGGCGATCGCGGCGTCGGCCGCGGCCAAACAGGTGGCCGCCGTTTCCAGCAGCGCCGGCAGCGCGGCGGTGTCCTGCTCCAGCCACGCATGTTCGAGCCGGCCGAGAATCTCGGCCAATTGCTCCAGCCCGAGGCTGGCCGCGGCGCCCTTGATCTGGTGCGCCAGCGCGCGTCCGGCGTCGTGCCGCTGCATCGCGGCGGCTGTGGCCAGTTCGGCCGCGGCGCTGCTGCGCTCGAGCGCGAAGGCGCGCAGCGCGCGCTGATACGGGATTTCCTGGTCGGCCCAGCGGCGCAAGCCTTGCACCGTGTTCAGCACCTGCGGCGCACCGGCCGCGGCGGAGATGCCGTCGCCGCCGCCGGTGGGCGCGATGCCCAGCACCTGCGCCAGTTCGCGCGTGAGCACCTGCATGTCGACCGGTTTCGGCGCGAAGCCATCCATGCCGGCCGCGCTGGTCGCCTCGCGGTCCTTTTCCAGCACGCTGGCGGTCATCGCGATGACCGGCACGCGCGCGCGCTGCAAGCGCGTTTCATCGGCGCGGATGCGGCGCGTCGCTTCCAGCCCGTCCATGCCCGGCATCTGCACATCCATCAAGACCACGTCGAAATTGCCTTCGCCGACCAGTTGCACGGCGCCGGTGCCGTCGCTGACGCACACCACGCTGTGGCCCTGCTTGCCCAGCAATAGGGTCAACAGTTCCAGGTTTTGCGGCACGTCGTCGACCGCCAGGATGCGCAGCGGCGGCAGCGCGATGTCGACATGGCGGCGCTGCGGCGGCGCCTGGCTGACGGCCGGCACCAGCGGCAGCACCACGTGGAAGGCGCTGCCTTGCCCCTCGGTGCTGTCGGCCCAGATCTGCCCGCCCATCAATTCCGTCAATTGTTTACAAATAGTCGTGCCGAGCCCGGTGCCGCCGTACCGGCGATTCATCGATGCGTCGGCCTGCGTAAACGGTTCGAAGATCGCCGCCAGCCGGCTGGCCGGGATGCCGATGCCGGTATCGCTGATCGTGAAGTGCACCTGGTCGCCGGCCGGGTCGCTTTCCTTCACCACGCGCAACGTGACTTGGCCGGCGCCGGTGAACTTGATCGCGTTGCCGAGCAGGTTGGTCAGCACTTGCCGCACGCGCAATTCGTCGCCGTGCAGGTAATGCGGCAGCGCGCGGTCGTAGTCGATGCTCAGGCTTAAGCCCTTGGCGCTGGCGTTGCTGCCCATTGTCGACGACAGTTCGTCGATCAGCGCCAGCAGGTTGTAGTCGCCCAGTTCGAGCTCGACCACGCCCTTGTCCAGCTTGGCCGTATCGAGGATTTCGTTGAGCAGGCGCAGCAGCGAACGGGCCGAATTGCGCACCGTGTCGAGGTGGCGCCGCTGGTCGCTGGCCAGCTTGCCCTGCAACAGCACGTCGGTGAAGCCGAGGATCGAATTCATCGGCGTGCGGATTTCATGGCTCATGTTGGCCAGGAAGGCCGAGCGCGCGGCGGCGGCCTGTTCGGCGCGCACCTTGGCGTGGCGCAGTTCTTCCTCCATCTGGCGCCGCCCGCTGATGTCGAGGATCACGCCGTCGAGCCACTTGACCTTGCCGCGCTCGTCGAGCACGGCGCTGCCCATTTCCCACATCCAGCGGATGCTGCCGTCGCGGTGGCACAGCCGGTATTCGAGCACGAACGGTTCTTTTCCTTCGACCGCGCGCTCGAGTCCCTGCGCCACCTGCGCCTGGTCGTCCGGGTGGATCAGTTCGCTGTAATTGCGCAGCGGCGCGGTGCCGATGAAGTCCGATGCCGGATAACCGGACAAGGGTTCGATCGCGGCGCTGACGAACACGATCGGCCAGCCGGGCGCTTTCAGGCTGCGGTAGGAAATGCCGGGGATATTGCCGATCAGCGAGCGGAATTGCTGTTCGCTGTCGCGCAGCGCCTGTTCCATCGCCTTGCGCTCGCTGATGTCGGTGACGAAGCAGACATATAAATCCTGGTCGGCCAGCCGCGCATGGCCGTAAGCATTGCGCACCGGCACCAGCGCGCCATCCTTGCGCACACCCAGCACATCCTTGCTCTCGCCGACCACGCCTTCGGTGCCGTCGTTCAGGTGGCTGAGCAGGCCGTCGCGGTGCGAGCGTTCCGGGTCGGCCATCAGGATGCGGATGTCGCGCCCCAGGATATCGGCGCGGCTCCAGCCGAAGATGCGTTCGGCCGCCGCGTTGAATTCGCGGATGGTGCCGTCCGATTCGACCGTGATGACGCCGTCGACGGCCGTGGCCAGCAGCGCGCGCATCCACGATTCGCTCTGACTCAACTGGCGGAACAGCGCACGGTAGCGCAGCAGGCCGTTGGCCGACACCACCAGGATCGTAAACGCCACCGTCGTCATGGTGACGGCCAGCGCGATGAACGGCGCGTCGGCGATGCCGCTGGCCGGGTCCGGCACGATGCGCCCGACGAAGCGCGCCGCGGCCATGCCGGTATAGTGCATGCCGGCGATCGCGCAACCCATGATGACGCCGGCGATGACCAGGCAGGCGTGTTCGCCCAGGCGCCCGTGCAGGTCGCGCAGGCCGAAACGCACCCACAGCGCCAGCGTGGCCAGCACCACGGCGACGACGATCGACAGGCTGAACATCGGCAAGTCGTAGCGCAGTTGCAGCGCGCTGCGCATGGCCGCCATGCCGGTATAGTGCATCGCGCCGATGCCGGCCCCGACCAGCACGCCGCCGATCAGCAATTGCCAGGTGCCGATGCGCTGGCGCCCGATCAGCGACAGCGCCACGCACGACGCGGCGATACTGGGCAGCATCGACCAGATCGTGATGGCGCGGTCGAAATCGACCGGCGTGCAGAGATTAAACGCCAGCATGCCGATGAAATGCATGGCCCAGACGCCGCTGCCCAGCGCCAGGCTGCCGGTCAGCAGCGCGGCGTTGCGCAGCCCGCGCGTGCTGGCGCTGGCGGCTTGTCCCGCCATCTGCAAACCCATCCACGATGAAAAACTGGCGACCACGACCGACAGCACGACCAGCCACGGTTCGTAGATGCCGTAGGTCAGCATCGAAGGGTCGTTGGCCGGCGCAAACAGTTGCGCCAGGTAATCCGGAACGATGTTAGTCATAAAAGGCCCGGGTTGCGCTGCCGGGACGGCCGTTCCCGGTTCGGGTGACGCAACTCCGGCGGCCGTCCCGGAGCCTGGCGCCGGCCTATTCGGCCAGCAGTTGCGCTATATCGTCGTGCAATTCTTCCGGTTTTGTGGTCGGCGCGTAGCGCTTGAAAACGGTGCCGTCCTTGCGCACCAGGAACTTGGTGAAATTCCACTTGATGCCCTCGGTGCCCAGCACGCCGGGCGACGCCTTCTTTAAATGCTGGTAGAGCGGGTGCGTGTCGCTGCCGTTGACGTCGATCTTGGCGAACATCGGAAAGGTGACGCCGTAATTCTTTTCGCAAAAGGCGCCGATCTCGTCGCTCGATCCCGGTTCCTGCGCGCCGAACTGGTTGCACGGGAAGCCCAGCACTTCGACGCCCTTGTCCTTGAACTGTTGATAGACCGCTTCCAGTCCCTGGTATTGCGGCGTGAAACCGCACTTGCTGGCAGTGTTGACGATCAACAGTACTTTACCCTTGTATTGCGCCAGGTCGGTGGTCTTGCCGGACAGCGTGTCGGCCTTGAAATCGAATACGGTGCTCATCTGCAAATCCTTAAATAATGCCCAAATGTTCGGTGCCGGCCGACAGGTCGCGCGTCTTCGCGGCCTTGCCTTCGAGCTTGATGGCCAGGCGCAGGTCGTTGACGGAGTCGGCGTTGCGCAGCGCATCTTCATAACTGATCTTGTCGGCCTCGTGCAGGTCGAACAGCGACTGGTCGAAGGTCTGCATGCCCAGTTCGCGCGATTTCTTCATCAATTCCTTGATCTCGTGCACCTGCCCCTTGAAGATCAGGTCGGAAATCAAGGGGGAATTGAGCAGGATCTCGATCGCCACCGCGCGCCCCTTGCTTTCCTTGAGCGGCACCAGGCGCTGCGAAATCATGCCCTTCAGGTTCAGCGACAGGTCCATCAACAGTTGCTGGCGTCGTTCCTCGGGGAAGAAATTGATGATGCGGTCGAGCGCCTGGTTGGCGCTGTTCGCGTGCAGCGTCGCCAGGCACAGGTGGCCCGTCTCGGCGAAGGCGATCGCGTGGTCCATCGTTTGCCTGTCTCGGATTTCTCCGATCTGGATCACGTCCGGCGCCTGGCGCAAGGTGTTTTTCAGCGCGATTTCCCAATCCTCGGTATCGACGCCGACTTCGCGCTGCGTGATCACGCAGTTGCGGTGCGGGTGCACGAATTCGACCGGGTCTTCGATCGTGATGATGTGACCATAACTGTTTTCATTGCGGTAGCCGACCATCGCGGCCAGGGTCGTCGACTTGCCCGAACCGGTGGCGCCGACCATGATCACCAGGCCGCGCTTGGACATGACGACATCTTTCAATACCGCCGGCAAGCCCAGATCTTCCAGTTTCGGAATCGAGCTGTTGATCGTGCGCAGCACCATGCCTACCGCGCTCATTTGCACGAAGGCCGAGACGCGGAAGCGCCCCAGGTCGCCCGGGCTGATCGCGAAATTGGCTTCCTTGGTCAGCTCGAACGACGCGGTCTGCTTGTCGTTCATGATCGAGCGCGCCAGGTCGGTGGTGTGGGCCGCCGTCAAGACTTGCGTCGACACGGGCGTCATCCTGCCGTCGATCTTCATCGCCGGCGGAAAGCCGGCCGTGATGAACAGGTCCGAGCCGTTTTTGCTGACCATCAGGCGCAGCAGGTCGAACATGAATTTGGATGCCTGATCCCGTTCCATACGTTTCTTTCAGTGATGCCGGCTGGGATCAGCCGGGGAAGTTGTCCGGCGATTTCGCGGCCGAGCGCGCGGCCGCGCCGGAGATCACGTTGCGGCGCAACAGGTCGGTCAGGTTCTGGTCCAGCGTCTGCATGCCGACATTGCTGCCGGTCTGGATCGCCGAATACATTTGCGCGATCTTCGCTTCGCGGATCAGGTTGCGGATGGCCGGCGTGGCGACCATGATTTCATGCGCGGCGACGCGCCCGGAACCGTCCTTGGTTTTGAGTAAAGTCTGGGAGATGACGGCTTGCAGCGATTCGGACAGCATCGCGCGTACCATTTCCTTTTCATCGGCCGGGAACACGTCGACGATACGGTCGATCGTCTTCGCGGCCGACGACGTGTGCAGGGTGCCGAACACCAGGTGGCCCGTTTCGGCCGCCGACAGCGCCAGGCGGATGGTTTCCAGGTCGCGCAATTCTCCGACCAGGATCGCGTCCGGGTCTTCCCGCAGCGCCGAGCGCAGCGCATTGTTGAACGACAGCGTGTGCGGCCCGACCTCGCGCTGGTTGATCAGGCATTTCTTCGATTCGTGCACGAATTCGATCGGGTCTTCGATCGTCAGGATGTGGCCGTACTCGTTTTCATTGAGGTGGTTGACCATCGCCGCCAGGGTGGTCGACTTGCCGGAACCGGTCGGCCCCGTCACCAGCACCAGGCCGCGCGGCTTGAGCGCGAAGTCGGCGAAGATCTTCGGACAATTCAATTCTTCCAGGCTCATGATCTTCGACGGGATCGTGCGCAGCACGGCCGCCGCGCCGCGTTCCTGGTTGTAGGCGTTGACGCGGAAGCGCGCCAGGCCGGGAATGGCGAACGAGAAATCGCATTCGAGCATTTCTTCATACGCCTTGCGCTGGCCATCGTTCATGATGTCATAGATCATGCCGTGCACATCTTTATGTTCCAGCGGCGGCAGGTTGATGCGCCGCACGTCGCCGTGTACCCGTATCATCGGCGGGAGACCCGATGACAGGTGCAAGTCCGACGCCTTGTTCTTGACGGAGAATGCGAGTAATTCCGAGATGTCCATTTATAATCCCTGTGCCTGCGTTTAACCCTCAATGATTATGTCCAGAATAGCCCAGAACTTGCAAGCAGTCACTCATACAATTGTTGCCGCAGCGCATGAGGCAGGCCGCCTGCCGGACAGCGTGCAACTGCTGGCCGTATCGAAAACCTTCGGCCCGCAAGCGGTGCTCGACGCGGTGCAGGCCGGGCAGCGCGCCTTCGGCGAAAACTACCTGCAGGAAGGGCTCGACAAGATCCGCGCCTTGGCCGCCGCCACGCCGACGCCGGACCAGGCGCTGGAGTGGCATTTTATCGGGCCGATCCAGAGCAACAAGACGCGCCCGATCGCGGAGCACTTCGACTGGGTGCACGCGGTCGAACGCGAAAAAATCGCGACTCGCCTGTCCGAGCAGCGCCCGGAGTCGCTGGCGCCATTGAATATCTGCCTGCAAGTCAATATCAGCGGCGAAGCCAGTAAAAGCGGCGTGGCGCCGGCCGACCTGCCGGCGCTGGCGCACGCGGTGGCGCGCCTGCCGCGCCTGCGCCTGCGCGGGTTGATGGCGATCCCGGAACCGGAACCGGATTTCGAGCGCCAGCGCGCCGCCTTCCGCGCGCTGCGCACGCTGTACGACGCGCTGCGCGCCGACGGCTTGCAACTCGACACGCTGTCGATGGGCATGTCGGCCGACCTGCGCGCGGCCATCGTCGAAGGCGCGACGATGGTGCGCATCGGCAGCGCGATCTTTGGCGCGCGCACTTATTCCAACTGAAAGAACTGAAAATGAAAATAGCATTCATTGGCGGCGGCAATATGGCCGCCGCGCTGATCGCCGGACTGGCGAATAAACTGACGGCCGGCGCGAATATCCACGTGGTCGACCCGAACCCGCAGGCGCTGGAAAAATTGCAGGCGCAATTCGGCGTGACGACGGCGTCCGCGGCCGATGCCGCCGTCGGCGCCGCCGACGTGATCGTGCTGGCGGTCAAGCCGCAAAGCATGCGCGAAGTGGCGGCGCAATTGCTGCCGCTGCTCGATGTGAAGGCGCAACCGCTGCTGCTGTCGATCGCGGCCGGCATCCGCGCGGCCGACCTGTCGCGCTGGCTCGGCGACTATCCGGCCATCGTGCGCAGCATGCCGAACACGCCGGCGCTGATCGGCATGGGCATCACCGGCATGGCCGCCTCGAGCGGCGTCAGCGCCGAACAAAGAGAAGCGGCGGACGCGATCATGCGCGCCGTCGGCCAGACCGTCTGGCTCGACGACGAGGCGCTGATCGACCCCGTCACGGCCGTTTCCGGCAGCGGCCCGGCCTATGTCTTTTATTTTATCGAAGCGATGCAGCAGGGCGCCGTCGAGATGGGCTTGACGGTCGAACAGGGCACGCAACTGGCGCTGGCGACTTTCGCCGGCGCGGCCCAGCTGGCGTTGCAATCGCCGGACCCGGTGTCGGTCTTGCGCGAGCGCGTCACCTCGAAGGGCGGCACCACGTATGCGGCGCTGACCAGCATGGAAGATAGTGGCGTGAAACAGGCGATCGTCGCCGCGATGCAGGCCGCCGCCGCGCGCGGCCGGCAACTCGGCGACGAACTCGGACAGGCCGGCTGAGCGGCGTTTATTCGGCCTTCGGGTCGCCCAGGTATTTCTGGTAGATGGCCTGCCAGCGCCCGCTCTCTTTCAGGTATTTCAGGCCGGCGTTGAAGTCGTCGCGGATTTTATTGTCGCGAAATACCGGGCGGTAATCCATCGGATTGAACTTGACGAAGCCTTGCTGTACTGTCGGTTTCAGCTGGTGCCCCTGCTGCTTCAACTGCAAGCTAAAGTATTTGAAGATGTTGCGGTCGCTGAGCACGACGTCGTATCTGCCCTTGTCCAGCGTCAGCACCTGCAAGGCCTGGTCGTTCTGTTCAAAATAACGTCCATCCTTCCTGGCTTCGTCGAGCCAGTCCGGGTAGCGCCTGGCGCCGCCCGGGAACGACAGCACCGTCAGGCCGCGCAAGTCTTCCGGCTTGCGTATCGTCAGCTTGCGTTCCTTCAGGCTGATGAAGACATTGTCGTAATAGACGGCCGGGTCGCCATAATAGGCGCCGTCGGCGCGCAAGTCTTCGCCCAGGTCCGTCATCGCCGCGTCGACGCTATGCCCCTTGAAGGCGAGCGGGATGCGGACAAAGGGATAATATTTGGGTTTCAGCAGGTGGCCACGCACGGCCAGCGCTTCGCTGATGACTTCCAGTTCGATACCGGAATTACTCTCTGGAAAGCAAAACGGCGGGATTTTCTCGCCGAACGCCATCAGCACGTCGGCCGCCTGGGCCGGGCACAGGCAGGCGCCGCCGAGCAGGGCGGATAGCAGAGGGAAGAGCGGCAGGAGTTTTCTGAAGAGCATCCCGCCATCATAGCAAGGCCATCGTGCTCACTGCCAGCAACAATATGCACCAGATTCATCATGGCAGCGCGGCGCCATGCCGATGCCGCGCTGCCGGCGACATCGGCGCTCCGGCGCCGGAGGCTTATTTGCGCGCGAGCAGCAGGCCGAACGCGACGCCGATCGCGGCGCCCATGCCGACCGCCGTCCACGGGTGACCCTGCACGTAGACATTGGTCGCCTGGGCCGCCATCTTGCCGCGCGCCAGCATGCTGTCTTCGAGTTTCAGGATGTCGCTCTTGGCCGTGCGCAGCGTTTCCTGGAACTGGCTTTTCGCCTGTTCGACATCGGCCGTACCATCCTTGGCGGCGCTGCTGAGCCATTGCTCGGCATCGCTGACGGCGTTGCGCAAGTGGCCGAGCAATTGTTCGCGGTCGGCGTCGGACTGGTTGCGCAGTTTGGCATCTGGGGTGTTCTGATGGGTCTGGTCCATGGTGAAGCCTCCTCGGTAGGGGTGGAAAAGCGCAGTGAAACCGGCCGTCGGCGCGCCGCCTGTCAGCGCAGCGCGAAATCCAGTGCAATGCCCGCGAACACGGCCGCTCCCAGCCAGTTATTGTGCCGGAACGCGGCAAAGCAGGGCGCACGTTCGCGTCCGCGTATCAAGGTGTAGTGATACACGGCACAGGCACCGGCCACCGCCAAGCCGGCGGCGAACGGCCAGCCCAGGCCGAACTGCGTGCCGCACACCAGCAGCAGCGCCAGGTTCAAGGCGTAGCACAGCATGACGATGGCGACGTCGTAATTGCCGAACGTGATCGCCGAGGTCTTGATGCCGATTTTTAAATCGTCGTCGCGATCGACCATCGCATATTCGGTATCGTAGGCGACGGCCCAGAACACATTGGCCACCAGCAGCCACCAGGCCACGGCCGGCACCCGGTCCTGCACGGCGGCGAAAGCCATCGGGATGCCGAAACCGAAGGCGATGCCGAGGTAGGCTTGCGGGATCGCGAAAAAGCGCTTGAAATACGGGTAGCTGGCGGCGATGACGACGGCCGCCACGCTGAGCTTTTTGGTCAGGCCGTTCAGCGGCAGGATCAGCGCGAACGCCAGCAGCGCCAGCACGCCGGCCACGGCCAGCGCTTCCTTGCCGCTGATGCGCCCGCTGGTGATCGGGCGTTCGGCCGTGCGTTTCACGTGGCGGTCGAAATCCTGGTCGGCGTAATCGTTGACGGCGCAGCCGGCCGAGCGCATCAACAGGGTGCCGAGCGAAAAGATGACTAATAAATGCCAGTCCGGCACGCCGCCGGAAGCGAGCCACAGCGCGCTCAGCGTCGGCCACAGCAGCAGCACCGTGCCGATCGGTTTGTCGAGGCGCACCAGGCGGAAATACAGATGCAGCTTGTTCATGGGGAATCGGGAAGCGAGAAAAACGCGATTATAGTCTGCCGCGATCAATGCAGTTCACGCGCCAGCGGCGTCACGCCGGGCAGGGCGCATTGCGCGACGGCGTCGCAGACGGTATCGATGGCCGCCTTGCGCGTAAAACTCTTGCGCCAGACGATGACGACGCGGCGCGACGGTTCCGGCTGGTCGAAGTGGCGAAATTGCAGCATGCCATCCTGCGCCTGCATGTCCGGCACCGACGCGCGCGGCAAGACCGTCAGGCCGATGCCGCTGGCGACCATGTGGCGGATGGTTTCCAGAGAAGAACCTTCGAAGGTGCGCTGCATGCCGTTGCCGGGCGCGGAAAAGCGCGCCATTTCCGGGCACACTTCCAATACCTGGTCGCGGAAGCAGTGGCCGTTGCCGAGCAAGAGCATGTTTTCCGTCTTCAAATCCTCGGCGGCGATCGTGCCGCGCCCGGTCCACGGGTGCAGGTGCGGCATCGCGACGACGAACGGTTCGTCATACAGCGCCTGCATCGCCATGCCGTGTTCGGGCAGCGGCAGCGCCATGATGGCCGCGTCGAGCTCACCCTGGCGCAGCATTTCCAGCAGGCGCACAGTAAAATTTTCCTGCAAGATCAAGGGCATTTGCGGCACCTTGGCGATCATCGCCTTGACCAGCGGCGGCAGCAAATAGGGGCCGATCGTATAGATGACGCCGAGGCGCAAGGGACCTGCCAGCGGGTCCTTGTTCTGCTTGGCCAATTCCTTGATGGCGGCCGTCTGTTCGAGCACGCGTTCGGCTTGCGCGACGATCTGCGCGCCCAGCGGCGTGACGGAAATTTCCGCGCCGCCCCGTTCGAACAGCACGACACCCAGCTCGTCCTCGAGCTTTTTGATCGCAACCGACAGCGTAGGCTGGGCAACATAACAAGCTTCGGCGGCGTGTCCGAAGTGTTTCGCTCGCGCTACAGCGACGATGTATTTCAATTCGGTCAGTGTCATAAATGTATTTGAACACAGGCAATCCTGCCGCGCAATGCCGAAATCATCTTTCTGTCCAGGCCAAGAAAGCTGATGGTAATGGAAGGCAATGGCTATAATTGGCGACAAAGGCTGGTTCGCAGCCTTACCCAGCGAGGTGCTATGTCTTCCACATTTGGTCACGAAGAGGCCCAGGCGTATATTCACAAGCTGCTCAAGGTGATGCACCAGATGGGTGGATCGGACTTGTTCATTTCCGCCGATTTTCCGCCCAGTATCAAGTCGCAGGGATCGATGAAGCCGCTGAGCCAGCAGCGCCTGACCGGAGAAGTCACGCGCGCGCTGGCGATGGCGATCATGAACGACAAGCAGCGCCACGAGTTCGACGCCGAGATGGAGTGTAACTTCGCCATTTCTCTGCCGAATGTCTGCCGTTTCCGCGTCAACGTCTTTGTACAGCAGCAAAACGTCGCGATGGTGATCCGCACCATCGCTTCCGAAATCCCGAATTTCGAAAAGCTCGACCTGCCCGAAGTCTTAAAAGAAGTCATCATGACCAAGCGCGGGCTGGTGCTCGTCGTCGGCGGCACCGGTTCCGGCAAGTCGACGACCTTGGCCGCGATGATCGATTACCGCAACGCCAATTCGGCCGGCCACATCATCACGGTGGAAGACCCGGTCGAATACGTGCACAAGAACAAGGGGTGCCTGATCACGCACCGCGAAGTAGGCGTCGACACCCATTCCTGGCACAACGCGCTGAAAAACACTCTGCGCCAGGCGCCCGACGTGATCCTGATCGGAGAAATCCGGGATACGGAAACGATGGAGCACGCGATCGCGTTCGCCGAAACGGGCCACCTGTGCCTGGGCACGCTGCATGCGAACAATTCGAACCAGACGATGGACCGCATCATCAATTTCTTCCCGGAAGAGCGGCGCAACCAGTTGTTGATGGACCTGTCGTCGAACCTGCGCGCCATCGTCTCGCAGCGCCTGGTGCGCACCGAGGACGGTAAAGGGAGAAAGGCGGCGATCGAGATCCTGCTGAACACGCCGACCATCGCCGAGATGATTTTCAAGGGCAATTTCCAGTCGATCAAGGAAATCATGCACAAATCGCGAGAACTCGGCATGTGCACCTTCGACCAGGCGCTGTACGAACTTTATAATAAGGGCTACATCGCCTACGAAGAAGCGCTGCGCAACGCCGATTCGGCCAACGGCCTGCGCCTGCAGATCAAGTTGCGCGGCGACCGCAAGGAGCCGGGCGAGCAGGCCGGCGCCGCGGCAGGCGCGCTGAGCATGCAGATCGAAGAAGAACAGGAAGATGAAGAGCCCGGCCATTAACCCCGAAAGACCCATGCCCCAATTCGAAGAAAAAATCTGCAGCCGCGCCGACCTGGTCGCCCGCGTGGCGGCATTGCCCAAGCCGGTCGTCTTGACCAACGGCGTGTTCGACATTTTGCACCGCGGTCATGTCACGTACCTGGCGCAGGCGCGCGCCTTGGGCGCGTCGCTGGTGGTGGCGGCCAACACCGACGCTTCCGTCAAACGCCTCGGTAAAGGAGACGACCGCCCATTGAACGCCTGCGCCGACCGCATGGCCGTGCTGGCCGCGCTGGAATCGGTCAGCCTGGTATTGCCCTTCGATGAAGACACGGCGTTGGAGGTGGTGCAGCAGGCGCGCCCGGAAATCTACGCCAAGGGTGGAGATTACGACATGACAGCCATTCCCGAAGGGCAGGCCGTGCTGGCCTACGGTGGCCAGGCCGTCGCCATCGATTTCGAGCACGACCGCTCGACCACCAAGCTGCTGGCCAAGGTACGCACCTTCGGCGCCTGACGCACATTGATGGTTGCATGCACCGGTGATTTCTGCACTGCTGGCGCCGCTTTGGGGTCAGACCCCGAGGCGGCGCCAGCAGTGCCGGAGCAATGCCGGCAGGCTGGCGCGACAGCGATCAGTCTGCCTGGTCAGGATGTAATGCGCGCTTGACGGTGCGGGGCGATACCTTGAAGTGCGTGGCGATGGCTTGTATGGTATGAGTCGCGGACAGGTAGGCGCGCCGGATTGCTTCATTGCGATCCCGATGGTGCGCGGCGTATTCGTGCAAGGTAAGCGGCATTGCCTGGACGGCACTGCCAGCGTTAGTCGCAGATCGCTGCCGGTGCAAGCCGATCAAAGGATTTGCCTGTCCCAGTCCATTGCGCACAAAGTCATGGTAAGCGTGTATGCGTGCTTCGCGCGGTCCGTTGCCGAACTGGTTGAGCAGCCATTCGGTTTCCAGCCAGGATGGCGGCGGTGCGATGCCGAGTAGATAACGGTGATTGCTCCAGTGCCAGTCGGCGGCATTGCTGGCCAGCTTGGCCCGTATCGGATTCAGTGCCACGTAACGCGCCAATTCCAGCAAATGACTTTCCTTTTGAATCAGCAGGGCATGATATCGTCCCTGGACGACGTGGCCAGTGAGTTCGTGTCGCTTGTTGAAGGACTGGCAATATATTCCATTCAGATAGCGCATGCCTTGTGACAGTCTGCCCTGTCGGGTTTCCAGCACCAAGTGATAATGATTCGGCATCTGGCAAAAGGCGTGGATGATGAAATCGAACCTGGCGGCAGTGGTGCTGAGTAAATCCAGCCACGTCCTGTAGTCATGCTCATCCAGATAAATATTGCTGCGTCGATTACCACGCGATGTCACGTGGTATAAGGCCCCTGGAAATTCGATGCGAGGTGATCTGCTCATCAATGCAATGTAAGCGCTCTCCCGTCAGGCAGCGTGATACCGCTCAACGCCAAGCCGCGCAGTCGAGCACCGGCCTACTTTTACTGTCCACGGTTTTGTCCCGAAGCGGCGCCAGCAATGCACTGGGGTCTGACCCCGAACCGGCGCCGACAGTAGGCGGTGGGCATGGATCAGATGTCTCTGGCGTAGCCGTGCGAAGAAGGTGGTCACTGTTTCATCGCCCGCGGTCTGGTTTGAAGCGGCGCTAGCAATTGCGCGGGGTCTGACCCCGAAGCGGCGCCGGCATTGGCGGTGATACGGTTCAGGCGCCGCCGGCGTAGCCGTTCTGGCGCCATGCTTCGAAGACGACGACGGCCACCGTGTTCGACAGGTTCAGGCTGCGGTTGTCGGGGCGCATCGGCAGGCGGATGCGCTGCGCTTCCGGAAAACTGTTGCGCAGCACCGGGTCGAGGCCACGCGTCTCGGAACCGAATACGAACACGTCGCCTGGCCGAAACGCGGCGTCGGCGAACGGAGAACTGCCGTGCGTGGTCATGGCGAACATGCGCGATGGATCGGGCTGCTGCGCGGCGATGAACGCGTCCCAGCTTTTGTGGACCTGCATCGCCGCATATTCGTGGTAATCGAGGCCGGCGCGCTTCATCTTTGCGTCGTCGAGCGGGAAGCCGAGCGGTTCGATCAGGTGCAACTGGGCGCCGGTGTTGGCGCACAGGCGGATCACGTTGCCGGTATTCGGCGGAATTTCAGGGTTGACCAGTACGACATGAAACACTCTTTTTCTCCTTAATGATTAATGCGGCGGCGTGCGCGCGAACACCAGGTTGCTGACGCGCGCGGCGCCGTAGCGCTTGAACGTGGCGGCCAGTTCATTCAAAGTCTGGCCGCTGGTCATGACGTCGTCGACGATGCCGATGTGCCGCCCGCGCACCAATGCCGCGTCGCTGACGGCAAAGGCGCGCGCGATGTTGGCGCCGCGTTCGGACGGCTGCACCCGGCTTTGCGCGGCCGTTTCTCGCACGCGCACGGCCAGCCGCGGATGGAGGGCAACGCCCAGCAACTGCGACAGCGGCCGGGCGATTTCCAGCGCCTGATTAAAACCGCGCCCGGCCAGCCGGCGCGCGCCCAGCGGCACCGGGCATAGCAGGGCCGGCGGCTCAAACCCGGGCAGCGCCTGCGCGGCATCGTACAGCGTGCGCGCGAACAGCGCGGCGTGCGCCAGCCGGGCGCCGAATTTCAATTGCAGCACCAGTTGGTCGAGCGGCATCGCGTAATCGGCCGCGGCCACGCTGGCGTCGAACGCGGGCGCCTGCGCCAGGCAAGCGCCGCAGACGGCGGCCTGCCGCTGCTCATCCTGCGCCGCGTCCGGCGCGCCGAGCGGATTGGCGCAGACGCGGCAGCGCGGCCGGGCGGCGCCGAAAAACTGGGCGTGGCAGGGCGCGCACAGCGCTTGCGCGCAACGGGCTCCGCACAGCGCGCAGGCGCTTGGCAACAGGGCCGGCCACAGCGCGGCCAGCCAGCCGCGGGCGCGCGACGGCCGGCGCGCTGGCGGCGCTGCTGCGCGCGGCGCGCCGGCCGCTGGCGGTAAACCGGTCGGCATCACGTTTGCCTTTAACCATGTACACTGCCGCCATTATCTCACCCAAGCAATCGAATCATGCAAGTCCCCGACAAGCCGCCCAAACTGAGCGCCCCGATCGACCTGGAAAGAGTGCGCGCCAATTTCTCCAGGCCGCAGCGCATCGCGCCGTCCGATTTCCTGCGCCGCGAGATCGCTTCCCGCATGCACGACCGCCTCGGCCTGGTGAAAATCGCGCCGCAGCGCGTGCTCGACGCCGGTTGCGGTCCGGGCGCGGACCTGTCTCTGCTGCAAAAGGATTTCGCGGCGGCGCAGATCCTGGGCCTCGATGCGTCGGAACAGATGGTGCGCGCGGCGCGCGCGCCGGCGTCGAAACTGGCCGGCCTGAACCAGTTATTGAGTAAATTGTTGCCGGCCAAGGCGGGGATCGACCTGCTGTGCGGCGATTTCGCCGACCTGCCGCTGGCGCCGAACAGCGTCGACCTGGTCTGGTCGAACCTGGCGCTGCACTGGCATCCGCAGCCGGACCGGGTATTTGCCGAATGGCGCCGCGTGCTGCGCGTAAACGGCGTGCTGATGTTTTCCTGCTTCGGTCCCGATACGTTCAGCGAAGTGCGCGAAGCGTTCGGCGCGGCCGACCTGGCGCCGCATGCCTTGCCCTTCGTCGACATGCACGATTTCGGCGACCAGCTGGTCGAAGTCGGCTTTTCGACGCCGGTGCTCGACATGGAAAAGATCACGGTGACCTACGACACGGCGCCGGCCTTGCTGGCCGACGTGCGCGCCTGGGGCGGTAATCCGCTCAGTACGCGCCGGCGCGGCCTGCTGGGGAAGGCGGCTTACGCCGCCGTGCTGGCGCAATTGGAAAAACTGCGCCGCGCCGACGGCAAGCTGGGGCTGACCTTCGAAATCATTTATGGACACGCATTCCGGCCGGCGGCGCGCATGACGCAAAGCGGTGAAGCCATCATCCGCTTCGATCCGCCGCGCAAGCCTAAATAAATAAGCGGTAATTCGCCGTAAATGCGGCAAAAATGTGGGAAATACTTGTTATTGCGCGGCTTTGATGTGGCGCCGCCAATGATTGCTCTTGATGAAAGAGTGGGATGTTGATTATAATCCTTGACTAATTTTGTCAATACTTCATCCCGCCGCCGCAAAACGGCAGGTGCAGGCGACAGGGTGCAATTAAAGGTCAGCGTCACTGATATGTGGTCGTCGGCGGCGATGTCAAGGTTCCAGCCTGGTTTCTTGCTGCGATTTATTTCGCGCGGGGCCGGCATGGGGCCTTTAAGTGTTTTAGCGTACGGCGGCAATTCGGAAGGTCGGACGGCTGGCGTTTAAAAATATTTCTAATTTTGGGTGGTTGGGGAAAACATGAAACATGCAAAGCGACTTCAATCGTTGATGCTCGCGCTGTCGATGACAGCGGCTGGTATCCCAGCGTGGGCGGCCGAAACTGCGGCGGCGGCGACTGACTACACGAAAGCCACCGGCGGCACCGGCGGCCCGATCGCAGGCCAGTTGAACCTGCAGCCACCGGCGACGCAGATCGCGGCTGAAATCTACAGCCTGCACAATCTGATGATGGTGATCTGCCTGGTCATCTTCGTGGCCGTGTTCGGCGTGATGTTTTATTCGATCTTCAAGCACCGCAAGTCGCTCGGCCACAAGTCGGCCACCTTCCATGAAAGCACCGCCGTCGAAATCGCCTGGACCGTCGTTCCCTTCCTGATCGTCATCGGCATGGCGCTGCCAGCCACCCGCACCGTGGTCGCGATGAAGGATACGTCGAACGCCGACATCACCATCAAGGCCACCGGCATGCAGTGGAAATGGGGCTACGATTACCTGAAGGGCGAAGGCGAGGGCATCAATTTCGTCTCGAACCTGTCGACCCCGCGTTCGCAAGTGGGCGCGCCCGGCGTGGCACCGACCGAAAAGCGCAGCGACAATTACCTGATCGAAGTCGACAATGAAGTCGTCGTGCCGGTCAACAAGAAGATCCGTATCGTCACCACCGCCAACGACGTGATCCACGCCTGGTCGATCCCGGCCTTCGGCGTCAAGCAGGATGCGATCCCCGGCTTCGTGCGCGACACCTGGTTCAAGTCCAAGCACACCGGTGTCTTCCGCGGCAATTGCGCCGAACTGTGCGGCAAGGAACACGCATTCATGCCGATCGTCGTCAAAGTCGTCACGGACGAAGAATACAGCGCCTGGGTCGCAGGCAAGAAAAAGGAAATGGCCGCGCTGGCTGAAGACCCGAGCAAGGTCTGGACCATCGACGAATTGAAAACCAAGGGCGAAAAAGTGTATACCGCCAATTGCGCGGTCTGCCACCAGGCCAGCGGCAAGGGCGTGCCAGGCGCGTTCGCCGCGCTGGACGGTTCGGAAGTCGTCAACGGTCCGAAGGCGGAACAGATCCACGTGCTGCTGAACGGTAAGAAGAGCGGTAAATTCCCAAGCGAAATGCCTGGCTGGAAGCAACTGTCGGATACGGATATTGCGGCTGTCATTACCTATACCCGTAATAACTGGTCGAACAAGGCCGCGGAAAACATCGTTCAACCAGCCGAAGTTCTGGCTGCACGCAAGTAATTAGGAGCTTTAAATGAGCACAACGACACACGATCACGCACACGATCACGCCCACGGCGATCACGATCACGCACACGATCATCCAACCGGCCTGAAACGCTGGCTGTTTGCGACCAACCACAAGGATATCGGCACCTTGTACCTGTGGTTCTCGTTCATCATGCTGCTGTCCGGCGGCGTGCTGGCGCTGATGATCCGTACCGAGCTGTTCCAGCCTGGCCTGCAATTCTTCCAGCCTGAATTCTTCAACCAGCTGACCACGATGCACGGCCTGGTGATGGTGTTCGGCGCGATCATGCCGGCCTTCGTCGGCTACGCCAACTGGATGATCCCGCTGCAAGTGGGCGCGTCCGACATGGCGTTCGCACGGATGAACAACTTCTCGTTCTGGCTGCTGCCGCCTGCCGCGCTGCTGCTGGCCGGTTCCTTCTTCGTGCCGGGCGGCGCCACCGCCGCCGGCTGGACGCTGTACGCGCCGCTGTCGACCCAGATGGGACCCGGCATGGACATGGGTATTTTCGCCATGCACATCATGGGCGCGTCGTCGATCATGGGTTCGATCAACATCATCGTCACCATCCTGAACATGCGCGCTCCCGGCATGACCCTGATGAAAATGCCGATGTTCTGCTGGACCTGGCTGATCACCGCCTACCTGCTGATCGCCGTGATGCCGGTCCTGGCTGGCGCGATCACGATGACCCTGACCGACCGTCACTTCGGCACCTCGTTCTTCAACGCCGCCGGCGGTGGTGACCCGGTCATGTACCAGCACATCTTCTGGTTCTTCGGTCACCCTGAGGTGTACATCATGATTCTGCCTGCGTTCGGTATCGTTTCGCAGATCATCCCGGCTTTTGCGCGCAAGCAGCTGTTCGGCTACGCATCGATGGTGTACGCCACCGCGTCGATCGCGATCCTGTCGTTCATCGTCTGGGCTCACCACATGTTCACCACCGGCATGCCGGTGACGTCGCAACTGTTCTTCATGTACGCCACGATGCTGATCTCGATCCCGACCGGCGTGAAGGTGTTCAACTGGATCGCCACGATGTGGAAGGGTTCGATGACCTTCGAAACCCCGATGCTGTTCGCGGTCGGCTTCATCTTCGTGTTCACGATGGGCGGCTTCACCGGCCTGATCCTGGCCGTGACCCCGATCGACATCCAGCTGCAAGATACATACTATGTCGTGGCCCACTTCCACTACGTGCTGGTGGCAGGTTCGCTGTTCGCGCTGTTCGCCGGTTATTACTACTGGGCGCCGAAGTGGACCGGTTTCATGTACAACGAAGGCCGCGGCAAGTTCCACTTCTGGGCTTCGCTGATCACCTTCAACGTCACCTTCTTCCCGATGCACTTCCTGGGCCTGGCAGGCATGCCGCGCCGCTACGCCGATTACCCGGCGCAGTTCACCGATTTCAATGCGATCGCCTCGATCGGCGCCTTCGGTTTCGGCCTGTGCCAGGTATTCTTCCTGTTCTTCGTCGTGCTGCCGAATATCCGCGGCGGCAAGAAGGCGGCCGACAAGCCATGGGATGGCGCTGAAGGCCTGGAGTGGACCGTGCCGTCGCCGGCCCCGTTCCACACCTTTGAAACGCCACCGACCGTCAAGTAAGCGGCGCCCGGCGGGCCGCTTGCTGGCCCGCCACGTTTGAGATTGGAAGCAGCATCATGTCCGAACCGAAAAAACCGAACAACCTGAGAATGGCCCTGATCCTGGGTTCGATCGCGCTGGTGTTTTTTGTCTCCGTCTTTGCCAAGCGGCTGTGGTTGAGCTGACGTGAGCGCGGAAGAAACCGGCGGCCAGAACCGCAAAATGCTGGGCAAGTTGCTGGTGATCGCGGTGATGATGTTTGGTTTCGGTTATCTGTTGATTCCCGTCTACAAGCATATCTGCGAAGCGCTGGGCATCAACATGATCACGCAAAAGGATGGCACGGTCGCCCTGGACCAGAATACCCAGGTCGACACGAGCCGTTCGATCACGGTGGAACTCGATGGCAGCGGGCATGGGCCGTGGCGTTTCCGCCCGACCCAGAGCAGCATCACGGTGCACCCTGGCGAACTGGCGACAGTCGTGTATGAAGTGGTCAACACCCAGTCGCACACGGTGAACGCGCAAGCGATTCCGAGTTATGCGCCGCAAAGCGTCACGCCGTACTTCAAGAAAGTGGAATGCTTCTGCTTCAAGCAGCAAACCCTGAAGGCGAACGAGGCGCGGCAGATGCCGGTCGTGTTCTTCATCGATCCGGCCTTGCCGAAGGATGTGAAGACGATTACGCTGTCCTATACGTTTTTTGAAATTCCCGGCCTGGACAAGACTGCCGGGCAGGCTGTAAGAAATGAGTGACGGGGACAAACCGCACGCTTCCTTCATGTATTCGATGAAGGCGGTCATCTGGTCGTTTTTCGGCTTGCGCAAGAAAAGCGATTTCGATACGGATTCGGCCAAACTGAATCCGGTGCACCTGATTATCGCCGCCTTGCTCGGTGCCGCCATCTTTATCGGCTTGTTGATAACGATCGTCAAGTTTGTAGTGTTAAAGTAAATAATAGCAATTCTCGGATACTGATTTAGGGAGATGAAGATGAGTTCACAAAACGCCGCGGCACCGTATTACTTCGTGCCAGGTCCATCCAGGTGGCCTATGCTGGGCGGCATGTCGCTGCTCGCGACCATGGCCGGCGCTTCGGGCTGGGTCAACGATGCATCCTGGGGTCCTGTGCTGACCTACCTCGGCCTGGCCAGCATCCTGGCCGTGCTGTTCTTCTGGTTCGGAGACGCCATCAAGGAATCCGAAGGCGGCTTGTACAGCAAGCGCATCGACAATTCCTACCGCTGGTCGATGAGCTGGTTCATCTTCTCGGAAGTGATGTTCTTCGGCGCCTTCTTCGGCGCGCTGTTCTATGCCCGCACCATCTCGATGCCATGGCTGGGCGACCTGGACCACAAATTCATCTGGCCCGATTTCGCCGCCCACTGGGGCAATGCCGGCCCGGCCGGTGTCGTCGAAGAATTCCGCACCATGGGTCCGTTCCCGATCCCGACCATCAACACCGCCTTGCTGCTGACCTCGGGCCTGACGTTGACCATCGCCCACCATGCGCTGGTCGCCGGCCAGCGCGCCAAGACCGTCGTCTGGCTGGCCGCCACCGTGCTGCTGGGTGCCATCTTCATGGGCTTCCAGGCTTACGAATACATGCACGCGTACAGCGAGCTGAACCTGAAACTGACGTCCGGCGTCTACGGTTCGACCTTCTTCATGCTGACCGGTTTCCACGGTTTCCACGTGACGATGGGCGCGATCATGCTGGCCGTCGTCATGGTGCGCGTGATGAAGGGGCACTTCACCCCCGAACACCACTTCGCGTTCGAAGGCGCCGCCTGGTACTGGCACTTCGTCGACGTCGTCTGGCTCGGCCTGTACATCGTCGTCTACTGGCTGTAACAGGTATAATGCGCGGCGGGTAGCTAGCGCCGCACGAACAAAGCCGCACGCGGGAGCACCCTGCATGCGGCTTTTTTGTTGAGACAGACCACAATTCCGTTAAGTTGACGCAAAATCTGTCATTCCCGCGCAGGCGGGAATCCCATCTTTTTGCGCCGTTTGCGACTCTAAATGGGATTCCCGCCTGCGCGGGAATGACAGATTTGGCGCTAACTTTTTGGTGTCCGGTTCAGCGAATCCCGGTCGGCTGGATATAGCCCATCTTGTAGGCGCCCAGGATCACCAGGAACAGCACGATCGAAAAGCCGACCCGCATGGCCAGCGCATTGACCGTGCGCTTGCCTTTACCCTTGTCGCGCATCAGGTAGAACAGGGCCGATCCGAGGCTGCCCAGGATCAGGAGGAAGGCGATGGCGACGAAGATTTTCATGGTGTCAGCTGGGCGGCATATGCTGCATATTGTATAAGGCCCTCATTGTAATGCGTATCGCCTTCCGCTTTAAATGGATACCGTTCGTCGCCACCGCGCTGCTGGTGGCGCTCGGCGTCTCGCTCGGCCAGTGGCAGCAGCGCCGCGCCGATGAAAAAACGGCGCTGGAGGCGCGCCTGGCCGCCGGCAACGCGGCCGCGCCGCTGCTGGTGGGAGAAGCGCCGGTGCCGGCCGCGCAAGCCGAGTTCCGCCGCGTGCGCATGACGGGGACGTTTGTGCGCGACTGGCCGCTCTATCTCGACAATCGGCCATATCAGGGCCGCGCCGGCTTTTATCTGCTGATGCCGTTCAAGGTCGCCGGTTCCGGCATGCACGTGCTGGTGGCGCGCGGCTGGCTGCCGCGCAACATGGCCGAGCGCGACAAGCTGCCCGACTATGGCACGCCGTCGGGCACGGTGACATTGGAAGGCGTGGCGCGCCTGGGTGTCGGGCACGTGATGCAACTGGGCAGCGCGCCGCCGCTGCGGCCCGGGGCGATCGTGCAAAATGCCGACGTGGCGCAGGTGGCCGCCGGCAGCGGCCTGGCGCTGCAAGCGTTCATCGTCGAACAGGGCGCCCCGGCCGGCCCCGACGATACCGGGCTGGTGCACGACTGGCCGGCGCCGGCGTCGGGCGTCGACAAACACCGCGGCTATGCCTTCCAGTGGTACGGGTTGGCGGCGATGGCTTTTTTATTCTTTGTAGTGACAGGATTCAGACGTGGAAAATAAGCAAGACGAGAAACAGCGCGCCAAAGGGCGCTGGAAGCTGCTGGTGGTGCTGGCCGTATGCGCCGCGCCGATGATCGCTTCGTATTTCACCTATTATGTGGTCAAGCCGGAAAGCCGCAGCAATTACGGCGCGCTGATCGATCCGCGCGCGCACCCGATTCCCGCCATCGCCAGCAATACGCTGGATGGCAAGCCGGCCACGCTCGATCAATACAAGGGCAAGTGGATCATGCTGAAGATCGGCGGTTCCGATTGCCTGCAGGCGTGCCAGGATCAACTGTTCATGATGCGCCAGTTGCGTACCATGCAGGGCAAGGAAATGGAGCGCATCGAGCGCGTCTGGCTGATCACCGACGAGGCGCCGCTGGAAACGGTGCTGTTGCGCGTCAACGATGGCACGCACATGCTGCGCGCGCCGGGAGAGGCGCTGCAGAAATGGCTGCCTGTCGAGCAGGGTGGCCAGGCGTCCGAGCACATCTACCTGATCGACCCGCTCGGCAACCTGATGATGCGCTTCCCGAAAGATCCCGACCCGGCCAAGGTCAAGAAGGACTTGGTCAAGCTTTTGAAGGCTTCCGCTATCGGTTGATTTCTGTCGCTCCGCATCGGCGAACCGCCGCGACCCTGATGCCGTTAAGTTAGCTTCAAGTTTGTCATTCCCGCGCAGGCGGGAATCCCATTTAGAGTCGCAAACGGTGCAGAAAGATGGGATTCCCGCCTGCGCGGGAATGACACTTTACAGTCTGTGCTCTTGATTTAACGGTATTACGTCCATACCCCGTATGCGTTTCCCATACTCCGGATACTCTTATGCACTCCACCACTCTGGCCCAGATGGCCATCACCGGCCTGCTCGTGGCCATGCTGCCGCTGGCCATGGTCTGGGTTTCGTCGGACGCCAATAAATACCGCAAGCTGGTCTGGGTCTGCGTCTTTCTGACCTTCGACCTGATCGTGTTCGGCGCCTTTACACGCCTGACCGATTCCGGCCTCGGTTGCCCGGACTGGCCGGGCTGCTACGGCCTGGCCAACCCCTTCCTGGCGCACGCTGAAATCAGCGCCGCCGAGACGCTGATGCCGAGCGGCCCGGTGACGCTGTTCAAGGCATGGGTCGAGATGATCCACCGCTACCTGGCGATGGGCATCGGCGTACTGATCGTGGCGATGATGGCGGTGTCCTGGATCCAGTGGCGCAAGCGCCGTCCCGGTTTCGAGCCGGGCCTGCCGACGTCGTTATTCTTTTTCGTCTGCCTGCAAGGCGCGTTCGGCGCCTGGACCGTCACGCTGAAACTGCAGCCGGTGATCGTCACCACGCACCTGCTGCTGGGCATGGGCTTGCTGTCGATGCTGGCCTGGTTCGGCGGCAAGCAGGACCGGCTGCACGCGGGACCGGCTCCGGCCGGCGCGCCGCCGCCGGTGTTGCGCACGATCCGCGTGCTGGCGCTGCTGTCGGGCGCGGCGCTGCTGCTGCAACTGGCGCTGGGCGGCTGGGTCAGCACCAATTACGCGACGCTGGCCTGCACCGAATTCCCGCTGTGCGGCGGCAAGGCGGTGCCGGAGATGGATTTCGAACACGGTTTTCACCTGTGGCGCGAACTGGGCAAGACTTCGGCCGGCCATTATCTGCCGTTCGCCGCGCTGACGGCGATCCACTGGGTGCACCGCAACTTCGCACTGGTCGTCGTGCTGCTTGCCGGCTACACGGCCTGGCGCGCGCGCAACGTGGCCGGATTGCGCCCGCTGGCGCTGGGCATCGCGCTGGCGCTGGCCTTGCAGACGGCCAGCGGCCTGGCCACGATCTACCTGAAATTCCCGCTGGCGATCGCGGTCTTGCATAACGGCGGTGCCGCTTTGCTGGTGCTGTTGCTGACCATGTTAAACTATCGGGCTAAGTTCCAACTCGACACAGCACGGCGCGGCGACCTGACCCGGTCTGCCGTTCCGGCGCAGGCAAGACACCACTGATGACGACCCATACCGCAATCCACAAATCGCCCCCCCGCATCGCCCAGTACTGGGCGCTGACCAAACCGCGCGTGACGCAACTGGCGGTGTTCTGCGCCGTGATCGGCATGTTCCTCGCGACCGACGAACTGCCCGACTGGCGCGTGGTGGTGGCCGCCACCATCGGCATCTGGCTGCTGGCCGGGGCCGCGTTCGCCGTCAACTGCCTGGCCGAGCGCGAGATCGATGCGCGCATGGCGCGCACCGCGCGCCGCCCGATGGCGCTGGGCGACATCACGGTGATGCAGACCGTGGTGTTCGCCGCTGTGATCGGCGGCGCCGGCATGTGGATCCTGTACGCGCTGGTCAATCCGCTGACGATGTGGCTGACCTTCGTCACCTTCATCGGCTACGCGCTGATCTACACGATGATTTTAAAACCGGCCACGCCGCAGAACATCGTCATCGGCGGCCTGTCCGGCGCGATGCCGCCGGCGCTGGGCTGGGCCGCGGTCGCCAACGACGTGCCGATGCAAGCCTGGCTGCTGGTGATGATCATTTTTGTCTGGACCCCGCCGCACTTCTGGGCGCTGGCCATGTACCGTCGCGACGATTACGCCAAGTCCGGCCTGCCGATGCTGCCCGTCACGCACGGCATGAACTTCACCGGCTTCCACGTCTGGCTGTATTCGATCGCGCTGGCCGCCACCACCTTGCTGCCGTTCGCCGTCAAGATGAGCGGCCTGATTTACCTGGTCTGCGCGGTGCTGCTGAACGCGGTATTCCTGTGGCACGGCTGGAAGATCTACCGCCACTACACGGACCTGATCGCGCGCAAGGCGTTTACGTGGTCGATCGTTTATTTGTCCCTGCTGTTCGCCGCGCTGCTGGTGGACCATTACCTGAAATTCTGAGCCGATGAAAAAACTGTTTGCCCTGCTGTGCATGACGGCGGCCCTGGCGCTGCCGGGTTGCGACAAGTCGGCGCCGAAGCTCGAATTCAGCAATACCGATCTGACCGGCCTCGGTTACGCGCAGGGCTTCGCGCTGAACGACCATACCGGCAAGCCCGTCACGCTGGCGAGCTACAAGGGCAAGGCGGTGGTGCTGTTCTTCGGTTATACCCAGTGCCCGGACGTGTGCCCGACGACGATGGCGGAAATGGCCGGCGTGATGAAGGAACTGGGGCCGCTGGCCGACCAGGTGCAGGTATTGTTCGTCACGCTCGACCCCGAGCGCGACACGCCGCAATTGCTGGCGCAGTACGCGCCGACCTTCGATGCGCGCTTCGTCGGCCTGTACGGCACGGCGGAACAGACGGCGCAGGTGGCCAAGGAATTCAAGGTGTTTTACAGCAAGGTGCCGGGCAAGACACCGGACAGTTACACGATCGACCACACGGCCGGCAGCTACGTGTTCGACAAGAACGGCAAGATCCGCCTGTTCCTGCGTCACGGCCAGGGGCCGGCGCCGATCGCGCACGACTTGAAGCTGCTGCTTTCTTAATAGTGTTTTCCTGATAAGCTGGTGCCCGGGGGAGTTGGCTCCCCGCGACGTTCGTTCGGTTCAACCGGGACAGGCACCTGCATGGAAAAACGCTTTCAACCTTATACCCGCCTGGCCGCCGTCATCTTCCTGGTGATCGGTTGCCTGGCGGTGCTGCATCCCTTCCTGGCCGCGATCCTGTTCGCCACCGCCATCACCATTTCCAGCTGGCCGCTGTACCTGATGCTGCTGCAGCGCTGCCGCCAGCGCCGCACGCTGGCCGCGGCCATCATGACGATATCTCTGATCCTGCTGATCATCCTGCCGCTGGCGCTGGTGACGTGGAACATCGCCGACAATGCGCGCGATTTTTACGACCAGGTGCGCGGCGCGATCGAGGCCGGCACCGTCGCGCCGCCGGACTGGCTCAAACAGGTGCCGATGGTCGGAGAAGCGGCCGACACCTACCTGCGCAAGATCATCGGCAGCCGCGAGGAATTGATGGCGCTGGCCAAGCGCTTCATGGAGCCGGCGCGCCATTTCCTGCTCGGCAGCGGCCTCGTGCTCGGCAGCGGCGTAGCCCAGGTCAGCCTGGCTGCCTTCGTCAGCTTTTTCCTCTACCGCGACGGCGCCACCTTGTTGGCCGCGCTGCGCAGCGGCATGGACAAGATCATGGGAGAACACGCGCCGGAAGTGGCCGACACCGTCAGCCGCACCGTGCGCGGCGTCATGTACGGCCTGCTCGGCACGGCGCTGGCGCAGGCCGCCGTGGCGGCGGCCGGCTTTTTGATCGCCGGCGTGCCGGCCGTGGCGCTGCTGTCGGTAGCGACCTTCCTGTTCTCGCTGATCCCGGTCGGCCCGCCTTTGATCTGGGGCGGCGCGGCGATCTGGCTGTTCAACCAGGGCAGCACCGGCTGGGGCATTTTCATGCTGGTGTGGGGTACGTTCGTCATCAGCGGCGTCGACAACGTCGTCAAGCCGATGCTGATCAGCCGCGGCAGCAGCCTGCCGTTCCTGCTGGTGATGCTCGGCGTGATGGGCGGCGTGCTGGCCTTCGGTTTTGTCGGCCTGTTCATCGGGCCGACGCTGTTGGCGGTGGCATTGGGGCTGCTGCGCAACTGGACCGGCACCGAAGAGGCGCCGCCGGCCTGATAGGTCCATCCGGCCCGGGTTATACTACGGCTTTGTTCACGACAGGAGAGCGCCATGAAAGGCGTTGTATTCACCGAGTTCATGGAACTGGTCGAGTCCCGCATGGGACTGGACATGTTGGACCGCATCATCACCGAGGCCGAGCTGCCCAACGATGGCGCGTATACTTCGGTCGGCACCTACGACCACGCCGAACTGGTGCGCCTGGTGATGGCGCTGTCGAATGCGACCGGCATGCCGATTCCGGCGCTGGTGCACCTGTTCGGCGAACACCTGTTCCAGCGCTTTTCCATCGGCTACCCGATGCTGTTCGCCGATGCGCACAATGTGTTCGATTTCCTCAGCCGGATCGACGACGTGATCCACGTCGAGGTGCGCAAGCTGTATCCGGACGCCGAACTGCCGACCCTGGCCTGCGAGCGGCCGGCGCCGGGCGAACTGGTGCTGCTGTACAGTTCCCCGCGCGGCTTCGCCGACCTGGCCGCCGGCCTGATCGACGGCTGCATCGCCCATTTCAAGGAACCGATCAAGGTGTCCCGCACCGACCTGGAAAAGGAAGGTAATCTGCACCGTTCGCGCTTCCACCTCGTCACCGAGGCGGCATGACGCCAGACGCGGGCACCACCACCACCGTCGCCTCGCGCAGCCTGCTGCGCGAGCGCAACGCGCGCAAGGAAGCGGAAACCCTGCTCGAACAAAAGAGCCGGGAACTGTACGACATCAATCAGGACCTGCGCCTGCTCAATACGCACATCGAAGAGAGCGAAGTGCGCTACCGCACGCTGGTCGAACTGATCCCCGATGCGATCTGGATCCACTGCGACGGCCGCATCGTGTTCATGAACCCGGCCGCCGTGCGCCTGTTCGGCGCGACGTCGCCCGGGCTGCTGCTGGGCAGCCTGGCCATCGAGCGCGTGCCGGCCGAATTTCGCGAGCGCATGGCCGAAGGCACTTACGACGATATCGCGCTGGCGCAGATGGCGCCGCGCAGCGCGTTGCAGGTCGAGCGCCTCGACGGCAGCCTGGTCGACGTCGAGTACTTCGGCTGCGCGATCCGTTTCAATAACGCCGCCTCGGTGATGAGCGTGGCGCACGACATCACCGAGCGCCGCCAGCACGAGAAGGCGATCGTGCACCAGGCCACGCACGACCAGTTGACCGGCCTGCCGAACCGCGCGCTGTTCCTCGACCGCTTGAGTCATTCGATCCGCCGCGCCGAGCGCCACAAGGGCCGGCTGGCGGTGGTCTTCCTCGATCTCGACAAGTTCAAGCACGTCAACGATACGCTGGGCCACGCGGTCGGCGACGAACTGCTGCGCTTCGTGGCCGACACCTTGAAACTGTGCGTGCGCGACTTCGACACCGTGGCGCGCCTGGGTGGCGACGAATTCGTGCTGCTGCTCGACAGCCCGCTGGGCGAGACCACGCCGGGCATGATCGCCGAGCGCATCGGCGAGCGGCTGGCGCAGCCGGTGCTGCTGGCCGGGCAGGAACACGTGATCACCGGCAGCATGGGCGTCAGCCTGTACCCGGACGATGGCGTCATGGCTGAAAACCTGCTGCGCCAGGCCGACATCGCGATGTACCGCGCCAAGGAGGCGGGGAGAAACGGCTTCCAGTTCTTCACGCAAGAGATGCAAAGCCGGCTCGACGCCCGCGTCACGCTGGAACAGGGTTTGTTGCGCGCGCTGCAGCGCGACGAATTCGTGCTGCATTTCCAGCCCCAGCTGGACTTGCGCAGCGGCGCCATCATCGGCCTGGAGGCGCTGCTGCGCTGGCAGTCGCCGGAACTGGGGCTGGTGCCGCCGATGCAGTTCATCCCGGTCGCCGAAGAGAGCAACCTGATCATGGCGATCGGCACCTGGGTATTGGACAAGGCGTGCGCCACGTTGCGCGAGTGGATCGATTCCGGCGTGCCGGTGGTGCCGGTGGCGGTCAACGTCGCCGCGTCGCAATTCTCGCACCAGGACCTGGAGCAGATGCTGCGCGTCGTGCTCGACAAATACCAGCTGGCGCCGGAACTGATCGAATTCGAACTGACCGAGAGCCTGTCGATGGACGATCCGGAAGCGTCGATCGCGCTGATGCACCGCCTGAAGGCGATCGGCATCGCGATGTCGATCGACGATTTCGGCACCGGCTATTCGAACCTCAGTTACCTGAAGCGCTTCCCGGTCGACAAGCTCAAGATCGACCAGTCGTTTACGCGCGGCGTCGCCAGCAATCCGGAAGACCGCTCGATCGTGACGGCGGTGATCCGCCTGGCGCACAGCCTGGGCTTGCGCGCGATCGCCGAAGGGGTCGAGACGGAAGGGCAGTTGCGCCTGCTGGTGGCGCAGGGCTGCGACGAGATCCAGGGCTATTTTTTCAGCCGCCCGCTGCCGGAAGCGGGCATCGTGGCGATGTTGAGAAAGCAGGCTTGCCTGGACCTGTCGCTGCTGGGGCAGGGCGATGCGCAGCGCACGCTGCTGCTGGTCGACCACGAGCCGCAGGTATTGAGCCTGTTCCGCCGCCTGCTGGCCGGCCAGCCATACGAAGTGCTGTTGGCGCGGCGCCAGGAAGACGCCTACGAAATGCTGGCCGAGCGCGAAATCGGCGTCGTCATTTCCGGCCTGGGCAGCGCGCGCGAGGGCGGCATCGATTTCTTCCGCCGCATCAAGCGCCTGTATCCGCGCGCGGTACGGGTGCTGCTGGCCAGCGACACCAGTTCGGACGCGCTGGCCGACGCCATCAACCTGGGCGCGATCTATAAAATCATGGGTTCCCTGGAAGACGAGACCGAGGTGCTCGGCGTGCTCGCCAGCGCATTCGCACATTACGAACGTTAGCGCGATACGGGAAAGTCCCTAGTCGGCTTTCCTTGCTGCGGCAATATGCTTCTCGTATCATGAATTGACCTTCCCTCACCCCCGAAAGGTCATATCATGACAAAATTCGCAGCGCTGGCATTGAGCCTGGGCGTCCTGTTTTCCACGCCGTCGCTGGCGGCCGACAATCCGGACGATGCCGTCGCCCTGGTCGAGAAAGGCCAGGCGTATATCGTCAAGAACGGCAAGGACGCCTTGATCACCGAGATCAACAAGAAGAACCCGGACTTCCTCAAGGGCGACATCTACCTGTACTTGCGCAGCATCGACGGCACCATCCTGGCGCACCCGGCCAACCCCAAGCTGATCGGCAAGAACATGCTGGTGCTGCCCGACGCGGACGGCAAGTACTTCCGCAAGGACATCGTCGAACTGGCCAAGAGCAAGGGTAAGGGTTGGGTCGACTACCGCTACAACAACCCGACGTCGAAGGAAATCGAAAAGAAATCGACCTATATCCAGCGCCAGGGCGACGTGATCCTGGAAGCGGGCATCTACAAGGGCAAGTGAGGCCGGCGTGAATCAGTCCTGTTCGTCCGAATCGCGGTACAGCGGCAGGCGCGGGATCACCTTGACCAGCAGGATGCGCGGGCCGCTCATCTTCTTGACGACGATATCGAAACCGTTGAAGCCGACGCGCTGCCCCTGTTTCGGGATATCTCCCAGCTTGAGCATGACCAGGCCGCCGACCGATTCGATGTCTTGCAAGCCCAGTTCCTCGTTTTCGATATCGAGGCCGAGCGCCCGTTCGAGCGAGACGATCGGCAGGCTGGCCTTGCCGACCAGCGCGCCGTCGGTCTGCCTGAGCCAGTCGTTTTCATTGAGGCGGAATTCGTCGTGGATTTCGCCGACCATCGCGCCGAGCAGGTTGTCGAGCGTCAGGAAGCCGACCGGGCGCTTGCCCTTTTCTCCGATCAGCGCGAAGTGCGGCGCGCCATCCTTGAAGCGGCGGAACAGTTCGAGCGCCGGAGTGCGCGCCGAAATCGTCTCGACCGGGCGCAGGTAGGGCGTCATCGACGTGATCGGCTTGCCGGACTGCTGCGCGAAAAACAGGTCCTTCAAGTGCACCATGCCGAGCACGTTTTCTCCACTCTCGTCGTAATACGGATAGCGGCTGAAGCGGTTGCGCACCACGGTCTGCACGTTTTCATCGAGCGGCTTTGACGCGTGCAGCGCAATGACTTCGTGGATCGGGCGCATCAGGTCCGACACCGACAGCTGGCTGAAGTCCAGCGAGTGGGCAAGGATGTTGCGTTCATCCTTGTTGAATTTTTCGCCCGGCTGACTGGTGCGCAGGATCAGTTTCAATTCCTCGGTCGAATAGTGCGAATCACCGTGGCCGCCCGAGCTGCCCAGGCCTGCCAGGCGCAGCACCATGTTGGCGCTGGCATTGAGCACCCAGATGGCCGGATACATCGACCAGTAAAAGCCGTACAAAGGGATCGCGCTCCACAGGCCGATCACTTCCGGCATGCGGATCGCCAGCGATTTCGGCGCCAGTTCTCCGACCACGATGTGCAAAAACGAGATCGTGACGAAGGCGAATACGAAGGAAATGCCGTGCACCACCTGCGGCGACGTCACGCCGATCAGGGGGAACAGCGGTTCGAGCAGCGAGGCGAATGCCGGTTCACCGACCCAGCCCAGGCCCAGGGAAGCGAGTGTGATGCCGAGCTGGCAGGCCGACAGGTAGGCGTCGAGCTGGCCGTGCACCTTGGCCAGGATGCGGCCGCGCAGGCCCTGGGTCTTGGCGATGGCGCGCACGCGGGTGCGGCGCAGGGTGACGATGCCGAATTCGGCGGCCACGAAAAAACCGTTCAGCACGACCAGGAATACGGCGAGCAGGACCAGCAATAAATTGACCATATGATCGCAGTGGCGATGTAGTTGAAAGCGACATCTTATCCGACGCGGCCGGGCGGCAGCGCAATTTTCGAGCGCGCGAGACTGTGCGGCCCCTTATACCAGGCGGTTGCGGAACAGCCAGGCCGCCAGCGGCAGCGTGACGGCGGCGATGATCGCCAGCGGAACCAGGTCCGGCCAGATCACACTGAAACCGACGCCTTCCAGGTAAACCCGCTGCACCAGGTCGATCGCGAAGCGCAGCGGATTGGCCAGCGTCAGCGTCTGCAACAGCGGCGGCATGTTGCGCACCGGCGTGGTCAGGCCGGACAGCAGCATCAGCGGCATGATCAGCACGAAGGTATATAACATCGCCTGCTGCATGTTGGCCGACACGGCGGAAATCGACAGGCCGACGCCGACGCAGGAAATCGTAAACAGCGCCAGGCCGGCATACAGCGTGAGCAGCGAGCCTGCCAGCGGCACCTTGAACCACAGCGTCGCCACCAGCAGGATGATGGTCGATTGCGCCAGGCCGATCAGCACCGGCGCGAGCGCTTTGCCGGCCATGATTTCCAGCGGAGACAGGGGCGTGACGAGCAACTGGTCGAAGGAACCCTGTTCGCGTTCGCGCGCGACGGACAGCGCGCTCAGTAACAGCGTCTGCAGCATGCTGAGCGCGGCGATCATGCCAGGTAGCAGGTTCCAGCGCGTTTCCAGGTTCGGGTTGTACCAGGCGCGCGCATCGATTGTCAGCGCCGGGCCGGCGCCGCCGTGGCGTATCGTCCAGTCCTGGTTGAAGCGCTCCACCACCGCGCCGGCGAAGCTGGCGGCCGAACCGGCGCTGTTCGAGTTGCGCCCGTCGAGCACCAGTTGCACAGTCGCCGCTTCGCCCGCATTTAATTGCTGCTCGAAGCGCGGACCGATGCGCAGCGCCAGCATGGCCGCGTGGGTTTCGATGGCGCGCGCCATCTCCGTCTCGGTCGACAAGGTCGCCACGCGCCGGAACACGCGGCTGCCTTCGAGCCGCGCCACCAGTTCGGCCGAGGCCACGCTGCGGCTCTGGTCGAGCAATGCATACGGCGCGTCGCTCAGGTCGAAGGTGGCGGCATAGCCGAACACCAGGCTTTGCACCAGCGCCGGCACGAACAGGATGGCGCGGCTGGCCGGGTCCTTGACGACGGCCAGGAACTCCTTGTGGCACATATTGGCGATGCGGCGCAGCAGCGCCATCCAGCGCGGCAGGGTGGCGGACATGGCGGCCTCAGTCGAGTTTTTTGCGCGTAAAAGCGCGCGCCAGGCCAAGCAGCAGCACGGCGTAGCCGGCCAGGATCGCGCAATCCCTGAAGATCAGCGGCCAGACATTCCCGGCCAAAAACAGCGTCTTGATCAATTCCATGAAATACGTCGCCGGCAGCGCCTTGCCGACGATGCGCACGGCGAGCGGCACGTTGCGCAGGTCGAACAGGAAACCGGACAGCATCAGGGAAGGCATGAAGCTGCTGATCAGCGCGACCTGGCTGGCCAGGAACTGGTTGCGCGTGACGGACGAAATCAGCAGGCCCATGCCGACCGCGACGAACAGGTACAGCATCGAAGCGAATACCAGGATCGCCAGCGACCCTTGCTGCGGTACGTGGAACAGGAAGCGCGCGGCCAGCAGGCACAGGGCCAGGCCGGCCATGCCGACCGCGAAATACGGGATGATTTTGGATAGCAGCACTTCGGCCGGGCGCACCGGCGTGACGAACAGCGCCTCCAGTGTGCCGCGCTCCCATTCGCGCGCCATCACCAGCGCCGTCAGGAAGGCGCCGACCAGCGTCATGATCAGGACGATCAGGCCCGGCACCAAATACCAGGTGCTGGTGTTGGCGGCGTTGTACCACAGGCGTTGTTCCAGCACGATGTGCCCGTGGGCCGCCGTGGCGATTCCCGTATCATGGCCGGCGCGGTCGGCCTGGCGCGCGGCCCATTGCGCCAGCGCGCCGTTGGCATATTGAACGATGATGGCGGCGCGGCTGGCCTCGGTGCCGTGCACCAGCAGCTGGATATGGGCGTCGCCCTGCGCCAGGCGGCGCGAGAAGTCGGCGGGAATACGCACGATGCCGTCCACGCGGCGCTCGCGCATCAGCTGTTCGGCTTCGTGCATCGAACCGAGCATGATAGGAGAAATCGCGGGAGATAATTGCAGGCCTGCGATGGCATCGGCGGCGGCCGGTGACGCGTCTTCCAGCACGATGGCGAGCGGCGCGTTTTTCACGTCCAGCGACAGGCCGTAGCCGAAGATCAGGATCAAGACGATCGGCAAGGCGATGCCGATCATCAGGTTGCTGGCATCGCGCAGCAATTGCCGGAATTCCTTGCGGGTCAGCGCCAGCAGGCGCCTGGCGAAGCCGCCGCGCGCCGCTGGCGGTGCTTGCGGCGTATCTGGCGTACCCGGGATATCTGTCGTACCTGGCGGATTCGGTTTCACGGCGCGCTCCCAGCCCGGCGATT
Organism: Pseudomonadota bacterium; assembly: GCA_040389645.1. Lineage (GTDB taxonomy): Bacteria > Pseudomonadota > Gammaproteobacteria > Burkholderiales > Burkholderiaceae_D > Rugamonas. The sequence goes on along the minus strand of JAZJZT010000005.1, from coordinate 178,024 downwards.
CTGTTCGACGATGGCGATGAAGGCCTGTTCCATGTTTCCGGCGCCGCCGGCCTGCGCGCGCACCTGCGGCGGCGTGCCGATCGCCAGCAGTTTACCCGCATCCTGGATCACGATGCGGTCGCAGTATTCCGCTTCCTCCATGAAGTGGGTGGTGACGATGATCGTCACGCCGGCCGTCGCCAGCGCCGTGATGCGGCGCCAGAATTCGCGCCGCGCGAGCGGGTCGGCGCCGCTGGTCGGTTCGTCCAGGAACAGGATGTCCGGCGCGTGCAGCAGGCCGACCGCCATCGCCAGGCGCTGCTTGAAACCGCCCGGCAACTGGCCGCTGCGCGTCGCTTCCTGGCCCGTCAGCTGGAATTGTTCGAGCACTTCGCGCGTGCGCTCGCGCAGGCGCTGGCCGTACATGCCGTAGGCGCCGCCAAAGAAGGCCAGGTTTTCCGCCACGGATAAATCGCCGTACAGCGCGAATTTTTGCGAGACGTAGCCGATGCTGCGGCGCGCCTCGGCGCGCGCGTGGCGCAGGTTGACGCCGGCCACCTGCAAGTAGCCGCTGCTGGCCGGCAGCAAGCCGCACAGCATGCGGAAGGTGGTGGTCTTGCCGGCGCCGTTGGGGCCGAGCAGGCCGAAAATTTCACCGCGCTGTACGCTGAAACTGGTGCTCGATACGGCCGTGAAGTCACCGAATTTGCGCACCAGGTCGCGCACTTCGATGATCGGTTGAGGGGTTTCGGGCGTCGCAGGCGGAGCAGGCGTGCCTTGGATTCCCGCCTGCGCGGGAATGACAGGAGGTAAGGCCGCTTGCGGGAATGCGGCAGGTTCCACGCTGGCCGAGGCGGCCCGCAACATCAACATGAAGCCGTCTTCCAGGCGCGCTTCGGCAGCTTCGCTGGCCGCGCCGTCGAGCAGTACGGCCAGCGCGGCGGCCGTCGCGCCGGGGCGCTGAATAAAACGTACTTGTCCTCCCTGCGGCACGGCGTCGACGATACTGGCGCTGGCATCGAGAAGCCGCGCCTGTAATATGCGCGCCGGCATGTCCGGCGGCGGCGTGGCGACGTGGCACAAGCCGCGCGCGGGGGCGCGGATCGATTCCGGCGTGCCGCTGGCCAGCATGATCCCTTCGTGCAGCACGCATACCTGCGCGCAGCGCTCGGCTTCATCCATGTACGAAGTGCTGACGATGACCGTCAAGCCCTGTTCGTCGACCAGTTGCCGCACGATGTCCCACAGTTCCCGGCGCGACAGCGGATCGACGCCGACGGTGGGTTCGTCGAGCAGCAGCAGTTCCGGCGAACGCACCAGCGTGCAGGCCAGCCCCAGTTTCTGTTTCATGCCGCCGGATAGCTGGCCGGCCAGCCGCTTCGTGAAATTCCCCAGATCCGTCATTTCCATCAGGCGCGCATAGCGTTCGCGTCGCGCATCGCGCGGCACGCCGTGCAAGTCGGCATACAGGTCCAGGTTTTCCTGCACGCTCAAATCCTCGTACAGGCCGAAGCGCTGCGGCATGTAGCTGATGCGGTCCTGCACCTGCTGCGGATGGCGCGCGACGTCGATGCCCAGCACATATAAACTGCCGGCGCTGGCCGTCATCAGGCCGGCGGCCAGGCGCAATAACGTTGTTTTGCCCGCGCCGTCCGGTCCGACCAGCGCCGTCAGCGCGCCGGCCGGCACGCTCAGCGACACGTCGCGCAAGGCGTGCACGCCGCGCCCGGGCGATTTCATTTCAAAACGCTTGTGCAGGCCGGTGCCGGCCAGCGCCGGCGCGCGGCTGTTCACGGCTTGCCCTGGCCGGGATTGGGCGCGCGCGAAATACGCACCGTGGCCGGCATGCCCAGGCGCAGGCGGTCCATGCTGTCCTGCGCCAGCACCCGCACCTCGTACACCAGGCTTGTTCGCAATTCCTCGGTCTGCACCGTTTTTGGCGTGAATTCCGCCACCGAGGCGATATAGCCGATTTTGCCCGCGATGCTCTGGCCGGGCAGGCTGTCGATCGCGATAGAGGCCGGTGCGCCGGGCTTGATCCAGCCAAGATCGGCCTCGGCGACATAGGCGCGCACCCATTTCGGATCGGCGATCGCCAGCGTCAAGACCGGTCGCTGTGGCGAGGCCATATCTCCCGCTTCGAGCAGGCGCGAACGCACCACCGCGTCGACGGGCGATTTCAGTTCGGCTTCTTCCAGTTGGTGTTCGAGCAGCGCCGTCTGCGCGCGCGCCGCGTCCAGTTGCGCCCGGGCTTGCGCGATATCTTCCTGGCGCGGCCCGGCCCGCACCAGGTCCAGCGCCTTGCGCGCGCCTTCCAGTTGCGCCTGCGCCGCCTTGCTGTGCGCCGCCGCGTTGTCGACTTCCTGCACGCTGACGGCGCGCCCGGCCATCTCGCGGGCCAGCGCCTGGTAGCGTTCCAGCTGTCGCGCGGCCAGCTCCGCCTCCGCCTGCAACGCCGCCGCATGGGCGCGCGCCTGCGCCACTTCTTCCGGCCGGCTGCCGGCATGCAGGTGTTGTAGCGCCTGCGCCTGCGCTTCGGCCTGCGCGCGCGACTGGGTCAAACGCAATTGCAGCGTGCGCGTGTCGAGCCGGCCGAGCACCTGTCCAATGTGTACCTTGTCTCCCTCCTGCACGGACAGGCTGGCGATGCGTTCGCTCCCATTGAAGGCCAGCGACACCTGGCGCAAGTCGACATTGCCATACAGGACCAGCGCGCCGCTGTCGGCCGGCGCGCGGTTGAAGTGCCAGGCGGCGAGCGCGGCGCCGGCCAGCGCGATGGCGCCGGCGGCGAGAACGATGACTTTTTTGTTCATCAGCAGCTCCTCGTGCGTGAACCGGCGCGGGCGGAAGGGCGCAAGTTGCGCCATCCGGGCGATACCGCGATATGCGCCGCGCGTTTATTGTGCCACGGCGAACGGCCCGGTATGCAGCGCTTCCAGGATCGCTTCGACGGCCGGATGCTTGATCTTGCGCTCGTTCGAGATCGCATAAAACTGTTCGCGCAATTCCGGCGCATCGCCTATCAGCATCGCGCCGAACTGTTCCTGGATATCCTGCGCCAGTGCCGACGGCGCGAAAAACAGGCCCATGCCGTTGCGCCCGAAGGTATTGAGCATCGCGTTATCCTCGAATTCCCCGACCACGTCGGGCCGTACCTCGTGCCGCACGAACCAGGCGTCGATGCGGCCGCGCAGTGCATTGTTGCGTGTCGGCAGCAATAGCGGCGCGCCGTTCAGGCTATCCGGGAAATCGGGCCGGTACTGGTACGCCAGCTTGGGCGAGCCGAACAACTGCATCTCGCTTTCGAGCAACAAGTGGCTGAACACGCGCAGGCTGGGAGAAGCGCGCACCGTGCGGTCGGTCAGCACCACGTCGAGCTTGTTCAGCGCCAGGTCGGCCAGCAGCACGTCGTATTCGTTTTCCATGCAGATCAGCTTGACCTTCGTATCCAGCTTTTGCGTGATTTCCAGCAAGCGGTAGGCGACCAGCTTGGGCAGCGAATCCGAAATGCCGACCGTCAGCCGCATGCGCCCGGCATCGACTTCCGTCAGCGCCTGCTGCAACTGCTCGCCGAGCTGGAAGATCTGGTCCGCATAGTCGAGCGCGACCCGGCCTGCCTCGGTCGGCACCAGGCGGCGCCCCTGCTGCGTCAGCAGCGTCTTGCCGACCGATTGTTCGAGCAGCGACAGCTGTGTGCTGACGGTCTGGATCGCCAGGCCGAGCCGGTCGGCCGCGCGCGTCACGCTGCCTTCCTTCGCTACTGCCCAAAAGAAATAAAGATGCCTGAAATTGATGCCGGTGGTTTTCATATTCCTGTTTTTCCGAAGTAATACTTCCATTATCTTCCATTTTTAAATATACGATTTGTCTCTACACTGCATGACATTGATCAACAACCAAGGAAACCAGATGAAACACTTCAGAGTGTCGTTTATCGTATCCTTCATCTGTCTTGCAGTCGCAGGCTGGTGGGGCTACCAACATACCGGCTGGACCGGGGCGCTGTCGGCGCTGGGGATCGCCGCGATCCTGGCCGTGATGGAAGTGTCCTTGTCGTTCGACAATGCGGTGGTCAACGCCTCCGTGCTGAAAACCTGGGACGATTACTGGCAAAAGCTGTTCCTCGGCGTCGGCATCATCATCGCCGTGTTCGGTATGCGCCTGCTGTTCCCGCTGGTGATCGTGGCCGTGGCCGCCAACCTGAACCTGATGGATGTCTGGACGTTGGCACTGAACGACCCGAAAACGTATTCGATGCACCTGACGAATCACCACGCCGAAGTGGCGGCATTCGGCGGCATCTTCCTGCTGCTGGTGTTCCTGAACTTCCTGTTCGACCACGAAAAGGAAACTCACTGGCTGGGCAGCCTCGAACAGAAACTCGGCGCGCTGGGCAAGGTTTCATCGATTTCCGTGATGCTGGCGCTGGGCGCGCTGCTGGCCAGCCTGAGCCTGGTTGAAGAAGGACAGAAGTTGATCGTGCTGATTTCCGGCCTGTGGGGCGTATTGATCTACGTCGGCGTCGATGCGATCAGCAGCCTGCTGGAAAACGGTGACGAAGGCGCCAATGTCGGCGACATGGTCAAGCGCGGCGGTATCGGCGGTTTCCTGTACCTGGAAGTGCTCGACGCATCGTTCAGCTTCGACGGCGTGATCGGCGCGTTCGCCATCACCACCGACGTCGTCATCATCATGCTGGGCCTGGCCATCGGCGCGATGTTCGTGCGTTCGCTGACGGTGTACCTGGTGAAAAAGGGCACGCTCGACGAATTCGTCTACCTGGAACACGGCGCGCACTATGCGATCGGTATCCTGGCGGTGATCATGCTGGCAAGTATCAAGTTCCACATCCCCGAGATCTTCACGGGTCTGATCGGCGTGGCCTTCATCCTGGCGTCGCTGTGGTCGTCGGTGCGCCACCGCAAGCAGCAGGAAGCGATTGCGGTCGCGGCCTGATCAACAATACGAAATGCCCGGGCCGTCGGTCCGGGCCTGTAAGGAAAACGCGGCGCGCTTCGGACACCAGCCTGCCGCGGATGTCGCAAGGTGTTCAACCACTCAAGGAGTAATCATCATGGCAATCAGTCTGCAAAAAGGCGGCAACGTCAATCTGAGCAAGGAAGCTCCCGGCCTGTCGAAAATGGTCGTCGGCCTCGGCTGGGATATCCGCAATACCGATGGCGCCGCGTTCGACATCGACAGCTCCGCCTTCCTGCTGAAGGCGGACGGCAAGGTGCGCAGCGACGCCGACTTCATCTTCTACAACACGCTGAAGTCGGTCGAAGGTTCCGTTACCCATTCGGGCGACAACCGCACCGGCGCCGGCGAAGGCGACGATGAAACCGTCACCATCGACCTGGCACTGGTGCCGGCCGAAGTCGAGCGCATCGCCATCTGCGTGACGATCCACGACGCCGAGGCACGCCGCCAGAATTTCGGCCAAGTGCAAAAAGCCTTCGTGCGCTGCGTCAACGCCAACGGCAACACGGAAATCGCCCGCTTCGACCTGTCCGAAGACGGCTCGACCGAGACGGCGCTGGTGTTCGGCGAAGTCTATCGCAACGGCGCCGATTGGAAATTCAAGGCCGTCGGCCAGGGTTTCAAGGGTGGCCTCGGTCCTCTGGCATCGTCGTTCGGCGTGAGCGTATAAACCATGCCGACCTTTACCGTCACCGGGGACGTCGATCCCTTCCTGCATGTCTCGCTCAGGCAGGGTGAAAAAATCTACTGCGAATCGGGCGCGATGGTGATGATGGAATCCGCCCTCGAACTGAAGGGCAAGATGACGGGCGGCATCGGCAGCGCCCTGATGCGCACCTTCGCCAACGGCGAATCGTTCTTCCAGCAGCATATCGAAGCGGTGCGCGGCGAAGGAGATTGCCTGCTGTCGCCGACGCTGCCCGGCGCGATGCAGGTGGTCGATGTCGGTCCGCGCCAGTACATGATCAGCGACGGCGCCTTCGTCGCCGCCAGTTCCGGCGTCGAACTGAAAGTGCGCACGCAAAGCCTGGGCAACGCGCTGTTCGCGCAGAACGGCGGCTTTTTCATCACCGAGACATCCGGCAGCGGCCAGCTGGCAGTCTCCGGCTTCGGCTCGATGTCGCAGCTGGACGTCACGCCCGGCAAGGACGTCGTGATCGACAATTCGCACGTGGTGTGCTGGGACAGCGCGCTGCATTACGAAATGTCGGTCGCCACCGGGCAGGGCGGCGGCTTCCTGAGCAACCTGGTCAACAGCCAGACCAGCGGCGAAGGCATGGTCTTGCGTTTTTCCGGCCAGGGCAAGGTGCTGGTCTGCTCGCGCAGCCGCGAGGGTTTCCTCGGCTGGGTGCGCGGCGGCCGTCAGTAATATCCAAATTAAGGAGTAAGTCATGTCAGTCAATTTGCAAAAAGGCCAGAAAATCTCTCTGGACAAGGAAGCGGGCGGCGCGCTGACCCGCGTGACGATGGGTCTCGGTTGGGACGCCATCAAGAGCAAGGGTTTCTTCGGCTTCGGCGCGAAAAGCGAAGCGGTGGACCTGGACGCGTCGTGCGTGCTGTTCGACGCCGACAACCGCTCGCTCGACGTGGTCTGGTTCCGCCAGCTGAAAAGCCGTGACGGCAGCATCGTCCACACCGGAGACAACCGCACCGGCGCCGGCGACGGCGACGACGAACAGATCAACGTCGCCCTGAACCAGGTGCCGGACAGCGTAAAAAGCATCGTATTTACGGTCAACAGCTTTACCGGCCAGAATTTCTCGCAGGTGGAAAACGCCTACTGCCGCCTGATCAATGCGGCCGACGGCAAAGAGGTGGCGCGTTTTAACCTGTCGGTGCAGGGCGCTCACACGGCGCAGATCATGGCCAAGCTGTACCGCCACAACGGCGAGTGGAAGATGCACGCGATCGGTGAAAACGGCAGTGGCCGCACCTTCGAAGAATTGCTGCCGCTGATCGTGCCGCACCTGTAATCAATGAGTTAACCCGGGACGCGCTGCCCATGGCGCGTTTCGTTTTTGCGGCGGTCCTGGCAACAGGGGCGCCGTTTTTTTTGTCCAAAATCAGAGGCAAAACCTGGGGTCAGACCCTAAGGTCTGACCCCGGCCTTTGCCTCTGATTTTTGCCAAGCGAAGCATTTCGAGCAATTCTTCTCCCGAATTTAAAACGCTTGCCGCGATTTGATTATAGTTGTACGATGTCGTACAACATAGTCATGGCCAATCTGGCCAATCCGTCATCAAGGAGTAAAACATGCAAATATTGGGCGAAATGGTCATTGGACGCAGCGTCGTGCGCGGCCAGGAAGGGACGATGAAAGCCGTCGATCCTTCCCGTAACGAACAGATCGAACCGGCCTTCGGCCTGGCCGGCGCGGCGCAATTGCAGCAAGCCTGCGCGCTGGCCGAACAGGCGTTCGATGCCTATCGCGAAACCGGCCTGGAACAGCGCGCGCGCTTTCTGGAAACCATCGCCGAGCGCATCGTCGGCCTCGGCCCGGCGCTGATCGAGCGCGCGATGCAGGAATCCGGCCTGCCGCAGGCGAGGCTCGAAGGAGAGCGCGGGCGCACCGTCAACCAGTTGCGCCTGTTCGCCAAGGTCGTGCGCGACGGCCGCTGGATCGGCGCCACGCTCGACGCGGCGCTGCCCGAACGCGCGCCGCCGCGCTCCGACCTGCGCCTGCGCAAGATCGCACTCGGCCCGGTCGCCGTCTTCGGCGCCAGCAATTTTCCGCTGGCCTTCTCGGTAGCCGGCGGCGATACCGCGTCGGCGCTGGCGGCCGGCTGCCCGGTCGTCGTCAAGGCCCATTCTGCGCATCTCGGCACGTCCGAACTGGTGGCGAAAGCCGTGCAGCAGGCTGCGATCGACTGCGAGATGCCCGAAGGCGTGTTTTCGATGCTGATCGGCGCCGGCCAGAGCATCGGCCAGGAACTGGTGAATCACCCGGCCATCAAGGCGGTCGGTTTTACCGGGTCGCGCCAGGGCGGCGTGGCGCTGATGCGCACGGCGGCTGCGCGCCATGAACCGATCCCCGTGTACGCGGAAATGAGCAGCATCAACCCCGTGTTCCTGTTGCCCGGCGCGCTGGAAAACGCCGGTAAATTGTCGCAGGCGTTCGCCGATTCGCTGACGATGGGCGCCGGCCAGTTCTGCACCAACCCTGGCCTGCTGATCGCGCTCGACAGCCCGCAGTTGCAGCAATTCGTCGATGGCGCGGTGGCGTCTCTGCAAGCCAAGCCGGCATCGACGATGCTGACCCCCGGCATCCATACTGCCTATGTTGCCGGCGTCGACCGCCTGGCCGCAGTCGACGGCGTGCGTTTGCTGGCGCGGGGCCAGACCAGCGGCATGCCGTGCGGCGCCGAAGCGGCGCTGTACGAATGCAGCGCCGAAACCTTCCTCGCCAAGGCCGAACTGGAAAGTGAAATCTTCGGACCGTGCGCGCTGCTGCTGCGCTGCCGCGACGTCGAACAGATGCTGCGCGTCGCGCAACACGTCGAAGGTCAACTGACAGCGACCGTGCACGCCACCGGCGCCGATACCGGCACCGCGCGCAAGCTGCTGCCGGTATTGGAACGCAAGGCCGGCCGCATCCTGTTCAACGGTTTCCCGACCGGCGTCGAAGTGTCGCACGCGATGGTGCACGGCGGCCCGTTCCCGTCGACCTCGGACAGCCGTTCGACATCGGTCGGCGCGTCGGCCATCGAGCGCTTCCTGCGCCCGGTGTGCTACCAGGACGTGCCGGCCGAACTGTTGCCCGCCGCGCTGGCCGACGGCAACCCGCTGCAACTGGCGCGCGTGCTCGACGGCGAACTGGTGATCGCGTAACAGCGCAGCGGATTGCCTCTACCGCCGACGCCGCTTCGGGGTCAGACCCCAGGCGGCGAGACCCCAAGCGGCGTCGGCAGTGCCTGTTGTGGGGCGCGATACGGGGGCGCGGCCGCCTCCGGCATGATATGGTTCACGCCGCTTAGGGGGCAGATCCCAAAGCGGCGTCGGCAGTGCATGGGGTAGGGGCGATATGGTGCGTGGCTGGCTACGCCATGGTCTGGAGCGCGATCACGGCGCCGTTGTAGACGGCGTGCGCCAGCATCGGCGCCAGCAGCGACTTGCTGCGCTCATAGGACCAGGCCGTGCACAGTCCTAGCACGAATACCGGCAGCATCGACGGCGCCGGGTGGACGATGGAAAACAGCGCCGCGCTGCCCAGTGCGGCCGGCAGCGCGCCCGTCAGGCGGCGCAATCCTCCAAAAATCAATCCCCTGAAAATGAATTCTTCGCACAGCGGCGCGGCTACCACGGACAGCAACAGCAGCCAATATAACTGGCCGTCCTGTCCCGGCGCCTGGCGCGGCCACCATGGCGTGTGCCGCAGCAGCACCATGTAGCCGGCGCAGGCCAGTGCGGCAAGAACGCCCGCGCCGACGCCGGTCAGCGCGGCGCGTCCCGGCAGCGAGGGCCGGATGACGGGCACGCCTTCGGTGCCCGCGCGCCAGTACACCAGCCGCATCACGCCGTAGACGATGGAGCCGGCCGCGGCGAACGCATACAGGGGAGTGCTGGCGCTGCCCGGCGCCGCGCCGGCCAGCAGCGTGGCGACCAGGCGTTGCAGCACGAAGAACAGCATGGCGGCGATCAGGCCGTCGGCGATCGACACGCGCGCCGGCGGCAAGCTGGCCGGATCGAGCAGATATGGCAATTCGTCGCACGCTTTTTGCCACAAGGCCAGCGCCAGCGAGGCGGTCAGCACGACGATCGCCAGCGTCTGCATCCAGTCGTCGCCATATAAGCCATACATGTACAGGCTCGATAACAGCATGTACAGGTAGACATAGGCCGGGCGCACGCGCGCCTGCGCTTCCTGAGCCAGCGGGTCGGACGCGAACACGCCCAGCGCGACGGCGATCAGCGCATAGATCGGTATCCCGGCCAGCACGGTCACAGTCAGCGCCAGCAGGCGCCAGTCGTAGACGGGCGAAAAATACAGCCCGGCGCCGAACACAAGAGATGGATACAGCAGCGCCAGCACGCCCCACAGTTGCGCCTTTTCCTTCAGCGTGCGCGCGACGGACTGGGGGAAGGTGTACAGCATCCACAGCGCGCCGCCTTCCGTGTTCAGCGTCTGGAAGGCCGACAGCACCAGCACATAGCTGCCGATGCCGAATGCCATCGCGGCCATCGTGTGCTGGTTCTGCCCGATCAGCGCGATGTTTTGTAGCTGGCCGTTGAACACCAGCTGGCTGCCGACGATGATCAAGGGGATCAGCAGGCTTTGCACCAGGAAGTTGCGGTCGCGGCTGAGTAACAGCAGTTCGCGCCGCTGCAAGGGACTGCCGATGCGCCAGCGCCCGGGACGGGGAGGAGAAACGGGACCGCGCGCCGTCTCGCGCGCGCCGGCGGCCACCACGCCGCCGCGCAACTGGTGCCGCAGCAGCGCGACGCCGCCATATAGCAGCACGCCGGTTTGCAGCGCCAGCAGCAGCGCCGGCCCCAGCGCCTGCGTCGCCGAACGCGCGTTCAGCGCCTGCACCGCCAGGCCGGGCGGCGTCCACAGCATCCAGGAGGGAATGGCGCGCGCCCACTCCAGCGCGAACGAGGCGCTCGACCAGGTGGAATATGACATCGCCAGGTACATCACCGGCAGGCACGCGACCGACGCCATCGCCTGCAGGTTGCGCAATTGGGAAGGAGGGAGCGCCAGGCGCAGGCCGGTGTCGACCAAGGTGCGGACCAGCGCCGCCAGCATCAGCAGAGTCAGCGCCGCCGGCACGGCCAGCAGCGGCGCGCTCCAGCGGTGGCCGGCATACCAGGCCAGCATCATGCAGGTCGGCCACAGCGCCAGCACGCCACCCGGGTTGGCGATGCTGCGCTCGACCAGCCGGCCCCACAGCAGCGTGCCGCGCCGGACCGGTAATGTCACTAACCATTCCAGGTCCCAGTCCGCCTGCGCCAGTTCGCGGCTGCCCAGCGGCAGCAGGAAACTCACCAGCCATAACAAGGTCAGTTGCCAGCTCAGCGCGGCAGAAAGAACGACGCTGAACGGCGCCGCCTGCAATTCGCGCGCGGCTGTCTCGACCGCGTCCGGCGACCCCGCCGCCAGGGCGCCGCAGGCGGCCGGGCCATCGAGCTTGCAGTGCAGGTTCAATATGCTTTGCTCGGCCAGGCTGATGAAGGCGAACGTCATCGCCAGCGCCATGGCCACCCCGAGCAGCCAGCGGCCGCGCCGCTTGCTGGCGCTGGCGGCGCGGCTTTTATCGTGGACTCCCTGGCGCCGGCGGAAAGAGAAGGTCATATTGACCAGGCGGCGCAGCCGCAGGCGCGCCAGCAGCCACATGGCGCCGGCCTGGCTCGGGGCGGTCCTCATGCCTGTTCGCCGGCGGCGTCGGTGATCTTCAAAAAGATCTGTTCGAGCGAACTGCCGGCCGCGGCGGCGCCGCGCAATTCGTCCAGCGTGCCGGTCGCGGCCAGCGCGCCGTGGTGGATGATGCCGACCCGGTCGCACATGCGCTCGGCCATGTCGAGCAGGTGGGTCGACATGAAAATCGTCGTGCCCTGCGCGGCGGCGGCCGACAGGCGGTCCTGCACGTCGCGCGCGGCGCGTGGATCGAGGCCATTAATTGGTTCGTCGAGGATCAGCACCTGCGGTTCATGCACCAGTGCACAGGCCAGCCCCAGTTTCTTTTTCATGCCCAGCGAGTAATTGACGGCGAATTCCTCGCTGACGTCTTCCAGCGCCAGTTCGCGCAACAGCCGGTGCGCGCGCCCGGCAGCTTCGGAGCGCGAATAACCATGCATCTCGGCGACGAATTGCAGGATTTCGCGCCCGCGCAGGTAATCGTAAAAGATCGGCGTGTCGGGCAGGTAGCCGACGTGGCGCTTGACCTCGGCCGCATCGCCATGGCAATCGAGGCCGTCGACCAGCACGCGCCCGGCGCTGGGCACCAGGATGCCCATCAGCATGCGGATGGTCGTCGTCTTGCCGGCGCCGTTCGGGCCGAGAAAGCCGAACATCTCGCCGCGTTGGACCCGCAAGGTCAGCGGCTTGACGGCATCGAAGCCGCCGTAGGATTTGGCCAGTCCCTGGAATTCGATCATCGCCGCCCCGGAATGAATGCAAGTTTGCATGAATCATAACATCGGGGTGGCGCACGGCGCTATCGCTGGCGCTGCTCGGCCAGGCTCATGCCGAAGCGCTCGGTGCGCGGCATCCAGTTGCCCTGGATGTCGGCCGACGCCAGGATGCGCTCTGCGCGGCCGATCAGCAGCTTGCGCGGCACCAGGCCGATGTAGCGCGAATCGAAGCTGTTGTTGCGGTTATCGCCCAGCATCAGGTAACGGTCGGCCGGCACGACCAGCGGGGCGAAGTCGCGCCGCGTGTTCTGCACTTGCGGCAGCAGCTGGATGCGGTGCGCGCTGTCGCCGGCCTGCTCATTCAGTTGCAGCGATTGCAGCGCGCCGACGTGTTCGATCGGCTCGATGGCGTTGCCGAGCGTGGTGTAGGCGGCCGCTTGCCCGTTGATGATCAACTGGTCCTGGCGCATTTCGATGGTATCTCCGGGCAGCGCGATGATGCGCTTGATCAGGCGCGTGCCGTCCAGCGGGGAAGTAAAAGTGACGACGTCGCCGCGTTGCGGTTCGCCCAGGTGCGCGACGACGATATCGGTCAGCGGCACTTTCAGGTCGAACGCCAGGCGGTTGACGAAGACGACATCGCCTTCGAGCAGGTTCGGATGCATCGAGCCGGACGGAATCGGATTCCAGTCGGCGACGGCGGTGCGGAAGATCCCGAACAGCATCAGGAACATGACGAAACCCTTGTTGGCCCGTATCCAGTTTTTCATTTTATTCATCCCGTCGTTTGGTGATTAAACTCATCATCCGATGCGATTCTTAAAGCGTGCTTAGGCCGAAGGCGGCCAGCATGCGCTGGCGTCCCTGTGGCGCGATGGCGAGCGCGCGGCTGTCCAGGTCTTGCGCCGCCCAGCCGCGCTGCAAGGCCAGTTGCAGCAGCGCCGCGCCGAGCGCGCCGCCGATATGCGGCTTGCGTTCGCTCCAGTCCAGGCAGGGGCAGGCGAAGCGGCGCCGCAATTTGCGCAGCGCATTCACATCCATCCCCAGCCGCGTAAAACCTTGCTCGCCGGCCTGCGTCAGCGCGTAATCGTTGCCGCCAGTGGTGGCGCTTCCGGGCGCCAGCCAGCCCTGCGCGGCGATATGGTCGTGTAGCGCGACCGCGACGGAGCCGGCCATGTGGTCGTAGCAGGTGCGCGCGTTGCGCAGGCGGTCCGGCGTGTTCGGCTTGAACGCGGGACGCGGCAGGCCGGCCACCACCAATAACGCTTCCAGCGCGGCGGCGACGTCGGCGCCGGCCAGTTGATAGTAACGGTGCTTGCCCTGCGCCAGCAGTTGCACCAGGCGTTCCTCCTTCAGCCGGGTCAAGTGCGCGCTGGCGGTCGATGGACTGACCCCGGCCACCACCGACAATTCCGTGCTGGTGCGCGCGTGGCCGTCGAGCAGGCAGCACAGCATGCGCGCGCGGGCCGGCTCGGCGATGGCGCCGGCGATGCGCGCCAGGTAATTGTCGGCATTGTGTGCATCCATGATTCGGTCCCGGGCGAATTGTATTGGTCGTCCAGCGAGCATACTGCAGCCATCGATCCATGCATAGGAGAGCACGATGCACGCAATATCCGCCGTCACGCACGACAACCCTTATCCGTATTACGCGGCACTGGCGGCGCAGCCCGGCTTGGCGTACGACGCGGAATTGCGCCTGTGGGTGGCCGCCGGCGCCGCCGCCGTGGCCGAAGTATTGAATCATCCGGATTGCCGCGTGCGCCCGCCGGACGAACCGGTGCCGGCGGCGCTCGCCGGCGGCAGCGCGAGCCTCGTCTTCGGCGCGCTGGTGCGCATGAACGATGGAGAGCGCCACGCCGTGCCCAAGCTCGTATTGCAGCGCGCACTGGCGACAATGGATGCCGATACGGTGCGCACGCGCGCGTTGGCGGTGGCCGGCATGCTGGCCGCGTCACGCGACCTGCGTCAGGCGCGGGAACTGTCGGCCTGGATGTTCGACGTGCCTGTATCGACGGTCGCCAGCCTGCTCGGCTTCCCCGATAGTCAGTTGGCGCCGCTGGCGGCGTGGATGGTGCGCTTCGTCGCCTGCCTGTCGCCGCTCAGCAGCGCCGCGCAGATCGCGCAGGCGCATGAAGCGGCGCAGGCTTTATTGGCCAGTTTTACGGCGCTGCTGCAAGCCGCGCCGGCGCCGCCCGGCAGCCTGCTCGATCACGTGATCGCCGAGGCGCGGGCGGCCGGATGGGACAATGCGCAGGCGATCCTGGCCAACCTGGTCGGATTGCTGTCGCAGACCTATGAAGCGACGGCGGGATTGATCGGCAATGGCATCGTCGCGCTGCTATGCCGGCCGGACGACATGCCGGCCCAGGAGCGCACGCCGGAGCACATCGCCGCGCTGGTGCGCCGTGTCGGCCGCGACGATCCTCCGGTACAGAACACGCGCCGTTTTGTCGCGCGAGCGGCCGACATCTGCGGCGTGCATCTCGAAGCGGGGCAGGCTATCCTGGTCGTGCTGGCCGCCGCCGGCCGCGATCCCGCCGCCGGCGAGCACCTGTACGGTTACGGGCAAGGCCGGCATGCCTGTCCCGGTCAGGCGCTGTCGCAAAACATCGCCGCAGCCGCGATCGACGTGTTGTTGCAAACCGGGATGCCGCAGCGCATGACGTGGCGCTACCGTCCCTCCGTCAACGCCCGCATTCCCGAATTCATCGCCACCGAGGAGAATTGATGATTGCCGTCATTTTTGAAGTCTGGCCGCATCCCGACCTGAAACAGGAATACCTCGACATCGCCGCCGCGCTGCGGCCCTTGCTCGAGCAGGTCGACGGTTTCATTTCGATCGAACGCTTCCAGAGCCTGAGTCAGCCCGGCAAATTGCTGTCCCTTTCCTTCTTCCGCGACGAAGCGGCGGTCGCGCAATGGCGCCAGCTCGAAGCGCACCGCGCCGCCCAGTCGGCCGGGCGCGCCGGCATTTTTGAAGATTACCGGCTGCGCATCGCCACGGTCGAGCGCGACTACGGCCTGCACGACCGCGTCCAAGCCCCCACCGACAGCCGCCAGCGCCACGCCTGAGCCACAGCCACAGTAACAACAACGCAACAAGTCAAGCCTGACCCCAGCGGTGGGGTCAGGCTTGACTTGTTGCGTTGTTTGCTTGTTTTGATGAAACAACTCAAGCCCGTGCTGGTGTCCTGCTATTGGGGTCAGGCCTGACTTGTTGTGTTGTCGAGGGGGCATTTGAGCGGCAGGGCGCAACAACGCAACAACGCAGGCCTGACCCCAGGGGGACTGCAGCGGCGCGCTGCGGCTGCCGGCACGCGGGCCAGGCAGCTCAGGATGGGGGGAGGAGCAGGGAGAGCAGGGGCGATGTCGTGGACGCTGGTTTAACTGGTGAGGATTTCCACCCGCAAGCTGACCCGGTAGGTCGGCGCCGGTCCGTGCGGCGCAGGCGGTTCGGCCGCTGCCGCACTGTCGAGCGTGAAGCGCAAGCCTTGCTGCGTGACCGTGTTGCTGCCACCGGGCATATCCTCGGCCAGCACGAAGCTGGCTGGTGCGCCATTGCTGGTCAGTATAAAACTGTAGCTGATATATCCTTTCCAGACGCAGACGGTGCCGGGCTTGCAGCGGCTGTCGTTGACGCGTTCGAGCTTCAAGCTGGACGTCGGCGTCAGATTCACCGTCTGGCCCGGCGCCAGCGTGTACAGCGCGCTGGTGCGTGGCGCCGGTCCGTTACCACCACTGCTCTGGCTGACGCCGCACGCGCTGAGCGCGCCCAGGCCTGCCAGCAACAGGAAGAGCTTTCTCATGATTGTCCTTTCAGCATAACAAGGAAGGAGAGAATAACAATTATGCCACCAGCGCGGCGCACGAACGCGGTGCCGTCAGCCGATCGCGTAGAATGCCGCTTTTATAGAATAAGAAAGTCGATCATGAAAAAAACCGGAATGGCGAAGAGCGATGCCAAGAAGCTGATGGGCAAGATGGCGGCCCCGGGCGCGGCCGCTTTTGGCAAGGCGGTCGAAGTGGTGGACCGGCGCGAACAGCGCAAGCGCGACCAGGCGCTGGGCCTGGTGCCGTTCGCGGTCAAGCTCAATGGCGACCTGGTGCAGCAGGTACAGGAACTGGCGAAGACGCGCGGCGAGGAAATAAACCAGGTGGTGGCCGAACTGCTGGCCAAGGGCCTGGCGGCGTAAGTTGACGCCGCAATGAAAAAAGCGCCCATCCGGGCGCTTTTTTTTAGAGAGTCGGCGGCACGCTTACATGTAAGCGGCCAGCGCGCCCTTCATTTTTTTCAGCGCGGCCGATTCGATCTGGCGGATGCGCTCGGCCGAGACGCCGAATTCGTCGGCCAGCGTGTGCAGCGTGGCGCCGGAACCGTCGTCGTTGGCCAGCCAGCGCGCTTCGACGATGCGGCGCGAACGCGCATCGAGTTTACCCAGCGCCGTTTCCAGTCCTTCCGAGTGCAGGCGCGTGACTTGTTCAGCTTCCAGCACCTTGGTCGGCTCGCTCAGGTCGGACGACAGGTAGGCGATCGGCGAGAATTTGTCATCCTCGTCGTCGGTCGGCGCTTCCAGCGCGATGTCGCGCCCGCTCAGGCGCGTTTCCATTTCGATCACTTCTTCGCGCTTGACGTCGAGCAGCTTGGCCAGTTGGTCGATCTGGGCCGGCGTCATCGCATCGAGGCCCTGCTTGTGGCTGCGCAGGTTGAAGAACAGCTTGCGCTGCGCCTTGGTCGTCGCAACTTTGACCAGGCGCCAGTTTTTCAAGATGTATTCATGCATCTCGGCCTTGATCCAGTGCATCGCGTACGATACCAGGCGCACGCCCTGGTCCGGATCGAAACGCTTGACGGCTTTCATCAGGCCGATATTGCCTTCCTGGATCAGGTCGGCATGCGGCAAGCCGTAACCGAGGTAGCCGCGCGCGATCGACACCACCAGGCGCAGGTGCGATAACACCAGTTCCTGCGCGGCGCCCAGGTCATTGTTTTCCTTCAAGTTGCGGCCGAGCTTGACTTCCTCATCATGCGTGAGCATGGGCAGGCGGTTGACCGCGGAAATATAAGCGTCCAGGTTGCCCAGGTTGCCCGTGAAGCCGAGCCCCAGGGCATTTTTACTGGCGGGTATCAATGCGGCAGGTGCGGTCATCGTAGTCATTTTCTTTCCTCGCTCGAAGGTATTTCTTTTTGCTAATGTGCCATGCAAGTAGTGCTCTGGACACAGACCGTTACGGATTGTTGCATCTTGCTGGATGTGCCTTAAATCATCCTTAATCTTGCTCAAACGAATGATTTTCACATCGGATGCGTTATATTAGCACTCTCCCGAAGCGAGTGCCAATCGCCAGGATTGATGACCTTGATAGTGTTATGGCTATCGTCGAATTCTATTCGATGGCTTTTGTTAAACGCATTGATCGAGATCAATGGGGACAGGATAGGGGAGGAGACACGCGCATTCTGTGCGAGAACGCACGTCCAGCCTTGGTCGGCCCGGCGGCACGCCGGGCCAGGAGAGAAGAATCAGTTCAGGCGCGCCAGGTGGCGCTGCACCGACAGGACGGCGCCGACCAAACCCAGGCCGGCCGACAGCGCCAGCAAGCCGGCCATCGGCAGCGGCGCGAGCGGCGCCAGCTGGTATTCGGATGCGTACAGGCGGGCGAATTCGGCGATCGCCGTATTCAGCGGGCGCAGCGCCAGCGCCACCGCGCCCAGCGCCACGCCGCCGGCGCACAGGCCGAGCAGCGCGCCGCTGTAATAAAACGGGCGGTGGATATAAGTGTCAGTCGCACCGATCAGCTTGCAGACGAGGATTTCCTCGCGCTGCGTCAGCACTTGCAGGCGCACCGTGTTGAAAATCACGGCGATCACCACGGTGCCGAGCGTCGCGGCCAGCAGCAGCAGCGCCAGGCGCAGGATGCCGATCAGCGCGGCCAGGCGCTTGACCCAGGCCGAATCGATCTGCACCGTATCGACGCCAGGCAGCGCGCGCATCCGTTCGGCCAGCTGGTCGACGTCGACGCCGGCCGCGGCGCTGCGGAAGGCGTCCAGTTTGACGATATAACTGTCCGGCAGCGGATTCTCGCCCAAGGTCGCCAGCACATCGCTCAAGCCGCTTTTATCTTTCAAATTGTCGAGCGCCTTTTCGCGCGGGACGAACACGATTTTTGCGTCCTTCGCCAGTTCCCGCAGCGTCGTCGCCAGCGCGGCGGCCTGCTCGCGCGGCACCTCCTGTTTGACGAACAGGCTCAATTCCGGATCGACCGACATCTGTTCCGACAGCGGGCGCACATTGTCGAGCAGCGTCAAGCCCGTAAACGGCAGCGTCAACGCGATCGCCACCACCAGGATGTTGAACAGGAAACTGCCGGGCGCCTTGCGCAATTGCGCCAGCGCGGCGGCCAGCGCGAAACCGTGTTGCCGCAGCCAGCCGCTCATGGCGTCACTCCCGCGTCTTCCAGTTGTCCGAGTTTTAGATGGATCACGCGCGCGGCGGCGTCGAGCACCTGTTCATCGTGGGTCGAGATCAGGCACGTCACGCCGACCGAGTGAAACGCCTTCAAGGCATCGATGACCCTGTCGGCGCTGGCGCGGTCGAGGTTGGCGGTCGGTTCGTCGGCCAGGATGATCTGCGGCCGGTTGACGATCGCGCGCGCGATCGACACGCGCTGCTGCTCGCCGCCGGACAGCGCCAGCGGTTGAGAATCCGCCCGTTCCAGCAAGCCGACCTTGTCGAGCGCGGCGCGGGCGCGCTGTTCGGCCTGCGCGCGCGATGCGCCGCAGACCATCAGCGGCATCATCACGTTCGCGAGAATGGTGCGGTCGTTGAGCAGGCGTTGCTCCTGGAAGATCAGGCCCAGGTTGCGGCGCAGGAAGGGCACGCTGGCCGGCTTGATCTTGCCGATATCCTGGCCGTTGACGATCACGCGGCCGGAACTGGGGCGCTCCATCGCGGCGATCATTTTCAGCAGCGTCGACTTGCCGGCGCCGGACGGCCCGGCCAGGAATACCAGTTCCCCTTTGCCGACAGTAAAATTGAGGTCGCGCAGCGCGATCGCGTCCGGCGCATACTGCTTGGTCACGTGCTGGAATTCGATCATGGCTTAGCCGAGCAGGGCTTCGACGAATTCGGTGGCATTGAAGGGCTGCAAATCCTCGATGCGCTCGCCGATGCCGATAAAGTACACCGGCACCGGGCGCACGCGCGCGATGGCGGCGATGACGCCGCCCTTGGCCGTGCCGTCGAGCTTGGTGATGATCAGGCCCGTCAATTGCAGCGCATCGTCGAACGCTTTCACTTGCGCCAGCGCGTTTTGCCCGGTATTGCCGTCGATGACGAGCAGCGTTTCATGCGGCGCGCCATCCATCCCCTTGCCGATCACCCGTTTGACCTTTTTCAATTCTTCCATCAAGTGCAATTGCGTCGGCAGGCGGCCGGCCGTGTCGATCATGACGACATCGATCCCTTTCGCCTTGGCCGACTGCACCGCGTCGTACGAGACGGCGGCCGGGTCGCCCGATTCCTGAGAAATGACCGTCACATTGTTGCGCTGTCCCCAGACCATCAACTGTTCGCGCGCGGCGGCGCGGAAGGTGTCGCCGGCGGCCAGCAGCACGGATTGGTGGTGCGTCTGCATGTGCTTGGCCAGCTTACCGATGGTGGTGGTCTTGCCGGCGCCGTTGACGCCGGAAATCATCATCACCAAGGGTTTATGGCGGCCCAGCTCGAACGGCTTTTGCAGCGGTTGCAGCAAGTCGATCATCAGCGTTTTCAGCGCCGCCTTCACCTGCAGCGGACTCAGTAACTTGTCTTCCTTGACCTTGCGCCTGAGCGCGTCGAGCAGGTACTGGGTCGCGTCGATGCCGGCGTCGGACATCAGCAGCGCACCTTCCAGTTCTTCGTACAGATCGTCGTCGATCTTGGCGCCGACGAACAGCAGCGACAGGTTGGCGGACGTTTTTGACAGGCCGGCCTTCAGGCGCGTCATCCACGACGGTTTTTCCTGTTCGGCGACAAGCGCCTGTGTGGCAGGCTCGGCCTGGGGAACGATGGCGGCGGGCGCCTCGGGGGCGGCCGGCGCAGTGTCGGGGAGGACGGGTTTTTTCTTGAAGAAACTGAACATGGGTGTTGGATAAGGGCTTCAAGCGGATGCCCGGCCAGGCCGGACAGGGGAGTCAAGCCGTATTTTACCAGAGCGCGCGCGCGACCCGTCCCGGCGTTACGCGAACGACAAGGTTTATTATGCCGCCGGCAACACCTGGTTGCGCAGCCGCGTTCTCCAGTCGCCGATGGCGGCGCCGATCTCGGATAGCTGGTATACCCGCACGAAGGCGGGCGGGCGCTTGCGCAAGACCGTGCAATTGCCACCGGTCCAGATTTCCACCGATTCCGGCAGGCGCGTCCTCAATTCCTTCAAGCCGTCGAGCGCCTGGCGCGGATTCATCGATGCCGACAGCGACAGCGCGACGATGTCGGCGCCCAGGCTGCGCGCGGCGTCGGCGATGTCCGGCACCGGCGTCTGGATGCCGAGCGAAATCGCGTGCGCGCCCTCGGCCGCGCACAGCGCTTCCGTCATCAGCAGGCCCAGGCCGTGGCGCTCTTGCGGCAGCGTGGTCAACAGGATGCGCGGACGCGGCGCGCCGTTATGGTTCGAGTTCGCCTGCGGCACGGAAAAGATCGCGCTGCGCATCACCATCTGCAGCGATTCGGCAAATAGATGTTCCTCGAACACGGCGAAGCGCCCGCTGGCCCAGGCTTCGCCGACCAGCGTGGTCAGTGGCGTGACGAGATCGATGACGAAACTTTTCAAGCCCATCACCAGCAGCGCCTGCGACAGCTTGCGGCGCAGCGCATCCATCTGGTGCGTCTTGCACAGCTCGAGGTAGATCTGCATTTCAGGGTGCTGGGTGCGGCCGCGTTGCTTGTTGTCGTCGGCCGCCTTTTCCGCCAGCGCCTGCAATTGCTCGGGGCTGAACTGGATCACCTTGCCGGGACGGAAACCGAGGTCGATCAGGCGCTTGACCAGGCGCAGTTTCACCACCTGCTCGGTCGGGTAGACGCGTTCGCCGTACGGGTCGCGCAACGGTTGGGGGAAGTCGTAGCGTCGTTCCCAGACGCGCAGGGTTTCCTTGGCAACGCCGGTATCGCGCTCTACGTCGCTGATCGTACTGGGGACAGTCAAAGATGGGGCCTCAGTGTTCATTTTTGCGGTAACGGCTACGGATTCGGGGTAGTCGCGGCTTCGTGCTCATGGGATTTCCCCGGTAACGCGACCTGCATTCTACATTCGTTTCGGGAGGGAAAGTGGGGTGCCTAATGGTGCCATTCCCGCTGAAAACTCCCTATGACAGACCTTGTCCACGACACAGCGGAAACATCAATAAATATTTCCGCAAATAGGCAAGATGTCATTGATTTGTCGTGGACAAGAAAACTCGGCGCGACATCAAAATTGTTGGCTTTATTTGTTGCAGCGGCGGGAATTTCCTGCGTGCAGGGAATGTGGCGACCCGCGCGACCGGGCAGATACGTAAACGATATGCCAGGCTGACGCCGGGTCAAGGGTGCGCGCGCGCTTTTTTTGCAGTCCGATTGTGACTAAAGTGTGGCGGCTTTGCCACACTTTGGCGGCGGGCCGGCGCGGCCGCTAAAAGGCGTCTCCTGCTGCGTCGCAGCAAGGCGAATTGTGACATGGAGCCCCGATCAGCCCGGCGAATATTCTGTTCCTAATGATGCTTATTACAATTGCGTTCGCACCTTAAAACCGATATTGCGGTATAAATGATGCTGTTTGCTTCAAATTGCTGTTCAGTCCATATGGGTCGAACGATATTTCTTGCAAAGGAAGAAACATTTTGGGAGTGAATTACGGCTGTGGCGCGCGCGGATATTGCAATGCGATAAAATGTTGCTTGTTTTGACATGTTGTGGGAAAACTGGCCACGCCGGATCGGCTGCAGGGGCCGCGGCAGGGCCCACACTGGTGAATTGTTTACACTTGATGGAATGGCAAACGGACAGTATAGTGCCGCCTCCGGGGCCTAGCGCTCCGCGATGAAGCCGGCATCGATTAAATCGGCCGCCAAAAAGTGAAGCGTTTCCTATCCGAAACAGCACCGTGGCAATCGGGGAGTTTGCCCTCACGCATAAGGAGCGTCCGAACACGGGGCGCTGACCAGCACCGAATTTAGCCGTAGTTTAGCTTTACCTTTTATGCAACATAAACTGAAGGAAACTCGAATGAAAAAAACTCTGATCTCCATCGCAGTTCTGGGTGCACTGAGCAACGTCGCTTTCGCGCAATCGAACGTCACCATCTACGGTATCGTTGATGCCGGCGTGGTCAACGAACGCGGCGGCAAAGCCGGCAGCGTCACCAAAATCAGCAGCGGCGTCGCCAGCACCTCGCGCCTGGGCTTCCGCGGCACCGAAGACCTCGGTGGCGGTCTGTCCGCTGTCTTCGTTCTGGAATCGGGCTTCGCAGCCGACACCGGCGTGGGCGATGGCGCCGGCCTGTTCCAGCGTCAATCCTACGTCGGCCTGGCATCGAAAAGCGCCGGCGCACTGACCCTGGGTCGTCAGTACACCCCGATCTACAACACGCTGTCGCAAGTGGCTGACCCGTTCGGCGCTGGCCTGGCTGGTTCCGCGAAAAACCTGTTCACCTCGGCTTCGACTGCCAGCACCGTGGGCAACACCACCCGCACCAGCAATGCCGTGAACTACAAGACCCCGGCCTTCAGCGGTTTCGGCGCTGAACTGCAATACGCGCTGGGCGAGCAGACCCCATCGTCGAACGGTCGTCAATTCGGCGCCGCCCTGTCGTACGGCAACGGCCCGCTGAACGCGCGCGTGGCTTACAACAACCGCAACGCGACCGCCGCCGTCGGCGACAGCGAGCACAACACCCTGGCAGCCGTGAACTACGACTTCCAGGTCGTCAAGCCTTACGTCGCTTACGCCATCGACAAGGGTGTGAACTCGTCGCCGCTGCCTAACGCCGCCGCCTACACCGCGGTAGCCGTGCCTGGTTCGACCGACAGCCGCACGTGGCTGGTTGGCGCCACCGCGCCAATCGGCGCCGCTGGCACCCTGATGGCTTCGTACATCCGCAAGGATGACAAAAACATCGCCAACCGCGATGCCGACCAGTGGGGCTTTGGTTACTCCTACGCGCTGTCGAAGCGTACCAGCACCTACGTCGCTTACGCCAAGATCAAGAACAAGCGCGGCGCCAGCTACACGGTCGGCAACAATGCCGAAGCCGGTACGGGCGACAAAGCGTTCAACTTGGGCGTGAAACACTCGTTCTAATTCCCGACAAGGGAACGCGAACACAAGAACGGCTGCCTTCGGGCAGCCGTTTTTTTTCGAATGTTAAAATGGCGCGATGAAAACCGCCCACCAGATCGCCTCCCTGACGCTGCTCGCAGCATGCGCCGCGCTGGCCGCGCCAACACTGGCCGCCGCATCGAAAGCGCAGCAAAAATCCACGGAGACGGGCTTGCCGCGCCATGGCCTGGCCGTATATTCCGACCTGTGCGTGCACCCGGATAGCGGAGAATTCGGCGGCCAGCGCATCAGCGTGCAACGCTTTGCCGAAGTCGACACCGTTTATTATGAATACACCGCCGGCGGCTTGAGCTGGCCGGTGGTGGCGAGCGACGTCAACATCGATCCGCGCGGGCGCATGCTGGTATTTACGGTGCAACTGCACGACGAAGAAGAGCGCACCATCAGCGGCAAGTTCAGCGATGGCGCCGAGACGCTCGTGCTCGACGGCGAGCGTTGCGGTAGCCACGATATGCCGGTGATCTTGAAAAAGGTGCGCGATTTCAGCCGCGCTGCCGGCCCGTGCAAGCCTTGCCCGGCGGCCAAGGTCGCGCCGTCGCCGGCCGCGCTGCCGCCGATGCCGCACGAAGCGCCGGTCAGGCAGGCAGCGCCGGACCCGGTCCCGTCGGCCTGATCGTGTCCTAGACCCTGGCCTGCTGCGCCTGGCGGCGGATCGTCTCGAGCGTGGCGCCCGGCGTGATCAGGTTGCCGTCGTAGCGCAACTCTATCAG
This sequence comes from Pseudomonadota bacterium, assembly GCA_040389645.1. GTDB lineage: Bacteria > Pseudomonadota > Gammaproteobacteria > Burkholderiales > Burkholderiaceae_D > Rugamonas. The sequence goes on along the minus strand of JAZJZT010000005.1, from coordinate 153,930 downwards.
CGCCGGCAATTGTTGATTGTTCGCATGCGCGAGTGCGCGCTGCAGTGCCGGCGCGAATTGCGCGGTCGTCGTCACCACTTCGCCGTGCGCGCCATAGGCTTGCGCCAGCGCCGCGAAATCCGGATTGTGCAATTGCGTGCCCGAAACGCGGCCCGGGTAATTTTTTTCCTGGTGCATGCGGATCGTGCCGAACATCTCGTTATTGAAAACGATGATGACGACGCCGGCGCCGTATTGCACCGCCGTCGCCAGTTCCTGGCCATTCATCATGTATTCCCCGTCGCCGGCGAAGGTGATCACGGTGCGCCCGGGCGCGATGATTTTTGCCGCCACGCCGGACGGCACGCTGTAACCCATCGCGCCGCTGGTCGGCGCCAGTTGCGTGCGCATGCCGCCGTAGCGATAAAAGCGGTGCGCCCAGGTCGCGTAATTGCCGGCGCCGTTGGTGATGATGGTGTCGGGCGGCGTCAGCGCACCGATATCCTGCACGACTTGCCACAGGTCGAGCGGCGCCGTGCCATCCGAAAAGATGGGTGGGCGCTGCTGGTACGCCGACAGTTCGGCCTTGCCTTCGGCCACGGTGTCGCGCCAGGGCGCGTGTTCCACCGCGTCCATCGCGGCCAGCATCGCCGCCGCCTGCGGCATGCCGCTGTTGATCATCAGTTCGGCCTGGTACACGCTGCCCAGTTCCTCGGCGCCGGCGTGGATGTGGATGAGGCGCTGGCGCGGTACCGGCGCCGCCAGCAGAGAGTAACCGCCGGTGGTCATCTCGCCCAGGCGCGGTCCGAGCGCAATGATCACATCGGCGTTCTGCACGCGCGCGGCCAGTTTCGGGTTGATGCCGATGCCGACGTCGCCGATATAGTGCGGGTGCGCGTTATCCATCAAATCCTGGAAGCGGAAGGCGCAGGCCACCGGCAGCGCATTCGCCTCGGCGAAGCGCGCGATATCGGCGCAGGCCTGTTTATTCCAGCCGCCGCCACCGAGCAGCAGCAGCGGGCGCCGCGCTTCGCTCAGCATCTGGCGCAATTGCGCGATTTGCGGCGCCGCCGGCGCGGCCTGCACCGGGCGGTAGCGGCCGGTGTTGGCCACGCTCGCTCTCGTCGTCAGCATATCTTCCGGCAAGGCCAGCACCACCGGGCCGGGGCGGCCGCTGGTGGCGACCTGGAAGGCGCGCGCCAGGTATTCCGGAATGCGGTCGGCGCGGTCGATCTGCGCGACCCATTTCGCCATCTGCCCGTACATGCGGCGGTAATCGATTTCCTGGAACGCTTCGCGGTCGATAAAATCGCCGCCGACCTGGCCGATGAACAGGATCATCGGCGTTGAATCCTGGAACGCCGTGTGCACGCCGATCGACGCGTTGGTCGCGCCGGGGCCGCGCGTGACGAAGCAGATGCCGGGCTGGCCGGTCATCTTGCCATAGGCTTCGGCCATGAACGCCGCGCCGCCTTCCTGGCGGTTGACGATAAAACGGATGCCGGAATCGTGCAGTGCGTCGAGCACGTCAAGATAACTTTCGCCGGGCACGCCGAAGGCGGTGTCGACACCGTGGATGGTCAGCGCGTCGACCAGAATCTGGCCACCGGAACGGGAAGGATGCGTCATGGTGTCTGCCTATATGAGCGGAGGATGCAGCATTCTAAAGCGCGCCGGCCCGCCGCGGCTTTTGAAATGGCGACACCAAATTTCAAATTCGACGGCCGGCGCCGCTTCGGGGTCAGACCCCAAACGATGGCTGGCGCCGCTTAAAGGCGGACTTCGCATTATGGCTGGCGCCGCTTTGGGGTCTGACCCCAAATCATGGCTGGCGCCGCTTCGGGCACGCTTTTTTGCCGGACGCTGGCGGGGCGGGGTACAATATGCGCTGAAGCAAGCCAGACAGTCGCTGGCTGGCGCAGCAATGCGCTGGCGGGAGGAAGGTCCGGACTCCATAGAGCGGGGTGACGGTTAACGGCCGTCCGCTGAAAGCTGGAGCGGCGTACTTGTATGCCGGGAAGGTATAAGGCGAGGAATAGGGCCACAGAGACGAGCGTATTTAGTTACGGTGAAACGCGGTAACCTCCACCTGGTGCAATTTCAAATAGGCACGCGATGATGCTGCTCGCGGAGCGTGCGGGTAGAAAGCTTGAGCGCCGGAGTAATCCGGCGCCTAGAGGAATGGCTGTCATAGCGCGGATCCGCAAGGGCGAGCGCCGTAACAAAATCCGGCCTACCGGCTTGCTTCAACTAGTTTTCTGTTTTTCGCCGCCGCCGCATGGCCATGCCTGGGGACTCGCCGATGAAACAATACATCCTGGCCCTCGATCAGGGCACCACCAGTTCGCGCGCGATGCTGTTCGACCATGCCGGTCAGATTTGCGGCAGCGCGGCGCAGGAATTTCCCCAGCATTTTCCTCAACCCGGCTGGGTCGAACACGATCCCAATGAAATCTGGAACAGCCAGCTGACCGTGGCGCGCAAGGTGTTGCACGACAATCACGTCGACAGCCACCAGGTGCGCGCGATCGGCATCGCCAACCAGCGCGAAACCACCGTCGTCTGGGACCGCAAGAGCGGAGAACCGATCGCGCCGGCCATCGTCTGGCAAGACCGGCGCACGGCCGCCACCTGCGACCAGTTGCGCGCGGCCGGCAAGGCGAAACGGGTCACCGAGTGCACCGGTCTCGAACTGGACGCTTATTTTTCCGCCACCAAGCTGAAATGGCTGCTCGATCACGTGCCGGGCGCGCGCGAACGGGCGAGACACGGCGCGCTGGCGTTCGGCACCATCGATTCCTGGCTGGCCTATAAATTGTGCGGCGTGCACGTCACCGACGTCAGCAACGCGGCCCGCACCATGCTGTTCAATATCCACCTGATGCGCTGGGACGCGGATTTATTGAGCCTGTTCGACATCCCGGAGCAGCTATTGCCGCAGGTCGTGTCGTCGAGCGAGGAAATCGGCACCACGCGCGCGTCGCTGTTCGGCGGCGCGATCCCCGTGGCGGGCATCGCCGGAGATCAGCAGGCCGCCACTTTCGGCCAGGCTTGCCTGCAACCCGGCATGGTGAAAAATACCTATGGCACCGGCTGCTTCATGCTGATGCATGCGGGCCGCCACGCGCCGGTGTCGCACAACCGCCTGCTGTCGACGGTCGGCTGGCGCGTCGACGGGCGCACCGATTACCTGCTCGAAGGCAGCGTCTTCATGGGCGGCGCGACGGTGCAGTGGTTGCGCGACGGCCTCGGTCTCATCAAGCAGTCCGGCGATGTCGAGGCGCTGGCGGCCAGCGTGCCCGACAGCGGCGGCGTGTTCCTGGTGCCGGCGCTGACGGGACTCGGCGCGCCGCATTGGGATCCGTATGCGCGCGGCGCGCTGCTGGGCTTGAGCCGGGGTAGCAATGGCGGCCACATCGCGCGCGCGGCGCTGGAGGCGATCGCCTTCCAGAGCGCGGAATTGTTGATGGCGATGCAAAAGGATGTCGCCGCGCCGCACCGCGCCATTGCCGTCACCGAAGTACGCGCCGACGGCGGCGCCGCGCGCAACGATTTATTGATGCAATTCCAGGCCGACCTGCTCGGCGTGCCGGTGCTGCGCCCCCGCATCACGGAAACCACGGCGCTGGGCGCGGCCTACCTGGCGGGATTGGCGGTCGGCTTCTGGGATTCGCAGCAGGAAATCGCCGCCCAGTGGCAATGCGAGCGCCGTTTCGAGCCGGCCATGACGGCCGAGCGCCGCGCCGCGCTGCTGGCGCAGTGGGCCCGCGCGGTCGAGCGCGCCAAGGCGTGGGACACGCCTGCCTGAATCGGCGCTTGTGCGTATAATGGCGGCCGCGCCGCGCGCCAGGTCATCTTGTCCGGCAATCTGTCTAGACAAATTACACTGATTTAACCGCAAGTTGCGCGGTGTTGGCTGGCCGTTGCCGACAATCCGCGATTCCTCCCGGCGCCGCGCCGCGCCTGCCCTTGCCCCGCAATGTCCCGTCAAGGATGCCGCTGCCGGCGGCGTCGGCGCGGTGCTTGCATGTTGCAAGTTCGAGACGTGGTTGTTGTCGTTCGGCAACTGAATGATTTTATTTTAAGTTGACATCTTGCGCTTGCGCATGAGAGTGGGGCGACGCCGGGTGCGGGGCACAGATGAGGTAGCACATTCACAATGCGCTATAAGTATCTAATTCCTCAATATATTTTTATTTGAAGCAGCTTCAAGGATCGGCGCTAAGTCCTTAATTTCATTAATAAAATCGGCGTTTTTCCAATTGGAAAGCGCTTGACCACCCTCGGTGCTTCCACTAAAGTGGTCAACTGTGTGAAAAAGTGTGTTTTTGTGGGATTTTTTGACGGTTCCGCGCCGTGCAAACCGTTCTAACCATTCTCGGGTCATTAAAGGTATTTTGTGTTTCAAGGCGCGTCCGCAATCAATCTCGATGCCAAGGGCAGGATGTCCATTCCGGCCAAGCATCGCGACGCACTGGCTATCCAGTGCGAAGGCCGCCTCACGCTTACCAAGCACCCGGATGGTTGCCTGCTGATGTATCCGCGTCCCACCTGGGAAGCGAAGCGCAACCAGATCGCCGCCTGGCCGATGTCGGCGCGCGGCTGGCAGCGCATCTTGCTGGGCAACGCCAGCGACGTCGACATGGACACCGCCGGGCGCGTCCTGATCTCGCCCGAATTGCGCGACACCGCCGGCCTGGGCCGCGAAGTCGTGCTGTCGGGCATGCTGACCCATTTCGAGATCTGGGACCCGGCCAAGCGCGCCGACAATGAGCAACAAACCATCGCGGTCGGCATGCCCGACACGCTTTCCGATTTTTCTTTCTAGGACCGCCTGATGACAACATTCGCGGTGCCAGAATTTCAGCATCGTACGGTGCTGTTGGACGAAGCGGTCGACGCGCTCGCCCTGGTCGGCGCGCGCGCCGACGGCATCTATATCGACGGCACCTTCGGACGCGGTGGCCACAGCCGCCTGATCCTGTCGCGCCTGGGACAAGGCGCGACCCTGCTCGCGTTCGACAAGGACCCGCAGGCGATCGCCACGGCCGAACAGATCAACGATGCGCGCTTCCAGATCGTGCACGACAGCTTCGCGACGATGAAGGCCGCGCTGGCCGAGCGCGGCATCGGCCAGGCCGACGGCATCCTGCTCGACCTCGGCATCTCGTCGCCGCAGGTCGACGATGCCGCGCGCGGCTTCAGCTTCCGCAACGACGGCCCGCTCGACATGCGCATGGATACCACGCGCGGCCAGTCGGCGGCGCAGTGGCTGGCCGTGGAAACCGAACAGACTTTGGAAAGGGTGATCAGGGATTATGGGGAAGAACGGTTTGCTTTTCAGATTGCAAAGGCGATTGTTGCTCGCCGGGCAGTCGAGCCAATTTCAAGCACACGACAGCTTGCCGCAATCGTGGCAGGCGCGGTCAAGACTCGGGAAAAGGGCAAGGACCCGGCCACCCGTACTTTTCAGGCTATCCGGATTCACATCAATCAGGAACTTGAAGATCTCGAAGCAGGGCTGAGCCAGGCCTATGAATGCGTCGCGCCGGGCGGCATCCTGGCCATCATCAGCTTCCATTCGCTGGAAGACCGCATGGTCAAGCGCTTCTTCGCGTCGAAGGCGAACGTGCCGCAGCCGGACCGTCGCCTGCCGATCCGCGCGGTCGACCTGCCGCAGCCGGAATTGAAGCTGCTGGCCAAGATCAAGCCGTCCGACACCGAGGTCGACGCCAACCCGCGTTCGCGCTCGGCGGTGATGCGCGTGGCGCGCCGCCTGCCGATCCCGGAGGGGGCGTAATGGCTTTTAAGATCAACCTGGTGCTGGCGGCGCTGCTGGTCGGCTGTGGCCTGTCGCTGGTGAACGCCCAGTACCAGGCGCGCCACCTGTTCATCGACCTGGAACGCGCGCAGGCTGCGGCGCGCCAGCTCGACATCGATTGGGCGCAATTGCAGCTGGACCAGTCGACGCTGGGCAAGCACGCGCGCATCGAGGATATCGCGCGGCGTGACCTGAGCATGACGCCGCTGACGGCGAACCGCACCCAGTACCTGACGGAAGGTGAGCAATGATGCGCGGCGGTGGCGGCGCCAGCGGCGCGCGCGTGGCGCGCTCGAAGGGTGTGCCTTTCTCGAAAAGCCCGATGCTGGCGGTGCGCCTGCCGGTCTGGCGTTCGCGCGTGGTGCTGTTCGTGCTGTTCTTCGCGTTCGCCGCGCTGGCCGGGCGCGCTTTATGGTTGCAGGGCGTGTCGACCCAGTTCCTGCAACGCCAGGGTGAAATCCGCTACGCGCGCACGCTGGAATTGCCCGCCACGCGCGGCAAGATCACCGACCGCAACGGGCAGGTGCTGGCCTCGTCGGTGCCGGTGAAGGCAATCTGGGCGATCCCGGACGATGTGCTGCAGGCGTCGCCCGAAAAGATCACCGCGCTGGCCGGCCTGCTCGAGATGAGCGAGGCGGAATTGCGCAAGAAACTCGATTCGGACCGCAGCTTCGTCTACCTGAAGCGGCAAGTCGAGATGGACATCGCCGACAAGATCGCCAAGCTCGATATCGACGGCATCGACGCGCGCAAGGAATATAAACGTTTTTATCCGCAGGGCGAAGTCATGACCCACGTGGTCGGCTTCACCAACGTCGAAGACCTGGGCCAGGAAAGCATGGAACTGGCGCAGCAGAAAACGCTGCAAGGCGCCACCGGCAGCCGGCGCGTCATCAAGGACCGGCTCGGCCACATCGTCGAAGATATCGGCTCGATCCACGAACCGCACGACGGCAAGGATCTGACCTTGTCGGTCGACAGCAAGATCCAGTACATCGCCTATACCCAGCTCAAGGCGGCGGTCGAGAAATTCAAGGCCAAGGCCGGCGGCGCCGTCGTGCTCGACGTGCATACGGGCGAGGTGCTGGCGCTGGCGAACTACCCGAGCTACGACCCGAACAACCGGCGCGCGCTGACCGGCGCGCAACTGCGCAACCGCGTGATGACGGATACCTTCGAGCCTGGCTCGACGCTGAAGCCGGTCACGGTGGCGCTGGCGCTCGACACCAACCGCGTCAAGCCGACCACGCATATCGACACCGGCAACGGCAAGTACACGATCGCCGACCGCACCATCAGCGACACCAAGGGGCACGGCGTGATCAGCGTGGCCGAGATCATCGAGCAATCGTCGAACATCGGCACGTCGAAGATCGCGCTGAGCATGCCGCCGCAGGAAATGTGGGAAATGTTCACCAAGGTCGGTTTCGGCCAGCAGCCGAAGTGGGGTTTCCCGGGTGCCGTGGCCGGCCGCGTGCGCCCGTATAAATCGTGGCGCCCGATCGAGCAGGCGACCATGAGCTACGGTAACGGCATTTCCGTCTCCCTGATCCAGCTGGCGCGCGCCTACATGATGTTCGCGCGCGACGGCGACATCATCCCGCTGTCGTTCCAGAAGGTGAAGGAAATGCCGGTCGGCCAGCAGGTGATCAAGCCGAAGACGGCGCAGGACATGCGCGCGATGCTCGAACTGGTGGTGTCCGGCGAGCACGGCACGGCCAAGCAGGCGCAGATCGCCGGCTACCGCGTCGGCGGCAAGACCGGCACCGCCTATAAAGTGGAAAACGGCCGCTACGCGATGCCGCGCAAATACATCGGTTCCTTCGTCGGCGTGGTGCCGCTGTCGGCGCCGCGCTTCATCATCGCCGTCATGATCGACGAACCGACCCAGGGCGGCCACTACGGCGGCCAGGTCGCCGCGCCGACTTTCGCCGCGGTCGCCGCCAACGCGCTGCGGTCCATGAACGTGCCGCCGGATTCGTCCGTCACCGAAATCGTCGTCCCCGCCGAAAACGGCCCGGAGGCCATGTAATGAGCACCATGACACCAACAGATATCAGCAACTGGATCAAGCAGGCCGCGCCGGATGGGCAGCTGGCTTCCGACTCGCGGCGCATCAAGGCTGGCGACGTCTTTTTTGCCTACCCGGGCGACGGCAAGGATGGGCGCGACTATATCGCCGCCGCGCTGGCGCAGGGCGCCGCGGCCATCGTCCATGAAGCGCGGGATTTCAAGGGTGACGCCGGCGCCGTGCCGCACTTGGCCGTGCTTGATTTGAAAAGGCAATCCGGTCCGATCGCGCAGGCATATTACAACCAGCCCGATGCGGGGATGTTCAGCGTCGGCGTGACCGGCACCAATGGCAAGACTTCGTGCGCCGTCTGGCTCGGCCAGGCGCTGAGCCGGCTGGGCGAAGCGACCGCCGTCGTCGGCACGCTGGGAGTCGCCATGTTCCGCGCGCGCGGCAGCGTCGATTACGACGTGACCGGCTACACGACGCCGGACGCGGTGCTGCTGGCGCGCAAGCTGGCGGAGACGCGCGAGCAGGGCGCCACCGCGCTGGCGATCGAGGTGACGTCGATCGCGCTCGACCTGGGCCGCACCGACGGCATGCATTTCGATGTCGCGCTGCTGACGAATTTGACGCGCGACCACCTCGATCACCATGGCGACATGGCCGCCTATGAAGCGGCGAAGACGAAACTGTTCGACTGGCCGGGATTGAAAACGGCGGTGTTGAACCTGGACGACGCGATGGGGCAGCGCCTCGCCGCGCGCCTGGCACCGCGCGCCGCCGCCGGAGAGGTGAACATCATCGGCTACACGCTGGCCGACAACGCGGGCGTGCCCGATATCGAAGGCGTGGCGATGCTGCGCGCGAGCCAGTTGCGTACCCGCAGCGCCGGCACCGAGTTTCACCTGGAGTGCGCGCAGGGCGCGGCCCAGGTCAAGACGCGCCTGGTCGGCAATTTCAATATCAGCAATGCGCTGGCTGTACTCGGCGCGCTGCTGGCCAAGGGCGTCGCGTTGCGCGCGGCGGTCGAGGCGATCGAGGCGCTGACGCCTGCGCCGGGACGCATGCAGCAGGTCGGTGGCCAGGATGCGCCGATGGTCGTCATCGATTATGCGCACACGCCCGATGCGCTGGAAAAAACCCTGACGACCTTGCGCAAGGTGGCTCAGGAACGCGGCGGCCAGTTATGGTGCGTGTTCGGCTGCGGCGGCGACCGCGATCCGGGCAAGCGTCCGCAGATGGGACGCATCGCGCAGGCGGCCGACCATGTCCTCGTCACCAGCGACAATCCGCGCAGCGAAGATCCGCACTCCATCATCGAACAGATCGTGGCCGGCATGGACCGCGCCCACCCGGCGTCGGTGGTGCAGACGGTGGAAGACCGCGCCGCCGCGATCCTGTCGGCGATCAAGCACGCGGCGAAACCGGACGTGATCCTGTTGGCCGGCAAAGGCCATGAACCGTACCAGGAAATCAAGGGCAAAAAACTGTCCTTCTCGGACGTCGATCACGCCCAACTGGCGCTGTCGGCGCGCCTGACGATGATGAGGCCGCACTGATGCGCGCGACACTGGAGCAGGTCCTGTCCGCCATCGACGGCGCTTCCCTCGTTTATGCACCAGGCACGGATTCCGGCCAGGCGCTGTCGCGGGCGACAGAATTCACGGGCGTGTCGACCGACAGCCGCAGCGCGCCGGCCGGTTCCCTGTTCGTCGCGCTGCGCGGCGAGGTGTTCGATGCGCACGATTTTTTATCTCAGGTCGAGGCCAGGGGCGTGGCCGCCGTCGTCGTCGAACAGTTGCCGGACGGCTGGACGCTGCCGGCCATCGTCGTGCCGGATACGCTGGTCGCGCTGGGCCGCATCGCCAACTGGTGGCGCGGCCAGTTCGCGCTGCCCGTGATCGGCGTCACCGGCAGCAACGGCAAGACCACGGTCAAGGAAATGATCGCGTCGATTCTCGCCGCCGCCTATGGCGAAGAAGGCCGGCTGGCCACGCGCGGCAACCTGAATAATGAAATCGGCGTGCCGCTGACGCTGTTCCGGCTCGGCGCCGCGCACAGCGCCGCCGTGGTCGAACTGGGGATGAACCACCCGGGAGAGATCGGCCGCCTGAGCGCGATCGCCGAGCCGACCGTCGCGCTGGTCAACAATGCACAGCGCGAGCACCAGGAATTCATGCACACGGTGGAAGCAGTGGCGCGCGAGAACGGCGCCGTGCTGGCGGCATTGCCGCCGGACGGCATCGCCGTCTTCCCGCAGCACGACGAATTCACTCCCATCTGGCGCGAACTGGCCGGCTCGCGGCGCGTCGTCAGTTTTGGACTGAGCAAGGAAGCGGACGTGTCGTGCACCCACCGCGCCGGCGATTTCGGCAACCAGATGTTCATCACCGTGCGCCAGCCGGGCAGCGACGAGGTGCTGCAGTTCTATGTCGGCCTGCAGGCCGCCGGCGAACACAATGTCCTCAATGCGCTGGCCGCCTGCGCCTGCGCCTATGCCGCCGGCGTCGGCATCGAGCATATCAAGCTTGGCCTGGACACTTTTACGCCGGTCAGCGGGCGGCTGCAAAAGAAGGCCGCCGCCAACGGCGCCGTCGTCATCGACGACACCTATAACGCCAACCCCGATTCGGTGCGCGCGGCGATCGACGTGCTGGCGCAGGCCGGCGCGCCGCGCGTGCTGGTGCTGGGCGACATGGGAGAAGTCGGCACGCAGGGCCGCGAGTTTCACGAAGAGATCGCCGCCCACGCCGCCGCCCGCGGCATCGAGCGCGTGCTGGCGACAGGGGACCTGGCGCGCCACATGCTCGGCGCCGGCAGCGAAGGCAGGGTCTCCCATTTTGAAGAATTCGACGCGCTGCTGTCCGCACTCGATGCGGCCGCGACGCCGGATGCCACCATATTAATCAAGGGCTCCCGTTTCATGAAGATGGAACGGGTCGTGCAGCATTTGATTGGTCCGCAACAAGCTAACAAGGAAACACATTAAATCATGCTGCTTTGGCTCGCACAATTGTTCCAGGACTACTTTGGTCCTTTACGCGTCATCAATTTCATCACCGCGCGTGCCGTGTTCGCCACGATTACTTCGCTCGTCATCGGCCTGGTCGCAGGTCCGGCCGTGATCCGCAAGCTGACCCTGATGAAGTACGGCCAGGCCGTGCGCACCGACGGTCCGCAGACGCACCTGAAAAAACACGGCACGCCGACCATGGGTGGCGTGCTGCTCTTGATTTCGATCGGCGTGTCGACCCTGCTGTGGTGCGACTGGTCGAACCGCCTGATCTGGCCGGTGCTGGTGGTAACCATCGGCTTTGGCGCCGTGGGCTGGGTCGACGATTACCGCAAGGTGGTGCGGCAAGACCCGGAAGGCATGCGCTCGGCCGAAAAATATTTCTGGCAATCGCTGGTGGGCATCGGCGCCGCGCTGTACCTGGCGTTTTCCGTCTCCGCGCCGACGCCGGCCAAGGTGTTCGAACTGTTCTTCGCCTGGGTGCAATCCGGCTTTTCGATGGACTTGCCGCCGAAGGCGGATTTGATCGTCCCCTTCTTCAAGACCATCAGCTATCCGCTCGGCGTCTGGGGTTTTATCGCGCTGACCTATTGCGTCATCGTCGGCACCAGCAATGCCGTCAATTTCACGGACGGTCTCGATGGACTGGCCATCATGCCGACCGTGATGGTCGGCTCCGCGCTCGGCCTGTTCGCCTACCTGACGGGCCACATCGTGTATTCGAAATACCTGTTCATCCCGCACATCCCGGGCGCCGGCGAATTGATCATCTTCTGCGGTGCGATGGCGGGCGCCGGGCTGGCCTTCCTCTGGTATAACACGCATCCCGCCCAAGTGTTCATGGGCGACGTCGGCGCGCTGGCGCTGGGCGGCGCGCTGGGCACCGTGGCCGTCATCGTGCGCCAGGAAATCGTGCTGTTCATCATGGGCGGCGTGTTCGTCGCCGAAACCGTCTCCGTCATCATCCAGGTCGGCTGGTTCAAATACACGAAAAAACGGTATGGCACGGGGCGCCGCGTCTTCCTGATGGCGCCCTTGCACCACCATTTCGAACAAAAGGGCTGGAAAGAAACCCAGGTCGTCGTGCGCTTCTGGATCGTCACGATGATGCTGGTCCTGGTCGGCCTGTCCACCTTGAAGCTGCGCTGATGATTTACGACGGCAAAATCGCGATGGTATTGGGGCTGGGCGAATCCGGCCTGGCGATGGCGCGCTGGCTCGCCGGCAACGGCGCGCGCGTGCGCGTGGCCGACACGAGGAATGCGCCCGAGCGCCTGGCCGCGTTGCGCGCCGACGTGCCGGACGCCGAATTCCTCGGCGGCCCGTTCGACGCCGCCTATGTCGATGGTATCGATTTCTTCGCAGTCAGTCCCGGCCTGGCGCCGGACAGGGAACTGGCCGCGATCCTGCCGGCCGCCGCCGAAAAGAATGTCCCGGTCTGGGGCGAGATCGAACTGTTCGCCCAGGCGCTGGCCGCGCTGAAGGAGGAACGGGCTTATGCGCCGAAAGTCATCGCCATCACCGGCACCAACGGCAAGACCACCGTCACGAGTTTGACCGGCCTGCTGTGCGAGCGCGCCGGCCAGAGCGTGCGCGTGGCCGGCAACATCAGCCCGGCCGCGCTGGACGTGTTGCGCGAAGTGATCGAACAGGATTGCCTGCCGCAGGTCTGGGTGCTGGAATTGTCCAGTTTCCAGTTGCACACGACGTTCAGCCTGCAGGCCGACGCGGCCACGGTGCTGAACGTGACACAGGATCACCTGGACTGGCACGGCTCGATGCAAGCCTATGCGGCGGACAAGGCGCGCATCTTCGGCCAGCGCACCGTGCGCGTGCTCAATCGCGACGATGCCGGCGTGATGCGCATGGCCGACCCGCTCGGCCAGAACATCACGTTCGGCCTGGACGAACCGGTGAAAGCCGACAGTTTTGGATTGCACAACGAGCGTGGCGTGTGCTGGCTGGCGAGCGCCGTGCCGGGCGAGGAGATCGAAACAAAGAAGCGCCGCAAGCACGAGACCGCGCCAGAGCCGGTCGAGTGCACCACGAAGAACCTGATGCCGGCCGACGCGTTGCAGATACGCGGCCAGCACAATGCTGCCAACGCGCTGGCCGCGCTGGCGCTGTGCCGCGCGATCGGCCTGCCGTTCGCGCCGCTGCTGCACGGCTTGCGTGACTACCGGGGCGAACCGCACCGAGTCGAACTGGTCGCTGCCATCAACGCCGTCGAATACTACGACGACAGCAAGGGCACCAATGTCGGCGCCACCGTGGCCGCATTGAATGGCCTGGGCAAGAGTTTTATGGGCGCGCACCAGCGCCTGGTCCTGATCGCCGGCGGCGACGGCAAGGGCCAGGATTTCGAACCGCTGGCCGAACCGGTGTCGCGCTACGTGCGTGCCGTGTTGCTGATCGGGCGCGACGCGCCGGCGCTGCGCGAGGCGCTCGAAGCGTCCGGCGTGGAACTGGTCGATTGCGGCACCGATCTGCCGCGCGCCGTGAAACAGGCCGCATCGCTGGCGCAGGCCGGCGACGCCGTGCTGCTGTCGCCAGCCTGCGCCAGCCTGGACATGTTCAAGAATTATGCGCATCGCGCCCAGGTGTTCGTCGACACCGTGCGCGAACTGGCGCTCGACGCCGGACAGGAGCTGTAAGCCATGGCCTTCCAGCTGCCTTTCCGTTTTTCTTCGAAGCCGGCCGCCGCGCCGATGGACAGCCGCGCGCGCCAGTCGAAGATGATGGAATACGACCAGTTGCTGGTCTGGGTGGTGCTGATCCTGATGCTGCTCGGGATGGTGATGGTGTATTCGGCCTCGATCTCGCTGCCGGACTCTCCCAAGTTCGCCGCCTATAAAAACAATTATTTTTTGACGCGCCAGGCCACCTTCATCGCCATCTCGCTGACGGTGGGCCTGTTCACCTTCCGGGTGCCGGTGGCGACCTGGCAAAAGGCCGCTCCCTACCTGTTCATCGGCACGCTGGTGCTGCTGGTGGCGGTGCTGATCCCCGGCCTGGGCGTGGTGGTCAACGGCGGACGGCGCTGGCTGTCCTTAAAAGTGTTCAATTTCCAGCCGTCCGAACTGATGAAGGTGGTGGTGGTGCTGTACGCGGCCGACTACACGGTGCGCAAGCAGGAATACATGCACAAGCTGACCAAGGGTTTCATGCCGATGGCGCTGGCCGTCAGTTTCGTCGGCCTGCTGCTGCTGCTCGAACCTGACCTGGGCGCGTTCGGCGTGATCGTCTGCATCGCGATGGGCATCCTGTTCCTGGGCGGGATCAACGCGATCTGGTTCGGCGGCATCGGCGCCATGCTGGTGACGATCTTCGTGGCCATCATCGCGCTGTCGAAATTCCGGCGCGACCGCTTCTTCGCCTATCTGAATCCGTGGGAAGAGGACAATGCGCTGAACAAGGCGTACCAATTGACGCACTCGCTGATCGCCTTCGGGCGCGGAGAACTGTTCGGCGTGGGCCTGGGTGGCAGCCTGGAAAAGCTGCACTACCTGCCGGAAGCGCACACCGACTTCCTGCTGGCGGTGATCGGGGAAGAGCTCGGGCTGGCCGGCGTGCTGGTGGTGATCGCGATGTTTTACTGGATCGTCAAGCGCGCCTTCGACATCGGGCGCCAGGCGATCGCGATCGACCAGACCTTCGCCGGCCTGGCCGCGAAGGGCATCGGCATCTGGATCGGCGTGCAAACCTTCATCAACATGGGCGTCAACCTCGGCCTGCTGCCGACCAAGGGGCTGACCTTGCCTTTGATGAGTTACGGCGGCACGGGCGTGATGATTAACTGCGTCGGGCTCGCGGTCCTGCTCCGGATCGACTACGAGAACCGGGTCCTGATGCGCGGCGGCAGAATATGACTAAACGATTGATGATCATGGCCGCCGGCACCGGCGGCCATATATTCCCCGGCCTGGCGATCGCGCGCACGATGCGCGCGCGCGGCTGGACCGTGAGCTGGCTGGGCACCGGCCACGGCATGGAAAAAGACCTGGTGCCGCAGTCCGGCATCGAGATGGACACGATCGACTTCGCCGGCATGCGCGGCAAGGGTATCGCGCACACGCTGGGCGGCGCCTTCAAGATGCTGGGGGCTTTCGCCGCCTGTTTCGGTTACCTCGGCCGGCGCAAGCCGGACGTCGTGCTGGGCATGGGCGGTTACGTCACCGTGCCGGGCGGCCTGATGTCGCGCCTGCGCGGCGTGCCGCTGGTGCTGGTCAACGCCGATGCCGCGCTGCTGCTGTCGAACCGGACGCTGGCGCCGATGGCGCGGCGCGTCTGCTTCGGCTTCCCGGCCGATTTCGGTGCCGCCGCGGCCAAGGCGGTCGTCACCGGCAACCCGGTGCGCCAGGAGATTTTCGATATTCCCGAACCGGCAGCGCGTTTTAATGGCCGCACGGGACCGCTGCGCATCCTGGTGGTGGGCGGCAGCCTGGGCGCGAAGGCGCTCAACGACAACCTGCCGGCCGCGCTGGCGCTGATACCGGCCGCGACGCGCCCTGTCATCACGCACCAGTCGGGCAAGAAGAATATCGACGCGCTGCGCGCCGCCTATGCGCAGGCCGGCGTGCAGGCCGAGGTGGTCGATTTCATCGACGACATGGCGCGCGTCTACAGCCAGGCCGATCTCGTGATCTGCCGCGCCGGCGCCATCACCGTGTCGGAATTGACGGCGGCCGGCGTGGCCAGCGTGCTGGTGCCGCTGGTGGCGTCGACCACCAGCCACCAGCGCGACAACGCGCAATGGATGGCAAAACAGAAGGCGGCGATCCACCTGCCGCAGGCGGAAATGACGCCGCAGGGCATGGCGACACTGCTGTCCACGCTGGGGCGCGACGCTTGCCGCGAGATGGCCATCGCCGCGCGCGGCGCCGGCCGGCGCGGCGCGAACGAGGCGATTGCCGCCGTATTGGAAGAACTTGCATAGGCTGATACAGAACCGTGAAACATAAAGTCAAAAACATACATTTCGTCGGCATCGGCGGCAGCGGCATGAGCGGCATCGCCGAAGTCTTGCTGACCTTGGGCTACAACGTCAGCGGCTCGGACCTGGGCACGAATGCCGTCACGCAGCGCCTGGCCGAACTGGGCGCGCGCGTGGCGCAGGGCCACGCGGCCGACAACATCGGCAACGCCGACGCCGTGGTGACGTCGACCGCCGTCAAGGCCGACAACCCGGAAGTGCTGGCCGCGCGCGCGCGCAAGATCCCGGTCGTGCCGCGCGCCGTCATGCTCGGTGAACTGATGCGCTTAAAACGCGGCATCGCGATCGCCGGCACGCACGGCAAGACCACGACGACCAGTCTGGTGGCGTCGGTGCTGGCGCAGGGCGGGCTCGATCCGACCTTCGTCATCGGCGGGCGCCTGACGGCGGCCGGCGCCAACGCCAAACTGGGCAGCGGCGACTACCTGGTGGCCGAGGCCGACGAGTCGGACGCGTCGTTCCTGAACCTGACGCCGATGATCGAAGTGATCACGAACATCGATGCCGATCACATGGAAACCTACGAGCACGATTTCGAAAAACTGAAACAGGCCTTCGTGCACTTCACGCACCGCCTGCCGTTCTACGGCCGCGTCATGCTGTGCATCGACGACGAGCATGTGCGCAGCATCATCCCGCACGTGACAAAGCCGGTGACGACCTACGGTTTTCATGAAGAAGCCGAAGTGCGCGCCGTCAACGCGCGCGCCGTCGGCCTGCAGATGCACTTCACCGTGCTGCAGGAAGGCTACCCGGACCTGGACGTCGTATTGAACCAGCCCGGCATGCACAACGTACAGAACGCGTGCTCCGCGGTGGCGATCGCGCGCGAAATCGGCGTCGACGACAGCGCGACGCAGGCAGGCCTGGAAGGTTTCGCAGGCGTCGGCCGCCGCTTTACGCGCTACGGCGACGTCGCCATCCCGGGCGGCGGCACCTTCGCGCTGGTCGACGACTTCGGTCACCACCCGGTGGAAACGGAAGTCACGCTGGCCGCCGCGCGCGCCGCCTATCCGGGCCGGCGCCTGGTGCTGGCCTTCCAGCCGCACCGCTACAGCCGCACGCGCGACCTGTTCGAGGATTTCGCGCGCGTGTTGTCGAGCGTCGACGTTCTCGTGCTGGCCGACGTCTACGCGGCCGGCGAACAGCCGGTGGTGGCGGCCGACGGCCGCGCGCTGGCGCACGCGATCCGCGCGCGAGGCAGGACGGAACCGGTGTTCGTCGAGCATATCGCCGACATGCCGGAAACGATCATGAATGTGGTGCGCGACGGCGACGTCGTGCTGACCATGGGCGCCGGCTCCATCAGCGGCGTGCCGAACAAATTGACTACGTACCAAAAGGTTAGCTCGTGAATCAACTCTCCGCACAAGAAGCACAGGCATTCGGCAAGGTAGGGGTGCTGTTCGGCGGCCGTTCGGCCGAGCGCGAAGTGTCGCTGATGTCCGGCGGCGGCGTGCTGGCGGCGCTGCAAGGCCAGGGGATCGACGCGCACGGTTTCGATCCGGGCCTGCGCTCGCTGGCCGAACTGGCGGCCGAAAAATTCGACCGCGTGTTCATCGCGCTGCACGGCCGCTTCGGCGAAGACGGCAGCCTGCAGGGCGCGCTGGAACTGCTCGGCATTCCGTATACCGGCAGCGGCGTCATGGCCAGTTCGGTCGGCATGGACAAGATCACGACCAAGATCCTGTGGCTGGCCGAAAACCTGCCGACGCCGCGCTACGCGGTGCTCGACGCCGAATCCGACCTGCCGCGCATCGCCGCCGACCTCGGGCTGCCGCTGATCGTCAAGCCGCCGCACGAAGGCTCGACCATCGGCATCACCAAGGTCAGTGAAGTAGGCGCCTTCCAGCAGGCTTATGCCACCGCCGCCGCGCTCGACGACGCGGTCCTGGCCGAGGAATTCGTCACGGGACGCGAATTTACCGTGGCCGTGCTGGGGAGCGGCGTCAACGCGCGCGCGCTGCCGGTCGTTGAGATCGTGGCTCCTGAAGGTAATTACGACTACCAGAACAAATACTTTAGCGACGATACCAAGTATTTCTGCCCGGCGCTATTGGACGACGCGACTGCTGTTGAAATGCAGCGCATCGCGGTGGCGGCGTACCGCGCGCTCGGTTGCGAAGGATGGGGACGTGTGGATGTGCTGCTGCGCGCGGCCGACAACCGGCCGTTCCTGCTGGAAGTGAATACCTCGCCAGGCATGACCGGCCACTCGCTGGTGCCGATGGCCGCGCGCGCGCAGGGCATCAGTTATGAAGCGCTGTGCGTGGAGATCCTGCGTTCGGCGCGTTTGAAAATGTCCGGGCCGTCGCCGGCCGGGGCTTAAGGGTTAGCACGCTATGTGGCACGACGTCAAAGCCTTGAACGCAAGCGCCAGCGGCATTTTCGCCGCGGTGGCGCTGGTTTGCGCGTCGGCCGGCGTGTGGTGGATTTCGCAGCGTCCGATGTTCGACCTGCGCAGCATCCGCATCGAGACGATAGACCAGGCCGAGCTGCGTCATGTGAATCACTTGACCTTGCGCGCCGGGACGCTGGGCCGCATCAAGGGCAATTTTTTCACGACCAATCTGGAAGCGGTGAGACTGGCGTTCGAATCGGTGCCTTGGGTGCGCCGCGCCAGCGTGCGGCGCGAATGGCCGGATCAGCTGATCGTGGCGCTGGAAGAGCATGACGCGCTCGGCACCTGGGGCGAGGATGGCCGCCTGCTGTCGACCAAGGGCGACGTGTTTACCGCCAACCTGGCCGAAGCGGAAGAGGATCACGAACTGCCCGCGTTCTCCGGACCGGAGGGCAGCGAGAAGGAAGTGCTGGCGCGTTTCGCCGAATTGCGCACCTGGTTCGCGCCGGCCAAGCTGGTGCCGGAAGCGCTGGACCTGTCGAGCCGTTACGCGTGGACCGTCAAGCTCGACAACGGCATGAGCGTGGCGCTGGGACGGGAGCAAACCAGGACGACGCTGAAGGAGCGCGTCGAGCGGCTGGTGAGCATCTATCCGCAACTGGCCAGCCGCCTGCCGCAGATTGAAACGATCGACATGCGTTACCAGAATGGCCTGGCGCTGAGCGCGCAGGGATTGAAGATTCCGCCCGAAGGCAAGCCGGGCAAGCCGATGCAGAAGCAAGCGAGCAATTCGAAGACCACCAGCAAGAACATACAGTAGGCGATATTACATGACAAAAGACGCGAAAAACCTGATCGTCGGCCTCGATATCGGCACCTCGAAAGTGGTGGCGGTGGTGGCCGAGGTGATGCCGGACGGGCGCCACGAAGTGATCGGGCTGGGTCAGCACGAATCGAAGGGGCTGAAAAAAGGCGTGGTCGTCAACATCGAGGCGACCGTCGAATCGATCCAGCGCGCGCTGGAAGAAGCCGAGCTGATGGCCGACTGCAAGATCCGCAATGTGTACGCGGGCATCGCCGGCAGCCATATCCGCAGCTTCAATTCGAGCGGCATGGTCGCCATCAAGGATAAAGAGGTCACGGCCACCGACGTGGCGCGCGTCATCGAAACGGCGAAAGCGGTTAACATCCCGACCGACCAGCAATTGCTGCACACGGTGCCGCAGGAATTCATCGTCGACAGCCAGGAAGATGTGCGCGAGCCGATCGGCATGAGCGGCATCCGCCTGGAAGTGAAAGTGCACATCGTGACCGGCGCCGTGTCGGCGGTGCAGAACATCGTCAAGTGCGTGCGCCGCTGCGGCCTGGAAGTGTCGGACCTGATCCTGCAGCCGATGGCTTCGGCCGACGCCGTGCTCACGCTCGACGAGAAGGAACTGGGCGTGGTCCTGATCGACATCGGTGGCGGCACCACCGACGTGGCGGTGTTTTCGGACGGCGCGATCCGGCACACGGCGGTGATCCCGATCGCCGGCGACCAGATCACCAACGACATCGCGATGGCGTTGCGCACGCCGACGTCGGAAGCGGAGGAAATCAAGATCCGTTACGGCGTGGCCAAGCAGGTGCTGGCCGATCCGGGCGAACACCTGGAAGTGCCGGGCCTGGGCGACCGCGGCACGCGCAACCTGTCGCGCCAGGCGCTGGCGGCCGTGATCGAGCCGCGCGTGGAGGAACTGTTCGCGATGGTGCACCAGGTGGTGCGCGAATCGGGTTATGAAGGCGTGCTGTCGTCGGGGATCGTGCTCACCGGCGGCACCGCCATCATGCCCGGCATGGTGGAAATGGCGGAAGACATCTTCCTGAAACCGGCGCGCCTGGGCACGCCGGACTACCGCGGCCAGCTCGCCGACGTGGTGCGCAGTCCGCGCTACGCCACCGTATTGGGGCTGCTGCTGGAAGCGAAAAAACAGTACTTGCGCGGGCATATCGTGACGCGCCAGGACGGTTCGGTGAAGGCAGTGTGGCAGCGCATGAAAGAATGGTTCCTCGGGAACTTCTAGTGGTCTGGTGAGCAGTTTATGGCGCATAATCATTAATTAAAACCGCAGTTTTCAATCCCCAGCTTTCCTGACAACGCAGGAGTCCTGGCGATTGGAAACCGCATTCTAATAGGAGCACATCATGGAGTTTGACATGGTCGATAACGCATCTTTGGGTACCGTCATCAAGGTCGTTGGCGTTGGCGGGGCAGGTGGCAATGCAGTTCAGCACATGATTAACAAGGGCATGAGCGGCGTGGAATTCATCGCCGCCAATACCGATGCCCAGGCGCTGTCGACCTCGAAAGCCCACAACATCATCCAGATCGGCGAGAGCGGCCTGGGTGCCGGCATGAAGCCGGACGTCGGCCGCAAGCTGGCCGAGGAATCGCGCTTGCGCATCGAAGACGCGCTGCGCGGCGCGCACATGGTGTTCATCGCGGCCGGCATGGGCGGCGGCACCGGCACCGGCGCCGCGCCGATCGTAGCCGAAGTGGCCAAGGCGATGGGCGCGCTGACGGTGGCGGTGGTCTCGAAACCGTTCTCGCACGAAGGCCAGAAGTGCATGGACATCGCCGACGAAGGCCTGGAACAGTTGTCGGCCAACGTCGATTCGCTGATCGTCATCCTCAACGAAAAGCTCGAAGAGATCTACGAGGATGAAAGCCTGATCGAATGGCTGCAGCACGCCGACGACGTATTGAACAACGCCGTGGCCGGGATCGCCGAGATCATCAACGTGCCGGGCCACATCAACGTCGACTTCAACGACGTCAAGACCATCATGGGCGAGCAGGGCAAGGCGATGATGGGCACGGCCACCGCGTCCGGCGTCGACCGCGCGCGCATCGCGGCCGAACAGGCCGTTGCTTCTCCGCTGCTGGACGGCGTCGACCTGTCCGGTGCGCGCGGCGTGCTGGTCAACGTCACCGCCAGCCGCGGCCTGAAGGGTAAAGAGATCAAGGAAGTCATGGCCGCGGTGCGCGCCTTCGCCGCGCCGGACGCGTCGATCGCGCAGGGCATCGCTTACGACGAGACGATGGGCGACTCGATCCGCGTCACCGTCGTCGCGACCGGCCTGGGCAAGACCAAGAAGCACGTGCAACTGGTGCCACAGCAATTGCTGCGCACCGGCACCCACAACGGTCCATTGACGCCGTCGGCCGCGCTCGGCGGCGGCTCGGCGACCGGCACGGTATCGATGGGCGGCGCCACCGCCGGCGGCGCGCAAGCGTTCGACGGCATGAAAGCGCCGGCCGTCTGGCGCCGCGAATCGGCTTCCGAGCAGGTGCGCGCGATGGAAAAGAATGGCATGGAAACCTACGATATCCCGGCCTTCCTGCGCAAGCAGGCGGACTGAACGGGAGAGAATCGTGCGCGGCGGCACCGCCTTTGCAGGCATTGCCGCCGCACGTTTCCGTGCGGTTCCGACACGCTAGCAAGACCTCTGGCATACTGTGCGACGTGCCAGGCCAAGCCGCGCCCAGCGCGGCTTTTTATTTGTGAAATCAAACCATAACGGAGTCAACAAATGACCATCAAGATCGGCGACAAACTGCCAGAGGGCACCCTGTCCGAATTCATCGAAACCGAGACCGAAGGTTGCGCACTCGGCCCAAATACCTTCAAGGTGGAAGACCTGGTCAAGGGCAAGAAGATCGCGATCTTCGGCTTGCCAGGCGCCTACACGCCGACCTGCTCGGCTCAGCACGTGCCGGGTTACGTCAAGCACGCCGATGAACTGAAAGCCAAGGGTGTCGACGAAATCTGGTGCATCAGCGTCAACGACGCCTTCGTCATGGGCGCATGGGGCCGCGACCAGAAAGCCACCGGCATCGTACGCATGATGGCCGACGGCAATGCCGCTTATTCGAAGGCGCTGGGCCTGGATGCCGATTTCAGCAAATTCGGCATGGGCACGCGCTCGCAGCGCTACTCGATGCTGATCGACGACGGCGTCGTCAAGCAATTGAACGTCGAGCAGGGTGGCAAGTTTGAAGTGTCGAATGCGGAAACGCTGCTGGGCCAGGCGTAATCGCTTAGTCCTCTGAATAAACGGCGCTTCGGCGCCGTTTGTTTTTAAAGCCCAAAACCAGAGGCAACTGCTGGGGTCAGACCCATGGGTCTGACCCCGGCCCTTGCATTTGATTTTGGCTTGCGTTCCAGGAAAATCGTGTAAAACCTTATTTCTTGGCGCGCCGTTTCGGCGCGAGCATCACGCCGGTGCAGCCCGGCGCGCCGCAATGGCAGGCGAACGCGCGCTTGACGGCGGCCGTGTGGCGTTCTTCATAGATCAGCGCATAGTTGTAGTTCAATTCGGCGCCGCGCTCGATATCCTGCATCGCATAGATATAGACGTGGCCCTCGTCCTCGAACGCTTCGCAATTCGGTTCGCACGAATGGTTGATCCAGCGCGCATCGTTGCCGCCGCTGCCGCCGTCGATCAACTGGCCGTCGGCCAGGCTGAAGAAAAAGGTGTGATTGACCGGCCCGCCGCCGGCCGCCGCGCGCCGCACCGATTCATCGCTGCTGATGCGCTCGCCCGTGTATTCGACGATGCGGGTGCCGGCCCGGATGCGGCGGCGCGCGAACACGCCGCGGCCGTGGATCGCGGAATTTTTGACGACAAATAAGGGGGAATCGGGCTTGGACATGCCCGATATCTTACCGGATTTGCCGCCTTTGCAGCAGCCCGATCGCAGGTGCCGCGTGCCCGCCGTTTTCTGCGAAAACGCCGCGACGGGCGGCTTGCTATAATCAGGCGCTCCCCATTTTCGCCCGCGCGCAAGGAGCCTTTCTGACCTCCCGATCCGACAACCTGCGCAGCATCTACGCGATGCTGATTGCCGTCGCCATGTTTTCGCTGATGGACACGGCGATGAAACTGCTGTCCGCCCATTACCCCGCGATGCAGGTCACCGCCTTGCGCTCGCTGTCGTCGCTGCCGCTGGTGTGCGCCTATATCGCCTATCGCCGCAAGTTCGGCGGCCTGCTGCGCGTGCACTGGCCGCTGCAACTGCTGCGCGGCGTGCTGGGCATCGGCATGCTGACCTTGTTCGCCTATGCGCTGAAAAGCCTGCCGCTGGCCGACACTTATGCGATCTTCTTCATCGCGCCGGCGCTGATCACGGCGCTGTCGGTGTTCATCCTGAAGGAAAAGGTCGATGCATTGCAGTGGACCGCGATCGCCGTCGGCCTCGGCGGCGTGCTGGTGGTGTTGCGTCCGGACGGCGCCAGTTTTATTTCGGTGGCCGGACTGGCCGTGCTGGGATCGGCCGTCTGCTACGCGATTTCCGCCATCGCCAGCCGCATCCTCAGTCGCACCGACGCCAGCGAACACATCATGTTCTGGCTGCTGGTCATGATGGGCACCGGCTCCGTACTGTTGTCGTACCGCGGCTGGGTGCCGCTGCGTGCGCAGGATGTGATGGTGATCGCCGGGCTGGCCGTCAGCGGTTTTCTCGGCCAGTTGGCGATCACGATCGCCTTCAGCCGCGGCAAGGCATCGACCGTGGCGCCGTTCGAATACTCGGCGCTGGCCTGGGGCGTCGCGCTCGACTGGCTGTTGTGGCAGACGCTGCCGGACCGCTACACGCTGCTCGGCGCAGCCATCATCATCGGCAGCGGCATCTATCTGGTAAGGCGTGAAACGGTGCATGCGGAGGCGGAACACCCTTAACCCAGGAGCAGAATCTGGGGTCAGACGGGGACGCCGTTAAGTTAAGCCACTTACCGTAGCGTTGTCATTCCCGCGCAGGCGGGAATCCCATTTTTTTGCGCCGTTTGCGGCTCTAAATGGGATTCCCGCTTTCGCGGGAATGACAGATTTGGCGCTAATTTTAAGGGCATTAGGGTCCGACGGGGGCGCTGAGTCCCGAGGGTCTGACCCCGGCCTTCGCTTTGGGTTGCAAGATACAACGCCTGAGCAACTCCGATATAATCGCTGGATGTTAAAACAACGCACCATCAAAGAACTGGTCCGCACCACCGGTGTCGGCCTGCATTCCGGCACCAAGGTTGTGCTGACCTTGCGCCCGGCGCCGCCCGGCAGCGGCATCATGTTCCGCCGCGTCGACCTGGATCCGATCGTCGAATTTCCCGCCAGCGCGATGGCTGTCGGCGATACCCGCATGGCGTCCGTGCTGATCCAGGATGGCGCGCGCGTGTCGACCGTCGAACACTTGATGTCGGCCTGCGCCGGCCTCGGCATCGACAACCTGACGATCGACGTCAGCGCCGAGGAAATCCCGATCATGGATGGTTCGGCCTCGTCCTTCGTCTACCTGTTGCAGCAAGCCGGCGTGGCCGAGCAGGATGCCGCCAAAAAATTCATCCGCGTCTTGAAACCGGTCGAGGTGCGCGACGGGCAGGGCGCCAACGAAAAATGGGCGAGACTGGTGCCGCATCACGGTTTCAAGCTCGATTTCTTCATCGAATTCAAGCACCCGGCCGTCGACGGCACGGCGCAGCGCGCGCAGGTCGATTTCGGCGACGTCACCTATGTGCAATCGATCGCGCGCGCGCGCACCTTCGGCTTCATGCAGGATGTCGAGATGTTGCGCGGCATCGGCCTGGCGCGCGGCGGCTCGCTGGAAAACGCGATCGTCATGGATGAATACCGGATTTTAAATGCGGACGGCCTGCGCTACGACGATGAATTCGTGCGCCACAAGATCCTCGACGCGATCGGCGATTTATACCTGGTCGGCCACCCGCTGGTGGCGAGCTACGAAGCCCATAAATCCGGCCACGCGATGAACAACCTGTTGCTGCGTGAACTGCTGGCGCATCCGGATGCCTATGAGATCGTCACCTATGACACGCTGGCCGCGGCGCCGCCATCGTACGTGCGGCAGATGACGCACGAATGGGCGCTG
The DNA here is from genome assembly GCA_040389645.1 of Pseudomonadota bacterium. Taxonomy (GTDB): domain Bacteria; phylum Pseudomonadota; class Gammaproteobacteria; order Burkholderiales; family Burkholderiaceae_D; genus Rugamonas. Next base: position 128,850 of record JAZJZT010000005.1, on the reverse strand, counting down.
AACTAGGCGCCGTCATGGCGCGAAGAGATAAGCCGTTTGCGCGCCGGCGCCCGTAGCCGGTTCAGGGCTGCGCAGCATCCCGCCGGCGCTGCACCATCGTGCGCAGCGCGCGGATCAGCGTTTCATTCTGCGCGCTCGGCTCCAGGGCGTCGCTCAACTCGGCGAACGCGTCGACCGCCTTCGGCGACAGCGACAGCGACGCCATCTGCTCCTTGATCTCGGCCGCCTTCATCATCTGCACTTTCAGGCGGATGTGACTGATCTGCCAGCCTTTCTTCAACAGCATGTCCTGCAGCTTCGGCAATTGCTGCTTCAGCTTGGCCGCCACCGCCGCGTTCGGCGTCGACAGCGTCAATTGACCCTCCTCGAAAGCCAGGATTTCGCACTGGCTGAACATGGCCGGCAAGGTTTGCGCGCAATCTTGCTGCAGCGCGACCATGCGCTGGATCGCCGGCAACATCGCGGCCATGCGCTCGTTTCTCTTCAGGAAATCGGTGGCGCCGACCGCGGTCCGGTTCTGATTGGGGGAATTGAAGAATCGCATGGCCGAAACATAGCACAAGCCGACCCGCCGCGCCGAGGGGGAAAAGGTGTCGGCAATTAATAATTTCCGGCATAGTTGGCAGATTTGCTATTGTTATATAGGCTAGCAACCCAACTTTGTCCAGATCGCATGATAAAATCACCGGTCTTTTGCCACAGGCAAGCCAAGCAGCCACACGATAGTTTTTATTAACGGCGTTTCTTCTAGAATTCAAGCATGTCCTTACTGACCCAGATTTTCGGTAGCCGCAACCAGCGGCTGCTCAAGCAATACCAAAAAACGGTACGCGAGATCAATGCGCTCGAGCCGGCCATCGAAAAGCTGACGGATGCCGAGTTGCAAGCGAAAACCCCGGCCTTCAAGGCGCGCATCGCCAATGGGGAAGCGCTCGACGCGCTGCTGCCGGAAGCGTTCGCCGTGTGCCGCGAAGCGTCCAAGCGCGTCTTCAAGATGCGCCATTTCGACGTTCAGCTGATCGGTGGCATGGTTCTGCACTTCGGCAAGATCGCCGAAATGGGCACCGGCGAAGGTAAAACCCTGACCGCGACCCTGCCTGCCTACCTGAATGCCTTGTCCGGCAAGGGTGTGCACATCGTCACCGTCAACGATTACCTGGCCCAGCGCGATGCCGAAACCATGGGCAAGCTGTACGCCTGGCTCGGACTGTCGACCGGTATCAACCTGTCGCAGATGGAGCACGCCGACAAGCAGGCCGCGTACGCGTCCGACATCACCTACGGCACGAATAACGAATTCGGCTTCGACTACCTGCGCGACAACATGGTGTTCGAAGCGCGCGACCGCGTGCAGCGCGCGCTGAATTTCGGCATCGTCGATGAAGTCGACTCGATCCTGATCGATGAGGCGCGCACCCCGCTGATCATTTCCGGCCAGGCCGAGAACCACACGGACCTGTACTATAAAATCAACGAAGTGCCGAAGATGCTGACCTTGCAGGTCGGCGAGGAAACCCCGGACGGCAAGGGCAAGATCGAAGTGCCGGGCGATTACACCAAGGATGAAAAGGCGCACCAGGTGCTGTTGACGGAAGCCGGCCACGAAAAGGCCGAAGCGATCCTGACGAAAATGGGCCTGCTGCCGGAAGGCGCGTCGCTGTACGACTCGGCCAACATCACGCTGGTGCACCATTTATATGCGGCGCTGCGTGCGCACGCGCTGTACTTCAAGGACCAGCACTACGTCGTGCAAAACAGCGAAGTCGTCATCGTCGACGAATTTACTGGCCGCATGATGACGGGCCGGCGCTGGTCGGACGGCCTGCACCAGGCGGTCGAAGCGAAAGAGGGCGTGCGCATCCAGAACGAGAACCAGACGCTGGCCTCGATCACGTTCCAGAATTACTTCCGCATGTACGCGAAACTGGCCGGCATGACCGGCACCGCCGACACCGAAGCCTACGAATTCCAGGAAATCTACGGCCTGGAAACCGTCGTCATCCCGCCGAATCGTCCGTCGCAGCGCAAGGACAAGCAAGACCAGGTCTATAAAACCTCGGCCGAAAAATACAACGCGATGCTGCTCGATATCCGCGACTGCTACGAGCGCGGCCAGCCGGTACTGGTGGGTACGACTTCGATCGAGAACTCGGAACTGCTGTCTGGCATCCTCGACGGCGCCAAGCTGCCGCACAATGTGCTGAACGCGAAGCAGCACGCGCGCGAAGCGGAAATCATCGCGCAGGCCGGCAGCCCGCGCGCGATCACCATCGCCACCAACATGGCCGGCCGCGGCACCGACATCGTCCTCGGCGGCAACGTCGAAAACCAGATCAAGTTCATCGACGCCAACCCGGAACTGAGCGACGCCGACAAGGCGAAGCAGGCGCAGGGTCTGCGCGACGGTTGGCAGGCATTGCACGAGCAGGTCGTTGCGGCCGGCGGCCTGCACATCGTCGGCACCGAGCGGCACGAATCGCGCCGCGTCGACAACCAGTTGCGCGGACGCGCAGCGCGCCAGGGCGACCCGGGTTCGTCGCGTTTTTACCTGTCGCTCGACGACGCGCTGCTGCGCATCTTCGCCGGCGACCGCGTGCGCGCCGTGATGGACCGCCTGAAAATGCCGGAAGGCGAACCGATCGAAGCGGGCATCGTCTCGCGCTCGATCGAATCGGCGCAGCGCAAGGTCGAAGCGCGCAACTTCGACATCCGCAAGCAATTGCTCGAATACGACGACGTCGCCAACGACCAGAGGAAGGTGATTTACCAGCAGCGTAACGAACTGCTGGAAACCACCGATATCTCGGACATGATCGAATCGCTGCGCAACGGCGTGTTCACCGACATCGTGCGCGAGCACGTGCCGGCCGAATCGGTCGAAGAACAGTGGAACATCGGCGCGCTGGAAACGGTGCTGGCGACCGAATGGCAAATCCAGCTCGGCCTGCAAGCGATGCTGACGGCCGAACCGAACCTGACCGACGACGATTTACTGGAACGCGTGCTGGCCGCGGCCGACGGCGTGTACAAGGCCAAGATCGAGATCGTCGGCAAGGAAGCGTTCGGCGGTTTCGAGCGCAACGTCATGCTGCAAAGCGTCGACAGCCACTGGCGCGAACACTTGGCGGCCTTGGACCACCTGCGCCAGGGTATCCACCTGCGCGGCTATGCGCAAAAGAATCCGAAGCAGGAATACAAGCGCGAAGCGTTCGAGCTGTTCGGCCAGATGCTCGACATGATCAAGAATGAAGTCGTCAAACTGGTCATGACGGTGCGCATCCAGTCGCGCGAAGAAATCGACGCGGCCGAAGCGGCGATGCAGGCATCGCACGTGGAAAACGTCCATTATCAGCACGCCGACTTCAACCCGAACGCAGCGCCGGAAGAATTGCTGGCGCCGGTGTCCGGCAGTGTCGACATGGGCGGTTTCGAAGCCAACATCAACGTCGGCGTCAAAGTCGGCCGCAACGATCCGTGCCCATGCGGCAGCGGCAAGAAGTACAAGGCTTGCCACGGCAAGCTGGCTTAAACCAGGCTATCCGCGCCGCTAAAACCGGGGACAGACCACGTTTTTCGAGAAACATTGCTCGGAAAACGTGGACTCGGCGTCTCCGTCTTTCCCCTGTTTTTTTTATTAAGGCCAAAATCAGATGCGAAATCTGGGGTCAGACCCATGGGTCTGACCCCGGCATTTGCCGTTGATTGTTGCGTGTATGCCGGTACGCTTAATTGAACGTTGCCAGCTGTCCCGGTTTTTTTTTCAGCGCCCGGCGTCGCGTACTGGCGAGCTTTTCGGGATCACGATGCGCACCGTGGTGCCGTTGCCCGGTTGCGATTCGATCGTGATGCGTCCGCCCAGCATGCCGGTGACGATGTTGTAGACGATGTTCATGCCGAGCCCGGTGCCGCCGCGTCCCATCTTGGTGGTGAAGAATGGATCGAACACGTGGCGCTGCACGTCTTCCGGCATGCCGGCGCCATTGTCGTTGAACACGATCTCGAGCTGGCTGCCGGCCAGTTCGGCGGCGCGGATCGTGATCACGCCGTTGTCGCGCTGCTCGAAGGCGTGCGCCAGCGCGTTGTTGATCAAATTGTTGAAGACCTGGTACAGGCTGCCCGGATACGAATCGAGTTCCAGCGCCGGCGGCACGTCCAGCGCCATGCTGCAGCAGGCCAGCCGCAGGCGCGGCTGATAGGTCGCCGACGTGTCCTGCACCACCGCCATCAGCTTGAATATGCGGCGCTGGTCGTTGGTCTGGTCGACCGCCACCTGCTTGAACGACGAGATCAAATTGGCCGCCTTTTGCAGCGAGCTGGAAATGAGCTCGCTGGCCAGTTTCACTTCATCGTTGTAGGCGCTCAAAATGGAACGGCGCAGCGTGCCGCCGCCGAGCACGGATTCGAAATCGGCGACGCGCTCGCCCAGCGCGGTCGAAGCCAGCAGGCTGTTGCCGATCGGCGTATTCAATTCATGCGCGATGCCAGCCACCAGCGAACCGAGCGAGGCCATCTTCTCGGCCGCGATCAGGTCGTGCTGGGTGTGCTGCAAGGTCTCCAGTGCGCTCGACAGGTCGGCGTTGGCGCGCTGCAGCGCGGCCGAGCGCTCGCGCACCCGGCTTTCCAGCGACACGTTCAATTCCTTCAATTGCTGCTTGGCGTTGAGTTCTTCCGTCAGGTCGAGCAGCGCCCAGATGATGGCCGTGCTGCCGCCCAGCGTCAGCGACGATGACCAGATCGCGACCTTGCCGATGGCGCCGCCGCGCAGCACGATCTCGGCCACTTCGCCCTGCACCGCGCCGTTGCGCTGGTACAGGTCCCAGATCCGCTCGCGTTCCTGCACCGTGGCCCAGAACCTGAACGCGTTCGAATCCTGCCCGATCAGCACTTCGGCGCTGTAGCCGAAGGTGTGCACCAGCGCCTGGTTGGCGCCGACGATGCGCCCGTCGCGGTCGGTCACCGACAGCGGCAGCGGCGCCATGTCGAACAGGGTCTTGAAGCGCGCTTCCGATTCCGACAGGCGCCGCTCGGAGTCTTCCAGTTGCGCCACGCGTTCGCGCAGCGCCGTCCCCATCGTGTTCAGCGAGCGCGTATAGACGTCGATTTCATCGCCGCCGTTTTCCGGCAGCGGGCCGCCGAACGCGCCCTGCAACAATTGTTCGGCATGCCCGGTCAGCGTTTGCAGGCGCCGCCCGATGCCCTGGGTGAAGGCGTAAAACAGCAGCATGCCCAGCACCAGCCCGCCGAGCGCGATCGCGCCGCCCTGCAGCAGCACGTCGTCGCGCGCCTGCGCCAGTTCCAGCGTCGACAGGCCGAAGTTGAGCGACCCGACCTGGTTATCCTTCAACAGCATCGGCGCGCGCGCATGCAGCGTCAAGCCATCCTGCACGGTGCGCACGCCCTGGGTCGCGCGGCTGCGCGAATTGCGCAGCGCGGCCGGCAGTTCGACCGGCCGTTCGCCGGCGCCGGCCACCGCCTGTTCGTTCTGGTCGAGGATGACGATGTAGCGCAGGAAGCTGTCGTCCGGGTCGGACAGCATTTCGGCCCAGTAGCTGGTAAGTTCATTCAGGCGGCCCTGGCTGGCGTAGGGACTCAGCGTCAGGTTCAGCGTCACCGCGTATTCGTGCGCGACGCGGTCGGCGTTGCGGCTGACGGCGTGGTTCATCAGGCGCAAGCCGTTGCCGATCAAGAGCGCGACCACCAGTGCCTGCACCAGGGCGCTCAACAGCAAAAATTTCGCGCGCAGCGATAAACTCAAAACCGCTCTCCTTACCCATCGATTGCAATACCGGCCGATTTGCCAATATAACCGATGGGCCGGCGATCGGCAGCAATTGCTTTGGCCGCATGGGAAATGGTGACGGCGCGGGGGAGGTAAGGGGCAAGCCGCTGCGCGATGCGGCGGTAAAACGCCTGGCCGGCGGCCAGGCGTGGAGGAGGAATTAAGGCAGCGTCAGGATGACCTTGACGGTATCGTCCACCGCCGACTTGTCGATATAGCCGATGGCTTTCGGATCATCGGCCACGGCTTTCCTGACTTCGGCGCTGGTCTTGAATTCCTTCGGCGGCGTGGCCTTGCCGGTAAACACCAGCTTGGACCAGATCGCCTTGACTTGCGCCGCATCCTTGTCCGCGACCTTGTGATAAAACTCGGCGCGGATCGGCGAGCCTTCGGCCTGGTCGATCGGCGTAAACATCGTCGATTTACCGAGGAAAAATTGCGACGCCTGTTCCGAGAACATGCGGGTGGCCGGATTTTTCTGGCTGACGATGACGACCGTCTCGGCATGGACAGGCAAGGCGGCCGCGGCGACGGCGGCCAGGAGCATGGAACTGATGATGGTTTTCATTTGGCGGATACCTTAGAAGACGAAATCGAGTGCGGCGCCGATGACGGTGACGTCGCCGATCGTGGCGCCGGCCTTCGGGAAGATCAGGGCGCCGGTTTTCTTGGTCGGATGCACGCGGTCGATCTGCACCTTCAGTGCCATCGCCTGCGCGAAGTCCCAACGTACGCCGATCAGGTTCGACGATTGCGCCGACGGCGCCAGCAGGCCGGCCACGGCGGCGGCCAGTGGCGGCGCCTTGGCCAGCGCGGCCGGTACCGTTACGGACTGGGCGGCGTTGCGGACATCGGCGTGCGCATAGTAGGGCAGGATCTTGCCGATGCGGTAGCCGGCCATCAGGTACCACGAGTTGCTGGCGGGCGCGTACACAGGATCTTGCGGGCGTCGGCGCGTATATTCCGTCTGCACGACGATATTGTTCCAGTCCAGGTTCAGGCCGATCCCGTTGAAGTTCACGCGCTTGTCGACCAGTTCAATGTCGCGGCCGAGCTGGGCGAAACCGCTGGCGCTCAAGGCATTGACCAGGTTATTCACCGGCACGATGTCGTGCGTGGTCAGGCTCGCGCTCAGGTGCGCCACGCGCACCGTGACCGGGCCGTGTTCAGCCGACACGGCGAAGCCGTAGCCCGGCGCGCGGTACTTGGCGGTCTGGCTGCCGACGGTGATGAACAGTTTGCCGCTGGCGACGCCGGCAAAGCCTTGCACCGTCAGGTTGGTGTCGCCGAACGCGTGTTGATAGGTGATGTCCGCGCCATCGGTGCCTTCGAGCGGCATCTGGCCATAGACCTCGACCGGCGGACGCATCATCGTGTTGGCGTAGCCGACGTTCTGGTAATCCGAAATCGTAAATGCCGGCAGCACGACGCGCCCGGCGCGCACGCTGATTTCATCGTTGACCTTGAGTTTCAGGAAGGCCCAGGTGAGATCGGTGGTGAATTGCGGGCTGGTGTTCTTGCGGGTCAACACTTGCGCCGTGGCCGACAGCATGTCGTTGAATTTGTAGCTGGCCTGCAGGCCGAGGTTCGAATCGAGGCCGATGCGCGGCGAATCCATGACGCCGACCGCCTGGTTGTAACGGGCGAACTGGATGTCGTCGGTGTTGCTTTGGGCGACGCCGAGGGTGCCGAAACCGCTGATGCTCAGATTGCCGCTGTCGAGCGTGCCGGCTTGCGCCTGCATCATGCCGATCGCCGCCAATACCGATGCTACTAAGAGTTGTTTTTTCATCTGTGGAGTCCCAATCTTTATTTTTTGAGGGCACCTGCTGTGGCCGGCGCTGCGTGCGACCCCAAATTTAGATGAATTTCCTTCAAGAACGAAACACTATTGTGGGATCTGCACATTCGTCATAATTTTTGTGGTTTTTTTTGGACGATTCGATGGTGTTTTTGCTTACATCCAGGCCGGTTCCGACTCCTTGATTGCGCGGCACAAGCCACGGCGCGGCACTGGAACTGACTGAAAGTAATCTGTCGCGTGTGCGCGCGACAGACGCCTGGCCGGACGGCCAGGCGTGGAGAGACAAGAGAGGCTTACGGCAAGGTCAGGATGACTTTGACGGTATCGTCCACCGCCGACTTGTCGATATAGCCGATGGCTTTTGGATCGTCCGCCACGGCTTTCCTGACTTCGGCGTTGGTTTTATATTCCTTCGGCGGCGTGGCCTTGCCGGTAAACACCAGCTTGGACCAGATCGCCTTGACTTGCGCCGCATCCTTGTCCGCGACCTTGTGATAAAACTCGGCGCGGATCGGCGAGCCTTCGGCCTGGTCGATCGGCGTAAACATCGTCGATTTACCGAGGAAAAATTGCGACGCCTGTTCCGAGAACATGCGGGTGGCCGGATTTTTCTGGCTGACGATGACGACCGTCTCGGCATGGACAGGCAAGGCGGCCGCGGCGACGGCGGCCAGGAGCATGGAACTGATGATGGTTTTCATTTGGCGGATACCTTAGAAGACGAAATCGAGTGCGGCGCCGATGACGGTGACGTCGCCGATCGTGGCGCCGGCCTTCGGGAAGATCAGGGCGCCGGTTTTCTTGGTCGGATGCACGCGGTCGATCTGCACCTTCAGTGCCATCGCCTGCGCGAAGTCCCAACGTACGCCGATCAGGTTCGACGATTGCGCCGACGGCGCCAGCAGGCCGGCCACGGCGGCGGCCAGTGGCGGCGCCTTGGCCAGCGCGGCCGGTACCGTTACGGACTGGGCGGCGTTGCGGACATCGGCGTGCGCATAGTAGGGCAGGATCTTGCCGATGCGGTAGCCGGCCATCAGGTACCACGAGTTGCTGGCGGCCGCATAGACCGGCTCTTGCGGACGGCGGCGCGCATATTCGGCCTGCACGACGATATTGTTCCAGTCCAGGTTCAGACCGATCTCGTTGAAGTTGATGCGCTTGTGGACCAGTTCCAGGTCGCGGCCGAGTTGGCCGAAACCGGTGGCGGTCAAGGCGCTGACCAGCGAATTGACCGGCACGATATCGTGCGTGGTGAGTTCCGCGCTCAGGTGGGCGGCGCGCACCGTGACCGGGCCGTGTTCAGCCGACACGGCGAAGCCGTAGGCCGGCGCGCGGTAATGGGCGGTCAGGCTGCCGGCGGTGACGAACAGTTTGCCGGTGGCGACGCCGACAAATCCCTGCACCGTCACGTTGGTGTCGCCGAACGCGCGCTGGTACGTGACGTCGGCGCCATCGATGCCTTCGATCGGTTCCTGGCCGTACATCTCGATCGGCGGACGCATCATCGTGTTGGCGTAGCCGACGTTCTGGTAATCCGAAATCGTAAATGCCGGCAGCACGACGCGCCCGGCGCGCACGCTGATTTCATCGTTGACCTTGAGTTTCAGGAAGGCCCAGGTGAGATCGGTGGTGAATTGCGGGCTGGTGTTCTTGCGGGTCAACACTTGCGCCGTGGCCGACAGCATGTCGTTGAATTTGTAGCTGGCCTGCAGGCCGAGGTTCGAATCGAGGCCGATGCGCGGCGAATCCATGACGCCGACCGCCTGGTTGTAGCGGGCGAATTGAACGTCGTCGGTATCGCTTTTGGCGACGCCGAGGGTACCGAAACCGCTGATGCTCAGATTGCCGTTATCGAGCGTGCCGGCTTGCGCCTGCATCATGCCGATCGCGGCCAGCACTGATGCTGCTAAAAATTGCTTTTTCATCTTTGGAGTCCCAATCTTTATTTTTTGAGGGCGCCTGCCAAGGCTGGCGCTGCATTGCGGTCCCAAATTTAGATGAATTTCCATCAAGAACGAAACACTATTGTCAAATCTGAATATTTACTCTATTTTTTTGTGGTTTTTTTGGACGATTTCATGGTCGTTTTGATTACATTTTTACCGATTCCGTATCATTTCATCGCATCGCACAAAATGCGGCGCGGCGCGGAAACTGACTGAAAGTCATCTGCCGCAGGGCTGCGCCACAGCGATTACAATAACGGCTCCTTTCCCTGCACGAGAACCCATCCATGGCCGTCAATTCCCCCATTCCCGTCGCTGCCGAACTGCAGCCTGTCGCCGGTATCGATATCGGTTTCGCCGAAGCCGGCATCAAGAAGCCGAACCGCAAGGATGTGCTGGTGCTGCGCCTGGCGCCGGGCGCCACCGTCTCCGGCGTGTTCACCTTGAACCGTTTCTGCGCCGCGCCGGTGCAGATTTCGAAAGCGAACCTGGCCGCCGTCAACGCCGGCGGCGCGCCGATCCGCGCGCTGATGGTCAACACCGGCAACGCCAACGCCGGCACCGGCGACGAGGGACTGGCCAACGCGCAGCGCAGCTGCGCCGCGCTGGCCGACCTGCTCGGCTGCGAAGCCGGCCAGATCCTGCCGTTTTCGACCGGCGTGATCCTCGAACCGCTGCCGGTCGAGCGCCTCGTCGCCGGCCTGCCGCAAGCGGTCGCGGGCTTGACCAACGATAACTGGTTCAACGCCGCCGAAGCGATCATGACCACCGACACCCAGCCGAAAGCGGGTTCGCGCACGGTCGACATCGCCGGCCACAAGGTGACATTGACCGGCATCAGCAAGGGCGCCGGCATGATCAAACCGAACATGGCGACCATGCTCGGCTTCCTGGCGTTCGACGCCAAGGTCGCGCAACCGGTGCTCGACGTGCTGGTCAAAGAAGCGGCCGACCAGTCGTTCAACTGCATCACGATCGATGGCGACACCTCGACCAACGATTCCTTCATCATCGCCGCCACCGGCGCCGGCACGCTGGAAGTGAACTCGGTCGACTCGCCCGAATACGCGGCGCTGGCGCAGGCGGTCAAGGAACTGTCGCTGTTCCTGGCGCAATCGATCGTGCGCGACGGCGAAGGCGCGACCAAGTTCATGACGATCACCGTCGAAGACGGCGCCAGCGTCGAAGAGTGCCGCAAGATCGCCTATTCGATCGGCCACTCTCCGCTGGTCAAAACCGCCTTCTTTGCATCCGATCCGAACCTGGGCCGCATCCTGTGCGCGATCGGCTACGCCGGCGTGGACGACCTCGATGTCGGCAAGCTGAATCTGTACCTGGACGATGTCTGGGTCGCCAAGAACGGCGGGCGCAATCCCGATTACCGCGAAGAAGACGGCCAGCGCGTGATGCAGCAGAGCGAAATCACCGTGCGCGTCAAACTGGCGCGCGGCAATGCGTCTGCCACCGTGTACACCTGCGATTTCTCGCACGAGTACGTGACGATCAACGCCGACTACCGTTCCTGAACCATGGCCACTCCACTCGAACAATTCCTGGTGCGCGCCGAAGCGCTGTTGCAACGTGTCGAAGCGATCCTGCCGCAGGCGCCACGCGAGCCTGACTGGAAACTCGGTTATGCCTACCGCTGGCGCAAGCGCCAGGGCGGCGCCAGTTATTTGCAGGCGGTCGCGCACGTGTCGCAGATCGCGCTCGACGACCTGCACAATATCGGTCCGCAAAAGGCGCAGATCGAACAGAACACGCGCCAGTTCGTCTCCGGCCGCCCGGCCAACAATGTCTTGCTGACGGGCGCGCGCGGCACCGGCAAGTCGTCGCTGATCAAGGCGTGCTTGAACCAGTTCGGAGAACAGGGCTTGCGCCTGATCGAAGTCGACAAGGCCGACCTCGGCGAATTGCCGGACATCGTCGATTTGGTGGCTGGGCGCCCCGAGCGCTTCGTCATCTTTTGCGACGACCTGTCGTTTGAAGAAGGAGAGAGCGGCTACAAGGCATTGAAGGTCGCGCTGGATGGCTCGATCGCCGCGCAATCGAACAATGTGCTGATTTATGCGACCTCGAACCGGCGCCACCTGATGCCGGAACGCATGTCCGACAACAGCAGCTATACGCACGATGAAGATGGCGATCTGCATCCGGGCGAAACGGTCGAAGAAAAGATTTCGCTGTCCGAGCGTTTTGGGCTGTGGCTGTCGTTTTATCCGTTCAAGCAGGACGATTACCTGGACATCGTCGCGCACTGGCTGGGGTCGTTCGGCTGCACGGCGCAGCAGGTCGAGCAAGCGCGCGCCGACGCGCTGCGCTGGGCCTTGCTGCGCGGTTCGCGTTCCGGCCGCGTCGCCTGGCAATTCGCCAAGGATTACGCCGGCAAACTGCCCGAAGGCGCCGCATGAGCGAAGTCGGCAGCGCAGCGCCCGCGGCGCTGGTACGCCCGGTCGATGTCGCCGTCGGCATCCTGGTCAAGCCGAACGGCGACGTGTTACTTGGGCAGCGCCCGGCCGGCAAGCCGTACGACGGCTACTGGGAATTCCCGGGCGGCAAAGTCGATCCGGGCGAGACGGTGCTCGCTGCATTAAAACGCGAGTTTGTCGAAGAACTGGGTTTGACGATCCACAGCGCGCAAGAATGGTGCGGCGTCGAATACGTGTATCCGCACGCCCATGTGCGGCTGCATTTCTACATCAGCCGTGACTGGCAGGGCGAGCCGCAAAGCCTGGAAGGACAAGCGTTCGCGTGGCAGGGGGCGGTCGGTGTCGAACCGCTGCTGCCGGCCACAATCCCGCTGCTCGAATGGCTCGAACAGATCCGGCACGATCCGGCGGCGCTGCCCTGAATAAAAAGCTGCTCTCGGATTCGCAGCAAAAATCAGAGGCAAAGGCCGGGGTCAGACCCATGGGGCTGACCCCAGATTTTGCCTTTGATTTTATTCCTCGTCGAGCGGATCGACCGGCGGGGCGGCGGGGATCGCGTATTTTTCCTCGGCCCAGGCGCCCAGGTCGATTTGCTTGCAGCGCTGCGAACAGAACGGGCGGTAGGGATTCTTTTCACTCCACTCGACTTTGGCGGAGCAGGTCGGGCATTCGACAACGGTAGGCATGGCTTTACTTCTTTAAAAATTGCACAGCGTGAGTTCGAACGGGACGTCTTCTTCCAGCGGCTTCGGTTTCAGGTCGCCGCCCTGGGTCGTGAAACGTACCCATAACATGTATTTGTTGGCCGAAATCTCGGGGATCGCACCGAGCGATTCGTCCAGCGTCAAGCGCAGCATCTGGTAGACTTTTCCTTGCAGCATTTGCTGGTAACTGCCGGCATTGGCGATCATCTTGACCGGGCCGCCCGAGTCGCGCAGCAGGCGCAGCACCAGGCCGAGCGCGTCGAACAGCGGCGCGAGCGGCGCGAACCAGCCGGCGATATCGTTGAAACGGTGTTCGGCGCTGCGTTTTTGCCACGCATAATACGAAGGCAAGTCGAATTCGCAGGCACCGCCGGGAATGATGGTGCGCCCGCGTATGCTCATCAGCCATTCATTGTCGCGCACGTTTTGCCCGGTCTTGCCTTGCGCGGCGACCAGGGCGCTGCTGACGCTGTCGAGCTCGGAGAGGATCGCGTCGAGCGTCTCGGCTTGCACATTCGGATTGGAGCGGTAGCTCAGCAGGCTTTGGCGCTGGCGTTCCAGTTCTTGCAGCAGATCCGATTTCAGGTCGGCCCGTCCCGCCACTTCGAGCATGTCGAAAATGGTGGCCAGCGCAACGTGATGCTGCATCGGGTGTTCTTGATGGACAAAGAACTTGAACTTCTCGTACAGGTCTTCCAGCCGCAACAACGTGCGTATGCGCTCGTTGAAAGGGTATTCGTAGACAATCAAAATGACTTCCCTCTATAGATGGGCCTGCAAAGAATTCCGTGATTCTGAACCAAGCGAAGCAAAATTACAAACGTTGCGAAGGTATTGTTATCGTTCCTGCGGAAAATGCCAGGTATAAATTGTGCAGGCGCTCGATCTGCGGCGCCAGCGCGGCGATATCGCCGCTATTGTCGATCACGTCGTCGGCCGCCGCCAGGCGCGCCTGGCGCGTCGCTTGCGCCGCCATGATGGCCAGCACCTGCGCTTCCGGCAAGCCGTTGCGCGCCATCACGCGTTCGATTTGCACCGTTTCGGGGCAATCGACCACCAGCACGCGCTGCCCGCGGCCCTGCCAATTGCCGGACTCGACCAGCAGCGGTATCGCGTGGATCACGTAGGCGCCGCTGGCCGCTTGCGCGGCCGCCTGCGCGGCAGCGCGGATGCGCGGGTGCAGGATCGCTTCCAGCCTGGCCTTGGCGCCGGCGTCGCTGAACGCCAGGTTTCGCATTTTAGCGCGATCGAGCGCGCCGTGTGCGTCGGCAAAGTCGCTACCGAACTCGGCCAGCAAGGCCGGCATCGCCGCGCCGTGCGGGCCGGTGAGACTGTGGGCGATCTGGTCGGCGTCGACGATGGTTGCGCCGCGCGCCGCGAACAGGTCGGCCACCAGGCTTTTGCCGCTGCCGATGCCGCCGGTCAAGCCGACACTGAATTTTTCCGCCATGTTTCAGCCCACCAGGTTCGTCGTAAAAGCGGCGATCGGTGCGCCGAACATCAAGGCAATCATCCCCGCGGCCGCCAGGTACGGGCCGAACGGAATCGGGTTGTCGCGGCCGCGCTTGGTGAACACGATCAGGCTGATGCCGACCAGCGCACCGACGATCGACGACAGCAGGATAATCGTCGGCAACATGGTCCAGCCGAGCCATGCGCCCAGCGCCGCCAGCAATTTGAAGTCACCATAGCCCATGCCTTCCTTGCCTGTCGCCAGCTTGAACAGCCAATAAATGCTCCACAGCGCCAGGTAACCGGCCGCCGCGCCGATCACCGCGTCGCGCAGCGGGACGAAGGTGCCGTTCAGGTTGACCAGCAGGCCAGCCCACAGCAGAGGATAGGTCAGGTCGTCCGGCAGCAATTGCGTGTCGGCATCGATGAACGTCATCGCGATCAGGCAATAGGCGAAGAACAGCGTGGACAGGCCGGCGAGGCCGCTGCCGAACTGCCAGATCAGCGCGACCGACAGCAGGCCGGTCAGCGCTTCGATGACTGGATAGCGCGCCGAGATCGGCGCCTTGCAGGAACTGCATTTGCCGCGTAACACCAGGTAGCTGACGACGGGGATGTTTTCCAGCGCCGTGATCTGGTGGCCGCAATGCGGGCAGGCCGAGCGCGGCACCATCAGGTTGTAGCGATCTTCATGCGGCAATGCGCGGCCTGATTCGGCGGCCACGTAATTGTCCGATTCGCGCTGCATCATTTTGGGAATGCGGTGGATCACCACATTGAGGAAACTGCCGAACATCAAGCCGAACAGGCCGGCGGCCAGCGCGGCGGACAGGGTGGCGGGGGCGGCGAACAGCAAAGTATCCTGCATCGATCAGATTCCGTGTGGTAGAGGTTGATACGGGCGCGCGGCGGCGGGACCAAGCCCGGATTGCCTGGAAGCAGTCCAGTATACCGCGCAGGGCGACAGCGCGACGCTTTTTGCTTGCTTTCACCGCCTATTATGCAGTGGCATGGCCGCCGCAGCGCCGGCCTGGTATATGATGACCTTGAAATTGTGCTGGGGCAACTGGCGGCATGGCCGCTCCCGGCGCGTCAACCCGGCCTTGAGCAACCCTGGAGACAAGATGGACCAGCAATTCGAAGATGGCTTGCAGAAACGCAAGCAGGTGATGGGTGAGGATTTCGTCGCGCGGGCCTATGCCCAGGCCGACGAATTTACAAAACCGCTGCAAGACCATATCACGCGCGAAGCCTGGGGCACGGTATGGTGCCGGGACGGCCTGGACCTCAAGACGCGCAGCCTGGTGACGGTGGCGATGCTGACGGCGCTGGGAAGAACCCATGAATTGAAGGGGCACGTGCGCGGTGCGCTCAACAATGGCGCGACGGCCGAGGAAATCCGGGAGGTGCTGCTGCACGCGACCATCTATTGCGGCGTGCCGCTGGCCGGCGACGCCACCCGCGCGGCGCACGAAGTGTTGCAGCAGCAGGCGTCGCCAGCCGCCAAGTGACCCACTAGACCGATTCATCAGCCAGTACTGGATTATTGCAATGAATGCCCGTCTTTTTGCCCGTCGCGGCGCGGTGCCGGGCGCCAGCGCCGAACAGTTACGGCACAATATGGCGCACGCGACCGACTACGATAGCTGGCGCGCCAGCGCGCTCGAACTCGACGCGCTCGAAGCGCTCGACGTCTGGAAGGGCGATTCCGTGTCGCCGTATTACCAGTACGAATTGATCCAGCAGCGCCTGGCCGACCTGAAGAAATGGAGAAAGAAGGGCGACTGGCCGCAACTGATTTATAGTTTGCGCGAAGGCTTGCACCGCAACCTCGGCAACCTGGCCAACGGCGAACTGTACAAGCATACCCATGTCGGCACCAAGTACCTGATCGACGACTACATCACCGAAGTGACGTCGCTATTGAATCACCTGTGCGACCACGATATCGCGGAATTGCCGTACAACCAGAAGCTGCTGTTTTTCCGCCATACGGGGCAAAGCTTCGGCCGCTCGTCGCTCATGTTCAGCGGCGGCGCCAACATGGGCTGGTTCCACCTCGGCGTCGTCAAGGCGCTGGTCGAGCAGGATTTATTGCCGCGCGTGATTTCCGGCTCCAGCGCCGGTTCCGTCATGGCCGCGCTGCTCGGCACGCGCCGTCCCGATGAATTCAAACAGCTGTTTAGCGCTGAAAACATGGATTTGCACTTCGCGCGCTGGCTTTCTCCGCGCGAGATGTTGCGGCAGAAGAGCGGCATGGATGGCCAGCACCTGGAGCGCTTCCTGCGCCACAATATCGGCGAATACACGTTCGAGGAAGCGTTCAAAAAGACGAAGCGGATGATCAACGTGTCCGTCTCCCCGGTCGGCAGCAACCAGTCGGCGCGCCTGCTGAACTATCTGACCACGCCGCACTTGCTGGTGTGGAGCGCGGTCAAGGCATCGTGCTCGATTCCCGGCATTTTCCCGCCGACCTTACTGATGAGCAAGGACCGCCTCGGCCAGCCGAAACCGTACATGGCCTCGCTGCGCTGGGTCGACGGCGCCGTGGCCAGCGACCTGCCGGCGCAAAGGTTGGGAGAGCTGTACAACGTGAACCACCACATCGTCAGCCAAGTCAATCCGCACGTGCTGCCGTTCATGTCGGACCAGGGCCGCAAGGAGGGCTGGGGACGCCTGCTGACCGGCCTGTTCAAGAGCGAACTGCAAACCCGCAGCAAGCAAGCCTTGCAGCTCGCTTCGTATGGCCTCGACAATGGCGTGCTGAAGACCTTGCTCGACAGCGCGCACGCGGTGATCGACCAGAAATACTATGGCGACGTGACGATCCGCCCGGACATGCACTGGCACGATTACCGGCGCATTCTGAGTCATTTATCGGCTGCCGAATACCAGGCGTGGATACTGGCCGGAGAGCGCGCGACCTGGCCGAAGATCGCGATGATACGGGACCAGACCCGCATCAGCCAGACGCTGGAAGAGTGCATCGCGCGCCTGAAGCAGCAGCGCCGCACGCGCGACCGCGCGACTGCGGCGGCCTGACTACCGGCAGTGGCCGGCCGCGCCGGATGCGATAGCGGATGCTGTCAAATTAAACCACAGACCGTAGCGTTGTCATTCCCGCGCAGGCGGGAATCTCATTTGATTGCGCCGTCTGGGACACAAAATGGGATTCCCGCTTTCGCGGGAATGACAATCTGGCGCCAACTTGATGGACAAGTATGGCGACAACCCAATAGCATCAGGCACAGGCTTTACGGCCTGGCACCCGTCACACCACCGAACCGAGCTTGAAGATCGGCAGGTACATCGCCACCACCAGGCCGCCGATCAGCACGCCCAGGATCACCATGATCAACGGTTCCATCAGGCTCGACAGCGAGGCCACCGCTTCGTCGACTTCCTCTTCGAAAAAGTCGGCCACCTTCGACAGCATCGCATCGAGCGAACCGGACTCTTCTCCGATGGCGACCATCTGCGTGACCAGGTTGGGGAACACGTCGGCGTTCTGCATCGCCACCGTCAGGCTGGTGCCGGTGCTGACCTCGTTCTGGATGCGCCGCGTCGCCTCGAAATACACGGCGTTGCCGGCCGCGCCGCCGACCGAATCGAGCGATTCGACCAGCGGCACGCCGGCCGCGAACATCGTCGCCAGCGTGCGGGTCCAGCGCGCGATGGTGGCCTTGCGGATCACGTCGCCGAAGATCGGCAGCTTGAGCATGATGATATCCATCTTGCGCTGCATCGCCGGCGAGCGGCGCCATGCCTGGAAGAAGAAGTAGATGCTGCCGAAGATGGTGCCGAATATCAGATACCAGTAGCTGACGAAATATTCGGACACGGCCATGACGAACAGCGTCGGCGCCGGCAAATCGGCGCCGAAGCTGGCGAACACCTGCTTGAAAGCCGGCACCACCCAGATCATGATGACGGCCGTGACGATGAAGGCGATCGCCAAAATCGACACCGGGTACATCAGCGCCGACTTGATCTTGGCCTTCATCGCCAGCGTCTTTTCCTTGTAGATCGCCAGCCGCGTCAATAGATCTTCCAGAATACCCGCCTGCTCGCCGGCGCCGACCAGGTTGCAGAACAGCGGGTCGAAATACAGCGGGAACTTGCGGAACGCCTGGTTCAGGCTGGTACCGGTCTCGATATCGGCGCGCAAATCCATGACCAGCTTCGATACCGACGGGTTCGAGTGGCCCTTGCCGACGATGTCGAACGATTGCAGCAGCGGCACGCCAGCCTTCATCATCGTCGCCAGCTGGCGCGTAAACAGCGAGATATCCTTGTCGGTGACCTTCTTGCCGCTGCGGTACGCTTTCTTTTTGACCTTGGTGACCATGATGCCCTGGCGGCGCAGGGTGACGTTGACCACCGCTTCTCCGCCGGCGCGCAGTTCGCCGCGCACGGTCTTGCCGGACTTGTCCTTGCCTTCCCAGGCGAAGATCGCTTCCTTGACCTGGTTGCCCGCGTTGCTCGATGTGGCCATGATGTGTTTCCTATTCGTTGGTGCAGCCGAGGACTTCTTCCAGGCTGGTCAAGCCGTTTTTGACCTTGACCAGGCCGGACTGGCGCAGCGATTTCACGCCCTCGCTCTCCGATTGGGCGGCGATCTGCATCGCATTGCCGTTGGCCAGGATCAGCGATTCGATCGCCGGCGTGATCGGCATGATCTGGTAAATGCCGACTCGGCCCTTGTAGCCGCCGCCGTTGCAGCGTTCGCAGCCGACCGGGCCGTACGGTTTCCAGCTGCCGTCCAGCTCGGCTTCCTTGTAGCCGGCCTTCAGCAGCAGCGCATGCGACACGTCGACCGGCTGCTTGCAGGTGCACAGCCGGCGCGCCAGGCGCTGCGCGGTGATCAGGATCACCGACGAGGCGATGTTGAACGGCGCCACGCCCATGTTCATCAGCCGCGTCAAGGTCGACGGCGCATCGTTGGTGTGCAGCGTGGAAAACACCATGTGCCCGGTCTGCGCCGCCTTGATCGCGATGTCCGCCGTTTCCAGGTCGCGGATCTCGCCGACCATGATGATGTCCGGGTCTTGCCGCAGGAACGATTTCAGCGCCACCGGGAACGACAGCCCGGCGCGGTCGTTGACGTTGACCTGGTTCACGCCCGGCAGGTTGATCTCGGCCGGATCCTCCGCCGTCGAGATATTGATGCCGGGCTGGTTCAAGATGTTCAGGCAAGTATATAACGAGACTGTCTTGCCGGAACCGGTCGGCCCCGTCACCAGCACCATGCCGTAGGGGCGCTGTATCGCGTCGAGCAGCAATTCCTTCTGGTCCGGGTCGTAGCCGAGCGCATCGATGCCCATCTGCGCCTGCGTCGCGTCCAGGATACGCATCACCGTCTTTTCGCCGAACAGTGTCGGCAGCGTCGACACGCGCAAGTCGATGGTCTTGGTCGGAGAGACCATCAGGCGCATGCGGCCATCCTGCGGCACGCGCTTTTCCGAGATGTCGAGCTTGGCCAGCACTTTTATGCGCGACACCAGTTTCTCCTTGATCGATACCGGCGGCTGCGCATGTTCCATCAGCACGCCGTCGACCCGGAAACGGATGCGGTAAAACTTTTCGAACGGTTCGAAATGTAAATCGGACGCGCCCATGCCGACCGCGTCCATCAGCATCTTGTTCAGGAAGCGCACGATCGGCGCATCCTCGACATCGTTGGCGGCCTGTTCCTGGGCCGCCGTGGCGGGCGCTTCTTCCTCTTCGGCGAACTGGATATCCTGCGGATCGCCGACCATGTCGTTCAAGCTTTGCTCGGCGTTCTTGTTCAGGCTGGCGAGCATGGCCAGCAGCGTGTCGTGCGGCACGATCACCGGTTCGACCGATGATTCGGTCTGGAACTTGATCTGGTCCAGCGCCTGCAGATTGGTCGGGTCGGAAATGGCGACCGACATCCGGTTGCCGCGCTTGGCCAGCGCGATCACGCGCTGTGTCTGCATCAACTTCGCGTCGATGATCTTTTGCGGCAGCACGTCGATATTAAACGCCTGCAAGTCCATCAGCGGATAAGCAAAAGTTTCAGAACAAAACATTGCCAGGTCGCGCGCGGCGATCGCGCCGCTGGCCAGCAGCGTATCGATGAAAGGCAGCTTGTCGGCCAGCGCTTTTTTTTGCAGCGCATCGGCCTGGGGCGTCGTCAAGCGCCCCGCCTGCATCAATGCGCGCGCCAACCCCGACATAGGTGTGACTGGCGTCGTGTTGGGTTGGACTGCTGCCATAGAAGAAGCGCGTTGTTAGGAAAACTGCAAGGTGAAGTGAGGAGGAGCCGTGGCCATCCATCGGATGATGCCCTTGGGCATCACTTTTGTAAAGCATGGCGCGTCCGGCGCCTCCCTCAGTCGCGTGGTCGTATCAATTTGACGACTTTGATCGACTGGTTTTGCACCTGCACCACTTCGACGATGCAATCGCCGATCTTGACGCTGATCGGCGCTTCCGGAATTTCCTGCAGTAATTCCAACATCATCCCGTTCAAGGTTTTCGGCCCATCCAGCGGAAAGTTTAATCCCAGACGCTTGTTGATGTCACGTAATGCCGTCGTGCCTTCGAGCAGGCAGTCGCCCGCCATGCTCCAGGTAAAACTGTCGGCGCGCGCGGCGCCCGGCGTCGACGTCGTAAATTCGCCGATCATTTCCTCGATGATATCGTCGAGCGTGACCAGTCCCTGCACTTCGCCGTATTCGTCGACGATGATGCCGAGGCGTTCCTTGTTTTCCTGAAAATATTGCAATTGCGCGAAGACGCCGGTGTCCTGCGGAATGAAATATGGTTCCGACAGCAGCGCCCGAAAATGGTCGGCCGTCAATTCCTCTTCCTGGATCAGCAGGCTCATGGCCTTGCGCACGTGCAGGATGCCGACGATGCGGTTGATCTCTCCCTCGTAGACGGGCAGCTTGTTGTGATAGCAGGTGGTCAACTGGTGCTTGATTTCGGCAACCGGCGCGGCCAGGTTCAGCGCCTCGATCTGCGAGCGCGGCGTCATCACATCCTCGACGGAGATCGTTTCCAGGTCGAACAGGTTGAGCAGGATGCTTTTATGTTTTTGCGGAATAAAATTGCCGCCTTCGAGCACCAGCATGCGCAATTCCTCGGGCGACATCGTGGTGTCGCGCAGCGGCGTGCCCATCTTGATGCGGAACAGTTTTAACACGACGCCGACGAACAGGTTGACGAACCACAGCACTGGTTTCGCCGCCGAGATCAAAGGGCGCAGGATGGTCGCGGTCGGCAGCGCGATCTGTTCCGGGTAGGTCGCGCCGATCATTTTCGGCGAGATTTCCGCGAACACGACCAATAAAAACGTCATCGCGGCGGTCGAGCCGACGATCAGCCATTCATCGTCGCCGAAGGTGTGGATGACGATGGCCGTGACGAGCGCGATGGCGGTCGCGTTGATCAGCGTATTGGCGATCAAGACCAGCGACAGCAGCCGGTCGGTGCGGTCGAGCAGCCACAGCGTGGCCAGCGCGCGCCGGCTACCGCGCTTGGCCTGGTGCCGCAGCCGGTAACGGTTGGCCGCCATCAGCGCCGTTTCGGCCATGGCGAAGAACGCAGAACAAAGAATCAGGAAAGCGAGCACAAGGAATTGTGCCCATATGGGAACGGTATCCAAGGGTCACCGTGAAGAAACGAACATGGGGAAGGTCAGTATCGGAGCGACGCCGGCCCAGAGCGGGGGCTGCACTATGCAGCCGCAGAGTGATGGATTCTAAGGCAAGGCTGGCTGGCTGGCAAGTTTGGCAAGCCGGGCGCCGCTGTCGTATCGATACAATTTCCTGTGGAGGCATTGCTATCGTGCGGCCAACGCAAGGACTTCAACTGGGGAAACTGGCAATGCATGCTATAGCCTTCCACTACGGTACGCGAAAAATTTACGCTCAGAGTAACTCCATTGGTATGTTTCGCCTTCCTCGTCAAAGCTGGCATGTGGCGTGCGAAAAAAGGTGTGATAAGAGCGTACCGAATCCACGAATGAAGAGCGATAAAAGTGGTGCGGCACATGACCTGCTAACGACTGGGAAATTAGATAACTGCTGTAGGCTTCTGCCGAGACAAAAAAAGCGGACAGGGCGCAAGCATTGAAAATGAAAGGCGCCAGATATTGCCTGGAGCACGGGCCCTTTCGGATAAGCAGGTAGATAGTCGTAGCGGCGACTCCAACCGCCACTGCAACCGCCAGCGGTGGAAGAATGAATGGCAAGAATTTTCCAATCGTATTAGGGTAAGACAGAATCACTGGTGGAATTGCTAAAAATGAAAGTAAATCAAAATTGACGAGCGATACTGCCGCCCAAAACCCATACGTTCCAGCTATCCAGTAAAGAATGTGGGAAACAAGATTCGGCCTTGCTTCCGGCCATTGTGCTTCGGCCTGTGAGCCGCCAACAGCCTGTGCTTTGAAAAAATGAGCTCGCACGATTTCGGAAAATGACACGAATATTGCTATAAAAACAGCGGCAGGGCTGCACAAAAAAATCGCGGCGAAGGGAAATGCCCAGCCGACAATTAGCAGGAAAAAAGACAGGATAGCTAAAACAGTCCAAGGCGTACGACGACAGACACGCCCGCTGATGGCGCCGGCGATCATGCCGCCAACAATTGCAAGTATGACCATCCCCTCAAGCATTGCCATGAGCACTCCTGCCGGACCACCACGGGCGAAAGCGCATGAGGAATAAACAAGGAGCAGGCAAGCAAGAAATTGACGCAAAATTCGCATGGTTACCAACGCCCTTGTCGTAATGTAACGTTTAATGTAACTGGCACCGCGCGGCGTTTTGGACGTCGGGTTGGCAGCCTTGTCATTTCGTATTTTCCGCCAGGCCCTGCAAAACAATCTTTGCCACCAGCCCACTTGAAGGCAAAAGCGTGTGGACGACGTGAATCTGTATCCGGTTCGAGAGCCAAGGCGCAACGACCTCCGAGACGGAAACGATACCATCGTTGGCTTCATCGCCAAACGGTCCAAAGCGGGCTTGCATGCCTCGCACCCCGATGACGCCAGTCGTGGGGATGGAAAGCGGGCCGATTGCACCCATGCGCGCAGGCGACCCAAGCAATTGCCCGCAGTCTCCGGCGAAAAACCGGAACAGCAGATTTCCTTTGAGCCGCGTTGCCAGACGAGATTCCTTCAGTGGCGAGCCAAGCAAATACGCGTGACGAGGCAGTGCCACATCCTTGGGCAGCGTATTCAGGGCGGCGCGCAGCAAGACACCGCCAAGCGAGTGCCCGATCACGACATAGTCGCCCGATGCGGCCAGCGATGAAAGCCGGCGCCTCAGCCGCGCAACGATGGCATCGAAATTCTCCAACGCAGCCGAATATCCAAACGTGCCGGTCTTCAAACCAGCGCGCCGCAACCGACGCAGCATTGGCCACCCCGATACCGGCGAGCGCCCCATTCCGTGTACGAAGAGAATATTCAAGTTTCTGCTCCTGCGGGCCAATGTGCGAGAAAGCCGGCCGCATCCTGTTTGCCGGGTGATGTTTGCAGTAGTTCCATTAGTGGATATGAATTGAATACGCCAGGAACGCAATCCATATAAGCAGCAGGATTCCCGCCTTGGGCAACCGGGTTGTAAGGAGGGTTTTCCTGGTGACGGCGATGAAGAAGGCCAAGACTGGAAACAGCACGCCACATTCGATTGCGAGATTGCGCCAGAGGTAATAATTGCCTGGACTGAGATGGCCGGCACTGGGCAGCAAACCGACCAGCGACTGAATTTCCGGCACCGGTAGTGGCCAGAAGACAGGCAGCGGATGAACTCCAACCAGCAGATCGAGCGCCAGGTGCGAGCATGACGCCAGTGACAGGGGCAGCAGGGCAGTCAGCCGTCTTTCCAGTCCTGCAAGAGGAAGGCAAACCCAGGCCAGCGTACTGGCGGCCAAACAGAATGCGAGCGAATGGGTGAACCGCGGTTCGGCGTTGATCTTGAAAATCCAAAACGAAAAGTAGTCGAAGTCCGGTAGCAGCGCGAGAAGGATAAACAGCGGCAGCAACACCCGTACCTGTGCAGAGCCACGGTTGGGCTGGCCCAAGTAAATGGCAGCGCCAGCAGAAATGTGCCCAATGAGTGAAGACATGCTTGATATTGAGCGCTAACGTGATGATTCAGGGAAACAAGCGCGCGTTGTAATCGAAATTGAAGATTATGCTATCCAGCCGAGCGCTGCACCAATAAAAATGAAAACCATCAATGCCGCAGGCTCAGTCAAGTCAAGTGAGGAGACTTCCGTACAGATTTATTCGTCACGTAGGTCTTTGAATTTATCCGCCCATATTCCATTTTTTTGCCCCTGAGCGGAGTGTTCGGCAGTAGCCAGGTCTTTCAAGAATGTTTGATAGGTCGCATTCGGGATCAATCTTCGCGGTGGATTCGCCTTTGGCTCGGGCAGATTCGGATTCATTTTTCTTGCGTAGGCGACCCCGGCTTCAATGCTGTTTCGATCAGGCGTTCCTCTTGAAAGAAGTTCGAAGTCAACTGGATCGAACATGACGTTGCCCGGAAATGCTCCCTTCCTTACAAGGGACAAGTTCAAATTTTCCTTTCCATCGACGGCCCAGATATAGACGATAGGTGTTTTTGAGCCGTCACCGATGATGGAGACAGGAACGGCCGTGGCATTAGGGTGCTTGCTCAGCCACTCTGGAATGAGAACGTCTTCTTCTCTTGAACTGATGGTGCGAAAGAAGCCATTTCCCAGGAGGCAATACATTGTCTTGTCGCCCGGGCGCTGGGCGAAAAATTTCTGGAACTTCAGTTCCTTCAACGGGAAGGCATCCTGAGCAAATGATGCGCCGCAAAGAGTGGTGAGAATGAAAAATATGGCGTGTTTGACCATGTGTGGAATTGAAGTGCCTGCGTGATTTTTTGCACAGATTGCCTCGAACGCTGGGCTGGATTGTCGATAATGTATCATTATTTAAAGCGAAGAATTATAAGATGCGTTTCCATGGCGCTAGCGTTGTCGATTTGCCGGAACTGACCGTGCACCCAGTTTGGCAAGGCTTGGCTCAGACAGCCTGAAGCTGAGCCTCTCGACAACCTGCTGTGCCCCAAGCCCCTTGTAGAAAGAGATACCTCCAGCATTTGTTGCCTTGACCGGCCAATCGATGCGATGACATCCGTTATCAGCTGCGTATTGGGCAACCCACGACATGATGGCCTTGCCAACACCGCGACTTCTCCCGGCTGACCGGACATAAAGTTCTTTCAATTGGCACTGGCGGCACTGTTCAGGGGCCGGGTCGACAAGTGAATAGGTCAGCGAGATTGCGGCAAAACCGAGTACTTGCCCAACATCCTCGTAAGCTACGACCAGGCGAAGGGGCGAGTCTGGAGCCAGAAGGTTGTTGATGAGGTGTGAGCGCACCATCTCTCGCGGCACGGAGGAGCCTTCGTTGTAGTAGCTGTGTAACTCGCACAGTAGCTCGACGAGGGAGTCGTACTGTGGCTGAGAAACTAAATCGACTCGCATGGGTACCTTTGAGAGAGGTAGGGTCAGTTCCGGCAAATGCGCGATTTTGAAGCAGGTAATTGTCGTCCAAGCTATGGATAGCTATCGTTGTCAATTTGCCGGAACTGACCCTACTCCCACCTTGTCAATTTGCCGGAACTGACCCTATATAGTATAGTGGCCCCCGAGTTTGAGACGGTGGTTTAAGCTGTCGCCCTCGATAGGATGAGAGCAAATGGCAGAAGGCAAAAAACGCAGGGTGCATACGGCGGAGTTCAAGGCCAAGGTCGGCTTGGAGGCGGTGCGCGGGTTGAGGACGGTGACAGAGATCGCGCAGGAGTACGGAGTGCATCCGGTGCTGGTCGGTCAATGGAAAAAGGAAATCCTGGAGAACGCCGGGGCTCTGTTCGACGCCAAGCGTGGTCCCAAGCCGGTCGATGAAAGCAGCCCGGAGGACAAGCTGTATGGCGAGATTGGGCGGCTGAAGATGGAAGTGGACTGGCTTAAAAAAAAGCTAGGGCAATGAGCCGAGAGGCGCGCCTGGGCTGGATCGAGGCCGGGCAAAGGGAGCTGCCGCTGACGCGCCAGTGCGAACTGGCTGGCGTGCCTCGGGCGAGTGTGTACCGGCGGATGGATGCCGCGAACAGGCAAGTGCGTGAAGACGAAGAGGATCTGAAGCTGCGCGGGTTGATCGACGAGCAGTATACCCACCGGCCTTTTTACGGTAGCAGGCGCATGGTGGTGTTCCTGCGCACCGGCGGCCATGTGGTTAATCGCAAGCGCGTGCAGCGCTTGATGCGCGAGATGGGATTGGCGGGCATGGCGCCGGGGCCGGCAACGAGCAAGCCGCACCCAAAGCATAAGATCTATCCGTATCTGTTGCGCGGCGTGGCGGTGACGAAGCCGAACCAGATGTGGTCGACGGATCTGACGTACATCCGATTGGCGCGGGGCTTTGCCTACCTGGTCGCGGTGATCGACTGGTATTCCCGGCGCGTGCTGTCCTGGCGCATCAGCAACAGCATGGATGCTTCGTTCTGCGTTGATTGCCTGGAGGACGCCTTGCGCCATCATGGAAGGCCGCAGGTGTTCAACAGCGACCAGGGTTCGCAGTTCACCAGCACCGCTTTTACCGATGTGCTCAAGCGTGAAGGCGTGGACATCAGCATGGACGGGCGCGGGCGGGCGCTGGACAACATCTTCGTCGAGCGTCTGTGGCGCAACGTGAAGTATGAGGACGTGTATCTGAACGGGTATGCCAGCATGGCCGAACTGACGGTGGGCCTCGCGCAGTACTTCGCGTTCTATAACGGGGAGCGCCCGCATCAGGCGCTGGGCTACCAGATACCCAACCACGTTCATACCACCGGAATGGGCGGTGGTGCGCTCATCGTCGACAGGTTCGGCGACGACGGCGAGAACGGGCAGAAAAAGAACAGTACGGGGCAGCGCCGAGCAGCTGACGAAGTGGAAATGGGCACAGCTTAAATCAGCCAGAAAAGTGTCTTGACTGACGGGGCCACTTTACTACTCCCATTTCTTAGCCAGCGGCGCTACGTGCGGCGGCGAGCTCGGCTTTCGCATCCGGCGAGAAGGTGCGCTTTGCTCGGCTATACCAATAGCGTGCGTTGTCGAGATCGCCTTCCAGTACGTGCACGATCCCGTGCAGCCACGCGGCATACTCGCTCCTGTGCTCCTGCACGATCGTGTGCGCCGATTTCCAGTCGCCACGCTCGAGCAAATTGAGCGCTTCGACGAGCTTAACTTCGTTCTTCATTTGGTACCTCTCTATTCGGCGCGTGAGCGTCCGTCCATTATGTTGTCTAACGTTCAAAATTAACTGGCTGCCGGAACGCGCAGCGTGGAGGGCTTCCAGTTGACTGCTGGGTTGGGCATCAATTCATCCAAAGCGCCCGAATCTGCGATTCCGATAACTCAGGCTCGCCTTGTCCAATGCAGATCATATATCCAGCGGCCGAGGCCCAGCGATGTACAGCAAAGGCCATCATTTCACCGGCACCGTTCGCAGGAAAGTGCAGCCAAGCGAGCGGCTGTCCTTCAGCGAAAGCTCTCCCACGGTTTCTACATTTGGCAACTGTGGTTTACACCGGCCAGTCCAATTCGACCGTGATGTTGGCGCAGGCGCATGAACTTACCGTGGAATCTTGCGATCAATTTTGATCGTATGCCAACCCGGGTAATTCAGATCTGAGCAGTCGAAAACGGTAAAAGTAACTGAATGGTTGGGCATTCGTTTGAAGAGAAGGTAAGAGCTTGAACAACGAAGAATTCCCGATGCGGCAAGAAAATTTGTGATTCATTGAGGTATGGTATCCATGAATTTCTTTTTTTACATATGAATATTGATATATGCCATATTGTGAACCCTGGGGGTGATTTTTTTAAATTTTATGAAAATTGCATTGTAACTCATTAATTTAATTGAATTGAAAAAAACGAGGGTAGGGTTAAATCAGAATTTCCCTAATAGTCAAGGTGCTCTGCAACCTTTAGAGTGGATGGGATAAGTTCCGGAAAATACGCAATTTTGAAATAGATAATTATCACTCAACCTATTTGACCTGTTGAATAGCTATCGTTGTCGATTTGCCGGAACTGACCCTGCCTTCCTTTAAAGAGCCACCGACCAGCGCCAAGCGTAGCCGACATGGTTGCATGCTCGCCAGAACAAGAGCCGTCTTTTCCTATGGCGCGCGATGATCACTGGATCACTGATACAGGCCGGCCTGGGACGATGCCGCTGGACACCACATCTTGCACTGCTATTAGGCATTTTGTACTAATGAGTTACGTAAATCGTTGACTTTATGCATCATTGCTAGTCTATGGGCCGCGTCCGCGCGTGCCGCAGCACGATCAACATTGATATCTGGAACATCATGAGCAAAGCAGTTTTTTCTTCGATCAAGCGCAATGCGTTGCGCCGCAGTTTTACCGTGTCGGTGGCGGCGCTGCGCGCGGGTGGGGCGCTGGCCGTGGACCGGGCCTGGGACCATTTGCAGCCGAACCGGACGGACGGTCATGCGATGCTGGAGCGGGAAGCGCAACGTTTTGTCGCGGAACTGGGCCGCTTGAAGGGGACCTATGTAAAAGTCGGCCAGCTGTGCGCGCTGATGGGTGAACAGTTCCTGCCGCCGGCCTTGACCGCGGCGCTGCACGAACTCGAATCGCATACGGAACCGCTGGCCTGGAGCACGATCGAGCCGGTATTGCGCGCCAGTCTGGGTGAGCGTTACGGGGATCTGGACATCGATCCGCAACCGCTGGCCGCCGCCTCGCTGGCGCAGGTGCACCGCGCGCGCATCGTCTCCACTGGCGAGCAGATTTGCCTGAAAGTTCTCTATCCCGGCGTCAAGGACACCATCGATGACGATTTCAATGCCGTGGTGCGAATGTTAAAACTGGCGCGCTGGCTCAAGAGCGGGAGAGAGCTGGATACCTGGCTGGAAGACTTGCGCCAGCAATTGCACCTTGAAACGGATTACCGGCGCGAAGCGCAAATGGGCCAGCGCATGGCGGATCTGGTGGCGGGCGATGCGCGTTACCGCGTGCCGCGTGTCCATGCCGATTTCAGCAGCGGCAATGTGCTTGCGCTGGAATACCTGGATGGTGTCTGCGTAACCAGCGCGCAAGTGGCCGCGTTATCGTTGGCGCGCCGCAACCGGCTGGCCACGGCCATGCTGGACCTGTTTTTGAGCGAAATGTATGAGTGGGACGTGATGCAGACCGATTCCAATTTCGGCAATTTCCGCATCGCGATCGGCCCTCGCAGCGATCAACTCATTTTGCTCGACTTCGGCGCGATGATGACGTGCTCGGCGCGCTTTTCGCAGGCGTTGCGGCAGACCGTGGCCGGCGCACAGCAGGGCGACGATGCGCGCGCGGTCGAGGGCCTGGTCGGACTCGGTTGCCTGCGCGCCGGCAGCAGCGCGCAGGCGCAGGCGAGTTTTGTCGATTTCTGCCACAGCCTGCTCGAACCGTTCCAGGACCCGGCCGAACTGCCGGCCGCCTATTTGAATGAGAAGGGGCAATATTGCTGGCGCACGTCGGACTTGATGAAGCGGGTCAGCATGCAGGCAGGCACGGCGGCCTTGAGCGGGCACTTTGGCACGCCGTCGCGCGATTTCGCCTTTATTGCGCGCAAGCTGGGCGGCGTGTTTTCATTCATCGCGCAACTGGGTGCGGAATTCAATGGCGGCGCATTGCTGAACCAGTATGTCGAACGCTGGCAGGCGCCATCGCGCCGCGCCCGGGCGTAATACTGTTAATTGGGATTGCAGGCCGAGGGCTGTCATTTCCAGGCCGCGGCTCAGGCAGGCTGCGCCGTTCGGGACGCAAATTGGATTCCCGCTTTCGCGGGAATGACAGGTTTGGCGCCAACTTAATCAACAAATTGATGCGTTTTTAACTGCCGCGATAGGTGGAGTATGACCACGGCGACACCACCAGCGGCACGTGGTAATTTTGTGTCGTATCGGCCACGCCGAAGGCCAGCGTGACGAGGTCGATGAAGCGGGGAGAAGGTAAATCAACCCCTTGCGCGGCAAAATAATCGCCGGCGTTGAACACCAGTTCATACTGGCCGACTTTCAATGTCTCGCCTTCAAGCAGCGGCGCGCAGCGCCCGTCGGCATTGGTGACATCCATCTTCAGCAGTACTTTTCCTTCCGGTCCGACCGAAAACAGCGCGACCTTGACGCCGGCGCCCGGCTTGCCGACCGTGATGTCGAGCACGTGGGTACTGAGTTTGCCCATGATAGTGTCCTATATAGGTGGAGTGAAAATGGCTATCGCACAAATCATATACTGATGCGAGCAAGCCCCTATATTATTGGGCATATACTTTCCCCAGCCTCCATAGAGACGATGAGCACCTACGACAACTACCCGCGCGACATGATCGGCTACGGCCGCACCCCGCCACATCCGCAATGGCCCAACCGCGCCCGCGTGGCGTTGCAGTTCGTTCTGAACTATGAAGAGGGCGGCGAAAACAACGTCTTGCACGGCGATCCGGCTTCCGAAACCTTCCTGTCCGAAATCATCGGCGCGGCCGCCTTCCCGGCGCGCCACCTGAGCATGGAAACGATCTATGAGTATGGTTCGCGCGCCGGCCTGTGGCGTTTGCTGCGCATGTTCGAAGACCGCAAGCTGCCATTGACGGTGTTCGGTGTGGCGATGGCCTTGAAACGTCACCCGGAAGCGGTGGCCGCGTTCATGGAACTGGGCCACGAAATCGCCGGGCATGGCTTGCGCTGGATTTCGTACCAGAACGTCGATGAAGCGACCGAGCGCGCCCACCTGCAAGAAGCGGTCGAGATCATCAAGGATTTGACGGGCAGCGCGCCGCAGGGCTGGTACACCGGCCGCGATTCTCCGAATACCCGCAAGCTGGTGGTCGAACACGGCGGTTTCCGCTATGACGCCGACCATTACGGCGACGATCTGCCGTTCTGGCAGCAAGTCGAAGTGACGGATCCGAACGGCTTGGTGGTCAGCAAGCCGCAACTGATCGTGCCGTACACGCTGGACACGAACGACATGCGCTTCGCCGCGATGCAAGGTTTTAATTCGGGCACGCAATTCTTCGATTACTTGAAGGATGCGTTCGACGTGCTGTACAAGGAAGGCGACCCGGATGGCTTGAACCAGCCGAAAATGTTGTCGATCGGTCTGCATTGCCGCCTGGTTGGCCGTCCTGCGCGCGCCGCGGCGCTCGAACGGTTCCTCGATTACGTGCAAAGCCACGACAATGTCTGGATCACGCGCCGCATCGATATCGCCGAGCACTGGCATTCGACGCATCCTTTCCTAGAATAAGGTAAGGCATGCTGCCGGCCGGGGTTGATCCCCGGCCATGCAATGAAGGCATCGCGGGGCGCTGAGAGAAGCGGCAGGGTCAGCCCCAGTTTCTGCCTCTGGTTTTAATAATAAATCGAGCAACAGGAATTGACGACATGATGACAGATTGGCTGACAGATCCGGCCGCGCCGGCGGTATTGGTGACGGTGGCGATGGTGGAGGGCTCCGGCCCGCGCGAACCCGGCACGAAAATGCTGGTGACGGCGGACGGGCAGCTCGACACCATCGGCGGCGGGCACCTGGAAATGCGCGCGGTCGACATTTCGCGCGAAATGCTGCAAGGGCGCGCCGTGCGTTTCGAGCGTTTCGCGCTCGGCCCGAGCCTGGGCCAGTGCTGCGGCGGCGTCGTTTACCTGACTTTTGAGCGGGTCGATACCCGCCTGGGCGCCGTGCTGGCCGCGCTGCGCGAGCGCCGCCGCGAGGATTGCTGGCGCGTGACGGCGATCGACGGCCCGGTTGCCGTGGCCCTGTTCGATTCAACGGGCAAGGCGGTGGCCGGCGCCGACCTCGGCGCCCCGGTGTTCGACCGGGAGCGCGAGGCGCACCTGATGCAGGATGCGGCCGGCCGGCGCTGGCTGATCGACCCGTGCCGCGCGCCGCGCGCGCATTTGACGCTGTTCGGCGCCGGTCACGTCGGCGCGGCGATTGTCCGCGCGCTGGCTGAACTGCCGTGCACCGTCACCTGGGTGGATGAGCGTCACGACATGTTCCCGTCCTCCGTCCCCGCCAACGTCAAGATTGAAGCTAGCGAGACGCCGGAATCGTTTGTCGCCGCGGCGCCGCCCGGCGGCAGTTACCTGGTGATGACCCATTGCCACGCGCTCGACCAGCGCCTGACCGAAGCGATCATGGATCGCGACCAGGTCGGCTGGTTCGGCCTGATTGGTTCGAAAACCAAGCGCATGTCGTTCGAACACCGCTTGCGCGCGCGCGGCACGCCGGGTGACAGGATCGAGGCGATGGTGTGCCCGATCGGCCTGGGCGGCATCACGAACAAGGCGCCGGCCGTGATCGCCGCGTCCGTCTGCGCTCAGTTGCTGGTGGTGTGGGAAGCGCAACTGTTGGCGCAAACCGTGCCCCAGCCACGCGGCCGCGCGCCGCTGGCCTTGCGCATCGCAGGCAAGGGCGAGACTGTCGCCGCGATGCAGTACAAGTAGACCTAACGCCGACGGCGCACCGATACTTGTACCTGGAAAGTATGCGTTAGATTGCAGAAAGACAGGTAACTCCCCAGACATGGGCTAATGTTAAGTTGGCGCCAAATTTGTCGTTCCCGCGAAGGCGGGAACCCATAGCACGTCAGCATTCCTACTCATTAAGACGTAGTCAGGAGACTCAGCATGGGTTCCCGCCTTCGCGGGAACGACAGAGCTACCGTCTATGGTTTTAACTTGGCGGCATTACAGTCATGCGCTGCCGCTGACAAGCGACAGCCGGCTTTCCTCCCTCTCTATTGATCCACCGCGCTGCCACGGCGCCACGATGTTGCAAACGATGCACGAAGCCTATACAGTAGCCGGCTCGCATTCGCTTTCCATCCGATAGAGAAAATCCATGCACAGAACAATTTCGAGTCTGATGATCGCCATGGCCATGGCGGGCAGTTATATCGCACCGGCTGGCGCGGCCAGCAATGAAGAGATCACGCGGCGCCATTTCGCGTCGCTGGTCTCGGGCAGCCAGCCGAAAACCGCTGAATTGACGATGTTCATGACGATGCTGCCCAAGGGTGGCGACCTGCATCATCATTATTCGGGCGCGATCTATGCCGAGCAATTCCTGGAATGGGTCGACAAGCAGAATTACTGCGTCAACAAGAGTACTTACCAGATCGAGACGGCGCCGGCCGTCATCGCCGCCGAGCGCGTGCGGCCGGCGGCGCAGCGCGTCTGCGTGTCGGCGGCCGATCTCGTGGCCGACAACGGCGCTTACCGCGAACTGTTGCAGCGCTGGTCCGTCAAGGATTTTTATAACCACAGCGGATCGCAACTGCCGCCGGACCAGACCTTTTTTAATACCTTCGGCTACTTCAACCCGGTCGCCTCGACCAATACCAACGAGGGCTTGCGCACATTAAAACAGCGCGCGATCCAGGAAAACCTGGCTTATATCGAAACCATTTTCGAGCTGGCGCCGTTTACGCAAAACGCCGACTTCGACCGCAACCTGGCGGCGTCCGGCCTCGATGCCGCGAAGCTGTCCGCGCAGATGACGGCGTGGCTATCCGCGCTCGATACCGACGCCGGCTTCAACCAGAATATCTCGAACTACGTCGCCAACGTGCGCTCGGCCAGCACCGGCATCGACGACGACAAATTCACGATGCGCTACCAGGCCTATGTATTGCGCTTCCTGTCTCCCTCCCAGGTGTTTTCGTCGATGGTGGCCGGCTTCAAGGCGGCCCGGCTGAGCCAGCAGATCGTCGGCGTCAACATCGTCGGCGCCGAAAATTTCCACGTGTCGATGCGCGATTACAGCATGCACATGTCCATGTTCAAGTTTTTGAAGGCGAAGTATCCAGACGTCAAAGTCGCGCTGCACGCGGGCGAGCTGGCGCTGGGCATGGTGCCGCCGGAAGGCTTGACCTTCCATATCGGCGAAGCGGTGGAAGTCGCCGGCGCGAACCGCATCGGCCACGGCATCGATATCGCGCATGAAAGCAATGCGCCGGCCATCATGAGGAAAATGCGCGAACGCGACATTCCGGTTGAAATCAATTTGACCAGCAATGAATACATCCTGGGCGTCAAGGGCGAGGCGCACCCGCTCACGCTGTACCGCCAGTACGGCGTGCCGCTGGTGATTTCGACCGACGACGCCGGCGTTTCGCGCAACAACCTGTCGAACGAATACGTGCTGTTCGCCAGCCGTTACAAGACCGACTATGCCGAAGTCAAGAAACTGTCGTACAACAGCCTGCGTTACTCTTTCCTGTCGGACGGCGACAAGCAGCGCCTGCTGAAGGCGCTCGATGCCCGTTTTGTCAAATTTGAAGCCGAGATCGCCACGGCGCTGCGCGGTAAGCGCTGATCGTTGTTCCCGCGGGCGGCCTCGCATGCGCCGCCCGCTATTCCCTTCATACCAATCCGCTAATGGCATTCCTGCAATTGTGTGGTCAAGCTGCTACACAATGATTTCGCGCATCCATCCTTTTTATGCATTGCGCATGAATTAGATTCAAGCAACCTTATACTTTTGCCTTATATCCTCGCGCATCTTGCCAGGAATACGTCTGAAAACGCCCCATTTATATATTTATCCTCTGAATACGCGAAGAAAATCGAATTTGTCAGGTTTTTTTGCTTGATGCATAGTGGGATCAGCATGTCGGAAAATGCAATTTTGCAATTGTTTTGATAAAGCGCAATAAAACGCATGTCACCCTCTTGAAATATTGTCACGTTAGACTCGTTTGTTGCACCAAATCAGTGCGTGCCATCCGAGGCTGTGATTGGTCGATGCAGCGTGACTGACACCAGGAATTTCAGGCCCGGGCCGCGCAATCAGTTTGCAGCAAAGTAAAAGAGGAAGAGGCTGTGGCCGCATAAGGGCCGCCAGCGCTTCAATAATATTTGTCTTTTTTGGGGTTATACAATGATCAAGCATAAACGGCTTCGGTTGACGCAGATTGCGTTGAGCCTGTCCATCGCACTCGCCGCAGTGCCATCCTTCGCGCAAAACACCACGTCGGCCATCGGTGGCCGCATTTCGGTGGGCGACGGCAAGCCGGCGGGCGGCGCAGTGGTGACCATCATTCACACCGAATCGGGTTCGGTGAGCAATGTGGTGACCGATGCCGAAGGCCGCTACGTGGCGCGCGGCTTGCGCGCCGGCGGTCCGTACACGATCACGATCACCAAGGATGGCGTCACCGAAAAGCGCGAAGGCGTGTTCGTGCAGTTGGCTGAAACGGCCAACGTCGATGCGACCTTGGGCGGCCCTTCGGCGATGCAGACGGTGACGATCGCCGGCGTGGCCGGCGGGCGTTCGGAAAAATTCTCGAAAACGGCGATGGGCGCCGGCACCAGCATCGGCGCGACCGAGCTGGCGGTGCAGGGTTCGATCAACCGCAACCTGCAGGATTACGCGCGCAGCGATCCGCGCGTGTCGCAGACCGACAAGGAACGCGGCGAAATGTCGGTGGCCGGCCAGAACTCGCGCTACAACTCGCTGACCATCGACGGCGTGGCCGTCAACGATACCTTCGGCATCGAGGCGAACGGCAGCCCGACGGCGAAACAGCCGATCTCGATCGAGGCGATCCAGTCGGTGCAGATCAACGTGGCCAATTACGACGTGACGCAGAAGGGTTATGTCGGCGGCAACATCAACGCCGTGACCAAGTCCGGCACCAACACCGTCAAGGGCAGCGTTTATTATGTGTTCCGTAACGACAGCCTGGCCGGCGACCGTTATAACGCGACCAACGATACCTATGCGCCGCCGGCGCCGTTCAAGGAAACCACCAAGGGTTTTACCATTGGCGCGCCGCTGATCAAGGACAAGCTGTTCATCTTCGCCAACTATGAAAAACTCGAGTCGAGCCGCACCGCGCCAGCCTTCGGCCCGATCGGCGACGCCAAGACCAACGTCGGCGTGACGCCGGCCGCGATCGCTTCGGCGCAGGCAATCGCCAAGGCGCGCTACGGCCTCGATGCCGGCAGCTCGGAAGTGCCGGGCGGCACCCAGCTGGCCGTGGAAGACACGCTGGTCAAGCTGGACTGGAACGTCAACGACGATCACCGCCTGATGTTCCGCTACTCGAAGACTGAGCAGGCCGAACCGATCTTCCCGCTGCTGAATTCGACCTCGCTGTCGCTGAACTCGACCTGGTACAACCAGGGCAAGACGATCGAAACCAAGGTCGGCCAGTGGACCGCCGACTGGACCCCGACCTTCTCGACCGAACTCAAGGTGTCGTCGCGCGACTATGACAGCGTGCCGACCTTGAATTCGCAGATGCCGCTGGTGGGCCTGCGTTTCAGCGGCACCTTGCCGGCCGGTGCGCCATCGAACCTGTCGACGGCCGACCGTTTTATTGACTTCGGCACCGAAAACAGCCGCCAGCGCAATATCCTCGGCACCAAGACCAAGGACCTGTATGCCGGCGCCAACTGGGCGCTGGGCGACCACGAATTGAAATTCGGCGGCGACTTCCAGAAAAACGACGTGTATAACGCCTTCCTGCAAAACGTCTGGGGCAACTATACCTTCGGCTGCGTGCCGAACATCCAGTACGACTTCCTGAACAAGGCGACGATCCCCGACTGTTCCAAGATCAGCGCCGCGCAATTTGAACAGGCCGTGCTGGAAAACTTCAGCCGCGGCCGTCCGAGCATCTACCAGGTGCAGGTGGCGAACCCGGGCCTGACGCTTGACGACGCGGTGGCCACGTTCACGATGAAGAATTATGGCGCCTTCGTGCAGGATACCTGGACCGTCAATCCGCGCCTGACGATCAGCGGTGGCCTGCGCCTGGACGCCAGCCGCATGGGCGACCGTCCGCTGACCAATGCCACCGTGGCGCTGCCGACGATCGCGCGCACCACGCCGACCGGCCGCCAGACCGGCGGTTTCGGCCTGGACAACACGAATACCTTCGACGGCCAGAACCTGGTGCAGCCGCGCTTCGGTTTCAATTACACCTTCGACAGCGCGCGTCCGATGCAGGTGCGCGGCGGCGCGGGCCTGTTCCAGGGCGCGGCGGCGACCGTCTGGGTATCGAACGCATTCTCGAACCCAGGCGTGGCCTCGAAAACCATCGGTTGCGGTACCAGCCCGTTCGGCGCTTGCCCGACCGTGGACGGCACCTTCAGCCCGGACATCAACAAGCAGCCGGTGTTCGCCGGCGCGTCGCCGGCGGCCAGCGTCGACATCCTGGCGCCGGGCCTGCGCCAGCCGTCGGTCTGGAAGGCGAACATCGCGTTCGACCATGAACTGCCGTGGTACGGCATGGTGTTCGGTGCCGAATACCTGAAGATCGACGTCAAGGATGGCATTTATTATCAGAACTTGAACCTGGGCGCGCCGACGCGCATCGGCAAGGATGGCCGCGAGCTGTACTACACCGAGCAGGCCTACAATACCGCCTGCTTCAACGGCACCGGCGCGACCATCACCAACACGCCAGCCTGTACCGGCCTGCGTTCGCGTTCCGGCGCCAATTCCTCGTTCAACAACGTGATCCTGGCGGCCAAGACCAAGCAGGGCGGTTCCAACCTGCTGACCTTGTCGCTGAGCCGTCCGTTGACGGCCGGCTTCGGCTGGTCGGTGTCGTACACGGCGACGGAAGCGAAGGAAGTGTCGCCGCTGACGTCGTCGACGTCGAACTCGAACTGGGCTGGCCGCTCGGTGTTCAATCCGAACGAAGAAGTCAATTCGAATTCGAGCTACCTGGTCAAGGACCGCATCAACGCGCTGGTCAACTTCCAGAAGCGTTTCTTCGGTTCCTATAAAACCAGCTTCGGCCTGTTCTACGAAGGCCGTTCCGGCAAGCCGTACAGCTGGACCGTCAACAACGACTTGAACGGCGACGGCCTGGCAGGCAACGACTTGATGTACATCCCTTCGGCGCCGGGCGCGGGCGAAGTGATCTTCAAGGGCGACACGGCGACCAATCACGCCAATGAAGACAAGTTCTGGTCGATCGTCAACGCCAACGGCGTGCTGAAGAAATCGGCCGGCGGCGTAGTCGGCCGCAACACGGATTACGCGCCGTGGACCAACAGTTTTGATATGCGCATCAGCCAGGAAATTCCTAGCTTCATCCGTGGCCACAAGGCGTCGTTCACCTTCGACATCTTCAACGTCGGCAACCTGCTGAACAAGAAGTGGGGCCGCATCAATGAAGTGGGCTTCCAGTCGAACGGCGGCCAGGCGCGCAGCTTCGTCGATTACGTCGGCCTCGACGCCAACGGCAAGTACATCTACCAGTTGCGCGACAAGGTCGAAGACCTGGACGTGCGCCAGGTAAAAGGCGAATCGCAATGGGCGATCCAGGCGACCGTCAAGTACGAATTCTAAGTTCGTATTGAGGTAAATTTTAAAACGGCTGGTGGCGACACCGGCCGTTTTTTTGCCTGACCCAGATGCAAGGGCCGGGGGAGACCTGATGCAGTTAAGTTAAACCACAGATCGTAGATTTGTCATTCCCGCGCAGGCGGGAATCCCATTTCGCGTCCCGAACGGCCCAGAAAAATGGGATTCCCGCCTGCGCGGGAATGACAGCTTATGCGGGAACGACAAATTTGGTGCTAACTTGACGGCTGCCCCTCGTTTCTGCCGCTGATTTTCGCTGGCAATCCAGGTAATCTATAAAATGCCGCCACCATGAACCAACACTTCAAACCCCTGCTGCTGGCGCTGGCCGTTGCGGCCTTGCTGGGCGGCTGCGCCAGCCGGCCTGCCATGGTCGATATCAACCTGGTCGCGCTGAACGATTTCCACGGCAACCTGGAAGCGAGTACCTTCAGCTATACCGGCATGCGCGACAAACAGCCGCGCAGCGTGATGGCGGGCGGCGTCGCCGCGCTCGGCGCCGCGCTGCAAGCCTGGCGCCAGGAGGACAGCGAACTGTTGCTGGTGGGCGCGGGCGACCTGATCGGCGCCAGCCCGGCGCTGTCGTCGATGTGGGCCGACGAGCCGACGCTGGGCGCGATGAACCTGCTCGGCCTGCGCGCGAGCGCGGTCGGCAACCATGAATTCGACGCCGGCCGCGCCGAGCTGCTGCGCCAGCAAAAGGGCGGCTGCGTATCACCCCGGCCGGACAAGGCGTGCCGCCTGGAGTCGGTCTACGGCGGCGCGAAGTTCCAGTACCTGGCCGCCAATGTGCTCGACACCGCGACCAACAAACCCTTCCTGCCGGCCTACCGTATCGAGCAGGCGCACGGCGTCAAGATCGCATTCATCGGCGCCGTGCTGAAGGACACCGCGGCGTCCTCGCTGGCCTCGGGCATCTCCGGCCTGCTGTTCGTCGACGAGGCGCAGGCGATCAACCGCGTGCTGCCGGAATTGCGCGCGCAGGGCGTGGGCGTGTTCGTCGTCCTGATCCACCAGGGCGGACGCACCACCGACCCGTTCGACCAGCCGGACTGCGCCAATCTGCACGGCGAGATCGTCGACATCGTGAAACGCCTCGACCCGGCCATCCGCGTCATCGTCAGCGGCCATTCGCACAAGGGTTACCTGTGCAAGGTTGACGGACGCCTGGTGACGCAGGCGGAAATGGGTGGTCACGTGCTGTCGCGCATCCGGCTGCGCGTCGATGTCGCCGCCAACACGCTGCGCGATGCCAGCGCGGAGAATGTCGTGATGGTGGCGGACGGTTATCCGGCCGATCAGATCAC
Source organism: Pseudomonadota bacterium (assembly GCA_040389645.1). GTDB lineage: Bacteria > Pseudomonadota > Gammaproteobacteria > Burkholderiales > Burkholderiaceae_D > Rugamonas. The sequence continues at coordinate 89,030 of JAZJZT010000005.1, read as the reverse complement.
CACTGCTTACCTGGACCAGGTGCGCCGGCGCAGCGCCGAAGCGTTGGCCAGGCCGGTAGCGCGCCTGAGCGTCCCCTCGGTCGACAAGGTCGAGGATGATGTCGACGAGTCTCCGCTGGGCAACCTGGTGGCGGACGCCTCGCTGTATGCCGCGCGCGCGTTCGGCGCGCAGATTTCGTTCATGAACCGGGGCGGCCTGCGCACCGCGCTGGCCAGCGGCCCGGGCAACCTGGTCACGCTGGGTCAGGCGCAGGCAGTGCTGCCGTTCGCGAATACGATGGTGGTGATGAACCTGACCGGCGCGCAGATCCGCGCGCTGCTCGAAGAACAGTGGTACCAGGGCAAAGGCGTCACGCGCGGCCTGCTGCAAGTGTCCGACGGTTTTACGTACCAGTGGGACCCGAGGCAGCCGGAGGGACGGCGCGTGGTGCGAGACAGCGTGCTGCTGAACCGCGCGCCCGTGGTCGACGACAATACCTACCGCGTGGTGATCAACAATTTTCTGGCCGAAGGCGGAGACGCCTTTCCGACCTTCGAGCACGGCACCAGCCGCGTACCGACCGGCATCCGCGATATCGACGCCTTGACCGCTTACCTGGTCAAGCGCGAGCAGGACGGCAAGCCGGCCGGCGCCAGCGTGGCGGCAGGCCGGATTCAGCGTGTCAAATAACCCCAAATCCAAACCGAAATCTGGGGTCAGACCCAGGGGTCTGACCCCGGCATCGGCCGCTGGTTTTTGCGTGCGTACCGGTTCAGAATCGTGCGTGTCAAATAACCCCAAATCCAAACCGACATCTGGGGTCAGACCCTGGGGTCTGACCCCGGCAGTTCGGGTTTGATTTCCATCTCACACAATAACTTCGATCATGCGCAAACTGCTTCTCACCGCAATCCTGCTGGCCTTCGGCCCGGCCCACGCCGATTTCTCGATTCCCGGCTATGAACTGGTCTTGACCACTCCGCTCGAAACGGCCTTGCCCAATCCCGACCTGCGCGACCCTGCCACGGTCTGGTGCGAGCTGTTCGACAATGCGAAAACGGACATCGTGCTGGGCCAGTTCTATGCCGTCAACAAGGCCGGCAGCGCGTTCGACAAGGTGGTCGAAAGCCTGACCGCGGCGGGCCGGCGCGGCGTCAGGATACGCTTCCTGCTCGACAAGAAGGGCGTGAATCTGTCCGAAGCGACCACCATCGCGCAGTTGAAGGCGATTCCGAACCTGGAGTTGCGCATACTCGATTACAGTCAATTAACCGGCAACGGCATCATCCACGCCAAGTACCTGGTGGTCGATGGCGCCACGGCCTATGTCGGCAGCCAGAATTTCGACTGGCGCTCGTTTGCGCACATCCACGAGACCGGCCTGCGCATCACGCAGCCGGCAATGGTGCGGCAGATCCAGGCCGTGTTCGAGCAGGACTGGCGCGCCCAGGCGCTGAAGGAAAAGGGACTCGATGTGCCGCCGTTGAACCCTGAAACGGTCGCCGCCGATTACGCGCAAAATGCCTTCCTGCTGGCAAGCCCGAACGCCTACAATCCGCCCGGCGTCGGCGATTCCGAGAGCGGCCTGCCGGCGCTGCTGGCGCAGGCGCAGGGCGAAGTGCGGGTGCAGTTGCTCGATTACGCGCCGCTCAGCTACGGCCCGAAAGGCACGCGCCCGTATTACGCCGTGATCGACAACGCGCTGCGCGCTGCGGCCAACCGCGGCGTCAAGATCAAGCTGATGGTCTCGAACTGGAATACCGAGGCGCCCGCGCTGGCTTACCTGAAAAGCCTGGCCGTGCTGCCCAATATCGAGATCAGGATCGTCACCTTGCCGGTGGCGTCGACCGGTTTTATTCCGTTCGCGCGCGTCATCCACAGCAAGACCATGAGCATCGACGGCAAGCTGGCGTGGATCGGCACCAGCAACTGGGCCGGCGGCTATTTCGATTTGTCGCGCAACCTGGAAGTGGTGCTGCGCAGCGAACCGATGGCGCAACGCATCGGTGCGCTGCATGCGCAATTGTGGGATTCGCCGTACGCGGCGCCGCTCGACATCAACAAGATTTATCCTAAGCCTGTCAAAGGGGTTGAGTAAAAAATGAAAAAACTGGCATGCATGCTGGCGCTGGGCGGCGCCTTCGCCGCCGGGCAGGCGATGGCCTGGGGGAACGACGGCCACCGCGTGGTGGGCGCCATCGCCGACCAGCTGATCAAGGGCAGCAATGCGCAAAAGCAGGTGCAAGCCTTGCTGCTGCCCGGCGAAAGCCTGGAAAAGATCGCCAACTGGGCCGACTGCGTGAAGGGTACCTATTGCGGTCCGCAGACCGTTGAGATGACGGAGTACACGGCCGCCAATCCGAAGCACAGCGAATATCACTATACCGACGTGCCGTTCCAGCTGACCGAATACCACGACCATGGCGTCGGCACCGCCGGCGACGACGTGGTGCAGACGCTGCGCCAGGCGATCTACGTCTTGCAGGGCAAGGATGGCGCGGCTGTCAATCCGCACAAGTTCAGCAAGCGGCAAGCCTTGCTGTTGCTGACGCACCTGGCCGGCGACATTCACCAGCCGTTGCACGTGGGCGCGGCTTATGTCGGCAAGGATGGCGCTTTCGTGCTGCCCCTTAAACAGGAGCAGATCGACGGCATCACCGTGTTCGATGCGCGCGGCGGCAACAATCTGCTGCTGGACGACGCCAAACTGTCAGCAGCCAGCGGCCAGCTGATTCCGCCCGCTGCGCCGAAAGAGGGGATTGATGTCAAACCGGCCGCGCCGGCGCCTGTCACGAAACCGTTTCACTCGTACTGGGATACGACCGTGGTCGATTACGCGATGCGCCGCGTCAGCGCGCGCACGCCAGAGCAGTTCGCGCAGATCGCCATCGCGGGCAAGCCGGTAGTAGCCGTCAATACTGGCGATCCGGCCGGCTGGCCGTACCAGTGGGCCAACGATGCACTGGCCGTCGCCAAGCAGGCGTATGCCGATGTCAGCGTCGGCCAAGCCGGGAAGCAGACCAGCCGCAGCGGCGAAATGTACACGGTGTGGGCGCTGGCAGTGCCGGAAAATTACCCGGTGCCCAGTTCGGCGATCGCGAAGGAACAGTTGATCAAGGGCGGCTACCACCTGGCGGCGGTGTTGCAGGGGATCTGGCCGTAAGGCTGAAAAGGCGCCTCATGCCCCATGATGTCAAGCTGGCGTCAGCTTTGTCGTTCCCGCGAAGGCGGGAACCCATAGCACCTGTCTGTTCTTCTATAAATTTCGCAGGGTAGGAAGCAAAGTATGGGTTCCCGCCTTCGCGGGAACGACAGATTTGGTGCTAACTTAATGGCATTAACATCTAGCCTGTCCCAGTATTATTTCCCCGCCACGGGGTTATACCAAAGCTCGCTGCGGTTGAGCGGCGTTTCCGGCGTCATGCCCGAATTTGGCAGCGTCAGCACGCGCCGCCGGGACAGGCCGGCGCGCTCGATCAACGGGCCTTTGTGCTGCCGGAACAGCGCGCTCAAGGTGCCGTCGCGCACCATCGTTTCCAGTCCCGCCTGCAGGCGCCGCGCCAGCAATTCTCCCTCGGCGTCGCGCCGCACGAACAGGTAGCGCGGCAGCGGATAGTGCAGCAGCAGCGTCGGCTCGATCACCATCTGCGGAAACTGCGCATGGCGCTCCTTCAATTCGACCCAGGCTTCATCGACGCCGCGCGAAAAGAAATCGAAGCGGCCCGCGGCCAGCATCGAAAACAGGTGTTCGTGGTGCGTGCCTTCGACAACCGGGATGCCGGCCGCGGCCAGGATCGGGATGTCCACCCACCCTTTGCCCTGGCCGGCGCGCAGGCTGCGCAGATCCTGCACCGTGCGCACGGCGGCGAAGCGCGGCAAGTCGTCGGCGCGCACCAGGAATACGCGAAAGCCCAATAGCCCCTTGTCGATGGGGATGCGCACCGGCAGGAAGTCGCGCTCCAGCGAGGCCGCCGTGGCGCGTGCGCACACATTGATGCGGCCGTTCGCCAGTCCAAGTTCCTGCATCACGCGCTGCGGCGACATCTGTTCGGGAGACTGGCGCATCTCGAACGAGCCGAAGGCCGGTGTCGACTTCTCCAGCGCCGTGCGCAGCACCAGCCAGTCGTAATCGTAGCGGCTGTCGGCCGGTCCCAGGTGACGCGGATAAATCACCTGCGCCACCGGCCCGCCCCAGGCCGGACGATGCAGCAGGCAACAGCCGGCCACGAGCTTCGTCAGGAGGAAATGTCTGCGGGTGGTCAGGGCGCGCATCATGGCTTCAGTGTGCCATGGCCGGTGTCATTCCATCAAGCATCGGACAGCTATCGCGTCCTGAATGCGATAGGGATTGCCAATCAAAATCAGAGGCAAAGGCCGGGGTCAGACCCATGGGTCTGACCCCAGATTTTGCCTTTGATTTTGGCTTTAACGGGGTACCGGTTTTAACTCGACGGCATTACATCGCGTCGGGTTTTGATCTGCTGCCTGGCACGCTCAGCGCGACTTCACGAACGGCACGCCGATCGCTTTCGGCGCGACCGACTTGGCCATCAGGCCGGCCAGCACGATCACCGTCACCACGTACGGCACCATCTGGATCAGCGAACCCGGGATGCGGCCGATCAGCGGCAAGTCGACGCCTTCGATCTGGATCTGCACCGCGCCGAAAAAGCCGAACATCAGGCAGCCGAGGAAGGTGTACACGGGCCGCCAGTTACCGAACACCATCGCCGTCAGCGCCAGGTAGCCGGCGCCGGCCGACATGTCGCGCAGGAAGAAGCCGCTCTGCACGATGGCGAGGTAGGCGCCGGAAAATGAACACAGCACGCCGGCCACCAGCATCGCTTTGTAGCGGGTCCATTCGACCGAGACGCCGGCCGCGTCGGCCGCGTGCGGGTTTTCTCCGCAGGCGCGCAGGCGCAGGCCGAAGCGGCTGTGGTACAGCACCCAGTGCACCAGCGGCACCAGCGCGAACGCCAGGTAGACCAGCACCGAATGGCCGCCGATCAGTTTCGTGTACAGCCAGCCGAGCAGGGGAACGTCGGCCACGGCCGCCGCGCCCGGCAGCACGATGTCGAACAGGCGCGCCTGGCCCAGGTCCGGCGTGCGCCCGCCCTGCTGGAAGAAGAATTGCGCGACGACGAAAGTGAGGCCGCTCATCGCGATATTGATCGCGATCCCCGCCACCAGCTGGTTGCCCTTTTGCGTGATGCTGACATAGCCCTGCAAGGTCGCCAGCGCGACCGACACGGCGACGCCGGCGGCCACGCCGTACCACGGGTTTTGCGTGGCGAAGGCGACCGCCGCCGAGACGAAAGCGGAAGCCAGGATCTTGCCTTCCAGGCCGATGTCGATGACGCCGGAACGTTCGGCGAACAGGCCGGCCATCGCCGCGAAAATCAGCACCGGCGCGTTGCGCACGGTCGATACCAGGATGCTGCCTAAATGGAGATCTTCGAAAGTCATGATCGTGTCCTTGTTAAGCCTTGCGCGCTTTCAGCAGCTTGATGACGACCGGCGCATAAAAGTTTTCCATCGCGCCGCAGAACAGGATGATCAAGCCCTGGATGAAGATGAAGGTCTCGGTCGGGATGTTCGGTTTTTCCAGAGACAGGTCGAAGCCGCCCTGGATCAATGCGCCGAACAGCACGGCCGACAGGAAGATGCCGACCGGGTGCTGGCGTCCCATCAGCGCGATTGCGATGCCGACGAAACCGGCGCCGCCGACGAAATTCAAACTGAGGTAGTGGGTCGAACCCATGATCGAATTGACGGACCCGAGTCCGGCCAGCGCGCCCGAGATCAGCATGACGACGATGATCATCTTGCTGATGCGGATGCCGGCGTAGTGCGCGGCGTGCTGGTTCAAGCCGGTCGCGCGCAATTTGTAACCCCAGGCCGAGCGCCACATCATGACGCCGTACACGGCCAGCGCGACGATGGCGAAAATGAAGCTGACGTTCAACGGCGTGTCGCCCAGCACCGGGAACCAGGTGTTTAAACGCGGCATTTCGGCGGCCGCCGAGAACACGCGGCTGGCGGTATTCTGCTCGCCCGGCGGGATCAGGTATCTGACGATCACGGTGTTCATCAGCGAGGAGGCAATGTAGTTGAACATGATGGTGGTCACCACGATGTGGCTGCCGCGCTTGGCCTGCAGGTAGCCGGGCAGGACGCCCCACAGCGCACCGAACAGGGCCGCGCCGATAATGCCGCACGGGATCAGCAACCACCAGGGCAGCGCGGCGTCGAAGGTCAGCATGGCCACCGTCAGCCCCAAGCCGCCGATGTACATCTGGCCTTCGGAACCGATGTTGAACAGGCCGGCCTGCATCGCGATCGATACCGACAGTCCTGTAAAAATGAAGGTCGACGCGTAAAACAGCGTATAGCTCAAGCCTTCCGGGTTGACGATCGCGCTGTTGAGCAGGATGCGCATCGAGTCGAGCGGGTCTTCGCCGAGCAGGTGGATCACCAGCGCGGCGACCAAGAGCGCCGACGCCAGGTTCAGGATGGGCAGCACAAAGCCGGTGGCCCAGCGGGGCAGGTCGTTAGTGGTCATGATTTATGCATCCCGCCCATCAGCAGGCCGATACGGGTGGTGTCGAATTCGTCGATCTTCAGTTCGCCGGTGATGCTGCCGCCGCACATGACCAGGATGCGGTCCGCCAGCGCGCGCACTTCTTCCAGTTCGACCGACACGAGCAGGATCGCCACGCCGGCGTCGCGCAGCGCCAGCAATTGCGTGTGGATCGCTTCGATGGTGCCGATGTCGACGCCGCGCGTGGGCTGGCCGACCAGCATCAGCTTCGGCTGCGCCAGCACTTCGCGCGCGATGACGACCTTTTGCTGGTTGCCGCCGGAGAGCAGGCCGATACGCAGGTCCGGGTTTTGCGGGCGCACGTCGAATTCCTGCAGCAGCCTGGCGCAGCGGCTGGCGATGGCCTTGAAGTCGAACAGGCCCCAGCGGTTTTTCAGGCGGTCCTGGTAACCGAGCACGGTGTTGTGCATTACCGAGAACTGCTTGACGACGCCGTCGCGCAACCGGTCTTCCGGCACGTGCGCGATGCCCAGTTCGCGAAATGCCAGCGGCAATCCGTCGGCGTCGTGGCGCTTGCCGAAGGGGAGAGGGGTGCCCCGGTAATCGACCTGGCCGGACGTCGGCAGGCGCATGCCGGCCAGGATTTCCATGATCTCGCTCTGGCCGTTGCCGGATACGCCGGCGATGGCGACGATCTCTCCGGCGCGCAAGGTGAAATTGATGTTGTTGAGGAGCTGGACGCCGTTGCGGTCTTTCAGTTGCAGTTCCCGCACTTCCAGCACCGGCGCGCCCGGTTGATATGGCGCGCGCGGCAGGTTGTTCTCGATCGGGCGGCCCACCATCATGTTCGCCAGTTCTTCCTTGGTGGTGCCGGCCGTCTGCACGGCGCCGACCACGCGCCCGGCGCGCAGCACGGTCACCGTGTCGGTGATGTCGAGGATTTCCTGCAATTTATGCGTGATCAAAATGATCGTCTTGCCCTGCTCCTTGAACAGGCGCAGGATCTCGAACAGCGACGCCGTTTCCTGCGCCGTCAGCACGGCGGTCGGCTCGTCCAGGATCAAGATATTGGCGCTGCGGTAGATCTGTTTCAGGATTTCGACGCGCTGCTGGGCGCCGACCGACAGGTCGTGGATGGTCGCCAGCGGGTCGACGTCGAGCCGGTAGCGCGCGCAGATTTCGCGCAATTTTTCTTCCACGCCGGCGCGTTCTATGGATACAGCGTGATCAGACCGG
>JAZJZT010000005.1:0-81263 GCA_040389645.1 Pseudomonadota bacterium | reverse complement strand
GCGCTGGCCGGCCAGCGCGAAGCTGCCCTCGGCGCCGAGCATCACGTTGTCGAGCACAGTCATGTTCTCGACCAGCATGAAGTGCTGGTGCACCATGCCGATGCCGAGGCGGATCGCTTCCTGGCTGTTGCGGATCTGCCGCACCTGGCCGTCGAGCAGGATCTCTCCGCCGTCGGCGCGATAGTAGCCGTACAGGATGCTCATCAGGGTGGACTTGCCGGCGCCATTTTCTCCGACCAGGCCGTGGATGGCGCCCTTGGCGATCGTGAAGTTGACGTCCGTGTTCGCCTTCACAGCTCCGAAGTGCTTGGAGATGTTGCGAAATTCTACAGCTGGCTGCATAGGATCGTTGGAAGTGTGGATGCTTCTACTAAAAAAACCGCGCCGTGCGAGGATCACCCGCCGGCGCGTTCTATGGATACAGCGTGATCAGACCGGGCAGCTGTTGGCGGCGCGGTAATCGATGACCTTGATCTTGCCGTCGATGATGTCCTTGCGTATGCCGATCACCCGTTTTTCGATCTCGGGCGTGATCAGTTTGCGGTTGTGTTCATCGAGCGCCCAGTCGACGCCGCCTTCCTTCAAGCCCTTGGCGGTGACGCCGGCCTGCCAGGTGCCGTTCTTCATCTGCATGAAGGCATCGTAGACGGCATTGTCGACGCGCTTGACCATCGACGTCAGCATGGTGCCGGGGTACAGGTGGTTCTGGTTCGAATCGACGCCGATCGCCAGTTTCCCCTTTTCCTTGGCCGTCTGCAGCGTGCCCATGCCGGAACCGCCGGCCACGGCGAACACCACGTCGACCCCGCGTTCGAACTGCGAGCGCGCCAGTTCTCCACCCTTGGCCGGATCGTTCCACGCGGACGAGGTGGTGCCGACCATGTTTTGGATGACTTCCGATTTCTTGTCCGCCAGCTTCGCGCCTTGCGCGTAACCGCAGGCGAAGGTGCGGATCAGGGGGATGTCGATGCCGCCGACGAAGCCCAGTTTTTTCGTCTTGGACGCCATCGCCGCCGCCACGCCGACCAGGTAAGAACCTTCCTCTTCCTTGAAGGTCACCGAGTTGACGTTGGCGCCTTGCGCCACGCCGTCGATCAGCACGAAATGCACTTTCGGGAATTCCTTGGCGACCTTTTGCACCGCCTGCGTCTGGGCGAAACCGATCGAGGCGATCAAGTCCAGGTTCTTGCGCGCCAGGCCGCGCAGCACCTGTTCGGCTTGGGTGTCGCTGCTGGCCTGCACTTCGATGAAGTTGACGTTGGTTTCCTTCTTGAAGCGCGACGCGCCTTCAAAGGCGGACTGGTTGAACGACTTGTCGAACTTGCCGCCCGCATCGTAGACGATGCCCAGTTTCGGGTCGGCCGCGCTGGCGCCCATGGCCACGCACAGCGCAGCGATCGTCACACTGAATTGTTTCATTTTCATCGTCAGGCTCCTGGATGGGTTCGACATTGTATATTTTTTTAAGCGCAAAACATCTAATCCGAAACCGTATTTAACGCCCAAAAGCTGGCTTTTCCGCGCATTTCAATGAGGTGCCATTAATAATCGGGCGCCACCGTTAACTATGCACCAGCCTTTATATGTATGACAAATACGTTTTTTATTGCGTATTTATACGCAGAAAAAATAAATAATGAAACAATTTCATTGATTTGAGGCCAAATAATTTCATGCTAGGATTCGCGCTTACGCCAAAATTCTTTGATCTTTTGCAAAGATTGACGTAGTCGACCGGCATGCTCAAACCCCGTTTGTGCCACGCATAAACGCGCGGCCAGCATTGTCCCAAGCCCACGAAGCTTGCGCACAAAATTTAAAAAAAACAGATGTTTCACCCCACAAGGAGTTGGTTCATGATGACAAAAAGTAGGTACGCGACCCGTACGCTGATCGCGCTGGCCATCGCCGGCGCATTCCCGCTGCACAGCGCCATGGCCGACGACGAGGCGGGCCAGGAAGTGGCCGCGCCGGCCGCCAAGGCCCGGAGCGCCGAAGCGGGGCAACTTGAAACGGTGATCGTCACCGCGCAGCGCCGCGCGGAAAACATCAAGGATGTGCCGATGTCGATCGCCACTGTCAAGGGCGACAAGCTCGACGTGTTGACGTCCGGTGGCCAGGACATCCGCTTCCTGTCGGGCCGTTCGCCATCGCTGAGCGTGGAATCGGATTACGGCCGTACTTTCCCGCGCTTTTACATTCGCGGCCTGGGCAACACCGACTTCGACTTGAACGCTTCCCAGCCGGTGGGCCTGGTGATGGACGACATCGTCATGGAAAACCCGATGCTGAAGGGTTTTCCAGTATTCGACGTGGAACAGGTTGAAGTGCTGCGCGGCCCGCAAGGCACGCTGTTCGGCCGCAACTCCCCGGCCGGCGTGATCAAGTTCGATTCCGCCAAGCCGGTCTTCAAGACGGAAGGCTATGTCAATGCCGGTTTCGGCAAGGATGGCGTGCGCAACCTGGAAGGCGCGTACAACCTGCCGGTCAGCGATACCGTGGCGGTGCGTTTCTCCGGCCAGACCCAGCACCGCGACGACCGCGTGCACAATCCGCGCCCGACCGGCACCCAGGATTTCGAAGGTTATGACGACAGCGCCGCCCGCCTGCAACTGCTGATCAAGCCGAGCCGCGACTTCAGCGCCCTGTTCAACGTGCACGCCCGCACGATGAACGGCACCGCGACGCTGTTCCGCGCCAATATCCTGAAACCGGGTACGAACGAACTGGTCGACGGCTTCGACTACGCCAGCTATCCGACCGACGGCATCAACCAGCAGTGGCTGCGCACCCGTGGCGCCAGCGCCCGTCTGCGCTGGGATTTGCCGGGCGTGACGCTGCACTCGATCACCGGTTACGACACCTTGAAACTGTACAGCCGCGCCGACGTCGACGGCGGCTATGGCGCATCGTACGCGTTGCCGATGGGACCGGGCTTCATCCCGTTCGCTGTCGAAACGGCCGACCTGATCCCGAACCATCGCCAGTTCACGCAGGAATTCCGCGCCGAATCGAGCACGCCGGGTCCGTTGCAGTGGATCGCCGGCGCCTATTATTTCAATGAAGGCATCCAGATCGATTCGATCGGCTTCGACACTTTCGCCCCGGGTAACCCGCAAAGTCCGAATTTCGCGCGCCAGTTCCAGAACGCCGAATCGTATGCCCTGTTCGGCACGCTGAACTACGCCGTCTCCGACACCTTCAAGGTGCGCGGCGGCCTGCGCTACACGAAGGACAAGAAGGATTTCCTGGCCGAGCGCATCGAAGCGACCACCGCGTCGCATAAGCTGAACAGCAACTCGTCCAACGTCAGCTGGGATCTGAGCGGCACCTATACCGTGGACAAGGACACCAACGTGTTCGGCCGCATCGCGACCGGCTACCGCGCACCGTCGATGCAGGGCCGCCTGTTCGGCCTGACCGATTTGCCGACCATGGCGAATGCGGAAAAAGCGCTGTCGTTCGAAATGGGCGTCAAGCAGGACCTGTTCAACCGCCGCGCGCGCCTGAGCGCGACCGTGTTCCACTACCGCGTCAAGGACAAGCAGTTGACCGCCGGCAGCGGCACCGTCAACATGAACCGCCTGATCAACGCCGACGAAGTGACCGGCCAGGGCGTGGAGCTGGACTTGCAGGCCAACCTGGGCGCCGGCTTCAGCGGCTCCATCGGTTCCAGCTACAACGATACCAGGATCAAAGATGGCACCCTGTTCGTGGCCAGCTGCGGCGCGCCTTGCGCGGTGACCGATCCGAAAGGCCCGTTCCCCGGCACCGCCAGCATCGACGGCAATCCGCTGCCGCGCGCGCCGAAGTGGCAGCACAACTTTACCTTGAAGTACAGCGTACCGATGGGGAATGGCGAGCTGTATGCGTTCACCGACTGGACCTACCGCAGCAAGTACAACTTCTTCCTGTACGAAGCGAAAGAGTACACGGCGAAACCGCTGACCGAAGGCGGCCTGCGGGTGGGCTACAAATGGGACAAGTATGAAGTGGCAGCGTATGGCCGCAACATCACCAACCGCGTGCAATCGGTCGGCGCGATCGACTTCGACAACCTGACCGGCATCCTCAACGACCCGCGCACTTACGGTGTGCAGTTCAAGGCCAATTTCTGATCGTACCGGAAATCGCTGGATGAAAAAACCCCGCGCATTGGGAGATGCGCGGGGTTTTTTAATTGAAAAGTAAAGGCAACCGTCGAAGGCAGATTGTCATGTCGTTAAATTAAACGGACCGACAAAGCATGCAAAAATCAGCGGCAACTGCCGGGGTCAGACCCGCGGGTCTGACCCCAGATTCTGCCTTTGGATTTTAGGGTTCAGCTAAGATAGGTTGCACAACAACCGGGAGCGCGCAATGCAGGCAGCAGTCAACCTCTGGCCACTGATAGGAGTGGCCGTCATCGTCATCGGTTTCCTGATGCGCGCGCATCCGGTGCTGGTGGTGGTGGCCGCGTGCGGCGCCACCGGGCTGGCGGCGGCGATGCCTTTGACCACCTTGCTGGCCACGCTCGGCACGGCCTTCCTCAAAACCCGCAACCTGCCTCTGATTTACCTGCTGCCGCTGGCGGCGATCGGCCTGCTGGAACGCTTCGGCCTGCGCGAACATGCGCAAGCTTCGATCGCGCGCATCAAGTCTGCCACCACCGGCCGCATCCTGATCGTCTATCTGACCGTGCGAGAGTTGTCCGCAGCGGCCGGTCTCACCAGCATCGGCGGCCACCCGACGATGGTGCGTCCATTGGTCGCGCCGATGGCCGAAGCGGCGGCCGAGGCGCGCCATCCCGGCATCAGCGAGCGGCTGCGCCACCGCGTGCGCGCGATGGCCGCGGCCACCGACAACGTCGGCCTGTTCTTCGGCGAAGACATTTTTGTCGCCTTCGGCGCCATCGTGCTGATGCAGACCATCCTGCGCGGCGAGGGCATCGAAGTCAATCCGCTGCACGTGGCGATGTGGGGCATCCCGACCGCCGTGACGGCATACGCGATCCACGCCTGGCGCCTGCGCCGGCTGGACCATGAAATCGAGCGCGAGATGCTGGACGCGGCCAGGCGCGCCGTCTCCACCGCCACCACCGTCATCACCATCACCGTGCCGGGAGCGCGGCCATGATCTTTAAACTGTCGTATTTTTACCTGCTGCTGGGTGCGATGCTGGCGATTATCTCGCTGATGTCGCTGACCGATCGCAGCAATCCGAAGCGTTATACGACAGCCCTGTTCTGGGCCTTGTATGCATTGATCTACCTGGTCGGCGACCTGCTGCCGCCGGAATTCGCCGGCCTGGCGATGGTCGCGATGGCGCTGCTGGCGGGTTTTGGCGGCGTGCGCATGGGCGCGCCGAAAAACCTGCCGGAAGCCGAACGCCGCGCCAGCGCGCAGCGGCTCGGGCACCGGCTGTTCATCCCCGCACTGGTCATTCCGGCCGTGACGATGCTCGGCTCGACGCTGCTGAAGGACGTCAAGTTCGGCGAGCTGTTTTTACTCGACCAGAAGAACATCACGCTGTCCGCGCTGGGCTGCGCATCGGTGATCGCGGTGGCGGTCGCGTGCCGCATGACGCGCGCCACACCCTTGCAGGCGATGCGCGAATCGCGCCGCCTGGTCGACGCGATGAGCTGGGCCGTCGTGCTGCCGCACATGCTGGCCGTGCTTGGCCTGCTGTTTACGGAAGCCGGCGTCGGCAAGGCGGTCGCGCATGTCAGCACCGCCTACATCAACATGGACTTCAAGCTGGTGGCGGTGGCCGTCTACTGCCTCGGCATGGCGCTGTTCACCATCGTCATGGGCAACGGCTTCGCCGCCTTTCCGGTGATGGCCGGCGGCGTCGGCATCCCGGTGCTGGTCGGCGTCTACCACGCCAATCCGGCATTGATGGCGGCGATCGGCATGTTCAGCGGCTACTGCGGCACCCTGATGACGCCGATGGCGGCCAATTTCAATATCGTCCCGGTGGCGCTGCTGGACTTGCCGGACAAGCACGCGGTAATCAAGGCGCAAATCCCGACCGCGCTGCCGCTGCTCGGCGCGAATATCCTGATACTGTATTTCTTCATGAATTACTGAGGTGCGTATGAAAAACAAGACCGTGCTGCTGACCGGTTTCGAGCCGTTCAACCGGGAGACAATCAACCCGGCCTGGGAAGCGGTGCGCGCGCTGGACGGCTGGAGCGAGGAAGGTTTTACGGTCGAAGCGCGGCAATTGCCGTGCGTGTTCGGCCACGCCAACGACGTGCTGCGCCAGCATCTTGCGGAACTCGCGCCGCAACTGGTGATCGCGGTAGGGCAGGCCGGCGGGCGCTGCGATTTATCCATCGAGCGCATCGCGATCAATGTGGATGACGCGCCGATTCCGGACAACCGGCAGCGGCAACTGGTCGACCAGCCGATCGTGGTTAATGGGCCGGCGGCGTATTTTTCCACGCTGCCGATCAAGGCCATTGTGCGTGCATTGCGCGCGGCCGGTTTGCCGGCATCGGTGTCGCAGACGGCCGGCACGTTTGTCTGCAACCACGTGTTTTACGGTTTGATGCACGCGGCGGCGGAATATGGACAGCACGCGCCGCGCGCCGGTTTCATCCACATTCCGTATTTGCCGCAGCAGGCCGCCGCTCATCCGGGCGCACCCAGTATGGGGCTGGCGGATATGATCGAAGGTTTGCGCATTGCGGTGCGGACAGCCTTGTCAGTCGAGCGGGACGTGCAGGAACTGGGTGGCAAGACTCACTGACGGCGCAAAAACCGCGCCTTGTATCGGCTCATGATGTCACTGCTGGGGTCAGACCCGGGGGTCTGACCCCGGGGTTTGCCTATGATTTCAGGCTGTGAGCTTTAAGATAATGTTGGGGGCAGACGGTAGTGCTTAAGTTAAGACCACAGGTCGTAAAGCTGTCGTTCCCGCGAAGGCGGGAACCCATACTTCGCATCTTACCCAGCGCCGCTTATAGAAGAATGGATAGGTGCTATGGGGGAAAGGCATGCCTTTCCCCTCCGCGGGAACGACAGATTTGGCGCTAACTTAATGGCATGGGGCTGATCCTGGTATTGCCTCTGGCTTCAGGCTGTCGGTTTTAAAATGTTCAAAAACGCCCTGACCACCGGCGCATCATCGAGCGTCGTATAAGTGATGTACAAATTGGCCGACGGCGGGTTGCTGCGGATCGGCAGGAATACGACGCCGGGCCAGCCGATGCGGCTGGTGGTTTCGGGCAGCAGCGCCACGCCGAGACCGGCGCCCACCATCGCCAGCAGCGTCTGCGGCTCGGACGCTTCCTGGAAAATCTCCGGCTGGAATCCGGCCTTCACGCAGCACTGGATCAAGTAGCGCGGGAAGGCGGACTTGTCGAGCGCCAGTGTCAGCATCGGTTCGTGCGCGATGTCCATCAGTTCGATCGCTTCCTCTTTCGCCAGCGGGTGGTGCTCGTTGATCGCGACACACACGTTCTCGCGAAAGCACAGTTCCTGGCGCAGGTTGTCGTTTTTCAGATCGTCGTCGTCGAGCTTGGGTTCGCGCCAGAAGCCGACGTCGATCTGCTTGGCGCGCAGCGCGTCGTATTGGACGGTCGGGCCGAATTCGTGGATGGTCCAGGTCACGCGCGGGAATTTACTTTGAAATTCTTCCAGCAGGCTCGGTATCGGCCCCCACATCGCGGAACCGACGATGCCCACGCGCAGCCGGCCCACTTCGCCGCGGTCGATCTGGCGGATGGTGTCGATCGTCATGCGCATCTTCGCCAGCAGGTCGGATGCTTCGTTCATCAGGGCCTTGCCGGCCACCGTCAGTTCGAAGGTGCGGGTGGTGCGGGCGAACAGGCGCACGCCCAGTTCGCTTTCCAGCTTCATGATCTGCTGGCTCAGCGGAGGCTGCGAAATGTGCAGCCGCTCGGCGGCCCGGCTGAAACTCTTTTCTTCAGCGACGGCGAGGAAGTATTTTAATTGTTTCAGGTCGATGGACATGGCGGTTGGCTAGTGCGCGAAAGTGTAGTCCCCGCGGAGGCGGGGACCCATGCTGAACATCCTGTTCGGCGATGTCTGGGCATGGGATGGGAGGATGCATACATCGGAGCATGGCATTGATGCGATTAAGTTAAAGCCACAGACCGTAGATCTGTCATTCCCGCGAAGGCGGGAATCCCATTTAGAGTCGCAAACGGTGCAAAAAATGGGATTCCCGCCTGCGCGGGAATGACAATCAGGTGAGCGAGCATTCCCGCATCATTTCAGCGGATGTTCCAGCATCGCGCGCGCCAGTTCGGCGCCGGCGCGGGCGTTGTTTTTGATCAGCGCGATATTGGTCGCCAGGCTGCGCCCGGCCGTCAACTGCTTGATGCGCGACAGCAGGAAGGGCGTGACACGCTTGCCCGTCACACCATCGTCGGCCGCTTCGAGCAGGGCTTGCTCGGTGATCTCGTCGATCTCTCCCT
Organism: Pseudomonadota bacterium; assembly: GCA_040389645.1. Lineage (GTDB taxonomy): Bacteria > Pseudomonadota > Gammaproteobacteria > Burkholderiales > Burkholderiaceae_D > Rugamonas. Next base: position 72,838 of record JAZJZT010000005.1, on the reverse strand, counting down.
TGGGCATCGCGTCGGCCGCCGGCACCGGGTTGCTGACGACGACGCCGCCTTTTAAACCCAGCATCCACTTGGTGTGGATGAAGGCCGCCTGTTCGGCCGGGCTGTCGATCTGGAAGTCGGCGTTGTAACCGCTTTCTCTCGTAAAAAAGGCGGGAAAGCCGGGCTGGCCGACGCTGATCACCGGCACGCCATGCGTCTCCAGGTATTCCAGCGTCAGGCCGATGTCGAGGATCGATTTCACGCCGGCGCACACCACCGCCACCGAGGTGCGCGCCAGTTCCTGCAAATCGGCCGAGATGTCGAAACTGGTCTCGGCGCCGCGGTGCACGCCGCCGATGCCGCCGGTGACGAACACGTTGATGCCGGCCAGTTCGGCGCAGATCATCGTCGCCGCCACCGTGGTCGCACCGAGCCGGCCCTGCGACAGCACGTACGGCAAATCTCTCCGGCTGACTTTCATCGCGTCCGGCGCGTTGCCCAGTAATTCGAGCTGCTCCGGCGCCAGGCCGATGCAGATCTTGCCGTTCATGATCGCGATCGTGGCCGGCACGGCGCCGGCGTCGCGGATGATCTGCTCGACTTCCTTCGCCGTCTGCACGTTCTGCGGATACGGCATGCCGTGCGAGATGATCGTCGATTCCAGCGCAACAATCGGCTTGCCGGCGGCGCGCGCGCCGGCCACTTCTGGAGAAAATGAAAGAAATTGGTGCATGCTGTCAGTCCTGCAGGGAGTAGGGTTGGGCCAGACCGTAGTCGTGGATCTCGTCGAGAATGTCGGCCGCCAGCAGCGGCGACACGGCGTCCGGGCTGGCCAGCGTCAGTGCGGCGACCTTCAGGCCGCGCCGGCAGGCCAGGGTCAGATCGTTGCTGCCGTGGTACAGCGACCAGCAGACGCCGGCGGCAAACGCGTCGCCGGCGCCGGTGACGTCGACCACGTCCACGTTCGGCGCCGGCAGCCAGCCCAGCGCGCCGCCGGTGGTATAAAACACGCCTTCGCCGCCGCAGGTAATGATGATGTCCTGCGCGCCTTGCGCCTGCACCTGGCGGCAGGCGGCCTGCAGTTCGGCTTCGCTGCCGAGCGTGCGGCCGACGCGCGTTTCCAGTTCGCCGCGGTTCAGGATCAGCAGGCGCAGGCCGTGCAGGTCCGGCGGCAGGCGCGCCATCTTCGGCTGCGACACGGCCACGATCACCAGCGGCACCGCGTCGTGGCGCGCCTCGGCCAGCAGCAGCGCGATGCTCGCCAGCGGCAGGTTCAAATCGGCCACCGTCATCACGGCGGCCAGGCGCAGCGGCGTGCGGCTGGCTAAAAATTCCGGCGTCAGCTGGTCGTACAGGGCCATGTCGGCCAGCGCCAGCACCATCTCGCCGCGCTTGTCGAGCACGGCGGTGTAGGTGCCGCTGTAGGTGCCGGCCAGTTTCAGGATGCCGTGCGTGTCGATGCCGGCTTGTTCGGCGTGGGCTTGCAGCGCCTGGCCGGCGGCGTCGTCGCCCAGCGCCGTCATCAGCGCGGCGGGAATGCCGAGGTGGGCCAGGTTGTCGGCGATGTTGCGCGCCACGCCGCCGAACACTTCCTCGGCGGTGGCGGGATTCGACGTGCTTAACTGGAGTTTTTCCAAGGTGCGTAGCTTGCGGTCCAGGTTGGCCGCGCCGATGCACAGCACCGGGCGCTTGTCCGGCAATACGTAGGCGCGCCCGAGCAGGCGGCGTTCGCGGATCAGGCTGGCGATGTGGCCGGCCACGGCCGAGCGCGACAGGCGCAATTCGACGGCCAGGTCCTGCTGCGATACGAACGGATTGGCGCGTATCAGTTCATACAATTGTTCTTTTTTGGAGGTATCCGTCACGGCTGGCTCTTGTGGACATTTGTTTCTCATCCTAAACATTTGTCTGCCGGGTGTCAATTTGCGCGTGTTGCTGCGGATCATCCTAATTTATACGATATTTATATAAATAGCGAAGAAAAATGGTATTTGCCATACATATCACCGATGGTGCATAGTGTCGTCCAATCACCAGTCAGTCACAAATGTACCTCCGTACCAGCCGCGCCGTCCACCCGCGCGGTTGAAGCCGTGCCGCTATCGCCACTGTCGGCGCGCACGAACATTCATTGATCAATACGAGGATAACCATGTCTAGCAACGCACCATTCCAGGCCGCCGCCATCGTCCGTGCCCGCATGCCGGCGGATTTCCAGCCACGCGTGGCGCTGATCCTCGGTTCCGGCCTGGGCGTGCTGGCGGAGCAGATGACGGACGCGGTGTCGATCCCGTTCGACGAATTGCCCGGTTTCCCGATCAGCACCGTGCACGGCCACGCCGGCGCGCTGGTGATCGGCACGCTGTCCGGCGTGCAGGTGGTGTGCCTGAAAGGGCGCGGCCATTTTTATGAAGGCTACGGCCTGGGCGTGATGACGTCCGCCGTGCGCACTTTAAAACTGCTCGGCTGCGAGATGCTGTTCGTGACCAATGCCGCCGGTTCGCTGCGCCCGGAAGTCGATGCCGGCTCGCTGGTGGCGCTGACCGACCACATCAACTTCCTGCCCGGCACGCCGATGGTCGGCCCGAACGACGAGCGCTTCGGTCCGCGTTTCTTCAGCATGGGCAATGCCTACGACGCCGACCTGCGCCAGCAGGTCAAGGATGCCGCGGCGGCGAAAAACATCACGATCCACGACGGCGTCTACATCGCCTACGCCGGCCCGAATTTCGAAACCCCGGCCGAGATCCGCGCTTTCCGCACGCTCGGCGCCGACGTGGTCGGCATGTCGGTGGTGCCGGAAGTGGTGCCGGCGCGCCATTGCGGCTTGAAGGTGGTCGGCGTGTCCGTCATCACGAACCTGGCCGAAGGCTTGTCGCCGTTCGCGCTGTCGCATGAACAAACCCTGAAGTACGCCGCAATCGGCGCCAAGAGCCTGATCGACCTGATCCTGGGCTTCCTGGACAACGTGGCAAAAACGCCAAAAGCGTAAAGGAAAGGGGCGGCTTCGGCCGCCCCTTCTCCTTCTATCGTCTACACTGAGTTTCCCCATCTTCCTTAGCTAGAGCTGATCATGTCACGCGCATTCATCCTATTGCTTGATTCCTTCGGCCTGGGCGCCACGCCGGACGCCGCCGACTATGGCGACAGCAACGCCAACACTTTTGGGCATATCGCCAGCTGGGCCGCGCAAAACGGCACGCCGCTGCGCCTGCCGAACATGGAACAACTGGGCCTGGCCGCCGCCGCCCACGCCGCCAGCGGCCAGTGGGCCGAGGGTTTTAACCAGCGCAGCGGCTTTACGGCGGCCTACGGCGCCGCGCGCGAACAGTCGACCGGCAAGGATACGCAAAGCGGCCACTGGGAAATCGCCGGCGTGCCGGTGCTGTTCGACTGGGGTTATTTTCCGCGCACCACGCCGTCGTTCCCGGCCGAATTGACGAATAAAATGCGGGAAGCGGGCGGCGTGCCCGGCTTCCTGGGCGACTGCCACGCATCCGGCACCGAGATCATCAACCGCTTCGGTGACGAACATGTCGCCAGCGGCAAGCCGATCATCTATACCTCGGCCGACTCGGTGCTGCAGATCGCCGCGCACGAAGAACATTTTGGACTGGAGCGCCTGTACGCGCTGTGCGAGCAAGCCTTCGAACTGGTCAAGCCGTACAACATCGGCCGCGTCATCGCGCGCCCGTTCACCGGCGCGAACGGCGACTATAAACGCACCTCGAACCGGCACGACTACGCGGTGCCGCCGCATGCGCCGACGCTGCTCGATCACGTCAACGATGCCGGCGGCGAAGTCATCGCGCTGGGCAAGATCAGCGACATCTACGCCACCAAGGGCGTCTCGCGCGTGGTCAAGGGACCGGACAACATGGCGCTGTTCGACGCGCTGCTGAAGGTGCAGCAGGAAGCCGGCGCCGGCTCGCTGACCTTCGTCAATTTCGTCGATTTCGACCAGGCCTTCGGCCACCGCCGCGACGTCGCCGGCTACGCCAACGCGCTGCACGAGATGGATGCGCGCCTGCCGGAATTCATCACCGGCCTGAAGGAGGGTGACTTGTGCGTGATCACCGCCGACCATGGTTGCGACCCGACTTCTCCCGGCTCGGACCACACGCGCGAACACATCCCGGTGATCTTCTTCGGCCCGGGCGTGCCGGCCCATGCGCTGGGCATTTCCGACACGTTCTCCGACATCGGCCAGACGCTGGCCCATCACCTCGGCGTCAAGCCACTTGCCAACGGAACCAATCTGTTATGACCATTTCCCCGGATTTCAAGCGTAACGAGGCCACGAACCTCGATCTCGGCTGGATCAACCAGATCCGCGTGAACCGCTCCGCCGCCGACCGGCGCGCCGCCAGCCTGGCCAACCGCCGCTCGGTGAAAAAGGAATACCAGGCCGCCTGGCTGGTCAAGGCCATCGGCCTGATCGACCTGACGACCTTGTCCGGCGACGACACGCCGGGCCGCGTCGAGCGGCTGTGCATGAAGGCGATGCGCCCGCTGCGCGGCGACCTGGTCGAGGCGCTGGGGATCGACAATCCGACCACGGGCGCGGTCTGCGTCTACCACGAGATGATCGCGCCGGCCGTCAAGGTACTGAATGGCCGCCTGCCGATCGCCGCGGTATCGACCGGCTTCCCGGCCGGCTTGACGAGCATGGAAACCAAGGTACGGGAAATCGAATTGAGCGTGGCCGCGGGCGCGAGCGAGATCGATATCGTCATCACGCGCCAGCACGTTTTAACGGGCAACTGGCAGGCGCTGTATGACGAAATGCTGGCCTACCGAAAAGCCTGCGGCGACGCGCACGTCAAAGCGATCCTGGCCACCGGCGACCTGGTGACGCTGGAAAACGTGGCGAAGGCGTCGTGGGTCTGCATGATGGCCGGCGCCGATTTCATCAAGACCTCGACCGGCAAGGAAAGCGTCAACGCGACAATTCCCGTTTCGCTGGTGATGACGCGCGCGATCCGCGAGTACCACGAGCAGACCGGCTTCATGGTCGGCTACAAGCCGGCCGGCGGCGTCAGCTCGGCCAAGGGCGCGCTGCAATATCTGACCCTGATGAAGGAAGAACTGGGCAATGCCTGGCTGGAGCCGCACCTGTTCCGCATCGGCGCATCGAGCCTGCTGACCGACATCGAGCGCCAGCTCGAACACTACGTCAGCGGCAATTACTCGGCCGCTCACCGCCACGCGCAACCCTGACCACGGACTCCTCATGCCAACAATTAAAGAAATCCTCGACACCATGGAATACGGCCCGGCCCCCGAAAGCCAGAAGGAAGCGCAGGCGTGGCTGGACCAGCACCAGCGCACCTTCGGCCTGTTCATCGACAACGCGTGGAGCGCGCCCGGCGAACTGTTCGCCTCGACCAATCCGGCCGACGGCAGCGCACTGGCGCAACTGACGCAGGCGACCGACGCCGACATCGACCGCGCCGTCGATGCGGCGCGCCGCGCGCAGCCGCTGTGGCAGGGACTGGGCGGCCATGGCCGCGCGCGCGTGCTGTACGCGCTGGCGCGCCTGCTGCAAAAGCATGCGCGCCTGTTCGCCGTGCTCGAAACGCTGGACAACGGCAAGACCATCCGCGAAACGCGCGACATCGACCTGCCGCTGGCGGCGCGCCATTTTTATTATCACGCCGGCTGGGCGCAATTGCAGGCCGAGGAATTCGCGGACTACCGCGCCGTCGGCGTGGTCGGGCAGATCGTGCCGTGGAATTTCCCATTGCTGATGCTGGCGTGGAAAATCGCGCCGGCGATGGCGGCCGGTAACACGGTCGTCTTCAAGCCGGCCGAATTCACGTCGCTGACCGCCATGCTGTTCGCCGAACTGTGCGTGCAGGCCGGCGTGCCGGCCGGTGTCGTCAACATCGTCACCGGCGACGGCCGCGTCGGAGAGGCGATCGTCAAGCACGAAGGCATCGACAAACTCGCCTTCACCGGTTCGACCGAAGTGGGGCGCCTGATCCGGCAAGCCACCGCCGGCAGCGGCAAAAAACTGTCGCTGGAACTGGGCGGCAAATCCCCGTTCATCGTGTTCGAAGATGCGGACCTGGATGCCGCCGTCGAAGGGCTGGTCGATTCGATCTGGTTCAACCAGGGGCAGGTCTGCTGCGCCGGTTCGCGCCTGCTGGTGCAGGAATCGGTCGAGGAACGCTTTCTGAATAAACTGCGCGCGCGCATGGACACGCTGCGCCTCGGTTCCCCGCTCGACAAATCGATCGACATCGGCGCGCTGGTCGACCCGGTGCAGCGCCAGCGCATCCACGGCCTGGTCGAAGCGGCGCGCGCCGAAGGTTGCACCGTCTACCAATCCCCATCGTGCGAACTGCCGGCCAATGGCTCGTGGTTCCCGCCGACCCTGATCACCGGCGCGTCGACGTCGGCCGCCGTGGCGCAGGCCGAGATCTTCGGCCCGGTGCTGGTGGCGATGAGCTTCCGCACGCCGCCCGAGGCGGTGCAACTGGCGAACAACACGGTGTATGGTCTGGCGTCCTGCGTCTGGACCGAAAACATCAGCCTGGCGCTGGACGTGGCGCCGCAGATCAAGGCCGGCGTGGTGTGGATCAACACGGCCAATCAGTTCGACGCCGCCTGCGGTTTCGGCGGTTACCGCGAATCGGGCTACGGACGCGAAGGCGGGCGCGAAGGCATGTACGAATACCTGGTGCCGCTGTCGGAAGACGCGCGCCCGTCCGCGCCGGTGCTCGACGTCAAGGCCAAGCCGGCCAAGGGCGAGGCGGCGCGCGGCGCCGATCCGTTCGCGATCGACCGCACCGCCAAGCTGTACATCGGCGGCAAGCAGGCGCGCCCGGATGGCGCCTACAGCCGCGCCATCCACGGCGCGAACGGCGCCCTGGTCGGCGAAGTCGGAGAGGGTAATCGCAAGGATATCCGCAACGCCGTCGAAGCCGCGCACAAGGCCGGCGGCTGGACGAAAGCGACCTCGCACAATCGCGCGCAGGTACTGTTCTACATCGCCGAAAACCTGGCCGCACGCGCCGACGAATTCGCCGCCCGCATCGGCGCGATGACCGGCGCGAAAAATCCCGAGAAGGAAGTGCAGGCATCGGTCGAGCGCCTGTTTTATTACGCCGCCTGGGCCGACAAGTACGACGGCCTGGCGCACCAGCCGCCGATGCACGGCGTGACCATCGCGCTCAACGAAGCGGTCGGCGTGATCGGCATCGTCTGCCCGAACGAGGCGCCTTTATTGGGCTTTATTTCCCTGGTCGCACCGGCTATCGCGCTGGGCAACCGCGTGGTGGTGGTGCCGTCGGAATCGCATCCGCTGTCGGCCACGGACCTGTACCAGGTATTCGATACGTCCGACCTGCCGGGAGGCGTCGTCAACATCGTCACCGGCAGCGCCGACGAACTGGCGCGGACCTTGGCGTCGCACTCGGACATCGACGCCGTCTGGCGCCACGACGGTTCGGCCGCCGGCTGCGCCGAAGTCGAGCGCCTGTCGGCCGCTTCGCTGAAACGCACCTGGGTCGGCGGCGGCAAGGGCCGCGACTGGTACAGCACCGCGCAGAGCGGCGGGCGCGCGGTATTGGCGCATGCTTCGCAGGTGAAGAACGTGTGGATACCTTACGGCGTTTGAAACCAACCGCAAAAGCCGGGCCGCGTGTATGGGGCCTGGCCCTAATGTGAATAATTAAGTTAGCGCCAAATTTGTCATTCCCGCGCAGGCGGGAATCCCATTTTTCTGCGCCGTTCGGGACGCCAAATTGGATTCCCGCCTGCGCGGGAATGACAGCGACGCCGGCCTCACCAAGTATGCAAGGTGCCCTACGTAACCTGGCCCCAAATCAATAAATCAACATCAGCGGAGCTACGCATGTTTTTAACCCAAGAGATCATCCGAAAGAAGCGCGACGGCGGTGTCATTAGCGCTGAAGAGATCCAGTTCTTCGTGCGCGGCATTACCGACGGCAGTGTCAGCGAAGGGCAGATCGCCGCGCTGGCGATGGCGGTCTTCTTCAACGACATGAGCATGGACGAGCGCGTCGCGTTCACGCTGGCCATGCGCGATTCCGGCCACGTGCTGGACTGGCGCGGCCTGAACCTGCCCGGCCCGGTGGTCGACAAGCATTCGACCGGCGGCGTCGGCGACGTGGTGTCGCTGCTGCTCGGACCGATGATCGCCGCCTGCGGCGGTTACGTGCCGATGATTTCCGGGCGCGGCCTGGGTCACACCGGCGGCACGCTCGACAAGTTCGACGCCATCCCCGGCTATTGCACAGTGCCCGACAATGAACTGTTCCGCCAGGTGGTGCAGGATGTCGGTGTCGCCATCATCGGTCAGACCGCGCAACTGGCGCCGGCCGACAAGCGTTTCTACAGCATCCGCGACGTCACAGCGACGGTCGAATCGGTGGCGATGATCACCGGCTCGATCCTGTCGAAAAAACTGTCGGCCGGCCTCGATGCGCTGGTGATGGACGTTAAAGTCGGCAGCGGCGCCTTCATGCCGACCTACGACAAGTCGGTGGAACTGGCGCAGAGCATTGTCGGCGTCGGCAACGGCGCCGGCATGCAGACCTCCGCCATCTTGACCGACATGAACGAATCGCTGGCGCCGTACGCCGGCAACGCGCTCGAAGTGCGCGGCGCGATGGATTACCTGACCGGCAAATCTCGCCCGGCGCGCCTGCACGAAGTGACGATGGCGCTGTGCGCCGAGATGCTGGTGCTGGGCAAACTGGCCGCGACAGACGCCGAAGCGCGTCTTAAATTGCAGGCCGCGCTCGACAGCGGCGCCGCCGCCGAACGTTTTTCGCGCATGGTCAGCGCGCTGGGCGGCCCGGCCGACCTGGTCGACAATCCGGACCGGCACCTGGAGCAGGCGCCGATCGTCTTGCCGGCGCCGGCCCTGGCGTCCGGTTATGCCGCGACGACCGATTGCCGCGGCATCGGGCTCGCTGTCGTCAGCCTCGGTGGCGGGCGACGCCGGCCGACCGACGCGATCGATTTCGCCGTCGGCCTGACCGGGCTGGCTGGACTGGGAGACAGGGTCGAAGCCGGCCAGCCACTGGCGATGGTGCACGCGCGCACCGAAGCGGCAGCGCAGCAGGCGATCCTGGAAATCCAGGCTGCTTATGTGATTGCTGAGGTGGCGCCCGTGGCCAACCCGGTGGTGTACCGTTCGATTCGACCATAAACCAAGCCTTGCTGCTTTGGTTGTGATGTAACCTGACCCGATATGCATGCAAAAATCAGAGGCAGATGCCGGGGTCAGACCCATGGGTCTGACCCCAGATTTTTGCCTCTGATTTGAAAGCCCTAATATGAACAACGAACAACTGATCGCCGAAGCCGCGCAAGCGCGTCTGAAAGCCTATACGCCGTATTCCAATTTCAAGGTCGGCGCGGCGCTGCTGTGCAATGACGGGCGCGTTTTCCACGGCTGTAACGTGGAAAACGCCTCATATGGCCTGTGCAACTGCGCCGAGCGCACCGCCTTTTTCAGCGCCTTCGCGCACGGCTGCAAGCCGGGCGATTTCGCCAAGCTGGCCGTCATCGGGGAGACCGATGGCCCGATCGCGCCGTGCGGCGCCTGCCGCCAGGTGATCCTGGAGTTGGGCGGCAATGCGCTGCCGGTGGTGCTGGCCAACCTGAACGGCGATGTCTTCGAAACCACCGCCGCCGCGCAACTGCCGAATGCCTTCGGCGGCGCCGACCTGCAAAAGAAGTAGGCGTCTTGAAGAAGGTCATCGACGTCCAGGCGGCGGTCGCGATCGCGGCGGCCGAGGCCATCGCCGCGAAAACCCAGGGCACGTTCGGGGTCGGCGGCGTCATGCTCGACCAGTACGGCACGGTGCTCAAATCGCTGCACAACAACGTTATCCGGCAGGGCAGGGTGTTCGACCCGACCGCGCACGGCGAACGTCAACTGGTCGACTGGTATTTCGCCGAGCGCGCCAAAGGAACGATACTGCCGGCGCCGCAGGACGTCACCATCGTCACCTCGCTCGACCCCTGCTGCATGTGCGCCGGCGCGATCCTGGCCGCCGGCTTCAATGTGCTGGTGGCGGCGACCGACGCCAGCGCCGGCATCAATTACGATGGCAGCGCCAGCTTCGGCGCGCTGCCGCCGGGCCTGCGCGAACAGGCCGTGTCCAGTTTTGCGTATCCGGAGGTGCTGGGCAATTCGCTGTACGCGCGCAGCGCCAGCGGCGCCTTGCCGAAGTCTTTTTTTATCGGTAAAAACATCGCCGAACCGACGCAGGCCCTGTGTTCCCTGGTCTTCGAAGCTACCTCCAGCGCGGCGATGGAATTGTTCAATAACGATCCGCCGCAGGCCCAGTTGCTGGACCCGGCGACGCTGCCGGCCGGTCATCCGGTCGTCGTCGCGCTGAAGAAAATGTACCCGGATGCATTGTCCGTGCGCTGCGCGCCGCACCTGCCCGATGCGCGCCTGGCGCCCGCGCTGCTGCGCGCGATGGCGCGCGACCGCGAAACGGGCGGCGACGGCGATGCGGTTGCGCTGCTCGACGCCTTCGGCAATCTGCTGCTGTGCATGGCGGGACAGCGCAACGCGTCCGCCATCGGTACCGCGTTCATGGCCTGCACGCGCGCCTATGCGCAGTTGCGTTATGACTTGCTTGATGGCGCCGATGAAGCGCTGCGAGAAGCAGTGCGTTTATATCTCGGGCATCCGAGGGACGGTACCTTTGTCTTCGCCAACGGGCCGGACCAGAGCGCGCTCAGTTTCATGCACCTGGGCGCTTATGGGTCGACGATGGAAGGGGAACTGCCGGAAACGAATCCGGCCCAGTTCCAGTATGTGCTGCCGGCGATCGGGCAGCAGGCGCTCGACGCACTTTGCGAAGGGATGCCGCCGCTGTACCGTAACCTGATCAAGATCCGGCCGGTGCAGGTGGGGGATGAGGGGTTGATCGCAGCGCTGGGTTAAGTTGGCGTTTTTAATGCCAAATCAGATGCAAAACCTGGGGTCAGACCCATGGGTCTGACCCCGGCCTTTGCCGCTGATTTTTGCTGATCCATCGTTACCCCGTCTATTCCTGCACCGCCACCAGCAAATTGGCATCGCGCGCCAGCTGCCATACGCCTTCACCATTCCTGCGAAATACCGACAAGGTCGTGCCCGAGCGGCGCATGGCCTTGCCGCCGGCGAGCGGTGTCACGCTGACCGTCAGCCGCGTCCAGCAATAGGCCATGTCTCCGCTGACGGCGATGTCCTCGACCGTGCTGTCCGATTCGATGCGGTGTGTTTGCAGCAGCGGGCGCAGGCTGGCCGCGAAACCTTCCCGGCCGTACATAGGCGGCTGGCCGGCCACCAGGAACACGACGTCTTCCGTCATCAATTTCAAAACCTGGTCGACATCGCCGGCGCGCGTCGCCGACATCCAGGTGGCAATCACTTGCCGTATCGCCTGCTCGTCCGTCATGCCGGCTCCCACGGGTCGTAACTGCCGATGCTCCACAGGTGGCCTTCCAGGTCGCGGCAGGTAAAACCGCGCCCGCCGTAATCCTCGTCGCGCAGCGCCATGACGATGGCAGCGCCGGCGTCGATCGCGCGCGCGTGCACCTGGTCGACATCGTTGACGATCAGGTAGCAGCTTTGCGTGACGGCCATGCCGGTATCGGACGGCTGCGTCATCAGTCTCCCGTATTCGCTGTCGACGATGGAGCCGAGCATGATCATGCCATTACCGTAGGAAAGCTGGGCGTGGGCGATGGTGCCGTCCTGGTTCGGCACCACCATGCTTTGTTCGAAGCCGAGCACGCGGCACAGCCATTCGATGGCGGCCGGCGCGTCGCGGTAGCGCATGCAGGGGATGACGGTGGCGCGGGTGTTTTTCGGTATGTCCGGCATGCTGTTCTCCCGGTGATCGGTGACGGATCAAGACAATATAGACCAGGAGACAACAGGCGGCAAGCGGCTTACATTTGCTGGAACAGGTGGGTGTTGCCGCGGCTAACTTCCAGTTCTTCGTCGGAATTGCGCACTTTCACGAGCTGGCGCCCGCGCAGGTCGCGCCGCACTTCGGCGATGGCGTCGACCCGCACCAGCGTGGAGCGGTGGATGCGCCAGAATTCGTTGGGATCGAGTTCGTCTTCCAGTTCCTTCAGCGTCTTGCGGATCAATACTTCCCCTTGCAGCGTCTGCACCCGCGTGTATTTTTCGTCGGCGCGGAAGAACAGCACTTCACGCGTGCTGATCATGCGCAGGCTGGTGCCGACCTGCGCTTGGATCCAGTGCAGGTAGGCCGGAGACTTGCCCGGTTTGCCCTGTTGAAGCAAGTGGCTCAACTGGCGTTCGATGTCGGCCGGCGCCTTGCCCAGCATCGCTTGCAGGCGCGCGCAGGTGGTTTTCAGGCGCTCTCCGCCGGCCGGTTTTAATAAGTAGTCGAGCGCGCCCTGTTCGAACGCTTCGATCGCGTACTGGTCGTAGGCGGTGACGAACACGATGTGGCAGCGGTTGAACAGCATGCGCGCCGCTTCGATGCCGGACAGGCCCGGCATGCGGATGTCGAGGAAGACGATGTCGGGCCGGTGCAGCCCGCTCAGCGCGATCGCTTCGATGCCGTTGGCCGCCTCGGCCACGATCTGCAATTGCGGCCACACTTCGTGCAGGCGGCTGCGCAATAACTGGCGCATCGGTTCTTCATCGTCGGCGATCAGCGCGGTGGGAATATGAGAGTTCATGACGATTTGCTAGCAGCGAAAATGTCCGGCGCGAACGGCAGGCGCACCATCGCGCGCGCGCCGCCGGCCAGCGGCGTTTCGATGATCAGTTGCGCGCGGCTGCCGTACAGCAGGCGCAGCCGCTCGCGGATATTGGTCAGGCCGACGCCGTCGCCGGCGTGCACATTGAAGCCGATGCCGTCGTCCTGCACTTCGACTTGCAGCACATCGCCGCCGGCGCCGGAACTGGCGCTGGCACGGATATCGATGCGACCACCTTCGACCTTCGGTTCCAGGCCGTGCTTGATCGCGTTTTCGATCAGCGTTTGCAGCATCATCGGAGGGAACAGGGCGCTGTGCAGTTCCGGCGGAATGTCGATCGACACGGCCAGCCTTTCCTTCATGCGCGCCTGCATGATGGCGAGGTAGGCGCGCGACAGTTCGACTTGCCGTCCCAGCGTGCCGTTGCCCTTGGCGCGCATCTGCGGTAAGGTCGCGCGCAGGTAATCGATCAGGTGGGCGTGGATTTTCGCCGCCTGCGGCGGATCGGTTTCGATCAGCTGGCCGATCAAGGCCAGCGTGTTGAACAGGAAGTGCGGCTCGACCTGCGCCTGCAGCGCGGCCAGTTGCGCTTCGGCCAGTCTGCGTTCCAGCGTTTCCGTACCGGCGTGGGCCGATGCTTCGCGCGCCTCGACTTCAGCGCGGCGCTTGCCGCCGGCCAGCACTTTCAGGCCGAATGAAATCAACAGGAAAGACATCGCCTGCTGGCCGACGCGGAACAGCGCGCCGAGCAGCAGCACCAGTACCCAGATGACGACCAGCTTGCGCCAGGGGACTTGCGCCAGCCAGTCGAAAAAATTCCACCACAGCGTGCGTGCGGTATCGCCGACTTCGCCGGCGAAGGCGAGCACGCTGCGGGTGCCGCTCCGGGTACGCCTGAATGCCATGTCAGCTTTCCCGGCCCGGGCGCCGGGCGCGGTTTTTATACTGGACGCCGGCGACGATCGCCACCGCCAGTTTTAATAGCAAAAACACGACGAACAGCGTCAGCGCCAACGGCAGGATGGTCAATAACAGCGCCAGCATCACGCAACTGGCCAGCAGCGCCGGCCACGACATGCGCGACAGCGTGCGCATGCCGAAGCGCATGACGCTCATCGTCGCGCGCCCGACTTCGCTCAAGACATCGCCGATGGTTCTGTTGATGGTTTTCATGATGCACTCCCTGTTTTCGATGTAGCTACTGTACCAATCCGGCACGGCGCCCGATACGCTTTCCCGACGAATGGCCGATTCTGAGGCTTGAGTTGCAGCAACAAGGAGCGAATGGCGAAAGGGGAATGCCGTTAATCTAAGACCATAGAACGTAGCGTTGTCATTCCCGCGCAGGCGGGAATCCAATTTTGTATGCCAGACGGCGCAGCGAAATGGGATTCCCGCCTGCGCGGGAATGACAAAATTTGGCGCCAACTTAATTGCATTGGCATCGGCATTCGCCTCACGCGCGCGCCGCGCGCCAGTCCTTGCGCAGCAGGCCGAATAAATCGGTATCGCAGATTTCGCCAGCGATGATCCAGCGCTCGCGCAATCGGCCTTCATGAAGGAAATGCATCCGTTCGAGCAGCCTGGCCGAGGCGGTGTTGCGCGGGTCGATGTCGGCTTCGATGCGGTGCAGGTCGAGCGTATCGAAGCCGTGCGCGATCAGCGCCGGCAACGCTTCCTGCATGTATCCATTACCCCAGTGCGCGGGCGCGAGCATGTAGCCGATGTCGCAGCGCCGGTTTTGCGGGTTGAACGCGTACAAGGTGCACGTGCCGAGCAACTCTCCGCCGGCTCGTAGCGCCACGCCCAGGCACAGCCGCGATCCGTCTGCGTAGCCGGACAGCGTGGTGTCGAGATAGGCGTTGGCTTGCGCCGCTTCGCGCCACGGCGCGCTGCTCCAGTAGCGCGTCGCTGCGGGGTCGGAATGGATCGCGTACAGCGCGGCGGCGTCTTCGCGGCACAGGTGGCGCAGCACCAGGCGTTCCGTTAAAAGTTGGAAATAAGGAAAATTGGTCATATTGCAAATAAGTAATTAAAGTTTTCTTTCGTAAATAAATTAATGGCATTCATGATAGACTGAAGTCCTCTATTTGCCTTGTTGTAAAACTCATATCAGGTGTAACTGATGCCAGTTCGAGTCCTTTCCTTCACTGCCGCCGCCGCCTTCTTGCTGTGCGGCGCCGCGCAAGCCACGCCGCTCAATACCAGCCAGATCCTGACCCAGTTCAACACGGTGGTGCTGGGCAACGCCACTTCCAGTTCCCATACCGATGGCCGCACCTATGTCGGCGGCACCCTGAGCGGCGGCGACTACGTGCAGCATCCCGAGCAGACGGCGGCGTCGAACTATGCCGGCCTGACGGTCCGGGGCGCCGCCTCGAACGTGCACGTCAACGGCCTGGGCGCGGTGGTGGGCGGCAAGCTGTCCGGTTCGATCGTCAATTCCGGCAGCGCCGTGGTCAAGGGCGGCGCCCAAGGCGACACTTTCAATGGCGCCGCCTATGTCGAAGGCACGGCGAGCGGCAATTTCAACGGCGGCAAGGCCAGTACGCTGTCGACGCTGATGCAGACTAACCTCGATGCCGCCGGCTCGACCGATTTCGGTACAATCCTCAATACGCTGTCCGACCAGCTGAAAATGTTGACCAGCACCGGCAGCAGCGTCACGTTCGACGGCAACCGCGCCATCTTCAATGCGGTAGTCAACGCCAACGGCCTGGCCGTGTTCGACCTGAGCGCGATCGACACCGTGCTGTTCGGTAAAAGCGAATTCCAGTTCAACCTGAACGGCGCCCGCACGGTGGTGCTGAACACGGACATCAAGAACGTCAGCATCGGCGCCAATTTCCTCGGCGGCGCGGCGCAAAACTATGGCAAGCAATTGCTGTGGAATTTTTACGACGCCACCGACATCACGCTCAACAGCCAGTGGGGCGGTTCGCTGCTGGCGACCGATGCCTATCTGACCAACAACCAGAACATCGAGGGCGGCGTATTCGTCAATTCGCTCAGGCAGCAGGGCGAAATCCACTCGCAGGCATTCAGCGGCACCTTGCCGTCGGCATCGTCCGCGGTGCCGGAACCGGGCAGCACGGCGCTGGTGCTGGCCGGCCTGGGCCTGATCGGTTTCATGCGCCGGCGCCGGGATTCGACAGGCTGACTGCCGCGAGCACCATGCGCACGATGGTGTCTTCGCCATCCTCGTAATCCTTGCGACTCAACTGCTTGCGGTTCAGCACCAGCGCCATCTGCGCCGAAAAATCGGCATACGATTGCGTCATGGCCCAGATCGCGAAGATCAGGTGGGTCGCATTGACCGGCGCGATCCGCCCCGCCGCGATCCATTTCTCGAAGACGTCGATATCCTTGCGCAGCAGCGGCACCACGCGCTGCTGGATCTGCGCGCCGAACAGTTGCGCGCCGCCGATCACTTCCATCGCGTAGACGCGCGAAGCCCACGGCTGTTCGCGCGAAAACCGCAGCTTGGCCTGGATGTAGGCGCGCAGCACGTCTTTCGGATCGTGCTGTTCGTCGGCCAGGCTTTCCATGTTCTCCAGCCAGTCGTCGAGCACATTGTCGAGCACGCGCTGGTACAGCGCCTGCTTGGTCGGATAGTAATACATCAGGTTTTGCTTCGACAACCCGGCGCTGTCGGCGATGGCCGCGATCGACGTGCCCTCGTAGCCGCATTCGGCGAACACGCGCACGGCGGCGGCGACGATGTCCGCTTCGAGCTTGTCGCGGTTGATGACGCGGCGCTTAATCCTGGGGGCGGTGGCGAGGCCCGGTACGGCATTCAGTTTGGCTGTCGGCATGGCGGCTCTTTCAGCATGGACGTACGGATTGCAGGAAGGTGCGCAGTTGCGGGCGGTCGCTGTAGGCGGCATTGAAACGGAACCAGATCGTGCCGCTGGCGCGCAGCATGAAAAAGTCGTTGGGAGACAGCAGGATGCCGGACTTCAGCGCCAGGTCGGCGATGATTTTTCCGTTCAGTTCAGGCGTCGGCGCGCAATCCCATCCGGCGCTGACAAACATGCCGCCGCGCGGGCGCGCCAGCGGCGCCAGGCCCGCCTCGCGCAGGTTGTCGATGCTGCGCTCGCGGCCTGCTTCGAGCTGGCCGACCAGTTTCTCGACCATCCGTTTATAGGGCCGCGCGGTGATCGCGTGGAACACGGCGCGCTCGTTGATTTCGGATGTCGTCAGCCCGGCCAGCATTTTGACGCGCAGCAGTTCGGGCAGCAGCGAATTCGACGCCGAAATTGAGCCGACGCGCAGTACCGGCGACAGCGTCTTCGAAAAACTGCCGACGCGGATCACCCGTCTTAAACCGTCCATCGCCGCCAGCGACGCTTCGCCGCGCGGCGTCAGTTCGCGATAGATATCGTCTTCGACCAGCCAGAAATCGAACTGCTCGGCCAGCGCCAGCAGGCGGTGCGCCTGGGCGTGGCTGAGCGAGGTGCCTAGCGGGTTTTGCAGCACCGTGTTGACGAACATGAGCTTCGGTTGCGTCAGTTTCGCCTGGAGCGCCAGCGCATCGAGATCCAGCCCGTGCTCGTCGCGCGGAATGCCGACCGGGTTGCAGCCGTGGTGGCGTATCAGCGACAGCAAATTGCTGTAGCCGGGGTCTTCCACCAGCACGGTATCTCCAGGGCGCGTCAAGGTGCGCAGCACCAGGTCGAAGGCGTGGGTGGCGCCGTGCGTGAGCAGGATCTGTTCCGGCTGCACCGGGTACAGTTCATCGGACAGCGTGCTGGCCATCTGCTGGCGCAGCGAGGGAAAACCGAGCGGGTGGCCGTAGCCGCGCAGGCGGTTGGCGGGAATGCGCATCGCCTGGCGCACCGCGTCGAGGATCGTGTCCTCTCCATACCATTCCGGCGGCAGCCAGCCGGCGCCGACCGGCAGCGCCTCCGACACACCCGAATACAGTTCCGGCGTCAACGCGTCGATCGCGACCGGGGTCGGGTGGAACGGCGCAGGCAGCAGCGTGGCGGGGATGTCCTGGCGCGCGACAAAATAGCCGGAACCGCGCCGCGACGACAGCAATCCCAGCGTCAGCAGGCGGTCGTAGGATTCGACAACTGTAAAGGTGGAGATGCCATTACACTTCGCGAATTGCCGCACCGACGGCATTTTCGTGCCGATGCGCAACTCCCGGGCGGCGACCATGGCGGTGATCGCCGCGACGATCTGGTCCACCAGGCTGCCCTTCCGGCTGCGCTCTATCGCCAATACCGGCCAGGCCTTGTCGTCCTGGGCGCAGTCTTGCGCAAGCCCCATTTCGCCATGCTCCATGCGCTGACTCCCTGCTTCAAACTGTAGTGTTTTTGAGACCTGTACGGTTGGCTGGTTTTGCTGATTGTGTATCTGTGCCATAGTGAAACCGCTGTCTATTATTGCATCATCGTTTTGCCAACTGGTAAAGTTTTTTTACGGTTCGTCAAAAATAATAGGAGATCCAATGAACGAGTCCCGACCAGCATCCATGTCTTCATTCTGGATGCCATTTACGAACAACCGCGACTTCAAGGCCAACCCGCGACTGCTGGTGTCGGCCGAAGGCGTGTACTACAAGGATGTCGACGGCAACGCGATCCTGGATGGCACCGCCGGCCTGTGGTGCGTGCCGTGCGGCCACGCGCAACCGAAGATTGTCGCCGCCGTGCGCGAGATGATCGGCCAGCTCGATTTCGCACCGACGTTCCAGATGGGCCACCCGGCCGCCTTCGACCTGGCCGAGCAGCTGATGGAATACACGAACCACCGCTACGGCCACGTGTTTTATACGAACTCCGGTTCGGAAGCGGTCGACACGGCGCTGAAGATCGCGCTGGCCTATCACAAGGCGCGTGGAGAGGCGAGCCGCACCCGCCTGATCGGGCGCGAGCGCGGTTACCACGGCGTCGGCTTCGGCGGCATTTCGGTCGGCGGCATCGCCGGCAACCGCAAGCCGTATGGCGTGATGCTGCCGGGCGTGGATCATTTACCGCACACGCACAACCTGGAAAAGAATGCCTATACGCGCGGCGAGCCGGAATTCGGCGCCAACCTGGCCGATGAACTGGAACGCATCGTCGCGCTGCACGACGCATCGACCATCGCCGCCGTCATCGTCGAACCGGTGGCCGGCTCCACCGGCGTGCTGATTCCACCGAAGGGATATCTGAAACGCTTGCGGGAGCTGTGCACCAAGCATGGGATTTTGCTGATCTTCGATGAAGTGATCACCGGCTTTGGCCGATTGACCACGCCGTTTGCTGCCGATTATTTCGATGTCGAACCGGACCTGATGACGGCCGCCAAGGGTTTGACCAATGGCGTGATTCCGATGGGCGCCGTGTTCTCGAAAAAATTCATCCACGACGCCTTCATGGATGCGCCACCCGGCATCGAACTGTTCCACGGCTATACCTATTCCGGCCACCCGGTCGCGTGCGCCGCGTCGCTGGCGACGCTGGAAGTGTTCAAGGAACAGAACATCCTGGAACACGCCAAGGGCATCGAATCGTACTGGGCCGACGCGGTGCACTCCCTGAAAGGGCTGCCGAACGTGATCGACATCCGCACCATCGGCCTGATCGCCGGTATCGAGCTCGCGCCGATCGCCGGCAAGCCGGGTGCGCGCGGTTTCGACGCCTTCAAAAAAGCTTTTGCAGACGGCATCCTGATCCGCACCACCGGCGACATCATTGCCCTGTCGCCGCCGCTGGTATTCGAGAAGAAGCACATCGATGAATTGTTCGGGAAGTTGGCGAAGGTACTGAAGAATCTGGACTGAAAACCTAGGGTAAAACGGAGACGGACGGTCATGCCGTTCAAGTTAAGCGCACTGATACGCATGCAAAAATCAGCGGCAGATGCCGGGGTCAGACCCATGGGACTCGGCGTCCCCGTCTGACCCCAGGGTTTGCATCTGGATTTGGCTTTTAATTTGCTGTATTAGAGGTGACGAGAACAAAAATCTTAGGTCCGGCCCGGGTTCTGCCTGTGGTTTAAAAATAATTCGAGGAGACCAGCATGCTAGTAGGCGTACCGAAAGAGATCAAAAATCAAGAGTCGCGCGTCGGCCTGACCCCGGCCAGCGTGAAAGAGTTGACCCTGCGTGGACACCAGGTCCTGGTGCAGAAAAACGCGGGTGCGGCCATCGGTCTGACCGACGCGATGTACGCCAGCTCCGGCGCGACCATCATCGATACGGCCGACGAAATCTTTGCCCGCGCGGAGATGATCGTCAAGGTCAAGGAACCGCAACCGGAAGAGTGCGCGATGCTGCGCGAAAACCAGATCCTGTACACCTATCTGCACCTGGCGCCGGACCCGGAACAGACGCGCGCGCTGGTCGCGTCCGGCGCGATCTGCATCGCCTATGAAACCATCACCGGTCCGAACGGCGGCTTGCCGCTGCTCGCGCCGATGAGCGAAGTGGCGGGCCGCATGTCGATCCAGGCCGGCGCCGCGCACCTGGAAAAATCGAAGGGCGGCATGGGCCTGCTGCTGGGCGGCGTGCCGGGCGTGGCGCCCGGCCACATCGCCATCATCGGCGCCGGCGTGGTCGGCACCAATGCCTTGCAGATGGCGGTCGGCATCGGCGCGCGCGTGACCATCCTCGATAAAAACGTCGACCGCCTGCGCCAGCTCGACCTGATCTACGGCAATCGCGTCTCGACGATGTATTCGAACGCGCAGACGATCGAGGAAGCCGTGCTGGATGCGGACCTCGTGATCGGCGGTGTGCTGGTGCCGGGCGCCGCCGCGCCCAAGCTGGTGACGAAGGAACTGATCGCGCGCATGAAGCAGGGCGCCGTGGTGGTCGATGTCGCGATCGACCAGGGCGGCTGCTTCGAAACCTCGCACGCGACGACGCACGAACAGCCGACCTATGTCGTCGACGGCGTGATCCATTACTGTGTTGCGAACATGCCGGGCGCCGTCGCGCGCACCTCCACCTTCGCATTGAACAACGCGACCATCGGCCACGCGCTGGCGCTGGCCGACAAGGGGTGGAGCCGCGCGATGAAAGCGAATCCGCACCTGAAGCACGGCCTGAATGTCTGCCAGGGCCAGGTCACCTATGAAGCGGTGGCGCACGCCCTCGGTTATCCCCATGTAGCGGCCGACACCCTGTTGGCCTGACTGAAAGAAAACAACACCATGAGCAATCTCGATATCATCACCCACTTCATCAACGGCGCCAACGTCGATACGGACAGTGGCCGTTACGGTGACGTGTACAACCCGGCGCTGGGTGAGCCGGTGGCGCGCGTGGCGCTGGGCACGGCAGAGGAAGTGGATGCCGCCGTGCAGGCCGCCGCCGCCGCCTTCCCGTCGTGGGCCGCGACGCCGCCGCTGACGCGCGCGCGCGTGCTGTTCCGCTACCTGCAACTGTGCCAGCAGCACACCGACGAATTTGCGGCGATGCTGACGCGCGAACACGGCAAGACCTTTTCGGATGCGCAGGGTGAAGTCGCGCGCGGCATCGAGATGGTCGAATTCGCGGTCGGTATCCCGCAATTATTAAAAGGCGAATTCACCGACCAGATTTCGCGCGGCATCGACGCCTGGTCGATGCGCCAGCCGCTCGGCGTCGTGGCCGGCATCACGCCTTTCAATTTCCCGGTGATGGTGCCGATGTGGATGTTCCCGGTCGCCATCGCCTGCGGCAACGCCTTCATTTTAAAACCGTCGGAACGCGATCCTTCTCCCTCGCTGCTGCATGCGCGCCTGCTGAAGGAAGCCGGTTTGCCGGACGGGATATTCAACGTGATCCAGGGCGACAAGGTCACCGTCGATGCGCTGCTCGACCACCCGGTGGTGCAGGCCGTCAGCTTCGTCGGCTCGACGCCGATCGCCGAATACATCTATGCGCGCGGCAGCGCCAGCGGCAAGCGGGTGCAGGCGCTCGGCGGCGCGAAGAACCACATGGTCGTGATGCCGGACGCCGATATGGACATGGCGGTCGATGCGCTGATGGGCGCGGCCTACGGTTCGGCCGGTGAACGCTGCATGGCGATCTCCGTGGTGGTGGCTGTCGGCGACGCCGGCGATAAACTGGTGAGTGCACTGGAACAGCGCACCGCCGCACTGAAAGTGCGCGACGGCATGGCGGCCGATGCGGAAATGGGACCGGTCGTGACGGCCGCCGCCAAGCAGCGCATCGAGCGTCTGATCGGAGAAGGCGTGGAGCAGGGCGCCACGCTGGTGGTCGACGGCCGCGACTTCAAGGTCGAAGGACGAGAGAAAGGCTTCTTCGTCGGCGGCACCCTGTTCGACCACGTGACGTCCGACATGACGATCTACAAGGAAGAAATCTTCGGCCCGGTGCTGTGCGTGATGCGCTGTCCGGACGTGGTGCACGCGGTGGAACTGATCAACAACAACGAGTACGGCAACGGCGTAGCGCTGTTTACGCGCGACGGCGGCGTCGCGCGCGAATTCGTGCGCCAGATCCAGGTCGGCATGGTCGGCGTCAACGTGCCGCTGCCGGTGCCGATGGCCTTCAACAGTTTCGGCGGATGGAAGCGCAGCCTGTTCGGCGACCACCACGCCTACGGCCCCGAAGGCGTGCGTTTCTACACGCGCCACAAGGCCGTCATGCAGCGCTGGCCCAACACCGCCAGCGCTGGTGCGGAATTTGCTTTTCCGCAGATGAAGTGAACAGCATGGTTAAATAAAAATCAGAGGCAAAGGCTGGGGTCAGACCCCCAGGGTCTGACCCCGGATTCTGCCTCTGATTTTAAAGAAAATTCGCTCACCACAGCAGGGAATGGAAATGATGATCACGTCACTCAAACACCTACCGCAGCCACAAGCCACGAACGCCGAGCTGGGCGAGCATTTCACGGACCTGGCGCCGCCGTTGAACGCGCGCCAGGCGGCGATCGAAAGCGCGCGCTGCCTGTACTGCTACGACGCGCCGTGCACCCGCATCTGCCCGTCCGAAATCGATGTCGCCAGCTTCATCCGCAACATCCATGAAAAGAACGTCAACGGCGCGGCGGCCGGCATCCTGAAACAGAACATCTTCGGCGGCAGCTGCGCCCGCGTCTGTCCGACCGAGATCCTGTGCGAGGACGCCTGCGTGCGCAACCACGACGCCGAAGGCCAGCCGGTGAAAATCGGCCTGCTGCAGCGCTACGCGACCGACAACATGTCCTTTGCCGGCCACCCGTTCCAGCGTGCCGCGGCCACCGGCAAGACCATCGCCGTGGTCGGCGCCGGCCCTGCCGGGCTGTCCTGCGCACACCGCCTGGCCATGCTGGGCAACGATGTCGTCGTCTACGAGTCGCGCGACAAGGCCGGCGGCTTGAACGAATACGGCATCGCCAAGTACAAGCTGACCGACGACTTCGCGCACAGGGAAGTGGAATTCCTGCTCGGCATAGGCGGCATCGAAGTGCGCTACGGCCAGCAACTGGGCGCGAACCTGCAACTGAAGGATCTGCACGCGCAGTACGACGCCGTGTTCCTGGCGCTGGGACTGGGCGCGAGCCGCCAGCTCGGCCTGACCGGAGAACATGCGCCGGGCCTCGTCGCCGCGGTCGACTACATCGCCGCGCTGCGCCAGGCGGACGATCTGACCGAATTGCCGGTACCGAAACGCGCGATCGTCATCGGCGCCGGCAATACCGCGATCGACATGGCGGTGCAGATCCAGCGCCTCGGCGCCGAGGAAGTGACGCTGGTCTACCGGCGCGGTTTCGATGCGATGAGCGCCACCGGCCATGAACAGGACATCGCCAAGGCGAACCAGGTGCGCATGCGTACCTGGGCCCAGCCTGTGGAGGTGCTGCTAGATGGCGAAGGTAAAGTGCGCGGCATGCGCTTCGAGAAAACCACGCTCGACGGCGCGCGCCTGGCAGGCACCGGAGAGACGTTCGAGATCGCGGCCGACGCCATCTTCAAGGCCATCGGCCAGTCGATGAACGACAGCAGCCTGGCCGACCCGATGGCGTCCGCCATCCGGCGCGCCGGCGACAAGATCGACCTCGATGCGCATTTCCGTACCGCCGTCGCCGGCATCTACGCGGGCGGCGATTGCGTGGCGCCGGGACAGGACCTGACGGTGCAGGCGGTCCAGCACGGCAAGCTCGCCGCGCTGGCGATTCATCATGACATCCAATCGAAAGTGGAGGCTGCATAATGGCCGATCTGAGCATCAATTTCTGCGGCATCAAGGCGCCTAACCCGTTCTGGCTCGCTTCCGCGCCGCCGACCGACAAGGCCTATAACGTGGTGCGCGCATTCGAAGCCGGCTGGGGCGGCGTGATCTGGAAAACGCTGGGCGAAGACCCGGCCGCCGTCAACGTGTCGTCGCGCTATTCCGCGCATTACGGCAAGAACCGGGAAGTGCTCGGTTTTAACAACATCGAGCTGATCACCGACCGCAGCCTGGACATCAACCTGCGCGAAATCACCGAAGTCAAAAAAGCCTGGCCGGACCGCGCCATCGTCGTTTCTCTGATGCTGCCGTGCGAGGAAACCGCGTGGGCCGATATCCTGCCCAAGATCGAGGCGACCGGCGCCGACGGCATCGAACTGAACTTCGGCTGCCCGCACGGCATGCCGGAACGCGGCATGGGCGCGGCCGTCGGCCAGGTGCCGGATTACGTCGAGATGGTCACGCGCTGGTGCAAGCAGCACACGAAGTTACCGGTGATCGTCAAGCTGACGCCGAACATTACGGACATCCGCATGCCGGCGCGCGCCGCGCACAAGGGCGGCGCCGACGCCGTCTCCCTGATCAACACCATCAATTCGATCACCCATCTGGACCTGGACCGCATGGTCGCCTTCCCGGCGGTCGGCAACGCCAGCACGCACGGTGGATACTGTGGCTCGGCCGTCAAACCGATCGCGTTGAACATGGTGGCGGAAATTGCGCGCGACCCGGTCACGCGCGGCTTGCCGATTTCCGGCATCGGCGGCATCGGCAGCTGGCAGGACGCGGCCGAGTTCATCGCGCTCGGTTCCGGCTGCGTGCAGGTGTGTACCGCCGCCATGCTGCACGGCTTCCGCATCGTCGAGGAAATGAAGGATGGCCTGTCGCGCTGGATGGACGAAAAGGGATATAAAAATGTCTCGGACTTCGTCGGCAAGGCCGTGCCCAACACCACCGACTGGAAATACCTGGACATGAATTACCAGGTGATCGCGCAGATCAACCAGGAAGCCTGCATCAAGTGCGGCAAGTGCTATATCGCCTGCGAAGACACGTCGCACCAGTCGATCGCGCAACTGATCGACGCGGCCGGCGTGCGCACCTATGAGGTGATCAAGGAAGAATGCGTCGGCTGCAACCTGTGCGAAATCACCTGTCCTGTACAAGGCTGCATCACGATGGTGCCGCAGGATACTGGCCAGCCGTACATGAACTGGACACAAGACCCGCGCAATCCGCATCGGGAGGTCAAAGTCGCTTGAGATTGAGCTACACTAAAACCAGAAGCGAAGTGCCGGGGTCAGACCCTTGGGGTCTGACCCCAGAATTTGCTTCTGATTTTGCCGTTCCGATGCACCGTCTTTGAATCATCATGATATGGAGAGACGCAGTGAATAAAGACCTGTCCGGCAATACGCAACTCTGGAACGAAGACCTGGCGCCGACCAGCGCGGCGCAGCGCACCTGGCGCTGGTATCACTTTGCCGCGCTGTGGGTCGGCATGGTGATGTGCATTCCGGCCTACACCTTGTCGGCCAGCCTGATCGAAGGCGGCATGTCGGCTTCGCAGGCGGTGCTCACCGTTTTCCTCGCCAACGCGATCGTGCTGCTGCCGATGCTGGCCATCGGCCACGCCGGCACCAAGTATGGCATTCCGTACGCGGTGCTGGCGCGCGCTTCCTTCGGCACTTCCGGCGCGCGGCTGCCGGCGCTGATGCGCGCGATCGTCGCCTGCGGCTGGTACGGCATCCAGACCTGGTTCGGCGGCCAGATGATCTATACCTTGATGGGCGTGCTGATGGGAGGGGAGATCGGCGGCGACAAGATCGGCGGTCTCGGTATCAATGGCGCGCAGTTGATGTGCTTCCTCGCGTTCTGGGCGATCCAGTTCTGGTACATCGTGCACGGCATGGATGCGATCCGCAAGCTCGAAACGTATACGGCTCCCCTTAAAATCCTGATCTGCTTCGTGCTGCTCGGATGGGTCTACCAGAAGGCTGGCGGCTTCGGCCCGATCCTCGATCAACCTTCGCAATTCGTCGCCGGCGGCAAGAAGGCCGGCCAGTTCTGGAGCGCGTTCTGGCCGTCGTTGACGGCGATGGTCGGCTTCTGGGCGACCCTGGCGCTGAATATCCCTGACTTCACCCGCTTCGCGAAATCGCAGCGCGACCAGGTGCTCGGCCAGTCGGTCGGCCTGCCGGTGCCGATGGGACTGCTGGCAGCGCTGGCGGTGATCGTCACGTCCGCCACCGTGGTCCTGTACGGCAAGGCTATCTGGGACCCGGTCGACCTGGCCAGCCGCATGACGGGCGTCGCCGTATTGATCGCGTTGGTGATCCTGCTGATCGATACCGTCAGCGTCAACCTGGCCGCCAACCTGGTCGGCCCGGCCTACGATTTTTCGGCGCTGGCGCCCAAGCACATCTCGTACCGCGTCGGCGGCTACATCACGGCCTCGATCGCGCTGGTGATGATGCCGTGGAAGGTGCTCGAGTCGACCCAGGGTTATATCTTTACCTGGCTGATCGGATACTCGGCGCTGCTAGGGCCGATTGCCGGCATCCTGATCATCGATTATTACGTGATCCGCAAGACCGAGCTCAATGTCGAGCAACTGTACCGCGACAACGGCCAGTACTCGTACGGCAACGGCTGGAACATGGCGGCATTGATCGCGTTTATCATCGGCGTGCTGCCGAACGTGCCCGGCTTCCTGAACGCGGCTTTCCCCGCCTCGTTCCCAAATGTCGCCGACAGTTTTAAAACAATTTACACCTACGCCTGGTTTGTCGGCATCGCGCTGTCCGCAGTGGTGTATGGTGTGATGATGAAGGGTAAAGCGGCGCCAGCCCTGCGCGTCGCTGCCCAGCCTTGAACCCGGGGAGACACGCAACATGACCACCATTATCCGCGGCGGCACCGTCGTCAACGCTGATCGCGCGTTCCGCGCCGACGTCCTGTGCTACGGCGACAAGATCGTCGCCGTCGGCGACAACCTCGATGCGCCGGCATCGGCCATCGTGATCGACGCCGGCGGGCAGTACGTGATGCCGGGCGGGATCGACCCGCATACGCACATGAATCTGCCCTTCATGGGCACCGTCACCGCCGACGATTTTTTCACGGGAACGGCGGCCGGGCTGGCCGGCGGCACGACGACGATCATGGATTTCGTCATCCCGAATCCGCAGCAGTCGCTGATCGAGGCGTATCACCAGTGGCGCGGCTGGGCGCAGAAGGCGGCCGGCGATTACACCTTCCACGTCGCAGTCACATGGTGGGACGACAGTGTGCACCGCGACATGGGGACACTGGTGCGCGAGCACGGCGTCAACAGCTTCAAACACTTCATGGCGTATAAAAACGCCATCATGGCCGACGACGAAACGCTGGTAAAAAGTTTCAGGCGCGCGCTGGAACTGGGCGCGATCCCGACCGTCCACGCGGAGAACGGTGAACTGGTCTACCAGTTGCAGCAGGACTTGCTGAAACAAGGCTTGACCGGTCCCAGCTCGCATCCGCTATCCCGCCCTCCGGCGGTCGAAGCCGAGGCGGCCAACCGCGCGATCGCCATCGCCGGCGTGCTCGGCACCCCGGTGTACATCGTCCACGTGTCGTGCGCAGAATCGCTGGACGCGATCGCGCGCGCGCGCGCCAACGGGCAACGCGTCTATGGAGAAGCGCTGGCCGGCCACCTGGTGATCGACGACAGTGTCTACCGCAGCCCGGACCTCGCCTTCGCGGCGGCCCACGTGATGAGTCCACCGTTCCGCAGCAAGCACCACCAGGCCGCGTTGTGGCACGGCCTGCAGGGCGGCAACCTGCACACGACGGCGACCGACCACTGCACCTTCTGCGCCGAGCAGAAGGCGGCCGGGCGCGACGATTTTACGAAGATCCCGAACGGTTGCGGCGGCGTCGAAGACCGCATGGCGGTGGTGTGGGACGCGGGCGTCAACACGGGCCGGCTGACGCCATCCGAATTCGTGCGCGTGACCTCGGCCAACGCGGCGCAGATTTTTAACATGTACCCGCGCAAGGGCCTGATCGCGGTCGGCTCGGACGCCGATATCGTGGTGTGGGACCCGCAGGGCACGCGTACCATTTCCGCCGCCACGCAGCACGCGAAAGGCGGCTTTAACGTATTCGAAGGACGCACCGTGCGCGGCATCCCGAGCACCACGCTGGCCGCCGGCAAGGTCGTGTTCCAGCAGGGGCAGTTGATGGCGGTGGAAGGCGCGGGACGCCATGTCGAACGGCCGGCGTTCGTGCCGGTGTCGGCGGGGTGAGCGACCACTAATAAGGCGAAAATCAGAGGCGAAATCTGGGGTCAGACCCCGAGGGTCTGACCCCGGCTTTTGCCTCTGATTTGGCAAATCAAGGAGCACGAAATGAACGAACTGCGTATCAACGGCGACCGCCTGTGGGCTTCCCTGATGGAACTGGCGAAAATCGGCGCGACCGCCAAGGGCGGCGTCAAGCGCCTGGCGCTGACGGACCTGGACAAGCAGGGCCGCGACCTGGTGGTCGGCTGGGGCAAGGCGGCCGGCATGAGCGTCACGATCGACCAGATCGGCAATGTCTTCATGCGCCGCGACGGCACGAATGACACCTTGCCTCCGGTGATGACGGGCAGCCATATCGATACCCAGCCGACCGGCGGCAAGTTCGATGGCAATTACGGCGTGCTGGCCGGGCTGGAAGTGGTGCGCACATTGAACGACCTGGGTATCCGCACCGAGGCGCCGATCGAGGTCGCGTTCTGGACCAACGAGGAAGGCTCGCGCTTCGTGCCGGTGATGATGGGTTCCGGCGTGTTCTGCGGCGCCTTTTCCCTGGAGACGGCCTACGCCGCTACCGACACCGAGGGGAAAAGCGTCGGCGACGAACTGGAACGCATCGGCTACAAGGGAGAGCAGGTGCCGGGCCAGCACCCGATCGGCGCGTATTTCGAGACGCACATCGAGCAGGGGCCGGTGCTGGAAGACGCAAACAAGGTGATCGGCGTGGTGCCGGCCGTGATGGGCCTGTCCTGGTACGACTGCGTGGTGACCGGCATGGAGGCGCACGCCGGGCCGACGCCGATGGGCTTGCGCAAGGATGCGATGCAGGTCTCGACCCGCATCATGCAGGAAGTGGTGGCGATCGCGAATCGCTATCCGCCGTACGGGCGCGGCACGGTGGGCATGGTGCAGGTGTTCCCGAACAGCCGCAACGTGATTCCCGGCGAAGTCAAGTTCAGCATCGACCTGCGCAACGTCAGCGACGAACTGCTCAACACGATGCACGAGGAAATGCTGGCCTATGTCGAACAGACCCGCGCGCAGTCGGGTCTCGGCATCACGATCGAGCGCGTCTCGTATTATCCGCCGTGCCCGTTCCACCCCGATTGCGTCGGCGCGGTGCGCAACGCGACCGAAAAACTGGGGTATTCGACGATGGACGTCGTCTCCGGCGCCGGCCACGATGCGATCTACGCGGCGCGCCTGGCGCCGGCCGGCATGATCTTCGTGCCGTGCAAGGACGGCATCAGCCACAACGAGATCGAGGACGCCAAGGCGGAACACCTGGAAGCCGGCTGCAACGTGCTGCTGCACGCGATGCTCGAACGCGCACGTCCCGTGCAATGACCGACGAGCGGCGGCCGCTGCACAGCGCGGCGTTGCTGCGCAGCGCCGGGCGCATCGCGCGCCTGGGGGGCTGGTGTTTCGATATCGCCGCCGATTGCGTGTTCTGGTCCGATGAAGTATGCGACATTTATGAGGTCCCGCACGGCACCACCTTCACGATGGCCCAGGCGATCGCCCATTGCCCTTCCGAGTGGCGCGTCAAGGCGCGCGACAATTATCAGCGCTGCCTGCGCGAAGGCGGCTGCTTCGACGAGGAATTGCAGATCCTGACGTCGCGCGGCCGGCGCGTCTGGGTGCGCGCGATGGGGGAGGGAGTCTGCGGCGCCGACGGCACGGTGACGACGGTGCAGGGCGCGCTGCAGGACATCAGCGACAAGAAGGCGCTGGAACAGGATGCGCAGCGCCTGGCCAGGCGCCTGACGGCGACGCTGGAAAGCATCACCGACGCCTTCCTGATGGTGGACCGCCACTGGAACCTGACTTACCTGAACCGCGAAGCGGAGCGGCTGCTGCGCTGCGAGCGCGGCAAGGTGCTCGGCATGAGCGTCTGGGCCGTGTTCCCGGAAGCGGTCGGCGGCCCGTATTACGAGGCGTATCACAAGGCCGTCGACAGCGGCACCTCGATCTCGTTCGAGGAATACTATGCGCCGCTGGACCTGTGGACCGAGGTGCGCGCCTATCCGTCCGAGGAAGGGCTGGCGATCTATTTTCTCGACATCCGCGCGCGCAAGGCGCAGGAAGCGCAATTCCACGCGCTGGCCTTTTATGACAGGTTGACCGGCCTGCCGAACCGGCAATTGCTGGTCGAGCGCATCGGCCACGCATTGGAACTGTGCCGGCGCACCCAGTCGCACGGCGCCGTGCTGTTCCTCGACCTCGACAATTTTAAAGCCGTCAACGATGCGCGCGGCCATGACAAGGGCGATATCCTGCTGCGCCTGGTGGGCGAACGCCTGCGCCGCCTGGTGCGGGCCAGCGATACCGTGGCCCGCTTCGGCGGCGACGAATTCGTGATCCTGCTCGAAGAACTGGGCGAGACGGTCGAGCAGGCGGCGCTGCACGCGGAGGAAGTCGCCACCAAGCTGTTGCAGGCGTTCTGCGACCCCTACCATATCGCCGGCGTCAGCCAGCACAGCACGCCGAGCATCGGCGTCACCGTCTTTTGCGGCGGCCAGGACAACACCGACGACCTGCTCAAGCGGGCCGACCTGGCCATGTACCAGTCCAAGGCGGCCGGGCGCAACACGGTATCCTTCTTCGAGCCGGGCATGCAGTCACGCGTCGCCGCGCGCGCGGCGCTGGAGGCGGACTTGCGCCTTGCGCTGGGCGGCGGCCAGTTCGAACTGTATTACCAGCCGCAGGCCGACCTGCAAGGCCGCATGGCCGGTGTCGAGGCGCTGCTGCGCTGGCACCATCCGCAGCGCGGCATGGTGGCGCCGGTGGAATTCATCCCGGTCGCCGAGGAAACGGGATTGATCGTGCCGCTCGGGCACTGGGTCTTGCGCAGCGCCTGCCAGCAGCTGGCGCGCTGGGAGGGAGACCCCCGCGCCGGCGCGCTGCACATGGCGGTCAACGTCAGCGCGCACCAGTTTCATCGTCCCGATTTCGTCGAGCAGGTGCTGGCGGTGCTGGCCGAGACGGGCGCGCGGCCACGCCTGCTGTTGCTGGAATTGACCGAAAGTTTATTATTAAAAGATGTAGAAAGCACCATCGCGAAGATGCAGCGCCTGCGCGAGGCCGGCGTCGGCTTTTCGCTGGACGACTTCGGCACCGGCTATTCGTCGCTGTCTTACCTGCACCGGCTGCCGCTGGAACAATTGAAGATCGACCGCTCCTTCATCTGGGATGCGCAAGAAGGGCGCCATGGCGGCGCCATCGTGCGCACCATCGTCGGACTGGGCAAGGCGCTGGGCATGGCGGTGCTGGCCGAAGGCGTCGAGACGCAGCAGCAACTCGATTTCATCGCCGAAGCGGGTTGCCAGGCCTACCAGGGTTACCTGTACAGCCGGCCCTTGCCGCTGGCCGCGCTGGGCGCCTTCATCGATGCGCGAGGGGCGCCCTGACACGGCACGATCGTGTCTCGTCCTCATCCTCGTGTGCGTACCCGGGAGCGCGCCGTGGCGCGCTCTTGCCGCGGCGCGCTTTCGCGTATCATGCAGGCTTGACCAAGCCTGCGTGTAACCGTGCATCGATATGAACTGATTAGCTGTCATGACTGCGGCGTGCTGCACCGCCTGCGCCCGGTGGCGCCGCGCGCGAAGGCTCGCTGCGTGCGTTGCCGCTCGGTGCTGTACCGCGGCAGCGCGGCCGACCTGACGCGCATGGCCGCCATCACGCTGGGCGCGGCCATCGTCTTCCTGATCGCGCAACTGTGCCCGATCGTCGAACTGGAATTGAACGGCATCCATAGCACCGCCACCTTGGGCGAGGCGATCGGCGTGTTGTGGTCGCAGCAGTTGCAGGCGGTGGCCCTGGGCGTGCTGCTGTTTACGATCGTCTTCCCCGCCATCGAACTGAGTGCGCTGCTGTACGTCACGCTGTCGCTGCGCGCCGGTTTCCGCCCGCCCGGCATGCACCGCCTGCTGCGCGCGGCCGTCAAGGCGCGCCAGTGGGGCATGACCG
This sequence comes from Pseudomonadota bacterium, assembly GCA_040389645.1. Classification (GTDB taxonomy): domain Bacteria; phylum Pseudomonadota; class Gammaproteobacteria; order Burkholderiales; family Burkholderiaceae_D; genus Rugamonas. The sequence goes on along the minus strand of JAZJZT010000005.1, from coordinate 40,735 downwards.
AAGTGCTGATGCTGGGCATCCTGATCACCATCGTCAAGATGAGCAGCAAGACCATCGTCACGCTGCAACCCGGCATGTTCGCCTTCGGCGCCTTGACCGTGATGCTGGCCATCGTGACCTCGTTCGATCCGCGCCGCCTGTGGCGCATCGCCGATGAACTGGTGCGCCCGGCGCCGGTGCCGCCGCGCTACACGCGTATCGATGCGCAGACGCCGGCGCTGGCCTGCCACGCCTGCGGCCTGGTCTGCGCCGAAAGCGGCGCGCGGCGCCAGCATTGCGCGCGCTGCGGCAGCACGCTGCACCGCCGGCAGCCGCACAGCATCATGCGCACCTGGGCGCTCTTGGTCGCCGCTGCCATCTTGTATATTCCGGCCAACGTGCTGATCGTCATGCACAGCCGCACCCTGCTCGGTGGCCAGGACGACGACACCATCATCAGCGGCGTCGTCTACTTCTGGAACACCGGCTCGCAGGCGCTGGCCGTCATCATTTTCATCGCCAGCATCGTCGTGCCGGTGGCCAAGCTGGCGGCGTTGACCGTACTCGCTTACACTGCGCAGCGGCGCTCGCAGTGGCGGCCCTACCAGCGCACGGTCCTGTACCGGCTGCTCGAAGTGGTGGGCCGCTGGTCGATGCTCGATATCTTCGTCATCGCGCTGTCGGTGGCGCTGGTGCGTTTCAGCACGCTGGCCGAAATGAAGGCCGGGCCGGGCGCGCTGGCGTTCTGCTCGGTGGTGGTGCTGACCATGCTGGCATCGATGCAGTTCGACCCGCGCCTGATCTGGGACCCTGTCAAACACTCTGGAGAACCGCATGCCTGAACACGAAGGCGCAACACCAACCGTGCCGGAACCGGTCGTGGAACCGGCCAGCCGCTGGCTGCCGTCGCTGGTCTGGCTGATCCCGCTGCTGGCGGCGCTGGTCGGCCTGGGCCTCGTCGCCAAGTCGGTGATGGACCGCGGCCCGGTGGTCGTGGTCAGCTTCAGCAGCGCCGACGGCCTGGAACCCGGCAAGACCAAGGTGAAATACAAGGATGTCGACATCGGCCTGGTGCGCAGCATCGCGCTGGAACCGGACCTGTCGAAGGTGCTGGTGACGATCGACATGAGCAAGGATGCGAAACGCTTCACGGCAAAAGACACGCGCTTCTGGGTGGTGCGCCCGCGGGTCGGCGCCAGCGGCGTGTCCGGCCTGGGCACCTTGCTGTCGGGCGCCTACATCGGCGTCGACGCCGGCAAGGGCGAACAGGGGGAGAGCAGTTTTACGGGCCTCGAACGCGCGCCGTCGGTGACGGTCGACCAGAAGGGCAGCCAGTACACGCTGCACACCGACAGCCTGGGATCGGTCGATATCGGCTCTCCCGTGTTTTACCGCCGCATCCAGGTCGGGCAGGTGATCGATTTCGTGCTCGATCCGCAGGGCGCCGGCGTGACGATGCGGGTCTTCGTCAACGCGCCGTACGACCAGTATGTCGGCAGGAATACGCGCTGGTGGCATGCCAGCGGCGTCGACGTGCGGCTCGATTCCGGCGGCTTCAAGGTCAATACGCAATCGGTGGCGGCGCTGCTGGTGGGCGGGCTCGCGTTCGAGACGATGAGCGGGCAAAAGCAGGACGCGGTGGCGCCGTCCGGCTCGCAATTCCTGCTCGCCCCGGACCAGGCCAGCGCGATGCGCGAACCGGACGGCCGGCCGATTTCCAGCGTGTTTTATTTCGACCAGTCGCTGCGCGGCCTGTCCCCCGGCGCGCCGGTCGATTTCAGGGGCATCGTGCTGGGAGAAGTGCGCTCGGTCGGCGTCGAATTCGACCCGGACCAGAAAAGTTTCCGGATGCCCGTCACGGTGGACCTGTACCCGGGCCGCCTTGGCCGGCGTTTCCAGCAGGCGCTGGCGGCCGACCCGGACCACAAGGCCGGACCGGCCGTGCTGGCGCGCATGGTCAGCCGCGGCTTGCGCGCGCAACTGCGCACCGGCAACCTGCTGACCGGCCAGCTGTATATCGCGCTCGACTTCTTCCCGCATCCGCCGGCCGTCAAGTTCAATGCCGACCTCGATCCGCTCGAAGTGCCGACGGTGCCGAACAGCCTCGATGAATTGCAGACCCAGCTCGCCAGCATCGCGCGCAAACTGGACAAGGTGCCGTTCGACGATATCGGCAACAACCTGAATGCGACGCTGAAAAACGCCAACGCGCTGCTCAAGCAGCTCGATGGCCAAGTCATGCCGGAAATGAAGGAAACGCTGAATGCGGCGCGGCATACCTTCGGCACCGCCGAACAGTTATTGCAGAAGGATTCGCCGGTGCAGTCCGACCTGCGCGAAGCCTTGCAGCAGTTGACGCAGACGATGCAGTCGCTCAATACGCTGTCCGACTACCTGGAACGCCATCCCGAATCGCTGATCCGGGGTAAAAAAGGAGATGCCAAATGATCCCGTTTCTGCGTAATCGCCGCGCGTCGTGGCTGGCCGCGATTGCCGTGCCGCTGGCGCTGGCCGGCTGCGCGGCCAGCGTGCCGGCCGAACATTTTTACAGTTTAAGCAGCGGCGCCGGCGCGGCGCCGGCCGCCGCCGGCAAGCCGCTGTACATCGAACTGCAGGCGATCGCGGTGCCGCAACAGGTCAGCCGCAACCAGCTGGTGATCAACGCCGGCGCCGGCCGCGTCGAATTGCTGGAACAGGAGCGCTGGGCCGGGCCGCTGGCGTCCGAGATCGGGCAAGCCTTGTCGCTGGCGGTCAGCGCGGAACTGGGCGCGATCGATGTCTACCGCACGCCGACGCCGGAAAACGTGCCGGTCTATCGCGTCAGCGTCAATGTGCAGCGCTTCGAGTCGGCGCCCGGCCAGTATGCGCTGGTCGATTCCGTGTGGAGCGTGCGCCAGATCGGCAGCGGCAAGGTGCTGACCTGTCGCAGCGTGGCCGAGGAAAAAGTAAGCAGCGGCTACGACGCGCTGGTCGCCGGCCACCGCCGCGCCCTGAACCGCCTTGCTCTCGACATTGCCAGGGCCGTGCGCGGCATCGCGGCCGGCGCCGGCGCCTGCTGATCCGGCGTCACGCGGCCGGGCGCAGCGCGTCGGCCAGTTCGCGCGCATAACCGGGCAAATCGGCATAGCGGCGCATGCAGATCAAGAGCTTGCGCACGGCCCAGGCATCGCTCAGGTGCACGTGCCGGATCGCCATCGCGTCGCGCGAACGCAGCACCGCCGATTCCGGCAGCACGGCCAGGCCCGCGCCGCTGGCGGCCATGCGGCAGACGGCGTCGAAGCTGCGCAGGCGCACCCGGTACGTCAGGCGCCGCCCGAGCCGGGCCGCGTGGTCGGCGATGTATTTGTGCAGCGCGCTGTCGCCGGCCAGGCCGATGAAATCGTAGTCGAGCGCGTCGGCGAACGGCATGCTGCGCCGGCGTTTTAATTTCTCCGCCAGCGGGTGGTTAGGCGCCATCGCCAGCACCAGCCGGTCGTCGCGGAAGGGGAACGTTTCCAGGCCGCTGCAGTCGACCGAGTCGGCGACGACGCCGATATCGGCCAGGCCATCCTTGACTGCCTGCACGATGTCGTAGCTGAGCCGCTCTTCGAGGTCGATGTTGACTTGCGGGTGGCTGGCCATGAAGCCGGCCAGCGCCTCGGGCAGGAATTCGGCCAGCGCCGAGGTGTTGCACAACACCCGCACGTGGCCCTTCAGGCCGGACGCATACTCTCCCAGGTCGGCGCGCATTTTTTCGATCTGCTGCGTGATCACGCGCGCATGGTGCAGCAGCGTGCGCCCGGCGTCGGTCGTCGCCACGCCGCGCCGCCCGCGTTCGAGCAGCGGCACGCCCAGTAACTGTTCCATGCCGCGGATGCGCGCGCTGGCCGACGCCAGCGCCAGGTGCGTCTGCGCGGCGCCGGCGGTGATGCTGCCGCTCTCGGCCACGTGCAAAAACAGCAGCAAATCCGTCAGGTCGAAGCGCATCGGTCCTCCTTGTTTAGTATCAGCCTATGTTAACGACGAAGGCAGCCTGAGTATATTCCACATTTTCGGACAGGACGAGCCGTGGCAGACTGCAAGCCATGGACAATCTCATTTATATCAGTGCCGTGTTCCTGCTGGCGGGAACGGTCAAGGGCGTCACCGGCATGGGCTTGCCGACCGTGGCGGTGGCTTTACTGAGTCTGACGATGGCGCCGATGCAGGCGGCGGCGCTGCTGGTCGTGCCTTCGCTTTTGACGAACCTGTGGCAAGTGCTGACCGGCGCGCCGCTGTATCCGGTGTGGTCGCGTTTCTGGCCGATGATGGCGGGTATCTGCGCCGGCACGCTGGCCGGCGGCCTGTTTGCGCTGCGCGCAGAATGGGCCGCCGGCGCGCTCGGTATCGCATTGGTCACGTATGCGGGGGCCGGCCTGCTGGCGCTGCGCTGGAAAGTGAAGCAGGAGAACGCGTACTGGCAATCGCCATTGGTCGGCATCGTCACCGGCGCGATCGCGGTCACCACCGGCGTGTTCGTGCTGCCGGCCGTGCCCTACCTGCAGGCGCTGGAACTGGAACGGGATGAACTGGTGCAGGCGATGGGCCTGGCATTTACTGTGTCGACGCTGGCGATTGCCGTCTCGCTGGCGGCGCACGATGCGTGGCAACCGGCCGTGGCCGGCGCCTCGTTCCTGATGCAGGTGCCGGCGCTGGCCGGCATGCTGCTCGGGCAGAAACTGCGCCAGCGCATGCCGCCGGCACTATTCCGGCGCTGCCTGCTGTTCATGCTGATGTTGCTGGGCATGCAGCTGGCGCTGCGCGCGGCGTGGAGCTGAACGTGGCGGGCGGGCAGGGCGCCTGCCGGCCCGGTACTTATTTGCGGATCGTCGCCACCAGCGAGTTGGCGCGGCCGCGGTGCACGCGCACCTCGGAATACTGCTTCCATTCCTCTCCCTGGACGCGCGCGCAGGCGCCGGCGTTGACGCGGAAGGTGATTGTCGGCGCATCGTCGCCGCGCGCCAGCGCCGAGCCGGACCAGACCGTCTCTTTCGACTTTTGCATGTGGTAGTTCAGCGAGTGCTTGCCGGACAGGTTCATGAAGCCGACGTAGCCGACGATCATGAAGTCGTTGAAGCCGGCTTCGGCCAGGTACTTGGCGAAGCGCATCGCGTACGGGTCCTTGCGCCACAGCAGGTAGCCGGTGCGCACCGAGGTGCCGGACGCGCAGGCGTACAGGTGGATCGTCACGGTGCCGCCCGGGTTTTTCGGCAAGCCGTCGGCCAGCATCGCCTTCATCAGCGACTTTGCGCCGAGCGCATCGGCGTGGGTGCCGATCTTGCCGCCGGCATTGCCGTGGCCGACCACGTAGACCACGCCGCCGTCGCGCCCGAGCGCATCGAAGCCGCCGTTGCCGACATGCCGCACGTCGTTGAGGATCTTTAGTTTTTCGCATACATTGCGCGCCGAGTAATACATCACGGCGTCTTCCTGCTGCGTGACGGCCGTTTTCGTCGGCGTATAAACAATATCGACAGCCATAATAGATTTCCTCGTCTGTTGCTGAATTTTTTAAGGTGAAGGTGTCCATCGTCGGCACGGCGCATGGCGGCGCGGCCGAGATCCAAAGTATAAGACTATTTTCCCGCGAGGAACCCTATCTTGTCGCCCGTATTTTGCTTTTTCGACACGAATTGGCGCATGCGGTACCGGGCGGGTCCGCGGCGTCAGTGCTGCGCTTCCTGCGCGCAGGCCGGCGGCCGGTTCTTTTTCAGGAAGCGGCAATCGAGGTGGATGAACAGTTCGCGCGAAGTGCCGAACTGCTTCTGGTAGTGTGCGAAGATTTTGTCGATCTCTCCGCTTTTATAGATGGCGGCGATGCCGCGCTCGAACTGGTCGCGCATCGCCTCGGTACGGAACCCGTACCAGTAATCGTTGCCTTTTTCGAAAATCGGGTGGTATTCGAACTGCTCGAAGTCCGGCTTGAAGCCCAGGCGCGCGGCGTTTTCGATCAGGTTGAAACGGAAGATGTCCGCTTGCGAGACGATGACATCGGTCGCCTCGTTGCGCAGCAGGAAAGACGGCATCGTCGCCTGTTCGACATAGTTCGGATTGAGCCTGGCCATGATGGCGTATTCCGGCCCGAGGAACTTGCTGGCGTTCTGGAACGCGATGACGCGGTATTTGCCCAATTCGCCGATCGACTTGAATTCGATGTTTTTGCGCTTGAGCGTGATCGCCTGGTTTTGAAACAGCGCCACCGGCCAGTGCGTCAGGACGATATCCAGTTCGCTGCCGGGCTTGGCGTTGGTGACGGCATCGATGCGGCCGGCCTTGTATTCGAGCCAGCTCCTGGCGCCGGGCAGGAACACGAATTCGGTCGGCACCGATTGCGTCGCGAAAGCGGCGCGGATGATGTCCGCCTGCAGGCCCGAACCGGACGCCGGCAGCGCGAACGGTTGCACCGCCTGGTTCAGTTGCACCCGCACCGGGTGGTCCGCGGCCTGGCAGCACTGCATAAACAAGGCCGCCAACCCGGCAAGCAGCGGGCGACATACGGCCGTTCGGTTGGACATGGCAGCTCCGATGATGATCGCGACGTGCATGCGGGATACCGGGCGGCGCCGGTTTTATATGGTGCAGTATAACCATGAATTGCCGGCGGCAACAGGGACCGCGGCCGGCGCCGCGCCCGTCAAAGCCGGGCCAGCGTCTGCGCCGACGGCGCCGCCGTCAGCATCGATACCACGGTGTCGATCAGGTTGTCCATCGCGTACGGCGCGCTCCAGAAATGGTGGATGCCGACTTCGGCATCGACGATCGATTCGCGGAACGACAGCGCGGACGTGATGTAGAAGGCCATGAACACCAGGCGCTGTTGCACGATCGCTTCCGGCAAGTGTTGCAGCAGGACGCGGATATGCGCCAGGCAGCGCTGGTAACCGTCGTTCCAGCGGTTCGCCAGCGCGTCGAGGAACAGCTTGCGGTGGCTGTTCTGCAAGGCCGCGATGAAGCGGATATACGTGTCTTCCTCGCCCGGCTGCTGACCCAGCGCAGTGGACGAGTGGACCAGGATTTCGACGATCGCGCGCAGATCGGCCGGGCGGCCCAGTTGTTCGTACGCTTCGAGCAGGCCGGTGCGGCGCGCGTCGATCCAGCGCGCGCCGTCGACGATCAATTCCTGCACCAGCGCTTCCTTGCTGCCGAAATAATAATGCACGCTGCCGCTGTTGCGCTGTTTGGCCGCCGTGGCGATTTCCCGCACCGCGACGCCGTCGATGCCGTGCAGCGCGAACAGGCGGCGCGCCACCAGCTTGATCGCATCGCGCGTGTCGTCGCCCCGCGTTCCCTTTTTAGTTATATCGTTGAGCATTCGGCAGTCGCATTCAATCGCAGGCCAGGCTGGCCCGCTTCCAGTTGCAACAGTATAAATCAAGTGCTTTAAATTGGATGGCGCGTATTGCAACTTCCGTGCAGGCCGCCGCGCCGGCAACGGACCGGCGCCATCGCCATCGCCATCGCCATCGCGCCGCGCCGCGCCGTGCGCAATCGGCCGCGCCGTGCGCAATCGGCCGCGCCGGCCTGGGTCAGTTCGGCGCCAGCGCGCCGACCACCTGCGTGATCTGTTCGCGCAGCCAGCGATTGGACGGATCGTTGTCGACGTTGGCGTGCCAGTACAGGTAACTGTCGGTCGGCGGCATGGCCAGCGGCAGCGGCAGGATCTGGTTGCCGAACTGCTGGTTCAGCACGCGCGCATAGCGTTCCGGCATGGTCAGCAGGAAATCGGTCTGGCTGACCACGCGGCAGGCGGTAAAGTAATGCTGGCAGCGCATGCGCACGCGGCGCTGCAATCCCATGCGGCTCAGTTCCAGGTCTTCCAGGCCGGGACCGCGCCGGCGCGAGCTGGCGAGGATGTGGTCTTGCGCCAGGTAGCCGGCCAGGTCCAGCGCGCCCTGCACGTGAGGATGGTCGCGCCGCGCCACGACGACGGTCTGATCGACCGCCAGGCGCGCGTGCAGGATGTCGTTCGACAGCGGCAGCAGTACGTCGATCGCGACATCGATGGTGCCGGCCGCCAGTTCGCTTTCCAGTTCCTTGCGCTCCATGCGCAGCGCGTTCAGGCTGACCGACGGCGCGCTGTCGGTAATGCCGGCCATCAAAGGCGGCAGCATCGTCGCTTCGAGCACGTCGCGCAGCGCGACAGTAAATGTGCGCTCGCTGGTGGCGGCGTCGAAACGCTCGGCCCCGCTCAGCGTCAATTCAAAGCCGCGCACCGCGTGGCGCACCGGTTCGATGATGCTGCGCGCCAGCGGCGTCGGCACCATCGTGTGTCCCTTGCGTTCGAACAGCGGATCGCCGAACAGGTTGCGCAGCCGCGCCAGCGCATGGCTGACGGCGGGCTGCGTCAGGTTCATCTTCATGCTGGCGCGCGTGACGCTGTTTTCCGCGTAAATCGCTTCAAAGACGGTGAAGAGGTTCAGGTCGACCTTTGATATATGCATGGTATTTATCCGGGTGAATAAAAAGTATTCATTTGATGAATTATATAACTACGGATAAGCTGCTTCATATTGACGTGACATACGCCACATACGGAGCGAGCGATGGGACAGATTCTTTTGGTACGGCACGGCCAGGCCTCGTTCGGCAGCGCCAATTACGACCAGCTTTCCAGCCTGGGATTCGAGCAGGCGCGCCTGTTGGGGCAGTGGTTTGCCAATTGCCGCCAGGGTATCCAGCGGGTGGTGTGCGGCGGCATGGTGCGCCATCGGCAGACGGCCGACAGTTGCCTGGCCGAAGTGCCGAAGGCCACGCTGGCCGAGACGGAATGGCTGACCGATCCCGGTTTTGCCGAGTTCGACCACCATCAGGTACTGCAGCGGCATTGTCCCGAGGCCGCCGACCCGGCTGAATTTGCACGTTTCCTGGCGGCGCAGGACGATCCGAAGCGCGCCTTTCATACGACGTTCCGCGATGCGATGCTGCGCTGGATGCATGGCGCGCATGATGCCGATTACACGGAATCGTGGCCGGCGTTCAAGACGCGCTGTGTGGCCGCGTTACAACGCCTGGTCAATGGCAACAGTGCCGAATCGACCATCGTGTTCACATCGGGCGGCACGATTTCGGCGATCTGCCAGCACGTGCTGGGCTTGCAGGATCACCAGGTGATAGAAATGAGCTGGAGCCTGGCCAATGCGAGTGTGACCAAATTGCATCACAGTGCGGACAAGCTCAGCCTGGGTTACTTGAACAACTATGCCCACCTGGAATGGCTGGGCGAGGCGAATGCGGTGACGTACCGGTAATACCAGCCGATACCTTGTCGTTCCGGATCGCCGGACCGCCGCTCAGGCGGGAATCCATACTTCGCATCCTGTCCAGCGCTCCTGATAGAAGGATGGATAGGTGCTATGGATTCCCGCCTTCGCGGGAATGACATGCTTAAGCCGCTTTCGGCTGGAAGTTGCGCAGGAAGTCGAGCAGGGCTTGGGCGCCCAGTTCGGCGTCGTCGGCGGTCATCGTTTCCAGCGGGTTGTGGCTGATACCGCCATTGCCGCAACGGGTGAACAGCATCGCCACATCGGTGATCGCGGCGATCGCCATCGCATCGTGGCCGGCGCCGGACAGCAGATCAAAGCGTTCCAGGCCGGTGCGTTCGACCGCAGCGCCCAGTTGCTCCATCAGCCAAGGCGCGCACGGCGCGGCCGACGCTTCGACGATCTTCTCGATGTTCGCTTCGATCTGGCGACGGGCGCAGATCGCGGCGATACCATCCAGCACATCCTGCACGGCGGAGCGGCGCACTTCGTCGTCGGCGGCGCGGATGTCGAGCGACAGCTTGCACGCGCCCGGGATCACGTTGACCGAACCGCTCGGCACCTGCAACTGGCCGACGGTGCCGACCAGAGATTCAGCCTGGGCGCAGCGCTGTTCGACCAGCAGCACGATTTCCGCCGCCGCCGCCGCCGCATCCTTGCGCATCGTCATCGGCGTGGTGCCGGCATGGCTGGCCAGGCCGCGCAGGTCGACCAGGTAGCGCGAGCTGCCGGCAATCGCCGTGACCACGCCCAGCGGCAAGCCGCGGCCGACCAGCACCGGACCCTGCTCGATGTGCACTTCGACAAAGGCGAGGATCTTCGATGGATCGCGCGCGATGGATGGAATCTTGTTCACATCGTGACCGGCTTCGGTGATCGCGCTGCGCATCGTCACGCCGGCGGCGTCGGTCTGCTCCAGCAGGTTCAGGTCGAAGCGGCCGGTGATTGCGTTACTGCCGAGGAAAGTGCTGCGGAAACGCACGCCTTCTTCTTCTGCGAAGCCGATGATCTCGAAATCGAACGGCAGCTTTTCGCCGCGCTTGTTCAGGTAATCGACGATGGCGATCGGCAACAGGATGCCCAGGCGGCCGTCGTACTTGCCGCCGTTGCGCACGGTGTCGTAGTGCGAACCGGTGAGCAGGGTTTTCGCGTTCGGCGCATTGGAGATATAGCGTCCGGCGACGTTGCCGACCGCGTCGATCTGCACTTCCATGCCGGCCGCGCGCATCCACTCGGCCAGTTGTGCCGCGCTCTTGCGGTGCGCGTCGGTCATGTAGGCGCAGGTCAGGCCCTCGTCGCTGTCGCTCCATTGCGCCAGGTCTTCCGACCATTGCATGATGGTCGGGCCGAAGTCCATTTGCGTGCCGACCAGGTCGTTGATGCGCATTTCAGCGATGCGATGGATCTGGCGCAGGCATTCCGCCGCTTCGTCGGCGCGCTGGTTTTTCAGGCGGCGCGTAAACGTGGCGATGATCTGGTGGCGCGTCAAGCCGTTGCCGGTCGGGCCCTTGACGGCCAGGATGAACGGGAAACCGAACTTGGTGTTGTAGTCCGCATTGAGCTTGTGCAATACCGCGAATTCCTCGGCGCTGCACAGGTTCAGGCCGGACTTGGCCTGTTCGTGGGTCGATTCCTCGGTCAGTTCGCCGGCGATGGCGGCCTTGCCTGCCAATTCCGGGTGGGCACGGATCAGGCCCAGTTGTTCGTCGAAGGTGGCCTTGGCCACTTCCGCCTGCAGCGCCTGCTTCAGCGCGGTGGCGCTGGCGAACGGACGCAACGCGGCGGCGCGTTCCGGTATCCAGGGCGAATGTTCATATATGCCGCGCAGGCTTTCAACAAAGGCGTTGGCGTCGCAGCTATTCAGTTCGGAGAGTGTCGTCATCGTTAAATCCCATTCATGGAAACTCGATGATATAGCGGGGTCATGAGCCAGACTATACTCTCCTTGCTATGTTGTTTATAGCTTCGGCAGCAGTGATTTTGCCGCGTTGCTGATCTGGTCGCGCAACCACTTGTGTTCCGGCGCCTGGTGCACCCGCTCGTGCCACAGCTGGTAGAAGCGCATCGGCGGGAATTTGACCGGTACCGTGAAGATTTTAAGGGGCAGCGTTTTCTCGTAAAAGCGCATGAACTGGCGGCCGGTGGTCAATACCAGGTCGGTCTGCGTCAGCATGAACGGGATCAGGCTGAAATACGCCGATTCGACGATGACGTTGCGGCGCAGGTTCTGGCTTTCAAGGAAGGCGTCGATGACGCCGTGATAACCCGGCAGGATCTGCGACGGCGCCGCGTGCGGCAAGGTCAGATAGTCGTTGACCGTCATCGCCTCGCTGTCGGTGCGCTTGGCATAGGCGCTACCGGAATGCATGGCGCAGACGATCGGGTCTTCGAACAGTTTGGAGATATGCAGATGTTCGGGCGGTTCGTCCCAGTTCGCGATCACCAGGTCCATGTCGCCATCCGACAACAAACGCACGTAATCGATGTCCGGTCCGAGGCTGTGGATCACCAGCCTGCTCATCGGCGAGCCGCGCCGCAGCATCGACACGATGCTTGGCAGGAACTGGCTGTCGAGGTAATCGGGCGCGGCCACGTGGAAGGTGCGCGCCTCTTCCTGTGGCACGAACGGCGTCTTCTTGACGAACAAGTTTTCCGTTTCGTCGAGAATGCGCTTGGCCGGTTTTAATAAGCTTTCGCCGTGCTGGGTCGGCACCATGCCGCGCGCGCCGCGCACCAGCAGCGGGTCGCCAGTCAGCTCGCGCAACTTGCGCAGCGAGGCCGAAATCGACGGCTGCGGCTGGTTCAATTTGAGCGCGACGCGCGACACATTCTTCTCCACCAGCAACAGGTAAAGAATGCGGATCAGGTGCAAGTCTAGGTGTTGGGGTAGGGTGGACATGGTGGTCTATATCGGCTTGAATATGGCAAATATACGGTATATTTCATGGCGCGGGTGTGAAAACCGTTTACCGTGTGTAACATGCCGCGAATCCACTCTAAGGACCTGACATGGAAGCTTACGCCTACCTGATCCCGTATGGCCTGGAATGGCTTAACCTGGTGGTGCGCTGGCTGCACATGATCACCGGCATCGCGTGGATCGGCGCCTCGTTTTACTTCGTCTGGCTCGACAACTCGATCCGCCCGCCGGCACCCGGTTCGGAACTGGCGAAAAAAGGCGTTTCAGGCGAATTGTGGGCCGTCCACGGCGGCGGCTTCTACAACCCGCAAAAATACCTGGTGGCGCCGGCCTCGTTGCCGAAAGATTTACACTGGTTCAAGTGGGAAGCCTACGTGACGTGGCTGTCCGGCTTCGGGCTGCTGACGATTGCCTATTACTTCAATGCGCAAGCGATGATGGTCGACAAATCGATCGCCGACCTGAGCAGCGCGCAGGCGATCGGCATCGGCCTGGCCGCGCTGGTGATCGGCTGGACCGTCTACGATTTGCTGTGCCGCTCCCCGTTGGGCCAGAACGACGCCGCATTCGGCGTGACGATCTTCGTGTTGCTGGTCGCGTCGGCCTGGGTATTGACTCATTACCTCAGCGGCCGCGCCGCCTACATTCACATCGGCGCGATGATCGGCACCATCATGGTCGGCAACGTGCTGATGCTGATCATTCCTGGCCAGCGAAAAATGGTCGAGGCGATGTCGGTCGGCAAGCTGCCCGACCCGCAGCACGGCTTGCGCGCCAAGCAGCGCAGTGTCCACAACAATTACTTTACGTTGCCGGTGCTGTTCATCATGATCAGCAACCATTACGCGATGACCTATCGGAACGACCACGCGTGGCTGGTGCTGGCTTGCATCATGGCCGCCGGCGTGTTCATCCGCCACTTCTTCAATCTGCGCCACAAGGAACGCGTCGAATGGCGCTATCCCGCCATTGGCGTGGCGCTGCTGGTCGCGGTGGCGGTGATGATCGCGCCGGCGCACCCGGTCGCTAGCGCGGCGGCCAACGATCCGGCATTGCAGTTCGGTAAAGTCAAAGCGATCGTTGCGCAGCGCTGCGTCAGTTGCCATTCCGCCACACCGACGCAGCCCGGCTTCGCCACGGCGCCGTCCGGCATCATGTTCGACAACGATGTACAAATCCGCCAGAACGCTGAAAAGATTTATAAGCAGGCGGTGCAACTGAAGGCCATGCCGATCGGTAATCTCACCAACATGACCGAAGCCGAGCGGGCGCAGGTCGGCGCGTGGTTCGAGAGCGGCGCGAAATAACAACAAAACGTAGTGGTACGCAAACAACGAGGATGACAGCATGAGCATGCAGGACCAATTGACACAATGGATCGACGCCCACTTCGACGAACAGGTCGCCTTTTTTCAGCAAGTGCTGCGCGTGCCGACCGACACGCCGCCCGGCAATAACGCGCCGCACGCGGACACGGTGGCTGAACTGCTGAAAGCCTATGGATGGGAAGCGGAAAAGCACGTCGTGCCCGAGCAGGTCGTGCGCGACTACGGCATGGAAGCGATCACCAATCTGATCGTGCGCCGGCCGTATGGCGACGGCGGTCCGACCGTGGCGCTGAACGCGCACGGCGACGTGGTGCCGCCGGGCGACGGCTGGACCTTTCCGCCGTACGGCGGCGTGATCGACAACGGCTATATCTACGGCCGCGCCGCCGCCGTCTCGAAATGCGATTTCGCGACCTACGTGTTCGCCGTGCGCGCGCTCGAAGCGCTGGGCGTGCCGCTGAAGGGCAAGCTCGAACTGCATTTTACTTATGACGAGGAATTCGGCGGCCTGCTCGGACCGGGCTGGTTGCTGGAACAGAAACTGACGCGGCCGGACTTCGTCATCGCCGCCGGTTTCAGCTACAACATCATCACCGCGCACAACGCCTGCCTGCAATTCGAAATCACCGTGCACGGCAAGTCCGGCCACGGCGCGATGCCGGAAACCGGGCACGACGCCTTGCAGGCCGCGACCAAGATCCTGAACGCGCTGTACGACCAGCTGCCTATCCTGAAACAGGTGAAATCGGCGGTGCCGGGCATCGACAGCCCGACCATGCTGGTCGGGCGCATCGACGGCGGCACCAATACGAATGTCGTGCCAGGTAAAGTGCTCATGAAGATGGATCGCCGCATGATTCCGGAAGAAGACCCGGTGGCGGTCGAAGCGCAGGTGCTCGCGCTGATCGAAGACGCGGTGCGCGGCCTGCCGGGCATCCGCCTTGAGATCAAGAGACTGCTGTTGTCGCATGCCTTGAAGCCGTTGCCGGGCTCGGAAAAGCTGGTGGCGAACATCCAGAAAAACGCGAAAGCGATCATCGGCGAAGACATTCCTGCGCAAGGCACGCCGCTGTACGCAGACGCCCGCCTGTACGGGGAACACGGCATTCCCGCCGTGCTGTACGGCGCCGGCCCGCGCTCGGTGCCGGAATCGAACGCGAAAAAAGCCGACGAGCGCCTGCTGCTGGAAGACTTGCGCAAGGCGACCAAGGTCGTCGCCTTGACCTTGGCCGATTTCCTGGCTTAATCAGGTGTCGCCAGCAATCTGATGTTGCTGGCGATGCGTTGCTGCATCATGTGCTGCAATTCGGCCGGCAGCAGCGGCGCGACGACAGGATAGGTGCTGGCGATGCGCGCCAGCAGTGCGTCAAGATAGGCGGCGCCATCCTCGGTGCTCTTGAAGCTGAACCGCTTGGCATCGCCCAGTAGCGCGCCGCGTTCTATGCGGTTGCTTCCCAGTGATACCTGCAGCGTAAGATAGTCAGGGGTTTGATCCGGATTCGGCACCACGTCGAAGGCGGGTGAAAGACGCCATGTCCGGGCTTGGTGATCGTAAATCACGGCATGATTCTTCGGATGGTCATCGTCATTGCCGATCACCGCATTGAATACCATACGTCCAAACAATTCCACCCTGTCGCTGTCGGGTGCGCCGATGCGGCGAAGCTCTTCCGCCAGGCGTGGATAGCTCCAGTGCGATGCCTGGTCCAGCTTGCCGGAAGGGTACTCGGTCTGCAGCAGCGTCGCGCCGCTCACCGCCATATGACGCTGCTCGCCGTCGCGATCGAAGCGCAGGATGCGGATCACGCTCCAGCCATCGGTCAGGCGATGCAGTTCGCTGCGTGCGAAATTCAGGCCGATCAACGATCCCCATTGCTGCGCCATATGCTCCAGCAGCGGAACATCGATGGTATCGGTGGCAAGCCGGGGTTTGACCAGCCAGAAATCCTGACCACTTCGGATGGTTGCCTTGGGGCGGGCTCCACCCAGGCTGGGGGTGGCTACCAGCCGCCTGCGCAGGCCGGCATCGGTTGTCGGCCTGTGTTCGGCAATGGCCAGCAACTCGCGCGTCAACGCTTCCAGGTCGGGGGGCTTGGGACTCATGATGCGGGATGCGGGTGGCTGCCTGGATGTGCCGATGGCCAGCGCTCCCCAGCGGTCGACATTGCTGGCCAGCGCAAGATAGCGCGACTCGTGCGCATGGTCCGGCAATGCATGCTCACGTTTCAGCAACAGTTTGCCCCAAGCGTCGGGGCTGGCGTCACGTAGCACATCATGCAAGCCGCCGTAGCGGGGGGCGATATAATCGAAATCCGGCAACAAGAGCAAGTTGACGGGGTCGATCGGCCACGGCAGACCAGCTGTGATATACGACGGGGCATAGCGAAATTTCCCGATCTTCGATACGGCATCGAACAGGTAACGCCCTGCCGTAACCCATTCCGCGTTGTCGGGCCTCTGCAGATACACGTACAAGGGTTTAGAAGTCATCATCGAGCCCATCCGCCTGTTTCAGACGCACCCTGCGCCGTGCGTGTTCCGACATCAGCAATACTTCGGGAGGAGGATAGGCCACAATATCCATCACCCCTAAGGTCATCAAGACGTTGAGATAAAGACCGGCACCGGCACCGGGGTCTCCCTGTTCCAGGCGGCGCAGCGTCGTACGCGAAATACCGAGGCGTGTACACAGATCCTGCGCGCGCATCTGCTGTATCTGCCGCGTATTGCGAATCAGTATGCCCCATCCGCGCAGCCGCTCCAGCACCAGCGTCGGAACTTCGTCGGAGATTAGCAATTTCTTGGGCATAAGACATCCTCAGTCTATAGACAGTCCATTATAGCAAATAATGGATATTCTATGGTTTGCCGAGAATATGCGGTGAGGTGTAGATGATCCATTAAGTCGCTTAATGGATCATCTACGATGGGGTGTTACGGCGGGGCGAGTCGGATCAGGTCATGCGTTGCGCCATCATTCGCTGCCGTGCGTATTTGCCTTGGCCGCTGCTTCGGCTTCCTCGCGCGACGTCACGCCGTTGAAGAACAGGTTCAGCAAGACCGCCACCACGGCCGCCAGCAGGATGCCGCTATGCATCAGTGGCGACAGCGATTTCGGCATGTGTTGCGCATAGTTTTCCGCCACCAGCGGCACCATGCCGAAACCGATCGCCAGTGCGACGATCAACAGGTTGTTGCGGTTGGTCTTGTAGTCGACGGCGGCCAGGATGCGGATGCCGGTGGCCGCGACCATGCCGAACATCACCAGCCCGGCGCCGCCGAGCACGAATTGCGGGATCGCCTCGGCCGCCTGCGCGATCTTCGGCAACACGCCCATCACCATCAGGATGATGCCGGCCGCCACGCATACCCAGCGGCTGCGCACGCCGGTGACGCCGACCAGGCCGACGTTTTGCGAGAACGATGTATACGGGAAGGTATTGAAAATGCCGCCGATCAGCGTACCCAGGCCGTCGACGCGCAGGCCGCGGCTGATGTCTTGCTGCCCGATCGGCTTGCCCGTCAGTTCGCTCAGCGCCAGGAACATGCCGGTCGATTCGATCATCACCACCAGCATCACGATCGTCATCGTCAGGATCGCGATCACGTCGAAGGTCGGCCAGCCGAACTGGAACGGCATGACGACGGCGAAAGCCTTGGCCGTGGCGACCTTGGCGAAATCGACCTTGCCGAGCATGAAGGCGGCGGCGGTGCCGGCCACGATGCCGAGCAGGACCGAGATGTTCGAAAAGAAGCCTTTTCCGTATTTCGCCACCAGCAGGATCACGGCCAGCACGAACATCGCGATGGCCAGGTTGTCCAGCGCGCCGTAGGCCGGGTTGGCGATCATCGGCACCGGGCCGGCCGGCAATACCGTGCCCGCTTCCTTGGCGGCGGCGGCCATTTTAAGATAGGCGGGATCGGCGATCTTCGCCATGCCGGGCGGCCCGCCCATGGCCCAGTTGACGCCGACGCGCATCAGCGACACGCCGATGACGGTGATGATGGCGCCGGTGACGACCGGGGGGAACAGCGCCAGCAGCCGGCTGACGAAGGGCGCAATAAAAATCGACAGCACGCCGGCGCCGATGACGGCGCCGAAGATGCCGGTCACGCCCAAGGTCGGGTCGTTCGCCATCGCCAGCATCGGGCTGACCGACGCGAACGTCACGCCCATCATGACCGGCAAGCGGATGCCGAACGCCTTGCCCAGGCCGAGCGACTGGATCAGCGTGATCAGGCCGCAACAGAACAGGTCGGCGCTGATCAGGGCGGCCACCTGTTCCGGTGCCAGTTTTAGCGCGCGGCCGACGATCAGCGGCACGGCGATGGCGCCAGCATACATGACCAGCACGTGTTGCAGGCCGAGCGTAAACAGCTTGCCGGCCGGCAGCATTTCATCGACCGGGGACGGCTGGTTGGCGGGAAGGGTGTGCGGCGCAGTCGATGCATTGGCGGCGGCATGTTCGGTCAAGCGGGGTGTGGCCACGTCAGACTCCATATCAAGGTTTGCTGTGGTGAAGTACCACGACTGCGCCATCGCCATCCAGGCGCCGCGACGGTCGGTACCACTGCCATCAAGCATGCCTAGGCTTTAATTTCTCGTCAACAATTATTGTATGCAATATATAAGCTATGGATCGCCAGGAAGCTACTTTCTTTAATAGCATGCCGATGCGCTACAATCAAGATACCAATGCCCAGGAGAAATATCATGTATGAGCGCAAGATGATGGCGGGATGGAGCGACATGGACTTCAACAGTCACATGCGCAATACGGCCTTCCTCGACAAGGCCGGCGATATCCGCATGCTGTTCCTGGCCGAACACGGCTTCCCGATGGGCGAGTTCAAGCGCCTGAACATCGGCCCGGTGGTGATGCAGGACGAGATTGCGTATTACAAGGAAGTGATGCTGCTCGAATCGCTGACGGTGACGCTGGCGCTGGCCGGTTTTTCGCTCGACGGCAGCCGCTGGCTGCTGCGCAGCGAGATCTACCGCGGCGACGGCCAGCTGGCCGCGCGCATCACCAGTTCCGGCGGCTGGCTGGACTTGACGGCGCGCAAGCTGATGGCGCCGCCGCCGGCGCTGCTGGCCGCGTGGCAATCGCTGCACCAGACCGACGATTTCATCGAGCTGCCCAGCAGTGTCAACAAATAAAGGTGAGCCGTTGCGGCGCCTGGCGCTGTGGTCGATCCGGTTGTACCAGAAACACTTGTCGCCCCATAAAGGATTTGTCTGCGCATTCCGCGTGCACACGGGGCGGGACAGCTGTTCGGCCTACGGCTATAGAGTGATCGCGCGCCACGGTTTATTGAGCGGATTGATATTGCTGCGGCGCCGCCTGCGCCGCTGTTCGGAGCGGCACGCGCGCCACGCGCCCGCGCGGCAACCGTCCGCGCTGCGGCGCCAGGCCGGTTTTTGCGATGTGCCGTGCGATATCCCGTGTGACGCACCGTGCGAGCTGCCCGAATTGCCCTGCGCCGGCGATGCCGCTTCCGGCGCGGCGGATGTGGCTTGCGACGTGCTGTCCAGTTGCGGCTGCGATTTCCCATCCAGGCAGAAAAAAGACCGGAAATAAAAAAGGCCGGGATGTCCCGGCCGCCTTGCCTAATTTTTCAGCGTGCGTTCAAACAGCTGATAAATGCGGCGGTACTGGTCGTACCAGCTTTCCGGCTGCATGAAGGCGTGCCGTTCCAGCGGGTAGCTGGCCAGTTCCCAGTGGTCTTTCTTCAGTTCGATGAAGCGCTGCGCCATGCGTACCGAATCCTGGTAAAACACATTGTCGTCGACCATGCCGTGCGAGATCAGCAGGTGGCCGCGCAACTGGTCGGCGTATTCGATCGGCGACGACGTCTTATACGCTTCCGGATCGAGTTCCGGCGTGTTCAGGATATTGGCCGTGTATTCGTGGTTGTAGGTCGCCCAGTCGGTCACGGGGCGCAGCGCGGCGCCGGACTTGAACAGGTCCGGCGCGCGCAACAGCGCCATGAATGTCATGAAGCCGCCATAGCTGCCGCCATAGATGCCGACCCTGTCCAGGTCGCCCTGCTGATGCGCCGCCAGCCAGTGGGCGCCGTCGATGTAGTCGTCCAGTTCCGGGTGCCCCATCTGGCGGTAGATCGCCGTGCGCCAGTCGCGCCCATAGCCTTTCGAGGCGCGGTAATCCATGTCGAGCACGATATATCCCTGCTGCACCAGCAGGTTATGAAACATCTGTTCGCGGAAATAGTTCGGATAGCGCTTGCTGGTGTTTTGCAGGTAGCCGGCGCCGTGCACGAACAGGACGACCGGGTATTTTTTGCCCGCTTCCAGCGTGGCCGGCCGGTACAGCTTGGACCAGATAGGCGCCGCGCCATGCGTCGACGGCACCGCCACCAGTTCCGGCTGCACCCATGTGCGCGCCTTGTAGGCGGCGTTGCGGGTATCGGTCAGCATGGTCGCCGCGCCGCCACCGGCCGGCACGATGACCAGTTGCGGCGGCACATAGGCCGACGAGTGGTGCACCAGCAGCTTGCGCTCGTCCGGCGACAGCGTGAATTGTTCGACGCCCCCATCCAGCGCCGTCACTTCGCGCAGCGCCCCGTCCTTCGCATTGAGCGCGCATACCTCGTAGGCGCCCGGCGTGGTCCGGTTGCACAAAAAATAGGCGGTGGCGCCGTCGGCCGACCAGCGCACGCGCGACGCTTCCCAACTGCCCCGGGTCAGCGCGCGCTGCCTGCCGTCCGCGCCCAGCGTGTACAGGTGCGCATAGCCGCTTTCCTCGGACAGGAACCATAAGGTGGTGTTGTCGGGCAGCCAGCCGAATTCGTTATAACTGTTGTTGATCCAGGCCGTGTCGCTGACGCGGTGCGCCGGTTTTAGCGTGGCGCCGGCCAGGTCGACGGTGGCGATCCAGCGGTCCTTGTTGTCGACCGCGCGCAGCATCAGCGCCACTTGCTTGCCGTCGCCGCTCCACGCGATGCCGCCGTCGCTGTCGTCGTCCAGGCGCAGCGCGCGGTTGCCCTTCAGCGGACTCAGTTTTTGCGCCGCGCGCAGCGCCGCCAGCGGGTCGGTGCCGATGCCGGGCAGCGTGTCGTAGGCGAGGTCGCGCACGGCGCGGGTGTGCAGGTCGACCAGTTTCAGCGTCTGCGGCGGCGGCAAGTCGCGTCCGACGCGGGTGCGCTGGTCGTCGAATTCCTCGTAGCCGGATTCGGTCACATAGCGCGGCATCTTGCCGACGCGGCCATTGTCCGAACTCTTCGGCGACGTGGCCAGCACCAGGTAGCGCCCGTCCGGCGACAGTGCGCTGGCGTCGATGACGATCTTGTCGCCGAGGTAAATTGGCGCCGGCGCACGGGTCGGATCGGTGCGGCGTTCCAGTTCTCCGCGCTCGCGCAGCGCTTCCCGTTCTTCCTTCTGGCGCTGCAGCGTGGCGATCAGGCGCAATTGCATGTCGCGCATGGCGTCGGCTTCCGGCGCGGCGGCCGGGTCTTTCGCGCTGCGCGGCAGGGCCAGCGGGGAGAGCAGGCGCTCGGCGCGGTTCCAGCCGAACCAGTCGTGGCCGACGCGAAATTGCACGGTGACGCCGTCGGCCGCATATTGCGGCGCCGCTGCCGCCGGTGTGCTGCCGCGGCTGACCTGGGCCAGCGCGCCGGTTTTCAGGTCGCGCTCGAACAGGTCGCCGTTGCGCAGCACGAGGGCGCGCGTATGTTGCCGGTTGTAGACCGGCGCGGCGGCGTCCTGCGTGACCAGTTCTGCATCGCCGACCAGGCGCGGCTTGACGCCCGCCTCGAAGGTGTCGCGCAGCGGCGAGCCGGCGCGTTTCTGCTTATAAAAGACCCGCTTGCCGTCCCAGCTCCACCAGGCGCTTTCCACCGGTGTACCGATCCAGTCGGGATGGGCCATCGCCTGGTCCAGCGTGATCGGGGTCTGGGCCGCGGCGGGCGCGGACAGGGCGGCGCCCAGTGCGCAATAGGCAAAAAATCGCATCGTGATGGTCGTTTCGTATGGATAAAAAGGAGACTGGCCGGATCGGGAGCAGGCATTCTAGCGCAACTGCCGGTTGAAAATGTATCTATAAGTATCAACGTCGTGCGGCGGTACCCGGCATGGAGTCGCACGGCGGCGATTGGGGGAGACAGGACTTGCCGTTTCGGCTACAGTGATTTTATCTGGGAGGAATCATCATGTTACGCACCATTGCCGGCGCCGCCTTGCTCATCTGCCTGATCGACGCGCCCGCGCGCGCCGCGCCGGCCGAGGCCAGGGTGCCGGCGCCGCTGGTGTTGAGCGACGCGATCATCCGGCAGGCGGTCAAGGAAACGCTGGCCGAAAGCAGGGCGCAGCAGGCGCAGTCCGCCCCGCAGGGGCCTGCGCTGAGCGCAGGCAAGACCGATGCGCTAACCGCCGCCTTTGCCGACGCGAAGGTGCCCGACTGCCTGCATGCGGAAGGCTTGAAACGCCAGCCCACCAGCATCGGTCCGATCGGCGTCGGCGGCTTCCTGGCGCTGCCGTTCGTGGCTGTCGCCAAGCTGCGCGGCAAGTGCCAGTAAACGCGGATTTGGCCAGTTTCGGATGCAAGACGGGGCATCCATTTTAGGCCACGAAAGGCCGCGAAATCTCTCGAATTGTCACCTCTTGACGAAGCTTTGTTCGGCTTGAACGCATGGCAAAACTCTTGTAAGCTTGCCTGGTTTATTTGATAAGGCGCAGCCGTTTTCGGCTTGCCGCCGGCTGGTGCCGGTGCGGTCCGCTCCGGTTTACAGCGTGCCCGTATCGTTCTCCCGAAAGGAGTTCCCCGATGATCAACAGGACGGCGCAGCGTGCAACGGCGGCCCTGCTATTGCTCATCGGCTTGGGCGCGCTGGCCGGTTATGGCTGGAGCCGTCGCTCAGCGTCCGCCGCCGCGGCGCTCGAATCCGTCACCATCGCCACCAATACCGAATATGTCGGCACCTGCCCGATCGTGGCGGCGCGCGCGCTGGGCTATTTCGCGCAGCACGGCATCGCCGCCACCGTGCAGCCGCACAGCAGCGGCAAGGCGGCGCTGGAAGCGGCGCTGCAGGGACGCGCCGACCTGGGCACGGTGGCCGATATCCCGCTGGTGTTTACTGTCCTGAACAAGATCCCGGTGTCGATCGTCGCCACCATCTTCAAGACCGACAAGGACCACGGCATCGTCGGCCGGCGCGACCTCGGCGTCGTCGGCCCGGCCAGCCTGAAGGGCAAGCGCGTCGGCGTCACGCTGGGCACGTCGGCCCATTTCGTGCTGAGCGCCTTCCTCAACCGCGAGCACCTGGCGGGCGCCGATGTGCAGATGGTCGACCTGGCGCCCGCCGCGTTCGCCGGCGCGCTGGCGCGCGGCGAGGTCGATGCCATTTCCAGCTGGGAGCCTTTCCTCGATACCTTGATGACTGGACTGGGAGACAATGGCAGCCTGTTCTACGGCGAGGATGTGTATGAAATCCCGTACAACATCGCCGGCGCGCGCGCCTACGTCGCCAGCCACGGCGCGACCATCGGCAAGGTGCTGCGCGCGCTGATCCAGGGCGCGCGCTATTGCAACGAGCAGCCGGAGCGGGCGCGTGCGCTGATCGGCGCGGCGATGAATGCCAACGCCGGCACGTGGAAGGCGCTGTGGCCAACCTACCGTTTCAGCGTCGGCCTGGACCAGGGCTTGCTGCTGGCGCTGGAAGATGAAACGCGCTGGGCCATCGCCAACCGGCTTGCCGCCGCTGGCGCGATGCCGAACTACCTGGACGCGATCGACCTGCGCGCGCTGGAAGCGGTGGCGCCGGCGGCCGTCACGGTCATCCACTGAGCCCGGCGTGAAGATCTCGACCCGCTTCCAGCTCTCCGGCCTGTTCTCGATCGCCATCGTCGCGCTGATCGTGCTGGTGTTGATGTCGACCGCGCAGCGGGTGCGGCAGGAAGTGCAAAGGAACGAGGCGGCCGGCGCGATGCTGCACGCGGTGAGCGCGCTGCGCTACCTGACGCTCGAATATGTGCTCGGCCACGAGGAGCGCGCGCGCGCCCAGTGGCAGTTGCGCAGCGCATCGCTTTCTATCCTGCTAGGCGAGAGCGCGGTGTTCAGCGGCGACGACGCGGCCACCGTCGCCGGGCTGCGGCGCGCGCACGCCAGCCTGGAACGCCTGTTTTCCCTGCTGGTGGAAAACCAGCGCCCGGCCGCCGCGCCGCAGCGTGCCGTGTCCGGCGAATTCGAGGCCCGCCTGTCCGGGCAGATTTTCAATAAAATGCAATCGATGATCGCCGACGCGCTCAGGCTGTCCGAGCAAAGCCGGCAGGGCATGCTGGCCGCGCAGCAGCGCGAGAGCGCCGCCGTGGCCGGTTTCGGCGCGCTGGTGATCCTGGTGATCGCGGCCACGATGATCGTCACCTTCAACAGCGTGGTGCGCCCGCTGGCGCGGCTGCGCGAAGGCACGGCCGTCGTCGGCGCCGGCGACCTCGGTTTCAGGCTGGGCCTCGACAGCCGCGATGAAATCGGCGACCTGGCGCGCGCCTTCGACGGCATGACCGACAAATTGCGCCGCACCACGGTGTCGCGCGACGAACTGGCCGCGCTGAATCTGGCGCTGCAATCGGAAATCGCCGTGCGCCAGCAGGCGGAGCAAAAAACACTCGCCCAGCTCGGTCGCCTGGACCTGCTGCACCAGATCACGCGTTCCGTCGGAGAGCGGCAGGATTTGCGCAGCATCTTCCAGGTCGTCATCAGGAGCCTGGAAGACCAGTTGCCGGTCGATTTCGGTTGCATCTGCCTGGTCGACCATGCCAGCGAACAGTTGATGGTCAGCTGCGTCGGCCGGCAGGGCGCGGCGCCGGCGCTGGCCATGCAACTGCCCGAACGCAGCCTGCTCGCGATCGACGAAAATGGCCTGGCGCGCTGCGTGCGCGGCGAACTGGTGTACGAAGCCGAGATCGCTGACGTACCGTTCCCGTTTCCGCGCAAGCTGGCCGGCGCTGGCCTGCATGCGCTGGTGCTGGCGCCGCTGCTGGTCGAGAGCCGCGTGTTCGGCGTGCTGGTGGCCGCGCGCCGCGCCAGCGACAGTTTCAGCAGCGGAGAGTGCGAATTCCTGCGCCAGCTCAGCGAACACGTCGCGCTGGCCGCGAACCAGACCGAGTTGTATGGCGCGCTGCAGCGCGCCTATGACGACATGCGCCAGGCCCAGCAGGCGGCGCTGCAGCAGGAACGCTTGCGCGCGCTGGGCCAGATGGCTAGCGGCATCGCGCACGACATCAACAATGCGATTTCCCCGGTGGTGCTGTACACCGAGTCGCTGCTGGAAACGGAAACCGGCTTGAGCGCGCATGCACGCCACTGCCTGGAAGTGATCAAGCGCGCGATCGACGACGTGGCCGCGACGGTGGCGCGCATGCGCGAATTCTACCGGCTGCGCGAACCGCAAATGAGCCTGGCGCCGCTCGACCTGAACCTGCTGCTGCGGCAGGTGGCCGACCTGACGCGCGCGCGCTGGAACGATATGCCGCAGCAGCGCGGCATCACGATACGGCTCGTCATCGACGCCGCGCCGGAACTGCCGGCGATCATGGGCGTCGACGGCGAAATCCGGGAGGCCTTGACGAACCTGGTGTTCAACGCGGTCGACGCGATGCCCGGCGGCGGCGTGCTGACGCTGCGCACGCGCGTGCTGGAGGAGTCTCCGGGCGAACGCCGCGTCTGCGTCGACGTCTCCGACAGCGGCGTCGGCATGGATGACGACACGCGCCGGCGCTGCCTGGAACCGTTTTTTACGACCAAGGGCGAACGCGGCACCGGCCTGGGCCTGGCCATGGTGTACGGCATGGTCGAGCGGCACAGCGCCGAGATCGACATCGTCACCGCGCGCGGGCAGGGCAGCACGGTGCGCCTCGGTTTCGCCGTGCCGGCCGGCGCGGCGCCGGCGCCGCACGCGCCGCGGCCGGCGGCGCCGTCGCAGCGCCTGTCGATCCTGGCGGTCGACGACGATCCGTTGGTGCTGAAATCGCTGCGCGACATCCTCGAACGCGACGGCCACAGCGTGGTCGCGGCCGACGGCGGCCAGGCCGGCATCGACGCCTTCCGCGCCGCGCAGGATCGCGGCGCGCCCTATTCACTCGTCATCACCGACCTCGGCATGCCTTACCTGGATGGCAGGAAGGTGGCGCAGGCGATCAAGTCGATGTCGTTGTCGACGCCGGTGATCCTGCTGACGGGCTGGGGCCAGCGCATCGTCGCCGACGGCGATTTGCCGCTGCATGTCGACCGCGTGCTGGGCAAGCCGCCCCGGCTGCGCGACTTGCGCGAAGCGCTGGCCGGCTGTTGCGGCGTGGAGGCGTGATGACGGCGCGCATCCTGATCGCCGACGACGAGGCCGCGCAACGGCGCGCGCTGTGCGACACGCTGGGCATGCACGGCTACGACACGCTCGGCTGCGCCAGCGCCGAGGCGGCGCTGGACTTGTTGCGCGAAGGGCGTGTCGACGTGCTGCTGGCCGACCTGATGATGCCGGGCATGGACGGCATCGCGCTGGTGCGCGCCGCGCGCCTGTTCGACCCGGACCTGGCCTGCATCATCATGACCGGGGAGGGCAGCATCGCGTCGGCGGTCGAGGCGATGCAGGTCGGCGCGCTCGACTATATCCTGAAGCCGTTCAAGGTCTCGGTGATTTTGCCGATCATCGCGCGCTCGCTGGAAACGCGCCGCTTGCGCATGCAGAACGCGCTGCTGGAACAGCGCCTGCGCGAGCACGCGGCCGAACTGGCGGCGCTGAACCTGGACCTGGAACTGGCGCGCCGGCAGGCCGATCAGGCCAATCACGCCAAGTCGGCCTTCCTGTCGAGCATGAGCCACGAATTGCGCACGCCGCTGAACGCCATCCTCGGCTTCGCGCAAATCCTGAATTCGGACAAGCTGCCGTCGACGCCGCCGCAAAAGAAACAGTTCGTCCGCAATATCCTGCTCGGCGCGCGCCACCTGCTCACCTTGATCAATGAAATCCTGGACCTGGCCAAGATCGAATCGGGCACCTTGCTGCTGACGCTCGAACCGGTGGCGCTGGCGGCCAGCGTGCACGAATGCCGCGCGCTGGTCGAACCGCTGGCGCGCCTGCGCGGCATCGCGCTGCGCGTGGCCGCGCCGGAAGAAATTCGGGTCACGGCCGACGCCACGCGCCTGAAACAGGTCTTGCTCAACTTGCTGTCGAACGCCGTCAAGTACAACCGCGAGCACGGCACCGTCCACGTGCAGTGCGCGCGGCACGGCGCCGGCCGCGTGCGCGTCTCGGTGCAGGATAACGGCGCCGGCCTCGATGGCGCGCAACTGGCCGCGATGTTCCAGCCATTCAACCGGCTCGGGCAGGAAGGCGGCGACCAGGAAGGCACCGGCCTGGGCCTGGCGATGAGCAAGCAACTGGTGGAGAAAATGCACGGCGACATCGGCGTCGCCAGCACGGTCGGCATGGGCAGTACGTTCTGGATCGAATTGCCGGACGCGGATGCGCCGCAATGAAGGAAGTGAAGCAAAAAATGACGCAAAAAATGGTCGGGGTGAGAGGATTCGAACCTCCGGCCTCTGCGTCCCGAACGCAGCGCTCTACCGGGCTGAGCCACACCCCGACTTGGTGTGTTTATTACATCAGAAATTTGAGGATTGATCAACTGTTCCACTATGAAAGACGGTCAGGACAGCCCGCCGGGCTGCCCGCTTTTTCAGCAAGCGTGGTTTTTTGTGTGACAGGGGATTTATATTGCAAAGGGCCAATTTCTTTTTGTTAGAATGGGTCGGCAGCGCAATGGAGCAGCTTTGATAAGCTGCAAGACAAACCTGAGAAAATTGCCATTGAAATCCATATTCGATAATGCCGGCGGCCGGCTTTACCCTGCCGCACTTGCCCTCGCGGGCGCCCTGATGGCGCTGTTCTGGCCGGATGCCGGTTGGTTCGGCATGCTCGGCGCGCTAGCTTTCCTGGTTGTCGGTGCACTGGCCTGGTTGCAGGTCGGGGCCGCGCATGCCGCGCAGCGCGGCGCGATCGACAGTTACCTGGCCGAGCGCCAGGATTTCAGCGAAGCGGTGATGCCGGTCTGGTGCCGCCACATCGATTCCTCGCGCAGCCAGATGGAAGATGCCGTGGCCGAACTGGCGTCGCGCTTTTCGCGCATCGTCGACAAGCTCGACGAAGCCTTGCACCTGTCCAATGCCGCTTCCGACGATGAAGGCGGCGCCACGCTGTCGCAAGTGTTTTCGCACAGCGAAAGCCAGCTTGGCGAAGTGGTCGCGTCGATGAAGTCGGCGCTGGCGTCGAAACAGGCCATGCTCGACCGCATCCGCGAACTGGAACAATTTACGCGCGAATTGCGCGACATGGCCGAGGGTGTCGCCAGCATCGCGGCCCAGACCAACCTGCTGGCGCTGAACGCGGCCATCGAGGCCGCGCGCGCCGGCCCGGCCGGGCGCGGCTTCGCCGTCGTCGCGCAGGAAGTGCGCAACCTGTCGAACCGCTCGGCCGAAACGGGGCGCAGCATCAGCGACCGCGTCGGCAAGATCAGCGTGGCCATCGTCGCGGCCTGCCAGGCCGCCGCCGAATCGGGCGCCGCCGAAGACCAAGCCATGAAATCATCGGAAGGCACGATCGAAGCGGTGTTGCGCGAATTCCGCAACCTCACCGACGCGATGGCGCAATCGTCCGAACTGCTCAAGCAGGAAAGCATCGGTATCAAGGGTGAAGTCGGTGAAGCGCTGGTGCAACTGCAATTCCAGGACCGGGTCGGCCAGGTGATGTCGCATGTGCGCGACAACATGGCGCTACTACCGAGTCTGCTTGACGAGAACCGCCAACGCTTCCACGATGGGGAACCGTTGCAGGCGCCGCAGGCCGCCAGCCTGCTCGGCGAGCTGGAAAAAACCTATGCGATGGTGGAGGAACATGCCACCCACCACGGTGTGCAGGCCGGCAAGGCTGCGCCCTCCGATGAAGTGACCTTTTTCTAGGAAGACGATATGGCAAAAACCATCATGGTGATCGACGATTCGGCCTCGCTGCGGCAAGTGGTGGGGATTGCGCTGAAAGGCGCCGGATACGACGTGATCGAGGCGCGCGACGGCGTCGACGCGCTGTCGAAACTGACCGGCCAGAAGATCAACCTGGTCGTCTGCGATGTCAACATGCCGAACATGGATGGCATCACCTTCGTCAAGGAAATCAAGCAATTGCCGAACTACCGCTTCACGCCGGTGATCATGCTGACCACGGAATCGCAGGAAGCGAAGAAGAAGGAAGGCCAGGCGGCCGGCGCCAAGGCCTGGGTGGTCAAGCCATTCAAGCCCGAAGTGCTGCTCGGCGCGGTGCAGAAACTGGTGCTGCCATGACGGCCGCCGCCCCGGCCGAACAGCGCGAGCGCGTGCTGATCGAGGGCGAACTCAATATTTATCGCGCGGCCGACATCAAGGCCATGCTGCACGGCGCGCTGCAACGCTGCGCGACGCTCGAAGTGGACCTGGCCGGCGTTACCGAGATCGACAGCGCCGGCTTGCAGGTGCTGATGCTGACCAAGCAGCTCGCGCGCAGCGACGGCCGCGCGCTGCACCTGCTCGGTCACAGCCCGGCCGTGCTGGAAGTGTTCGAATTGCTCGACCTGGGCGCCTGGTTCGGCGACGCCCTCGTGATGGCGCCCCATCCGGCCGGCGCCGGACGTTCCTGAACCTGCCTGCGGAGAGTTCCCTATGGATTTAGATCTGGCGCTGCAAACGTTTATCGTTGAAAGCCGCGAATTACTGGAAGACATGGAAAATGCGCTGCTCAACGCCGAACAGGCCGGCGGCAGCGACGAGGCGATCAACGCAATCTTCCGCGCCGCCCATACGATCAAGGGCTCGGCCGGGCTGTTCAGCCTGGACCACATCGTCGCGTTTACCCACGTCGTCGAGAGCTTGCTTGACCAGGTGCGCGACGGTAAGTTGTCGCTGGGCGACGAATTGATCGTCCTGTTATTGTCGTGCTGCGACCACCTGTCCGGCATGATCGACGCGCTCGCGGCCGGCCAGACCGAGGCCGACCCGGACATGCTTGCCGCCGGCGCGCCGCTGGTCGAGCAATTGCGCAGCCAGATGGGAGAAGACACGTCGCCGGCCAGCGCCCTGGTGGCCGACGACCACCCCGGCGTCGAGCGTATCAATGAAACCGGCGGCCAGCGCGACGCCTGGCACCTGTCGCTGCGCTTCGGCCCGGACGTGTTGCGCGACGGCATGGATCCATTGTCATTCATCCGCTACCTGGGACAGATCGGCCGCATCGTCGGCATCGTCACCCTGGCCGACGCGATTCCTGCGTTCGAGCAGATGGACCCGGAAAGCTGCTATCTCGGTTTTGAAATTGCGCTCGAAACCGAGGCCGACAAGACCGCCATCGAAGGCGTGTTCGAATTCGTGCAGGATTCGTGCACCTTGCGCATCTTGCCGCCGCGCAGCCGGGTCGAGGAATATGTGCGCCTGATCCGGGAGTTGCCGGAACAAAAGACGATGCTCGGCGAAATCCTGCTGCGCTGCGGCTGCATCACGGCGCGCGAACTCGACGCGGCGCTGCACGCGCAGGCGCAGGCCGGCACGGCGCCTGCCGCCGCGCCGCCGCTGGGGGCGATCCTGGTGGGGCAGGGCACAGCCGAACCGGCGCTGGTCGAAGCGGCGCTGACCAAGCAGAAGCAGGCCAGTGAAACGAAACCGCAGGAAAGCCGCTCGATCCGCGTCGATGCCGACAAGCTCGACCTGTTGATCAACCTGGTCGGCGAATTGATCATCGTCGGCGCCAGCGCCGACCTGATCGCGCGCCAGTTGCGCAACAGCGAATTGCTCGAATGCACGTCGATGCTGTCCGACCTGGTCGAGCAAGTGCGCGACAGTGCGCTGCAATTGCGCATGGTAAAAATCGGCGCGACGTTCAACCGCTTCCAGCGCGTGGTGCACGATGTCGCGCGCGAGATCGGCAAGGATATCGGCCTGGCCGTCAGCGGAGAAGACACGGAACTGGACAAGACCGTCGTCGAAAAGATCGGCGACCCGCTGACGCACCTGGTGCGCAACGCGATCGACCACGGCATCGAATCGGCGGAGTTGCGCGCCGCGCGCGGCAAGCCGCTGCGCGGCACGGTGCGCCTGAACGCCTTCCACGATTCGGGCAGCATCGTCATCGAAGTCAGCGACGATGGCGGCGGCCTGGACCGCGAACGGATCCTGGCCAAGGCGATCGAGCGCGGCTTGATCGAGCCGGACCGCAAGCTGTCCGACAGCGAAATCTATGGTTTGATCTTCGAGCCCGGCTTTTCGACGGCGGCGGCGATTACTAACCTGTCCGGGCGCGGAGTCGGCATGGATGTCGTCAAGCGCAACATCACGGCGCTGCGCGGCACCGTCAGCGTCGATTCGGCGGCCGGGCTCGGCACGACCGTCACCGTGCGGTTGCCGCTGACGCTGGCCATCATCGACGGCTTCCTGGTCGGCCTGGGCAACTCCGTGTTCGTGGTGCCGCTCGACATGATCGACGAATGCATCGAGTTCGCCGCCGAAGCCGGCCACGATTACACGAATCTGCGCGGCCAGGTGCTGCCGTTCATCCGCCTGCGCGGCATGTTCGGCGTGACGACGCCGCCGCCGCGGCGCGAAAGCATCGTCGTCGTCAAACATGCCGGGCAGCGCATCGGCCTGGTGGTCGACACGCTGCTGGGGGAATTCCAGACCGTCATCAAGCCGCTCGGGCGCATGTTCAGCCAGTTGCGCTGCATTAGTGGTTCGACCATCCTGGGCAGCGGCGACGTCGCGCTGATCCTCGATGTCGCGGCCATCGTCGGGCGCGGTAGCGGCATCGGCGTCGGCAACGGCGGAGAACCTGCGCCGCTGGCGGCTTGACGGCCCTTAATTCGCCTATCCACACCAATACAGACCAACAGGGGATGTCATGACAGCACTGGTAAAAGCAGGCCGCGGCGCGCCGCCGGCCGTGATCGAGGATGCGTCGCAGTTTCTGACCTTTATGCTCGGCGGCGAGGTGTATGCCATCGGCATCCTGGCGATCAAGGAAATCATCGAATACAGCGGCTTGACGACGGTGCCTTTGATGCCTGAATGCGTGCGCGGCGTGATCAATTTGCGCGGCGCGGTGGTGCCGGTGATGGACCTGGCGGCGCGCTTCGGCCGGCCTGCGAGCCAGATCGGCAAGCGCACCGCGATCGTCATCGTCGAGATCGATGCCGATGGCGAGCAGCAAGTGGTCGGCGTCATGGTCGATGCCGTCAACGCCGTCATCGATATCGCGCCGAGCGAGATCGAACCGGCGCCGCAGTTCGGCGCGCGCATCCGCAGCGAATTCATCGCCGGCATGGGCAAGGTCAACGGCAAATTCGTCATCCTGCTCAATACCGACCAGGTATTGTCGGTGACGGAACTGGAAGCGATGGCGCAGGCCGGAGGCAATACCGTCGACGCTTGATCCGCAGTCCGGCTTGAACTGCGCGCCGCCCGGTGCGCGGTCCGATCGCCTTGAACCGTAAGGAGCTGTCGCCATGACCGTAGTCCAACGTCTTTCTTTGCTGATTCTGACTGTCGTACTGGGGCTGTTTTCCGTGGCCGGCGTCGGCCTGTACCAGACCGACAAGGTGTTCAACGCGACCAATTACACCAACGTCAACGTGGTGCCCAGCATCCTCGACCTGGACAAGGGATTTTCCGCGCTGGCGCTGCTGCGCACCCAGTTGTGGCAATACATGGCCATGAGCGACAAGGCGAAAATGGCCGACTGGGAAAGCAAGATGGCCGGCAACCTGCAGGCCGTCGAGGCGGCGATGGTCAAATATGACAAGGACGACGTCAGCGACGAGCGCGACCGCGCGCTGCTGGTGGCCGACCGCGCCGCGCTGGCCGAGTACGAAGCGGTGCGCGCCCGGGTCATCGCGCTGATGCGCGAAGGCAAGCCCGACGCGGCGCGCGAACTGGTCTTCATCAGCCAGCCGATCCTGGCCAAGGTGTGGGATGCGTTCGAAGCGCACCGCCAGTACAACGCCGAGGTCGGCCGCCGTTCGGCCACGGATGCGCTGGCGATCAAGAGCAGCGCCAGCAACCAGGCCTGGCTGATCGTCGGCGTGACGCTGGCGCTGGTGGTAACGCTGGGCGTCGTCATCACGCGCGGCATCTTGCGCCAGCTGGGCGGCGAGCCGGTCTACGCGGCCGGCATCGTGCAGCAGGTGGCGCAGGGCAATTACGCGGTCGATGTCAAGTTGCGCGCCGGCGATCAATCGAGCCTGCTGTATTCGATGAAGCAGATGGTCGAGCAGTTGATGGCCCAGATCGGCGGCGAACCGGCCTACGCGGCCGTCATCGTGCAGGAAGTGGCGCAGGGCAATTACGCGGTCGACGTGCGCTTGCGCGACGGCGACAAGTCCAGCCTGCTGCATTCGATGAAGCAGATGGTCGACCAGTTGCTGGCCCAGATCGGCGGCGAACCGGCCTATGCGGCCAGCGTCGTGCAGCAGGTGGCGCAGGGCAATTTCGCCGTCGACGTCAAATTGCGCGCTGGCGATCAATCGAGCCTGCTGTATTCGATGAAGCAGATGGTCGACCAGTTGCTGGCCCAGATCGGCGGCGAACCGGCCTATGCGACCCGCATCGTGAGCGAAGTGGCGCAGGGCGACTTGATGGTGCCGGTCAACCTGCGCCAGGGCGACCAGTCGAGCCTGCTGTACGCGATGAAAACCATGATCGACAAGCTGGCGCTGGTGCTGACCGACGTGCGCGACGGCGCTGAAGTGCTGGCCAGCGCGTCCGAGGAAATCAGCGCCACGGCGCAATCGCTGTCGCAGGCGGCGTCCGAGCAGGCGTCCGGCGTCGAGGAAACCAGCGCGTCGGTCGAGGAAATGACGGCGTCGATCGCACAAAACACGGATAACGCCAAGATCACCGACGGCATGGCCGGCAAGGCCGCGGCCGAGGCGATCGAGGGCGGCGCGGCGGTGCGTTCGACGGTCGAGGCGATGACGCAGATCGCGAAAAAGATCGGCATCATCGACGACATCGCCTATCAAACGAATCTGCTGGCGCTGAACGCGGCGATCGAGGCGGCCCGCGCCGGAGAGCACGGCAAGGGTTTTGCCGTCGTCGCGGCCGAAGTGAGAAAACTGGCCGAGCGCAGCCAGGTGGCGGCGCAGGAAATTTCCGAAGTGGCCGGCAGCAGCGTCGACCTGGCGCAAAAGGCTGGCAAGCTGCTCGACGAGATGGTGCCGAGCATCAAGCGCACTTCCGACCTGGTGCAGGAAATCACGGCCGCCTCGGAAGAACAGTCGTCCGGCGTCGGCCAGATCAACGCGGCCATCGGCCAGCTCAGCCAGACGACCCAGCAAAATGCGTCCAGTTCCGAGGAACTGGCGGCCACCGCCGAGGAAATGAGCAACAAGGCGGAAGAATTGCAGCAGGCGATTGCCTATTTCAAGATCGCCGGCAGCATCGCGCGCCAGCGCAGCGTGGCCCCGGTCGTGAAGGTGCGCCACCGGCCATTGGCCAGCAAGGTCGCCAGCGTCCGCCCGGCTGCCCAACTGGCCGACATGAATGAAGATCAGTTCGTACGGTTTTGATGGTGCGCCGCTTCGGCGCAAGCGATAGCTATTGCCGCGCAGACGGCTGATCGAAGGGGAGAAAGAGCATGTTGAACAATATGACGGTCAAGGCCAAGGTCATCGCGTTGCTGGCGATCGGCGTGTTGGCGCTGGTGGTGGTGATGTCGCTGGCCATCGTCGGCCTGAAAAAGGATGGCGAGATGCTCAACGCGGTGGGCAAGAACAGCCTGCCGTCGGTGCGCAACCTGCTGACGATCCACCAGGCGCAGACCGCGCTGCGCTCGACCAACCGCGCCATCGATTCGCTGGCCGGTTATCCCGAAGAGCATGAAGAGATGAGCCGCCTGTTGAAGCGCAAGCAAGCGTTCAACGATCGCCTGGAGAAGGCGTGGAAAGCATACACGGCTTTGCCGCAGGGGCAGGAAGAGGAGCAGACCTGGAAGCAGTTCATCAAGGATTTCGATGCCTGGAAGGTAACCGAGACACGTTTCAACGATCAGGCCAGGGAAATCGAGCGCACGGGCACCGGCAACGATGCGCGCCGCAAGGAGTTGTATATCGAGTTGCACAAGGGCCTGGTTGCCGCCCGCCCGCTGGTGGGGGCAGTCGAAGATGGCTTGGGCAAGCTGGTCGACATCAATGTGCGCGATGGCGATGAAAACGTGGCGCTGGCCGAGCAGAATTCGAGCCATTCGCTGATGATGATGTATATCACCGCGGTCATCGCGCTGATTCTGCTGGTGGCGCTGGGCCTGATGATCTTGCGCGGCATCCTGCGCCAGCTCGGCGGAGAGCCGGCCTACGCGGCCGGCATCGTGCACGAAGTGGCGCAGGGCAATTTCGCCGTCGAGGTCGCGCTGCGCCCGGGAGATCAATCCAGTTTGCTGTATTCGATGAAGCAGATGGTCGACAAGTTGTTGACTCAGATCGGCGGCGAACCGGCGTATGCGCTGCGCATCGTCACCGAAGTGGCGCAGGGCGATTTGACGGTGCAGGTCGACCTGCGCCCGGGCGACAAGAGCAGCCTGCTGTTCGCGATGAAAACCATGGTCGACAAGCTGGCCTCGGTGCTCAGCGAAGTCAATACCGGCGCCCAGGCGCTGGCCAGCGCGTCCGAGGAAATCAGCGCCACGGCGCAATCGCTGTCGCAGGCGGCGTCCGAGCAGGCCGCCGGCGTCGAGGAAACCAGCGCCTCGATCGAGCAGATGACGGCATCGATCGCGCAAAACACGGAAAACGCGAAAGTCACCGACGGCATGGCCGGCAAGGCGTCGGCCGAGGCGATCGAGGGCGGCGCCGCGGTGCGCCAGACGGTCGAGGCGATGACGCAGATCGCGAAAAAGATCGGCATCATCGACGATATCGCCTATCAAACGAATCTGCTGGCGCTGAACGCGGCGATCGAGGCGGCGCGCGCGGGAGAGCACGGCAAGGGTTTCGCCGTGGTCGCGGCCGAAGTGAGAAAGCTGGCCGAGCGCAGCCAGGTGGCGGCGCAGGAAATTTCCGAAGTGGCCGGCAGCAGCGTCGAACTGGCGCAAAAGGCGGGCAAGCTGCTCGACGAGATGGTGCC
The DNA here is from genome assembly GCA_040389645.1 of Pseudomonadota bacterium. Taxonomy (GTDB): domain Bacteria; phylum Pseudomonadota; class Gammaproteobacteria; order Burkholderiales; family Burkholderiaceae_D; genus Rugamonas. Next base: position 5,091 of record JAZJZT010000005.1, on the reverse strand, counting down.
GAGCATCAAGCGCACCTCGGACCTGGTGCAGGAAATCACGGCCGCTTCCGAGGAACAGTCGTCCGGCGTCGGCCAGATCAATTCGGCCATCAGCCAGTTGAATGAAACGACGCAGCAAAACGCGTCCAGTTCAGAGGAATTGGCGGCCACCGCCGAGGAAATGAGCAGCCAGGCCGAGCAGTTGCAAGAGGTGGTATCGTTCTTCCGTGTCGAGAGCGACGGCGGGCATCGCCCGGCGCCGCGCAAGGCGGCGAAACCGAAGGCGCCGCAGCGCGCCAGCGGGCCGGCTTCGGGCGGGCGCGCCGTTTATATGGAAACCGAGCCGGACAGTGCCAGTTTCGCGCGTTTTTGACGCGTAAAGCAGGGCATGGCGGGCAGGAAGGGAAGCAGCGAAGATGAGCCATATCGCAATTACCGACCGGGAGTTTGCGCTGTTCCAGCGTTTTATTTTCGACGCGGCCGGCATCACGATGTCGCCGACCAAGAAGGCGCTGGTCAGCGGCCGCTTGTCGAAGCGGGTGTTGCACCACCATTGTGGCAGCTTCGCCGATTATTTTCGTTTGATCGAGCGCGGCGGCAACAACGAGGAAGTGCAGCTGGCGGTCGATCTCTTGACCACCAACGAAACCTATTTTTTCCGCGAAAAAAAGCATTTCGATTTGCTGCGCAAGCTGGCGCAAGCCGCGCGCGCCGACAGCACGCCGTTCCGCGTCTGGAGCGCGGCCTGCTCGAGCGGAGAGGAAGTGTACAGTATCGCGATGGTGCTGGCCGACTGCCTCGAAGGGCGGGCCTGGGAAGTGCTCGGTTCGGACTTGAGCGCGCGCGTGTTGCGCTGCGCGCGCGCCGGCCACTACAAGACCCAGCGCACCGACCAGATCCCGCCCGATTACCTGCGCCGCTATTGCCTGCGCGGCATCGGCGAGCAGGACGGCACCTTGCTGATCGATCCTGCGCTGCGCCAGCGCGTGCAGTTCGCCCAGGTCAACCTGAACGCGGCCCTGCCGCAACTGGGACCGTTCGACGTGGTGTTCCTGCGCAACGTGATGATTTACTTCAGCAATGACACCAAGCGCCAGGTGGTCGCGCGCGTGACCGGCAAGCTGAAACCGGGCGGCCACCTGTTCATCGGCCATTCGGAAAGTTTAAGCGATCTCGACACCGGGATGCGTTCGCTGGGACCGGCGATCTACCGCAAGGAGTGACGGTGGCGTCGGCGCTGATCGATATCGCCCTGCTGCCGGGCGAGTATTTCGTCGGCGACGCGCGCCACCGCATCCGCACCCTGCTCGGTTCCTGCGTGGCGATCGCGCTGTGGCAGCCGCAGCGGCGCGTGGGCGCTCTCTCTCATTTCCTGCTGCCGCGCTGCGCCGCCGCCCATGCCGGGCTCGACGGCCACTACGGCGAGGAAGCGCTGACGCTGATGCTGCGCCTGCTGCACCAGCGCGGCATCGGCGCGCACCAGTGCCAGGCCAAGGTCTTTGGCGGCGGCATCATGTTTCCCGACCTGGAGCATGACCCCGATTGCATCGGGCGCCAGAATGTCGATGCCGCGCTGAACCTGCTGCATGGCCACGGCATCCCGGTGGTGTCGCAAAGCGTGCTCGGCCTGGGGCACCGCCAGATCGTGTTCCATGTCCGCAGCGGCGATATCTGGGTGCGGCGCGGACCGCAGCCAGATCCGGCTGCAAGTGTCATAATAGGCAACATCGGCAACGACAGTGGAAGGATGCCATGAGTCACTGGAGCGAACACACGGCCATGGTCGTCGAAGATAGCGGCGTGCAGCGCGCGCACCTGGTCGACCTGCTGCGCAGCATGGAGTTCGGCGCCGTGCTCGAAGCGTGTGACGGCAACGATGCGCTGCGCGTGCTGGCGCTGCATGGCAACAAGCCGGTCGGCCTGGTGCTGACCGACATCGACATGCCGGGCATGGATGGCATCGAGTTGATACGCTGCCTGGCTGAGCGCAGGCTGACCGACAACCTGATCGTGACGTCGGCGCGCGATCCTCGCCTGCTGGAAATCGTCGAAAGCATGGCGTCCGACGATGCCCGCTTGCACCTGCTCGGCACCCTGATCAAGCCGGTGCGCCTGCCGGATCTGGAACAATTGATGTTGCGCGCCGGCCGTCCGGCCGTGGCCGCCGTGCCGCTCAAGCCGAGCCAGAACCTGCAGCAGATCGAGCAGGCGTTGCACGCCGGCCAGTTTTTACCGTATTTTCAACCCAAGGTCGCGATGGACAGCGGTGCCGTCAAGGGCGCCGAAGTGCTGGCGCGCTGGCGCCACCCGGAACACGGCATGATTCCGCCCGACCAGTTTATCCCGGTGCTCGAGGGGACCCCGCTGATGGCGCCGTTTACGCTGGCGATGGTCGAGCAGGCGCTCGGCCAGAGCGAAGCGTGGCGCCGCGCGATGCCCGGTTTTACGCTGTCGCTGAACCTGTCGGCCGACAACCTGGCCGACAGCGATTTTTTGAACCGGCTCGCTGAAGTCGTCAGCGCGCACGGCTTGCCGCCGCAGGCGATCATCTGGGAAGTGACGGAAACCATGGTGATGAGCAACCTGTCCCAGTCGCTGGGCAACCTGGCGCGCCTGCGCCTGAAAGGATTCGGGCTGGCGATGGACGATTACGGCATCGGTTTTTCATCGATGCAGCAACTGTCGCGCTGCCCGTTCACCGAGCTGAAGGTCGACCGCGTGTTCGTCGACGGCGCCGCGCTGCGCCCGAACCGGCGCGTGATCCTGGAAAGCGCGATCGAGATGGGACACAAATTAAACATCACGCTGGTGGCCGAAGGCGTCGAAAGCGTGGCCGACTGGCAATTATTGCGCACGCTGGGCTGCGACCTGGCGCAGGGTTACCTGGTGGCGCGGCCGATGCCGGGCGCAGACATGCTGAACTGGATCAAGACCAACCGCATGCGCCTGAAAGCGCTGGCCGGCGCGCTGCCGGCCGAATAGGCCGCGGCGCTTGCGCGCGGCGTTTGTTTCCAATATTATTGAAATATGGAAACTTCAACCGTCATCGGCGCGCTGGCCGCGCTGGCGCAGGAATCGCGCCTGGCCGTGTTCCGCCTGCTGGTGCAGGCCGGGCCGGAAGGACTGGCAGCCAGCAAGATCGCCGCCGCGCTGGCGATCGCACCGTCGTCGCTATCCTTCCACCTGAAGGAGCTGGCGCACGCGAACATGGTGCATGCGACCCGGTCCGGCCGTTCCATTATTTATACCGCCAATTACCCGGCGATGAACGGCCTGCTGGCCTATCTGACTGAAAACTGTTGCGGCGGCGCGCCCTGCGCGCCGGTCTGCACCCCAAAGGAAACACCATGAGTATCACGATTTATCACAACAATAGTTGCAGCAATTCGCGCGGCGCGCTGGCGCTGATACGGGAATCGGGCGTCGAGCCGGAGATCATCGATTACGTACAGAATCCGCCATCGCGCGACGTATTGCAGGACATGATCGCCAGGGCGGGATTGAGCGTGCGCGGCGCCATGCGCGACAAGGGAGATGTGTACGACGAACTCGGGCTGGCCGACGCGGCGCTGCCGGACAGCGCACTGCTTGATGCGATGATCGCCCACCCGGCATTGATCAACCGGCCGTTCGTCGTGACGGAGAAGGGCGTACGCCTGTGTCGTCCGCCGGTGCTGGTACAAGAAATTTTATAAAAAAACCGGGGAAAGACGGGGACGCCGAGTCCACGTTTTTCGAGAAACATTGCTCGAAAAACGTGGTCTGTCCCCGGTTTTTTCCCTGTCAGTGCGTGCGATCTACGGCAAAGCGGGCCAGTTGCAAGAGCGACTCTTTATAGACGCTGTCGGGTAGGTCTGCGATCGCGGCGGTGGCGCGGCGCGCCGCTGTTTGCGCTTCGCCGCGCGTGTAATCGAGTGCGCCGCTGCTGGTGATGGCAGACAGGATCGTATCGAAATGCTGCTCGTCGCCATTCTCGATGCAGGAACGCACCAGCTGGCGCTGTTCCTCGGTCCCGTTTTCCATCAGGTAGATCAGAGGCAAGGTCGGCTTGCCTTCGCGCAGGTCGTCGCCGACATTCTTGCCAATTTCGGCGGCGTCGCCGGCGTAGTCAAGCACATCGTCGATCAGCTGGAACGCCGTGCCCAGCGAGCGGCCGTATTCTCCGGCGGCGGCGATCTGCGCATCGGTCGCGCCCGAGATCAGCGCGCCCAGTTCGGCCGCCGCTTCGAACAGTTTCGCCGTCTTCGAGCGGATCACCTGCAGGTAGCGTTCCTGGCTGACATCCGGGTCGTGCATGTTCAGCAGTTGCAACACTTCACCCTCGGCGATGACGTTGGTGGCGTCGGACAGGATCTGCATGACGCGCATGCTGTCGAGCGAGACCATCATCTGGAACGCGCGCGAATATAAAAAGTCGCCGACCAGCACCGATGCCGCATTGCCGAACAGCGCATTGGCGGTGGCTCGGCCGCGCCGCAGCGACGATTCGTCGACGACGTCGTCGTGCAGCAGGGTCGCGGTGTGGATGAATTCGACCACGGCGGCCAGTTCGTGGTGCGCCACGCCGCGGTAGGAATAGGCGTTGGCGACCAGCAGCACGAGCACCGGGCGGATGCGCTTGCCGCCGGCGCTGATGATGTATTCCGCGATCTGGTTCACCAGCGGCACTTCGGAGTGCAGACGCTGGCGGATCACCAGGTTGACCGCGTCCATGTCGGCGGCGATCGTGTGGGCGATATTGTTTTGGGTAGCGTTTTGGGTAGCGGCAGACAAGGCGAACCTGCAAGGACGAGGATTAGGTGCCGCGATTATACGTCATGGCCTGTACCCGGTGGCGATTCCGGCAAGGCGGGCCGCCCGCCGCGCCGGACCGACATACCACGACAAAAGCCGCGCTGTAAAGTTTTTGACGCAAAATTCCAGTCCGTGTATAATCGCCAGTTCTCCCGGTTCCTCATAGCTTTTCCTGCGGTGCGCAGTGGAGAATTCTTTTAACATTTGATGAGGTTTCAAATCATGTACGCGGTCATAAAAACCGGTGGCAAGCAATACAAAGTTGTCGCTGGCGAAAAACTTAAAGTAGAACAGATACCGGCAGACATTGGTTCCGAA
>JAZJZT010000004.1:0-149636 GCA_040389645.1 Pseudomonadota bacterium | reverse complement strand
CTTTACATGTCAATCAAATTATTCCGGACACTAGTGCGCCTGCGCGGGAATGACAACTCTACGGTCGGTGGCTTAATTTAACGGCACTAGGGTCCGACGGGACGCCCGAGTTCCGTGGGTCTGAACTCAGGGGCGCATTTGATTTTAAATATCGCGTCAGGCGCGCTTTCTGCGCCGGCGGATCAGGGACGCGATGCCGAGCACACCGCCAGCGGCGATGCCGGCCACCGGCAGCGGCACCGGGCCGGGCGCCGGCTCGGCGACGACGCTGCTGTCGCGCAAGGCAGCGGGGAACGGGCGCGCATCGACCGGCACGATCTTCCAGTCGGCCCGGTCGGCCGGCGCGCGCGCCATGAATTCATCGAACGAGAACACCGGGCTCGAACCCATCGCGCGGCTCGACGGGATTTGCGGGATGCGCACCAGTACCAGCGCCTCGACATCGCTTTGCAACTGCCGTTCGAAGCCGCTCAGCGTGCGCGCCTGGCCCGGCCCCGCGCCAAGCAGGTGTAATAAATCGTTGCCCGCCGCCTCGAACGCGACGGCCGGATACAGCCGGATTTGTTCTTCCGTCAGGTAATCGTAGATCTTGCGCCCGCTCGCCAGGCTGCCATCCTTGGCCGACAGATAGGCGTAGGCGCCGAGCGCCTTGACGTTGCCGGTCGGCCCGCGCTCGGGAATGTTCCAGCCGAGCCCCTTGAAGACATCGACGCTGATGCCCGCGCAGTTCGACGCGGCGTGCCGGTAGCTGAAATCGTGCCGGTAAAAATGGTTGAACACGCGCTGCACGCCGCCCTGGTAGGCCGCCGCCGTGCGCGGGTTGTTCAGCACGGCCACCAGCATGTAGGACGGGCGGTAGTATTGCTGGCCGCTGTTCAAATCCATCAGGTAGTTATCCATCGGCACCGGTGCGGCAATAATCCCTTTTTCGCTGAACGAATCAAGATTGTAGAAATTATTCACTAACCAGTCGGCCCATTCGCCGTGCTTGCCGACTTTGCCGGTGGCGATGGCGAAGTGGCCGCCGTACGCTTCATCGTCGTCACCCTGCGCGCCGTTCAGCATGATGCCGATGGCGGGCTTGTCCTGCCACTGGCGCGATTGGCCCGGCGTCCGTTCCCACAGCAGGCGCGTGGCGAACGGGCTTGCCGCGCCGCCGCCGGCTTCGCGCACGAAGGAGGCCAGCGTTTCGCCGGACGCCAGCGGCCGTGCCGCCAGCTTGTCCTGGTCGATCCTGAAATCCTTCGGCCAGACGGTGCGCGCGACGAAGGCGGATTTGCCGTCCTGCTGCGTGAAGGTGCCGCGCATGCGCACCGGCCGCTGCGCGAAGAAGGCGGCCGAGCGTTCGTTCCAGTACGAGCGGTTGCTGGCGATCTTCGGCACGGTGCGGAAGCCGGATACAGTGCCGTCGGACGCGCGCAGTTGCGCACCGTCCGGCAGGATGGCCGCGTCGTCCAGGATTTGCGGCGCGCCCAGCCACACCAGGCCCGGATAGGCAAGTTCCCCGGCGGCGCCGGTGGCGGCCCAGTCGCGCACGTCGCGCACCATGTCGGCAGTGTTGCCATAGCCTGCCACCTTCTGCGACGCCTGCGGCACGGCCAGCACTTCATCCTGGAAGTACCACAAGCCCTGCTTCAGCGTAGAACAGTCGCCGCACTTGCCGCTGCTCAGGCGAAAACCTTCGGCCGGCAACAGTCCGAGACGCTCGCCGGATTGCGCGCTTTTCAGGCCGGCCAGCGCGGCCGGCTCGTTAGCCAGCGCGGGCGCGCCTGCGCAAACGGTCAGCAGGCAGGCGATCAGGGGATGCAGCTTCGGCATGGTGTTCCTTCAAGGCATGATTAAGATATGTGCAAGTTTGCAAATTTACACGTTTTTACCGCACCCCGCAGCAGTTTTGCCGGCACGCGTGCATCTGTCATCCTCCATGTATCTCCGCCGTCAGCGCGGCCACCGCGCCCGCCGCCTGTTCAGAGCGCGTTCATCGGAATCTTCAGGTAGCGCACGCCATTGTCTTCCGGCGCGGGCAATTGCCCGGCGTTGATGTTGACCTGGATCGCCGGCAGCAGCAGGGCAGGCATGCCCAGCGTGGCGTCGCGCCGCGTGCGCATGGCGACGAATTCCTGCTCGCCGATGCCGGCGCGCAGGTGGATATTGTGCGCGCGCTGCTCGGCCACGTTCACTTCCCAGTGCGCCTCGCGCCGGGCCGGCGGATAATCGTGGCACATGAACAGGCGCGTTTCCGGCGCCAGCGACAGCAAGCGTTGCGCCGACCGGTACAGCATGCTGGCGCTGCCGCCCGGGAAGTCGCAGCGCGCGCTGCCGACGTCCGGCATGAACAGCGTGTCGCCGACAAATACCGCGTCATCCACCTGGTACGCCATGTCGGCCGGCGTGTGGCCCGGCACGTGCAGGGCGCGCGCCCGCAGGCGGCCGATCGCGAATACCTCGTCCGGCGCGAACAGGTGGTCGAATTGCGAACCGTCCTGCGGCGCGGCCGGTTGCAGGTTGAAGATGGCGGAAAATGCCTGCTGCACGCTGCAAATCGCCGCGCCGATGCCGATCCGCCCGCCCAGTTGCGCCTGGAGATAGGGCGCCGCCGACAGGTGGTCGGCATGCGCGTGCGTCTCCAGCAGCCACGTGACGCGCAGCCGGTGCGCGCGCACGAACTGCGCCACACGGTCGGCGGAACCGGTCGACGTGCGGCCCGACTTGTGATCGTAGTCCAGCACCGAATCGATGATCGCGCACTCGGTGCCGTCGGCTTCATGGACGACATAGGTGACGGTCGATGTGGCGGGATCGTAGAACGCCTGGATTTGCGGTTTCATTATTGTGGCCATCCTGATCTGTGCCGCCTCATTATAGGCAAGATAAGGCCGGTTATCGCCGCCGGTTTTTGCCGGACGCCGCTCCCGCCCGGGAGCGCGGCCGCTACGCCCTGTGCTAATATGCCGCCGATGAATGTCGCGTTCCGAACCCTCGTTGTCTGGCTGATGCTGCTGGCGCTTCCCTTGCAGGGATTCGCCTCGGCCAGCATGCTGCTGTGCGGCCCGGTCACGGCCACGGCGGCGGCGCAAGCGATGCCGGCCGGGCACGACCACGCGGCGATGCTGCGCGCCGCCGCAAGCGAGGACGGCGCCGCAAGCGACACCGTCGCTACGATCCACGGCGACGCCGCGCATGGTGGCGGCCATGACGGCACACACGATGGCGCGCATGGCGCCGCCAAATGCGGCACGGCCGGCGCCTGTTGCGCCGGCGCGCCGCTCGCACCGTCGATCATCATCGGCGTGCCAGCCTTGCCGCCGGCCTCGCAGCCTGTTGCCGGCTATTCCCATTGCATCGCCAAGGTCGACCTGGCGCACCCCGAACGTCCCCCGCAAGCCACCCGCGTCTAGCCAGGCTTGCAGCGCCCGCGCGTGCGGACGCTGTTTCTATCCATTGAAACATCCTAAATACAAGGTTCACCCATGAGCTATCTGCATCGATTCGCGGTGGCGGCCTGCCTGCCATTGCTGCTGGGAGGCTGCGCGTCGTTTTCGGGCGACAGCGGTTTCAGCGCCGTTGCGCAGGCCACGCGCGAGCGCACCGGCCTGGAAGGCAAGATGCTGCGCAGCGACGACGACCGGCGCGCGCTGGCCGAACTGCTGCATCAAAAACTGCAGCAACCGCTATCGGCCGACGATGCCGTCCACATCGCGTTATTGAACAACCGCGGCCTGCAGGCAAATTACTGGTCGCTCGGCATCGCCGAAGCGGATCTGGTGCAGGCAGGGCGCCTGCAAAATCCGGCCTTCGGTTTCAAGCGCACGCATGGTGGCGGCGACGTCGCCATCGAACGCACGCTGGCCTTCAACTTCGTCAATCTGATCACCTTGCCGCTGGCGGCCCGCATCGAAGCGGAGCGTTTCGAACAGGTGAAACTGACGGTGGCCGGCGCGGCGCTACAGGTGGCCGCCGACACACGCCGCGCATATTACGAAGCGGTGGCGGCGGCGCAAGGGATGGAATATGCGCAGCAGGTCGGCGACGCCGCCGAAGCGGGCGCGGAGCTGGGCCGGCGCATGCAGCGGGCCGGCAACTGGAGCAAGCTCGATATGGCGCGCGAACAGGCGTATCACGCCGAAGCGCTGGCCGACGCGGCGCGCGCGCGGCGGCAGGTCGGCGCCGCGCGCGAAAAACTCACGCGCCTGATGGGGCTGGACGGCGCCGATATCGCCTACCGGTTGCCGCCGCACCTGCCGGAGCTGCCCGCCGCGCCGCAGGCTTTGCAGGATGTCGAGCAGGCCGCGATCGATCAGCGGCTCGACATCCGCGCCGCCACGCTCGATGCGCGGCACACCGCGTCGTCGCTCGGCCTGAACCGGGCCACGCGTTTCATCAATGTGCTGGAGCTGGCGGCAGTGCGCGAGAGCGCCAGCGGCCAGCCCGGCGCGCGCGGCTACCAGTTCACACTTGAAATCCCGCTGTTCGACTGGGGCTCGGCACGCGTGGCGCGAGCCGAAGCCGTGTACATGCAGTCGGTGAACCGGCTGGCCGAAACCGTGACCAACGCCCGCAGCGAAGCGCGCGACAGTTACCGGGATTATCGCGACGCCTACGAACTGGCGCGCCACTACCGCGACAGCGTGATCCCGCTGCGGCGCCAGATATCGGAAGAAACCCTGCTGCGCTATAACGGCATGCTGCTAAGCGTGTTCGAACTGCTGGCCGATTCGCGCGCGCAGTCGGCCGCCGTCAACGCCTATATCGACGCACTGCGGGAATTCTGGATCGCGCAGACGAACCTGGAAACGGCGCTCGGTGGCAGGCTGTCCACCAACGCCAATGCCAATGCCAGTATCAATGCCAACGCCAGCGTCAACGCCCACACCAGCATCAGCGTCAACGCCCGCGCCGATGCTGCCGCCACTGACACCACCGACACCACCGTAACGAATGGAGCATCGAAATGAGCAACCGCAGATCATTCCTGGGCGGCGCCGCGCTGCTGGGCGCTGGCCTGGTCAGCAAGGCTGGCGCCGCAACGCTGCCGGAAGCGCCGCTGCAAGGGTCGGCCGCCACCGCCGCGCCGCTGGTGCCGCCCAACGGCCGGCCGTATAACCCGGTCGTCACGCTGAACGGCTGGACGCTGCCCTGGCGCATGAAGGACGGCGTCAAGGAATTCCACCTGGTGGCCGAACCGGTGGTGCGCGAAATCGCGCCCGGCATGAAGGCGAATTTATGGGGTTACAACGGCCAGAGTCCGGGGCCGACCATTGAAGTGGTTGAGGGCGACCGCGTGCGCGTTTTCGTCACGAATAAACTGCCCGAGCATACGAGCGTGCACTGGCACGGCCAGATCCTGCCGTGCGGGATGGATGGCGTGACCGGCGTGACGCAACCCGGTATCGATCCGGGCAAGACGTTTGTCTACGAATTCGTCGCGCGCCACGCCGGCACCTTCATGTACCACCCACACGCCGACGAAATGGCGCAGATGGCGATGGGCATGATGGGCTTCTGGGTCACGCACCCGAAAGACCCGGCGCAGCACGCGGTCGACCGCGACTTCGTCTTCCTGCTCAATGCCTACGACATCGAGCCGGGCAGCTACACGCCGAAGATCAACACCATGCTCGATTTTAATCTGTGGACTTTTAACAGCCGCGCTTTCCCCGCCATCGACCCGATGGTGGTGCGCCAGGGCGACCGGGTCCGCATCCGCGCCGGCAACCTGACGATGACGAATCACCCGATCCACCTGCACGGCCACCGCTTCGAAGTCACCGGCACCGACGGCGGTTGGGTGCGGCCGTCGGCGCGCTGGCCGGAAGTGACGACCGACATCGCCGTCGGCCAGATGCGCGCGATCGAATTCATCGCCGACAATCCGGGCGACTGGGCCTTCCACTGCCACAAATCGCATCACACGATGAATGCGATGGGACACGCGGTGCCGACGATGATCGGCGTCGACCATAGCGGCGTGGCCGAGAAGATCAACCGGCTGGTGCCCGACTACATGGTGATGGGAGAGAACGGCGGCGCGATGGGAGATATGCGCATGCCGCTGCCGGAAAACACGCTGCCGATGATGACGGGAGAAGGGCCGTTCGGTGGCATCGACATGGGCGGCATGTTTACGATGCTGAAGGTGCGGGCAGGGCAGCCGCGCGGCGACTACAAGGACCCGGGCTGGTACAAACACCCACCCGGCACGCTGGCGCGCGAATGGAGCGGAGAATTGCCGCCGGCACCGCGCGCGCCGGACACGCCCGCCACGCCGGTCGTGCCGGCCGACCCCGCGCACGAGGGCCATGCTATGGACGTCAAGCGGGGCGGCGCACACCACCATTGATTGTCGATACCGGCGCTTGCTCCTCCTTGTCCTATTTGCTACGATGGCGCGACCTTGATAAAACCTCTTCCTTACCTGGCCAAATGGTGCGTGATCGCCAGCCTGGTCGCCGCGCTGGCCGGCAGCGCGTCGGCCTTCTTCCTGTTTTCTCTGGACGCGGCGACGGCCTGGCGCCAGGCGCACCCGTGGATCATCTGGCTGCTGCCGCTGGCCGGCTTCGCCGTCGGCTGGATTTATCTGCGCTTCGGCCGCGCCGTGGAAGCCGGCAATAATTTGCTGATCGATGAAATTCACGATCCGAAACAGGTCGTGCCGTTGCGCCTGGTGCCTCTGGTGCTGGGCGCGACCGTCGTCTCGCACCTGTTCGGCGCCTCGGTTGGGCGGGAAGGCACGGCCGTGCAGATGGGCGGCGCGCTGGCCGACCAGCTGACCCACGTGTTCCGCCTGCGCCACGACGACCGCCGCATCCTGCTGATGGCCGGCATCAGCGCCGGCTTTTCTTCCGTGTTCGGCACGCCGCTGGCCGGCGCCATCTTCGGATTGGAAGTGCTGGCAGTGGGCCGCATGCGCTACGACGCTATCTTTCCCTGCATGCTGGCGGCGATCGTCGCCGACCAGGTGGGAGTGGCCTGGGGCGTGCACCACCTGCATTACGCTGCTGGCGCCCTTGTACCACTGACGCCGTGGTCGCTGGCCGCTGTGATGGCGGCCGGCATTGCCTTCGGCCTGGCCGGCATGCTGTTCGCGCGCGCCACGCACGCCGCCTCCGCCTTCATGAAGCGCCACATCTCTTATGCGCCGCTGCGACCGCTGCTGGGCGGCGCGCTGGTGGCGCTGGCGGTGTGGGCGATCGGGACCGAGCGCTATATCGGCCTGGGTATCCCCGTCATCGCCGACGCATTTATAAAACCGCTGGCGCCGTGGGACTGGTTCGGCAAGTTCGCGTTTACCGTCGCGTCACTGGGCAGCGGCTTCAAGGGCGGAGAGGTGACGCCGCTGTTTTATATAGGCGCCACGCTCGGCAATGCGCTGGCGCCGCTGCTGCAGTTGCCGTTCGCGATGCTGGCCGGACTGGGATTTGTCGCCGTGTTCGCCGGCGCGGCGAATACGCCGATCGCGTCGACGGTGATGGCGATCGAGCTGTTCGGGCCGCAGATCGGACCCTATGCGGGACTGGCTTGCGTGGTCGCCTATTTATTTTCGGGGCATACCGGCATCTATCATGCGCAGCGCCGCACGCACGCCAAGACCGGCGCGCCGCGCGCTGATTGATGCCGTCAGCCGATTGTGCGATCCGCCTGGCTAATGCGATTGGGCCGGCCGATGCGATCCGGCCGGCTAATGGTATTGGTTTAGAGTAGCGCGACGGCCGGATCGGCGTCGCTCAGGGCGCTGCGCAGCGAGCGGCCTTGCCCGTTCTTTTTGCGGCTGCGGCTGGCCAGTGCGATGACGCCCAGCACGATCAGCCCGGTGGCGGACCCCGCCAGTTCAACGCCGGGCGGCGCGTCCGGTTGTTCTGCGGTGACTTGCGCCTGCATGGCGGGATTCGCCGGCAGCAGCAAGTCCGCTTCGGCCAGCGTCAATTGTGGCGCCTCGAGCGCCAGCGGCGACTGCATCGCGCTGTCGATGACCCGCACTTCGGCCTGCGCCAGCAAGGGACACAGCCCCAACAGCGTCACCGCCGACAGGCGGCGCCACGCACATTGTTGATATTGAGCCACGATAATTCCCCTTGCCGGATGTTAGGACAGTACTTGTAACTATTATGTCCTATTAGCAATTAGTGAAAACTATCGAATTGTAATAACCGCGCCATTTAAGCTGACGGCAGCTTATAAGTATGGCTAAAAAGCAAAACTTGCTGAAAATAAATCTATCAGCGGGCGGGCAAACCCTGCGCTTGGTGGGCGATGATCGTCGCAGGGCGCTTGCAATTGCCGCCGGTGGCGTCGCGCGCCCCGGCTTCGGCCACGGCGCTACCTGTGCAAGCGAGGCTTGCATTCTGGGCGTGACGGGTCGCGAGGAATCCGTTCAACACGTAGAACAGATAAAAAATGATTACGGAGGTGGTAAAAGTTTTCATAATGTCTCTACTTGTTGCGCTATAGAAAATTCTAGCATGAAAACGATGACAGCTTGATGACTTGGCGCGGATATCGTCATCGTTAGCAACGAAGCAGATCAAATATGGGGCAGGATAGGCGTATTCAGCGCCGTCCGCCGCGGAAGGAAGGCCAGCCGGCGCAGTTCAAGCTTGCCCGGCCAGTTCGCGCATGGTGGACAAAAACACTTGCAATACCGGCGACGGGTCTTGCTTGCGGTACGTTGCGTACAAGGTGGTCAGCGGCGCCGGCGCGGCCAGCGGGCGGTAGACCACGCCGCCATGGCCGAACTGGATCGTCGACGCCGGCACCAGCGCGATACCCAGCCCGGCGCCGACCAGGCTGAGCATCGTTTGCACTTCGACCACCTGCTGATAGATGCGCGGCGTAAAACCGGCTTCGATACAGCATTGATATAAATGGCGCGCGAATTGCGAGCTGTCGAGTTTAAAGAAAATGAACGGTTCCTCGGCCAGTTGCGCCAACGGCAGGCGCTGGCGGCGCGCCAGCGCGTGGTGTCGCGGCAATACAACGGCGATCGCTTCGGTGGACAGCGCTTCGCTGGCCAACTGCGCGTCGGCCTGCGCGGTGCGATAAAAACACAGGTCGATGCGGCCTTCCTTCAATGCCGCCAGTTGCGCCGCCGGCGCCATTTCGTGCAGCGTCCACTTGACATCCGGATAACGGTCCTGGAACAGGCGCAAGCCCTGCGGCAGGATGCCGACCATGACGGAACTGATCATGCCGATTTCCAGCGTGCCGAGCTGGCCGCGCCCGGCCTGTCTCGTCATGTCGATCGCGCGTTCCATCTGCGCAAACACCAGACTCGCCTGGCTTTTCAGCGCGACGCCGGCCGCAGTCAGTTCGACGCGGCGCTGCGTGCGCAGGAACAGCGGCGTGCCCAGTTCGTTTTCCAGCAGGCGGATCTGCTGGCTCAGCGGCGGCTGCGACATGTGCAGCCGGGCCGCGGCGCGGCCGAAGTGCAATTCTTCGGCCAGCACGGAAAAGTAACGCAGCAGTCGCAGATCCATATCCTATCGATATCAATGGTGGCTCAAGAATATATTGTACAAATAATTCGACGCTACGCATACTTTCAACATCGAATTCAGCCCGCGGGAGAAAATAAAATGGTCAACGTAAACGTCAACGGCAAGGTGCGGCAAGTGCGGGCCGAGCCCGACACCCCGCTGTTGTGGGTCTTGCGCGAACACCTGGAACTGACCGGTACCAAGTTCGGTTGCGGCGCGGCGCTGTGCGGCGCCTGCACCGTGCACCTGGACGGCGCGCCGGTCCGCTCGTGCAGCACGCCGCTGTCGGCCTGCGCTGGCCACAAGGTGACGACGATCGAGGGCCTTTCTCCAAAAGGAGAACACCCGCTGCAGCAGGCGTGGATAGCCGAAGACGTGCCGCAGTGCGGTTACTGCCAGTCCGGCCAGTTAATGTCGGCCGCCGCCTTGCTGGCGCAGACGCCGCACCCGACCGACCAGGACATCACGAATGCCATGTCGGGCAATATCTGCCGCTGCGGCACCTATGACAAGATCCGGCGCGCGATCCACAGCGTTGCGGCGGCCACCAAGTGAGCGCCGCCATGTCGAACATGAAATTGCAAGCGGCGACCGATGCCGCGCAACCGGCGCGCCGCGCCTTCCTGAAAACGGCCGGCGTGCTCGGCGCCGGCCTGGCGGTCGGTTTTATTGTCCCCGGCGCGATGGCGGCCGGAGCATCCGCGCCGGCTGCCGCCGGGACCGGGACTGCATCCGCGTCCTCCGCGTCGCTCAGCCCGAACGCCTGGGTGCGCATCTTCCCGGACGACAGCATCAAGCTGGTGGTGCACAAGCACGATTCCGGCACCGGCACGCGCACTTCGCTCGGCCTGATGCTGGCCGAGGAACTGGAAGTGGACTTGTCGCAGGTCGAAATCGTCACGCCCGAACACCCGTTTTTCAAGGATTACATCCACCCGCAATGGCATGTGTTTTCCACCGGCGGCAGCACCAGCGTGATGCTGGAATATGAAACGCTGCGCAAGGCTGGCGCCAGCGCGCGCATGATGCTGGTCGACGCCGCCGCCGCGCGCTGGCAGGTGCCGGCGGCGAGCTGCCGCGCCGAGCGCGGACAGGTAATACACGCGGCCAGCGGCCGCAAGTTCAGCTACGGCGCGCTGGCCGACGAGGCGGCGAAACTGACGCCGCCGAAAGAGATCATGCTGAAGGACCCGAAAGATTTCAAATTGATCGGCAAGCTGAAACAGAAGCTCGACGCGCGCGCCAAGGTCACCGGGAAACAGCAGTACGGCATCGACGTCAAGCGTCCCGGCATGCTGGTGGCCGTGATCCTGCGTTCGCCGGTGGTCGGCGGGCGCGTCAAGACCTTCGATCCGAAAGCGGCGTTGAGGATCGCCGGCGTGCGCCAGGTGATCAAAGTGCCAGCGTCGGCGCCCGGCCTGCTGGGCGGTAACCAGGAAGGCGTCGCCGTGCTGGCCGACACCTATTGGGCCGCGAAGAAGGGGCGAGATGCATTGAAGGTGCAGTGGAACGAGGGCAAGCTGGCGAGTTTCAACAGCGCCGACCTGCCGGCGCGCCAGGCCGCCTTTTTGGCGCAGCCCGACGTGGCGCTGGTGCGCACCGTCAATGCCGGCGACGCGCCGCTGGCGTTGACGCAGGCCGCGCGCACGCTCAGCGCCGAATACACGATGCCGTACAAGGTGCCCAATCCGCTGGAACCGCAGTGCGTCGTGGTCGAGATCAAGGATGGCATCGCCACCTTCTGGGGCGGCTTGCAGGTGCCGAGCAATGTCGAACTGGCCGCGAAGGAAGTCGCCGGCATCGACACGGCGCACGTGGCACTCAATGAACTGACCGGCGGCGGCAGTTTCGGCGCGCGCGAATCGCGCCACTGGCTGCTCGAAGGTGCCTATCTCGCCAAGGCCAGCGGCCGGCCGGTCAAGCTGATGTACAGCAGGGAAGACGAGATGCGCGCGCTGTTTTATCACGCCGCCAGCTACCACAAATTGGCCGGTGCGCTCGATGCGCAGGGCAACCTGACCGCCTTGCAGGTGCGTGCCGTGTCTCCCGCGTCGCCGGAGGAATGGGAACCCGGCTACGACGAGCGCAAGGACAAGATGGATTACAGCACGACGGAAGCGATCTCGATCTGGGATTTCGCCTACAAGCCGCCGCATGTCGACATCGCGTGGGCGCGCCATGAAACGGGTGTGCCGACCGGCTGGTACCGCGCCGTCAGTTTTATTCCGAACGTGTTCGCCGTCGAGAGTTTTATGGATGAACTGGCGCACGCGGCCGGCAAGGACAGCCTCGCTTTCCGCACGGCGAACATGAAGGACCGTCCGCGCCATGTCGCCGTGCTGGAAATGGCTGCGGCCAAGGCCGGCTGGGGCAAGCCGCTGGCGGCGGGACGCGCGCTCGGCGTGGCGACGAACCAGGGCTACAACAGTTATATCGCGATCGTCGCCGAACTGGAAAAGGTCGGAGAACAGGTCGAGATCCGCCGCATCACCTGCGTCGCCGACTGCGGTCTCGCAGTGCACCCGGGCAGCGTGCGCGAGCAGTTATATGGCGGCATCATGTGGGGCCTCGGCCATGCGCTGTACGACAAGCTCGATATCGAAAAGGGCCGCGTGGTGCAATCGAATTTCGGTGATTACCCGGTAATGCGCATGTCCGACATGCCGCAGATCGACATCACGATACTGGAAGGCGATGTCAACAAGCCGAGCGGCGTAGGCGAATTGTCGAACCCCGCCGTCACGCCGGCGATCGCCAACGCGCTGTTCGCGCTGACCGGCAAGCGCCAGCGCAGCACGCCGCTCAATTTCACGGCGTAACAGAGGACGTCTCGACCAGCGATAACACTGTCGTTCCCGCGCAGGCGGGAACCCCATTGCACGCGTGAGGCACGCAAGGCATGGGAGGGAATGACAATGCGCGATCCCGGCGCCCAATCAGTGCAGCGATTTCAGATATCCCAACTGGAGGACCGCATGACCAGCTCCGCGCAATTGCATTCCGTTGATCAGATGTTACCCAAGGGCGTCTTATGCCTGCTGGGTTTGCAGCATGTCTTGGTGATGTACGCGGGGGCGATCGCCGTGCCGCTGATTGTCGGCGGTGCGCTGCACCTGCCGAAAGAAGAACTGGCCTTCCTGATCAGCGCCGACCTGTTTTGCTGCGGCCTGGTCACGATCCTGCAGTGCATGGGACTGGGCAATGTCGGCATCCGCTTGCCGGTGATGATGGGAGTGGCGTTCACGGCGATCGCTCCCATCATCGCTACCGGCACCAACCCGCAACTGGGCTTGACGGCGGTATTCGGCGCGGTGATCGCGTCCGGCGTCTTCACCATCGTCGCCGCGCCCTACATGAGTGGCCTGGTGCGCCTGTTTCCTCCGGTGGTGACGGGCACCGTGGTGCTGGTGATCGGCATCTCCCTGCTGCGCGTCGGCATCAACTGGGCGGCCGGCGGCCAGCCGACCGTCGCCGGCCCGTCCGGCCCGGTGCCGAATCCGAACTACGGTGTGCCGCTGCATCTCGCCATCGCCGGCGGCGTGCTGCTGGTGGTGCTGCTGGTGAGCGCGCTGGGACGCGGCTTCATCGCCAACGTCTCGGTCCTGATCGGCATCGTGACCGGCTTCATCGTCGCCATCGTGCTGGGCAAGGTCAGCCTGCAAGGCATCGAGAATGAACACTGGTTCAACCTCGTCACGCCATTCCACTTCGGCTGGCCCACTTTCGATCCGATGTCGATGGTCACGCTGTCGATCGTGATGATCGTCATGATGATCGAATCGACCGGCCTGTTCCTGGCGCTGGGCGAGATCACCGAGCACCCGGTGACGCAGGACGACTTGGCGCGCGGCCTGCGCGCCGACGGCTTCGGTAACATCATCGGCGGCATCTTCGGCACTTTTACATACACCTCGTATTCGCAGAACATCGGCCTGGTGCAGGTCACCGGCGTGCGCAGCCGCTGGGTGTGCGTCGCGGCCGGCGCCATCCTCGTCGTCCTTGGCTGCCTGCCGAAACTCGCCTTCATGGCCGCGTCGATTCCGCCGTACGTATTGGGCGGCGCGGCGCTGGTCATGTTCGGCATGGTCGCCGCCAGCGGCATCAAGATTTTGGCGCGCGCCGATTTCCACGGCAACGGCAAGAATTTGTATGTCGTCGCCGTCAGCGTCGCGCTCGGGATGATTCCGCTGATGGCCGGCACCTTCTTTGCCAAGCTGCCGCCACTGCTGGCGCGCTTCATGGAAAACGGCATCCTGCTCGGCACCTTCTCGGCCGTGCTGCTGAATTTACTCTTCAACAGCGCCAGCCGCCGCCAGGCCCCGGCCGAGACGATCGACAAGCCGGCGAAAGCCGCGTGAAACAACGCAAGCAGAAGAGGTAAAACATCATGGACAGCATCAATCTCGAAGTATTGACCTCGTGCGCGGCATGGATCGAAGCGGGCCGCCGCTGCGAACTGGTGACGGTGATTAAAACCTGGGGTTCCAGCCCCAGGCCGGAAGGCGCGATGCTCGCGATTTGCGAAGACGGCCGCGTAGTCGGCTCGGTGTCCGGCGGCTGCATCGAGGACGACCTGATCGAGCGCGTGCGGCGCGAAGGCATCGTCGATACCAGGCCGCACCTGGTCACCTACGGCATCAGCGCGGACGAGGCGCACCGCTTCGGACTGCCGTGCGGCGGCACCATCGAGCTGGCGATCGAGCCGCTCGGCGGCAGCAGCCGCATCGATGAATTACTAAAACGGCTGGCGCGCCACGAACTGGTGGCGCGCAGGCTCGACCTGGTCAGCGGCGCCGTCACGCTGGGTCCCGCGCGGCCCGGCATGAACCTGCAAGTGTCGGCCACGGCGATGACGACGATCCACGGCCCGCGCTGGCGCCTGTTGATCATCGGCGCCGGCCAGCTGTCCCGCTTCCTGGCCCAGATCGCCGTCGGCATGGATTACCACGTCACCGTCTGCGACCCGCGCGAAGAATACCGCGATGGATGGCAAGTGGAGGGCGTCGACCTGGTGCACGCGATGCCGGACGACATGGCGATCGACATGAAGCTCGACGGCCACAGCGCCGTCATCGCGCTGACGCACGATCCGAAGCTGGACGACCTGGCGCTGATCGAAGCCTTGCGCAGCGACGCCTTCTATGTCGGCGCGATCGGTTCGCGCCACAACAATGCGCGGCGCAGGGAAAGGCTGCAACTGTTCGACGTCAGCGCGGCGCAGATCGGCAAGCTGCACGGGCCGATCGGCCTGTACATCGGCAGCAAGACGCCGGCCGAAATCGCGATTTCCATCATGGCTGAAATGACGGCCGTCAAAAACGGCGTGGCGCTGCTGCCCGAGTCGCGCATCGAGAATGCCAAGCAAGCCATCCAACTGGCCGCGTCCGACGCGGTGTGTGCCATATGAACATGAAAAAACGCCTCGTCATTGCCATTACCGGCGCCAGCGGCGCCGTCTACGGCATCCGCATGTTGCAGGTCCTGTCCCAGCTCGACGACTGGGAAAGCCACCTGGTGATGTCGGCTTCCGGCGCGCTGACGGCGACGCACGAACTGGACATGAGAAAAAGCGAAATCGAGGAGCTGGCCGACGTCGTGCACAACGTGCGAGATATCGGCGCCTCGATCGCCAGCGGTTCCTTCCTGTGCGACGGCATGATCATCGCGCCGTGTTCGATGCGGACCCTGGCCGCCGTGGCGCACGGGCTGGCCGACAACCTGGTCACGCGCGCGGCCGACGTGATGCTCAAGGAGCGGCGCAGATTGGTGTTATTGGCGCGCGAAACCCCGCTCAACCTCGCGCATTTGCGCAACATGACGGCGGTGACGGAACTGGGCGCGATCGTCTGCCCACCGGTGCCAGCCTTTTATAACCGGCCGCAGACGATCGAAGACATCGTCGCGCATACGGTGGGACGCACGCTGGACCTGTTCGACGTGCCGCACGCGGGACTGGTGCAGCGCTGGGGAGGGATCAGGGCGAATGAGTACAGTTGAAGAGCGGGGGAGAATGTACGAGTGCCTGCCGTCACGCGGCTATTTTAAAGCCGCAGACCGTAGCCTTGTCATTCCCGCGAAGGCGGGAATCCCATTTTTTGCGTAGTGTTGGACTCACAATGGGATTCCCGCCTGCGCGGGAATGACAAGGCTGGCGCTGGCGGATGATAAATCTGGCGCTGGCGGATGACAGACCTGGCGCTCGTGGATATATCAATCGAAAACCCGAATAACTGAAGCAGGCCAGCATCGCCTGCGAGCACAATATACAAGCATCTTGAGTGGGTAGAAGCGATCAGTTGTGGTCCGAAAAAGGCGCAATGCCGGGACTGCGACGGGAGATTGCTCACTGGTACAGCCGTCGCCTGCAAACGCGGGCGGCCCGACAGTGAAGTTGACGACCCGCGAGCTCGCATGCCCAAGTTTTTATTATTACCTTCTCCGCCCGCGGCGCCCCTGGCGTCCGCCGGCACCAACACCCGCGCCGACCCGGTGCCGGAGCGCTTGCCGCGCTACCGCTACACCCCCGGCGTGCCTGCTGCATCCAATGCGTCCAATGCGCCACGCGCGGCGCATGCCCCGATTCTTACCCCTGCCACAACCCCGATGGAGACAACATGAACCTGATCAACAACACCCATAACAACAATCCCGGCACCTACCTCAGCGTGGACAAGCCGGTGCCGGTGACGATCCTGACCGGCTTCCTGGGTTCGGGCAAGACCACGCTGTTGAATTACATTCTCACCGAGAAGCACGGCTTGAAGATCGCCGTCATCGAAAACGAATTCGGAGAGATCGACGTCGATTCGGACCTGGTCATGACGTCCGACGAAGAGATTTACCAGATGACCAACGGCTGCATCTGCTGCGTCATCGACGTGCGGACGGACCTGGTGCGCATCCTGCAAACGCTGCTGGCGCGTCCCGACAAGTTCGACCACATCCTGGTCGAAACCAGCGGCCTGGCCGACCCGACGCCGGTGGCCGCGACCTTCTTCATGGATAACGATGTCGCGCGCCAGGTTTGCCTGGACGGCGTCGTCACGCTGGTCGATGCGCTGCACATCGAAAGCCACCTGAGCGACCCAACCCTGGTTGGCATGGACAACCAGGCGGTCGACCAGATCGTCGCGGCCGACCGCGTCATCATCAACAAGACCGACCTGGTCGACGATGCCGCCATCGCTGCGCTGGAAAAGCGCATCCGCGGCATCAACCAGGGCGCGCAAATCCTGCGGTCGAGCCACGCCAAGGTCGACCTGAGCCAGATTCTCGGTATCGGCGGCTTCCTGTCGTCGTCGGCGTTGGTGGCCGACCCGCTCTTCCTGGACGATCACGATGAAGATCACGGACATGGGCACGACCACGAGCACGGTCATGAACACGATCACGTCTGCGACGACGCCTGCGCGCACGACCACGACCATGAGCACGGCGCCGAACACACGTATATCGCCGGCCATGCGCACGACCCATCGGTCGCCTCGGTTTCGTTCACCTTCGACGCGCCGTTCGACAAGCCGCTGCTCGACGCCTGGCTGGCGCAACTGCTGGCCGAACACGGCGACGACCTGTTCCGCCTGAAAGGCATTCTGAACATCGCCGGCGACGAGCGCCGCTACGTGTTGCAGGCGGTGCACCGCGTGATGGAATTGCGCGCCGCCGACGGATGGGGAGCGGCCGCGCGCAACAGCAAGCTGGTATTCATCGGCCGCAACCTGGACCGCACTCTGTTGCAGGCCGGACTGGCCGGCTGCGTCGTCGAGCAGGCCGCGCGCTACACCGAGGATCTGCAATTGTTGGTCGCGGGCGCACCGGCGGGCCGGGTGGAGGCCATCCATGAATGAGATCAACCAGACCCCGCGCCTGGCGCTGCGCGGCATCCGCAAGGTCTATCCGTCGGTGGTGGCGAACGACGGCATCGACCTGCGCGTGATGCCGGGTGAGATACACGCGGTACTCGGAGAAAACGGCGCCGGCAAGTCGACGCTGATGAAGATCATCTATGGTGTCACCCAGCAGACTTCGGGCGACATGTACTGGGAAGGGGAGCAGGTACAGGTCGCCAGTCCCGCGCATGCGCGCAGCCTCGGCATCGGCATGGTGTTCCAGCATTTCTCTCTGTTCGAAACGCTGACGGTGGTCGAGAACGTGGCCTTGTCGCTGCCGGGCCGGCCGGACCTTGGCTACCTGGCGCGCCGCATCGAGCGGGTGTCGGAAAAATACGGCTTGCCGGTCGACCCGCACCGGCTGACGCACGGCCTGTCGGTCGGAGAACGCCAGCGCGTCGAGATCATCCGCTGCCTGCTGCAAAACCCGAAGCTGCTGATCATGGACGAACCGACGTCCGTGCTGACGCCGCAGGCGGTGCGCACGCTGTTCACGACGTTGCGCCAGCTGGCCGCCGAAGGTTGCAGCATCCTGTACATCAGCCACAAGCTCGATGAAATCCAGGAACTGTGTCACAAGGCGACCGTGCTGCGCGCCGGTAAAGTCAGCGGCGGCTGCATCCCGGCGCAGGAAACCCTGAGATCGATGGCGCGCCTGATGATCGGCAAGGACCTGCCGCAATGCACGCGTGGCGAATCGGCCGCGCCCGGAGAGACGCGCCTGCTCGTGGAAGACCTGTCGCTGGCTTCGGACGATCCCTTCGGCGTCGACCTGTCCGGTATCGGGCTCGACGTCCGGGCCGGAGAGATCGTCGGCATCGCCGGCGTGTCCGGCAACGGCCAGCAGGAATTGCTGGCCGCCTTGTCGGGCGAGACGACGCTGGCCGACAGCGCCCCCATTAAGGTGTGCGGCGTGGCGGCGGGGCGCATGGCGTCCGGCCAGCGCCGCCTGCTCGGCCTGTGCTTCGTGCCGGAAGAGAGATTGGGGCGCGGCGCCGTGCCGCGCATGACGCTGGCGCAGAACGCGCTGCTGACGGCGCATGGCAGCGGCCTGCTGCGCAAAGGTTTGATCCGCTTCGGCGCGATGCGCGAATTCGCCGAGCGCTGCATCGAACTTTATAACGTCAAGTGCGGCGGACCGGACGCGCCGGCGCGTTCTCTCTCGGGCGGCAACCTGCAAAAGTTCATCGTCGGGCGTGAAATCATGCAGCGGCCGAAAATGCTGATCGTCGCCCAGCCGACGTGGGGTGTCGATGTCGGCGCCGCCGCCTTCATCCGGCAATCGCTGCTCGACCTGCGCAGCGCCGGCGTGGCCGTCCTTGTGATTTCGGAAGAACTCGACGAACTGTTTGAAATCTGCGACCGCATCGCCGTGATCGCCGGTGGCAGGCTGTCGCCGGCTACGCCGACCCATCTGACCAACGTGGAAGAAGTGGGCATGCGCATGAGCGGCATGTGGGAAGACGCCAGCGGCATCGCCGCCGGCATGCCGGCAAAGGAGACTGAACATGTTGCTTAAACTTGAAGCGCGTCCGTCCGCATCGGCGCGCATGCGCTACCTGTCGCCGCTGATCGCCGTGGCGCTGACCCTGCTCGCCAGCCTGCTGCTGTTCGCCGCGCTGGGCAAGGACCCTATATTGGGCTTCAAGGTCTTCTTCATCAACCCGGTGCGCGACGTGTATGCCTTGTCCGAACTGCTGCTGAAGGCGACGCCGCTGATGTTGATCGGCATCGGGCTGGCGGTGGGCTACCGCGCCAACGTGTGGAACATCGGCGCCGAAGGGCAGTTCATCCTCGGCGCGATCGCCGCCACCGGTGTCGCGCTGTATTTCCAGGATGGCGACAGCGCGTGGATCTTGCCGCTGATGGTGTTCGCCGGTGCGCTCGGCGGCGCCGCCTGGGCAGCGATTCCCGCCTTCCTGCGCACCCGCTTCCGGGCCAACGAAATCCTGGTCACGCTGATGCTGGTATATATCGCGCAATTCGTCGCATCCTGGCTGGTGCACGGCCCGTGGAAAAATCCCGAAGGATTCAATTTTCCGCAGACCCGCATGTTCGCCGACGCGGCCCAATTGCCGCTGCTGGTCGAGGGCACGCGCCTGAACGCCGCGTTCACGATGGCCCTGATCGCGCTGTGCGCCGGCTACGTCTTCCTGGAGCGCAGCTTTTATGGCTACCAGATGCAGGTCGCGGGAGAGGCGGAACCGGCGGCGCGCTACGCCGGCTATTCGGCCAGCCGTACGATCTGGATCGGCCTGCTGTCCGGCGGCGGCATGGCCGGCATCGCCGGCATGTCGGAGGTGGCCGGGCCGATGGGGCAACTGACGGAATCGATCTCCAGCGGTTACGGTTTCGCCGCCATCATCGTCGCCTTCGTCGGACGCCTGCACCCGGTCGGCATCTCGCTCGCCAGCCTGTTGATGGCGCTGCTGTTCCTCGGCGGCGAACAGGCGCAGCAATTCATTAATTTACCATCCTCGATTTCCAAGGTGTTCCAGGGGATGCTGCTGTTCTTCCTGCTCGGCGCGGACCTGTTCATCGGCTACCGGCTGCGTATCGATCGCACTGCCTCTCTCGGAAAGCTCGTATGGAAAACCACCTGATTACCTCGATGCTCGGGGCCACCATCGTGGCCGGAACGCCCCTGATCCTGGTGGCGATGGGCGAACTCGTCACCGAAAAGGCCGGGGTGTTGAACCTCGGCGCCGAAGGCATGATGTCGGTCGGCGCGGTGGCCGCGTTCGGCGTCGCCTTCGCCGGCGGCAGCCCGCTGCTGGCGGTATTGGCCGGCATGGCCGCGGCCACCGCGATGTCGATGCTGTTCGGCTTTCTCACCTTGACGATGCTGGCCAACCAGGTCGCATCCGGCCTGGCGCTGGCGCTGTTCGGCGTCGGTTTGTCCGCCTTCATCGGCAAGCCGTTCGAATCGACGCCGCTGGCGATGGTGCCGCCGGTGCGCATCCCGCTGCTGGCCGACATACCGGTCATCGGGCCGGCGTTGTTCAAGCAGCAGTCGATGGTCTACGTGTCGTGGGTGCTGGTGGCGGCCGTGTTGTGGTTCCTGTACCGCAGCCGCTGGGGACTGGTATTGCGCGCGGTCGGCGAATCGCCATCGTCGGCGCACGCGGTGGGATATCGCGTGATCGTGCTGCGCTACGCCGCCGTCGCCTTCGGCGGCGCGATGGCGGGAATGGGCGGCGCCTTCATGTCGGTGTATTACACGCCGCTGTGGGCCGAAGGCATGGTGGCCGGGCGCGGCTGGATCGCGCTGGCGCTGGTCGTCTTCGCCACCTGGCGTCCCTTGCGCGTGGTGCTCGGCGCCTACCTGTTCGGCGGCGTGATGATCACGCAACTGTTCGTGCAGGGCGCCGGATTGAAAATCGACGTGCCGGCCCAGTTCCTGTCTTCGTTGCCATACGCCGCCACCATCGTCGTGCTGGTGCTCATTTCGCGCAACGCCCACACCATCCGCCTCAATTCGCCCGCATCGCTGGGCCAGCCGTTCAGGCCCGACGCCTGACGCCGCAACGTTTTACAGGTTCACCCCGCGTTATCTGTTTGTTGTTCAACTATAAAAAAGGAGACTCAACATGTCACATGATTTTCGCTTCAGCCGCACCCCGCAATCTGTCATTCCCGCGAAGGCGGGAATCCCATTACGCATCAAGCCTGCGCCTGGCTTCAAACATCACCACCTGGCCAGCCTGTTACTAGGCATCAGCATGGCCACCAGTGTGCATGCCGCCGATCCCCTCAAAACCTGCTTCCTGTATTCCAACCCTATCGGAGAAAGCGGCTGGACCTACCAGCACGAGCTGGCGCGGCGCGAACTGGCGGCAGCCTACGGCGACCGCATCACGACGAAATATGTCGAAAACGTGGCCGAGGGACCGGACGCCGAACGGGTGATCCGCAACTTCGTGCAGGAAGGCTGCAAGCTGATTTTCACGCCATCGTTCGGCTTTATGGAGCCGACGATGAAAGTGGCCAAGCAGACGCCGAAGGTGATCTTCATGAACGGCAGCGGCTACAAGACGGCGCCGAACGTGGGCGCCTACAACGCGCGCTATTACGAGGGCCGTTACCTAGAAGGCGTGCTGGCCGGGCATATCAGCAAGAAGGGTGTCGTCGGATACGTCGGCGCCTTCCCGATTCCCGAAGTGCTGCAAGGTTTGAATGCCTTCACGCTCGGCCTGCGCAGCGTGAATCCGAACGCGCAGGTCAAGCTGATCTGGGTCAACGCCTGGTACGACCCGGGCAAGGAGCGCGACGCGGCCAACACGCTGACGACGCTCGGCGTCGACGTGCTGGCCTACGCCACGTCCGGCGTGGCGGTGGTGACGGCGGCCGAAGAGAAGGGCATTCCGACGCTGGGCTATTACTCCGACATGTCGCGTTTCGGACCGAAGACCAGCCAGACCTCGATCATGCAAACCTGGGGCGGCTACTACATCAAGGTGGTCGATGAAGTGCTGGGCGGACGCTGGAAATCGAACAATGTCGTCGGCGGCTTGCGCGAAGGGATGATCAAGATGGCGCCGCTGAACAGTTCACTGTCGCCCGAGTTGCGCGACAAGTTCGCCGGCATCGAGCGCGAGATCATCGATGGCCGCCTGCACCCGTTCACCGGCCCGATCTTCGACCAGGCCGGCAAGCAGCGCCTGGAGCCGGGCAAGGTGATGAGCAGCGCGGACCTGGACAAGATGAATTACCTGGTGACGGGGATAGACGGCACGGTGCCGAAGCAGTAAGTCGAAGACTAAAAATCAGAGGCGAAAACCGGGGTCAGACCCCACGCGTCACACGCTATCTCTTAGGTTGAGAGCGCTGGTCGCGGGTCTGACCCCAAAATCCTCGGCCGCGGGTCAAAGCAAAAAGTATTAGCACCAGCGGCGTCACCTGGGGGCAGACTCGCGACCAGCGCCATCAAACTAAGTGATGGCGTGTGACGCGGAGGGTCTGACCCCGGTTTTTGGTTTTGATTTAAACCACCAGTCCCCAACAACCGCACGATCCACATAAGGCAGCAACGACATGACCAATTGCATACTGATCAAAAACGCGCACAGCATCATGACCGGCCGCCGTGGCGATGGCGCGCGCACTTCCGACACCGACTTGCGCATCGCCGCTGGCGTCATCACGGAAATGGGCAAGGACTTGCGCGCGCAGGAGGGCGAGCGCGTGCTCGACGCGCGCGACTGCGTCATCTATCCGGGCTGGGTCAACACCCACCACCACCTGTTCCAGTCTTTATTAAAAGGCGTGCCGGCCGGGATCAACCAGACGCTCAGCCCCTGGCTGCAGTCGGTGCCGTTCATCTACCGGCGCACCTTCAATGAGGAACGCCTGCGCCTGGCTGCGCGCATCGGCATCGTCGAACTGATGCTGTCGGGCTGCACGACGATCGCCGACCATCACTACATTTATTATCCTGGCATGTCATACGACGCCTCGTCCGCGCTGTTTGACGAGGCGAATAAACTGGGCGTGCGCTTCATGCTGCAGCGCGGCGGCGGCACCGTCACGCGCAAGCTTGAAGCGAACGACGCCAATTACGTGGAACCGGAAACGCTGGACGGCATGCTGTCCGATGTCGAGCGTGTCGCGAGCCGCTTCCACCAGCGCGGCCCGCGCCCGCGCACGCGGGTGACGCTGGCGCCGACCACGGCGACGGTATCCGTGCCGCGCGACCAGCTGAAAACCATCGCGCGCGCCGCGAGAGGCATGGGCATCCCGCTGCATTCGCACATGTCGGAAACCGTCAGCTACATCGAATACTGCCGCGCCGAATACGGTTGCCTGCCGATCGAGTTCCTGGCCGAGCATGAGTGGTTGGGCGCCGACGTGTCGTTCGCGCACCTGACGCATTTGACCGACACCGAGCTGTGGTTATTGAACAAGACCGGCACCGGCATGGCGCACTGCCCGCAAAGCAATGCGCGCCTGGCCGACGGCGTGGCCAGGGCGCCGGCACTGGACCGGCTGGGAGGCGTGGTGTCGATCGGCGTCGACGGCGCCGCGTCGAACGAGGCGGCCGACATGCTCAGCGAAGTGCATTTCTGCTGGCTGATGCACCGCGCCCACGCGGGCGCGGCGACCAAGCCGCGTCCCGAAGGCGCGGGCGAGGCCGGGGCCGACAGCGTGTCGGTCGAGCAGGTCGTCAACTGGGCCACGCAGGGCGGGGCGCGCATGCTGGGGTTTGACGGCGTCGGTACATTGGAGGTCGGGCAGGCGGCGGACCTGGCCGTGTACGACCTGGATTCTCCTCGCTATTTCGGCCTGCACGATATGGCGATCGGCCCGGTCGTCTGCGCCGGCCGCCCGAGATTGAAATGGCTGCTGGTCGATGGCCGCGTGGTGGTTGAAGATGACGCGATTCCCGGCCTGGACATGGCACAACTGCGCGCCGAGGCTGGCGCGGAGGTGGCGAAGTTGGTACAAGAAGTGTGAGTGGGCATGCACCTGTCATTCCCGCGCAGGCGGGAATCCCATGCTTGTGCGGCCAGGAGAAATGTGACGGGAACGCAGGCAGTAATGGGATTCCCGCCTTCGCGGGAATGACAGGGGAGGCCTCGGGTATCGGTACGCATATCGTGTATGCGTACCGTGGATGCAGTTCGCCTGTACCGCATCGCTCAACCGCATCACGCATTGATTGGAAAACCTCGCACCATCCATCTGTTTTCCGATAAATTGATTTCCGAATTTATTCCGGATTGACACGGTAAATCGTCAACCGGTATAAATGACAGCAGTAAGTGGGTAGAAGCGTTCACTTGAAACTCAGCGGTTTGATTGCCGCGACAGTTCAACAGGAGATTGCTCACTGGCGGAGTACTCGTCAGTGGCCATTCGTCTCGAACAAATCGCCCCTGACAGTCCTCCAGAAAGCGAGACGCACTTCCCTGTTCGGGGCGTGCGTCATCCCAACCTGAAGTATTGTGAGGAGCATCCCATGATTGTCGACACCAGTTGTTACCCCACCAACCTGGTCGATCTCGCCTGGCGTCACGACGGCGAACCATTCACCGGCGAACGCCTGATCCAGATGATGGACGGACCGTACATGGTCAACGGCAAGCCGCGCCGCATCGACAAGGCTTTTATCCAGCCGCCGCAAGGCAACACCATCTACACCTGGACCGACGGCGAACTGTCGGGCCGTGAATCGATCGACGCCTACATGGCGTATACGGTCGAACTGGTGAAAAAATACCCGGACCGCCTGATCGGCTGTTTCGTCTACAACCCGCGCTGCGGCGTCGAAAACGGCGTCGAGGCGATCGAGTACTACGCCAAGGAACTCGGCTTCAAGATGGTGCAGTTCCAGGCGAACATGCATGCCTACCGTCCCGACCGCGCGCTCGACTGGCTGCGCCCGGCCTTGAAAAAATGCGCCGAGCTGGGCTTGCTGGTCAAGCTGCATACCGGCGACGGCCCGTACAGCATCCCGACCGAGTGGGTGCCGATGATCAAGGAATTCCCAACGATCAATTTCATCATGGCCCACTTCGGCGTGCAGACCGGCGGTGTGTATTGCTTCGAACCGTTCCAGATGGCGATGGACATGCCGAACGTCTATTGCGAATCGAGCTGGTGCCTGCAATCGCGCATCGTCGAATTCGCCAAGGTCCTGCCGAAACACAAGATCCTGTTCGGTTCCGACACGCCGCCGAACGAGCCGGGCATGTGGCTGCGCCTGCTCGAAGTGCTGTGCTTCGAACCGCCGCAAGGGTTGAACCTGGACGAGGACACGCTGGAAGACTACCTGGGCAACAACCTGGCCCGGATGATCGGCCTGGAAACCAGTCCGCCGCCGCGCACGGTCGCCGAAGCGCAAGCGCGCCTGGCCAAGGTCAACGACCGCTAAGCCGGTCCGCCCACTTACACTGATTTACGGAGCATCACTATGATTATCGATACCCATCTGCACCCAACGAACCTGGTCGACGAAGCGTGGCGCCACACGGGCGAACCGTTCAACGGCGAACGCATGCTCAAGATGATGGACGGCCCCTATATGATCAACGGCAAGCCGCGCCGCATCGACATGGGGTTTATCCAGCCGCCACCGGGCAACACCGGCTACCGCGACGGCAACCGCCGCGGCCGCGAAGGCATCCGCGACTACATGGCGTATATCGCCGAACTGTGCCAGAAGTACCCGGACCGTTTCATCGGCAACTTCACCTTCAATCCGCGCTGGGGCCCGGAAGAGGGCGCGCTGGAACTGGAATTCCACATCAAGGAATACGGCTTCAAGATGCTCAAGCTGCACGCGAACATGCACGGCTACCGTCCCGACCGCGCTCTTGACTGGCTGCGTCCGGCAATGAAGATGTGCGCCAAGTACAACATCGTCGTGCTGATCCACACCGGCGACGGACCGTACACGATTCCGACGCAGTTCTATCCGATCATCCGCGAGTTCCCGATGGTGAATTTCATCATCGGCCACTTCGGCATCCAGACCGGCGGCAATTATTCGTTCGAAGCGTTCTGGATGGCGATGGATACGCCGAACGTCGTCTGCGAATCCGGCTGGTGCTTCCAGTCGCGCATCGTCGAATTCGCCAAGCAGCTGCCGCGCAACAAGATCGTGTTCGGCACCGACACGCCGCCGAACGAACCGGGCATGTGGCTGCGCGAACTGGAAGTGTTATGTTCGCCGGCGCCGCAAGGCATGGGACTGGATGAAGACGGGCTGGAAGACTACATGGGCAACAACATCGCCCGTCTTTGCGGCATCAAGACCACGCCGCCGCCGCGCAACATGGAAGAGGCGCAGGCCCGCCTGACCGACACCTATGCCGGTGTGAAGTAAGGCGAACAAGCCACAGCAACCGCGGCGCCGCGCGGCAGGTTCAGCGCGGCGCCGCGTCTATCCAAAGAGAGCACAAGGAGTGCCAATGACATCCTTACATACGCCGGGCCAGCAGGACTTTCACCAGTTCCTGCGCAGCTACCGGGAAGACTATCCGGACGACGTGCTGACCATCCGCGAACCGGTCAGCGCCAACCAGGACGCGACCGCGCTGGTATGGGAACTGGCCGCGCAGGGACGCCACCCGCTGCTGGTGTGCGAACAGGTGCGCGGTCTCGGCGCCACGCCGCTGGTGACGAACATGTTCGCCTCGCGCCAGCGGGTCGGCCGCATGCTCGGTGTCGATGCCGCGCAGATCCACGAACAGTATCAGGCGCGCACTCGCATGCTGCTGCCGCCGCGCTTCGTCAACAACGGCCCGGTGCTCGACTCGGTCGAGCAGGGCAACATCGATTTAAATTCTTTACCGATCATCCAGCATTTCGCGACCGACCGCGGCCCCTACATCACCAATGCGATTTTAATCGCCGAACACCCGGACACCGGCGTCGGCAACATGAGTTACCACCGCTCGATGCTGCACTCGTCGAACGAGATCGCGACCAGCCTGCATTCGCGCGGGCACCTGTGGCGCTTATTGCAAATCGCCGCCGAGCGTGGCAAGCCGTTGCCGGTGGCGATGGTGATCGGTGCTCACCCGCTGTTCATGCTGGCCGGCGCGGCGAGATTACCGTTCGGCGTCGACGAGCGCCATGTCGCCGGCGGCCTGTTTGGCGCGCCGCTGGACGTGGTGCGCACTCCCAAATATGGTCTGGCCGTGCCGGCGGCGGCTGAATTCGTGCTCGAAGGCGTCATCGATCCGGAAGCGCGCGCCGAAGAGGGGCCGTTCGGAGAATTTTCCGGCTATTCATCCGACCGCTCGACCAACAACCTGTTCCGCGTCGAATCGATCCTGCGCCGGCGTGACGCGATGCTGGTCGATGTCGTCGGCGGCAATTCGGCCGAACATTTGAACCTGGGCCGCATCCCGCGCGAATCGGAAATGGTGGAGAAATTGCGCGAACGCTTCCCGAGCGTGACTGCCGTGCACTATCCAAGTTCCGGCACCCACTTCCACGCCTACGTCGCCGTCAAGCAGATGCGCCCCGGCGAAGCGCGCCAGATCATGCTGGGCTTGCTGGGCTGGGATCCGTATTTAAAAACCGTGGTCGCCGTCGATGCCGATGTCGACATCACGCGCGACGAGGAAGTCTTGTGGGCGATCGCGACTCACTTGCAGCCGCACCGCGATGTCGTCATCGTCGACGGCTTGCCGGGCAGCGCGCTCGACCCGTCCGCGTCCGGCATCGGCACTACGTCGCGCATGGGACTGGACGCCACGCGCGGACCGGACTTCGACGGGATAAGAGCCAAAATCGACCCGGATGCGCTGGCGCGTGCCGCGCAGATGCTGGCGCGTTTGCGGCCCTGATGGAAACCAGGCATCTATCTGGATGCCTGGAGGTTTTTACTATCGAGGAGTGGCGTCAACATTTGGCAGCGGCTATCGCATTGGGCGCACTTGCCGGTAATCTCAGGGTGAATGTCGTTCCTGTTCCCATTTCGCTGGCAACGGATATTTTTCCTCCCAATACACCCGTGATGATCGAATGGGAAACATTGAGTCCTAATCCGCTTCCTCCGTGTCCCAGTTTGGTGGTATAAAACGGTTCAAAAACACGACCTATATTGGCTGGCAAAATTCCGACGCCGTCGTCGATCACCTTGAGTTCGACCCATTGCTCTTCGGGTAAGTGGGCGTGGATGGAGACGGTACCGTGTTGTCTTTGGTCGAATCCGTGAATAACGGCATTGTTGATGAGGTTGACCAGAACCTGGCCGAGCAGGGCAGGGAAGCTGTCCATTTGAATATTGTCGGCAATCTCGGCGCGGATGATATACGGTGTGCTTTTAAACAAGGTGTCTGACATTGCCAGGATCTCGCCAACGACATCTTGCAGCAGGAAGCAGCAGCGGCTTGCGCTGCTCTGGTCAACCGCGACCAATTTGAAACTCGATACCAATTGAGCGGCACGATGCAAGTTGCGGCATATAACGTCGGTGGCCTGGACGATGTCGTCAAGATAGCCGTTCAAGGTCGAGCGTTTGATGCCGCTGGAAATTGCCTCGGAAAAAACTGCGGTCCGTTGCTGGATGCTGCTGGCGGCGAGGATACTGTTGCCGAGGGGCGTGTTGAGTTCGTGCGCGACACCGGCGACGAGCGATCCAAGCGCGGCCAACTTCTCACTTTCAATTAATTCTTTTTGCGTATCGCGGAGGATGACCAGCGTCCGGTTCAATTCCAGATTGGCAGTCTTTATCGCTTGTTCGGCCTGTTTTCGGTCAGAAATATCGTCGAGAAGCCAGATGGTTCCCTTCTGCATATCGTTCGGGTCGATGACCGTGCCAACCATCGCCACCACAATATCCTGGCCGTTCTTGGTTAACAAGCTATGCTCGCCACGGTAGGTTTCCCCGGCACTCATTACTGAATGGTAGGCTTGCGCCAGCAGTTCATAGGTCGCCTCGTTTGGGTACAGAATTCGCGTATCTTTTCCTTCAAGTTCTGCGGATGCATACCCGAACATTTCTCCCAATGCACGATTGACGCGTCGCATGATCCTGGCGCCATCCGGTAAGGGAATGACGGTGGCAATGCCGAGCGAAGCATTGTCAAGAATGAGTTCGATTTCGATCAGGGTCTGCCTGAGTTTCTCCTGTTGCGATAGCAGCTCGGCCGTTCGTATGTTGACCCGTTGTTCAAGTATATCGTTCTCTTCACGCAGTGCCTGCTCTTGCCGTTTTCGCTCCGTGATATCGGTATAGGTGCAAATAAAACCGCCGCCGAGCAAAGGCTTGTGGATAATTTCCACCATGTTGCCATTCATCAGAGATCGTTCGACCGTATAAGGTTGCGCCAATCTGGTGAGTTCGATGATGGGCTGCACATGTGCTTCCGGATCGCCTGGGCCATATTCGCCACGCTGCGCGAAGAAGCGAAGCAATTCTTCGAATGGTGTGCCTACAACAGCAAATCTGACCGGTAAATTCAGCAATTCGAGGAAGCGTTGATTCCACACCACCAGTCGAAAATCAGGATCAAACATGCCGATGCCCTGGCTGACATTCGCTACCGCTTCGCGCAGGTGCTGCCATTGCGTTCCCATGCCGTCGGATGGGTCCGGCAATCTATCGGTCAAGTCGCTGGCATCATGATTTTGTTCATCCGGAATCGATGCGATTGTGATACGCATTGGCGAACTCGTCGTTTTTGCCAGCCCCACGGACGGCAGCGGCTTATGCAAATTGTCACGATTCACGCCCGACTGCGCCTCCAGCGCGTTCATGCGCGCAAACAAGGCAATGATGAGGTCATCCTTGTCCGTTGCGGACAATTGCGAAAGATCAGGACACTTGGATTTCGGTGACATTGCCTTATGATGCGACAACTCGCCATCGTCTACAACTGCTATTTGCGGCACCGTACACGGCAAACGGGAGATGTACCTCATCGCCGGCAAATCCAGCGACAAGCCTTGCTGGCCACCGGTTTGCTGCTTGTTGAAATTAAATGGCAACAGGGCAGACCTTTCCAGTTCCGATCAGGGCATTGAAAAGATGGCATGATGTCGAGGTCCCAACGCTGCCCCGAACCCGATGAACCCTACCTCGAAAACGCTGTTGGACACCGTGTCCAGCTCGCAATCCCTGGCTGCGCGCCGACCGTTTTTGACGGCGCTCGCCTTATCCCTGGGCGCGGCGATTTCGCTCGGGCTATCGCGCTTTTCCTACGCGTTGCTGTTGCCGCCGATGCGCGCTGACCTGGACTGGACATACCTGTTGGCCGGTTCGATGAATACCGGGAACGCATTCGGCTATTTTGTCGGCGCGCTCATCACGCCTGCCTTGATGAGGCGTTGCCGCGCGCAGACTCCGCTGGTCTGGGGAGCGGTGCTGGCCGGCCTGTTCATGATGTTGTCCGGCCTGGTGGTGAATGCGGATTTGCTGATTTTGCAGCGCGTGCTGGCTGGCATTGCCAGCGCCTTCATTTTCATTGCCGGCGGCGTGCTGGCGGCGCGACTGAGTTTGCTGCATCCGGACCGGGCCGGCCTGCTGATCGGCATTTATTATGGCGGCACCGGTTTCGGGATCGTGCTGTCGGCATTGCTGGTGCCCCTTGCGTTGGCCGCGGCCAATGCTCATGGCGCGGCGCATGCATGGCAATGGGCCTGGGTTGCGCTTGGCGGCGTTTGCCTGTTGGCGACGCTGGCGATGGCGCTGCCGTCACGCCACATCGATGGCGCACCCTCGGCACCTGGTACGCATGGAAATTTTCGCTTCAAGCCTTTCGTGTTTGGCTTGAGCGGCTATCTGATGTTCGGCGTCGGCTACATCGGGTACATGACGTTCGTGGTCGCCTTGCTGAAGGAGCAGGGCATGAGCGCCGGCACGATCACCTTGTTTTATTCGATTCTGGGCGTGGCGGTGATGGCTTCGTCGCGCATATGGGCGCGCATGCTGGACCGCTTTAAAGGCGGCCAGTCGATGGCAGTTTTAAATGGCCTGCTGGGCCTGGCGACCATTTTGCCGGCGTTGACGGCCGTGCCGCTGCTGGTGTTTGCGTCAGGTTTGCTGTTCGGCGCGATTTTTCTGTCGGTGGTGGCTTCCACCACCGCACTGGTGCGGCATAACCTGCCGCCCCACGCGTGGTCATCCGGCATCAGCGCTTTCACGACGGTGTTCGCGCTTGGCCAGATCATCGGTCCTTCCGTGATCGGATGGATCGCCGACGGTCCGGGCGGTTTGCAACGCGGCCTGATATTTTCGGCGCTGGCGCTGTTTGTCGGGGCGATATTGGCGTCGCGTCAGCCGGCGTTGTCGTAATCCAGTTTAGAGCGGGATATTTTGAATGGCTTGGTGATGCTAAATCAGGCCACGGACAGTAGAACTGTCATTCCCGCGCAGGCGGGAATCCCATTTAAGAGTCGCAAACGGTGCAAAAAAATGGGATTCCCGCCTGCGCGGGAATGACAGAATGGGCTAGCGTTTGTGGGCCTGCTCTTGTTCCTGCTGCTGCAACGCCTGCAATACCTGCTCCGGCTTGATCGGGTAATGCCGGAACCTGACGCCGATCGCGTCATACACTGCATTGGCGATCGCCGGTCCGATTGCGACGATCGGATCTTCACCGACTCCTTTCGCGCCATACGGCCCGCCCGGGTCGGGCGCCGTTTCCAGTATCCGCGTGTGAATCGGCGGCATGTCCATCGCCAGCGGCATCTTGTAGTCGACGAAATTGGCGTTCAGCGAACGGCCCGTCTTCATGTCGATCTGGTAGTCCTCGTACAAGGTATGCCCGATGCCCTGCTGGATGCCGCCCTCGATCTGCCCGGCCGCGCCGACCGGGTGAATGACTTTACCGATTTCGTGCACCGGCACCACCTGCACCACGGTCACATACCCGGTCTCGACATCGACTTCCACTTCGACATAATGCGCGGCGAACGAATACGATTTCGTCGGGTGATAGGTCGCGCTGCCGACCAGCTGCGCCGCCGGAATCCCTTTCCGTGCCATCACCGCCTGGCACACCGTCATGCCGCGCGTGGAATCGCCGCGCACCGTGATCGCGCCATTGCTCACATCGAGTTCCGACGCCGGCGCTTCCAGCATACCGGCCGCGCGCGCCAGCAATTGCGTCTTGACTTCCGTTGCCGCCATCTGCGCCGCGCGCCCGCCCATGAAGGTCGTGTGGCTGGCGAAGGCGCCGATATCCCACGGCACCACGTCGGTATCGCCATGCACGACCGAGACGTCCTCGAAGCGCACGCCCAGTTCTTCGGCCACGATCTGCGCCAGCGCCGTGTGCGCGCCGGTGCCCAGGCCGGCGGTGCCGGTCAGCAGCACGACGGTGCCATCCTCGTTCATCTTGACGATGGCATTTCCCTGTTCCTTGATGCCGGGGTAGGCACTGCTGCCGTGCATTTCGCAGCCGATACCCCAACCCCGGCGCAGCGGCCCGGCCGTGTTGCGTTTACTCTGGCGCGCCAGGTCCCAGTTGCTGAGCAGGCGACCGAGCTTGATGCAGTCTTCCAGCCCGTGCCCGATCAGCGGGTGATTCGACGGCGCGATATCTCCCGCGCGTACCGCGTTTTTCAGTTTCAGTTCGACCGGGTCCATGCCCAGTTCGACCGCCGCTTCATCCATCTGGATATCGAGCGCATAGTAGGTTTGCACCACTCCGTAACCGCGGAAGGCGCCGGCAATCGGGCTGTTGGTGTAGACGCAGCGGCCTTCGAGCTGGATATTCTCGCAGCGGTACAGCGACAGCAGAGCCGAGGTGCCGACGATCGTCACGCCCGGCCCGTGCGAACCGTAGGCGCCGGAGTTGAACACGACCTTCGCCTGGCGCGCCGTGATCGTGCCATCCTTGCGGAAGCCTTGCTTGAGCCAGATCTTGGCCGGGTGGCGCGAGCGCCCGCCGAGGAAGGTTTCTTCTCGCGTGTATTCCATGCGCACCGGGCGCCGGGTTTCCTTGGCCAAGAGCGCGCACAGGAATTCGTGCTGAAACAGGTCTTGCTTGGCGCCGAAACCACCGCCCATGTGGTCGACCAGCACGCGCACCTTGTGCAGCGGCAGGCCCATGACTTCGGCCATGATGCCGCGCACCATGAACGCCGTCTGCGTCGAGATCCACACCGTCAGGTTGCCGTTGCCGTCCCACTGGCAGGCGCAGACGTTCGGTTCCATGTAGGCCGGCGTCGGGCGTCCGCCTTCATACTCTCCTTCGAGAATGAAATCGGCTTCCGCAAAACCCTGCTCGACATCGCCGCGCGAGAACGACACCGGCGGCAGCACCAGGTTGCCGCCTGGGCCGACTTCGTGGATCAGCGGCGCCCCAGGCAATTGCGCCGCTTCCACCGTGAACACGGCCGGCAATTCCTCGTATTCGACCTCGATCAGAGATAAGGCCAGTTCCGCGATTTCCTCGGTCACGGCCGCCACGGCGGCGATGCCTTCGCCCCAGTAGCGCACCTTGTTGTCCAGGATGTACTGGTCGCAGGTGACGGATGCGGAGCGCGGGTGAGGCGAGCCGGCGTGCAGCACGCGCGGCACGTTTTCATGCGTCAGGACGGCTTTTACGCCGGGCAGCGCCAGCGCCTTGCTGGTGTCGATGCGCAAGATGTTCGCGTGCGCCACCTTGCTGCGCTTGATCTTCCCGTACAACAGGCCAGGCAGTGCGAAGTCTCCCGCATATTTCGCTTCTCCGGTCACCTTGCCCAGCAGGTCGCTGCGCTTGACGCTCTTGCCGATGATGGCGTGGTTCATGCTGCCTCCTCCCGTGGTGCGCTGTGTTTCAGTTGCTGCGCCGTCAGCGAGATGGCGTCGATGATTTTCGTGTAGCCGGTGCAGCGGCAGATATTGCCGGCGATGGCGAAGCGGATTTCATCCTCGGTCGGCGACGGATTTTCTTCGAGCAGCGCCTTGGCCATGACGATGATGCCCGGCGTGCAAAAGCCGCACTGCGCCGCGCCGCACTGCATGAAGTTGTCCTGCAAGCGGTGCAGGCTGTCGTGCGAAGTCTGCACACCCTCGATGGTGACGATATCGGCGCCCTCGATTTCGGCGGCCAGCACCAGGCAGGAGTTGACGGGCTTACCGTTCATCATGACGGTGCAGGAGCCGCACTCGCCGACGTCGCATCCCTTCTTGGTGCCGGTCAGCGCGGCCTCGGTACGCAGCGCGTCGAGCAGGCTGCGGTGCGCTTCGACGACCAGTTCGCGCGCTTCGCCGTTGATGGTCACTGAGATCATTCGTTTCATTGT
Organism: Pseudomonadota bacterium; assembly: GCA_040389645.1. Taxonomy (GTDB): domain Bacteria; phylum Pseudomonadota; class Gammaproteobacteria; order Burkholderiales; family Burkholderiaceae_D; genus Rugamonas. The sequence continues at coordinate 115,582 of JAZJZT010000004.1, read as the reverse complement.
GCATCCTCCAAAGCCTGTTCGATTGCCCTGCGGGTCAGCACGCCGACCATTTGCCGCCGGTAGCTGGCGCTGGCGCGCACGTCGCTGATCGGGCGCGCCGTTTCCATCGCCGCCTCGGCCGCCGCCGCGATCAATTTCACATCGATGGCGCGATTCAATAGCACTTCCTCGGCCTGTTTCGCGCGTATTGGCGTGGCGGCGACGGCCGCGAGCACGATGCGCACTGCGCGGCAGATGCCGTCTTCCAGCGTCAGGCTCACGGCCACGCCGACCGTCGCCAGTTCCATCGCCAGGCGGCGGCCGTGTTTCAGGTACACCTTGCCGGTGTGCGGGGGAGGAGGGGGAACCGTCACGTGGGTGACGATTTCATCGAAGTTCAGCACGGTCTTGCCGGCGCCCGTGAAAAACTCTTCCAGCTGCACCATGCGCACGCCGTCCGAACCCTGGATGCGCAGCACCGCGCCGTCCGCGATCAGGGCGGGCAAGGTATCGGCCGAAGGAGACGCGCGGCAGATGTTGCCGACGACGGTGGCGCGGTTGCGCACCTGGACAGAGGCAAAATCGGTGCTGGCGCGGCACAGGCTGGCGTAATGGCGTCGCACCAGCGGCGATGTTTCGACGGCGCGGGTCGTCGTCAAGGCGCCGATCAGCAAGCCGGTCACCTCGTCGTAATCGAGTGCCTGCATGGCCGGGATTTTCTTGATGTTGATGACCTGGGCCGGCTGGCGCACATGTTCCTTCATCTGCACCAGCAGGTCGGTGCCGCCGGCCAGCAGGCTGGCGCTGCCCTGGTATTGGCGCAACAGGCCGACCGCTTCATCCAGCGTGGCGGGCTCAAAGTAGGCGAAATCTCTCATTATTATTTCCTTCTCGTTGCAAAGACGGCAGGATGAAAGGCCCTGCCGGGTCGGCCCCGCCGGATGCGATGCACTGCTACGGGCATGCTTGATGATCCCTCTTCCCGAACTATCGGTAAATGGCTACAATCATATTTATTAATCGGAATAGGCGATGAATGATGAGTAATGCGAACGTATCCCTGCGCCAGTTGCGTGCCTTTATCGCGGTGGCCGAAGAGCAGCATTTCACGCGTGCGGCGGACAAACTGGAAATGTCGCAGTCGTCGGTCAGTACCTTGATCAACGAGCTGGAAGCGAATTTAGGTCTGCGCCTGTTCGACCGCCACACGCGGCTGCTGCGCATCACCCAGGCCGGCGCGGACCTGCTGCCCTTGATTAAAAAGGCGGTGTCCGACATCGACAGCGTGATCCTCAATTCGAGCGAACTGAAAGCGCTGGGAAGGGGAAGGGTGTCGATCGCCGCGTCGTCGGTGCAGGCCGCGCTGCTGCTGCCGCGCTTCATTCAGCAATTCTCGATCGAATATCCCGGCGTGACGGTGGAATTGCACGACGTCGCCGAGCACGACGTGGCCAGGATGGTGCGCTCCGGCGAAGTCGATTTCGGCATCGGCACAGAAGCGGATAGCCGGCTCGACCTGACGGCGCAACTGTTATCGTCCGACGCTTTTATTGTCGTCATGCGGGCCGACCACGCGCTGGCCGGACGCAAGGAATTGCGCTGGCGAGATTTGGCCGACATCCCGCTGATCGGCCCGCGCCAAGGCAACCCGATCCGCGAACGGCTCGACGCCACCCTGGCCGCCGAGGGCATCGTCCTGTCGCGCATCCACGAAGTGTATTTGCCGTTGACGATGGTCGGCATGGTCGAAGCGGGGTTGGGTGTGGCGATCATGAGCACGGCCGTGACGCGTCTGGCCACGGCGCTAGGGTTGGTCACGCGCGCGCTGACGGAGCCGGCCATCAAGCGTGAGGTGTCGCTGCTGTTTCATGCAGACCGCTCGCTGTCGCCGACCGCGCAGCGGTTCAGGGATTTGTTGATGAGAAATCGGCAGGAGATGATGTAGTTGACGTCAATGCCAAGTGGAAACCGGCCATCAGGCCGGTTTTTCATATTTGAGGTGGCAAAACGTTTATCACGTTGCCAACGCCATCGATTTCATACGGCACTCTCACGCCAGCTCCTTTGAAATCAGCGGTATTCCTGGTGATCAGAAGACGACCGGTTAAATTCGCAGTGGCCTGGATGACAGCGTCAGGCAACTTGAGGCGGCGTTTCGGTATTTCTTGCAGCGCGACGTGCCGGATATGCGCAGTCTCGGCAGAAATGTCGTCCGATAAAGCGATGATCGTCAGCGCTGACTCAGCCAGAAACTGCTCAACCTGCGCCCTGATCGCAACCGGTATGCCAGTCATGACTTCGATCCAAGTGATGATGCTGATCGCAGCGTCATCGTAGGCGACCAGCTCGGCGGCCGCCTCGTTCCGCCCATTCAAGGCGTCGATAATGATGTTTGTGTCGAAAAGGACCGCAGTCATTCGTCGCGCATCTCCAGTTGGAAGATCAAGCCATCCTGGGGAGCGTCATTCCGTCCCTTCAAGATCCCGAACACCTTGCTCAAGGCAGCACTACGCCGTTCTCGTGGCGATTCGGCAACGCTCTGCATGGTTGGATGAGCGACAAGCGGTTGCGCCGTGTTGGAGCGGGCCTTCGAGACCTCTGGTGCGATGGTTTCCGCCGTAGATACGGCTGCAGCCTCTGTTGCATGAAGAACACGGTTCTCAAGTTTGAGAGTCTTGATATGTTTCTGTAAACGTGACTTGTGCGACTTGAGTATCTTGTAAGTCCTCTTCAGCGGCTTATTTTTCGGCATCGAATCCGCCTCGACAAGCGTAATTCTTTCGAGGTTGGCCAGCTCGCCGCTCGGGACTTCTACAGTGATTTGGCGCATTGTGACCTCTCTTACAATTTCTCATGGACGGGGTGTCCCGCATCAAAGGTAGTGTACCCCACATGGTATTTGGAAGGGCAGGTGTCGATTGTCTGCTCGTTCAGGAACTTGTCTGTCTGGTATGATTTTGAGCATGCCTGGTTTCATATCCTGTTAAACCAACATCACGGAGCGCGCGTTGAATTCCACATTAAAAGATGTTCTGGAAAAGCTGGAAGCGTTCGGCCAGTCGAACGACGACATGATCAAGGACAGGCCGCGCCGCATGCTCAACATCACGCGCGACACCGGGGAATTCTTGTCGGTGCTGGTCCGGTGCATGGGTGCTAAACGGGTGCTGGAAATCGGCACGTCGAACGGTTATTCGACGCTCTGGTTGGCCGATGCCGCCTCCGCTATCGGTGGGACCGTGACGACGGTCGAAATGTCCCGTTTTAAAATCGAGATGGCGGCGGCGAATTTTGCCGGTTCCCGCCTGGCCGGATATATCACCCAGGTCGAGGGCGATGCCGGCACCGTGCTGGGTGGCGCGGCGGATGCGGCCTTCGACCTGGTGTTCCTCGATTCCGAGCGCAGCGAGTATGCAGGATGGTGGCGGGACGTGAAGCGCATCCTGCGCCCCGGAGGATTGCTGGTCGTTGATAACGCCACTTCCCACGCGGAAGAGATGGCGCCATTCATTCAAACAGTTCAGGAAGATGGCGATTTCGTCACGAGCCTGGTCCCGGTGGGGAATGGCGAATTCCTGGCGACGAAGGGGAAATAAAAAAAACGCTTTCCCCTTATTGCAAGCTGCGCCGGAATTGCGTCGGCGTCAATCCGCTCCAGCGGAAAAATGCGCGGCCGAATGCCTGGGGCTCGCTGTAGGCTAGCTGGTAGCTTATTTTTTTCACGGAATCGGTCGAGTGGGCCAACAAATAGGCGGCCCGGTCGAACCTGACCTTGTCGATCAGTTCGGAATACTGCACGCCTTCGTTGCTGAAATGCCGCCGCAGGCTGCGCTCCGAACAATTCAATTTTTCCGCCATCGCTTCGGCACTCGGGTAGTGGTCGAGGCTGGCCAGGATATTGAGCGTCCTCTCTCTCCACGACGTCGGGCCGAAGCGGAACGCGGCATCGCGGCACTGCTGGTGAAAGACGTGATAATTGAAATTGCTGTGCCCCGCATTCAGCATCTTGCCGATTTCATTGTCGAAGCTGACCAGCGTGAACTCGTTGCCAAAATGGACCGGGCAACCCAGTTCCGTTTCGTACCGCTGCGCATCCTTGGGCGCGGGATAACCGAACGTGACTTCGCTGACGTAGGCGCCGGCCGCTTCTCCAAAAATCTCGATCAATAATTGTTGCGTGCCGCGCACGCTGATGTCGATCAGCAGGCGATACAGTTCGCCCAACTCGGCGACCGGCCGATAGCGCACCACGGTTTTGCCGGGAGAGACGGCGCCGATCAATTCCGATGTAAACCAGCGGTTGGTCAGTGGATGGAAGCGCCTGAGCAGGTAGCCGGCGTGCCCGACATTGCGCGAATTTCTCAGCAATCCTCCCATCATGCCGATCGCGTTGACATTGATGCGCGATCCGACCTCAAGTCCGGCCGCGCCCGGATGCAGCAGCCTCTGGATATTCGCGTAGATCGCCAGTTCCTGCGCTCCGCTCAGCAGGCTTTCGGGCCGCTCGCAGCTCGTGCCGTCCAGGGGCGTGCCCGCCAGCACGTCGCCCAGATCGTAGCCTTGCTCCGCCATGTTTTGAATGCAAAAGGGCAGCAGTGTATGGATCGGCAAAGGGAGGTCGGTAGGGTTCATTATTGGGCAGCTATCCAGGTAATGGCCGGAATTGTTACTAAAGTGGCCGTTTCAAGCCTCGAAACGGCGGCGCGTGCGCTGTATATTTTGCTCATACGAAACTTGAACGTCCAGCATTAAACCAGTTTTTATTCTTGGGCGTCATCGAAATTCAGCAGGCCAGTAGAAGCCGAAAACAATTTTTATTTGTTCTTAACAGGAGATAGCATCATGACCAAGGTAGCAAACACGAAGATCGCCGGCCCATCCGAAAACGCAACCGCCACGGACATCGCCGCCCCGTTTGAACTGAGCATCGGCAACCTGCTCAAGCGCCTGAAATTGCCCGGCCTGGACGTCGATGCGATGCTCTCCTCGCAACTGCGGGATGTCGAGGCGCTGGCCCAGGCGACGCAGCAAGTACGCCGCAGCCTGGATTCGCTGGCGGACCGGCAGAGCGAATTGCTGATGTCGGCAATGTACCAGTTCCAGAACCTCGTCAAGGAAGAAGCCGGCACCGTTTTCGACCGCGCCGAGCAGGCGAAACATGCGCTGGGCGGCGCGCTGCGCAACATGCGCGAACTGGCGGAATTGACGCTGAAGTCGCACGAGCAGGCATTTTCGACGGTCAGCGGGCGCGTGCAGGAACGCCTGGCGCAACTCGGCAAACCGGCATGAGCACGGTCGGTTCCCGCGCAGCCGTGCTGGAGGACCGGGCACAGGCTGAATCGACCGCAGCGGGGCGTCCCGTGGAAAGTGGAACGCCCGCCAAGGCCCCGGCGCTCGCGTCCGGGACGAAGGCAACCCTGTTCATGCTGTTCCTGATTAACTTTCTGAACTTCTTCGACCGCACAATTCCCTCCGTCGTCCTCGAACCTATCCGCAAGGAATTCGCGCTCGACGACATGATGCTGGGCCTGATGGGCACGACGTTTACGCTGATCTATGCGCTGGCCGGCCTTCCGTTGGGGCGGCTGTCGGACCGGATCAAGCGCACCCGTGTGCTCTCCGGCGGTGTTTTTGTCTGGAGCCTGATGACGGCCGCTTCCGGCCTGGCGTGGAATTTTACGTCCTTCCTGTTGATACGCCTCGGTGTGGGCATCGGCGAGGCGAGTTGCGCGCCGGCGTCCAATTCGATGATCGGCGACATGTATCCATCGAAGAAGCGAGCGCGCGCGCTCGGCCTGTTCATGCTCGGTTTGCCCTTGGGCAGCCTGGCCTGCTTCATGATCGTCGGCCACCTGGCGCAAAAGTATGGCTGGCGCGCGCCGTTTTACTTCGCGGCCGTACCCGGCTTCGTCGTCGCCTTGCTGGTGCTGCTGCTGCGCGAACCGGTGCGCGGTGCGCAGGAAGGGCAGGCGGTGGCTTCGCTCGAACCGGTCGCGCGGCCATACCGCAGCATCCTGGTGATTCCGACGCTGTGGTGGATCATCGCCTCTGGCGCGGCGGTCAATTTTGCGTCGTACGCCTTGGGTACCTTCCTGCCGGCGCTGATGATCCGCTACCACCATGTCAACGTGGCGCAGGCCGGCATGGTGGCGGCCATCGTGTTCGGCGTGATGGGCCTGATTGGCCTGACGGCAGGCGGCTGGATCGCCGACCGGGTGCACCAGGCTTTCGCGCGCGGCCGCCTGATGCTCGGCGCGGTCTGCCTGCTGGTCTCGGCGCCGCTGCTGTGGCTCGGCCTGACGCGCACCGCCGGCGATGTGGTCGCGGTGACGGCGCTGCTGTCGCTGGGCTGGCTGCTGTACTTCATGTATTTCGTCACCGTCTACGCGTCGATCCAGGATGTGGTCGGCGCCCGTTTGCGGGCGACTGCGATGTCCGTGTACTTCTTCTTCCAGTACATCCTCGGCGCCGGCTTCGGCACCATCGTCACCGGCGCGCTGTCGGACCGGCTGGCAACGCGCGCCATGGAGGCGGCGCATGCGACGCAGATGACGGATGCATTCCGTGCCATCGGCCTGCAAAGCTCGTTGAGCCTGGCCGTGCCGAGCGCGATTTTCCTCACCGGCCTGGCCTTGTGGTTCGCGGCGCGCAGTTTCGTTGCCGATGCGGCGCGCATCGCCCCGCTTGACGGCGCGACGCCGGCCAAATAGAGGAGACCGAAATGAACCACCTCAGCGGAATGGATGCATCGTTCCTGTACATCGAGTCTCCCGAGATGCCGATGCACGTCGGCGGCTTGCAGTTGCTGGATCTGCCGCAAGGTTATGCCGGCGATTTCTACGAAGACGTCAAGCGCTATCTCGGTAGCCGCCTGCACATGGCCGAGGTATTCCGGCGCAAGCTCGAACTGATGCCGTTCGAGCTGGCCAATCCGGTCTGGGTCGATGTCAACAACGTCGAACTGGAATACCACGTGCGCCGCGCCATGCTGCCGCGTCCCGGCACATGGCAGCAACTCGAGACGTACGTGGCCCGTCTGCATTCGTCCCTGCTCGATCGCAGCCGGCCGCTGTGGGAACTGTACGTGATCGAAGGGCTGGAATCGGGCCAGGTGGCGATCTACAGCAAGTTGCACCATGCGGCGATCGACGGCCAGGCGGGTGTCGAAGTCAGCAAGGCCATGCTGACGATCTCTCCCGAACCGGAAACGGTGAAGGCGCCGCGTCCGAATCACCACGCGCACCGTGCGCGGCTCGGGATCGCCGAAATGGCGGGAGCGGCGATCGGCAACGCGTTCGAGCAGTATGTCAATCTGGTCAAGGCCTTGCCGGCCACGGCCAGGGCGATCGGCAGCGTGCTGGCGCCCGTGTCGGAACAGGATGGCAAGCGCCACCTGCTGTCGTTGAAAAAACGGGAAAGCGCGCCGAAGACGCCGCTCAACGTCGCCGTCACCAATCAGCGCACGTTCGCCGCGCGTTCGCTGCCGCTGGCGCAAATCAAGCTGATGGCCAGGCGCAGCGGCGCAAGCTTGAACGATATCGTCATGGCCATCTGCGCCGGGGCGCTCAAGCGCTGCCTGGCCGACTACAACTGCGTGCCGGCGAAGGCGCTGGTGGCGGCCGTGCCGGTGTCGCTGCGCGAGGCGGGCAATACGGATGCAAACAACCAGGTCGGCATGATGCTGGTCAGATTGGCCACCGACATCGACGATCCGATCGAGCGCCTGAACGCGATCAGGGAATCGTCCAGCGCCGGCAAGCAGTTCACCGGCGGCATCAAGGCGGCGATTCCGGGCGACTTCCCGTCGTTCGGCGCGCCATGGTTCATGTCCGGCCTGGCGTCGCTGTATGGACGCTCCGGCCTGGCCGGGCGCCTGCCGCCGATGGCGAACGTGACGATTTCGAACGTCCCGGGTCCGCAATTCCCGCTCTATTTTGCGGGAGCCAAACTGGCCAGCTGGTATCCGGTCTCGATTCCCGTGCATGGCGTGGCGCTCAATGTGACGGTACAAAGCTATAACGGATCGCTCGAAGTCGGGCTGACAGCGTGCCGGCGCGCCATGCCGGACCTGGCGGACCTTGGGGATTATGTCGTCGAAGAGCAGCGGATGCTGCTGGCGTTGATCAACAGCCAGGAAGCCGTGGCGCCGGTGCTGGTTCAAAATCAGGAGCCGCAGCCGGAGCCAGCACCTGCCGTCACACGCCGGCGCGCAACCCCCAGACTGCCGGTGAAGACCGCAGGCACGCCGGATGTCGCGCCGGCGCGCAAGAGCGCCGCCGCGGTCAAGCCGAAAAAAACCGTCAGCCCCGAGGTGAAAAGTGGCGAGGCGGTGGCGCCGGCCGCCAGGACCGGCGCCGCGCGCAAGACCGCGAAGCGCGCGGCGACGGTCAAGCCGGCGATCAAGGTGCTGCGCTCCGGGACCAATGGAGCCGGCAAGGTGGAACGGAAAAAGAAGCCTGATCCTGTATCGAAATCCGTCCCGGTAGCGGCCGTTTTAGCCGATGCGGAACAGGTGAGGTCCACCTGAACCGCGATAAGGCAGGACGTACAAACATTAAGAAACGACATTGGAGATCAGTATGGATTTGACAGACCCGCCCTCGACGCTGCGTGCGCCCGGACCGCACCTGCTGGCGCTCGAATCGCGCGCGCCGGTCGAAGCGGTGATCAGCCTGGCCTTGTGGCCGCTGCTGACGCAAGGTCCGGCCGGCGACGGCCACACGGTATTGGTGTTCCCCGGCCTGGCGGCGCCCGACGCGTCCACCGTGCTGCTGCGCCACTTCCTGCAGCAGCGAGGTTATGAGCCGCGTTGCTGGGAACTGGGAGTCAACCTGGGGCCGCGTCCCGGCGTCTTCGAAGCCTGCCTGCAACGCGTGCATGATTTACAGCGCGAATCCGGCCGCAAGATCAGCGTGATCGGCTGGAGCCTGGGCGGCATTTACGCGCGCGAACTGGCGAAGCTGGCGCCGGACGCGATCCGTTCCGTCATCTCGCTCGGCACGCCGTTCACGGGCGACCCCAAGGCCAGCAATGCGTGGCGCCTGTACGAATTCGCCAGCGGCCTGAAAGCCGGCGGGCACGCTGCCCATCACCAGTTCAGCGTGGCGCCGCCGATGCCGACCACGTCGATCTTCAGCCGCAGCGATGGCGTCGTCAACTGGCGTTGCAGCATCCAGGAAGCGGGACCGCAAACGGAAAACATCGAAGTGTTCGCCAGCCATGGAGGCCTGGGAATGAACCCGGCCGCGCTGTACGCCATTGCCGATCGGCTGGCGCAGCCGGAAGGGGAGTGGCAACCGTTCGAACCTACAGGTATGGTGCGCTGGGCATATGGCAGTGGGAGGGAGAGTGAATCGGCACCGGTATAGATAGCCTTGATCCCGGTCCGATCAGGCAGTGCCGCTAAGGTAACACCACGGACCGTAGATTTGTCATTCCCGCGAAGGCGGGAATCCCATTAGCGTCCCGAACGGCGCAGAAAAATGGGATTCCCGCCTGCGCGGTAATGACAGAGTTGGCGGGGAATGACAGAAATGGCGCTAACTTATCGGCATTCCAGTCTCACCCCAACGCGGGCACCTGCTGCGCCTGTTCCAACAGCCATTCCCGGAACAGCGTCAGCGCCGGCTTTTCGTGTTCGGTCTCCGGCGTCACCAGGTAGTATGACCGCTTGCCGCGCAGCGCCTTGTCGCAGGCGATCTGCAATACGCCGCTGCGCAATTCCGATTCCACCAGCATCGTCGGCAGCAGCGCCACGCCCATGCTGTGCGTGGCCGCGATCGCCAGCATCGAAAACAGTTCGTAGCGCGGCCCGTGCATCGCCAGTTCGGTGCTGACATTCATCGCTTCGAACCATTCGCGCCATGCGTCTGGCCGCGTGCTTTGCTGCAGCAGGGGCAGGCTGGCGATATCTTCCGGCTGCCAGCGCTTGCGCCCGGCCAGCAGGCTTGGACTGGCGACCGGCACCACGGCTTCGGGCATCAGCATCACCGCGCGCGTGCCGGGCCAGTTGGCGATCTGTTCGGCGCTGCCGGAATATAGCGCCGCGTCATATTCCGTTTCGGTGAACATGAACGGGCGCGTGCGTGCGTCGATGTGGACGACGATGTCGGCGTGCCGCGCATGCAGGTCCGGCAATCTCGGCATCAGCCAGCGGCTGCCGAAGGTCGGCACCGACGCCAGGCGCACGGCGCCGCCGCTGCCCTGTCTGGCCATCGCATCGAGCGTGTCGCGTTCCAGTCCGGCCAGGCGCAGCGCCACCTGTTTCGCGTAATCGGCGCCGGCCGGCGTCAGCGCCACGCCGTGACGGGTGCGCTGGAACAGGCGCAGGCCGAGAAAATTTTCCAGGCTGGCGATCTGGCGCGACACCGCGCCCTGGGTCAGCGACAGTTCGCGCGCGGCATGGGTGTAGCTTTCGTGGCGGGCCGCCGCATCGAAGCAGTTGAGCGCTTGCAGCATCGGTATTTTACGTGTCATGACATGCCGTTCTCGAATAATTCAGGGTAAGATCAAGCTTATTATTGCTCAAGATATGAATAAATTGCATATCTTGGTGAGTATAAATCGTTTGCCTGCGTACGTGCACGGTACTAAGATTCGTGTCATCCCCAATTCACGGCGGCGCCATGCCGCATCTTCCTGAGGCCCCATATGAGCAAGAACGCATTCGACTGGAATTCCCCCCTGCTGCTGGACGAGCAACTGAGCACCGATGAACGTTCGGTGGCCGACGCGGCGCGCGAGTATTGCCAGGGCCGGCTGGCCGGGCGCGTGGTGGAAGCGTTCCGCCACGAGAAGATGGATGCGTCGATCTTCCGCGAGATGGGAGAGCTTGGCCTGCTGGGCGTGACGATTCCGGAAGCTTACGGCGGTTCGGGCCTGAACTATGTCTGTTATGGCCTGGTGGCGCGCGAGGTCGAGCGCATCGATTCCGGCTACCGCTCGATGATGAGCGTGCAGTCGTCGCTGGTGATGGTGCCGATTAACGAATTCGGTTCCGAAGAGACGAAGCAGAAATACCTGCCGAAACTGGCCAGCGGCGAATGGATCGGCTGCTTCGGCCTGACGGAGCCGGATCACGGTTCCGATCCCGGTTCGATGGTCACGCGCGCGAAAAAGGTGGCGGGCGGTTACGAGCTGACCGGCGCGAAAATGTGGATCACGAACAGCCCGATCGCCGACGTCTTTGTCGTCTGGGCCAAGGACGATGAGGGCGCGATCCGCGGCTTCGTGCTGGAGAAGGGCTGGAAGGGATTAACGGCGCCGGCGATCCACGGCAAGATGGGTTTACGAGCGAGCATCACCGGCGAGATCGTCATGGATGGCGTGTTCTGCCCGGAAGAAAACGCCTTCCCCGACGTGCGTGGCCTGAAGGGGCCATTCACTTGCCTGAACAGCGCCCGTTTCGGCATCGCCTGGGGCGCGCTGGGCGCGGCGGAAGATTGCTACCTGCGCGCGCGCCAGTACACGCTGGACCGCACGCAGTTCGGCCGGCCGCTGGCGGCCAACCAGTTGATCCAGAAAAAGCTGGCCGACATGCTGACGGAAATCACGCTGGGCTTGCAGGGCTGCCTGCGACTGGGGCGCATGAAGGACGAAGGCACGGCGGCGGTCGAGCTGACATCGATCATGAAGCGCAACAGTTGCGGCAAGGCGCTGGAAATTGCGAGGATGGCGCGCGACATGATGGGCGCGAACGGCATCAGCGACGAATTCGGCGTGGTGCGGCACATGCTGAATCTGGAGGTGGTGAACACGTATGAGGGCACGCACGATGTGCATGCGCTGATCATCGGCCGCGCGATCACGGGGCTGGCGGCGTTTTCATGATGTAGGTGTCCCGCATTCTTATGCTGCTTAGTTGACCTGTCATTCCCGCGCAGGCGGGAATCCCATTTTGTGTCCGTGACGGTGCGAATGAAATGGGATTCCCGCCTGCGCGGGAATGACAGAGTGGCGGCCTGCGCGCATAAACAACGCTGGCACTCGTGGCCTGAATGGCTTTCCCCGCTATCCCGCTTTCTGCCCGGGACCTGATGTTGTAACGGCGCACATCACAAGGCCGGCGTTGACTTTTGTGTTGCCAGTCGTACAATCGGATGCTGTTCCGGGGAAATGATTTCCTGGACGCAGCGCAGGGACATCCTTCTCGGCCAGTCCGGGAATCGAGCCGCTCCCGGCGCACCATCCGATGCGACAGGAGCGAGATGAATATCTTGAACGTCAGAATCGGCCGGCGCCTCGGCGCCGGCTTTGGCCTGGTTTTGTTGCTGATGTGCGGACTGGTCGGCATCGGCCTGTTCAGCCTGAACAGCATCGGCGCCCTCAACAAGAAAATCATCGAACAGGACCTGGTGCGGATGGACGCGGCCATCACGGTCGACGCCAGTACGCGCAGCAATTCGCGCCTGGCGCTGATGCCGTATCTGGACACCGACCCGGAACGCCTGGCGGTGCGAACCAAGAAGATCGACGCCAACAAGCTGGCGATCGACCAGTCGCTCGATGTCCTCGAAAAGATGGCGCAGCAAGCCGACGCCACCACCATCGCCAAAATCCGTGCGGAACGCACGCAATTCATGCTGGCCTTCCGCAAGGCCAGCAAGGTCATGAGCGACGGTGACCGCGACGGCGCGCTGAAAGTCATCATCACCGAAGCCTTGCCGGCGCTCGATGCGGTCGAGCAGAGCATCAAGGAATTCGTCGCCACGCAAAAAACCGTCGTGCAGCAGGGCGGCGAACATACGCAGAAGCAGATCGGTTTCGCCACCGGGCTGATGAGCGGCCTCGGGCTGGCCGCGCTGGTGTTCGGCATCCTGTTCGCGTTATGGATCACGCGCTCGATCACGCGCCCGCTGATGGCGGCCGTGACGGTCGCGCAAACCGTCGCCGGCGGAGACTTGACCAGCCGCATCGATGTCAGGACGAGCGATGAAACGGGGCAGTTGCTGCAGGCGCTCAAGACGATGAACGATAACCTGGTGCAGATCGTCGGCGATATCCGGGCCAGCACGGACACCATCGCCACGGCGTCGAGCCAGATCGCCAGCGGCAACCTGGAACTGTCGTCGCGCACCGAGCAGCAGGCCAGTTCGCTCGAACAGACCGCTTCGTCGATGGAACAACTGACCAGCAGCTCCAAGCACAGCGGAGACAATGCGCGGCAAGCCAATCAACTGGCCTGCAATGCCTCCGATGTCGCGCTGCGCGGCGGCGCTGTGGTGATGAAAGTGGTCGATACGATGGGGTCGATCAGCGAATCGTCGAGAAAGATCGTCGACATCATCGCCGTCATCGATGGCATCGCCTTCCAGACCAATATCCTGGCCTTGAACGCGGCGGTCGAGGCGGCGCGCGCCGGAGAGCAGGGCAGGGGATTTGCCGTCGTCGCCAGCGAGGTACGCAACCTGGCGCAGCGCTCGGCCAGCGCGGCCAGGGAAATCAAGGCCTTGATCGTCGATTCGGTCGAAAAGGTGGAAGCCGGCAGCAAGCTGGTGGCGCAGGCCGGGAGCACGATGGACGAAATTGTCGCCAGCATCCGGCAGGTCACCGATATCAATGCCGAAATCGCCGCCGCCAGCCTGGAGCAAATGGCCGGCATTGAACAGATCAACCTGGCCGTGACGGAAATCGACAGTTTTACGCAGCAAAATGCTTCGCTGGTGGAGGAAGCCGCCGCCGCGGCCGAAGCGATGAAAAACCAGGCCAGCGACCAGGCCCGCATCGTCAGCGTGTTTACGCTGGCCGGGGCGGGACGCGCGCAGCAACTGGCCTTGCGTTAGCTACCCTTCGGATCATTGCGTCCCGGCCTGTCGTCCGCCAGCTGGCCGGCCCCGCTGAGCACAGGCATGCCGGATCCCTTGGTGCCGGCCTCTCCTTTGGTTTCTGCGCCGCGGTTGTGGATCGTGTGCGTGGCCGAACCTGCCGTGTCGGCCGCTTCGGATTGCGGCGTTTCGCCATGGGCCGGATCGTCGTGCGTGATCACGTTGTTGGCCGGGTGGCCGAGCGCGACGTTGCCGCCGCCTTGCTTGTCCTGTTCCGGGTTCTTGCCTTGCCCATTCGCGGCATCCGGTGGAATCGTCGTCGTCATGCTCGTCTCCTGTCATTGATGGATGCCGCCATGCTAGCCGCCATGCCGCGATCCGGCCATAGGACGGGGCGCGCGCCTGCTGTAGGAAGGCGCCGCGCATAGCTGGCGTTGCTTTTTACGCATAAGGAAAAAATGTTGGCACGGCAATAAGTTGCTGCATGCAATAATGTCCAGATCCCCCTTTCTACGCCGTGCCGATGCCGTACTTCCAGCGCTTCGCCTCTTTCCGGAGCTTATTGACGTGCTGCTGGCTGCTGGCAGGCATGGTGTCGGCCATGCTGCCGCTGTCAGCGCCGGCGCAGACCCGGCCTGGACTGGTGTCGTTCCAGCGCGTGCCGATTCCGGACGATGTGCCGGCCCACCTCAGCGCGGCGATGGTGCAGGATGCGCGCGGCTTCATCTGGATCGGCACCCAGGATGGGCTGGTGCGCTACGACGGTTACGGTTTCAAGGTCTACCGCGCCAGGCCGGGCGATCCCGCGTCTCTCGGCGGCAGCTACGTGCGCAGCATGCTGGTGGCGCGCGACGGCCGGTTGTGGATCGGCACCATCAGCGGCGGCCTGACGGCCTTCGATCCGCGCACCGACCGGTTTACGCAATACCGACACGATGACAGGCAGGCCGCCAGCCTGGCGCACGATCGCGTCGAGGGCATCGCCGAAGACAGCGCCGGCCGCCTGTGGCTGGCCACCGGCGATGGACTGGACCGCTTCGATCCGGCCAGCGGCCAGTTTTTTCACTTCCGGCACGATCCGCGCGTCGCTTCCAGTCTCTCCAACAACCAGGTGCGCGCCGTGCTGCACGACCGCGCCGGCCGCCTTTGGGTCGGCACGCGCGACGGCTTGCAGGTGTGGAACGGCGACCTTGGCTTTACACGCGTGGCGTCGGAGGCGGGGGATGCGGAATCGCTGGCCGGCAAACATTTGACCAGGCTGTTCCAGGACACGCGCGGGCGCATCTGGATCGGCACGGCCGGCCATGGCGCGGCCGTGCTCGATGTCGCCACCGGCCGCTTGCAGCGCTTGAAGCCGGCCGATAAAAACAATAGCGGCGGCCTGAGTCACTTCTGGATTTACGGTTTCGCCGAAGTGGCGCCGGGAGAAATCTGGATCGCCACTTTCGGCGGCGGCATCGACGTCATCGACCCTTCCACCTTGACAGTGTTGGACCGCTTGCGCCACGACAGCGCCGTCAGCGCCAGCATCGGCAGCGACCGCATCGGCGCCTTGCTGGTCGACCGCTCCGGCCTGGTCTGGACCGGTTCCTGGGGCGGCGGCCTGGCGCGGCACGATCCGGGCACGCGCGCCTTCGTCAAGTGGCGCCACAGCGCGCGCAATCCGGACGGCTTGAGCCATCCGGCCATCGTGCGCGCGATGGAAACGGCGGACGGCGCGCTGTGGCTGGGCACCAACGGCAACGGCATCGACGTCATGAGTGCGGAAGGCCATTTGCGGGAAAGCCATCGCCCGAACCCGGCGCAGGCGGGCGCATTGATGGACGGTTCGGTCTCCTGCATGACGCAGGCGGCCGATGGCGCGATATGGATCGCCACGCTGGATGGCACACTGCACCGCATGAAACCGGGCCAGCGCCAGTTCGAGCGTTTTACGACTGCCGCCAACGGCTTGCCCGGCGGCGCGATCCGCACGATGGTGTTCGGGCCGGACGGCGCGCTGTGGGCCGGTTCGCTGAACGGCATGGCGCGCATCGACCCTGATACCGACCGCGTCACGCGCTACGTCCACGATCCGGCCGACGACGGCACGCTGTCCGGGCGAGAAGTGGAATCGCTCGTGTTCACGCCGGACGGCACGCTGTGGGTCGGCACCGAGCACGGCGTCAATGCCTTCGATACGCGGCGCGGCAAGGCCGTGCGCATCGTACGCGACCCGGCCCGCGCCGACAGCCTGCCGGATAACTGGGTGCCGGACATGATGGTCGCGCGCGATGGCCGGCTGTGGCTGGCCACGCAATCCGGCGTGGCGATCCTGGATCGATGGGATGGCAAGACCGCCCGCTTCGATGTATTGGGACCGCGCCTGAAATTGCCGGCGCGTCCGGCCGAATCGCTGCTGGAAGATGCGCAAGGACAGGTCTGGCTCGGCAGCCGCGTGCGCATCGACCCGGCGACATGGCATTTTCGGACCTTCGACCAGGCCGACGGCAACGAATTCCGCACGCTGTTCTTCGCCAGCCGCGCCAGGACGCGGCGCGGAGAGTTGTTGTTCGGCTCACCGGAAGGCTTGTTGATCGTGCGCCCGGATCAGTTGACCACGTGGACTTACCAGCCGCCCGTCATCGCCAGCACCGTCAGCATCGACGGCGTCGAGCAGGCCGGCGCCGGCGTGCTGACGCGGCGCGTGCTGCGGCCGGACCAGAGTAATCTGCGGCTGGAATTCGCCGCTCTCGATTTCAGCGCGCCGCACAAGCTGCATTATCGCTACCGGCTCGAAGGCTACGACAGCGACTGGGTTAAGGTCGAAGCATCCCAGCGGGTGGCCGCCTACGCGCACCTGCCGCCGGGCGATTACCGCTTGCGCATCCAGGGCAGCAACCGCAACGGGCAGTGGAGCGCCGCCGAGTGGGACATGGAGTTGACCGTCATTCCAGCCTTCTGGCAAACCTGGTGGTGGCGCGTCTTGCTGGCGCTGCTGGCGCTGGCGGCGATCGCCGGCCTGTTCCGGCTGCGCCTGCGCCAGTTGCGCCGGCGCGGCGCCTGGCTCGAACGCACGGTGGCCGAACGCACGGCGGCGCTGGAAGCGGCCTATCACCGCATCGAGCAGGCCAGTTTGACCGATCCGCTGACGCACCTGCACAACCGGCGCTTCCTGGAACAGGCGATCCAGGCCGATTTCGAACTGGCGCTGCGGCGCCACGGCGAAGTGCCGGCGCCGGCCGATGCCGACCTGGTGCTGTTCATGCTGGACCTTGATTACTTCAAGCAGGTCAACGACCAGTACGGTCACGCGGCCGGCGACGCGGTGCTGGTGCAAAGCGCGGCGCTGCTGCGCCAGTGCGTGCGCGCGTCCGATTACGTGGTGCGCTGGGGAGGAGAGGAATTCCTGCTGGTGGCGCGCTTTATCGACCGCCGCCAGGGCGCCATGCTGGCCGAGAAAATACGCGCGGCCATCGCCGGCCACGCATTCATCCTGCCGGGAGGAGAGGTGCTGCGCAAGACGATATCGATCGGTTTCGCCTCGTACCCGTTCGTGCCGGGTTTGCCGACCGAGGCCACGCTCGACACCCTGCAACGCATGGCCGACACCGCCCTGTACGCGGCCAAGCGTAATTGGCGCGACGCGTGGGTCGGCGTCGAGCCGCAGGCGCGGCAAGCCGGAGTCGAGGCGGCCGAGAAGGCGGCGCAGCGCTTCCTGGCCGATGCCGAGGCCGCCGTTGCCTGCGGCGAGGTGACGGTGATCGTGGCGCCGTCGAACGAGGGCGCGCTGCGCTGGAATTGAATCGCCGCGCCGCTGCCGACTGTCCTACTTCGGCTGGCGCAGTTCCTTCAGGATTTGCGCCAGCGTGTACGGCTTGGCGATGAAGGAAAAATCCTCGATGGCGGCCTGGTCGTCCCCGAGGGCGC
Organism: Pseudomonadota bacterium; assembly: GCA_040389645.1. GTDB lineage: Bacteria > Pseudomonadota > Gammaproteobacteria > Burkholderiales > Burkholderiaceae_D > Rugamonas. The sequence goes on along the minus strand of JAZJZT010000004.1, from coordinate 97,931 downwards.
CGGTGGCATAGCCCGAGGCCAGGATGATCTTGAGAGACGGGTACAGCTGGCGCGCCTGGCGCGCCAGTACGACGCCGCTCATGCCGGGCATGACCACGTCGGAAAACAGCACATCGATGGCAGGGTCTTGCTGCAATGCCTCCAGCGCGGCGCCGCCGCTGGCGACGGCAATCACCTGGTAGCCCAGCGTGCCGAACACGGCGGCGGCCATGTCCCGCACATCTTCCTGGTCGTCCACCACCAGCGCCTTGTCCTGCAATGCCGAATTCGCCGGCGGCGCCGGCTGTTCGGCCTCGGCCAGCGCGGGAAAATACAGGGCGATCTGCGTACCCTGGCCCAGCACCGAATGGATCGCCAGGTCGCCGTTCGATTGTTGCACGAGGCCGTACACCTGGCTCAGGCCGAGGCCGGTTCCTTCTCCCATCGGCTTGGTCGTAAAGAACGGTTCCACCGCCTTGGTCGCCGTCTCGCTCGTCATGCCGGCGCCGGTATCGGCCACCTCGACCATCACATACGACCCGGCCGGCAGCAGGCCGACCTGGCCCTTGGCCAGCTCGACACTGGCCGTGCGCAGCGTGATCGCGCCGCCGTCGCGGATCGCGTCGCGCGCATTGACGATCAGGTTCAGCAAGGACGCTTCCAGTTGCGCGGCATCGATTTTGACCACCGGCAGGTGGGGTGCCAGATCGAGTTCGAAGCGCACCGTGCCATTGTCGGCGCGGCGCAGCATGGCTTCGAACGACGTGATCACATCGTTCAGGTCCAGGTTTTCCTGCTTGAGCGGCTGGCGCCGCGCGAACGTCAGCAATTGTTGCGTCAGCGTGGCGCCGCGCGCGGCCGCGCGCGTCATCGCATCGAGGATGCGCACGTCTTCCGGCTGCGCCAGGCGGCGTTGCAGGATGCCCAGGCCGTTGACGATCACGCTCAGCAGATTATTAAAATCGTGCGCCACGCCGCCGGTGAGCTTGCCGATCGCTTCCAGTTTTTGCGACTGGAACAGGGCCGCGTTGGCCCGCTCGAGTTCTTGCGCCGCCTGGCGCCGCTCGGTGATGTCGCGCGTGACCTTGGCAAAGCCGAGCAGGGTGCCGAGCTGGTCGTGGATCGGATCGATCACGACGTGGGCCCAGAACCGGCTGCCATCCTTGCGCACGCGCCAGCCTTCGCTTTCGTAACGCCCTTCCGCGACGGCGCGCCGCAAGGCATTCATCGGTGCGCCGGCCGCCACTTCCTCGTCGGTATAAAAGCGTGAAAAATGGGAATTGAGCACCTCGGCTTCTTCATAGCCCTTGATGCGCCGGGCGCCCGCATTCCAGTTGGTCACGATGCCGGTGGGGGAGAGCATGTAGATCGCGTAATCGGTCACCCCCTGCACCAGCAGCCGGAAGCGTTCCTCGCTCGCATGCAACTGTTCGGACGCCCGCTTGCGCTCGGTGATGTCGCGCGTGATCTTGGCAAAGCCGAGCAGCGTGCCGGCCGGATCGTAGATCGGATCGATGACGACGCTGGCCCAGAACGTCGTGCCATCCTTGCGTATGCGCCAGCCTTCGTCTTCAAACTTGCCGTGAGTGAGCGCGGTCTGCAAGGCCGTGGCCGGCACGCCGTTTGCGCGGTCCTGTTCGCTATAAAATCGTGAAAAATGCTGGCCGATGATCTCGTCCGCGGCATAGCCCTTGAAACGTTGCGCCCCGGCGTTCCAGCTGCTGACGATGCCTTCCGGTGACAACATGTAGATCGCATAATCTGTCACGCCGTCGACGAACAGCCGGAAGCGGTCGGCGGCGACACTGAACGGGCTTGCATGGAGGGAGGGCATTGTCGCCTTGCTGGGTGGATTTGGAAGCAGGAAATTGAAGTGACAACAATATCCTAATTCTCAACGCTTGGCGACGCCTTGCAGGAAGCAGTCGAGCATGTGCTGGACGGGCCGCGAGATGCCGCGGTCAGAACGGCGCACGATGGAGATCTCGCGCTCGATGCGCGCGCGTCCCATCGGCACCGAGACCAGGTTCGCATAAATTCCGGCCGGGCGGAACAGTCCGGGCAGGATCGCCACGCCCAGGCCGCCGGCAACCATCGCCAGGCCGGTCATCAGTTGCTCGACCTTGAAACGGGGCCGGATCTCGACCTCGTTGCGCTGCCACGCATGCTCGATATCCCGGTAGATGGCCGGCGTGCCGGCCAGGATCAGCGATGTGGCGGCGATGTCCGTCCAGCTCACGCTGCGCTTGGCCGCCAGCGGGTGGTCCTGGCGGCAGATCAGCTGGTATTCATCCATCAACAAGGGTTCGATATGCAGCAGGGCCGCCGCCGCGGGCGTGGCCATGATGGCAAAGTCGACCACCCGGTCGAGCACCAGCGCCAGCGCCCGGTCGCCGGCGATATCGTGCAGGACCACTTCGAATTCCGGATAGGTTTCATAGAACAGGTTCAACGCGGCCGGCGCAAGCGCGGTGGCGACCGACGGCGTCACCGCCAGCGACATGCGGCCACGCGACTCGTTGGCCGCATCCTGGATATGTTGCAGCGACGCCTGGAAATTGCGCACCAGTTCCTCGGCCACGACCGCCAGGCGTTCGCCCTGCACCGTCAGCACCATGCTGCGCGTGGTGCGGTCGAACAGGCGCATGCCGAGCTGTTCTTCGATCTTGGCGACGGTGTTACTCAGCGTGGGTTGCGAAATCCCCAGGCGCCGCGCCGCTTCGCTGAAGGTCGACGAACGGCTCGCCATCGCGAACACTTCCAGCTGGCGGATCGTCAGGTTGCTGCTGAGCGGGACATTTTGCGCGTTCGGTATGGTCAAGCATTTCTCCGGTAAGCCGTGGAACAGGTGGGCATCGACGCGCCGGATGCAGTATCGATGAGCAGCGCGATTTGCGCCAGGCTTATCGGTGGGCGGGCACCGCGCCCACGTGGCAGCGCGGCCAGCGAGACTGCCGACGCGCGGCCCGCCAGTGCCATTTACAGATTCGGCGTGCCAGATGAGCGGCGGCTGGACGGCTTGCACAGCACGCGTGCGATGACGGTAAGTGGAATCTGTTCGCGTTCCATGTAAGCCACCGCCGTGTGGCGGCCATCGGCATCGTCCAGCAAAATGCCCCGATCAACTACCGTGGCCATTTCACTATTCGGCCGCCTGACTACCATACTTTCCTGCATGTTGAACTCCTGATAACAATATATATGTGGCCATAATTATAGTATTTCATGCGGATGAGGGGGCGCCGCTGATGACCTCAAACGTGCGGCAAAGCGGAAAAGGCGCGAATGAACCGGGTTACGTCGCTTCCAATATCCGCGGTTGCCGTATCAGAACTTCCGCCGGAATGCCGAGCTTTTCATGCAAGCGGCAGATCATGGGTAGCGTGAGCTGGCGCCTTCCGTTGAGAATTTCGTACACGCGATTCAGGCGGCCGATCATCGGCTCCAAATCCTTGGGAGTAAGGCCTTTTTGTTCCATGATGAACTTGATCGCGTCGATAGGGCTAGGCAATTCCATTGGAAAATGCCGTGCCTCATAGGCATCAACGAGCGTGGCCAGCACGTCCAGCCGATCGCCTTCGGGGGTGCCGAATTCCGCCGCCATAAGGGATTCCACTTCCCGAAGGGCAGCATGGTAGTCGTCTTCAGTGCGAATTGGTTTGATATCCATCATTCCCCCTTAAATTGTTTGTGCATCAATCGCATCGTACTGCCGATGCGTACCGACGAATTTGATGTACACGATGCCGTACGGGTAGTTGATCGATGTCACGATCCGGTATTTGTTGCCACCGATATTAAACACAACCCGCCCATTCTTCAAAATGCTCGCGCAAAGTGATCGTGCCCATGCTTTATGGTGGCGACCTGGAGGCGGTTATTGTGGGGTGTCGATAGCGCGGCGCCAGGCAGCGGCGCGCGGAGAAAAGAATTTTGCGGAAAAGATTGGATTTTGCGGAAAATAATAATCGCAAAGTTAGTGCGTACTATCGCTAGAACATAGGCTGCAGGGTGGTGCTCCGAGCCGGAATCGAACCGGCACGCCTTGCGGCGGGAGATTTTAAGTCTCCAGTGTCTACCAATTTCACCATCGGAGCAGCACAGCGCGGCATTATGCCATGCCTGCGCGATTACTGCCAGAACTGAGCATGACAACAGGAAATGACGCATGTCGGCGTTCTATGTACGCTAACAGACAGACCCAGATGGTTCCTTGGCGCAATATGGAAGCACGCGACTGGCTGGCCTGGACGCATCGCTGCCGGATCACGTGCGTGAGGTAGAAATTACTTAACCATCATCAAGGAAAATCATGAATATCATCGATCAAACCATTCAACTGTCAAACTTTCGCAACTTTGTCATTGAAGCGACGGCTATCAAGGTCGGTTTGGGTTGGCGGCCGCAATTCCGGCTGTCGCGCGATGATCGAAAGGTGACGACCTGGCGCATGCCGGTTGCGAGCGGATATGAGGACAGCACTCTGGCCATTGCAGCGGCAACCCAGCACGCGATCCGCGATATCAAGCTCGGCAGGGGTTCCTGCTTCGCGTGACAGCATGACAACGCCACGATCTGTGGCGTTAACTTAACGGTTTTGAGTTTTATCCTGCTTTTCCTGCCGTCCTGACGCCACCCGCTTGCGGTGGCGGCGGACTCCGCCAGCCTGCCACGGCAATCCATTCTGTCTCTGCGCGTCTGCGCCGCTCCCGCTTCCAGGCACTTCCTCCCAGCTCTTTCTCGCGCCGCCTCATCCCGCGCGCTGCCTCCGCACGCCAGTCCCGGCGCGGCTTTGCCACGCCAATGACGATAATTTTTTTTCAAAAGTCTGCTTGCAAAGTCCAATATATAGTTATAAGCTATAACAATTATGCGATAGAACTATTATTCAAGTTCCTGTGAAAGGTGCCCCTTGAAGGGCGCCGACAACAACGAGGAGATGGACGATGAGAATGCAAGGCATGGCGGCGCTGGTCACGGGAGGTGCATCGGAACTGGGCGCTGAAACCGTGCGCCAACTGGCGGCGGCCGGCGCGAAGGTGGCGATCCTGGATGCCGATCTGGCGGCGGCGCAAGCCTTGGCGATCCAAGTCGGCGGGCTGGCCTTGTGTTGCGACATCACGCACAGCGCCAGCACGACGCAGGCGCTGATGGCGGCGAGACAGGCCCATGGTCCGGCGCGCATCCTGGTCAACTGCGCCGGTGTCGGCATGGCCGGCAGGGATGCCGCATCGCCGGAAGAATTGAGCCGCATGGCGCAGATTAATCTGATCGCCACATTGAATGTGATCCGCCTGGCGGCCGCGGACATGATCGCGCAGGACGCGATGGAAAACGGCGAGCGCGGGGTGATCATCGCCATCTCTGCGCCGGCGCCTCGTGACGGCCACGCCGGGGATGCGGCCGGCAATGGCGCGCTGGCTTCGCTGACATTGCCGCTGGCGCGCGACCTGGCCCAATTTGGCGTGCGCATGATGACGATCGCGCCGCAACGTTTTACGACGCCACTGTTGCAACGCTTGCCGCAAGTCGTGCGGCACATGCTGGCGGCGTCTCTCCCTTTACTGAAACGGCCAAACATGGCGGGCGCCTTCGCCACGCTGGCGCTGCACATCGTCGGCAACCTGTCGCTGAACGGCGACGTCATGCGGCTCGATGGCGCGCCGCGCTGACGCCGGCACAGAGATTCCTGGACATTGTTTTTTTCATGCATTCTTATAATTAGACTGGAGATTGAAATGGCAAGCTCACCCGCAATCAAGCCCGTTGTCGCAGCGCTGGACGGCTCATCCAACAAAGCGGCGCCGGCGCTGAACGTCATGGCGCTGGCCGTGCTGTGCGCACTGGGCGCCTATGCCTCCGGCGCGCATGCGCAGTCTCCGGAAGCGGCCGCGCCGGCCGCCAAGGAAGCATTGGATCAGGTCATCGTGACCGGCAGCCGCATCCGCGGCGTGGCGCCGGTCGGTTCCACCATCGTCTCGGTGACCCGCGCCGATATCGAATCCTCGGGCGCGGTCAGCACCGCGCAACTGTTGCAGGAAACCCCGCAAGTGTTCAACCTGGGCGTGTCGGAAAATTCGCGCGGCCAGTCCGGCGGCTCGGGCAACATCACCTACGGTTCCTCGGTCAACCTGCGCGGCATCGGCCCGTACGCCACGCTGACGCTGATCAACGGCCACCGCGCCGTTTCGCAAGGCACGACCGGCGCCGCCATCGATCCGTCGATCATTCCGACCTTGATGCTGGAGCGGGTCGAGATCGTCGCGGACGGCGCCTCGGCCATCTACGGTTCGGACGCGGTGGCCGGCGTGGTCAACCTGATCCAGCGCCGCAAGGTGCAGGGCGCGGAGGCGATGGTGCGCTACGGTTCGGCCGACGGCTACGATGAGCGCCAGGTCGGCGCCATCTGGGGCAACACGTGGAAGGGCGGCCAGGTCACGGTGGCGCTGCAGAACGAGTACCACTCGGCGCTGAGCGGCAGGGACCGCGACTTCTTCGCCGGCGATTTGACCGCCTTTGGGGGCGGAGATTTCCGCTCGACCCAGTGCGCGCCGGGCAATATCGTCATCTCCGGCGTCAGCTACGCGATTCCGGCCGGCGGCGTCACGGCCGCCAACGCCGCCGCGCTCAAGGCGGGCACCACCAACAAGTGCGACAACCTGAAATACGCGGACCTGATCCCGCGCCAGGAACGCGATTCCGCCGCCTTCACCTTCAACCAGGAACTGGGCCACGGCATTTCGCTTTACGCCGACGGCTTCGCCACGCGCCGCCAATACAGCCTGCTGCCGGCGCTGCTGGCGTCCAATTTGACCGTCCCCAGCACCAATCCGTGGTACGTGCGCCCGGTCGGCGCGCCGGCCGGCAGTTCGGAAACCGTCGCCTATTCCTTCGGCAATGAACTGCCGCAGAACATGGCCAGCGGTTACTCGAAGAGCAGGGAAGTGACGATCGGCGCCGACATCGCGCTGGGCGACGCCTGGAAGGCCGGCGTGCTCTACACCTATGGTAAAAACGACGACCTGGCCCAGAGCACGCATGGCTTGAACAACGCGGCCATCATCGCTGCGCTGGCCAGCACCGACAAGAGCAAGGCCCTGAATCCGTTCGGTTCCTCCGTCAACAGCCCGGACGTGCTGGCGGCGATCTCGAACAACCTGTCGATTTCTCCCGGCACCACGATTTTCAAGAATTATCAGATAAAGGCGGACGGCCCGCTGTTCAGCATCCCCGGCGGCAAGGTGCGCGCGGCCTTCGGCTACGAGCGCCAGGATGTGCACACCGAGGGTGGCCAGACCACCGGTCCGGCCACCGCGCCGGCCACAGGCAACGTGGTGCTGACCCGCACCATCGATTCCGTCTATGGTGAACTGCTGGTGCCCGTGGTCGGCACCGGCAACGCGCTGCCCGGCATCTATAAACTGGACCTGGATATCGCGGCCCGCCGCGACAAGTACAGCGACGTCGGCGCGACGACCAATCCGAAACTCGGCATGAACTGGTCGCCGCTCAAGTCGGTGACAGTGCACGCCAGCTACGGCGAATCGTTCCGCGCGCCCGGCCTGACGCAGATCCGCGGCTTCGCCAACAGCGGCAGGGGCGGCCTGTATGTCCAGAATTACTCCGATCCCACCAACAACGGCGCGCTGCGCGTCGGTGTGGCGCTGTCGGCGCCGTCGCCGGACCTGAAGCCGGAAACGGCCAAGACCAAGTCGCTGGGCGTGAGCTGGGAACCGGCCTTCCTGCCGCGCACCAAGCTGAGTCTGAGTTACTTCGACGTGATCTATGAAAACCAGGTCACCGGCTACCTGTCCGATCTGACGGTGCTGAACCGCGAGGCGCAATTCGCCGGCACCGGCGTCATCGTGCGCAATCCGTCCGCCGCGCAGGTGGCGGCGCTGACCTCGCAGTACGCGGTGCAGTCCGGCGTGCTGCCGTCCACCTGGACGCTGTTCGTCGATGGCCGCAACAAGAACCTGGGCCGCTCCGTGTCCAGGGGCGTGGACTTCCAGGCCAGCACCAAGATCCCGACCGAGAACTGGGGCAGCTTCGGCCTTGGCCTGGGCGGCACCGTGTTCACCAAGTACCAGGTCGCGCTGACCCCGGGCGCGGAGATGACGGACCAGCTGAATTACATTTTTAATCCGCTGCGCTTCAAGGCGCGCGGCAGCCTGAATTGGCACGAAGGCCAGTGGTACACCAATCTGTACGTGAATTACCAGAACGCCTACAAGAACAACCTGGCGAACCCGGTGCAACCCGTGTCGAGCAACACCACGGTCGATGCGCGCCTGGCCTACGATTTCGATGGCGAGCGCTTCTCGATGCTGAACAACACGACGCTGGCGCTGGGCGTGGTCAACCTGTTCGACCGCAAACCGCCGTTCGTCAATCTGGCGCAGAGCAACAACGGCGGCGGCGGTTTCGATCCGACGCTGACCAATCCTGCGGGCCGCATCATTTCTCTCACGCTGAACAAGAAATTCTGATGAAAGGCACGAACATGAACCACCGTCTTCATACCGTGTCGGCCCTGGTCGCCCTGTTGTGCGCGCCGGCCGCGCTGGCCCAACTGGCCGCACCTGCCGCACCGGCAGAGATCCGGCCGGCGGCGCCGGTCTTCCCGCAGGCGCCGCCACCGGCCTGGGTGCCGGCCGCCACGCCGCAGGGACTGGGCGCTTATCCTGCCATCATGGAAAGCGATCCCGGTCTGCCGACGCACACGGTATATCGCCCCGCGAGCCTGGCGCCGTTCGGCGCGGCGCGCAAGCTGCCTATCGTCGCTTTCGCCAACGGCGCCTGCATCAACGTCGGCAACCGCTTCCGCTATTTTCTGACCGAGATCGCGTCGCACGGTTTCCTGGCGATCGCCACCGGCCCTGTCGGTCCGCGCGAAGTCGAGGCGGCACTCAGCGGCAGCAGCGTGCGCGGCACGCCGTCGGTCAAGTCGGAAGCAGTGCGTCTGGCGGCGTTGCGCAAGGCGGGCGATCCGCCGTTGACCTTCACGCCGTCGGATACGGCGCCGGTGCAGATGACCGATGCGATCGACTGGGCCCTGGCGGAAAACGCGAGGCCGGATAGCCCGTATTTCGGCAAGCTCGATGGCGCGCATATCGCGGTGGTGGGCCAGTCCTGCGGCGGTGTGCAGGCGATCGAGGCGGCGCTCGATCCGCGTGTCAGTGCGCTCGGTGTGCTCAACAGCGGCCTGTTCCCCGGTGCCACTAAACCGTTTGAAATGGCGGGAGCGAAGATCGACAAGAGCACCCTGGCGCGCCTGCATGCCCCGGCGCTGTACCTGACGGGCGAAACGTCGGACCAGGCGTTCAAGAATGCGGACGACGATTTTTCTCGCATCGAGCATGTGCCGGTGCTGCGCATCTGGCGCGAAAAGACGGGCCACGGCGGCACCTACCGCGAGCCGAACGGCGGCGCCTTCGGGCGCGTGGTCGGCAACTGGCTGTTGTGGCAATTGAAGGGCGATGTGCAGGCATCAAAAATGTTCACCGGCCCGGATTGCGAATTGTGCCGCTCGCCGGAATGGCACGTGCAAAAGAAAAAGGTGGATTGAGCCATGATGCGAATATCCCGCAAGCGCATGCTGCGCGGCCTGCTGTGCTGCGCCGTGGCGGCGGCCCTGCAAGGTCCGGCGCTGGCCGCCGAAGGTTTTGGCGCGCCGCTGCCGCCGGCGCAGAACGAGACCGTGCTCAGTTCCATGTATATCGCGATGCCGGACGGCACGCGGCTGGCGGCGGACATCTACCGTCCATCGAGAAATGGCGTAGCCTTGCCGGGACGCTTTCCCGTGGTGCTGCACCACACGGCGGCGCGCAACCGCCTGGCGACGGATGGCGACCGTTCCGGCGCCGGCCGCTTTTCGCTGCAGATGATCAACCTGGCCAGCCACGGTTATGTCTACGTGCAGGTCGAACGGCGCGGCATCGCGGCGTCGTTCGGCGTTCGGCGCGGCTACCATGACCGTACCGAGGCGCAGGATGCCTACGACCTGACGCAGTGGGCTGCCAGCCAGTCCTGGTCGGACGGCAAGGTCGGCGTCTATGGCTGCTCGAACACAGGCGACGCCGCCATGCATTTCCTGACGAAACCGGCGCCCGCGCTGAAGGCGGTATTCGCCGGCTGCTTCAACTGGGATAAATACAGCGGCGGCATGCGCGGCGGCATCCTGGCCAACTGGGGCACCGGCCCGCAGGGCAGTTACGAGCGCGACATGCAGTCGACCCCGGTCGACGGCGATGCGGACCGCGGGCTGCTGCGCCAGGCGGCACTCGGCCACGCGGCCAATACCGACCTGCTGGCGCTGTGGAGCGGCATGCCGCACCGCGACGATGTCTCTCCGCTGACCGGCACCGCGTTCTGGGAAGAGGGCAGCATCGGGACCTATGTGCAGAAGGTGCAGGCCTCTAAAGTGCCGGTGTATATCCAGGGCGGCTGGAACGATGATTTCCGCGCCCAGGCTTTTATCACGCTGGCTAACTTGACGCAGCCCGCGAAACTGGTGATCGGTCCCTGGTCGCATTGCGAAAGCGGCGAGTTTCCGATGGCGGCCGAGGCGCTGCGCTATTTCGATTATTGGCTGAAGGGCAGCCGGAACGGCATCATGGACGAGCCGCCGATCCGCTATTACACGATCAACGCGCCGGCGTCGGACGCATGGCGCGGCGCCGCCAGCTGGCCGCTGCCGCAAGCCCGCCCGCTGGTGCGCTATCTCGGCAAGGCGGCCGGCGGCGCCAACGCGCCACGCTTCGGTCCCTTCATCGGCGAATCGCGCATGCCGGGCGGGCCGGCCGAAGAGATGGACGGCGCCGTGGCCGCCGGCAAGGGCGCATCCAGGCTGTCGCTGGGCGCCGCCGCGCCGGTGGCCGGCAGCGCGAACGCCAGTTTTAGCGTCGACTACAAGGTCAGTTGCGCGCAGGGCACCGGCCTGGGGCACACCTGCCCGCAGGACGACAAGGGCCTGGTTTTCGACAGCGCACCGCTGGCGGTGGATATGGAAGTGACGGGCCATCCGCTGGCCGACCTGTGGATCACGTCCACCGCCGCCGACAGCCCGCTGTTCGCCTACCTGGAAGACGTCGATCCGCAGGGTGGCATCGCAATGGTGTCCGAAGGCCGGCTGCGCGCTTCGCTGCGCGCGCTCGATCCCGCTCCCTACAAGCTGCCCGGCTTGCCGTGGCACGGTTTTTACAAGGCCGGCGCACAGCCGCTGAAGGCCGGCGAGGCGGCGCGGATGGTGTTCGACCTGTTGCCGGTGTCGTACGTGTTCAAGGCCGGGCACCGCTACCGCCTGACGATCACAGGCGCCGACCCGCGCGAAAAACTGCGCCGCGAAATGTCGCCGGCGCCGGTGCTGTCCGTGCTGTTCGACGCGGCGCACCCATCGCACATCATTTTGCCCGTAGTGGGCGTAACAGACAGTGGCAAGGAGTATTGATATGGCCCAACTGAGTCTCTTGTTGGTCGGGGATCTGGTACTGGATGAACCAGACCCCGACCTTTTTTTTGACAAGGCTCGCGCCGCGCTGCGCGCCGGCGATATCGTCGTCGGTCATGTCGAAACGCCCTACACATTGAGAGGACAGGAACTGCAATCGGATATCCCGGCCGAGGCGGCCGATCCGGCCAAGCTCGGCGCGCTGGCGCGGGCCGGCTTCCACGCCGCCAGCCTGGCCGGCAACCACGTGTTCGACCGCGGCACGGAAGGCGTGGAAGACACGGTGGCGGCGCTGCGCGAAAACGGCATCGCGCCTTTCGGCGCCGGCCGCAACCTGGACGAGGCGCGCCTTCCCGCCATCCTGGAGCGCGGCGGCAAGCGCTTCGGCTTCCTCAGTTATAACTGCGTGGGGCCGAAGGATTCGTGGGCTGGCGCCAGCAAGGGCGGCTGCGCCTACGTGCACGTGCTGTCGCACTACGAACCGGAAGGCGCCAATCCCGGCGGCCCGCCGCTGGCCTACACGTTTGCCCATCCGGACACGGTGGAAAGCATGCAGGCCGATATCGAGGCGCTGCGCCCGCAAGTGGACGTGCTGGTGGTGGCGCTGCACAAGGGCCTGGTGCACACGCCCGGCACGCTCGCCATGTACGAGCGTCCGGTCGCCAAGGCGGCCATCGATGCGGGAGCGGACATCGTGGTGGGCCACCATTCGCACATCATGCGCGGCGTGGAAATTTATCGCGGCAAGCCGATTTTCCATGGCCTGGGAAATTTCGTGACGGTGACGCGCGCGCTGAACGTGGACGGCAATTCGCACCCGAAGCGCCTGGCCTGGGCCGAGCGGCGCCGCAAGCTGTTCGGTTTTACGCCGGACGCCGACAGCCCGGTCTATCCGTTTCACCCGGAATCGAAGAATACGATGGTGGCCGATTGCCGCATCGAGGACGACGGCAGCATCAGCGCCGGTTTTCGTCCCTGCCGCATCCATGCCAGCGGCCAGCCCGAGGTGCTGGGGCAGGGCGAGGCCGGGCAGGCGGTGCTCGATTACGTCGTCAAGATCAACCGCGAAGCGGGCTTGAACGCCAGCTTCGCCTGGGATGGCGAGCGCGTGCTGGTCCATCCCGCCACAGTGGAGCGGACATGATGATAGTCGCGACGAACGCCGTCACGGCGGCGGAAGAACTGCGGTGCTGCTACCGCGACCGGCTGGCCGAGGCGGCTGCCGCCAGGGCGGACGGGCGCAAGGTGGTGGCCTATGCGGGGCACACGGTGCCGGTGGAATTGATACAGGCGGCGGGCGCCTTCGCCTTGCAGATCACGGGAGACCCGGAGCGGGCGACGCCGCTGGCGGACACCTTCCTGGACGACGACATCGACGGCGACATCCGCTCGCTGTTCCAGCGCATCGTGGACGGCGAGTTCAATCTCGCCGACCTGATCGTGCTGCCGCGCAGCAGCAACGGGCTGCTTTACCTGTATTACTTTTTACTGGAAGCGCGCCGCTGGCTGCCGGAGCGGCAATTTCCCGAAGTGCTGTTGTTCGACGTGCTGCACACGCCCTACGCGTCGACCGGCGAATATGTGCTCGGCCGCGTATGCGCGCTGAGCGAACGCCTGGCGCGCTTGTGCGGCGGCGAACCTGGCGCCGGCGCGCTGCACGAGGCGATCGCCATCGTCAATGACAACCGGCGAGTGCTGCAGGCGCTGAACGAATTGCGCCGTCTGCCGCGGCCCTTGCTGGGCGGCGCCGCATACCTGCGGCTGGCGGGAGCGGGGCGCTTCATGGAACCGGCCCGTCACACCGCGCTGCTGCGGGAACTGCTGGATGAGGCGCCGGCCTGGTCCGCGTTGAAAGGCGTGCGCCTGATGGTCAAGGGCGCCGCGCAGGACAATGCGGAATTCTATGAATTGGTGGAACGGCTGGGCGCTGTCATCGTGGCCGACGACCATGCGAACGGCGAGCGCGATGCCGAGCGCCTGGTGTACGAAGACGCCGAGCCGCTCGCTTCGCTGGCCGAACACTACCAGCTGCACGTTCCGACGGTGCGTTCCTTCCCGCAGGCGAAGCAGGACCGCCGCTTCATGGAAATCGTCGCCGAGGCAGGCGTGCAGGGGGTGATTTTCTATCACGACGAATTCGACGACACGCTGGGCTGGGATTATCCGCAGCAAAAACGCCTGCTCGATGCGCGCGGCATACCGTCGCTGCTGCTGCAACAGCAATCCTACCGATTCCCCGACCGCGCCGCCCAGGCGGCCGCGGTGCGCGACCTGATTGCCCGGAGCCTTGAGCAATGACCACCAACAAACACCAGTCCGCGCCGGAAGGGCGCCTGCAATCGACGCTGGCGGCCAACGAGCACCAGAAGCAGGACTTCATTCAATTCCGCCGCCGCGTGCTGGAAAACCAGGAGCCGTATGTCATTTCCGACGCCGTGGCGCCGGCCGAAATCCTGCACACGATGGATATCCCGGTGGTGCCGGTGGTCTGGTATTCGGCCATCATCGCCGCCAAGCAGCTGTCTCCCCATTATTTTTCGCTGATGGATCAACTGGGCTACCACGAGCGCCTGCCGCGCTATACCAGCCTGCCGATGATGACGACGCTGGACAACAATGCCGAACTGGCGCCCTACGGCGGCTTGCCGAAACCGATGCTGTTCCTGAACCGCTTCCGCGACGACTACGGCCAGCGCATCATGGAAAAATGGTCGGAAGCTTTCGGCGGCGTGCCGTGCTTTCCGCTCGAATCGAGTTCCAGCACCGTGATCGGCGCGCGCTGGTACGAGCGCGGCATGCGTGAATGGGAAGACCTGTACGAAACTCACCGCCTCGATTTCCAGGTCAAGCAACTGGAATCGCTGATCCGCACCGTGGAAACGCTGAGCGGGCGCAGCTTCGGTCAGGCCGAATTCGTGCGCCAGATGCACCGAATTAACGAGGCCGGCGAAATCGTCTCCGAAGTGCGCGACCTGATCGCCGCCGCGCGGCCCTGCCCGGTGCCGCTGACGGAACAGCTGGCGAACGTCATGGCGCCGACCTGGGACCGCGGCAGCCAGTGGTCGGTCGATCACCTGAAAGCGTATCGCGACGAGGTCAAGGCGCGCGTTGCCGCCGGCACCGGCGCCTGCGCCAACGAGCGCGTGCGCCTGCTGTGGGTCGGCAACGGCCTGTGGTTCAACACCAAATTCTACCGCGCGTTCGAGGAAAAATATGGTGCCGTCTTTGTCTGGTCGATGTATTCGAACTTCCTGTCGGACGGTTACCGGCGCTATTTTTCAGAGCAGCCGGGCCAGGCGCTGCGCGCACTGGCGTCGCGCCACGTCAGCATGAACGAGCAACTGCACGTGCCGCCGTGGATGGCTGACTGGGTCATCGAGCAGGCCCGCATCTACGGCGCCGACGGCGCTGTCATGCTGGTGCCGAAGCACGACCGCATGTCGTCGATCGGTTCGCGCATCACGAAGATGGCGCTGGAGCAGGCCGGCATCCCGGTGCTGGAACTGCACGCCAACATGGTCGACGCGCGCATGTGGGACGACGCGGCCATGACGTCAGCCGTCGAACAATTCCTGGAAACGCGCCTGGGCGCGAGACCGTCAAACCAATCGAAATAATCAGCGAGACAAGAAACATGGACCAGAACAACAGCCAACTGCCGCGCCCTCTCGAAGGCGTGACCATCATCGATCTGACCACGGCGCTGGCCGGGCCTTACTGCACCCTGATCCTGGCGGGCCTCGGCGCGCGCGTGATCAAGGTGGAAAACCCGAGAAACCCGGATTCGGCGCGCAGCAATTCCCCTTACCTGGGACGCGACGGCGTCAAGGTCAGCCGCGAGCACGACGACGATTTTTCGGTGGCGATGCTCGAACGCGGGCGCAACAAGGAAGCCATCACGCTGGACATGAAGCACCCGCAGGCGCGCGCCGTGTTCTTCGACCTGGTCCGCAACGCCGACGCAGTGGTCGAGAACTACAGCGCCGGCGTGGCCGACCGCCTGGGCATCGGCCACGCGGCCTGCTCGGAAGTCAATCCGCGCATCGTCTACACGGCCATCAGCGGCTTCGGCGCGAACGTGCATCCGAAGCAGAACAAGGCGATGGACAATATCGTGCAGGCGATGAGCGGCATGATGATGGCGTCCGGCCAGGAAGGGGAGGCGCCGGTGCGCGTGGGTGTGCCGTTCGGAGATTTGACCGCGCCGCTGTTCGCCGCCATCGGCACGCTGGCCGCTCTGATCCAGGCGCGCGCCACCGGCCACGGCCAGCATGTCGACGTGTCGCTGTTGGGCGCGCTGAGCGCGCTGGTGGCGGCCGAGCCGTTCGAACTGATGACGCGTCTCGGACGCCAGACCCGTTCCGGCAATTTCATGGCCCGCCTGGCGCCGTTCGGCGTGTTCCCGACGCTGGACGGTTATATCTCGATCTGCGCGCCGAAGGATGAATTCGTGTCCGGCCTGTTCCGCGCTATGCGGCGCGAGGATTTACTCAAGGACGCGCGCTTCAGCGGCCGCGACGCGCGCGTCACGAATCATATCGAGCTGCACGACATGGTCAGCCAGTGGACCCGCACGATGACGACCGATGTCGCCGCCGACCTGCTGGCCGACCACGGCGTGCCGAGCGGACCGGTGCGGAATCCGGCCGAGGCGATGCGCGATCCGAATCTGCTGATGCGCGGCGAGACCACGCGGCTGCAACACCCGGTCTACGGCGCGGTGGAGGACGTGATCGTGGGCGGTCTGCCGATCCGCATGTCCGGCGCCTTCACCGGTTATGACAAGCCGGCCGTGGATCTGGGTGCGACGAATGAAGAGATTTATTGCGGCATGCTCGGCTACAGCGCGGAACAGTACGCGGCGTTGCGCCGCGACGGCGTGATCTAGCGATTCGCGGGCGGCGGCGCGGCGGGCACGACTTCGATAACAATCAAGGAGGAGACGAATCATGATGGCAGATGCGGCAGGGCCAGGCCTGGCCCCCCACAAGAAATGGCTGATCTATTACCTGGCGACGGTGGCCGCGATGATGTCGATGCAGATGTCCAGCCTGGGCTTCGCCCCGCTGCTGCCGGCGATCCAGAAGGATTTCGCGATGAGCTTTTCGCAGATGGGCACATTCACGGGCGTGTACGGCCTGGTGGCGCTGGTGGTCAGCATCCCGGCCGGCGTGCTGGCCAAGCAGTACGGAGAAAAGAAAATCCTGGCGATCGGGCTGGCGATCCTGGCCCTGGGGTTGTTCGGATTGAGCGTGGCGGAGAGTTTCGGAGAAGCGATCAGCGCGCGCGTGGTGTGGATCTTTGGCTACCGCCTCGCCTTCGTGTGCGTGATGACGGCGATCGCGCTGACCGCGCCGCAGCATTTGAAGGGACGCGCGATGGGCATCCTGGGCGCGACGTCGGCGCTGGCCACGGTGCTTGGCGCGCCGTTTTGCGCCGAAATTGCGGCCTCCCTCGGCTGGCGCCACGCGATCATGGCCTTTGCCGGCATGGCCTTGCTCGGCATGCTGCTATTCTCCAGCTTTTATCGGCAGCGTCCCGAGGTGCTGGCGCAAAACCATGCGCCGGCCGGTGCGGGCGGCCAGTCGCGCGGCGCGTTTTCCGCGTTCCGCGTGCCCATCGTGTGGACCATCCCCCTGCTTGGCCTGACCAATGCCGGCGGCTTCGCCGCTACCTTTTTCCTGCCTTCGGTGCTGAAGACGGAATTCAACCTGGACGCCACGGCGGCGGCCGGCGTGATCAGCATCTCGTACATTGCCGCCATTTTCGTCAACCCGCTGTGCGGCTACCTGGCGGACCGCTACAACCGCTGGCTGGTCCTGGCCGGCATGATGGCGATGATGATCCCCGCCAGCCTGGCGATGACGTCGAATAACCTGGCCGTGTTCCAGCTCGCGGCCACCGCGCTGATCGCGCTCGGCCTGGCGTCAACTAACCAGTTGTATCCGACCATCGCCGAATTGATGCGGGGGCGCGACGTCGGGCCGCTGATGGGAATCACCGCGCTCGGCGGCGGCATCTTCGGCTACCTCGGCCCGCAGGCGCTGGGCTGGCTGCGCGACTGGTCGGGCGGCTTCCACGCCGGCTGGTATGCGTTGACGGGCGTGTCGATTTTCGCGATGACGCTGATCCTGTTCCTGAAAAACTTTGCCGACCGCCAGAACCTGCGCCTGGCCCGGCAGGCGGAGGGCAAGCATGCCACGGCTTAAATTGAGCGGCGCGGCGCTGGCCTGCCTGGCCTTGCAGGCCGCCGCGCCGCAGGCGAACGCGCAGCAATGCGAGGCGCTGCTGCAACTGGCTCTGCCCGACGTGCGCATCGACGCTGCCACAGCGATCGCTGTCGGCGGCTGGCAGGCGGACGCCGCCCGCGCCAGTACGTCGCCGGACGCCCTGCCTGGCGGAGTGGCGGTGAATACGCCTTTTTGCAGGATCGAGGGGACGCTCGAAAAGGAAATCGGTTTTGAATTGTGGCTGCCGAACGCAGGGCGCTGGAATGGCAAACTGCTCGGCGCCGGTGTCGGCGGCGACGCCGGCGCCTTCAACCTGCGCGATCTGCCGCGCGGCGTCGCGCGCGGCTACGCCGCCGCCACCACGGACACCGGCCACAAGGTCGGCGACCGCCTGTGGATGCTGGGCGATCCGGTGCGCCTGGCCAACTATACGCATCGCGCCAACCACCTGCTGGCGCTGGCCGCGAAAGCCATCGTCGCGTCCTATTATCGCAAGCCGGCGCGGCACGCCTATTTCATCGGCTGTTCCGGCGGCGGGCGCCAGGCATTGAAGGAAATGCAGATGTACCCGGACGATTACGACGGCATCGTGGCCGGCGCGCCCGGTCCGCGCACGGACCTGATGACCGCGCGCCGCATGTGGGAAATCGTCCAGCACCGCAACGCGCCCGGCCTGATGTCGGACGCCGACTGGCAACTGGTGGCCGAACACGGCGCGCGGCGCTGCGACCGGCAGGATGGCGTGGCCGACGGCGTGGCGGAAAATCCGCAGGCATGCCGCCTGGATGCCGCGAGCCTGCTGTGCAAACCGGGCCAGGCATCGGCTTGTCTGAACCAGACGCAGCTCGACCTGGTGCAGCGCATCTACGCGCCGCTGCGCGATGAACAGGGCAGGCAACTCGACGACGGCCTGCTGCCCGGTGTTCGCATCAAGCCCTTGCCCGAGTCGCGCCTTGCGCCGGCCACGTTCGGCCAGGCCGTGCACCGCGATCCTGACTGGAATTCCGCCGGTTTCAGCCTGGCGCGCGACCTGCCCGGCATTGCCGGCGTCATGCCGGAACTGGCGGCCGACCGTGCCGACCTTGCCGCTTTCCGCGCACGCGGCGGCAAGGCCATCGTCTATCAAGGCTGGCTGGACCCGGCCGTGCCGGCGCAGATGGTCAGTGCCTATGGCGCGCGCGTGCAGCAGGCGATGGGTGGCGCAGATGCTGCCGGCCAGTTCTTCCGCCTGTTCATGGCGCCCGGCGTGTTTCACTGCGGTGGCGGTCCCGGACCCGACCAGTTCGGCGGCGCCGGTGCGGACGCGCCGGTGCCGGACGCGGCGCACGACATGCTCAGCGCGCTGGAGGCGTGGGTCGAGCAGGGCAGGGCGCCGGAAGTCATCATCGCCAGCAAGGTCGAGCAGGGCAAAGTGGTGCGCACCCGACCGCTGTGTCCTTATCCGCAGGCGGCGCACTACCGCGGCAGCGGCAGCACGGATAATGCGGCCAGTTTTTATTGTGCCGCGCAGCGCTAGCGCCGCAGGTTCGCGCCGACGGCCCGTTACGGCGGGTTTTTCCGGAATCGCAATTGCACCGCGAAGTGCTCCTCCTTGTCCTGTCCGAACGCCATCTCGCCGCCGTGCGCCAGCATCACCTGTTCGACGATGGACAGGCCCAGGCTGCCGCCGCCGCGGTTGCCGCTGCGCCGTGAGAACGGTTTTCGCAACTGCTCGCGCTCGTGTTCGGGGATGCCGGGACCGTCGTCGATAAAACTGACCACCCAGTGGCCGGTTTGTTCGGCGATCTCGACATGCAGCATGCCGGGCGCGCCGTACAGCAACGCGTTGCCGATGATGTTCTTGACGGCTTCGCGCAAGGTGGTCGCGTCGCCGGCGATGCGGCACGGGTGATCGGGCGCCTGTATGCCCAGGTCCAGGTGGTCGAGATTGCGCATGCCGTAGTTCGAGACGATTTCCGCCATTTCGTGCCGCACCAGTTCCGCCAGGTCGAGTTCTTCCGGCACCGCGCTGCTGGCGCGGTGCTGCACCATCGCATGGTTGATCAACTGGCCGATCAGGCGTCCCAGGTTCGCCGTCAGTTCGCGCAGCCGGCCGAGGTGGATTTGCTTGCGCGCTTCCTCGGTCTGCATCGACAGCATTTCCATTTGCGCCATCAGGGCCGCGACCGGGGTGCGCAACTGGTGCGCGGCGTCGCCGATCACGCGCCGCATTAGCGCCTGGTGTTGCGCCAGGCGCTGCATGAAGCCATTGATGGCGCTGACCAGCGCGTGGATTTCGGCCGGGACCTCGATGGCCAGCGGCGCCAGGTCGTTCGGATCGCGCGCGGCGAGGGCGCGCTCGATGCGCGCCAGCGGCGCGAGCGTCTGGTACATCGTGAAAATGGCCGCCAGCACAGTCACGATGCCCATCACGATGATCACGATAAAAGCGTTGCCGCTGGCGTTCTTGGCGAACGACGAGCGTGCCGCCTTGGTCTGCGCCACCGCAACCACGGCCCACGGGCGCGCATGTTCGAGCGCGAGGCGCCGGCCCAGCACTGCGATGCGCACCGGCATGCCCTGGTACACGGCATCGAACAGGATCGGCCCTTCCGGCAATCGTTGCCACGGAATCTCGGGCTTGAAATCCGGATCGCCCGCGATGCTGCGGCCGTCCGGATCGAGCACCGTATAAAAAGTTTGCACGCCCGGGGTGAGCATGAACGCGGCCATCGGCAGGTCCACCGTCACGGCGCCGGTGTCGTCGCGCAGCCAGGTGTTTTCGGCGATCTGCAGCGCATTGCCCGTCAACAGCCTGTCGTAGGCTTCGTTGGCGGCCAGTTGCGTCGCCATCCAGATCGCCACCAGCAGCGCAACGCCGCTGAGCGCCAGCACCAGCACGATGCGCAGCACCAGTCGCGTGTACAGCGAGCCGCGCGCGACGATCATGTCAGGATGACCTGGTAGCCAAGCCCGCGCAGCGTGCGGATTTCGAACTGAGCGCCGTTCAGTTTTTTGCGCAGGCGGCCGATATATTGTTCGACGGTGTTGGCGTTCGGGCTGTCGTCGATGGTGAACAGGCGGTCGATCAATTCTTCCTTGCCGAAGATGCGCCCGGGGCGCGACAGCAGGATCTCCAGCAGCGTCGCTTCGCGCCGCGTCAATTCCAGCGGCTGGCCGTCCAGCGTCACGCTGCGCGTCTTGCGGTCGATGCCGACGTTGGCCAGCACCAGCAAATTGGTCGAATCGCCGCCGCCGCGCCGCAGCAGCACGCGGATGCGCGCTTCCAGTTCGCGGTAGTCGAAGGGTTTTACGAGGTAATCGTCGGCGCCGAGATCCAGCGCCTTGACGCGCTCCTCGATTTCCGCGCAGGCGGTCAGCATCAGGATCTTGGTCGCCAGCGCCTTGTCGCGCACCTGTTTCAGCAGCGCGAAACCGTCGACGCCGGGCAGCATCACGTCCAGCACCAGCAGGTCGTAATTGGCGTCGCACACGCGCGCCGCGGCGCGTCCGCCGTGCGCTTCCCAGTCTACGGTATGGCCGCTGCGGGTCAGCGAGGCGACGATCGCCTCGGCCACGTCGGCCGAGTCCTCGACTAGCAGGATGCGCATGGCGCCTCTCCTTTTTCTGTCAGTTTCATTACAGGTTCACGGCCTAAGATCTGTCACATATTGACAAAACGTATGGAGACTATATGAAAAACGAAGAACACGCCAGCGCACCGTCCGCACCGGCGCCATTGCTGGAAATCGACAACGTCACGCTGCAGTACAAGACCGCCGAACACCTGGTGACGGCGGCCCAGGATGTCAGTTTCAATGTCTATCCGTCCGACCGCTACATCCTGCTCGGCCCTTCCGGTTGCGGCAAGTCGACGCTATTGAAGGCGATCGGCGGCTACATGAAGCCGGTGCAGGGCAGCATCCGCCTGCGCGGCGCCGACGTGCGCGAGCCGAGCCCGGAACGGATGATGGTGTTCCAGGAATTCGATCAATTGCTGCCCTGGAAAACGGTGCGCCAGAACGTCGAGTTCGCGCTGCACGCCAGCGGCCGACTGCAGGGGAAACAGGCCGCAGAGCGCGCCGCGTATTACATCGACAAGGTCGGCCTGTCGAAATTCATCGACAGTTATCCGCACACGCTGTCCGGCGGCATGAAGCAGCGCGTGTCGATCGCGCGCGGCATGGCCATGGAGCCGGCGGTGCTGCTGATGGATGAACCGTTCGCCGCGCTCGACGCGCTGACGCGCCGCAAGATGCAGGATGAATTGCTGCGCCTGTGGAGCGACACCCGGTTCACCGTGCTGTTCGTGACCCACTCGATCGAGGAAGCGATCCGGATCGGCACCCGCATCCTGCTGCTGTCGCCGCATCCGGGCCAGGTCCGGGCGGAACTGAACAGCATACCGGCCGAGCAGATGGGCAGCGGCACCCAGGCCGCGCTGGAAACCCGCATCAACGACATGCTGTTTGCACACTGAGGAGATACATATAATGAATGCCATGTTAAAACCGGGCGCCAGCGCCCTCCAGTCCGAGCTCGGCCAACCCTTCGTCCGTCCCGAGATCGTGCGCGATCCGGTGCGGCGCGACGTCAGCGAAGTGCAGCGGCCCCTGTCGGTGTTCGAAAGCCTGTACCGGCACAGCGGCCTGCGCAAGGTGGCGATCCTGCTGGCGCTGGCGCTGGTGTGGGAAATCTATGGCCGCTGGTTGAATAACGCGCTGCTGTTCCCCAGTTTCGGCGAGACGGTGCAAGCCTTCATTGCCGGCATCGCCAGCGGCGCGCTGATCGAGCGCGCCGGCATTTCGCTGCAAACCCTGCTGATCGGCTACGGCATCGGCATCGTGCTGGCGACGCTGCTGACGACGGTGGCGATCGGTTCGCGCATCGGCACCGATTTCCTCGAAACGCTGACCTCGATGTTCAACCCGCTGCCGGCGATCGCCTTGCTGCCGCTGGCGCTGATCTGGTTCGGCCTGGGCACGGGCAGCATCATCTTCGTGCTGGTGCACTCGGTGCTGTGGGCTGTGGCCCTGAATACCCACGCCGGTTTTCGCGGCGTGTCCGCCACCATGCGCATGGTCGGCCAGAACTATGGTTTGACGGGCTTTAAACTGGTGCGCCTGATCCTTATCCCCGCCGCGTTCGGCAGTATCCTGACCGGCCTGAAGGTGGGCTGGGCGTTCGCCTGGCGCACGCTGATCGCGGCCGAACTGGTATTCGGCGTCTCGTCCGGCAGCGGAGGATTGGGCTGGTATATTTTTGAGAACCGCAACCAGCTGGAAACGGCGAACGTGTTCGCCGGCTTGTTCTTCGTGATCCTGATCGGTCTGTGCGTGGAAAACTTCATTTTCGCGACCATCGAAAAACGGACCCTGCGCCGCTGGGGCATGCAGAATCATTGAAGACAGAGCAGGCAGACCAGACACACCAACCGATACCAAGACCGGAGACACCATGCAAGTTCAAGCCATTTCCAAATTCGCCATCGCCGCCGCCATGGCGCTCACCCTTGCCAGCGGCAACGCCAGTGCCGAAGCGTCCACCGTGCGTCTGTCGCACGGCTACGGCATGCTGTATTTACCGTTGATGGTCATCCGCGACCAGCAACTGGTCGAAAAGAATGCGAAGAAGCTGGGCCTGGGCGACGTCAAGACCACCTGGGCCACGCTGGACGGGGGCAACGTCATCAACGATGCCATGTTGTCCGGTAACCTCGATATCGCCGGCACCGGCGCGCCGGGTTTCATCACCCTGTGGTCGAAGGCGAACGGCATCCCGCGCTCGGAAGTGATCGGCCTGGGAGCGCTGAGCACCGCCGCGCTGTGGCTCAACACCAACAACCCCGCCGTCAAGTCGCTCAAGGACTTTACGCCGAAGGACAAGATCGCGATCCCCGGCATCAAGACATCGCTGTCGGCGGTCGTGCTGCAAATGGCCGTCGCCAAGACCTTCGGCGTCGCCAGTTACGCCAAGCTCGATCCGCTGACGGTCAGCCTCGGCCACCCGGAAGCGGTCGGCTCGCTGCTGTCGCACAAGACCGAGATCACGGCGCATTTCACGTCGCCGCCGTTCTCGTATCAGGAAGCGAAGGACCCCAGCATCACGCGCGTGCTCAGTTCTTCGGAAACGCTGGGTAACATCACGCTGGACGTGGTGTTCGCGCTAAAACAGTTTACGACGCAAAATCCGAAATTGACGCAAGCCTTCCTGACCGCGCAGGAAGAGGCCAATGCCTATATCGCCCGCGATCGTAAGGGGGCGGCCGAAACCTTTCTGCGCGTGTCGAAACTGAAACTGACGCAGGACGAGGTCGAGAAAATGCTGGCCGATCCCGACACGCAGTTTTCCAGCACGCCGGTCGGGATCATGCAGTTTGTCGAGTTCATGGGACTGGCGGGCACCATCAAGACGCGTCCGAAAACCTGGTCGGAACTGTTTGTCGACAGCGTCAAGTCGCGCAAGGGAAGCTGAGCGGCCGGATCGTTTATTCGACGCGGCGCGGCGCCGGCAGCGGCAATGCCACTGAGCCGGCGCCGGCGGCATTCAATACTTGGCGAAACTGGCCTCGTCCATGTCGGACTGCGACAGCGGCCGCGCGCTCTCGGACCTGTGCGACAGTTTCAGGCTGGCTCCCTTGCGCGACTGGGACGGCGTGTGCCGGTGCAGGCTGGCCGCGACCTTGAAGAAGCCCATCGTACGTTGCAGGTGTTCGGCCTGGCTGCTCATCTCTTCGGCGGTGGCGGCCAGTTCTTCGGAGCTGGCGGCATTCTGCTGCGTGGTCTGGCTCAGCTGGATGACGGCCGCGTTGATCTGCGCCACGCCGGACGACTGTTCGTCCGAGGCGGCGGCGATTTCCTGCACCAGGTCCGACGTCTTCTTGATGTTCGGCACCATCTGGTCGAGCAGCCGGCCGGCGCGTTCGGCCAGTTCGACGCTGTTCGTCGCGACTTCTCCGATTTCCTGCGCGGCGATCTGGCTGCGCTCGGCCAGTTTTCTCACTTCGGCCGCGACGACGGCGAATCCCTTGCCGTGGTCGCCGGCGCGTGCGGCTTCGATCGCCGCGTTCAGCGCCAATAAATTGGTCTGGTAGGCGATGTCGTCGATGATGACGATCTTTTTCGCGATCTGCTTCATCGCCGCCACCGTCGCATCGACCGCTTCTCCACCTTCGCTCGCCTCTTGCGCGGCCTTCGCGGCCATGCCGTCGGTGGTCCTGGCATTCTCCGTGTTTTGCGAAATCGATGAAGTCATCTGCTCGATCGAAGCGCTGGTTTCCTCGACACCGGCAGCCTGCTCGCTCGACGCCTGCGACAGCGATTGCGCCGTCGCGCTGACTTCTTCGGAAGCGCTGGCCAGCGATTGCGCGCCATGGTTCACTTCCGTGACCACCTGCAGCAGCTTGGCTACCGTGTTGTTGGCATATTCCTTGAGTTCGCCGAAACTGCCTTCATACGGCTTGTCGATGGTTTTACTGAGGTCACCCTCGGCCAGCGCGCCCATCACGCGCACCACGTCGGCGATGCTCGCACCCGTGGTGGTCATCAGGCGGTTCAAGCCATCGCCCAACTCTTTATGAAAACCCTGCAAGCTGGTGACGTCGATGCGGGCTTCGAAGTCGCCGCGATTGGCGGCCGCCACGACCTGTTTCTGGCCGGCGATCACTTCGATCAGCTTGCCGACGGTGTTATTTGCGTATTTTTTCAATTCGTCGAACGCGCCCTGGTACGGCTTGTCGATGGTTTTACTGAGATCGCCGTCGGACAATGCGCCCATGACGCGCACGACATCGGCGATGCTCGCGCCGGTGGTGTGCACCAGCTGGTTCAAGCCGTCTCCCAGTTCCTTCTGAAAACCTTGCAGGCCGGCGAGTTCGATACGGGCATCGAAGTTGCCGCGGTTGGCTGCTTCGACCACGCGTTTCTGGCCGTCGATCACTTGCGTCAGCTTGCCGACGGTGTTATTCGCGTATTTTTTCAGTTCGTCGAATGCGCCCTGGTATGGCTTGTCGATGGTTTTGCTTAAATCGCCTTCCGACAGCGCGCCCATCACGCGCACCACGTCGGCGATGCTGGCACCGGTGGTCGCCACCAGTTGATTCAAGCCATCGCCCATCTCCTTCTGGAAGCCTTGCAGCCCGGCCAGTTCGACGCGGGCGCCGAAGTTACCGCGGTTGGCCGCTTCGACCACCTGTTTCTGGCCATTGATCACTTGCGTCAGCTTGGTAACCATGTCGCGCATCGCTTGCAGCAATTGCCCGGTTTCGTCGCGCGACCGTACTTCAATGCGGCTCGTTAAATCGCCGTCGGCGACGGCTTGCGCAGCCTTGACGGCTTCGCGCATCGGGCCGGTGATGGAACGCGTCGTCAGCCAGCCGATCACCGTCCCCAGCAGCAGGGCCAGCACCGACAGCGAGATGACGAGCACGCGCGCGCGATCGTAAGTTTCATGGGCGATTTCCTCGTCCTTGAGATTGTTCTTGAACTGGAACTCGTCCATCTCGTCGAGCGTGGCGAGCCATTTGTTCTGGGCCGGCTGGACCTGGTTCTGCAACAGTTGCACCGCTTCGGCGTCCTTGTTGGCGCGCGCCAGTTCCAGCGCCTGTTCCATCGGCGCGCTGGTCTGGCTGCGCGCTTCGGCCATCCTCGACAGCAAGGCCTTGCCGGAGTCGCTCTTGATCATTTCGGTCAGCTTGGCCGCGTTTTTTTCATAGCGTTCCCGTTCGCTGACGATGCGGTTCAATTCTGCGGCGATCTGGGTCGCGTCGTTCAACAGGATGACGCTGCGGATCGCCGTGGCCGTGGTGCGCACCGCCCGGTTCATCTCGTTGACTAACCTGATCTCGACCACGTTTTCATCGACGACATCATCCAGGCAAGCCTTGATCTCGTTCATCCGGGTCAGGCCCACGACGGCCAGCACCGCCATCAACGCCAGCAGCACGGCAAAACTCAAGCCCATGCGCACACCGATTTTCAGATTTTTCATGTTTGATTCCGTTTGAATATGTCAGAAGACAGGGGTGCGATGGGAATCCCTCGGCCGCGAGGCCGGCCGTGCAACATGCATGCACAATGGATCAGTTTTTTGCATCCGGGGCGGACTGAGCGGCAGGGTATTTTGATAGTGATAGCCGTGAATATAGCATTGAAAACCCGCTTGCAAAGTTGGAAGCAGGATAACCATTGAAATGCATCCCAAATGCAACATTGTGAAATTTGGAGAGTATTTTTTCTTAAAAACTGTGTTAAAAGCCCGCGCAGCGTGCTAGCCGTTTTCGCACGGGCGCGCCCGCCTGCCATGCCGGGAAAAACGATGCCGCCGGGCCGGAACCAAACGGCGTTCAAATGACTCCACCATGTGATGCAAGGCAGGGCGGCGGCCCGCGCTGGTCCTGGCCGCCGCCATTCGACACCGGGCCATGCGGGACATCGCGAGGAAAATCTGGTGGTGTCGGCCGGCTATACGTATTTCGGCCAGTTCGTCGACCACGATCTTACTTTCGACACGACGTCGTCGTTCCGCAACCCGGGGCTGGCCGCGAGCAACCTGCGCTCGCCGCGCTTCGATCTCGATTGCGTCTACGGCGCCGGGCCGGATGACCAGCCATACATGTATGCGACGGACAGCGCCGGCGGCCGGCGCAAGGGCGCCAGCCTGGTGCTGGGTTTGCCGCTGGCCGGTTCTCCGGGGCGTCGCGATTTATTGCGCATTGGCGACGGCTCCGGCGCGCGCGCGGTGATCGGCGATCCGAGGAACGATGAGAATTCGCTGGTATGCAATATCCAGCTCGCCTTCATCGCCTTTCATAACGCCGTCGTCGCCTATTTGACAACGACCGAGCCGACACTGGGCGAGCGCGACGTGTTCATACGCGCGCGCAAGCTGGTGCGCTGGACCTACCAGCGCATCCTGGTGGAGGATTACCTGCCGCGCATCATCGAACCGGCGACCTACATGACCTTCGTGTCGCGCCTGGAGCGGCAGGGAGAAGGCGCCTTCCAGCTGTATATACCGGCAAAGCGGGGCGGGATTCCGATCGAGTTCGCCGGCGCCGCCTACCGTTACGGCCATTCGATGGTACGCACCGGCTATAAACTCAATCCTGTTCACGTGCCACAAAAGATTTTTACGCCCGGCGCGGGGCAGGACAGCCTGCTCGGCTTTGGCAGGCTACCGGACAACCACTGGATCGAATGGTCGCGCTTTTTCCCTAAAAACAATATGTTCCGGGCCAACGGCGAGCGGCCTGCGCAAAACGTCAATGACGCGCCCGACCGCCTGCAATGGGCGTACCGGATCGATACGGCGCTGGTCGATCCGCTCAGCGTGCTGCCGGACGCGGTCGCGAACGGCGCTTCGCTGGCCGACTTGAACTTGCGGCGCGGCAACCTGTTCGGGCTGGTCGGCGGCCAGACGGTGGCCGAGGCGCTGGGCGTGGCGCCGCTGGACCCGCGCTACCTGGTAATGCGCGATGCGCGCGGCGGCGCGTTCGGCTATACCGACATTCCGGCGCCGCTGCGCAGCGACACGCCGCTGTGGTTTTATGTGCTGGCCGAGGCGCAGCGCGACCTGGTCGACCTGTGGCGTGCCAAGAACGCCGGCGCCGGCAGCGCGCAGCCGCTCGACGACGACGACCTGCGCCTGGGCCTGGCCGACGCAACTGGCACGCGCACCCGCGCGCCGATCGCGCAACTGGGGCCGGTGGGCGGCATGATCTTGTTGGAAACCTTTTTTGGCTTGCTGCTGGCTGACAGCGATGCCTTCCTGGCCATCGCCTCGGCCGAGGACCGGGCGCACGCGGAAGTCTGGTTCCGGCATTTTACGCAGGAAGGCACGCTCGATATCAGCATGTGGCGCCTGCTCGATTACGCCGGCTTGACGGATTAGCCGTCTTGGGCTGCCGCGCCAATTGGTGTAGCATGCTGGACGGCGATCCGGCCGGGCCGCCTTTCCGCCCGGCGCGCCGTCTTGTCAAGGAAATACAGTATGCAAATTCAAATCAACGATGTGCTGCGCGCCTACATCGATCCGCTCACCGAAGCCGAATACGCGGCGCTCGAACGCAGCATCCTGGCCGAGGGTTGCCGCGATGCGCTGGTGCTGTGGGGCGACGTGCTGGTCGACGGCCATAACCGCTATGCGATCTGCCAGCAGCACAGCGTCCCGTTCAAGGTCATCCAGAACACCAGTTTCCACAGCATCGAGGATGTCATGCTGTGGATGATCGACAACCACCTGGGCCGGCGCAGCGTGTCGGACTTCCAGCGCGGCGTGCTGGCGCTGCGCAAAAAGGACATCATGACGGCCCGCTCGTCGGAACAGGTGGCGCGCACCGCGGCCGAGGATGCTAGCATCGCACCGCCCGAGCCGGCGGATAGTGCGCCGTCGCCGGCCAAGGTGCGCACCTCGCGCGAGGATATCGCCCGCGCCGCGCGCCTGAGCAGCAACACCATCAGCCAGATCGAGAAAATCCAGAAGACGGCCGCGCCGGAACTGGTGGAGGCGGTACGCGCCGGCACCATTTCCATCAACGCCGCCGCCACCGTCGCCTCGCTGCCGGAAGCCGAACAGGTCGCGGCGGTCGCCGGCGGCAAAAAACTGTTGCAGCAGGCCGCCAAGGAAGTGCGCGAGCAGCGCGCCGCCGCGCGTCCGGCGAAAGAACCGAAGGAGGGAGCCGAAGAGCCGGACGAGCCGCTCAGCGAAGTCGAGCAATTGCGCGCCGAGGTGGCGCAATTGAAACAGCGTAACGCCACGCTGCGCGCGGAAAACGCCGAACTGCGCGAACGCATCTCCGTGCTGGTCGACGCTTCCTGACGCGTCAGCGTTCAGATCGCCTCCAACGCGCCGCGCAGGTCGCGCCGCAGGTCGTCGAGATCCTCGATGCCGACCGACAGCCGGATCAGGCCATCGTCGATGCCGAGCGCGGCGCGCTGCGCCGCGGGAATCGACGCGTGCGTCATCAAGGCCGGGTGCTCGATCAGACTTTCGACGCCGCCCAGGCTTTCGGCCAGCGCGAACACGTCGCAGCGTTCCAGGAAACGGCGCGCGCCGGCCAGGTCCGTGTCGAGGGCGATCGAGATGATGCCGCCGTAACCTTCCATCTGGCGCTGCGCCAGCGCGTGCTGCGGGTGCGACGGCAGGCCGGGGTAATACACTTTTTTGACTTTCGGCTGCGCTTCGAGCCAGCCGGCCAGCGCCAGCGCGCTGGTGCAGTGGCACTCCATGCGCAGCGCCAGCGTCTTGACGCCGCGTAAAATCAAAAAACTGTCGAACGGGCCGGCGATCGCGCCGACCGAGTTTTGCAGGAAGGCGAGTTGTTCGCGCCATGGCGCCTGGCGCGCCTCTCCGGCGACGACGGCGATGCCGCCGATGACGTCGGAATGGCCATTCAGGTACTTTGTGGCCGAATGGACAACGATATCGAAGCCGTGTTCGAGCGGGCGCTGTACCAGCGGGCTGGCGAAGGTATTGTCGGCCACGGCGATGATGCCGCGTGCGCGGCAGATCTGTGCGATTGCCTGCAAGTCTGCCAGTTTCAGCATCGGGTTGGTCGGCGTTTCGACCCAGACCATGCGCGTGCTTGGGCGCAGCGCGGCCAGCAGGTTTTCCGGGTCGGTCAGGTCGACGTAGCTGAAATCGAGGCCGGCGCTTCTGCGGCGCACGCGCTCGAACAGGCGGTAGCTGCCGCCGTACATGTCGTCGCCGGCGATGATGTGCGAGCCGGCGTCGGCGATTTCCAGCACCGTCGCAATCGCGGCCAGGCCGGACGCGAACGCGAATCCCTGCGCGCCGCTTTCCAGGTCGGCCACGCAGCGCTCCAGCGCCCAGCGGGTCGGATTGTGCGAGCGGCCGTAATCGAGTCCCTTGTGCACGCCGGGGCTGTCCTGGACATAGGTCGACGTGGCGTAGATCGGCGGCATGATGGCGCCGGTGGACGGGTCGGGCGCCTGGCCGGCGTGGATCACGCGGGTGGCGAGATGGGCTTTGTGGTCGGGGTCCGGTTTCAAGATAGTTGCCTGCGTAAATGGTTGATGAGATCGAAGCGCGTGATCAAGCCATAAAAGGTGGTGTCGTCGGCGACGACGGCGGTCAGACCTCGGTCGAGCGTGGCGCGCAGCGCCTGCATGCCGGCCGATGGCGGTAACGTTTCCAGGCGCGCCGTCATGGTCGCGCCGACCAGCGTGGAAAACTGTCCGGGCTGCCGGTCCACCGTCAACAGCAAATCGGATTCGTCGATCAGGCCGACCAGCCGGCCGGCGTCGAGCACCGGCAGTTGCGCCAGGTCGGCCGCGCGCATGCGGTTGAAGGCGACCAGCAGCGTGTCCGACGGCGACACGCTGACGACGTCGCCGGCATCGTAACGGCGCCCGATCAGGTCGCGCAAATCTCCGTTGCGGGGGCGCTCAAGCAAGCCCTGGTCGGCCATCCAGCCATCGTTGTACATCTTCGATAAATACCGGGTGCCGGTGTCGCAGACGAAGGTGACGACGCGTTGCGGCGTATCTTGCGCGCGGCAATACCGGAGCGCGGCGGCCAGCAGCGTGCCGGTCGACGAGCCGCCGAGGATGCCTTCGGCGCGCAGCAGGGCGCGCGCGCAATCAAAACTTTCCTGGTCGCCGATCGTGTAGGCGGTGCGCACGCCGCTCAGGTCGGCGATCGACGGGACGAAATCCTCGCCGATGCCTTCCACCGCCCACGATCCGCTGGTGTCGCCGACCTGGCCGGTGGCGACGTAGTTGCGCAATATCGATCCTTTCGGGTCGGCCAGCACGAAGGTCAGCGCTGGCTGCACTTTTCTAAAATACCGGCTCAAGCCGGTCAGGGTGCCGCCGGAACCGACGCCGACGACGATCGCGTCGAGTTCGTGCCCGCACTGTTCCCAGATTTCCGGGCCGGTTGTCGTTTCGTGCGCCAGCGGGTTGGCGGGATTGTTGAACTGGTCGGCATAGAATGCGCCGGGCAATTCGCGCGCCAGGCGCGCGGCGACATCCTGGTAATACTCGGGGTGGCCCTTGCCGACGTCCGAGCGCGTCATGTGGACTTCGGCGCCGAGCGCCTTCAGGTGCAGCACTTTTTCGGTCGACATCTTGTCCGGCACCACCAGCACCACGCGGTAACCCTTGATGCGCCCCACCAGCGCCAGGCCCAATCCGGTATTGCCGGCGGTGGCTTCGACGATGACGCCGCCCGGTTTCAAGCGGCCGTCGTGCTCGGCCGCCGCGATCATCGACAGGCCGATGCGGTCCTTGATCGATCCGCCGGGATTTTGCGATTCGAGTTTCAAAAATAGCCGGCAGCGGCCGGTGTCGAGCCGCGTCACTTCGACCAGCGGGGTATTGCCGATCAGGCGGAACAGGGCGGTTTCGGAAGCGGGTTTCATCAATTTTCTCCTGGCATCGAGGCGGCCCGGGAGGATCGTGTCCGCCCTGGCCGGCCGTGCGGCAGGCGGCGTTCGGGCCGCGCGCTGCACGCTGGGAAGATCTGGCGCCTGCCTTTGGGGCATGCCCGGAAAGTATGCGCCTATTTTTATCCGTGTGGTGCCGGGCTGCATGTGTTACCCTGTGCTGTGCGGCAGTTGCTCGGCCGCCTTATCCTTCCCGCGCCGTTCGATAGCCGGGAAACAGAAGCCCCTCATGTCCAGTCCCGGTAAGCCCAAGTCCGACCCCAACCAGAATCATTTGCTCGCAGCACTGCTGGACGCCGATTTCGATCGCCTTTCTCCGCACCTGGAGCCGATCGCGATGCCGCTGGGCGATGTATTGTATGAATCCGGCGGCAAGCTGGCCCATGTCTATTTCCCGACCACGGCGATCGTGTCTCTGCATTACGTGCTGGAAAACGGCGGTTCGTCCGAGATCGCCGGCGTCGGCAACGAGGGCGTGCTCGGCATCTCTTTGTTCATGGGCGGCGACACCACGCCCAGCCGCGCGGTGGTGCAGACCGGCGGCCAGGGTTATCGCCTGCGCGCCCATATCCTGCTCGAAGAATTCAACCGCGCCGGCCCCGTGATGCGCCTGTTGCTGCGCTACACGCAGGCGCTGCTGACGCAGATGGCGCAGACCGCCGTCTGCAACCGCCACCACACGGTCGAACAGCAATTGTGCCGCTGGCTGCTGTTGACATTGGACCGCTTGCCGGACCGGGAATTGACGATGACACAGGAATTGATCGCCGGCATGCTCGGCGTGCGGCGCGAAGGCGTGACGGAAGCGGCCGGGCGCCTGCAAGCGCGCGGCCTGATCAGCTACCGGCGCGGCCATATCACGGTGCAGGACCGGGCCGGCCTGGAAGACAATGTCTGCGAATGTTATGACGTCGTCAAGAAGGAATTCACGCGCCTGCTGTCCGACGTGCGCCGGCGCCAGGCGGTGCAGGCATGAAAGCCGGCCCGGATACCTTGCTCAAGGCCGACGCCTTGCAGCGCGCCATTTTTAATAGCGCCAATTTTTCCAGCATCGCCACCGACGCCCAGGGCGTGATCCAGATTTTTAATGTCGGCGCCGAGCGCATGCTCGGCTACGCGGCGCAGGAAGTGCTGAACCTGCTGACGCCGGCGCAACTGTCGGACTCCGACGAATTGCTGGCGCGCGCGGCCATGCTGAGCGCGGAATTCGATACGCCGATCACGCCCGGCTTCGAAGCGATGGTGTTCAAGGCCAGGCGCGGCATCGAGGATATCTACGAGCTCAGTTATATCCGCAAGGATGGCAGCCGCCTGCCGGCCGTGGTCTCCGTCAGCGCCTTGCACGATGTCGGCGAGCAGCTCATCGGTTACCTGTTGATCGGCACCGACAATACCTTGCGCAAGCAGGCCGAGACCAAGCAGGCCGTGCTGGACCAGCGCCTGCGCCACACCAATCTGGAACTGGAATCGGCGCGCGCCGTGGCCGAGAAGGCGAACCGGGCCAAGTCCGAATTCCTGTCGAGCATGAGCCACGAATTGCGCACGCCGCTCAATGCGGTGCTCGGTTTTGCGCAATTGATGGCGTCCGAAAAGCCGGCGCCGACCGCGCCCCAGCAGCGCTCGCTCGACCAGATCCTGAAGGGCGGCTGGTATTTGCTGCGCCTGATCAATGAAATCCTCGACCTGACGCTGATCGAATCGGGCAAGGTGACGATGTCGCTGGAAGCGATGTCGATGCGCGCCGTGCTCGACGATTGCCGCGCGCTGATCGAACCGCAGGCGCAAAAACGCGGCCTGCAAATGCATTTCGCGCGCCTGAACGATGCCTTTTTCGTGCACGCCGACCGCACCCGCGTCAAGCAGGTGATGATCAACCTGCTGTCGAATGCAATCAAATACAACCGCGCCGGCGGCACCGTCACGGTGACCTGCGTCGCTTGCAGCGGCCTCGACGACGCGCAGCGCGTGCGCGTCAGCGTGGCCGATACCGGCGCCGGCCTGAGCCAGGATCAATTGGCGCACCTGTTCCAGCCGTTCAACCGGCTTGGCCAGGAAAACGGCGGAGAAGAGGGGGCCGGCATCGGCCTGGTCGTCACGCGCCAGCTGGTCGAACTGATGGGCGGCACGATCGGCGTCGACAGTAGCGTCGGCGCCGGCACCACGTTCTGGGTCGAGCTGGCCGCGTCGTCCGCGCCCGAGCAGGCGCTGGCCGACATCGCCATCGTGTCGCGCGAAGCGCGCGGCGGCACGCCGCAGCGCACCTTGCTGTATGTCGAAGACAATCCGGCCAACCTGAACCTGGTCGAACAGTTGATCGCCCGCCGCAGCGATTTAAAATTGCTGACGGCGATCAACGGCAACCTCGGCATACAGCTGGCGCTGACCTGCCAACCGGACGTGATCCTGATGGATATCAATTTGCCCGGCATCAGCGGCCTCGGTTGCCTGCGCATTCTTCAGCAAGAAAATGCCACCAAGCATATCCCGGTGCTGGCGCTGTCGGCCAACGCGATGCCGCGTGACGTCGAAAAGGGCCTGGAAGCGGGCTTTTTCGATTATTTGACGAAACCGATCAAGGTGCCGGAATTCATGGCCGCGCTCGATCGGGCCTTGCAGCACGCTGCCGCACACCAATTGTCTGGAAGCATGCAATGATATTGACCTCGGAACTGTTGAATGCCGCCATCCTGATCGTCGACGACCAGGAAGCGAACGTGATGTTGCTCGAACAAATGCTGCGCAATGCGGGATTCGAGCGCATCACGACCACCACCGACCCGTTTACCGTTTGCCCGCTGCACCTGGCGAATGGGTATGACCTGATCCTGCTCGACCTGCAAATGCCGGGCATGGACGGTTTTGAAGTGCTGGAAAAACTGAAGGAAATCGAGCCGGACGGTTATGTGCCGGTGCTCGTCATCACGGCCCAGCCGGCGCACAAGCTGCGCGCCTTGCAGGCCGGCGCCAAGGATTTCGTCAGCAAGCCGTTCGACCTGGTCGAGGTGCAGACCCGCATCAACAACCTGCTCGAAGTGCGCCTGCTGCACCAGAAACTGAATCGCTACAACCAGCAGCTGGAATACGAAGTGCAGCAGCGCACCGCGGAATTGCGCGCCAGCGAAGCGCGCTTCCAGCGTTTCACCGAACTGTCGTCCGACTGGTACTGGGAACAGGATGCGAGCGGGCGCCTGACGCGCTGTTCCGGCCCGGTCGAACAGATGGTCGGCATCGGCGCCGATGGCGCGACCGGCACCGGCGGCGCCGAATTCGCCGAGTTGCAAGCCAATATCACCGAACGCAAACCCTTCCTCGACCTGGTCTATAAACGCCAACTCGACGATGGCGGCCTCCAATACCTGCAAGTGAGCGGCGAACCGATGTTCGACGACGGCGGGCGTTTTATCGGTTACCGCGGCATCGGCCTCGATATCACCGAGCGCATGCAGGCCGTGGCGCCGCCGGAACACCGGCTGCGCCGCCAGTTGCGCCTGAACGGGCGCCGCCGCGCATAAAAACGGCGCCGTCCGCTCGCCCGCCTTATAATCGGTTTTTCCGATGCGTTTTATAACCAAGGGCAGAAGGCGGCGTGGCAAAACTTTATTTCCGATACTCTGCGATGAACGCAGGCAAATCGACGGCAATGTTGCAGGTCGCGCACAACTATGAAGAGCAGGGCCAGGTCGTGCGCCTGTTTACGGCAGCCATCGACAACCGCTACGGCGTCGGCCAGGTAACGTCGCGCCTGGGGCCGCGGCGCGAGACCGAAGTGTTCGATGCCGATACCAATTTTCTCAATGAAATCAACGAGAAGATCGCCTGCCTGCTGATCGACGAGGCGCAATTCCTGACGACGGCGCAGGTGCAGCAATTGCACCAGCTGGCGCAGGTGCGCGGCATTCCCGTCATCAGTTACGGCTTGCGCACTGATTTTCGCGGCGAACCGTTTCCCGGTTCCGCCTATCTGCTGGCGCTGGCCGACGATATCGAGGAATTGAAAAACATTTGCTCTTGCGGCAAGAAGGCGACGATGAATATCCGCGTCGATCCGAACGGTCAGCGCATCAAGGAAGGCGCGCAGATCAGCATCGGCGGCAACGAGCATTACCGGCAGGCTTGCGGCCGCTGTTTTTACGCGGACTGACCGGGACGGCGCGGGGATACGATGTTCGATTGCGCCGCCATCGCCCCCGCCTGGTTTTGCCAGCACCGCGATGTCTTGCTGTACCTGGCGCCGTCGCTGCTGCTGGCGCTGGTGATCCGGCGCCTGTCGGCACGCCATCCCTTCTTTTTCCTGTTCACGCTGGCCGGCACCGTCTGCCACGAACTCGCGCATTTCTGCGTCGGCCTGCTGACGGGCGCGCGCCCGGCCGCGTTCACCGTGATTCCGCGCCGCGTCGAAAAGGGATGGGAACTCGGTTCCGTCAACCTGACGCGGGTGCGCTGGTACAACGCCGCGCCGGCCGCGCTGGCGCCGTTCCTGGTGGCGACACTGCCGGTGCTGGTGGCGCTGTGGCGGACAAGGCCGGGCTGGCATTTCGAAGCGCTCGACCTGTTACTCGCATTCGCCGTCGCCCCGCAATTTCTCGCCTGCTGGCCGTCGAAAGTGGACTGGAAGATCGCATTGCGCTCCTGGCCCTATTTGTTGATTGTCGTTTTATTCTGGTGGACGCTGCATCACGACCGCTTTTAATGGAACCTTAAGCTTCTGCCTGGAAACTGTGTCCCGTGCGAGCTGTGCCGCCATGGCTATCCTGTAGAATGAAGCGCAGCTTGACGTTATTCACTTTAACCCGGTGGATCGGGCTTGAACTGCCCGGGATCATCCGCAAATCACCATTTTACATTCGGAGTTCCCATGAAGAAGCACATGCTGTTAAGCGCCATCGCGCTGGCCATCACGGTACAAGTCGGCGCCGCCGTGCCGGAAAAGGCAACGGACGCCCAACTGAAACCGCTGGCGCAGCAAACCCAGGCCGCGCTCTGGGCTTCGCGTGTGCTGTCGCGCTACCATTACAAGGCGACGCCGCTCGACGATGCGATGTCGGAAAAGATCTTCGACCGTTACTTTAAATCGCTCGACGGCGAAAAGCTGTTCTTCGTGCAGGCCGATCTCGACCAGTATGCGCCGCAGCGCACCAAGCTCGACGACGCCATCGTCGGCGAAAACCTGACCGTGCCGTTCGCCATCTACAACCTGTACCAGCAGCGCTTCAACGAGCGCATCGCCTATGCGCGCGAACTGTTGAAGACCAAGTTCGATTTTACGCAGGAAGAAAGCTATCAGCTGGACCGCGAGAAGGCCGACTGGCCGAAAACCGAGGCTGAAGTCAAGGATTTGTGGAGAAAGCGCGTCAAGAACGATTTCTTGCGCCTGAAACTGGCGGGTAAGGAAGACAAGGCGATCCGCGAGACGCTGGATAAGCGTTATGACAATTACATGAGCCGTTCGCGCAAGTTGAATAATGAAGACGTGTTCCAGATCTTCATGAACGCTTACGCGATGTCGATCGAGCCGCACACCAATTACCTGGGGCCGCGCGCGTCGGAGAATTTCGACATCGCGATGCGCCTGTCGCTCGAAGGCATCGGCGCCGTGCTGCAGACGCGCGACGAATACACGGTGATCCGCGAAGTCGTCGTCGGCAGCCCGGCCGGCCTGTCCGGCAAGCTGAAAGTGGGCGACCGCATCGTCGGCGTGGCGCAGGGCGACAGCGGCGCCTTCACCGAAGTGCTGGGCTGGCGCATCGACGACGTCGTACAACTGATCCGCGGCGCCAAGGATTCGACGGTGCGCCTGCAGGTGTTACCCGCCGATGCGGGACCGGATGGCAAGTTGATGCAGGTCGCGCTGGTGCGTAAAAAGATCAGCATGGAAGAGCAATCGGCCAAGAAAACCATCATGGAAGTGCGCGATGGCGCCGTGAAGCGCCGCATCGGCATCATTTCCTTGCCGACCTTCTACCAGGATTTCGAAGCGCGCCGCAAGGGTGACAAGGAATTCAAGAGCGCCACGCGCGACGTCGCGCGCCTGCTGGGCGAATTGAAAAAGGAAAAAGTCGATAATGTGCTGATCGACCTGCGCAACAATGGCGGCGGTTCGCTCAATGAAGCGGTGGAATTGACCGGCCTGTTTATCGATAAAGGCCCGGTGGTCCAGCAGCGCAATGCCGAAGGTAAAGTCGAAATCGAAAGCGATAACAATGCCGGTCTCGCCTGGGATGGTCCGGTCGGCGTGCTGATCAACCGCGGTTCCGCGTCGGCGTCCGAAATCTTTGCCGCCGCCGTGCAGGATTACGGCCGCGGACTGATTATCGGAGAACCGTCGTTCGGCAAGGGAACGGTGCAGACGCTGGTTAACCTGGACCGTTTCGGCCAGAATGAAAAATCGCGCTTCGGTGAATTGAAGATGACCATCGCGCAATTCTTCCGCATTAACGGCGGCACCACGCAATTGCGCGGCGTGACGCCGGATATCAAATTGCCGACCATGTCCGATTCCGACAGCTTTGGCGAATCCAGTTATGATAACGCGTTGCCGTGGACGTCGATCAAGCCGGCCGTCTATATTCCGGCCGGCGAATTGAAGGAAGTGGTGCCAATACTCGATAAAAAACACGAGGCGCGCGTCGCGAAAGACAAGGATTTCCAGTATCTGCAGGAAGATATCGCGCTGGTTAAAAAGCAGCGCAAGGATAACCTGATTTCGCTGAATGAAGCGACGCGCCGCAAGGAACGCGATGCGCAGGATGCGCGCGCCAAATTGCGCGAGGCGCGGCTTGCCGCCAATATCGTGCCGAATGGCGACGATCCGATCCTGGTGCCCGATCCGAAAGATGCCTTGAACAAGGCGATTTCAGCCAAGCCCGCCAATCCGAAAGCGGCCCGGCAAGTCGCCGCCGTGAAAGGCGCATTGCGTACCGACGATGGTTTGCAGGCCGATGAACGCGCCTTGTCGGCGGAACTCGATGCGGAAAAAGCTGCCAAGAATGCCAAGGATGTATTGCTGAATGAAGCCGTGCATATCCTGGCGGACGAAGTGAGCTTGCTGAAAACGGATGTGCGCCTGGCTTCGCGTGTATTGCCATATGCTACCGAGGCGGGCAAGTAACCGTAGGCCCTATATATGAATTTGCCATACCCGTTATTACGAATTAAAAGTTGAAATAATTCGCGTAATGCGGCATCATTGATTTGTCTCCTCTATCTCCCTCCAAGGAATAGATTCCAGCCCGCTTCCCAGCGGGCTTTTTTTTATCCTTTCCGGTTTTTCCCGTCACGCCGCCGCGCCCGGCGCATGCCTGTTCCCCAGGCTTCCCATGGCGTCGCTACGTCCTGAAAATGCTCATTCCTGGCTTGGTTGTGCCAAAAATTGGCGTGAGTATGGCAGGTTTCAGGGCGCAACGCAGTTTTGGAACCGCAAATCGCCATTTTTTTCGTGGCTGAATCGCGATCCATATCCAATTTGATTTTTAACAAGTTGTAAATTGGAAATGCCTATATGTTATTACCTGGGAAAAATCAGGGGATGGCATCGTGCAGTTCGGCTTGGTATTCGAGGGGCAAATCATGGCTGCGCTGGGCATGCTGTATCTGCTGCTCGGCGTCGCATCGGTCGGCGTGGCGCTGAAAACCAGGGCACGGCCATACTGTCAATTGCGATTGCAGGTCTATGCGTGGTGGTGGATATTGCCGGTGCTGACGCTCGGATTGGTGTCCTATCCGCTCGGCCCGATATTGCTGGTGCTGCTCATCGGCATGCTCGGCATGCGCGAACTGGCGCAATTGATTCAGCCTGTCTCGTCCGGATTTCAATGGACAGCCGTTGCCGTATTGGTCACGGTCGTGTCGCTGACTGTATTGAAGATACGCCTGCTGTTTATCTTTTTGCCGGCACTGCTGGTTTTGCCATTGCCCTGTTTTTTTCTATGCCGCCAGGCGGTCCGCCTGGTGTGGCTGCTTTTGCTGCTGACCTGTTATGGCGCCAGTTTTTTGGTGCGCTATATCGATTTGCCATTTTCCGCGCAAATTAATCTGGCCTGGCTATGTTATCTGTTCGCCGTGACGGCCTTGAACGATGTCGGCCAGTTTATTTTCGGCACGGTATTCGGCAGGCACCGGATCGCGCCGAGCATCAGTCCCAACAAGACCTGGCAGGGATTGGCCGACGGGATTGCCGTATCGATCGGAACGTCGCTTGCGCTAGGCGCGTATTTGCAATTGGCGGACCTGGCGCGCCTGGCGGCGTATGCGGTATTGCTGTCTCTTGGCGGTTTCTGCGGCGACCTGGTATTTTCCGCGGCAAAGCGTTCATTCGGCATCAAGGATTTTTCCCGCCTGATTCCCGGCCATGGCGGCATGCTCGATCGCGCCGACAGCCTGATCGTCACCGCCCCCTTATTATATTTTTTGATTTGCTTTTCCCAGGAAGGAAGTATTCAATGAAAGTGGAGCATCACCTTGGCTGGAGCATGATTGAATCCGGTTTTGAATGCAGCGATGGCGCGCGCCTGTTTTACCGGGCCTGGCAACCAAAAATGCCGTGTTCGCATGGAGTGCGGCGCGCGCTGGTTTTTCTGCACCGCGGCCATGAACATTCGGGCCGGATCGGCGCGCTGGTCGAGCAGTTGGGTTTTCGCGAAGATTGGGCTTTTGCATGGGATGCGCGCGGCCACGGTTATTCCCCCGGCGAGCGGGGCGACGCTCCGAGCTTCGCGCAACTGGTCGATGATTTCGATACTTTTATTAGACACATATCAAAAGTATATGAAATCGATGTCGAGCAGATTGTGCTTGTTGCCAACAGCGTCGGCGCGGTAATCGCCGCGACCTGGCTGCACGATTACGGGCCGCGCGTGCGCGGCGTGATCATGGCTGCCGCCGCATTCGACATCAAACTGTATGTGCCGCTGGCCAGGCCGGCGCTGCGGCTGGCGCTGCGCTTCAAGCCGTCCTTGTCCGTCAGCAGTTATATTCGCTCGTCGATGCTGACCCATTCGCCGGAACAGGCCGCCGCCTACGATGGCGATCCGCTGATCTCCGGCACCATTTCCGCGCGCGTGCTGCTGGAACTGTCCGACACCGCGCGCCGCATCGTCGCCGACGCGGCGGCGATCGATACGCCGGTGCTGATGCTGGTCGCCGACCGCGATTACGTCGTCGAGGAAGCGCCGCAACGGCGCTTTTACGCATCGCTGTCGTCGCCGTTGAAGCGTTACATCCGCCTTGATGATTGTTTTCATGCAATTTTTTATGAAAGCGACACGGAACTGGCGCTGAAGGAAAGCCGCCGCTTCATCGACACCTGTTTTACCAACTCGCCATTGCCGCCCATGCATTACCTGGGCGCCGACAGCGCCAGCGCCAGCGCGCGCCGTTATGCGGCTTTGCAGCGCAATGAAACGGGTAAGGCGCTCACGCGCGCCTGGTTCGGTGTGCAGCGCGCGCTGCTAAGTGGAATTGGTCCGCTCAGCGACGGCATCCGGATCGGCCTGTCGCACGGTTTTGATTCCGGCGCAGCGCTCGACTATATTTATGAGAACCGGGCCGGAGGACGGGCCATGATCGGCAAGGCGATCGACCGCCGCTACTTGCAGGCGATCGGCTGGCGCGGCATCCGCTTGCGCAGGGTCCAATTGCAGCAAGTGCTCGGCAGCCTGATCGCCGCCGCCGACAGCGCGCGGCCGCTGCGCATCCTCGACGTGGCGGCCGGTGGCGGGCGTTACGTGCTGGAAACGGTCAAGCGCTTCCAGCAGCGCGAGATCGATGTCACGCTGTGCGACTATGCGCAGCACAATCTCGACCAGGCGCGCCGGCTTGCTGAGCACCTGCAATTGCGCACTCCGGTCGATTACCAGTTGCGCGATGCCTTCAGCGCCGACAGTTACCTGCCGAGGGAAGGGCAATATGACATCGTCATCGTGTCCGGCTTATATGAACTGGTCAGCGACAATGCCCAGGTCATGACTTCGCTGTGCGGCATCGTGCGCGTGCTGCGCCCGCACGGGCACCTGATTTATACCGGGCAACCCTGGCATCCTCAACTGGAAATGATTGCGTCCACGCTGGAGAACCACCGTGGCGTGCCCTGGCAAATGCGGCCGAGACCCCAGGTGGAAATCGATGCGCTGGTCGCGCTGGCCGGCTGCCGCAAGATCTCCACCCGGATCGGCCTGGACGGCATTTTTACCGTTTCTCTGGCGCGCAAAGGCGCAGCGCCTGGCGCAGGCGATTGAACGCGGTGCAGGCCGACAGCCCCATTATCACCAGCAGCATGCCGTTCATCCACGGCGCCGCCGCGCCGCCCCAGGAACATAGCGCCAGCAGGCCGAAGTAGAAGGCGCGGTCGCTCTTGCCCATCGGGCCGTCGAAGCGGCGCGCCACGCCGACCGCCAGCGCCAGCACGCCGGCGAATTCGGCCAGCAGCGCCAGGATCACGCTCAGCAACACCAGCGGTGCGGACAGGGTGCCGAGCAGCATGAATGGCAAATACAGCGCGACATCGGCCACCTGGTCGCACATTTCGTTGAGCAGCGCGCCCAGCGCCGTTTTCTGTCCGGTGGCCTGCGCCAGCATGCCGTCCAGCGCATTGAGTGCCATGCGCGCCAGCAGGAAAAACGGCAAGCCCAGCCACAATAGAGTGAAATCCGGCCGCCACGCCAGCGCCGCGCCATAGGCCAGCGACAGAGACAAGGTGCCCAGCGTTACCTGGTTCGGCGTGACGCGGCGCCGCGCCAGCGCATCGAGCACAGGGCGCAGCAATTGC
This sequence comes from Pseudomonadota bacterium, assembly GCA_040389645.1. Taxonomy (GTDB): domain Bacteria; phylum Pseudomonadota; class Gammaproteobacteria; order Burkholderiales; family Burkholderiaceae_D; genus Rugamonas. The sequence continues at coordinate 55,125 of JAZJZT010000004.1, read as the reverse complement.
TGGAATTTCGGTTTCAGCAGGTAGATGGAGATTGTCATGCTTGGATTTGTTCGCTGTAGCGCTGCGCCAGCATGTGGCTGCGGTGGTAACCCATCGCGCAGTGCAGGTAGACGGTGCGGCCTTGCGCGGTCTGGCGCGCGATGGCTGCCAGCACTTCGCGCACCGCGCCGTCGTCGGGAACGTGCAAGTCCAGCAGGGGGATATGCTGATAGCTGCCGCCGCGTAATCCCGGCGTTTCGCTCAATTCATTGGCCAGGTCGATCACGGCGCAGCCGGGCGGCAGGCGCGCCGCCTCATCTCCGGTGAGCCGGCGCCCGACCCACAGCTGCGTACTCCATTGCTGGAAGGGGGGCTTGCCCCGTTCGCGCAGCCGCACCAGTTGCCAGGTCAGCATGTAACCGGCCAGGTAGGGGCCGTACAGCAGCCAGATCCAGGGCGGATAGGCGCCACGGCGCTTGTGCAGGAAATGGCGGTTACCGCGAAAATATGCCAGGCTGACCAGCAGCAGGCTGCCGCACAGGTACACTGCGAAAGGATGGCGCAGCAGCAGCCAGCCGATCTGCCAGGCGATGCCGGCCAGGATCGCATAGTGAAAGGCGACGCCGTTGCGTTGCGCATTGTCGGGCCGCACCAGCTTGATCGCCAGCGCGCCGAGCACCGCGCCGCCGGCGGCATCGGCCAGGTGGTGCTGATAGGTAAACACGGTCGCCAGCGCGACCAGTAACAGCCAGCCGGCCAGCAGCGCGCGCCGCAGCGGTTGCCGGACGATCGGACTCAGCGAGGCCCAGAAGATGAAGACATAGGCGACGTGCAGCGACGGCAACTGGTTATAGGGGCGGTCGATCGCCGACAGCAGTTCGAACAGCCAGTCGAGCGGGGGCGAGGCGATTTCCGGCCGCGGCATTTCGAATTGTAGCGGATAGAAAATGAAGACCAGCGTCGCGGCCAGCGTCGCCAGCAACAGGCGCCGGCTCAGCACGCGCAGCGCCTGCACGCTGTCGACCAGCGCGAAACTGAGCACGAAGAACAGGCTCGAACTCAAATAGGGCAACACCATCCACGGCAGGAATGGCAATGCAGTGTCGAACGGGAGCGTGAAGTGGCGTTGCACTTGCTGTTGCTGGGCCAAAAAATTGGCCAGCGGATAGCAGATGCCGAAGGCGGCGCCATTGAGCATCAGGTGCAGGCCGCGCAGGCGCGGGGTGGCGACGGCCATGTCCATTGTTAAAACATCCTTGTTGGTAAGTATGTAATGGGAGCATTATGTCACGCATGATTCGACAAGAAAAATATCAGCGCTGCCTGGTCCTGGCCGGCGGCGGTTTCCGCTTCGGCTACCACCTCGGCATGTATGCCGCCGCGGTCGATGCCGGCCGGGCGCCGGATTTATTATTGGCCACTTGCGGCGGTGCGATTTCGGCCGCCGTCATCCAGGCGCTGCCCGACCACGCGGCGCGCAAGGCGTGGATCGCCTCGCCGCAGATGTACGATTTCCTGCGCGGCCTGCAATCGACGCCGCTCGCCACGCCTTGGCGCGCGTTGTCGCAGGCGGTAGGGCGCGGCCTGCGCGGCGGCGCCGTGCCGCGCAGGCCGGACCTGTTCAACGATTACCTGTTCGAGATCCCGGCGCAATTGCCGTTGCCGCCGCCGCGCGCGGCCGGAGAGAGCGGTATTGCACTGGCCATCGTCGGCGGCAAGCTGCTGTACGGGGCGGACGATGCCGGCCAGCCCAGACATGGCGGCAAATTGTATGCGGAAACCGTGTTTTGCGATGCGCGCAGCGCCGCGCTGCTCGATGGCATGCGATCTCCGATCGGAGATGGTGGCTGGGCCGACACGGTCGCGCCGGAACTGCTGATCGATAGCACAATGTCCGTGGGCGACGCGGTGCGTATTTCGATTTCGGACATGTATTATTTTCGCTGCCACACGGTGCCGCAAGCCGATTACACCGGCGGCGTGCTCGACCTGTACCCGGTCGAACTGGCGCAACGCCTGGCGCGGCACGTCACGATGGAAATCAAGCCGCTGTTCGACCGCTGGATGTCGGCCCCGGCGCTGCGCGCGGTGTTCGGCATCGACGCCAACCGGCGCTTGCGCCACGTGCATGCGCAGGCGGCCGATGTCTGGATCGACACGGCCGATATCGGCATGGCATTGCGCGGCAACGGCATGCAAAAGAAAATCGCCTGGCGCGAAAACCGCATCCGCCTGGTCGGCGTGCCGGACCACGCCAGTTACGTGGCGGAAGTGGACGCGCAATGGCGCTACGGCTACCAGCGCGCGCAGCAAGCCTACGCGCGCGAAGCGCAGAGCGGGTTGCTGCGCGCCGCCGTGTCCGGCGCATAAGCGCGGCGTCGATGCGCATCATGATCATCGGCGGCACCAGCGGCATCGGCCTGGCGCTGGCCCGCCATTACCTGGAGCAGGGCGCGCAAGTGGCGATCTGCGGGCGCGACCCGGACAAGGTCAATGGGCTGGACATCGCGCGCCACCGGCAATTGCAGCTGATATGTTGCGATATCGCCGACGGCGGCGGCGTGGCGCGCGTAATTAGTATGTTCGGTGCGGAGGGGCTGGACCTGTTGATCGTCACGGCCGGGCAATATGCGGACGCGGCCAGTCTCGCGCTCGCCCCGCGCAGCGCGTTATCACTATTGAATGTCAATGTCGGCGGCTTGCACCACGCGTTCGCGGCGGCGAGCGGCATCATGCTGGCGCAGGGGAAAGGCCACCTGGTCGCCGTGGCGTCGGTGGCCGGCTTGCTGGACGATTATCCCGGCGCCTCGCTGTACAGCGCGAGCAAGCGCGCCGCCATCGCGATCTGCGACGCTTATCGAAAAGCGCTGGCGCCGCTGTCGATTGCCGTGACGGCGATCGTGCCCGGCTACATCGACACGGCGGCCCTGCGCGCATTGAACCGGGGCGACGCCAGCCACAAACCGTTCCTGCTGCCGGAGCACGAGGCGGTGCGGCATATCTCCGCCGCCATCGCGCGGCGCGATGCGCGCTGCATCTTTCCGTGGCAAATTCACCTGCTGGTGCGCCTGTTCAATTGCCTGCCGGCGCGATTGCGGCGCTTGCGCAAGAAATAAAGTCCTTGTTTGTCGGGCGCTCTGCTATCGGGTAAGCTGGCCTTCGATCGATTTCCTGGGGATGTAGTGACGAATAAAACTAAACTGGCCCTGGCGGGCGTGGCGATCGCGGCGGCACTGGCCGCAGCCTTTTATCTGAAGCAGCCGCGCGGCGTGCCGCCGGCTCAGCCGGCGCAGGCTGAATTGCCAGCGGCGCCCACAAATACCGCCGCCACGCGGCAATTCTGGACGGCCCGCCTGTCGACGCTGGCCGGTGGCGGCAGCGCGGGCATGGCCGACGGCGCGCCGGGCGCCGCGCGCTTTTCCGATCCGTACGGGGTCGTCCTCGATGCCGCCGGCAATATCTATGTCAGCGATGCCGGGGACAATAACCGCATCCGCAAGATCACGCCGGCCGGCGCCAGTTCGACGCTGGCCGGCGCCAACGAAGGTTTTAAGGATGGCGCCGGCGCGCAGGCGGCGTTCAACACGCCGTCCGGCATCGCGATCGACCGCCACGGCAACCTGTACGTGGCTGACACCGGCAATCACGCGATTCGCAAGGTGACGCCGGACGGACGCGTCTCGACGCTGGCCGGCGACGGCATCGCCGGCAATGCCGACGGCAAGGGAAAACAGGCGCGTTTTAACGGGCCGGTCGGCGTCGCGGTCGACAAGGACGATGTCGTGTACGTGGCCGATACCTATAACGACGTGATCCGCCGCATCGCCCAGGACGGCAGCGTTACGACCATCGCCGGCAGTGGCACGCCGGGCAAGGTCGACGGCCATGCCTTGCAGGCGCAGTTCGACACGCCGTGCGCGCTGGCGCTCGATGCCGACGGCGCGCTGCTGGTGGCCGATACGCGCAACAATGCGATTCGCAAGCTGGGCCTCGATGGCATGGTGACGACCGTCGTCAGCGCGCCGGAAGGAGAGCGCCGGCCGATGCTGCGCCGCCCGCTGGCGCTGGCGCGCACCCACGACGGTTATTTGTATATCGTTAACGGTGGCAACGGTTATGTGCTGCAATTGACGCCGCAAGGCGAACTGGGTGCGCTGGTGGATGCCGATACTCCGGCCGAGCCGGGCTACGGCAGCGACGGCAAGGTGCAACTGTATGCGCCGCGCGGTGTTGCGCTGGCGCGCGACGGCAGCCTGCTGGTGACGGATGCGCAAACTTTCCGCCTGCACCGCGTCGCCGAGGGGCAGCCCGCCGCTGCTCCCGCCGTGGCCGCTGCGCCTGGCGCGCAAAAGCCGCCGCAGAGAATTGCCGCCGCACTGCCGCTGGCAGCCGCCCAGGCCGCGCCGGTCGCGCGCGCGCCGCAGCGCATGCTGTGGCCGGTCGCACCGCAGGATGCGCCGCACGAAGTCGTCGGCTTGATGGGGGAAGTGCGCGGCAATTTCGAGGGCGACAGCCGTGACCATTTTCATAATGGCCTCGATGTCCAGGCGAAAATCGGCCAACCGGTGCTGGCCGTGGTCCCCGCCAAGGTCGGCGACCCGGTCGCGAACTGGGGTTTCGGCAGCCTGAGCGAAGGCATCAGCCTGGGCATGATGTCGTACATCCACATGCGCGTCGGGCGCGACAGCGGCAACCGCGCGCTCGACCCGCGTTTTATCATGCTCAACAATGCCGCGGGCAAGCCGGAGCGGGTGCGCGTACGGCGCGGCACCCGTTTCAAGGTCGGCGACGCGCTCGGCACGATCAACGCCATGGCCCACGTGCACCTCGATTACCTGCAGGACGGCATGTTGCGCAATCCGCTGACATTGCCCTTCATCGGCCTGCGCGACACGGTGCCGCCTCGTATCTCTTCCATCACGCTGTTCGACGCCAGCGGGCGCATGGTGCGCGCGGCCAAGCGCAAACCGCTGACCGTGCGGCGTGAATCGGGAGACCTGAACATCGTCGTCGATGCCTACGACCAGATGGATGGTAACGAGGCGCGCCGCCGGCTCGGCATCTACCGCCTCGGCTACCAGTTATTGCGCGCCGACGGCAGCCCGGTTCCCGGCGACGAGCAGCCGCGCATCACGCAGGTGTACGACCAGCTGCCGCGCAACCGCGATGCCGTCAAATACGTGTATGCGCCGAACAGCGGCATTACCGTCTATGGCAGCAAGAGTACGCGCTTCGCCTATGCGCTGAACAACGGCATGCGCGACGGCCGCGTCACACCCGGCGCCTGGCATGTCGCCGACCTGGCGCCCGGCCAGTACATCCTGCGCATTTTCGCCGCCGATTACGCCGGCAATGTCGCCACCGAGGGCCGCGACTTGGCCCTGATGGTGGAATAGGGGAGCGCCGGTAGTGACATAAAGTGGAAAAAATCCTGCGCGATCGTCAGTTTTGTACGGTACAATTAAATGAACGGTCGTGCTTTTCTGCGGCGACTCTCACAAAGGAGACAGCATGGATTTGAATTATTCGTCCGAGGATGTGGCGTTCCGCGACATGGTTCGCGCCTTCCTCGATGCCAACCTGCCCGCCGACCTGCAGCACAAGGTGCGTACGCACCTGCGCCTGTCGAAGGAAGATTACGTTCGCTGGCACAAGATCGCCGCGAAACAGGGTTGGGCCGCGCCGGCCTGGCCGGTCGAATACGGCGGCCCGGGCTGGAACGCCACGCAGCGCCACATCTGGGAAGAAGAGTGCGCCCGCGCCGGCACGCCGGCCATCCTGCCGTTCGGCGTCAACATGGTCGCGCCGGTCATCATGGCCTTCGCCAATGAGGCGCAAAAAGCATATTATCTGCCGCGCATCCTCAGTTGCGAAGACTGGTGGTGCCAGGGTTATTCGGAACCGGGAGCCGGTTCTGACCTGGCGTCGCTGAAGACGACGGCGGAGCGCGTCGGCGACCATTACATCGTCAACGGCCAGAAAACCTGGACCACGCTGGGCCAGCACGCCGACATGATCTTTTGCCTGGTGCGCACCGACAGCACGGTGCGCAAGCAGGAAGGCATTTCTTTCCTGCTGATCGACATGAAAACGCCGGGCATCACCGTGCGCCCGATCATCATGCTCGATGAAGACCACGAAGTGAACGAAGTCTTTTTTGACAACGTCAAGGTCCCCGTTGCCAACCTGGTGGGTAAGGAAAACAAGGGCTGGACCTATGCCAAGTACCTGCTCGGTCACGAGCGCACCGGCATCGCGGCGATCGGCCGCTCGAAGCGCGAACTCCAATTCCTGAAAAGACTGGCGAATAAACAATTCAAGCGCGGCAAGCCGCTGCTGGAAGATCCGCTGTTCGCCGCCAAGGTCGCCATGCTGGAAATCGAAATGATGGCGCTCGACACCACGGTGTTGCGCACGATTTCGCAGGAAGACAAGGCGCCCGGCCCGCAGGCGTCGATGCTGAAGGTGCGCGGCTCGGAAATCCAGCAGACGCTGACCGAACTGATGGTCGAAGCGCTCGGCCCGGACGCTTTGCCGTTCGACCCGGCCTACCTCGAAGGTGAGACGCAGCACCCGGTCAGCGGCGACGATGAGGCCGCCGCGCTGGCCGGCTATTACTTCAACTTCCGCAAGACGACGATCTACGGCGGTTCCAACGAGATTCAGAGAAACATCATTACCCAGATGATCCTGGGTCTGTGAGGGGAAGACAGCATGGACTTTAATTATAAAGAAGAACAGCAACAATTCGCCGACGCGCTGCGCCGCTGGGTCGACAAGGATTACAGCTTCGAGACGCGCAAGCAGATCATCCACTCGCCGTCCGGCGTATCGGACGCGGCCTGGGCCACCTTGACGGAACTGGGCATGCTGGCGCTGCCGGTGCCGGAAGAGCAGGGCGGCTTCAACGGCAGCGCCGTCGACTTGCTGGTCGTCATGCAGGAAATCGGCCGCGGCCTCGTCGTCGAGCCGTATTTCGCCACCGTGCTCGGCGCGCAATTTTTAAAACTGGGCGGCGGCCATGATGGACTGCTGGAACAGGTCGCCGGCGGCGAGTTAAAACTGGCGGCCGCGCTCGGCGAAAAACAGGCGCGCCACGATTTGTTTGATATCGTCACCCGCGCCACGCCATCGGGCGCCGGCTATATCGTCGACGGCACCAAGACCGTCGTGCTGCACGGCGGCCAAGCCGGCGCCTTCATCGTCTCGGCCCGCGCTAGCGGAGAGCAGCGCGACACGGACGGCATCTCCCTGTTCGTCGTGCCGGCCGGCACACCCGGCGTCACCGTCACCGATTACCGCACGCTCGACGGCCAGCGCGCCGCCACCGTGCAACTGTCGAAAGTCGAATTGCCGGGCAGCGCGCTGCTGGGCGCTGCCGGCGCCGGCTGGAATATCCTCGATGCGGCGGCGGACTACGGCGCCACCTTGCTGTGCGCCGAAGCGGTCGGTGCGATGGATGCGATCTTTGCCGCCACGCTCGAATACGTCAAGACGCGCGCCCAGTTCGGCGCGCCGATCGGCAAGTTCCAGGCCCTGCAACACCGCATGGCCGACATGTTCATCCACCTGGAGCAAGCCCGCTCGATGGCGATGCTGGCCGCCGTCAAGGTCGCGTCGACCGACGACGAGGAACGCCGCCGCGTCGTTTCCGCCGCCAAGGTGCGCGTCGGGCAAGCCGCCAAGTTCGTCGGCCAGCAAGCCGTGCAATTGCACGGCGGCATGGGCGTGACCGACGAATTGCCAGCTGCGCACCATTTCAAGCGGCTGACGATGATCGAATTGACGCTGGGCGACGCCGATCACCACCTGGAACGTTTTATTGCGCAACCCGGTTTCAGGCAGGTTGCCTGAGGAGGAAGCATGAGCCAGCCGAAAAAATGGTATTTCGAGGATTTTGTCGAAGGACAGGAAATTGAACTCGGCAGCCGACAGGTGACGGAACAGGAAATCATCGAGTTCGCCACCCAGTTCGACCCGCAACCGTTTCACGTCGACCACGACGCGGCCGCGCAATCGATCTTCGGCGGCGTCATCGCCAGCGGCTGGCACACTTGCAGCCTGATGATGCGCATCGTCGTCGACAACTTGCTGTCCGATTCGTCGAGCATGGGTTCGCCCGGCCTGGACAGCGTGCGCTGGCTCAAGCCGGTGCGTGCCGGCGATACCTTGCACGTGTCGTATTTCACCAAGGAAGTGCGGCCGTCATCATCCAAACCGGACCGCGGCGTTGTCGTCTCCGTCTGGAAGGGAATCAATCAGCACGGCGAGCTGGTCGTCACCGTCGAGGGGATGGGGATGTTCGGCCGCCGGCCAACAGGAGCAATGGATGCGTGATATCGCAAATCTGGAAGAAATGAAGGCGCTGGTCGGGCAGGAAGTGGCGGTATCCGGCTGGACCGAGATCACGCAGCAGCGCGTCAACCTGTTCGCCGAAGCCACCGGCGACCACCAGTGGATCCACGTCGACGAGGAACGGGCGAAGCGCGAATCGCCGTTCGGCGGCACCGTCGCGCACGGTTTCATGACCCTTTCTCTGGTGTCGTCGATGCTGGAAAGCGCGCTGCGCCTGGTCGACGTCAAGATGGCGCTGAACTATGGCTTGAACAAGGTGCGCTTCCCGGCCCCGGTGCCGGTCGGCAGCCGCCTGCGCGCGCGCCTGACGATCCTGTCGGTCGAGGATATCGAAGGCGGCGCGCAAGCCGTGTGGGCGGTCGTCATCGAACGCGAAGGGAGCGACAAGCCGGTCTGCGTGGCCGAATTCGTGATGCGACGTTATTAGGACAGCTGATTAAAACCGCCGTTGGCGCCTGATGCCGTTAAATTAGCGCCGAATCTGTCATTCCCGCGAAAGCGGGAATCCCATTTAGAGTCGCAAACGGCGCAAAAAAATGGGATTCCCGCCTGCGCGGGAATGACAAGTTTGGCGTTAACTTGAAGGCATGACTGTCAGTGCTTGATGTTGTTAAATTGGCACCATCGACAGCGCTAGGTTTAATCGTGCAAGCTCAGGCAATACCGGTTGCGGCCGGTTTCCTTGGCGCGGTACAGCAGCGCATCGGCCGCGCGGATCAGCGCGCTGGCGTCGGTGTCTTCGCTCGGTTGTATCGTCGCCACGCCCATGCTGACCGTCACCTGCGTGCAGACCGACGACGCGCGGTGCGGCAGCGCCAGCATGCGCACTTCGTCGAGGATGCGCTGGGCCACCACTTCGGCGCCGTCAGCCGCCACGTGCGGCAGCAAAATGATGAATTCTTCTCCACCATAGCGCGCCAGCAGGTCGGGCGGGCGCCCGGCGCAGCGTTTCATTGCCGCGCTGATCTGCTGCAGGCAGACGTCGCCAGCCTGGTGGCCGTAGGCGTCGTTGTAATTCTTGAAATGGTCGATATCGATCATGATCACGGCCATCGGCGTTTCCGCGCGCGAACAGCGCCGCCATTCATTGTCCATCGTTTCATTGAAGCTGCGCCGGTTGGCCACGCCGGTCAGCGCGTCGGTCAGCGTCAGTTCGCGCATCGCGTCGGCTTGCCGCTTGACGGTCAGTTGCGTGCGCACGCGCGCGCGCACCACGGCGACGTTGAAGGGCTTGCTGATGAAATCGACGGCGCCCGCTTCCAGCGCGCGCGTTTCATCTTCCGGATTGGTCAGCGCGGTGACGAAAATGACGGGAATGTCGCGCACCGCTGACGACGCGCGCAGCGCCGCGCACACTTCATAGCCATCCATGCCGGGCATGACGGCGTCCAGCAGGATCAGGTCCGGCTGCTGGTGATGGGCGATCTGCAAGGCTTTTTCGCCGCCCAGCGCAAACAGCACATCGTGTTCATCGCGCAGCGCATGGTGCAGGATCTGGATGTTTTCCATCGCATCGTCGACTATCAGGATGCGTCCATTCATGGCCAGGTCGGTCCAGCTCATGCCTTGTCCTTTCGCTTCAACATGTCGTGCACCAATTTTTCGGCCGCCGCAAAATCCAGGGTTTCGATCGCGTTGGCCAGTGCCAGTACTGTTTCGTGTGCGCCATGGTCGAGCGCCGGACGCATTGCCTGGAAATGCGTCAACGCTTTCATATTGTTATTCTCAAGCAAGGATACCAGTTCCGCCAGCGCTTGCGGGAGATTCGCATCGTACTCGCCGCCAGCCTCGGCGCCGTGTGACGCGGCCGGCAGCGGCAGCGGCAGCGTGCGCGCGGCGGCCGTGACGATATCGATCGACTGGTCGAGCGCGGTCAGCAGCAGAGCCAGGTCGGCCTCGCGCGCCTCGTTCAGCGCCACCTCGGCCTGGGCGCTGAAATTGGCGATATCGCGCGCGCCGAGGTTGGCGGCGACGCCGCGCAAGCGGTGTAATAATTGCGCGGCGCCATGTCGCTTGTCGCTTGCAAGCAACGTGCGCACGTCGGCCACCGTGCCGCCCTGCGAATTCTCGAAGCGTTTCAGCAAGCCGACGAAGGCGGGGTAATTGCCGGCCAGGCGTTTTAATGCCGCTTCCAGGTCGATGCCCGGCAGGCTGGCCGGCCGGTCCTCGGCCGGCGCCGGCAGGGAAGCATCGCCCGGCTCGGCGCCGCGCACCGGCGCCAGTTTCACCAATGTGGCGATCAATTCGTCGACATCGATCGGTTTCGCGACGTGGGCATTGACGCCGGCCTCGATCGCCTGGCGCCGGTCTTCGTCGAGCGTGTTGGCCGTCATCGCGATGATCGGCAGCGTGTCCAGGCCCATCGCGCGCAGCGCCGCCGTCGCTTCATAGCCATTCATGATCGGCATCTGCAAATCCATCAAGACCGCGTCGAAGCGGGCCGGGTCCGCCGTCAGCAGGTCGACCGCGATGCGCCCGTTGGCGGCGATCTCGACGCGGGCGCCGGCGTGCAGCAAGATGTATTGCGCCATTTCCTGGTTGATTTCATTATCTTCGACCAGCAGCACGCGCACCCCGGCCAGGCGGCCCGACAGCGGCACCGGCGCCGGCAGCGCCGGCAACTGCACGCCGGTGCGCACCGCGGTGATCGCAGCCAGCAGCCGCGCCGGCGTGGCCGGCTTGGCGAGCACCGTGGCGATGTGCAGCGTGTCGGCAATTTGAAGCAATTCCTCGGTGCGGTGGTCGGCCGCCATCATGATGGCCGGCGGCAATTGCAAAGAATCGTCGAGGTGGGCCCGCGTCAGCAGCGTGATGCCGTCCAGGCCAGGCATGGCCGCGTCCAGCAGCAGCAGGTCGATTTTCGCAGGGCCGGCGGCGGCCAGCGTCAGCTTGCGCAGCATTGCCAGGCCCGCCTCTCCGCCGTCGGCGCTCCAGACGCGCCAGCCGAGCGACTGGCACAGCCGGCTCAGCATCTCGCGCACGGTGGCGTTGTCTTCGACGATCAGCAGCGCCAGTTCCTGCAGCGCCGGCGCCAGCACGCGCGCTTCCGGCACGCCGGGCACGGCGCGTTCGAGCACCAGGGTGAAGCGGAAAGTGGAACCTTGTCCCAGTTCGCTGTGCACGACGATGTTGCCGCCCATCAGGCTGACCAGGCGGCGGCAGATCGCCAGGCCCAGGCCGGTGCCGCCGTACTGGCGGCTGGTGCTGCTGTCGCCCTGCGAAAAGGCTTCGAACATGTGCAATTGCTGTTCCGGGGCGATGCCGATGCCGGTGTCGCGCACGGAAAATTCCAGCGTCACGTTGTCGTCGTCGGCGGCCAGCTGGCGCACCCCGAGCACCACTTCGCCGTGCTCGGTGAACTTGATCGCATTGTTCATCAGGTTCAGCAGCACTTGTTGCAGGCGCATCGCATCACCGACCAGTTCGAGCGGCACGTCGGCGCCGATGGCGAAAATCGGCTCGACCCCCTTGTCCCAGACATTGCTGCCGATCAGCACGGCCATGCTGGTCATGATGTGATCGAGATTGAAACGGGTCGCGTACAGTTTCATCTGGCCGGCCTCGATCTTCGAAAAATCGAGCACGTCGTTGACGACCGCCAGCAGCGCCTGCGTGGCCAACTGGATCTTGCCGACATAGCTGCGCTCTCTCCGTTCCAGCGGCGCTTCTTCCAGCAGGCGCGCCAGGCCGATGATGGCGTTCATCGGCGTGCGGATTTCATGGCTCATGTTGGCGACGAATTCGCTTTTCGCGCGGCTGGCCGCCTCGGCCTTGTCGCGCGCGCGCACCAGTTGTTCGTTCAAGTCGTGCAGCCGGCGTTCCGTGTGTTTCAATTCCGTAACGTCCGACACCATGACAAAAAAGCCGCGCGCCACGCCGTTTTCATCGAAATCCGGAATGTAATTGGCCCAGACGAAGCGCGATTCGCCGGACGGCGTCGGGCGGTCTTGCGTAAAACTCTGCGGCCGGCCGGACAGCACGCCCTGGATGCGCGGCAGGTTTTCCTGGTACAGTGCCTCGCCCAGCACCTCGGCGACAGTCGCGCCGATCACCTCGCTCGCGCTCTTGCCCATGAAATCGACAAAATACCGGTTGGCGAAGCGGCAGCGCAATTGCGCATCCCAGTACACCACCATGCTCGGCAGGTTGTCGGTGATGGTGCGCGTAAACGCGTTGCTGCGCGCCAGGCTCAGCGACGTGGCGCGCAACACTTCGTCGGCGCGCTTGCGCTCGGTGATGTCGATCGCGATGCCGAGCAGGTGAGTCGGCTGGCCATCTTCGTCGCGCAGCGCCACCTTTCTCGTGTTCAGGTAGCGGATCTCGCCGCCGGCGCGCGTCACCGTCTCTTCGGCGATTTCCATCATCTGGCCCGACGGCATCGCCAGCACGGCGCGGTCGGCGGCGGTGAAGGCTTCGGCCTGTTCGGCGGGGAAGAAATCGTAATCGTTCTTGCCAAGGATTTGGTCGCGCGGGCGGCCGAAGGTGATTTCGCCCTGGCGGTTCAGCATTTCGAAGCGCAGGTCGGCGGCGCGCTTGACGAACAGCATCGCCGGCATGTGTTCGACGACGGACTTGAACAGTTTACGGGATTGCTGCAGCGCCGCCTCGGTGCGTTTTTGCGTCGTGATGTCGAGCAGCAGCCCGGTGATGCCGATCAGGCTGCCGTCGGCCGCGCGCACCGGAAAATAGCCCGTTAGCCAGTGCCGGATATCGTCCGGCCGGCCCGGCGCGGTGCCGCTGAGTTCTATCCCGGAAACGGCTTCTCCGGTCGCCAGCACGCGCCGGTAATCGCGCTCGACGTCGAGCCGCACCTGTTCGTCGCGGATCACGTCGCCGAAGCCGCGGCCGATATGGTCGCTGACCGGCCGCGCATTGATGCGGGCCAGGTACTCGTTGATCATCACGATGCGCAGGTCGATGTCGACAAAACTCAGGCCGACCGGCGCGCTGGCATAGACGTTTTCCAGCAGCGCCTTCGACGCCGCCAGTTGCTCGGTGCGCTCGGCCACCAGCGTTTCGAGCTGGTGGCGGTGGCGCAGGATGTCGACCTCGACCTGCCGCAACGCGCCGGCGACATCGGCCGCTTCCTGGAACGTCATCGGCGCCAGCATCAACGGCGCGCCGGTGGCCAGCGCGCGCGCCGGTTCCGTCAGCGCGCGCACCGAGCGGCCGATATGCCCGCCCATGACCCAGGCCAGTCCGAAACCGATCAATACCAGCAGCGCCACCGCGCCCGACACCAGCGGCACCGACGGCAGCAGCGCATCGAGCGCATGCTGCTCGGGCACGGCGATGACGGCGGTCCAGCGGCTGCCGGGCTTGCGGCTGAAGCTGGCATATACCGGTATCCCTTCCAGAGAGCGGGTTTCGATGACGCCTTCGTTGCTCAGACGCAATTGCTGGCGCACCGGCGCCGGCGCCTGCTGGCCGATATAGCGTTGCGCATCCCTGCTGCGCGCCAAAATGACACCGTTGGCATCGACCAGCGCGGCGATCAGGTGGTCGAACTGCTGCTGTTCGGCCAGGATGTCACCCAGGTGCTCGGGGCGAAGGACCACGCTCAGCGCATACGCGGTGCGGCCCGCACGCAGCACGGGCACGGAGATCGCCAGCCGGGAGACGCCCGGCTGCGCATCGTCTGGCCGGTTCGACAGCGCCGTCTGACCATCGTCGAACAGGGTTTGCAGCGCGGCTGGTTGTTTTCGGGTGGAAAGCGCCTGTCCGGCCGGCGTGGCGGTATTCAGGTATTCGCGGCCGGCGGCATCGCTGAGCACGAATTGCGTGCCGGGAAACAGGGGGCGCAATTGCTGCATGGCCTGGCTGGTAAAAGCGTCGAAATCGCCGTGCTGCAAGCTGGGCGAACTGGCCAGCGCCAGCGCGGTGCTTTCCGCCGTGCGCAAGTCGCGCTCGACGGCGGCGGCCAAGGTGCGCGCCATCTGCTGCGTGTCGATGCCGATCTGCAAACGTTCGCGGTGATAAAAATGTTGCACCAGCACACCCAGGCCGATCACGGAAGGCAAGGCGCACGCCAGTACCAGCAGCGCGATTTGCGAGCGTATCGACGGCAGTTTCCCGGTTTCCTTGCCCACTACGGACATCTCCCCAATTGATCGTGCGGATAGTTGCGCCCTGATAATAACTGAGCGGGCCGCATCGGCCAAAGGAATTTGTGCAGGACAGGCGGGCGCACAACAGCGCGCGGAGCGCTGTTGTGCCGGGCGGGCCGCCCGCGTCCCTGTCAACGGGTAATGCCGTTAAATTAAGCCACCGACCGTAGAGTTGTCATTCCCGCGAAGGCGGGAATCCCATCTTTTTGCTCCGTTTGCGACTCTAAAATGGGATTCCCCCTTGCAGGGCGCGTATGCGCTGTCGCGCATACCGTTTCGCAGGTATGGGGCTGCGCCCCATGAATTCCCTGCTACACCCTGCGCGGGAAGTCATTTCTCCCAATGGGAGGAATGACAATTTTGCGCTAACTTAATGGCATTCCTGTCAATGGGCGATGTGTTTCGCCAGTTCCAGCTTGGCGATGGCGTTGCGGTGCACTTCGTCCGGGCCGTCGGCCAGGCGCAGCGTGCGGTTGCCGGCCCACTGGTAAGCGAGCGGGAATTCGTCCGACACGCCGGCCGCGCCGTGCGCCTGGATCGCCCAGTCGAGCACCTGTTGTGCGACGTTCGGCGCCAGTACCTTGATCATCGCGATTTCCGCCTGGGCGCCCTTGTTGCCGACGGTATCCATCATGTAGGCCGCCTTCAGCGTCAGCAGGCGGGCCGTGTCGATCTGGATGCGCGCTTCGGCGATGCGTTCGCGCCAGACGCCTTGTTCGGAAATCTTCTTGCCGAACGCGACGCGGCTGTTCAAGCGCTGGCACATCAGTTTCAAGGCGCGCTCTGCCACGCCGATGGCGCGCATGCAGTGGTGGATGCGGCCCGGTCCCAGGCGGCCTTGCGCGATTTCAAAACCGCGCCCTTCGCCGAGCAGGATGTTCGAGGCCGGCACGCGCACATTCTCGAACACCAGTTCGCAATGGCCGTGTGGCGCGTCGTCGTAGCCGAACACGGGCAATGGCCGAACGACGGTCAGACCGGGCGTGCCGGCCGGCACCAATATCATCGATTGCTGCTGGTGGCGCGCCGCGTTGAAATCGGTCTTGCCCATCGTGATGTAGATCTGGCAGCGCGGATCGCCTGCGCCGGAAATCCACCATTTGCGGCCGTTGATGACGTATTCGTCGCCATCGCGCTCGATGCGGGTTTCGATATTGGTCGCGTCCGACGAGGCCACGGCCGGTTCCGTCATCGCGAACGCGGAGCGGATTTCGCCGCGCAGCAGCGGTTCGAGCCAGGTGCGCTTGTGTTCCTCGTTGCCGTAGCGCTCGATGGTTTCCATGTTGCCGGTATCGGGCGCGGCGCAGTTGAACACTTCCGGCGCCCAAGGCACGCTGCCCATGATTTCGCACAGCGGCGCGTAATCGAGGTTCGACAAGCCTTCCGGCGCGCGCGTCGATTTCGGCAGGAACAGGTTCCATAAACCCTGTTCGCGCGCCAGCGGTTTCAGTTGTTCGATGATCTCGGTCGGAATCCAGCGGTTGCCCTGTTCGCGGCCGTTGCGGTCGACTTCCTGATAAAACACTTTTTCGTTCGGGTAGACATGCTGCTCCATGAAGGCCAGCAGTTTGGCTTGCAGTTCCTTGCAGCGTTCCGAATATTCAAAATCCATGCCAGTCTCCTGTGTGTTTTATTGGGTTAGATTGGTTTGCCGGACGCGTAAGCCCAGGCCAGTTCCGCCATCGGGCGCGCCATCTTGCCCGATTCGAGCGCCTGCGCGCTGGCGGCGGTGCCATCGACATAGCGTTTCATGATGCCCTGCATGATGCTGGCCAGGCGGAACATGTTGAACGCGAGGTAGAAATTGAAATCTTCCAGCCGGATCGTCTTGCCGGTGCGCTGCGCATACAGCGCGATATAGTCTTGCTGCGACGGGATGCCGAGCGCCGGCAAGTCCAGGCCGCCGATGCCGCGGAACTGGCCCGGCTCGATGTTCCAGCCCATGCAGTGGTAAGAAAAATCGGCGAACGGGTGGCCGAGGGTCGACAGTTCCCAGTCCAGCACGGCCAGGATGCGCGGCTCGGTCGGGTGGAAGATCATGTTGTCGAGGCGGTAGTCGCCGTGCACGATCGAAGTCTCGTCGCCGGGCGGGATGTTATGCGGCAGCCACGCGATCAACTGGTCCATCGCGGGAATCGCTTCCGTTTGCGCGGCCAGGTACTGCTTGGTCCAGCGCTCGATCTGGCGCTGGAAATAATTGCCCGGCTTGCCGTAGTCTCCCAGGCCGATCGCCTGGTAATCGATGCTGTGCAATTGCGCGATGACGCGGTTCTGTTCATCGTAGATCGCGGCGCGCTCGGCCGGCGTCATGCCGGGCAGGGCCTGGTCCCACAGCACGCGGCCGTCGACGAATTCCATCAGATAAAAGGCGCGCCCGATGACCGATTCGTCGGTGCACAGCGCGTACTGGCGCGCGGCCGGGAAACCGGCCTTGTTCAAGGCATCCATCACGCGGAATTCACGCTCGATCGCGTGCGCCGACGGCAGCAACTTGTCGGCCGGCGCCGGCTTTGTCCGCAGCACGTAATGCTGGCCGCCGATGCTCAGCTTGAAGGTGGGATTCGATTGGCCGCCCTTGAACTGCTCGACCGTCAACTCGCCCTGCGGATAGCCCTCGACGTGCTGGCGCAGATAGGCGTCCAGCGCCGCCACGTCGAACTGGTGCCGTTCGGACACGGCCTTGGTGCCCATGAATTCTTCGAACATTATGTCTCCTGCGTGTGGATGTTTTTTTATTCTATCTCATTAATAGAACGCCCGTGCTTTTTATTTTTGTATTGCTGTCAGTGCTTTGGGACAGGTCCCAGGGTAGATCAATCTGAAAGCCAGTGCCTTGTCATTCCCGCGCAGGCGGGAATCCCATTGTGATGCCGGCGAAAAAATGGGATTCCCGCTTGCGCGGGAATGACATTATGCCAATGCCCGTAGCCTTAGCCGTAGCCGGGATTACGCCGCGGGCGGGCGGGATTTTTTGTATTGTTCCAATAGCTGTTCCATCGTCGTGCTGCGCGAATCCTGTTGCAGCGGCAGCGGCGGAGAGTAATTGGCGAAGCGCAGGACCCAGTCATTGTCGGCCGCGCCGACGTCGAGCGCGTTGATGCAGCCGGCCGTCTGGGCGAGATTGCCGAGGAACATGCGCTGGCACGTCAGCGCCCACGACAGGATCGCGCGGTTGACGCCGCCGTGCAATACCAGCAAGACCGTGTCCCAGTCCTTGTCGGCGCGCAGGCGTTCCAGCGCGGGGTGGACCCGGTCCATCAACTCTCCGATCGATTCGCCGCCGAGGAAGCGCTTGTCTTCGAGTACGACGCCGTCGAAGGCGCCGGTGAAGGCGTCGTGCAATTGCTCGTCGGGGATCGCGGACAGGCGCCCGCCGCGGATTTCCACCAGTTCCGGCCATTCCTCGATGGCGATTTGTTGGCCGGTTTCGGCCAGCGCGCGGGTCGCCGTTTCGACGGTGCGCGGCAGGCCTGAGACGATCACGCGGTCGAACCGGATGCCTTGGGCGGCGAAGGTCTGGCCGGCGGCGGCGGCCTGCGCGCGGCCCTGTTCATTCAGCGGCACGGATTCGGGAAGATGGGGTTTGCCGTCGGCGTCGAAATACGTCACGCTGCCGTGGCGCATCAGGAAGATGCGGCGGCGCTGGTGGAGCGGGGTCGGGTCGGTCATGTCAGCCTTGTCGAATTAAAAAAATCAAAAGAAGATCGCGGTGCGGGTGATGATGGCGCCGGTGCTGCCGTAATTGCCGGTGGCGCGCACCGAGCCGGTATTCGGTTTGCCGTCGTCGAGCTTGGAGTCGATCTGCTCGGCGAAGGAATCGGGCAGGTTGTCGAAGCGGATGCCGTTGCCGCCGCGTCCGCCCACGACATCGTTGTACAGGTAGACGGCGCCGCCCTGCGCGCTGGTCATGAAGTCGGTGGTGCCGTTGTAGGAACCGGTGATGAAGCCGCCCAGCGCCAAGTGTTGCGGCGCCAGCTGGTATTCGGAAATCTGGCCGTCGCCGTTGCCGTTGCCGGTCGCGCCGGGGACGTGGTTGGTTGCAAGCGGATCGTCGCCGGGCAGCGCGCGGAACTTGTCCTGGTAAGCGTTGACGGCCGCCGACAGCGAATTCGATTGCTGGATGATGTTCTTGACCTTGGCGCTGTCGATCAATCCCTGTCCCTTCAGCACGCCGCCCAGCAGCAGGCCGATGATGACCAGGACGATCGCAATTTCAACCAGGGTGAAGCCGCGTTGTGGTGACGTTCGCATGGTAAATCCTTTCTTTTTTAGACTATCACAGGGCAGTCGCATCATAGACAAAAGCTGGTATTTGGGGCGCTTCACTGTCTAAAATCAACGGCAGAATCCGGGGTCAGACCCATGGGTCTGACCCCAGCCTTTGCCGTTGATTTTTTTAATGAACCCCAGCCTTTGCCTTTGATTTTTATTGATGAATAGGTGCCGCCCCCGGCTCCGTCTGCAATTTTCCAGTATGCCTGCCCGGCGCGGACAGCCTTTCCAGCCGCCGCGACAGTAACTCCAATTCATGCGCATCCTCGATCTGCCCACTGTCGATCAGGCCGCCGATGACGAGGCGCGCGCTGTCCAGTTCATCGGTATCCTGCCGCATCAGCGCGTCGAGTTCGCGCGCCCAGGCTGGGACGGAGGCGCCGGTCGCGCGCAGGCGGATCGCTTGCGCGTAGCGGCGCGCCAGCGGCAGGTCGTGCAGCCGGTGTTTCGCCACCACGGCCGCATGCGCCAGCCACGGCCAGCGCCGGTCCGGGTCTTGCTCGAAGTGGCGATAGATAAAATCCAGCATCAGCCGCACGCGTTCGGGATCGTTGACGGCGCCGTACACTTCGCCGGCAGCCAGCAGCGGATACTGGCTGCGCGGATCGAGTTCGAGCGCGCGCTCCAGCCATGCACCGAGCTTGCGGTAATCGAGTTCCCGCAACGGGATGCTGGCGCCGGGCTGGTCGTCGAACGCCTGCAAATACAGCATCAGCAGGCGCGACGTGGCCAGCGGTTCGCCGAGGTTGGCCACTTGCAGCAGCGCGGCCGGTGGCGCCGGCGGCAGCGCCTGCCGCTGCGCTTGCGGCGGCGAGCGCAGCGTACCGTATGCCAGTTGCGCCGCCAGCGCGCCGGCCAGCATCAGCAGCACGGGGACAGGCACGACGGACAGCGGGCGCGGGCGCATCAGACCGGCTTCCGGTACAGGTCGAACAGCGCGGCGGCGCACAGCAGCGACAGGTAGATCGCCGTCTGCGCGCCGATATCTCCCATGCCGTGCCAGGTGCCGCTGTGATAGACCAGCCATTCGCTGCGCGTGTACAGATCCAGGCGCGGCAGCAGCGCGGCGATCGCATCGAGTGCCGCGCGCAGCAAGGGGTGCGCAGCGTCCGCACCGCGCAAGGGATTTGCGCCGAGCAGTTGCAGCGTGCCGATCACGCGCGCCAGCAGGTAGAAGGCGCCGATGGTCGCCAGCGCAGGCAGCGCATGTCGCAGCGTGAGTGTGCACAGCAGGCTGAAAGCGGCGACGATCCACAGTTCACACAGCAGGGAAATGGTCCACATCGCCGCCTGCGCCGGTGGCGCGCAAGTCAATGCGAGGATGCCGAACAGCAGAGAGGGAATTGCCGCCAGCGCACCGAAGCCGGCCAGCTTGCCGAACAGGTAAACGGCGCGCGGCATCGGCATCGCTAGCAGCCACTGTAAACCCTTGTCGTCGGTTTCGCGCGCCATGCTGGTGACGACCAAGGTCGCGACCAGCAAGACGCCGGCCAGCCGCAGCATGGCCGACAGCAGCGCCGCCTGCAACGCGCGGGTTTCGGTCAGCGCCAGTTCGCCGAGGAATCCGCCCAGGCCGAGCGCGCCGAGCACGATGGCGGCCAGTACCCAGGCCAGCCGGTTGCGCAGCGCTTCGAGCACGGTGTAGCGGGCGATGGTGCCGATCGGGCGCAAAAATTTCACGGCAAGACCTGAGCGGCGACCATGCGGTTGAACAGGATGTTGGGAGAGACCCACGTCACCAGGTCATCGAATTCTCCGCCCGGAGAAGCGCGGTTATCGCTGCCGTTGCGGGCAATAAAATTGATGTCGGAAGTCGCATTGTTTTGCTCATCCTCGTTGCCGCGCACGGCGCTGGCGACGCGCACGCCGGCTTCGCTGACGCCGCCATAACCGTTTTTGCCGTGCGACAGGATCACGGCCGGAATGTCGGCGCTGGCCGTGGCCGGCGCCAGCGCGCCGAGCGGGTCGCGCGTGTAGACGCTGATGTCGCGCGGCGTGACCAGTTTAAAACGATTGATACTGTCGGCGAAGGCGGGCGTGACGCTATAGCGAAATAAATGGTTCCAGCTGTCGAGCTTGGGCAAGCCCAGCGTGGCCCACGGCAGGAAACCGTCGCGTTTTTCATCGGTGCAGCGGTTGCCGCTGCGGTCTTCCTGGCCGTCGCGTACGGAAATCGCGGGGCAGGGCAGGTAGCCGTAGCGCAGCGCGAAGCCGACCAGCGCTTCGCGCGCATCGTCCAGCGCGCGCTGGGTGTCGGCGACTTTACGCTGTTCGATCTGCATGTTCAGCGGCGTGACCAGGCCGCCGATCAGGAAGCCGACGATGACCAGCACGATGGCGATTTCGACCAGGCTGAAACCTTGTTGGCGCGATGTTTTCATCATTGTGGATTGTATTAATTTGGCAGCGTGCGCGCCGCGCGCATGCGCCGGTACAGCAAGTCCAGCGGCACCCAGGCCAGCAGGTCGTCGAATTCCCCGCCGGGGACGGTGGTATCGGTGCTGGCGACCCGGCTGATGAAGTGGGCGCTGGCGCCGGCATTGTTTTCTTCATCGGTATTGTCTTGCCCGGTATTGGCTTGCGCGATGCCGGTGACGCTGACACCGTAATTGTTTTTGCCGTGGGATAGCACGACCAGCGCCGCGCACTGGGTTTGCACGCTGCACGTTGCGCCGCCTGCAAGGTAAGACAATTGGCCGTCGGCGCCGCGCCGCTGCACGGTGCGGGTGGCGACCGCGCTCGACGGTTGATAGGTGAAGGTTGTCAGCTCCGGCGTGACGCTGTAGCGCAGGCGCTTGCCCCAGGCATCGGTGCCGTCGACGCCCAGCGTCACCCAGGGCAGGATGCCGGCGCACTGTTCATCGCTGGCGCATGGTGCCGGGTTTTCGCGTCCATCCGTGGCCGAGATGGCGGGGCGCGGCAGGCGGCCGTTCGTCGTGGCGAAGCCGACCAGCGCATCGTTCGCCTGCGCGATCAGGCGCACGGTGCGCTGCGCGTAACGCGCCTGCGGATTGCTGCCGCCGAGCGCGCCGATCAGCAACGAAGCGCCGGCCAGGCCGAGGACGGCCAGCAGCAGCAATAGCACGGCGCCGCGCTGGCGGGAAGGGAACGAGGCGCCACTCTTGTCGTTCCCGCGTAGGCGGGAACCCATAGCACGTTTGCTAAGTCGGATAGTAGAATAGTCGATCACGTGCTGGTGGTAATAGCTTGCATGGTATGGGTTCCCGCCTGCGCGGGAACGACAGAAGGGGGCGACGGTTGGTGTCATAAATAACGTCTGTTGTTGCAGGCAGCAGCACTCAACGGCCGGCATCATGAATGGTATCCGTGGCTTCATCATAAGTTTGCCCTGGCTTCAGGATCACCCGCTTGCCGGACGGCAGGCGCAGCACGACCGAGCGGTTATCGAGTAGTTTGCCGTCCGATGCGGCCAGTGGCGCCTGGTTGACCCAGATCGTGCTCTTGCCGCCGCTGCGTTGTACCACGCCGTCGAGTTGCAGCGGCTGGGGCGGGACGGCGGCAGCGACGGCTGCGGCAGCGGCGGCGGCCGCCGCTGCCTGGCTGGCCGACGTCATCGGGTCCGCCACGCTACCATTGCGGCGGGCGTCGAGTTGGGCGCGTTCCTGGGGCGTGCTGAACAGCCGGCCCAGCGGCAGGCCGTCCGCCCATGCCGGCTGCGCGGCGCCGGCCAACGTCGCTAGCAGCACCGTCATCAGCGACGCGGCGGACGTCGATACCAGGCGCGGCGTCATGGTTGCGCACTCCGTGGCGTAGTACTCTGCGGCTTCGCAGCCAGCGCCAGCGTCAGCCAGTTCAGCGTGCAATCGGCCGTCAGCGTCGGCGCCAGCGGCGCAGTCACACCGCTGGCGGCGCGCTTGATCTTGCAATCCTGTACCGTATAAAAACTGCGTTCCTTCAAATCGCCGAAGAAGGAAAACAGATCTCCCTCGTGCAGCAAGTCCATGTGCAGGTTCATGCGGCTGCCGCGTAACTGGTACTGGCCCAGGTCGATCGCCGCTTCCAGCCGCACCGGCTGTTGCGGCGCGATTTCATAGCTGATCGGCAGCAGCTTGCGCTGTTGCTGGATCTGCCGGATCGCCTCGACCCATTCGAGCCGGTTTTCTTCGCCGATCAGGCCGCGATCGCGCAGCGCGGCAAATTGCGGTTGATAGCTGCGGATTTCCAGCTTTTCCGTTTCGACCAGTTGATAGCGCTGGAGCGCCGTGTCGCGCGCAAGCTGCGCCGCCGCCTGGCGGTCGAGCGCATCGTGCAGGTGCCAGCGGCTGGCGAACACCGCCGCCGTGGCGATGACCAGCGTGCAGCCGAAAGTCACCACCGCGTTCCGGATCAGCGCGAATTCGCGCAGCCAGTACGGCAACCTGAAAGGCTTTTTGCTGCCGGCGGGGACGGTAACCGTGTTCATGGCAGCACCAGGTTTAATACGAATTGCGACGGATGGTCGCTTTCGCCGCTCTCGGTCTTGCCGCTCAGCTTGACGCTGGGACGCACGTCGAGCACCGGCCGCTCGACCTCGACCCGCATGCCCGGCTGGCGCGCCAGCTCTTGCGCGAACTGGTTCATGCTGTCGAGCACATTGCGGTAATCGTTCTGCGCCAGTTGCACCTCGGCTTCGACGCGCAGCGATTGCGGCGGGCGCAGCGGGATGCCGGCCAGTAGCGACGACATTGGAGCGACTTCGGCCGCGCCGGACTGCGCCAGGTCCGGCGCGCGCGCCGGCGCGCCACCGTCCGGCAGCCGCACCTGCCAGTCCAGCCGCGCGATGCGGATCTGCGGCATTTTGTCGAGCGCCGCGCCGAGCATGACGAGCATCGGCAGCGGCCCCGGCCCCTGCGTCGACACCATGCGCTCGACCGTCACCGCCGCGCGCATGTTCGCCGTCGGCGCTATCGCCGGCGGCATGCTGGCCATGCTGGCGCGGTAACTCGCCCGGTAGCGCTGCGCTTCGGCATTCAGGCGCGCCGTGTCGGCATCGGCGTCGGCATAGCCCCACAGGTTGCCGCCGACCCAGGTCAGCGCGCAGGCCGCAATCACCGCGCTGGAAGCGAACAGCGACAGGCGCGTGCGCCACATGCTGTAATAACGTCCCGCCGCGCGCAGGCGGTAATGGCTAATCGGTTCGCCGCTGCCCAGCAGGTGCAGCAGTAGCGCGTCGGCCAGTTCCGGCGCCTGCCGCAGGCCGGCGCGCGTGGCCGCCGCCTCCATCGTCATGAAGTGATAAACCGTTTCCGGCCCGTCCAGGCATAGCGGCGACAAGCGCTCGACCTGCGCGGCCGGCGCGACGATGACGGTGTCGAGTACATCGCCCCGTTCCAGCAGGCGGATGCTGTTCAGGAATTGCTGCGTCCTGTCCGTTTCGGCGCCGATATTGACGGCGACGCCGTCGCGGTCGATGGCTGGCGTCAGGCGGCTGAATTTCAATTCGCCATATTGAAAATAACTTTGCCGCAAGCCGCCCGAATGCTGCGTCACCAGCAGCAGGTGCGCATGCCGCAAGCCGAGTTTATCCACCAGCACGGGGCCGAGCAGGGCAGCCGAATACACGCCGGCCAAGGGCACCTTCAGCAATTCCAGCGCTTCTGTCCAAGGTTGCACGATGGCCGGATTGGTCAATGCCGAAAACAGCGCGATATCGTCGCGCCGCCCCTGCTCGGAGCGGCCCTGGAACGTCGCCTGCCGGTACGGCGTTTCGCGGTATTGCTGCAACAGGCGGCGCTCGACCAGCGCGCGCCCGGCCTTGCCGCCGACGTGCGGCAGCAGCTGGCGCTGGAAATCCTCCTCGATCAGGTCGGCCAGCAGGAAGACCGGCGTGCGGCCCTGTTGCTCCAGGTATTCCATGAATGCGTCCAGCCCCTGGCGGTCGGCAGTAAAACAGGCCGGCGGCGACAGCGCGCCGCCTTCCCACTGGTAAGCGCAAAGGCGTTCGCTGGTCAGATACAGTAATTGTTTGCGCAACATGATCGCCCGTCTCACAGCCGGATATTGCTGATCGTGTCGTAGATCGGTCCCAGCACCGACAGCATGATCCAGCCCAGCAGCAAGCCCAGGATCACCGTCATCGCCGGCTCTATCATCGCTTGCGCGCGCTCGATCATTTCCTTCACGTCGCGGTCATAAAAATAACTGACGTTGTGCAGCGCGCGGTCCAGCGCGCCGGTCGCCTCTCCCACCTTCAGCATGCGGATGACCAGCGGCGGGAAGATGCCGGTATGCTGGAACGCCGCCGTCACACTATATCCTTCAGAAATCAGTTGCGCCGCGCGGCGCAGGCCGGCCGCCACCACGCGGTTGCCGACGATGCCCTCGGACAGGCGCAGGCAGTCGAGGATGGTGATGCCGGACGCGTACATCAGCGCGAAAAACGTGGCGAAACGCGCCAGGATGATTTTATGCAGCACCGGGCCGACGATCCAGATGCGCAATTTAAAGGCGTCGAACGCCTGGCGCGCCGCGGCGCTGCGGCGCAGCCAGTGACGCCCGCCGAACCAGGCCAGCACCGGTAACAAGACGATCGCGTACCAGTAATGAATGAAAAAATTCGACACGCGGATCAGGATGCGCGTATGCAGCGGCAATTCGTTGCCCATGTTTTTAATAAAAGCCGTCAGTTGCGGCACCAGGTAGATCATCAAGAAGAAAGTCACGCCGATGACGACGACCGCCACCACAGCTGGATAGGTGACGATTTTTCGCGTGCGCGCGGCCAGTTCATCCTGCCATTTCAAACTGTCCGACAGATTTTTAAAGACCTCGGCCACCTTGCCGCTCTGTTCCCCGGCCAGTATCAGACTGGTAAACGTGTGGTCGAATACTTCCGGGTGCATCGCCAGCGCGGCCGACAGTTGCAGGCCGCCTTCGATGCTCTCGACCAGCGCCGTCAGCACTTCGCGCATGCGCGGATGGTTGTCCATGCTCTCGCGCAGGTCGGACAATCCATCGAGGATCGGCACGCCGGCGCCGGTCATCTGCTCCATGTTGAAACAAAAGTTGATCAGGTCTCCGCGCGTGATCGCGCGCCGGCCCAGCACCAGCAGTTTTTCGCGCGTGATCGTGTAATCGATCAAGTCCAGTTCCATGCGGCTCAGGCGCTGTTCCAGGTCCGGCACGTTGGCCGCATCCATATTGCCCGGCATGACCTGGCCGGCGCCATCCATCGCGCGATATAAATAATGCGGCATCAGCTCAACCTGTCCGTCAAGTCCACCACGCGCGACACTTCTTCCAGAGTGGTCGCGCCTTCCAGCACGCGGCGCATGCCGTCGTCCACCAGCGTATGAAAACCGCCGGCCAGCGCGGCCTGTTTCAATTCACGGCCGGACGCGCGGCGCGCCACCAGTTCATCGAGTTCGCCATTCATTTTTAACAGTTCGATGATCGCCAGCCGGCCCTTGTAGCCCTGGTGCGTGCAGCGCTCGCAACCGACGGCGCGGTAGATCACGGCCGGCGGCTGTTCCGGCGCCAGGCCGAGCAGGCGGCGCTCGATGTCGTCGGCCGTCGACGCTTCGCGGCAGTGCGGGCAAAGGCGCCGCACCAGTCGTTGCGCGACGATGCCGATGATGTTGCCGGCCATGATGTCGGGCACGATGCCGATGTCGAGCAGGCGAGAAATCGAACCGATCGCCGAATTGGTATGCAGCGTCGAATACACCTGGTGCCCGGTCATCGCGGCAGCGAAGGCCATGTCGGCGGTTTCCTTGTCGCGAATCTCTCCGACCAGGATGATGTCCGGGTCTTGCCGCATCATCGAGCGGATGCCGTCGGCAAAGCCCATCTTCGCCGATTCGTTGACGGACGTCTGCCGTATCATGTTCATCGGGTATTCGACCGGGTCTTCCAGCGTCATGATGTTGACGCTTTCCGTGTTGATGTGGTTCAGGATCGAATACAGCGTGGTCGTCTTGCCGGAACCGGTCGGGCCTGTCACCAGGATCATGCCGTCGGGCCGCGCGATCATCAATTTTAGGATCGTCAATTCCGCCTCGCCCAGGCCCAGGCCGTCGAGCGGCACGATGCCTTTTTGCCGGTCCAGCACGCGCAGCACGATGTTTTCGCCGTGCGTCGTCGCCTGCGCCGAGGCGCGGAAATCGATCTGCCGCCCCGAGAATTTGATGGAGATACGGCCATCCTGCGGCGCGCGCGTTTCGGCGATGTTCATGTTGCTGATCACCTTCAGGCGCACCGCCATCGCCGGCCAGTACGATTTATGCAGGCTGCGGATCTGGCGCAGGATGCCGTCGATGCGGTAGCGTATCCGTAAAAAACTCTGTTCCGGCTCGAAGTGGATGTCGGACGCGCCATTCTGCACCGCGTCCGCCAGCAGCGCATCGATCAGGCGCACCATCGGCTGGCTGTATTCGTCGCTGAGCGGACCGAGGCTGGCGTAATTCACCTCTCCCGTTTCGATCTCGTGCAGGATGCCGTCGATCGACAATTCAAAACCATAGTATTGGTCGATCGCGCGCTGGATATCCGATTCGTTGACCAGCATCGGCGTGATCGTGATCCCTTTGACCAGCATCGCGCTGATCTGGTCGAGCGCGACGATATTGCTGGTGTCTGACATGGCCAGGATCAGGTTGTCGCTGTGCCGCTCGTAGACGATCGGGAACACGCGGTAACGCTTGGCCACGTCTTTTGGTATCAGTTTTAAGGCAATCGCATCGACCACCAGGCTATTGAGATCCGCGCTTTGCGTGTTCAGGTTTTCGCTGAGCGCCTCGCGCGCGGTCGCCTCGGTGACGAAACCGAGCGACACCAGCAGCTTGCCGAGCGGTTCGTTGCTGCGTTTCTGTTCGATCAGCGCGATGCGCAACTGGTCTTCGCTGATGACTCCCTTGCGGATCAGCAGCTTGCCGAGGGGGATTTTGGGTTGTTCTGCCATAGTGGGCCGCCGCTAGCGTTGGCCGCCTCCCAGTTCCTGCATGCGCAGCCGCACCGCGTCCGCGTCGAATCCGGCCGGCACCGATTGCGCCAGCGCCAGCGCGCGCTGGTAGTAACCGAGCGCCAGCTTGCCCTGGTTCAGCCGGTCCAGGCCGACGGCCAGATTGAACGCGTAATCGGGATTGTCGGGGCTGGCGGTATAGGCGCGGAAAAACAGCTGCTGCGCTTCCGGCCAGCGGTTCTGGCGGGAATACAGGTTACCGAGCGCGAACAACAACGGACCGGAATCGGGAGATTTGCGCAATAAATCCTGCAAGCGCAATTCGCTCTGGCCGATGTCCCCGGGACGCAGGCCGAGCAGGCCGGCCTGTGCGTCGGCATCAGCCGGATTCAATTCCAGCAGGCGCAGATAGCTGGCGGCCGCCTGCGCGCCGTTATTCTGGCGCATCGCCACGGCGGCCGCGCCGAGCAGGGCGTCGCGGTTGTTCGGGTCCTGCCGCAGCGCGCTGGCATACTGGCGCGCCGCGCCGGATAAATCTCCGGCGACGAACGCGTCATATCCGCCTTGCAGCGCCGGACTGATACGCGGCGCCACGCTGTTGCGCGTGACCTTGATGTCGTCGCCTTCGCTGGATGCGGACGCGGCGCGCTCGATGCGGCGTTGCTGCGCGCCGGCCGGTGCCGGTGGCGGCATCGCCTGCCGGCTTGCCTGTTGCGCCGGCGCAGCGGGGGCGTTTTGTCCGGCCGCTTGCTGCAACGCGAACTGGATATCGTCTTCGGACGGCCTGCGCGGCGCCGTCGCCGGCGCGGTGGCTGGACGAGAGGCGGGGGCGGGCTGAACGCCGGCCGCCGACAGTGCCGGTGTCTGCACCGCGCCGGTTTGCGCGCCGTTCGCGGCATGAGGGTCGGCATCCTGTGTCGGCATGCTGGTGGTTCCGGGCAGCGTGCCTGCCGGCGCCGTCACGACCATGGCCGGCGCGGGGCCGGCGGCGTTGGGTGGCGGCATCGGCACCATCGGCAGGCTGGCGCCGGGACCCGGGGCGCTGACGGCGCGCCAGTACAAATAGCCGAACAGGGCCACGATCAGTGCCAGCGTGCCGGTCAAAATGGCCAGCCGGATGCGGGCCGGGTCCCAGCCCACCTTGTCCTCGGCCGCTCCCGCGCGCGCGGCAGCCGCTGCCCGGATGCGGGCC
The DNA here is from genome assembly GCA_040389645.1 of Pseudomonadota bacterium. GTDB lineage: Bacteria > Pseudomonadota > Gammaproteobacteria > Burkholderiales > Burkholderiaceae_D > Rugamonas. Next base: position 26,321 of record JAZJZT010000004.1, on the reverse strand, counting down.
GCCGCGCCAAGGGTTGCCTGCGTCTGCGCCGACGCGGCTTGCCCGCTTGCCGGCGCCGCGTTGCCTGGTGCGCTGGCCGCCGGCCGCCCCGCACCGCGCTGCGCGGCATGGCGTGCGTGATTCGGATCGATATCGACCGGCGCGGCCGGGCCGTGGTCCAGGCGCCGTGCGATGGCGTCCGGGTCGATCGGCTGCGCATCGAAAACGGATGTCGGCATTTTCGGTTCGTCGATCGACATCGGTGGTGTCGGTCCGGCCGTAGGGGCAGGCGACGGCGCTGCCGGCTCGATGCGCGATTGCGGCGGCGTCGGATCGTGGATCGCTTCCTCGGCCGGCAGCAGCGCCGGTATCTGTTCCAGCGATGCGACGATGTCAGGCCGGGCCGGCGCCGGGTTCTGCAAATCCATGGGTTCCAGCGACAATTGCGATGACAGCGGGGCCGGCGGCACGCGGCCTTGCAGCACATCTTGCGGCGTCAGCGCCAGCACATCATCGAACGCTTCGGACGGCTTGCCCGGCGCCTCCTCGTCGTACAGGCTGTTCTGTTTGGCGCGCTCGGCCTTCTTGAGCGCCTGCATCAGCAGACTCATAAGGTGCCCGCCTTGTCGTCGAGCGGCGCCGGATACGGCGTGTCGGCGCCCGGCGTCTGGCCCGGCAGCAGGTAACGGAAATCCTTGTAATCTCCATTCATGCTCGCATCCTTGACCACCAGCGGACGCATGAAGATCACCAGTTCCGTCTTGCTGGCGTTCTCGTTACGGTATGAAAACAGGTTGCCGACCACGGGTAATGAGCTGAGCAGGGGCACGCCATCCTTGGCGTTATCGACCGAATCCTGCATCAGGCCGCCCATCACGGCGACTTGCCCGCTGCTGACCTTCATGATCGATTCCAGTTCGCGCGCCTGGATCACCGGCACCTGGCTGATGACGTTGCCGGCGGCCAGCGCCGGATTCGGATCGCGCACATAGCCGACGATGCGCGTGATGGTCGGGCGTACGTTCAGCGTGACCTCGTCGCTCTCGGCGATCTGCGGCGTCACGCTCATGACGAAGCCGACCGGCACCGTCTCCAGCTTCGATTCATAGGTCGCCGGTGCCGTCATCGTGCCGTTCGCGTTCAGCACCGCCGGCGTGACCTTGATCGTGAAAAAGACGTTATTGTCGACCACCTTCAGCATCGCGGTCTGGTTGTTCAACACGCTGATTTTCGGGCTCGACAGCACTTTGACTTTACCGAACGATTCCAGCAATTGCACGGTGGCCGACAGGTTGCCCGCATTCAGGTAATTCAGTACGAACATGCCGGGCGTGGAGCCGGGCAGCACACCGGAAGGCAAGGTCGTCGTGCCGACCTGCCCCTGCGTCAGCGACAGGCGGCCGTTCAGGCGCGACCAGTTGATGCCCTGCTGGTACTGGTCGCCGAGCTTGACTTCGATGATGGTCGCCTCGATCAAGACCTGGCGTTTGGCGCTGTTCATGACGATATCGAGGAATTCCTGGATTTTTTCATGCTGGCGCCCGGTCGCGCGCACCGCGATCAAGCCGCCTTCGGCATTGACGACGATCGACGGATCGCTGCGGTTGCGGTTGCGCGCCAGTGGCTGCAAGCCCGTGTCGAACTGCGGCAGCGGCGCCTGGCTTCCCATCGGCAATGCCGCGCCGGAAGGGCCGACCGGCTGCTGGCCTTGAACGTTTGCCTGCTGATTGAACTGATTTTGCTGGGCCAGCGGGTCCTGCTGCGCATCGCCCAAGGTGGAAGCGCGCAGCATGTCGCGGATGTTTTTTTCCAGGCTATACCAGAAATTATTGTCCGACCGGTTCGACACAGAAGTCGTCGAATTGTTGTTGCCGGTACTGACATTGCCGGTGCCGGTATTGCCGGGAGCCGCCACGGTAGGCGTGCTGCCGACCGAGGACGTATTCGAACCACCGCCGGTGGTCGAAATCTGCGTCGCGATATTGACGCTGCTGCTGGTGGAACGCGCGATATTGACGTAATCGATCTTATAGTTGCGCCATTCCGGCGCGTCCGGCAGCACCACCAGGTTGCCGCCTTCAAACTCGTAACGCATATCGACCTGGCGCGCGATGCGTCTTAACAGTTGCGGCAAGGTTTGATCGAGCGCGTTCAGCGTGACAGTACCCTCAATGCCTGGATGAATATCGACATTGATGCCGGCATCGCGCGCCAGCGCGAACAGCAGCGACTGCACCGGCACCTTGTGCACGGTCACGCTATAGGTTTCGATTTTTGCCGCCGGCCTGGGCGGCGTCAGCGCTGTGCTGAGCCGCACCGGTTCCGGAATGGCGCCAGCCACGCGCGGCGCTTCGCTGATATGGCCCGGAGAAACAGGCAATTGCGGCGTCGCGCATCCGGCCAGCACGCCACAAAGCGCAGGGATCAAGGCGGCGGCAAATTGTTTCATGGCACGGTTGCCCCTGGCAGACTGGAAATGTTGTGTTTTTGTAACGGCATTCTCAATGATATCTGAAAAAACAACGGCACCGGCGCACGCTTCAGTTTCCTACAGTAAATTACTTACATTTAGAAGAAACTCCTGGTTTATGTCCAATTGACTACTTATGCCATAATGTTATTCACCCTCAAGAAGTTTGATCTTTAATGATGGAGAAGTTGTCGCTCTCCGTCAAGAGGATTGCAATGCCGCAAAGATCTACTCCTGGGCTCCTATGCCTCTGTCGAGGGTGGTTGCATGAAATATAAAAAGGCGAGAATCGTCGCAAGCATGTAGGGCATACTTCTGAAGAAAAAATAATGTTCGAATCTGGTGTGCTTGTAAGGCAGTGTCCCAAGGGGTTTTCATCTGCGATAGCCTTGGAATTGGTCGTGAAAGGAATCCCTGGGTTTATGAAATTGGGCGAAGAAGCACGTCTTAGAAACTGGCTGAAAAGAAGATGGAACAATTAAAATTAAAATTTGGGAGCGTGGGGGAATTTCATGTCACTCTTGAATGGAAGACTGATTATGGAAGCGATGGTCCTATAGGTATGACGTGGGGTGATCTCCAGTTCTGGATAGAAGGTACCCTGATCTGGGGGCAGTTGGATGCTGCCGGAAAAACTGCTGGAATCACCTGGAGTTGGATCGATTTGCTGGAGTTCCTTGGTAACGCCTTGCCTTACCTGATCGAAGAAGAACAATATCCGATCACTTTCGGAAAGAATGACGAGAAGCCAAAGCATCTTGGGGAGTTACGGGGCATGGCGAAATTGCGCGCTGCCCGTATTTCCGGGGCTGACGCTGATGAAGAAGATGAGCGCTTGCGAGACTTTTTCTTGGTACATGATTTGTCGGAGGCATTGCAAGGTGCTTATCCCCCAAAATTATTGTTTTTGCGACGCGGCAGCCAGATGCTGGCTGCGACAAACAGGCAGGAATTTGTGTTGTCGTTTACCGACACGATTGCGACGTTTGAACGTCTTGGTGACGCGATTTTTGAACGAATTTCCGGGTTGACGGATGTGCGTTCTGAGGTGGCTCGGGTGCGCTGGTGTAAGCGGCATGACATGTCTAAAGAGGGTCGTATTTTGAATTGACGGAGTTATGGGGGAAGTAGCTTGATGTGATCCTCGAAGATGAAGGTGGGCGACTGGAAGAGAGAAGTAATGTTTATTGTTAATGTGGAAGGTATTTCATGATGTTTTTTTTGAAAAAATTTAAATTTATGTTTTTGGTAATTTTTTTAAATTCAATTTTTTTGACCGAGGCTTTTTGTGGGACGTTGAATTTAAATAATAATTTTGATGGTTCTTCTGATGGTGGGAAGCTGACAACGAAAGAGGAAGAGATTTTTCTAGGGAATATATATGGTGGAGATAAAGTTGCGGAGTCAATTTTTGGAAAAATAAAAATTGAAAAAAGAAAAATTTCATGGAGTGGAAAAAAGAAAGGAGGAGAGGCATGCTCTATGAGGTACGGTATTTTTTCAAAAGAATATGCTAAAAATTATCCTGATCAACTTTTAAAAAGAGATGATATGCCTGACCAAATGTATTTGATTGTAAAATTAAAAATGGAAAAGAAGAAATGCAATGAGGATGTGGCGTTTTTGCAAATCGCATTTCCTTATCCAGGATCGGAGGTTGTTTTTATTGCCAGTTATGATGAGGGTTGGAAAAATACAGCTGTGATTCATATGTATAAAGATTTTAATTTTCAGTAAATTTTAAAAAATTAATAAGCAGATGAGACATGTCAATAGAGACGCTTGCAAAACTCGTCGTTGGTGGCGATTTGCGTGCGTTGATGGTGAGCATCAGCGCTATGGTTGGCCTTATTTTTGTTTCGTTTTCTTTGGATTGTCCGAGTTCGCCACATCATCGCGTATGGTCTTGATGGCGCGGATTTTCGGACGATAAGCCCAGCGCTTGGCCAGCAGCGCCTGCATGTGTTGCGCTTGTGCCTGCGTACGGAAACTGCCGTAGATGACGGCGATGCGGGCCACGCCTTTGACGCGAACCGGGTAGGTATGTACGTCGCGCAAGCCGATGGCCTCGCGTATTTCCTGAAGGAATTTCTCGGCACGGTCGCGCCGGTCGGCCGGGAACGATTCGATTTGCAGGCTCAAATGGTGGGCCGGCTCGTCGCGCAGCCAGGTTTTACTGGCGCGCAGCGATTGCTGGAGCAGGCTCATCGACGGTTTGGGTGTCGGTGCACTCTGGACCACTGGTGCCGCCGGAGCCGCCGTTGGCGTTGCCGGAGTCGCCACTGACGCTGAAGTCGTTACCGCCGATGGCGAAGGAATGATTGCCGGCTTCGCTACTGCCGATGCCGATGTTCCTGGGGGTGCCGGGGCTGGCGCAGGCGCGGCCGGTATCGCTTCCATCGCGACCGATGCGGCTTGCGCGGCGGCTGCGCCCATTTTCACGGAGGCTGCCGTAGTGACCAAAGCGGCTGGCGCGGCAGCCGGTTCTTCCTGCCGTGCGGTAGGCGTGGTTGTGGATACGGCCTCGGCCTGAGCAGCCGGCACGATGGATGAGGGCAGTGGCACCGGCTTTGGCTTGATCGGACTGGTGGGAACGACAGGTTTTGCGGTCGGACGCATCAGCGGCAGCGCCAGCGCACCGAGTCCCAGCACGGCCAGCAGCGTTGCCGCGACCGCCACCGGACGCGCCATGATGCGCCAGGCAAATCCGAATTCTCCATTTTTAAGCGCGCCGCGCACGTGCCTTGCCGACACGGTGTTGGCGCCGGCCTTGAACGCCGCCTGTAATGCCCTGTCAGCCAGCGTGACGATGCGCAGCGCAATGCCGCCCGAAGCCCGGCCGATCAGCCGGACGGCATCGGGTGCGAACAACGGCGCGCCATCATGGCCGGCCGCGCGCAGGCGGCAGGCGAGCAATTCCGCGATCGCATCCGCCGTCATGTCCGCCAGCACGAAGCTGTAGCTGATACGCTCGCGCAATTGGCGCAGGCGCGGTTGGCGCAATTTATCGTTCAGCGCGGGCTGTCCGAACAGCACGATCTGTAATAGTTTATGATGCGTCGTTTCCAGGTTGGTCAGCAGCCGGATTTCCTCCAGCGTTTCGAGCGACATCGCCTGCACCTCTTCCAGCAGCAGCACTGCCCGCCGGCCGGCGCCATGCATCGCGGCCAGGCGGTCGTGTACCAGGCGCAGCACTTCGTCGCTGCGCTTGCCGTCCGGGTCCAGCCCGAGCGAAGAGGCGATCGCATAGCTCACTTCTTGCGGACCCAGTTCCGGATTGGCCAGATAAATGACGGAGGCTTGCGGAGCCAATTGCGTTTCCAGCATGCGGCACAATATTGTCTTGCCGCTGCCGGCTTCTCCCGTTACCTTGACGATGCCTTCGCCGCGCGTCACCGCGTACAGCAGCGCCGCCAGCATCTCGCCGCGCGCATGGCCGCCATAAAAGAAGGCGGGATTCGGCGCGCTGTCGAAGGGAGGACGTTTCAGGCCGAAGTGGTTTAAATACATGGCTCAGCCTATGCAGGCAAGAAAAGCCTGTTCCAGGCTGTCCGCCGCGTAGCGTGCGCGGCACTCGGCCGGCGTGCCCGTAAAACGGATGCGGCCATCGTGCAAGACCGCCATGCGGTCGCACAATTCGTCGACGTCGGCCAGCAGATGGGACGTGAAAAACAGCGTGGCGCCATCTTCGCGCAGTGCCAGCAGGCGGTGCTTGAACAGCGCGCGCGCCTTCGGGTCGAGGCCGCTGGTCGGTTCATCGAGCACATATAATTTTTTGCGCGACAGCAGACAGGCGGCCAGGCCCAGTTTCTGCGTCATGCCCTTCGAATAATCGCGCACGGTGCGTTGCAGGGCCGCCGGTTCCAGGTCCAGAGATTGCAAGGTTTGCGCGACGGCGGCCGGGTCATAGGTCAGTCCGTGCAAGGTCAGCGCGTATTTCAGGAAATCTTTGCCGGTGAGGTAGTACGGCGGCATGAAGCGTTCCGGCAGAAAGGCCAGCGGCTCGCGCGCGGCTGGCTGGCCGTGGTCGACGCCGAAAATCTCGATACTGCCCGCGTCGAGCGAACAGAAGTCGAGCAGGCACTTGATCAGGCTGGTCTTGCCGGCACCGTTGACGCCGACCAGGCCGAAGCACTCGCCAGGCAGGATGTCGAGGTCGATCCCGTGCAGCACCGCCTGGTCCGCGTAGCGTTTGACGACGTTGTGGAAGCGCAGGGCGGCAAGGGTCATCTACTGAGTATCTGTTAACTACGGTTGGCGTCTTCTGTCATTCCCGCGCAGGCGCGAATCCCATTTCATTGCGCTGTCCAGGACGCAAATGGGATTTCCGCTTTCGCGGGAATGACAAGGGGGCTGCCGCAGGTGACAACAGCATTTTGCCCCCGCATAAGAACAGTTGCGCGGCAACTTCGCCTTTACTGTAGCAAATATCGTACTGGTTTCGCCAGTGGCTTGCACATTATTCGGAGAAACACTGGTTTCTGACATAAAATGGCTCGCGAGAAACGTGGCAACTATGGAGATGTTTTATGGCAAGGCCGGAAAAAGTCCGCTTGGGGGAAATCCTGGTGCAGCAAAAGCTGCTCACGGAAGAGCAACTGGGGCTGGCGCTGACCGAGCAAAAGCTGAGTGGCCGCAAATTGGGCCGCGTCTTCATCGAAAGCAAATACGTCACCGAGGAACAGATTTCCGGCGCGCTGGCGCGCCAGCTGAACATTCCTTACATTAACCTCAAGTTCTACAACATCAATCCGGAAATCGTCCGCCTGCTGCCGGAAACCCAGGCCAGGCGTTTCCGCGCCGTGGTGCTGGAAGACCGCCGTGGCGCGCTGCTGGTCGGCATGTCCGACCCGACCGATTTATTCGCCTACGACGAAATCGCGCGCCTGGTCAAACAGAGTATCGAACTGGCGGTGGTCAACGAGACTGAAGTGCTCGGCGTCATCGACCGCATTTACCGGCGCACGGAAGATATTACGGACCTGGCGCGCGAACTCGAAGAAGATTTGGGTGACGTCTCCGTGGACTTCGGCGCGCTGGCCGCCAATCCCGGCCTGGAAGAAGCGCCGATCGTCAAGCTGCTGCAATCGGTGTTCGACGATGCGACCCAGGTGCGCGCCTCGGACATCCACATCGAACCGCAGGAAGGGCGCCTGCAAATTCGTTTCCGCATCGACGGCGTGCTGCACCTGCAAACCGAGACCGACATCAAGATCGCGCCATCGCTGGCGCTGCGCTTGAAGCTGATGTCCGACCTCGATATTTCCGAAAAGCGCTTGCCGCAGGATGGACGTTTTGCCGTGCGGGTCAAAAGCCAGCGCATCGACGTCCGTATTTCCACCATGCCGACGCAGTATGGCGAATCGGTCGTCATGCGCTTGCTGAACCAGGGCGGCATGAACTTGCGGCTCGACGCGATCGGCATGCCGCGCGGCATCCTGGAAAAATTCCGCGCCATCGTGCAGCGGCCGAACGGCCTGGTGCTGGTGACGGGACCCACCGGTTCCGGCAAAACGACGACCTTATATAGCGCGCTGGCCGAACTGAATTCCGTCGAAAAAAAGCTGATCACGGTGGAAGACCCGGTCGAATACCGGCTCGCCGGCATCAACCAGGTGCAAGTGAACGACAAGATCGAACTGAATTTCGCGCGCGTGCTGCGCTCGGCGCTGCGGCAAGACCCGGACATCGTGCTGGTCGGCGAGATGCGCGATCAGGAAACCGCGCAGATCGGTATGCGCGCCGCAATGACCGGTCACTTGGTTTTATCCACATTACACACCAACGATGCCGCCAGCACGCCGCTGCGCCTGATGGATATGGGCGTGCCGCGCTACATGGTCGGCAGTTCATTGCAGGCCGTGCTGGCGCAGCGCCTGGTGCGCGTGATCTGCGAAAGCTGCACGACGCCGTACACGCCGACGCCGACGGAACACGAATGGCTGAAACTGGAGTTGCGCGACAAGGTGGACATGGCGCGCTATTTCCACGGCAAGGGTTGTTCGCATTGCAATGGCATGGGATACCGGGGCCGTACCGGCGTCTACGAATTGCTGGAAATGACGGGGCCGGTGGTCGATGCCGCCAACAATCCCGATCCTTCCCATTTTATTCGGGTAGCGCAGGCGCAAATGGGCGGCGAGACCTTGCGCCGTCACGGCGTGCACCTGGTGATCCAGGGCCGCACGACGATTGCCGAAGCGATGCGCATCAGTAACCAGTACGAGGATTGACGTGCCGTTCTTTGCCTATAAAGGCCGCAATTCGCGCGGCGAGCTGATGCAGGGTGTGCTGGAAGGCGCCGATAGCGGTGCTGTGGCGGACCAGTTATTCAGCACGGGCGTGACGCCGGTCGAGATTACGATGACCAAGCGCGCGGTCAGCAAGGAAAACGAGGGCACCTGGTGGGAGAAGATCAGCGAGAAAAAAGTCACGTCGATGGACGTGCAACTGTTTAGCCGCCAGTTATATACGCTGCTCAAGTCGGGCGTGCCGATCATGCGCGGACTGGCGGGCTTGCAGGAATCGGCCGTCAGCAAATCGTTCGGACGCGTGATCAAGGATTTGCGCGAATCGCTCGATTCGGGGCGCGAACTGTCTGCGGCGATGCGGCGTCATCCTGATGTATTCAACAATTTTTATTTATCGATGGTGCGTGTCGGCGAGATGACGGGGCGCCTGGAAGAAGTGTTCCTGCGCCTGTTCGATCACCTGGAATTCGACCGCGAAATGCGCGCGCGCGTAAAAAGCGCCACACGGTATCCGACGTTTGTCATCATTGCGATGACGCTGGCGATGATCGTCGTGAACGTCTTTGTTATTCCTCAGTTCGTCAAGGTGTTCGAGAGTTTTCACGCCGAGTTGCCGCTGATGACGCGGATATTGATCACCAGTTCAAAATTCACGACCGATTACTGGCCCGTCTTGCTGGTCGGCGCGGTCGCTGCGCTGCTTGGTTTTCGAGCTTGGCTGGGGACAACGGCCGGACTCTTTGCCTGGGACCGGTGGAAGTTGAAATTTCCAATTGCAGGCAAGATCATCCAGAAGGCCACGATGGCCCGTTTTGCGCGCAGCTTTTCCTTGTCCAGTCGCAGCGGTGTGCCCATTGTGCAGGCGCTGACGGTGGTGTCACAGACAGTCGATAACTCCTACCTGTGTTCCCGCGTCGAGCAGATGCGCGACGGAGTCGAGCGCGGCGACAGTATTTTGCGCACGTCGATTGTGGCTGGAGTGTTTACGCCTGTCGTACTTCAGATGATCGCAGTTGGCGAAGAGTCAGGTTCGCTGGATGAGCTGATGGATGAAATCGCCCAGATGTACGAGCGCGAAGTGGATTATGAACTGAAGACGCTAGCGGCGCAGATTGAGCCGATCCTAATTTCTTTTCTGGGAGCGATGGTGCTGGTGCTGGCGCTTGGTATCTTTATGCCAATCTGGGACTTGGGCAAAGCAGCGCTGCCTCATTAATGTTACGTAAACCAATAGGGAATTGTGTCGCGTTTGAACAACGTAGGCGCGTCAGCGGATTCAGCCTGTTTGAATTTGGTGTCGTAGCGACGATTTTTGCTATTTTGGTAACGGTATTGCTTCAACGTATGTCGTACTATCATGGAGAGGTAGAGCGCGTTGCAGTAGAGCAGTTGATCGCTACTTTGCGTAGCGCCTTATACAGTAAGGAGATTGGACTGCGCATGCAAAATCGCCAAGGCGAAATTGTTGCACTTGCGGGCCAGAACCCTATTTCTTGGCTGGAGCAAGCGCCAGCGAATTATTTGGGTGAAATTGTCAATTCAACAGCAAAAAATATGCCACCCGGTAGCTGGTATTTTGAGTCGACTCAACATAAACTTGTATATGTGTTCAGAGGCAAAAAAAGTTTTCTTGGAGATGCAGAAGAACGCATAAGTTTCAGGGTAGAATCGACTCGCTTGCCCACACAAAACGCCAAGCCGGATGGAACATCGACGCTTGACGGTGGTGTTGCCCTGATGCAAGTTGACGAAAAATAGGCTTTTGTTGAAACATGGCAGGTTCGTCACCATTCACTCGGATACGTTGGAGATTCAAATGCAAATTAAACAAGTGGGTTCGCTTCGTCGTAACGCTCAAGCTGGCTTTACCCTGATCGAGTTGATCGTTGTGATCGTTATTTTGGGCATTTTGGCAGCGACGGCGCTTCCGAAGTTTGCGAGTTTGGGAAGTGATGCACGAATGGCTAAAGTGAATGCGGCACGCGGGACAGTTCTAAGCGCTGCTGCGATGTATCATGGCAAATGGCTAGCAGCCGGTTCACCCTCGACATCTGTTACGTACGATACTAATGTTGTTATGAATACTACCGGTTACCCAACTAATGCCGGCATTATTGCTGCTGCTGGTGGGTTGGCCGATTATGATACGACGACAGTTGCTGGTACCATTCGCGCTGATAGCGTAACTACCCGTACTGCGTGTGGTTTCACGTATACCGAAGCGACCGGTGTAGTCAGTGCGGCACTAACGTCGTCCAGTTCCTGCGATTAAGTTCATATGCAGGATAAGGAGCAAGGAGTAAGTGCCAGGACTTGCTCCTACTTGTGCATAATATTGTCCTTCAAAGTGCACTTAATCAAACTGTCTGGCCGCAAGGCCAGGCAGTTTGGGTTTACGCTGATTGAATTGATCACGGTTATGATCGTGATAGGGATTTTGGGTGCTATTGCGGCACCGCGGTTTTTTGATCGTAAAGGATTCGATGCGGTAGCTTACTCGGATCAGATTCGTGCCCTCATACGTTATGGGCAAAAAATAGCGATAGCAGAAAACCGAAATGTCTTTGTGCGTATTGACGGAAATAGCGTTGCACTGTGCTTTGACTCGACCTGTACCAGTTATGTGTTGCCCGCTAGTAGAAACAACAGCGGCAGTAGCACAACTTTGGCCCGATGCGGTAATACGACAGCCTGGGCTTGTGAAGGCTTGCCGAACGGGCTGACCATGTCGCCCTCGACCACCATTACATTCTATTTCGATCCTACCGGTAAACCTTTTGCCTCTGGTGATACTCCACCGACCTTGGCATCGTCTTTTGCTAATGACATGGTGATAACTATTGGCGGCGATGGCACCACTCATACTACGACCGTCACGGCGGAAACCGGCTATGTCTATTGAGCGGCGTCAGCGCGGCTTGACCTTAGTTGAACTGATCATGTTTATGGTCATCATTGGTGTGGCTGTGGTCGGTGTGCTGCAAGTGTTGAGCCTGAGTGCACGCAACAGCGCCGATCCTTTGCGCCGCAAGCAGGCATTGGCAATTGCTGAGGGGTTAATGGAAGAAGTCAGATTGGCTAAGTTCACGTTCTGCGATCCGATTGATCCAAACGTTGAAACTGCTACTAGTGTTGCTGATTGTACAGCCGGGTTGGCGGAGCAGGCAGGCCAAGAGATAGGGGCGAGTACTATTCGACCATATGACAATGTAAGTGATTATGCTGATAGGATTAAAGGGTTCGGATTTTCCGTGCCCTATAATGCTGATGCAAATAATACTTCTTTTACTTACACTACTTATGAGAATGGGGTAGCACTTCCTCCGATAGTGTTCACAGCTACTGTAACAATTACATTGGATACGTTAGGCTCAATCAGTGTTGCTGGCGAAGTGCTGCGCATTACCGTTATCGTTACTTATGGCACAGAGAATATTGTTCTTGATAGCTATCGGACGCGTTATGCGCCAAATGCAATATGAGGCAATATAATTTTTGTAAGCTTGCGCGCGGCTTCACGCTGGTCGAAGCGATCATCGTCATGGTCGTCACCGGCATCCTGGCCGGCATGGTAGCGGTATTCATCAAGATTCCCGTTCAGAATTACGTGGACAGCACGGCGCGTGCGGAGTTGACTGATATCGCCGACCTGTCCCTGCGCCGCATGAGCCGCGAACTGCGCCTGGCGCTGCCGAATAGTATCCTTGTTCAGGGCGCTAGTAGCAACACGATCCAGTTTCTCATTACCAAGACAGGCGGGCGTTACGTGGATTTGTCCGATTCACCGCCGCCAACGGTCAAACCACTCAATTTCTATGATGCGACCGCTACCACTTTCAACCTGGTCGGAGCCGCGCCCACGGGGCGCCAGCAAATCGTGGCGGGTGACCGCATCGTCGTTTATAACCTCGGTATCTTGCCGGCGAGCGCTTATACCGGCTCCAATGTCGCCACCGTGAATAGCATCTCCGGCACATTGGTGACGCTGGCGAGCAATCCGTTCGCAACGCAGAATCCCTTGATGGACTCGCCGGACCACCGCTTTCAGGTGGTAATTGGAACGGTGACGTACGTCTGCAATCCAGTGGCGAATGGCACTGGGACGCTGAAGCGGTATTTCAGTTCTACCATCCCGCCCAGTGAGGCGCTGTCAAGTCCAGTAGTCGGCATACCGGCCTTGCTCGCGAACATGGTGTCAGCATGCTCCTTCGATTATGTGCAATTGCCGAATACCCATTCCGCCTTGATCGGCATTAACCTGACATTGCGACGTAGTAACGGTGAAAGCACCACCCTGAGTCGTCAAGTCCACGTGGATAACACGCCATGAAGCGCCACCTTCAGACTCTGGCGCGTTTGCGCCGTAGTGCCGGCGTTAGCATCGTCACCGCCATTTTCCTGCTGGTGGTGCTGTCCGCCTTGGGCGCGGCGATCATGACTATCTCGACTTCGCAGCAAGCCAGTTCCGCGCTGGACTTGCTCGGTGCCCGTGCCTATGAGGCAGCGCGCTCGGGGGCTGAATATGGCTTGTACCAGCAGCGGCGCAACAGTGTGTGCACCACCACCACGTTCACGCCGGGCGGCACGCTGTCCGCATTTACGGTGACGGTGGTGTGCACGGTGACCGCCACGGCCGGCATGGGGGCGGCACTGAACCAGATGCAGATCACGGCGACGGCCTGTAACATACCTGCCAGCGGTATTTGTCCGAACGCTTCTACGACTAGCCCTGATTATGTGCAGCGCGTAGTCACAGTCCAATTCTATTAATCGCGTCACGACGATGCACACTAATCGCGGGGACGTCTTGATGATGTCAATTCGACATTCTTTTTTGGCACGTTCCGCCGTATTGCTGCTGGCCGCAGCCGCGCTGCTGTTCGGGGCGCCCGCCCATGCCGATTCCCCGATCCGGCTGTTCAGAAGTTTCGCCGGTAACGTCAGCTTCACCGGCACCCAGAAAACCATGCGGACCAAGTCGAATACCGACGATGCTTGCAGTGTCAACACGAATCCGCAGACCATGGTATTGAACAGCATTCCCCAAAATGCCGTGGTGTTGAGTGCGCACCTGTACTGGGCCGGTTCGGGCGATTATGCGGCGACGCCGTCGGCGGCGGATTACACCGTCACTTTCGACAACGTGTCCGTGACGGCGCCGATCAACCGCCAGTACACGTCGGCCACCACGGGCAGCAAGTATTTTTCGGGCGCCGTCGATGTCACGGCGCAGGTCAAGGTCAAGGGTAACGCGGACTACACGGTCGGTGGTTTGACGATCGATAGCAGCAGCACATACTGCAGTTCGCAAGCCGTGCTGGGCGGCTTCCAGTTGCTGGTGGTTTATTCACTGCCGACGGAAACCTTCCGCGTCCTGAATATCTACGAGGGTTTTCAGTACAGCCACAATTCGTCTTTCGTGCTGACGCTGGGGAATTTCCTGATTCCCGATCCGATCGGCAACAAGACCGGCAAGATCGGCGCGATGACCTGGGAGGGCGATTCCACGCTGTCGAGCTGCGGTACGGTCGCGTTGTGCGAAGTACTGCGTTATAACGATGTGGAAGTATCGGATGGCTTGAACCCGGCCGGCAACCAGTTCAATTCGGTCAGTAACATCAACAACGACAGTCTTTCGTACGGCATCGATTTCGATGCCTATGTCGTCGGTATCCCGATCATCAACGGCGGTCAAAGTTCGGCCAGCACGACCTACAAGACGGGTAGCGACCTGGTGCTCACCAGCGCGGAGATCATCGCCGCGCCGAACGTTCCGGCGACCGACCGTTCGATCACGATGGCGCTCAACGGCACGCTGGCGCCGTCGGTGACGAGCAGTTACACGATCACCGTCGGCAACAATGGCCCGATGGCGGAGGGTGCCCTGGTCGTGACCGATCTCTTGCCCAACACGCTGATTTATTCGGGTGCAACCGGCACCGACTGGAATTGCGGCGCCGTGCAGCAAAGAGTCACGTGTACCTATACCAAGTCGCTGCCGATCGATACCCAGGCGCCGGCGATCACATTGAACGTGACCGTGGGCGCGGCTGCCACCGGCTTGATCAGCAACAGCGCCACCGTCAGCGGCGCGCTGTTCGATTATTACGACGGCAACAATACCGCCACCATCAGCGCGCGCATCGGCGTGTCGCCGTTCACGCCATATTATGTGTTCACCGATCAGCCCTGCGTACATAACATGGCCTTCGGTAGCAGTGCGCAACCCTGCCATCGCCTGACGCTGGACAATCCGCACCAGATGTCGAATACCGACATCAATGTCTATCTGACCTATGTCGTCAACAATATCCCGGTGGCGTTCGGCATCAGCGACACGACGATGCAAATGAAATTCGCCTTGTCCTGCCACAGCCCGGCCCAGAATGCCGGCGTGAGGGCGACATTCTCGGCCGTGAACGCGGCCTTGCCGCTGTGCGAAGCCGATGGCGCCGTGCCGTTGCCCATTTCCACCAAGTGGAGCGCGCTGACCAACGTCGTCTTCACGGGCGGAGGCGCCAGCAGCAATACCGTCTACCGCTTGCGTTATGCCGATGTCGGCCGCATCGAATTCTTTGTCAGCGACAGCATCAACCGCCTGGGCAGCACCGGCGCCTTTGTGTCGCGCCCGAACCTGCTGGTGTTGACGGTGCCCACCACTAACCGCGCCGGCACGCCGGCCGCTGCCACCGATGCGAAATTTATCGCTGCCGGCGCCTCGTTTACGCTCAGCGTGACGGCCATGACGGGCGGTTTTCCCGCCGTCGCCGCCGCCAATTTCGGCAAGGAATCGCCAGCGGCCAGCGTGCGCCTGACGCCCACCGTCGGCACAGATTCCACCGGCGCCAAATTTACCGAGATGGTCGAGCCGACCGATCCGAACGCCGTGCCACCTTTTTATGGCAGCTTCGGCAGTTTTAACGCCGGCACGGCCACCGGCACCACTTTCAGGTTCGACGAGGTCGGCATCATCCGCTTGCAGCTCGATATGACGGATGGCGATTATCTCGGTTCCGGTAATGTGTTCGGCAACACGGTCAACCTCGGCCGTTTCGTGCCGGACCATTTCGATACCGTCGTCGTGCCGTCGATGCTGTGCGACACCGGCCTGGCTTGCCCGGCATCGGTGGCCGGCATGGCGTATTCGACGCAATCTTTTACGACGCAAGTCACGGCGCGCAATACGAGCGGGGCGCAACTGCGCAATTATCGCGGCCTGTTCGCCAGGGATGTCACCTTGTCGGCCTACGCGGCCTTGGGCAGCGCCAGCAATCCGAGTCCGCCAAGCAGCCCGTCCGGCTCCGTGCTCAGTGCGAATACCATTACGGCGTCTGCCTTTGTCGCCGGCGCCGGCAGCGCCGTGCCGGTTTATACCTTCCCGGCGGCGAATGCATATTCCCGTACCACGCCGCAGGCCAACAATTGGGTGGCACCGACTTTCATTTATCTGCGCGCGTCCGAATCGACGGTGCCCAGCGTCGGTGACGGTGTCACGTCGCTGCGCGGCACGGCATCGGTGGAAGGGGGCATGGCGATCGTCACCGGCCGCCTGATGCTGCAAAATGCCTATGGCTCGGAACTGGTGCCCTTGCCTTTGAAAGTGTGGGCGCAGTATTACAAGGGGGCTCTGGTCTGGTCGAACAACACCAAGGATAGCAGCAGCGGCCTGGCGCCTGTGACGGATCTGGCGTATGCGAACTGCAATAGGGGACTGCGCGTTTCGAACGCGTGCAAGCTCAGCGTGCTGGTGCCTCGCAGTTCATCCGCAATAACGCTGGTTCAAAGCGCCGGGACGATCCTGCTGCAGGCGCCGGGCACCGGCAATAATGGCCAGGTCGACATCACCGCCTCGAATCCCTCGTGGCTGCCCAGCACCAAGGCGCGCGTGGTGTTTGGCATCTATCGCAGCCCGTTTATCTACCTGAGAGAAATGTACTAGCCAATATCAATGCGCCCGAGCTTGCCTGTTTTTGTGTCCCGATGCGTGAAAAAAGCGTTAAAGTTGATTTTTGATATTAAAAACGCAAGTGAAAATCAATGAAACTTGAATATAATCAAGCCATTGCGGCGCTTTATAGAGGCGTTGCTAAAACTTAGAGACGGCCGGCATGGGTTTATTTGGAAAAGCAAAGAAAAACGATGGGTGGTTGGCGATCGCGATCTATGCCGACGGCGTGCTGGCCGCCATCGTGCAGCGCCGCACGGATGCGAAGCCGCAAGTGCTGACCGCCATGTTTTATGCCGGCAAGAAGGACCAGGCCGGCGCCGCGCTGACGCGCCTGAACAAGGACATGCAGGCGGCCCAATACAATTGCAGCAGCCTGCTCGCCGCCGGCGAATATCAGCTGTTGATGGTGGAAGCGCCTAACGTCCCGGCCGAGGAGTTAAAAACGGCGGTCGGCTGGCGCCTGAAGGATATGGTCGATTTTCCGATCGCCGACGCCACCGTCGACGTGCTGTCCATACCTCCGGCCAAGAACGCGCCGGCGCACAACCAGCAAGTGTTCGCCGTGGCCGCGCGCAACAGCGTGATCGAGCCGCACCAGCGGCAATTCGCCGACAGCAAGGTCGATTTGGCCGTCATCGATATCCCGGAAATGGCGCAGCGTAACATCTCGGCCATGCTGGAACCGGAAGGGCGCGGTGTGGCGATGCTGTCGTTCGACCTGGACGGCGGCTTGCTTACTGTCACTTTCGGCGGCGAGCTGTATTTGTCGCGCCGCATGGATGTCACGCTGACGCAGTTGCTGGCGTCGGAAGAAGACAAACAGCAGCAGCATTACGATCGCATCACGCTGGAGTTGCAGCGCTCGCTCGACCATTTCGAGCGCCAGTTCCACTTTGTCGCCATCTCCAAATTGCTGCTCGCGCCGCTGGGCGGCAGTGGCCTGCACGCCTACCTGAAGCAGAATTTGTATTTGCCGGTCGAACAGTTGGACCTGGACACCGTTCTTGACCTGGACAAGGTGCCGGAATTGAAGGAAGCGGCGCAGCAGGCGCGCTATTTCATGGCGCTCGGCGCAGCCTTGCGGCTTGAGGAGTCCGTTCCTTGAGCCAGCAGATCAACCTGTTCAACCCGCGTTTCAAAAAGCAGAAAAATTATTTTTCGGCGAACGCCATGGCGTACGCGCTGGGCGTGGTATTGGCCTGTTCGCTGGTGCCGGCGTTCCAGGCCAAGCAGAGCGTGGCCGCGCTGGAGCGGGAAGCGGCCGTGGTCAAGACTGAACTGGCCGCGCGCGAGGCGCGCAAGGCGACGTCCGGCAGCGACCTGGCGCCGCGCCAGAAAAGCGCGTCGCTCGACCAGTTGCTGGAGCAGGCCGAGACGGAAAACCGCGCGCTGCACGAAGTGTCGGCCATCATCGACAAGGGAGAATTCGGCAACACGCGCGGTTATTCCTCGTATTTCCGCGCCTTCGCGCACAGCCGCGTGGACGGCCTGTGGCTGACCGGCGTGCGCATCGTCGGCGCCGGCAATGAGATCGGCTTGCAGGGACGCACCTTGCAGGCCAGCCTGTTGCCGGGCTACCTGGGCGGGCTGGCCAGGGAGCCTGTATTGAAGGGCAAGACGTTCGGTCACCTTGAAATGACGCAGCCGAAACCGGCAGATGCGCCCGGGGCCGCCGCTGCCGCAGCCGCCAGCGCCGCCAGCGCGCCGGCGTTCGCGGTACCGCCGTATGTCGAGTTCAGCCTGCAGGCGGCGTCGCTGGGCGAGCAGAAGGAGGCTGTGCGCAAATGAAAGAACAATGGTTGAAACTGGCGGCGAAAATCGAAGCGCTCAGTTTGCGCGAGCGCGCGATGGTGGCGCTGGCCAGCGCGGCGGCCGTGGTGTTCGTGGTGTATATCACCGTGCTGGACCCTGCGTATATGCGCCAGAAAGCGTTGACGGCGATGATCAGCCAGCAGCGTCTGCAGATCGCCGGCATCGATGTCGAGCTGACGCAGAAGGAAGTCATCGCCCGGGTCGATCCGGATTTGCCGACCAAGCAAAAGCTGGCGAAACTCAAGGTCGACAACGAAGCGATGCGCAACACCTTGCGCACGATGCAAAAGGGGCTGGTGGCGCCGGACAAGATCGTGCAATTGCTGGAGCAGATATTGCACGGCAATAGCAAGCTGCGCCTGGTGTCCTTGAAAACGCTGGCGCCGCGCGGCATGAGCGACGGGCGCTTTTCCGAGCCGGATGAACCGGCCGAGGCGCGTCCGGAGGCGAATAAGGCGGTGAATTTCAGCTTGCTGCCGGCGCCTGCGGTGGCTGCGCCCGCAGCGCCGCCGGCCGCGCCACGCGCGCCGGTCAAGCAGGAAGAATTACTGTATCGCCATGGCGTGCAGATCGTGGTGCAGGGCGGTTACATGGAGATGGTGAAATATATGGAAGCATTGGAGCATATGCCGGCGCAGCTATTCTGGGGCAATGCCACGCTGAATGCGGAAGCCTATCCGAACGCCAGCCTGACGCTGACCTTATATACGCTGAGCCTGGATCAGCAGTGGATTGCGCTGTGATGCCCTTAACCATATCCGCAGTCGCTTCCTTGTCATTCCCGCGAAGGCGGGAATCCCATTTTGTGTCCGATGCGGCACAGCAAAAAAGGGATTCCCGCCTTCGCGGGAATGACAGTATTGCTGCCATTGGCCGTTTGCTGGCGTTGGTGGCGGGCATCGTCCTGATGACCTGCGCGACACTGGCATCCGCGCAGGGCCTGGACGATCCGACCCGCCCGCCGCCTTCGGCAATGTCTCCGGGCAGCGTGCCGGTCGAGACGACATCGTCAGCGCCGCAGGTGCAGTCGATCCTGGTGTCGCGCGAACATGGCGGGCGCCGGGTGGCGGTGATCAATGGCGTCACGGTGCGGCAGGGCGCGAAGTTCCAGGGCGCCGTGGTGGAGCGGGTCGGCGAGACGGAAGTGGTGCTGCGGCGCGGCAAGTCGCTGGAAACACTTAAACTGTTTCCAGCGTCGGCGGACGGTTCTCCAGCCGTAAAACCTTAGATGCGTATCAACAGGGTAAGAATTATGCAAAAACTCATCATGATCGCTTGCGCGGCGGGCACGTTTGCCGTGCTGGCCGGGTGCCAGGGGACGGCGGGCAAGCGCGATACATATGACGCGATCAAGCAGCAGATGCGCGAAGCCACGGCCAAATCTCCGCCGCCGCAGGCCGCGCCGGATGCCGTCGAGGCCGCGCTGCTGCCGCCGATGACGGCGCTGGCCACGCAATTGCCGAAGGCGCGCCCGGTGCTCGACGAGCGTTTCAATGTCTCGTTCAACCAGGTGCCGGTGCAGCAATTCTTCAATTCCATCGTCGCCGGCACGCGCTACAACATGCTGATCAATCCCGAGGTCACGGGCAACATCACGGCGCACCTGAAGGATGTCACACTGTTCGAAGCGCTCGACGCGGTGCGCGAACTGTATGGCTACGATTACAAGGTCGAGGGAACCCGCATTTATATCCGCCCGCTGACGATGCAGACCCGCATGTTCCAGGTGAATTACCTGACCGGCTCGCGCAAGGGCAGTTCGAACGTGCGCGTGTCGTCGACCTCGGTCAACACGGTCGGCGCGGTATCGTCCGGCGGCCAGGGGGGCGGCCAGGGCGGCCAGCAGCAGAATAATCAAAACGGCAACCAGCCGCAGGGCAACGGCGTGCAAACCACGCAGGACGACGCCGCCAACGTCAGGACCTCGTCGGACACCAATTTCTGGGTCGATCTGAAGGCGGCGCTGGAAGCGCTGGTGGCCGGCAAGGTCGAAGGCTACAGCGTGGTCATCAGCCCGCAATCGGGCGTGGTGGTCGTGCGCGCGATGCCGGAACAGTTGCGCAACGTCGAGCAATATCTGAAGGCGACCCGCCTGGCGGTCGAGCGGCAAGTGATCCTGGAAGCGAAGATCCTCGAAGTGCAGTTGAATAGCGGCTTCCAGAGCGGCATCAACTGGGCCTCGTTCGCCTCGTTCAAGACCGGGCACGACAACCGCGCCTCGGGCGGCTTCCTGTCGCCGGGCACGACGCTGGCGCCGCTGCCGTTCGCCGGCGGCCAGCCGCCGGTCATGACCAGCGGCGGCCCGATCGGCATTTCCGCCAGCACGGGCTTTTCGCTGGCGAACGCGGCCAGCAATGCCGGCTCGCTGTTCGGCCTGGCTTTCCAGACCAGCAATTTCGCCGCGATGATTTCCTTCCTGGAGTCGCAAGGATCGGTGCACGTGCTGTCGAGCCCGCGCATCGCGACGATGAACAACCAGAAGGCGGTCCTGAAAATCGGCACCGACGAATTTTATGTCACCGGCGTCAGCACCACGACCAACAACAGCGCGGCCGGCACCGGCACCACCAGCCCGAACGTGACCTTGCAGCCGTTCTTCTCCGGCGTGGTGCTCGATGTCACACCGCAGATCGACGAGGAGGGCAACATCATGCTGCACGTGCACCCGTCGGTCAGCCAGGTCACGACTGTCAACAAGGTGGTCAACCTCGGCAGCGCCGGTTCGCTGAACCTGCCGCTGGCCGCGTCGAGCACGTCGGAAATGGACAGCATGGTGCGCGGGCAGGATGGTCACATCGTCGCCATCGGCGGCCTGATGCGCCAGTCCAGCACGGCGGACCGTTCGCAACTGCCTGGCGCGGGCGACTTGCCGGTGGTCGGCGCGCTGTTCCGCAATACCGACCAGAGCACGCAAAAGCGCGAACTGGTGGTGCTGATCAAACCGACCATCGTCGATGCCGCGTCCAGCTGGAACCAGGACATGCAGGATGCGAACCGCCGCATCGAGCAACTGGACCCGCGCCGGCCAATGGAGCGCAAGTAATGTACGAAGCGCATTTCGGCCTGCGCGAGGTGCCGTTCAGCATCACGCCCGATACCAGTTTTTTCTTCACCAGCCCGCATTCGCAGGAGGCGCTGAACACGCTGCTGGTGGCGGCCAAGAGTGGCGAAGGTTTTATTAAAATCACCGGCGAAGTCGGCACCGGCAAGACCTTGTTGTGCCGCAAGTTCATCGCGACGCTGGGCGAGCAGTTCGTCACTGCCTACATCCCGAACCCGTACCTGGAACCGCGCACGCTGATGCTGGCGCTGGCCGACGAGCTGGAAATCACGCTGGCGCGCGATGTCGACCAGCATCAATTGCTGAAATCGATCTCGTTCCGGCTGCTGGAACTGGCCGGGCAGGGCAAGCAGGTGGTATTGTGCCTGGACGAGGCGCAGGCGATCCCGATCGAAAGCCTGGAAGCGCTGCGCCTGCTGACTAACCTGGAAACGGAAAAACGCAAATTGCTGCAGATCGTGCTGTTCGGCCAGCCGGAATTGAATGCGCACCTGGCGATCGACAAGATACGCCAGCTGGCGCAGCGCATCACCTTCCACTATCACCTGGGCGCGCTGTCGCGCGACGACCTCGAATATTACCTGGCGCACCGCTTGCGCGTGGCCGGTTATGCCGGCGCGCGCCTGTTCAGCCGCACTGCCGTCGGCCGGCTGTACGCGGTCACCGGCGGCATTCCGCGCCTGGTCAACATCATGGCGCATAAAGCGCTGATGCTGGCCTACGGCGAAGGGCGGCAGCAGGTGGAAAAACGCCACGTGGTGCTGGCCGCGCGCGATACGATCGCGAATAACCGGCGGCCGTTCTGGCAGTGGATGGCGGCAACGGCGCTGACGCTGGCCGCATGCGGCCTTGGCCTGACCTGGGCGCTGACCAAATGAGCCTGATTAACAAGATGCTGCAAGACCTGGATGCGCGCGGCGGCACGGCGGCGGCGCAGGGCTCGGCCGCCGACATGCGGCCGGTGATCCCCGAACGCCGCTCGCGCACCGTGCTGGCGCTGGGCGCCGGCGCGGTCCTCGTCGCGCTGGTGGCCGGCGGCTGGATGGGCTGGCATTACCTGCGCCAGGCATCGCCGATGTCACCGGGGCCTATGCCGCTTGGGGCCGGGACGCCGGTCGTGGTGGCGCCTGTCGCGCCGCCGCCGGCCATCGTTGTTGCGCCACCGTCACCCGTGCCGGCGCCCGGCATCGTTGCATCGCCGACATCCGCACCCGGCATCATTGCGCCGGCTGCTCCAGTCTCCGCCGCGCCTGTCCCTGCCGCGGCGCCGTCCGGTATGGCGGCCGCCGCCGTACCCGCCACCATCGCCACCGCCAGCCCGGCTACTGTGCCGGTGCTTGAAACCAGTGCCGAAGCGCGCAAGCGCCGCCGCGCCGAGGCGACCGAGGCGGCGCGGCAAACCGCGCCGCGGCTGAAAATGGCGCAGGCCGAATTCGCTGAACCGGCTCCGTCACTCCGTGAACCGGCCGCGCCGGGCCGCGAACCGGCGGTGCCGCAGCCGAAGGCGGCCGCCAGGGCAGTGGCCGTGCGCGCGAACCCCAATGCGCGCGCGCCCGGCGCCGAGAGTGGCGAGCGGGAATTGACGTCGCAGCAGCGCGCCGAAAACGATTACCGGCGCGGCCTGGGCGCCTTGCAGGAAGGCCGCGTGGCGGAAGCCATCGCGACGCTGGAGCATGCCGTGTACACCGACCCGCGCCACGATGGCGCGCGCCAGACGCTGGTCGGCTTGCTGATCGAGGGTAAACGCAACGATGAAGCGATGCGCCATCTGCAACTGGGATTGGGGCTGGATCCGAAACAGCCGGCGATGGCGATGATCCTGGCCCGCCTGCAGATCGAAAAAGGCGGTCCGGCGATCGACACGCTGATGCGCACCTTGCCTTACGCGTCCGGCAATGCCGAGTACATGGGCTTCCTGGCCGGCGCGCTGCAACGCGCGCAACGCCATCGCGAAGCGGTCGAACGCTACCAGGCGGCGCTGCAACTGGCGTCGCAGAACGGTGTCTGGTGGATGGGATTGGGTATTTCGCTGCAAGCCGAGAAACGCAACGCCGAAGCGCAGGAAGCCTATAACCGCGCCAAGTCCAGCGGCAAATTGTCGCCGGAATTGCAGGGTTTTGTCGACCGCAAGTTGCAGCAGCTGGCGCGCTAAGGTCAATGCCTGATGCCGCGGCTCGAACCTGTGCCGCCGACTAAATAAAAGCAAGGCTACAGGCTGCAACTCTGTCGTTCCCGCGGAGGCGGGAACCCATGCCACATATGCATTCTTCTATCGCCCGCGTAGTTTGCAGGCGGTATTGACGTGCTATGGGGGAAAGGCATGCCTTTCCCCTGCGCGGGAACGACAGACAACGCTTGGGCTTATGGTCTGTCATGACATCACAGCCTTCACCTCACAAACTCGCCTGCTCGCCCCAGATCTGTTTCATGCTGAAGCGCACGTCGGCCTCGTCTTCGCTCAACACGGCGGCGATCGCGCAATCCGGATCGCCGGAGTGGCGCAGCGCGACCAGCAGCGTGCCGCCGGCGTCGCGCATCGGCTTGCCGGATGCGTCGCGCAGGCAGTGAATGTGCAGGTGACCGCCGCCATCGCGCTGCGTCACCACGCCAATCTCTCCGTTTTGCAGCCGCACCAGCGAACCCGGCGGATATTGCCCGAGCTGGCTGGCAAAATGATCCGCCAGCAAGGCGTCGGCCACCTTGTCCGGGTTGCCCAGCAAATTATGCAAGGCCTGGTCTGGCAACACGGAACAGCGGTAATTGCGCGCCGACACTTGCGCGCAATAGCGGTCGGCCAGGCTGATCAGGCGTGCATTCTGCGTGATCTCGTCGCTGGTGCGGCCTTCCGGATAACCGCTGCCATCATCGTTTTCATGGTGCATCAGCACGCAGGAAATCCATTCCTCGTCCTGCACGCCGGCGTCGCGCAGCAAGTCCACGCTCTCGGCCGGGTGGCGCCGCACGATCGACATTTCCTCACTGGTCAGGCTGGAATTTTTATTGAACGTGTTCTGGTGCCGCAGCATGCCCACGTTCATCGTCAGCGCGGCCAGCGCAATCACCAGGGTTTCATCCTGCGCCTTGCGCATGCGGCGCGCCACGGACACCGCCACCACCGCCGTCTCGATGCAATGGCGTACCGCGTAGGTGCCGGCGATCTGGCTCAGGAAGATGCAGGCCAGCGCGATATCCGTATTCAATTCGACGGCATCCAGCACGCTGCGCGCGATATGGCGCAACTCGGATTCGGCGTTGCGCTCGTTGCGCAAGTCCGCCAGCAGTTTTTCCAGGCGCCGGTTGGCCTGATTCAAATCGTGCAGCACGGAAGGCCGTGCCGCGACCGGCATGGCCACGTCGCCCATGACGATATCTTTCAGACTGCTGCCGTACTGAGTCATGATCATCCCCGTCCCGCCAGACTCCGCCTGTGCCAGGGGAGTGTTTTTATATGCCGGCCAGGCGTTCGAGCGCCAATGCCAGTGTCTCATCCTTTTTCGCAAAGCAGAAGCGGACGATGCCCGATTCCTGGCCCTGCTGGTAAAACGCCGAGACCGGGATGGCCGCCACCTTGATCTCTGTGGTCAGCCACTCGGCGAATTGCGCTTCCGGCAATGCCGAAATCGCGTCATAGCGCACGCACTGGAAATAGGTGCCGTCGGCCGGCAACAATTCGAAGCGGCTGTTTTGCAGGCCGGCGCGGAACAGGTCGCGCTTGCGCTGGTAAAACGCCGGCAATTCCAGGTACGGTTTCGGATCGGCCATGTAGCTGGCCAGCCCGTGCTGCATCGGCGTGTTAACTGTAAATACGTTGTATTGGTGCACCTTGCGGAATTCCACCGTCAGCGGGGCCGGCGCGGCGACATAGCCGATCTTCCAGCCGGTCACGTGATAGGTCTTGCCAAAGCTGGACACGACGAAGCTGCGCGCCGCCAGTTCCGGGTGGCGGCACACCGATTCATGGCGCGCGCCGTCGTAGACCATGTGTTCATAGACTTCGTCCGACAGAATTAGTACGTCGGTGCCGCGCACGATGTCGGCCAGCGCCTGCAAGTCGGCTTCGCGCAGCACGGTGCCGGTCGGATTGTGCGGCGTATTGATGACGATCAGCCGCGTTTTACTGGTGACGGCCGCGCCGACCTTGTCCCATGGCACGCTGTAACCCTCCGCGCCCACCGCCATCTGCACCAATACCGGCACGCCGCCGGCCAGCGCGATGGCCGGCAAATAACTGTCGTAGGCCGGCTCGATGACGATGACCTCGTCGCCCGGATGCACGCAGCACAGGATGGCGGTGGTCAAAGCCTGGGTGGCGCCGGTGGTGACGGTGATTTCCGTGTTGACATCATAGGCGTGACCATAGATCGCCTCGACCTTGGCGGCGATCGCCTGGCGCAGCACCGGCGCGCCGGTCATCATCGGATACTGGTTAAAACCGGCGCGCATCGCCTCGCTGACCATGTCGACCAGCCCGGGTTCGCAGGCGAAGTCGGGAAAACCCTGGCCCAGGTTGACGGCGCCATGCTCGGCGGCCAGCGCCGACATGCGGGTAAAAACGGTGGTGCCGACGGCCGGCAGGCGGGTCGTCAGCGTCGGTGTGGCGAAGGGAAGATGGCGGCTGTTCATTGAGCGTTGGTGAAAAAAGGGCGTTCGCTTATTCTAGCGCAGCCGGCAACTGTAAGTGTTGCTTAAACACCCAGCCGACCTTCCACCCGCGCAACTGCCGACGCCGCTTCGGGGTCTGACCCTAATGCCGTTAAGTTAAGCCACCGACCGTAGAGTTGTCATTCCCGCGAAAGCGGG
>JAZJZT010000003.1:0-153596 GCA_040389645.1 Pseudomonadota bacterium | reverse complement strand
AATTGGTGCCACAACATCATGCCATGACTGGCGGGGTTTTTCGAGGTCCCCTTAAACATCTAGCAACTCAAACTTGAACGGAAATTTTAGTCAGATCGAACGACAGCATTTGCCCCAAAGCGAACGTCCATTTTTCCGTAGCGATCACCATGAATCCCTTGTGGCGGTACGATCTGCGTAATATGAGTTCCACCGCACATCCACCTTGGTTTCTACTTCAATAGTGGTTCGGGCGAAAATATTTGCAACAATTCTTCAATCTCGTCCAAATCCGAAGCGTTGGCACCCAAAAACTGATGCAAACGGACTCTCATTTTGTTTCGTAACAAAGTTAGCGCTTCGATATGAATATTAAGCATATCCTCAGGGGCGTGCGAGCTAGCGTGTATTTGGAAGTGCCCGGGAAGGAACTCATGATTAATTTTTGGCGAACTTGTAGTACAAATTAGAACGTCACCTTCATTAATGTTTGGGACGTTTAAAAAATTTGTCAAAACAACTATTTTGTATTTATCGAATTCTGCTACGTGAAAGCGATAGTGTTCGCTAGCAAAGTGCTGAACGTCGAAACTTGGTCTTGTAACGAATACCGTGTAGAGCAACGTCGCCTTCATCTGATAAAAATCTACTATCTCTACTACTCTATCCTTAGCTCTCGCTTTGATCAATCGGACCCCATCTGCAAAATGAGGAATGCGCCTTGAAAAAATGTTCCATAGAAGGTGCGGCTTGGTTGCATGTATAACGGAGACGAACGATACATGAGGGTGGTTGTGAAATTCTGTTTTTTGCGTCACAACGGTAAGTGTCTGATCATCTGAACCTTCATGTACGGAGTAATGCTGGTCCTTTATCAAGGAATATGAGCCGTCAGGATGTTGGAAGCGATCTGCATGACGAGACACTATCAACAAATCACTCCCTTTCCACTGCCGAACTGATAATAATTCACGCGGGACGCCATCAATGCGTGCACTGAAAATTACCTTTGGAGTTTTTGCCACAACAAAGTCCCTAGTCTGAGATTGATTCCGACTACTGTAACACAAACCCGACCGGCTCTTCCGCTTCTGACCAAACACAGCAGTTCAAACTCACCAAGAGCCTCAACTAACAACATTGTTTAGGCATCAAACGACACTAGGGACACTAGGGTCAGTTCCGGCATTCGACACTAGGACACTAGGGTCAGTTCCGGCATTTGTTTGTCCGATTGCCGGAATTGCACCTGATATCGTATCGTATATCGCAGGTTTCGTTAATCACATGCGGGGATTGTTGCACTGCTCTTGGGAACAAACTCGTAGACAAATTGCTGGCCACTTGTCGCAGTTCTGTATTTTATTCGCGCCGTAGTTAAGGCTGGCAAAACATCACTTATAGGGTCAATATGTTTAACGTAGCGCTTTACAAGTAAAACTCTCATCTTTGGAGGATCTGTGGAAACCGGATAAATTTCCAATTTCCCGCCATGCACCAATCTCCATCCTAATTCAGGATGCTGATTTTTAGGCTCCATAGATATAGGGCTGAACCAGTCCGCAAATCCAGCTCCCCTGATACTTTTCGGCAGCACGAACTAGTATGCCACTTCATCCCGTATTCCCCTTTCCGCCTTAGGAAGACGGACGTCTATTGCGATATATTCGCTGGCCGGATGTCCATATTTCAGCTCATAGATCGGTTGATCAGCGACTGTAGAGTCCTGTAGCCCAATAAAACCGGAAAGCTCGCTGAATATTCCATCTTAGACTAAGACCTCACCAAAGCCTACTCCATAGACCTTTATAACCCTGGGGTCGCTTGAATACGCGACACGTCGAATCATCTTCGACGCAAGCTCAAGCTGCCGTAAAGAATAGTTAGTGAATTGTGGATGATTTTCCAATCGCTCCAAAACAAGCTCGTTAAAATAAATTCGGCTGTTAGGCAGACATATCTGAACCCTTACTACTTTATTTGCATCCCCTACGGAATCGGAATTTCGTTGACTCGTCGAACACGCCTGTAGAGTAACAATAATAGAGAGACCAAAGCAATATTTAATCTTTCGAGTAGAATTAGAACAATATGCAATCATCTATATCTTCCGAAACTCACCGACTACTACCGATAGGAACCGGCCTGACATCCTATTCAGGCAATGCTAGGCTAGCGAGCTCATTGCCGACTAGGTCCATCACAACCGCAGCCAGTTTTATCCAAAATCAGAATTCGAGTTTGAGCCCTTGTTCTAAAAAATCAGAAACCTTATTGAACTGGGAAGTCTCTTCAACTTGTCGCTGACGCGCTAATTAAATTCGTTGCGCATGATTGCCTCTGCGTTTCGCTTCGCCCATATTTCATCACTTCGATTTTTATGTAATTGTAAACAACCCGTTCTAGCAATTAGACAACATTCGCCTTATCCGTTAGCCGAGCTTCATCTGCTAGAGAATTTTCGCATTGTTCGTTAGTATTGAACGGCAGCTCTTGGCGGAACCTGACCGAAGGTACTAAGGATAGCATGTTGCTCGGTTAAAAAACACTCGCATTGTCACGCTAGCTGGGCCGAAGGGGACGCCAGGACTTTAGGGCCAGCGAATAGAGTTTAGCGTCGTGGTTCGCCCCCCTGCGCAGCCTTTCGCGCAGATCCGATGATATAGAAAGCTACGTATCGCTGCCGTTAGTTTCGCGGACCGCCGCTTTCTGATACTCAGTAAGTCTACGGCGATAAGCCACTGCGCGCTCTGAACTCTCTTTCGAAGGAATGAACTTGAACAGGGTATGTTCGTAATGCGGGTCGAGTCCATTATGGCAGGTGTGGCAAAGCGTAATTAGGTTTCGTTCTTCGGTTACTCCTCCCGCTGCCCATGGTCGCACATGGTGGACGTGAAGCTCGAGGTCGCCGTAGTCCTTTGGACTTCTGCCACAAATACGACACTTGAAGGCATCACGTTTTATGATGCTCATTCTTAGCTTAGGTGTGGGCGCTCTTTGCATAGCAGATTGCGGCAAAACCTTCGGGTGAACGTATCCCCATTCACCTTCATGGACGGCATCAAATGGTGCGAGCCACTCTGGCACAACCGCTTCTGCCAATTGTTTTTCTACAACCGCATGGCCACCATGAGCGAAGAACAACGCGAAATCGTCGGGATTGGTTATCACCATGCCCGGTTCATCCATGCGTTTCCAAGCGGCAAGCATCCTATCCGGCCATACGAGCGATGCTTTGCGAATTTCGCGACGGGGATTGTCGTCCGTATAACCGACCCAGCCCGAAAAACAGCAGAATTGAGGTTGGCCAATTTCGCTAAGAAGAATGGTCAAGGCATAGTAGTGCTTTGTGCCGTCCGGAACGGCATCTAACAGTGATTGAACTCGTACCTGTAGTGACGACATATGGTGTAACTAATGACGTGATTAAATGGCGCGCGCTTGCGCATCCGTTTGACTTAATGTTTCGGGTGCGTCGGAGCTTTACTGTCTTTCGTATTCTCTTAGAGCGGCAGCTTTTGGTCGAATACGGCTATCCAAGACGACATTCCCGAAGGGAGCTACGCCACAAAACAGAGTGCTAATTTTAGGACATCTTACAGCTTCAACCTTTCATTTGCACACGTAAGACGCGCTCGAATTAGAAGATATTGGGCTGCGTCTTCTACCCACATTCCCATTACCGGGACCTGAACGCGCTTGGCTTCATAAGGCGCGTCTCGGCCATCGCCTCCAATCTGGTAACTTGATGCCCCCCGCGTGGTTTCGATATAAAGCGGACGTCCACGGTCAGAACCGACAAACACATCAACGACATCTCCCCAGGGAACAAAGTATTTTTGGCTTCGTATTCCGTCGCGCGAGGCAACCAACGGCGGAGTGAAAAATGGCGATGCCTTGGAATTCCTGACGAGCACCCAAATGAGCACCGTCGCGAGAAGTCCACACACCACAATTCCAGCAATCTCTCTTTTCGAAGAAATTAAAAAAGAAGCAATTATTCCAATACCGCAAATAACGTGTCCGAAGAAGCCTAGACCAAATACATAGGGAACGTCTAATTCAGTCATTCCGCTTGTATCAGATGACAAAGACAAGAGAGTCGTTTCGTACTCAATGGTCTTCGCTGGTGCGTGAATATTTATTAGCCACATTGACGCGACATATTGAAATCCAAAAAATAGTATCAAAAATATAAAAATCGTAAGTCCCACACCAAAGGCAATTGATAGCTTAGAGAATAAAAATATGCCAAACCCGATACTCAGGAATGGAGTAGTGATAAGCGAAAACAGGAAGACTAAACCTAACATAAATCAGTAATTTAATTAATTTCTCTGAGATGTTTAAGGGAAACCGAATGACTGGTTTTGGCCGGTTGTCGAAGTTGCGTATCCATGCCCTAAAAACTAGGCAATGCGTTTGTAGAATTCAACGTTGTAACCGCTCAGAACATAATAACCATCATCTTCGAAATGAATTTGTTGGAGCGAACGCTCCCTGTCATCATGCCACGCGATGACTACTGAAACCGCATCTTGCGCAACAACTGAATAAGGGACCGTGTCTTTTGCATCCTCGAACTCGGTGTAAATGTGCTTTTCGGTGAAACGCAGAGTGAATTTTTCAAATATTCTTTCAAATCTTTCCTGTACCTCAGGAGCTAGCTCTTTCTGATACTTCCAGTGGGCGATGGTACGCTCTTTATCTGAACGCCACGTTCCTAGTAAGCGTTTTTCAATATGGCGCCTATCGGTAGCGCCTATAGCGCCGCACGTCAGCAATGCGGCAGTAGTTCCAAGTGCAACATTGAGAATTCGACGACGCATAAAGTTCCCATTATGTTTTATAGCGAAATACGCACAGTGATTACAGATGTCCGTTCTTGGCCGGCAGCAGAAGTCAAATTTCATCCAAAACAAAAGATGCGCAGCCGCTAGCCATATTTACGACTCGACCGTCAAATGGACTTTCTGCCGAAGTGCATACTCCATAGTCAAGAAAGTCAGCATTGCCATCTAGGCAAATCATATAGGTGCAGCTATCACACCGCCCTTTCTGCCCGATTGCAACGGGTACATCCCAACGCTTCGCAGTAACATGGGCATGCTCAAAGACGGCTTCTTCCTCAGGTGTCAGGCCAATCGCAGCGCCGTCCCCTGAGCACACTACTCCATCCACGCAAGAAACCCATATCGCACCGGGTAATCGGATGCCCCATTCAGAAGTGTCTGTGCTCATTGCGGCTGACATCAAACGTGCACCATTCGAGAACTCTATCGAGAGTTCAGGAACTAAACCTTGGATGGTCAGATTTTTAATCGTGATGCCAACAAGCGCTTCGATACTGTCTTCAATTTCAGGCTTACTATTTGAACTTCCATAAAGTACTCGCGAACCTTCTTCAACTCGCCAACCCCATCCAATATAAATTGTAGCATCACCTTTCTGATGTCGCTGCCGTGGGCGTTCAAGCGGGGCTAGATTGCCAAGTTCCAGAAAAATGGCCGAACCATGTCCTTTCCAGGGCAATGAAATCGGCATGTGAACGAGCGACCGTATTAGAAAATTGGCCTCATCAATAGTAAGTGGCGTGCGTGACATTGGACTTTCTAATTTAGTCTTGGTACTATTGAAGGGCTGCTCCTGGCCATTTGCTGTCACCCCTAAGCGAATAGAGCCGCGCAGCGGAATGGCTAGCCATTACCAGAAGAAGGGGCGCGGTTGTAGTTCGCCAGATATAATTCTTGCGCCATCACGCAGAGCGCGTTTGACCCGCCAATGCTCCTCTGACTGACACAATGTCTTCAGCAATTCGTGCACTTCTTCAGCATCCTGGTGAGTGATTTTTACGCTGGCCTGTAACAACAGAAGAAGCGCTTCACTTCGAGAAGATATTGGCTCTACAGTCTGGACAAGAAAGAGACATTCGCTAAGACACTTCCTAGCTTCGAAAGTGCAAACTCGCTCAGCCAACGCGGCAATTTCCCATGCGCGTACTGCGCATTTTTGGTAGTTGTCGCCACCATCCCGGGCTGCTTTCGCTGCCTCGGCAGCAACCGCCACCGGGTCGCCGTCTGTAAATCGCGCAACCCAAGATAAAGCCTGCGCCCGAAACCATGGCTCGACCACTTTGCGTGCCTGTATAAGCGCGTCGTGCGGACGAAACTTCGCCAGCGCTATTGCTCGGTCCCGCTCACTTGTGGCACTCACTTCTCCGATTCTCCAATCGCGTCATAGATTCAATAGCAGGCATAGTTTTCAATGGCCGCAACTGGCCGGTTGACGACCTTCATCCATTATGATGCCGTTCGGGCTTCGAAGTCCTGCACGTACTCTTTGGCGCCGCATGATTGCAGCAACACGCCCATTTTAAAATACGTGGCATGCTGCATGCCTGGATGAATCGGTTTGCTCTCCCCTAGAATACCAGCACGTCGGCAAGGTAGAGAGTAGTGCCCGCCTCTTTCTAAATTGCCCCTCACCGAATGGCATTTTTGAAAAAATCCGCTTTTTTCGCATGAAGAATGCAGCCGACACCCCACGCCAGCGCCAGCAAATTCCCGAGTGTAAATACCACGTGAAATACTTGGGCCTCGGCCAGCCAGCCTTGCAGGTGGTTCGTGCCCAGCGCCAGAGATAAACAGGCAATCGCGCCGCATGCCTTGATTTTCAGGGAGACGTCGTCTTGCCGCGCAACCCAGATGAAGGCGGACGAAAGCAGCAGATCGAAGTAGCCGATTTCACGTTGCCAGTATGGGGAACTTTGCCACGTGGTGTAGTGCGCGGTCCACTCCGGCATGCATAGATGCGAGATCGCCGCGCAGATGGCGGTCGTGGACCAGGCAAGCAGCAGCAGGTTGAAGGGCCATTTTTTCACTGATCGCATTGTTCGACGGGATTCCGTCGCCCCCTTTCCGGTATCCAGATTGAGCAATCCATCCCACCCTCGTTCAGCGCCGGATGGCCGGCGATCGCGCGCAGGCAAATAGTGAGTGTATTGCAAAGTTGCTCAAAAGAATAGAATTTTGCGCCATCGGGCCGCGCGGTTTAAAATAGCGGGCTGATACAGGGGAGACGACAGGGGATGAGCCGCGAAATACGCGCCTGGGTGCGCATGCCTTCGGGGAAGCGGCTGGATTTGCTCGATCCTACTCCGTTCGATTGGGAAGATGGGGACTTGGCGCTGGGGCTGGCCCGCACTTACCGCTGGGGCGGCCATTCGGCGTGGCCGCTGCCGCTGTCGGTGGCGCAACACTCGCTGACGGTGATGTTGCTGCGCAGGGCCTGGTCGAGCACGGAACTGGACCCGCAGGTGGAATTGCGCGAACTGTTGCACGACGCCGAAGAGGGCTTGTTGGGTTTCGATTGCATTTCCGTCTTAAAACCGTTTCTGGGCGACGGTTTCCGTGAACTGACGTTGCGGCTGGAAAACGCGGTCTTCCTGCGCTACGGCTTGCCGCACTGGACGGTGCGGCAACACCGTATCCACAAGCGGGCCGACCGCCTGGCCGCGGCCAGCGAAGCGGTGCACGTGGTGGGATGGTCGCACCAGGAAGTGCGGCGCACCTTGAAGATTCGTGCCCAGCCGCTGGAAACCGATCCGTTGCACGCGGTCTACGGCGGCGTGCCATGGGAACCGTGGCCGCCGGCGCTGGCGTGCGAACGCTTTGTGGCCGAGCTGGAAAGACTGAAGAAACGGCTATAAAACCCGGCCTCGGCCAGTCCCCGCGAAAGTACGCTAAGCAACCGTTTTTAAAGCGTTTTTTCTATTTATCCACACGAGCTGTGGATAACGATGTGGAAAACCTGCACTTGACAAGCTGTAGAGCCAGCACTGGTGCGGGTTTCAACAAAATGCTCTTTTCACAGGCAAATTTTTTATCGTTTAAAAACAGGCACTTAACTATCCGCATGAGGAGCAGCAGCAAGTATTTTTTGCCAGATGAAAAAATATTTTTTGCCCCTGGAAGCTGGACAAGGCGACACCCCTGTGCGCCCCCACCCAGAATCCTTTGACAAAAATGCAGACGAGGAATAGTGTCGCTAGTGAGAAGATGCCCTGACGGGCGCGCGTGCCCTTCCGTATGCGCCCTTTCTTATGACTTGCCTCGGGAATGTGCATGGACGTGAAAGAAGACACCAGCGGCGACTGGATGATTGAAGAAGATATGCTGGCAAGCGCGGACCCGTCGGGCGCCGCGCCTACGCCTGCGCCGTGGCGCGTGCTGATTGTCGATGACGACGTCGATGTCCATGTGGTGACCAAATTTTCTTTGAGCAACGCATGCTTCATGGGGCGCCGCCTCAGCTTCCTGCACGCCTATAGCGGCGACGAAGCGCTGAACGTCTTGCGCGCCAACCCGGATATCGCACTGGTGTTGCTGGACGTGATAATGGAAACCAGCGAGGCGGGTTTAAAGGTGGCGCGCCAGATTCGCGACGAACTCGGTAATAAATTGGTGCGCATCGTGTTGCGCACCGGCCAGCCCGGCCAGGCGCTGGAACACAGCATCATCCTCGATTACGACATCAACGATTTCTGGTGCAAGACCGATCTCACCACCCGTAAATTGTTTACGACGGTCATTTCCTCGCTGCGCGGTTACGCCAGCCTGCTGGAGGCGGAACAGCGCATCGCCAAGCTGCAGGCGCAACTGGCGCGCTCGGTCGTAGTGGCGCTGGACGAGCACAACCGTATCGTCGATGCCAACGACAAGGCTAGCGAACTGCTGCAGGCACCGCGCGCCGAACTGCTGGGACGCAGCCTGCACGGCATCGAGCAAGCCGCACCCGAAGAGTTCGACGGAAATTACTGGGTACGCATCCAGTAGTTAAAATCCCAACAAGTTCTGGCTCGCCATCGCGTAAACCGCGCCATCTCCCGGTGGCGCGTGCTAAGTGGCGGATTGTTAAGCGCTTTTTCCGATATCCACAGCGAATGTGGATAACTTTGTGGATAAGCCCCACTTGACAGCCCATACAGCCTGTATCCATGCGGGTTTCAACAAACTGCCCGTTCAAAAGGCAAAATAAATTTCCTTTAAAATCAATGACTTGAATATTCAAGGAAAGATACGCAAAAAAATTTTGCAATTTTTCGCGCTGCTGATTTTTGTGCATAACTAAGCACACCCCGGCCGAGGACAGGGAAATGCGCGATCAGCGCGCAACGATACGCCACGCGCAGGCGGCAGTCGGAAAGGATAAAACGGGTCAGTGTGTGAGTTTGCGGCGCTGGTCGGGATTGAGCAGGACCCGCTCGATGATCTCGGGGTGGACGTTGTTGGATTTTAAATATTCTATTGCGCACAGGGTACTGAAACAGCTTTGCACGGAAATACCCTTGTTGATGATTTCGCAGCAACGCTCATCGCGGCGCTGGTGGTCCAGGTGTAGCGGCATACTCTGGGTGGGGGGTGTGATGATTGCGTCCATAATGATCCTTCCGCTTGGTGGATAAGTCCGAAGGCAAGCCTGGCGGGTTGCCTGAAAAGCAGTATCGAACAATAAATCCCAAAGTCAATGTCAGCCTCCCATCGCGCCGGAATTAAAATGGCACGGCCCATGGCGAAGCCATGGGCGTGGCCGCTCGCCTGAACGAAAAGCAACATCGTGGGATAATACGGGGATGATGCCAGAGCCCGACCGCCCCCGCCCCCAATCCTTGACCGACTTGTTTGTCTCTTTTACATTGCTCGCCTTGCAAGGTTTCGGCGGCGTGCTGGCCGTGGTGCAGCGCGAAATGGTCGAGCGCAAGCGCTGGCTGACGCAGGAAGAATTCATCGAGGAGTGGGCCGTCGCGCAAATCATGCCGGGGCCGAACGTGGTCAACCTGTCGCTGGTGATCGGGGCGCGTTATTTCGGCTTGCGCGGCGCGCTGACGGCGCTGGCCGGCATGCTGACCGTGCCGCTACTGGTGGTGTTGCTGCTGGCGCTGCTGCATGCCCATTACGCCACCCATCCGGGCGTGGCCGGCGCGCTGCGCGGCATGGCGGCCGTCTCGGCCGGGCTGATCGGCGCAACCGGCCTCAAGCTCGTCAACGCGCTGCGCAAGCACCCTTTGCCGCTGACCTTGACGCTGCCCTGCGCCGCGCTGGGGATACTGCTGGTGGCTGTGCTGCACGTGCCGATGATGTATCCGCTGTTCGGCATCGGCGGCGCCTGCTGCGCGCTGACTTACCGCAAGCTGGCGCCATGAGCGCGCCGATCCACATCATATTGAGCTGGGGCGACTGGCTGAACCTGTTCGCGCATTACCTGCTGCTGTCGCTGATGTCGATCGGCGGCGCGATTTCGACGACGGCGGAAATGCACCGCTTCCTGGTCGAACAGCATCACTGGCTGACGCAGTCGCAATTCAACGATTCGATCGCCATTGCGCAAGCCGCGCCGGGGCCGAACGTCCTGTTTGTCGCCTTGATGGGGTGGAACGTGGGCTTGAACGCGGGCAGCACGACGGCCGGCCTGCTGGGCGTGCTGGTGACGATGACGGGCATCATGTTGCCGAGCACGACGCTGACTTACCTGGCCGCGCAATGGGGCCACCGCAACCGCGACCTGCGCCCGGTGCGCGCCTTCAAGCAGGGAATGGCGCCGGTGGTGGTGTCGCTGCTGGTGTCGACCGGCATCATCCTCGGCAGCGCCAGCGGTAACTTCGCCACCGACTGGCGGCTGTGGGTCGTGTCGCTGACTGCGGGCGTGCTGATCTGGCGCACCCGCATCCACCTGTTATTACTGCTGGCGGCCGGCGCCGTACTCGGCTGGTTCCAGCTGCTGTGATTACTCTTTGACGGATTCGACGGCGAAGGTCAGCGTGACTTCATCGCCGACATACGGTGCGTATTTGCCGGCGTTGAATTCCGAGCGCAACACTTTCGCGGTGGCGTTGGCGCCGCACGCATCTTTCTTCAACATCGGGTGCGGCATGCACTGGAACGACGTCACCGTCAGGGTCACCGGCTTGGTGATGCCCTTGATCGTCAGGTTGCCGTCGACCGAGGCCAGCTTGTCGCCGGCGAAGTGCAATTTCGTCGATTTGTAGGTGATGGTCGGGAATTTTTCCGTGTCAAAGAAATCCGCGCCCTGCAGATGGGTGTTGAAGGTGGAGAAGCCGGTGTCGACCGACTTGGCGTCGATCGTGACGTCAACGGAACCGGACTTGGCGGCGCGGTCGATGACGATCTTGCCGCTGGTGCTGTCGAAACGGCTCAACTGGGTCGAATAGCCGAAGTGGCTGTATTCGAAGCGCGGGAAGGTGTGTGTCGTGTCGATCACATAGGTTTCGGGGGCGGCGCTGGCGGCCAGCGAGACGCCGGCGGCGAACAGCAGGGCAATGATTTTTTTCATGGTAACACTCCAGTTAATGACGATTTTTCACGTTGGCGGGACTGGCCCGCCTTGGTGTATGTTCGAATGGGAGCGATTATGCATTCGACGATATCGAATGTAAAACGGAAAATTTACCGGTTTATTATCGATAAAATCGATCATTACTCAAGTTTTCAGTACCTGCGACAGGATACGCTGTTCGAGCGCGGCGAAGGCGGCGCTGCCGCGCGCGCGCGGACGCGGCAGATCGATGGGCAGGTCGAGCGCGATGGCGCCGTCTTCGATCAGGATCACGCGGTCGGCCAGCGCCACCGCTTCCTGCACGTCGTGCGTGACCAGCACGGCGGTGAAGCCGCGCGTCAGCCACAGCGCTTCGATCAATTGCTGCATCTCGATGCGGGTCAGCGCGTCGAGCGCGCCCAGCGGTTCGTCGAGCAATAACAGTTGCGGCTCGTGCACCAGCGCGCGCGCCAGCGCCACGCGCTGGCGCTGGCCGCCGGACAGCGCGGCCGGCCAGTCGTCGGCGCGGTCGCCCAGGCCGACCGTCGACAGCGAGGCCGCCGCCGCGTTCAGCGCGTGCGGCAAGCCCAGTGCGACATTGTCGAGCACAGTCTTCCATGGCAGCAGGCGCGCTTCCTGGAACATGATGCGCAAGTCCGGCGCCTGGCCGGCCTGGCCGATGACGATGCTGCCGGCGTCCGGCGTTTCCAGTCTCGCCAAGGTGCGCAGCAAGGTGCTCTTGCCGCAACCGCTGCGCCCGACCACGGCGACGAATTCGCCGGCTTTTAAGGTCAAGCCAATGTTGCGCAAGACCTTGCGCGCTCCATACGATTTGTCCAGTCCGGCCACGGCCAGCGGCACGCCGCAGCGCCCGGCGGCGCCGCGTGCGCGCAGGGTTTCATTGCCGCGTTCGGGCGGCGCCAGCAGCGCGTACGGCGTGGATTCTATCGATATCGGTATCGGTGCCAGCAGCATGATGTTCCTCTCAACGGTAAGCGGGATTCCAGCGCAGGAAGTGTTTTTCCAGCGCGCGTGAAAACAGGTCGGCCAGCTTGCCGAGCGTGGCGTACAGCAGGATGCCGACCAGCACGACATCGGTTTGCAGGAATTCGCGCGCATTCATCGTCATGTAACCGATGCCGGCCTGCGCCGAAATGGTCTCGGCGACGATCAACAGCACCCACACCAGGCCGAGCGAAAAGCGCACGCCGACCAGGATCGACGGCAGCGCGGCCGGCAGGATGACGTCGCGGTACAGGGGCCAGCCGGACAGGCCGTAACTGCGCGCCATCTCGACCAGCCCCTGGTCGGTCGAGCGGATGCCGTGGAAGGTGTTCAGGTAGACCGGGAAGAAAACGCCGACGGCAAGTAAAAACAGCTTGGCCGTCTCGTCGATGCCGAACCATAAAATGACCAGCGGGATCAGCGCCAGCGCGGGAATGTTGCGCACCATTTGCAAGGTCGTGTCGAGCAGCGTCTCGGCGCGCCGGAAGCTGCCGGTGAGCAGGCCGAGCGCCAACCCGGCGCCGGCGCCGATCGCAAAACCGGACAGCGCGCGCCACAGGCTCGTACTCAGGTGCAGCCACAATTCACCGGAGGCGGCCAGCGTCCAGAACGCGCGCGCCACGGCCAGCGGTTCGGGCAGGATGCGGCTGGACAGCCAGCCGAGGCGCGCCGAGGCTTCCCACGCGAGCAGCAGCGCGA
Source organism: Pseudomonadota bacterium (assembly GCA_040389645.1). Lineage (GTDB taxonomy): Bacteria > Pseudomonadota > Gammaproteobacteria > Burkholderiales > Burkholderiaceae_D > Rugamonas. The sequence goes on along the minus strand of JAZJZT010000003.1, from coordinate 140,582 downwards.
GCGGCAGCAGCCAGGGCAACAGCGCCGGCGGCAACAGCGGTCGAGGTCGCAGCAGCGGCGGCGCGTCGCAGGCGCACGCGACCAGCGCGGCGGTGGAGTGAGCAGAGGCGGCACCCATCGTCAGGCCGCCTTCTTCGGCACGATATTGCTGGCCATGATTTCGCCGAACGGCCCGGACAGCGATTGCTCGCTGGCGGCCTTGCCCTTGCCGAGCAGCGGGAACACCAGTTCGGCGAAGCGGTACGCTTCTTCCAGGTGCGGGTAGCCGGACAAAATGAAGGTGTCGATGCCCAGGTCCGCGTATTCCTGCATGCGCGCATGCACGGTCTCGGCATCGCCCACCAGCGCGGTGCCGGCGCCGCCGCGCACCAGGCCAACACCGGCCCACAGGTTCGGTGAGACTTCGAGCTTGTCGCGCCGGCCGCCGTGCAACGCGGCCATGCGGCGCTGGCCGACCGAATCCATTTTGTTGAACGCCTGCTGGGCCTTGGCGATGATGTCGTCGTCGAGGTGGCTGATCAGTTCATCGGCGGCGCGCCAGGCTGCCTCGTTGGTTTCGCGCACGATCACGTGCAGGCGGATACCGAAACGCACCGTGCGACCATGTCTCGCCGCGCGCGCGCGGATGTCGGCGATCTTTTCGGCGACGGCGGCGGGCGGCTCGCCCCAGGTCAGATAGACGTCCATCTGCTCGGCCGCCAGTTCGTGCGCCGGCTCCGACGAGCCGCCGAAATACAGCGGCGGATACGGTTTCTGCACCGGCGGATACAAGGTGCGCGCGCCCTTGACTTTTATGTGCTTGCCGTCGAAATCGTAGCCGGCGTCGCCCCCCTCTCCGGCCAGCGAGGCGCGCCAGACGCGGATGAATTCATCCGAGATTTCATAGCGCTGCGCGTGGTCGGCGAACAGGCCGTCGGCTTCCAGTTCGGCCTGATCTCCGCCGGTGACGACGTTGATCAACAGGCGCCCGTTCGACAGCCGGTCGAAGGTCGACGCCATGCGCACCGCCAGCCCCGGCGTCGACAGGCCGGGACGCACGGCGACGAGGAATTTCAGTTTTTTCGTCACGTTGATCAGGGAGGACGCGACCACCCACGCATCTTCGCAGGAACGGCCGGTCGGCAGCAGCACGCCGTCGTAGCCCAGGTTGTCGGCCGCCACGGCGACCTGTTGCAGGTAATCGGCGTCGACCGCGCGCGCGCCTTTCGAGGTGCCGAGATAGCGGCTGTCGCCGTGCGTGGGAATGAACCAGAAAACATTGAGTGACATGATGAGCTTTCGTTTAAAGAGTGAACGGCAGTTGCGCATCCTTGACCGCGATCGCCTTCGGTATCAGCTTCAGGCCGGCGAAGGCATCGGCGATCTTTTGCTGTTCGCGCAGCACTTCGGGCGACACCGGCCGCACGCCGTAGGCATAGCGAGATGCCGCCAGTTCCACCACGCCGACTTCGAGCCCGGTCTGCACCGACAGGATCTGCGCCACTTCTTTCTGGTTCTGCTTGCCCCATTCGTCGACCTTGGCCAGTTCGTCGAGGACGATGCGCACCAGTTCCGGGTTCTTTTCGGCGTAGGGGCGCGAAGCGAGATAAAACTGGTGATTGGCGACGATGCCGCTGCCGTCGACCAGCACGCGCGCGCCGAGCTGCTTTTCGGCGGCGGCCAGGAACGGGTCCCAGATCGCCCACGCGTCGACGCTGCCGCGCTCGAAGGCGGCGCGCGCATCGGCCGGCGGCAAAAACACGGTTTCCACGTCCTTGTAGGCCAGCCCCGCCTTTTCCAGCGCTTTTAATAACAGGAAGTGCACGTTCGAGCCCTTGTTCAGCGCGACCTTTTTGCCCTTCAGGTCGGCCACGCCGCGCAAGGTCGACTGCTTCGGCACGACGATCGCTTCGCTGGTCGGCGACGGCGGTTCGTGGCCGACATACACCAGGTTGGCGCCGGCCGCCTGCGCGAAGATCGGCGGCGCTTCGCCGACGGTGCCGAAGTCGATGCTGCCGACATTCAAGCCTTCGAGCAGCACCGGGCCGGCCGGGAATTCCGTCCACTTGACGTCGACGCCCTTGGCAGCCAGGCGTTTTTCCAGCGTGCCGCGCCCTTTCAGTAAAGTCAGCGTGCCGTATTTCTGGTAGCCGATGCGCACGACGGGGCGTGCCTGCGCCTGCGCCGCGGCGGGCCAGCCGGCGGCGGCGACGCCGGCGGCGCCGGCGAACAATAAACCGAGGGTGCGGCGGCGCGCGGCGCGGCGGCTGTCTTGATGGGAACTCATATGATTGTCCTTATGCGGCTTGGATGACGGGGGCGTACGGATGGTCTTGCAGCGAGCGGGTCGGCAGCGGCGGCGCGGCGGTCTGGCGGCGCGGCGACGGCGACAGCGCCTCCTGCAATTCCTGCACGCCGGCCGCGACGCGCGCGGCGATCGGCACGGCCATCGTCAGGCCGCTGTCTTCGTGCCATTGCAACTGCTGCGAGGTGGCGAAGATGCCGCCCAGGACCTGTTTCGCGGCCAGCGCGTGCAGGACCGGGCGCAGCGCGTAGTCCAGCGCCAGCATGTGCGACTGGCTGCCGCCGGTGGCGACCGGCAGCACCACCTTGCCGGCCAGGCCATCCTGCGGCAGCAGGTCGAGGAAGGCTTTGAGGATGCCTGTGTACGATGCCTTGTAGACCGGAGTGGCGATGACGATCGCGTCGGCCAGCGCCACCGCTTCGAGCGCGCGGGCGATGCCGGCGTCGGCGCGCTCGGCGTGCAGCAGGGCCTTGGCCAGCAGGTCGCGCACCTGCAAGCGGGTGTAGCGATAACCCTGCGCGGCCAGCCGCTCGCCGATGTGGTGCAACAGGCGGCTCGAACTCGATGGTGTGGATGGACTTCCGCCCAATAACAGGATGCTCATGGTGTTCTCTCTCCCGGGTCTGAGCGGCGTGATTCGCCGCGAAAATTCATTACTCTTTTTCCAGACTACGAGCGTCCCGTTGAAAGCAAAACGAATCGTTTTGCGCTTCGATATGCGTTTTTCGGCTACCGGTCGGCCGCGTTTTTTTGCATAAACTAAAACATATTTATTCGTGTACGCGGCGCGACGGGCGATGCAATATTGATGCATCGGCCCTGGCAGGGCTCAAGCGAAAGGGGGAATCAAGGATGGCGTGGGACTAAAGCGGCGTGCATGGCGAGGCATGGGGAGAGGCGTGCCATGCCATGCACGGAAGTCCCTCGGGGAGAGGGACCGTGGTCAATCATCAATCAGCAAACACGGGAGAAAACAGCCGCCTGGATTAGCGGCATTCGTTGCGCATCTGCGCTTGCGAGACATTGCTGTCTGGCGGCACGCTCTGCGTCAGCCAGACATTGCCGCCGATGGTGGAACCGGCGCCGATCGTGATGCGGCCCAGGACCGTCGCGCCGGCGTAAATGACGACATCGTCTTCGACGATCGGGTGACGCGGCGTGCCCTTGATCAGCGCGCCGCTGGCGTCGACCGGGAAACGCTTCGCGCCCAGCGTGACGTGCTGGTACAGCCGTACTCTCTGCCCGAGGATCGCCGTTTCTCCGATCACGACGCCGGTGCCGTGGTCGATGAAGAAGCTGGCGCCGATCTGCGCGCCGGGGTGGATGTCGATGCCCGTCAGCGAATGGGCGATATCGGAAATCATGCGCGCCAGGAAAGGAGAGCCGAGCAGATGCAGGCGGTGCGCGATGCGGTAGTACAAAATCGCGATGGTGCCCGGATAGCACAGCATGATCTCGGCCACCGAAGTCGCGGCCGGGTCGCCGGCGAAGGCGGCATGCACGTCCGACACCAGTAGCGCGCGGATCTGCGGCAGGCCGGCGGCGAATTCGCGCGTGATCTCGTGCGCCTGCTGGGTCAATGCCTCGTCGCCCGCCTCTTCCTGGCTGGTCGATGAAAACAGCAGGCCGCGCCGTACCTGTTCGGTCAGGCGGTTCAGGGTCGTGTTGAGCGTATCGCCGACAAAATAATCGATGCTTTCATCGGTCAGATTGGGACGCCCGTAATGGGTCGGAAACAGCACCGCCGACAAGCCGTTGACGATGGTGCTGAGCGCTTCGCGCGACGGCAGTTCGCGCACCCGCCCCTGGTGGCGGATATTGTGCGTCGCTTCGCGCGACACGCGCAACTGGTCGATCACCGGACCCAGGTTCCAGTGGGAAGGCCGCACGCCGGTGGCGTCATAAATATCGATAGTCATGGGATCTCAACATCACACAAGGGTTGAATGTACTGGGCCGTGGCGCGCCATCATATACGAAATGGGCATATCGCCAGGCGGTTGCGGCCCTGAAAAGCGCCGGCACGGCGCCTGACGTAAAATACCGCTCTCAATAACAATAACCGATTCATGAATATTCTGCTGACACTGCTGCTGGCCGGCCTCTCGATGGTCGGGCCGCTGGCCATCGACACCTATCTGCCGTCGTTCCCGGCGATCGCCCAGACGTTCAATGCCAGCCCGATGGCGATCCAGCAGACGCTGAGCCTGTTCCTGTTCTGCTTCGCGTTCATGATGCTGTTTTACGGCACATTGTCCGACTCGTTCGGGCGCCGCCCGGTGATTTTATGGTCGCTGCTGCTGTACGTGGCCGCGTCGGTGGGCGCGGCGCTGGCGCCGTCGTTCGGCGTGCTGCTCGCCTGCCGCATCGTGCAGGGCCTGTCGGCCGGCGCCGGTTCCGTGGTCGGCCGCGCCATCGTGCAAGACCGCTTTACGGGCGGCGACGCGCAAAAGATCCTGTCGCACATCATGATGGTGTTCGGCTTGGCGCCGGCCATCGCGCCGGTGCTGGGCGGCTGGCTGCAAGTGTCGTTCGGCTGGCGCGCGGTGTTCTGGTTCATGAGCGGCTTCGGCGTGCTGATGATGGTTTCCGTCTACCGCGCGCTGCCGGAAAGTCTGCCGGTCAAGGAACGGCACCCCTTCCACCTGGGCGCGATCGCGGCCAATTACTGGAAGGTGCTGTGCCACCGCCAATTTTTAATGCTGTCGATCGCGGTCGGCATGTCTTTCGGCGGCTTCGCGCTGTACATCGGTTCCGCTGCCTACTTCGTCATGAACATCCTGCACCTGCCGGAAACGGCATTCGCCTGGCTGTTCATTCCCCTGATCAGCGGCATGGTGATCGGTTCCGCGCTGGTCGGCAAGTTCGCTTCCCGCTATTCGCAGGCGGCGCAGATCTGGACCAGTTATGTGCTGATGGGCGTGGCCAGCATCGTCAACGTCGGCTACAACCATTATTTTGCCGCCGAAGTGCCATGGGCCGTGCTGCCGCTGTTTTTATATTCGTTCGCGCTGGCGATCGCGATGCCGCCGATGACGCTGATCGCCTTGAACCATTTTCCGAACAACAGCGGGCTGGCCTCGTCGATGCAATCGTTCATCCAGATGCTGCTGTTCGCGCTGGTGTCCGGCCTGGTCGCGCCGCTGCTGTTCGACAGCGCCTTCAAACTCGCCTGCGGCGTGCTGGTCTGCCTGCTGGCGAGCCTGGCCGCGTGGGTCGCGGTCCGGCACGGCGAAGCCATCCAGGTACCGGCCTGATCAGGGCCAGGGCGCCGGCGTCACATCGACATACTGCGCCCCGCCCTGCTCCGGTTCCGCCCCCTGCGGCGCGCCGGCGTCCCGCTTTGCCCGCGCATCGGCCTGGCCGAGCGCCAGGATTTCCTTGCGCGCCTCGACAAAATCGGCGCTCGACAGCGGATGCTCCGGGTCCGGCCAGTTCGCGATCGCCCAAGCCTGCACTTCCTCATAACGGCGCCACAGTTCACTGATGAACTGGCGCCGCTGCTGTTCGTCTACCATCGTCATTCTCCTGGTTGGCATGGATGGGGCCAGTGTACTCCCGCCGCGCCCGGTCCCAGCGCACCGGACGCAGTACAACGCAATGTCCGCGTCCCTTACAGCGCAGGCATCTTGCGGAAGCCGACCGCCAGCCGGTTCCAGCCGTTGATGACGTTGATGGCCATGGTCACGGCCACCATCCCGGCGGCATCGAACTGCTCGGCCAGCGCGGCGTAGTCGGCGTCCGGCGCATGGGTTTCCGATAAACGGGTCAGCGCTTCGGTCCAGCCCAGCACGGCGCGTTCGCGCGCGCTGAAAAATGGCGTTTCGCGCCAGACCAGCACGCCGTGGATGCGGCGCTCGCTTTCGCCCGCCTTGCGCATGTCGCCCGTATGCATGTCGACGCAGTAGGCGCAGCCGTTGACTTGCGATGCGCGCAGCTTGATCAGTTCCAGCAGCGAGGGTTCCAGTCCCAGTTTGCCGATCGCGACTTCGAACGCGATCATGGCTTTCATCGCGTCCGGTGAGGCATTGTAGAAATCGATGCGTGCTTGCATGTTGCTGCTCCTGTCAATATTGGGTAAGTACAGCCATTGTAGGAACAGCCTGGCCGGCTGCGGGAAGCCAATTCCACCGAAATTGCCCGGGCCAAGGTTGCCAAGTACAGATAAAACAGGCAGCCTGTCGGCTATGGAATTACATATCGTCATCGAGGGACGCAAGGACCTGGCCGGACAGCTGTATCGCCAGTTGGGCGATGCGATCCGCTCCGGACGCCTGGCCGAGGGGCAGCAATTGCCGCCTTCGCGCCTGCTGGCCGAACAACTGGGCCTGTCGCGCAAGACGGTGTCCGAAGCCTACAGCCGCCTGACGCTGGACAAGCTGCTGGTCGGGCGTGTCGGCGCCGGCAGCTTCGTGCAGGCGCCGGCCACGCCGCGCGCGCCGCGCCGGGCCGGCGACGATCTCGCCAGCGCGGACATCGTGCGCAAGTGGGACAGCATGGCAACGCCATTGCGCCATCCGCTGCCGGAAGGCCGCTCGCGCTATGAGTTCATCGGCGGTTACGCCACGCCCGGCCATTTTCCGCTGGATGAATGGCGCCGCTGCGTGCTGCACGCACTGCGCCAGGATGCCGCGTTGCGCGGCCGCTACAGCCAGGCCGAGGGCGTCGCCGCGCTGCGCGAGGCGATCGCCCGTCACATCGCCTTTTCACGTGGTGTGGCGTGCAGCGCCGCCAATGTGGTGGTGACCAATGGCGCGCAGCAGGCGCTCGATCTGCTGGGACGCGTGCTGCTCGAACCGGGCTGCGTGGTCGCCGTCGAAGATCCCGGCTATCCGGCCGCGCGCCTGCTGTTCGCCAGCCAGGGCGCCGCCGTGGTCGGCGTGCCGCTCGATGACGAAGGCATCGTGGTCGAACGTATCCCGCCCGGCACACGCCTGATCTACGTGACGCCGGCGCACCAGTTCCCGCTCGGGATGCCGATGAGCGTGGCGCGCCGCCATGCCTTGCTGGCGCGCGCCCGGGAAATCGGCGCGATCATCATCGAAGACGATTACGACAGCGCCTTCCGCTACGAAGGCCGGCCCACGGATTCGCTGCAAAGCCTGGACCGGCACGGCCGGGTCGCCTTCGTCGGCACCTTTTCAAAAGTGCTGCTGCCGGAACTGCGCATCGGCTATATGGTGCTGCCGGAATCGATACTGAACGCGGCGCTGACGGTCAAGCACCTGAGCGACTGGCACACGTCCACGATGAACCAGCATGCGCTGGCCAAGTTCATCGACGACGGCTACCTTTTAAAACACATACGCCGCTGCCAGGCGATCTACGCCAGCCGGCGCGAACGCTTGCAGGCGATTTTCGCGCAGGAACTGCGGCCCTGGTTCGAACTGGTGCCGGCCACGGCCGGCTTCCACCTGGCTGCCCTGTGCCGCAAGGAGATCGATATCGACCTGTTACTGCGCCTGGCGCGCCGCGCCGACGTGGGCCTGTACGCACTGGCCAATTTCTATTACGACCAGGCGCCGCGCCAGGGTCTGTTCCTCGGCTATGGCGCGATCGAGACGCTCGACATCGCTCCGGCGCTGGAGCGCGTGCGCGATATCCTGCTGGCGATGGATTAAAAAGTGGGCTGTTCCAGCACCGCCTTCAGGCGCCGCAGCGCTTCGGCCGATTCGGCTTCGACCTGGCCGCGGAGGCTCGCTTCATCGGCCAGCCAGAACAGCAGGTTCGGGCGCTGGTAGACGAATTCGCGCTCGAATGCAGTACCCGCGCCACTGGCCGCGAGCCGGTAACTGACGCGGCCCGCACCGCCGCCGCTTATCTTGCCGTCGATGCTCCAGGCAGTCGGCGCCGCGCGCTCCGCCACGGTCCAGGTCACGCGGCCGCGGTGGCCCGCCACCAGGAAATCTTCCGTCACCTGCTCGCCCAATGCCAGCGGGTGGCCGGCATCGCCCTGCACCGCCAGCGACGACGGATGCCAGCGCGGCCAGTTGGCCGGCGTGGTGACGTAATTGAACACGTCGGCCGGCGCGCGTTCGATCTGCACGGCGTTGTGGATGCGGGCCGGCGGCAATGGCAACGGAACCAGCAGCGCCGCGCCGGCCAGCGCCAGCAGGCCCAGTCCCTGGATGGTCCGTTTTCTCATCGTGCGCCTCCAGCGCCGCGGCGCCGTCAGGCCGCCGCTTTCCGGTTCAGTTGGGGCAGCGACGCCATCAGGTCGGAAAAACGCTGCCCCTGTATCATCACGTGATCGCGCAACAGGCGCGCGGCCAGTTCACCGTCGCCGGCGATGATCGCCCGCACCACGCCGTCATGCTCGTCGTAGGAATTGTTCAGGCGGTTGCGCACGCGCAGTTGCAGGCGGCGGTAGGGACGCAGGCGCCGGTACAGGCTGCGCGTCTGCTCGATCAGGAACTGGTTGTGGCTGCCGGCATAGATCGCTTCGTGGAACGCTTCGTTCTTGTAATAATAGACGTCCGGCTCCTGCGCGACCATCGCTTCCTTGCAGGCCAGGTGCGCCTCCAGCAGCGCTTGCTGTTCCTGCGGCGTCATGCGCCGCGCGGCCAGGTTGCCGCAGGTCGCTTCCAGTTCCGACATCACTTCGAACATTTCCACCAGTTGCTGCGGCCCCAGTTCGGCCACGATGGCGCCGCGGCGCGGGCGTATCACGACCAGGCCCATCGACGCCAGCTGGATCAGCGTTTCGCGGATCGGCGTGCGCGACACGCCGAATTGCGCGGCCAGCTCGGTCTCGTCCAGATGCTGGCCTGGCAACAGCTGGCCGACGGCGATCATTTCTTCTATCGCTTCGCGCAACTTGGCGGAATGGCTCTTCATGGCTTCGTTATTGCATGTATGTGAGTCTTCATTATAAGTGGCTTGTTTGACTTGACAATGTATCCAGTACATATATTCTTGTATACACAAAAGCGAACGTTGCATATCTGTCGCTCGGCGTATCGCTCCCCTTGACTTGATTCGATCCACTTGGAGGAAGACATGACTGCATTGAAACGCAGGGCGATACTGGGCGCGCTCGCCGCCAGCCCGCTGTGGCTGCACCCGGCCTGGGCGCAGGGCGCGACGACCTTGAAAATCGCCCACCAGTTCCCCGGCGGCACGCTCGCCGAAGGCGATTTCCGCGACCGCCTGACGCGCATGTTCGCCGCCGAAGTGGAAAAGCGCAGCAAGGGCGCGCTGAAATTCGAGATCTATCCCGGCTCTTCGCTGATGAAGACCAATGCGCAGTTCTCGGCCATGCGCAAAGGCGCGCTGGACATGTCGCTGGTGCCGCTGTCGTACGCCGGCGGCGAAGTCCCGGAAGTCAATATCGGCCTGATGCCCGGCCTGGTCACGTCGTATGCGCAGGGTTACAGCTGGAAGAATGCCGAAGTGGGCCAGGAACTGGCGCGCATCCTGGCCGACAAGGGGATCGTCGTCGTCAGCTGGATCTGGCAGGCCGGCGGCATGGCTTCGCGCACCAAGCCGGTGGTCGAGCCGGAAGACGCGAAAGGGATGAAGATCCGCGGCGGCTCGCGTGAAATGGATTTGATACTGAAGGCGGCCGGCGCGGCCGTGGTCTCGCTGCCGTCGAATGAAATCTATGCCGCCATGCAGACCGGCGCAATGGACGCCGCGCTCACCTCGTCGACCTCGCTGATCTCGTTCCGGCTGGAGGAAGTGTCGAAGGCGCTGACGTCCGGGCGCGGCAACTCCTACTGGTTCATGTTCGAACCCTTGCTGATGTCGAAGGCGGTCTACGACCGCCTGCCGAAGGAACAGCAGGCCACCATCATGGCGGTCGGCGCGGAGATGGAAAGCTTCGCGCTGAAGTCGGCCCAGGCCGACGACGTGCAGGTGGCCGCGGTCTACCAGAAGGCCGGCGCCAAGGTGGTCGACCTGAACCCGGCCACCGTCAAAAAATGGCAGGCGATCGCCCGCACCACCGCCTGGAAGGATTACGGGGAACGCAATGAAAACTGCGCCAGGCTGCTGAAACTGGCCGAGAAGACCTTATGAGCCACGGCTTTGAACTGAGCCCGCCGAAAGGGCCGGCGGTGCCGGACAATGCGGCGCTGGCCAGCGCGTCGGGCTGGCTGAACCGGCTCAACAGCGCGCTGCTGGCCCTGTCCATGTGCGCGCTGGTGCTGACCGCCCTGATCCTCACCTATTCCGTGGTGTCGCGCTATTTCTTCAACGTGCCGACCGACTGGCAGGATGAAGCGTCGGTGTTCATGCTGGTCGGCGTCACGTTCTCGTGCGCGGCCTACGTGCAATCGTACCGCGGCCACATCGGCATCGAAGCGCTGGCAACGCTGCTGCCGCCGCGCGTCAATGCCGTGCGCCTGTTCTTCGTCGACCTTGTCTCGTGCCTGTTCTGCGCCTTCTTTTCATGGAAATCGTGGACGCTGTGGCATGAAGCGTTCCGCGATGGCCAGACCACGACGTCCACCTTCGCGCCGCCGCTGTGGATACCGTACGCGATGATGGCCTTCGGCATGACGCTGCTGACCGTGCAACTGCTGCTGCAAACGGTGGCGCGCGCCACGAACAAGCGGAGCGCCCCATGAGCGAGCTGTCACTGGGTGCGCTGTACGGCGCCGTCACCTTGATCGTCATGTTTTCCGGGATGCCGATCGCGTTCGCGCTGGGCGTGGTGGCCACCGGCTTCATGTACTTTTTCATGCCGCCCTCGTCGCTCGACACCGTCACGCAGAATGTCTATGAAGAGATGGCTTCGATCACCTTGCTGTCGATCCCGCTGTTCATCATGAAGGGCGCGGCGATCGGCAAATCCCCGGCCGGCAAGGACCTGTATTCGGCCATCCACACCTGGCTGCACAGGGTGCCGGGCGGGCTCGGCATCGCCAACGTGTTCGCCTGCGCGCTGTTCGCCGCGATGGCCGGATCGTCGCCGGCGACCTGCTCGGCGATCGGTTCGGCCGGCATTCCCGAAATGCGCAAGCGCGGCTACTCTCCCGGTTTCGCGGCCGGCATCATCGCCGCCGGCGGCACGCTGGGCATTTTATTGCCGCCATCGATCACGATGATTTTATATGCGGTTGCGGCCGAGCAGTCGCTGGGCCGCCTGTTCCTGGCCGGGATCGGTCCCGGCGTGCTGCTGGTGCTGCTGTTCGCCGGCTACGCCGTCTACCGCGCCCGCAAGGAATACCGGATGGCGCTCGACATCTATCACAAGGGCGGCGAAAAATCGGTCTACCTGGAAGAGGAACACTTCACGCTGAAGCAGAAAGTCGAAATGCTGCCGCGCGTGCTGCCCTTCATCGTGCTCCTGATCGGCGTGATGATCGCGCTGTACGGCGGCTTCGCCACGCCGTCCGAAACGGCCGGCCTGGGCGCGCTGCTGGCGATGCTGCTGATCGCCGTCGTCTACGGCGTCTGGCGGCCGAAGGATGTCGCGCCGATCCTGACGTCGACCATCAAGGAATCGACGATGCTGCTGCTGATCATCGGCATGTCGCTGTTTTATTCCTACGTGATGAGCTACCTGCACATCAGCCAGTCCGCCGCCAACTGGGTGGTCGGCATGCACCTGTCGAAATGGCTGCTGCTGGCGGTGATCCTGCTGATGGTGATCGTGCTCGGCTTCTTCCTGCCGCCGGTATCGATCATCCTGATGACGGCGCCCATCATCCTGCCGCCGCTGAAGGCGGCCGGTTTCGATCTGATCTGGTTCGGCATCGTGATGACGGTGGTGATGGAAATGGGCCTGATCCACCCGCCGGTGGGCCTGAACATCTTCGTCATCAAGAACATCGCGCCCGATATTCCCTTAAAAGAGGTGATCTGGGGCGTGATGCCTTTCGTCGCGCTGATGTTCTTCGCCGTCATCCTGCTGTGCATGTTCCCGGGCATCGCCACCGGACTGCCGAACGCCATCATGGGAGTCAAATAATGAATGCACCGCCGCGCGTATGGAACACCCTGCAACGCAACCGCGCGCAGCGCCTGGAGCGGGCCGCCAACGCGCTGGGCGCGGACCTGCACGGCAAGCTGGTGCCGGCCGCGCGCATCGCCGACCTGCTGCATGCGGCGCTCGAATGCGGCGACCGCGTCTGCCTGGAGGGGAACAACCAGAAGCAGGCCGACTTCCTCGGCGAGGCGCTGGCGCGGCTCGATCCGGCCCGCATCAACAACCTGCACATGCTGCAATCGGTGCTGGCGCTGCCGCAGCACCTGGACGTGTTCGAGCGCGGCGTGGCCTCGCAGCTGGACTTTTCGTTTTCCGGCCCGCAGGCCGCGCGCGTGGCGAAACTGGTCGCGGCCGGCCAGCTCAATATCGGCGCGATCCACACCTATCTCGAACTGTTCAGCCGTTATTTCATCGACCTGCCGCCGCGCGTGTGCCTGATCGCCGCCGAAGCGGCCGACCGCGACGGCAACCTGTACACCGGGCCGAACACGGAAGACACGCCGCCCATCGTCGAAGCCACCGCCTTCAGGAACGGCATCGTCATCGCGCAGGTGAACCGGATCATGGACACGCTGCCGCGCGTCGACGTGCCGGCAGGCTGGGTCGACTTTATCGTGCAGTCGCCGCAGCCGTATTACATCGAGCCGCTGTTTACGCGCGATCCGGCGCAGATCTCGGAAATCCAGGTATTGATGGCGATGATGGCGATCAAGGGCATCTATGCCGAATACCAGGTCGAACGCCTGAACCACGGCATCGGCTTCGACACCGCCGCGATCGAACTGCTGCTGCCGACCTATGCCGAATCGCTGGGTTTGAAAGGAAAAATCGGCCGCCACTGGGCGCTCAATCCGCACCCGGCCCTGATCCCGGCGATCGAATCGGGCTTTGTCGAATCGGTGTATTCCTTCGGTTCCGAACTGGGCATGGAAGACTATATCCGCGCCCGCCCCGACGTGTTCTCGGTCGGCGCCGACGGCTCGATGCGCAGCAACCGCGCGCTGTGCCAGGCCGCCGGCCATTATGCCTGCGACATGTTCATCGGTTCGACCTTGCAGATCGACTTGCAGGGCAATTCGTCGACCGCCACGCTGGGACGCATTTCCGGCTTCGGCGGCGCGCCGAACATGGGTGCCGACGCGCGCGGCCGGCGCCACGCCAGCCCGGCGTGGCTGAAGGCGGGAGCGCAGGCGCGCGCCGGACGCGACATGATCCCGCGCGGCCAGAAGCTGGTGGTGCAGATCGTCGAAACCTTCCGCGAACACATGCAACCCGCCTTCGTCGACAGGCTCGATGCGTGGGAACTGGCCGAGCAGGCGAAGATGGCGATCCCGCCGGTGATGATCTATGGCGACGACGTGACGCACATACTGACCGAGGAAGGCATCGCCAACCTGCTGCTGTGCCGCAGCGACGAGGAGCGCGAGCAGGCGATACGCGGCGTGGCCGGTTACACGCCGGTGGGGCTGGCGCGCGACCGGCGCATGGTGGAAAATTTGCGCGACCGCGGCATCATCGTGCGCGCCGAAGACCTCGGCATCGACAAGCGCCTGGCCACGCGCGACCTGCTGGCGGCCAGGTCGATGAAGGACCTGGTGCGCGCATCGGGCGGTTTATACAATCCGCCGAAGCGATTCCGCAACTGGTGACAAGGAAAACAATGGAAACGCTCAATTACAGATTCGAACATGGCACCCGCCACCTGGCGCAGCCGCCGCAACTGGTCGGCGTGGTCAGCTCCGGCAACCTCGAAGTGCTGATCGAAGCGGCGCCGCTGGACGGCGCCTGCGCCATCGAAATCAAGACCGCCGCGGTCGGCTTCGGCGCGATCTGGGAAGCGGTGATGCGCGACTTCCACCAGCGCTGGCCGCTGGCCGACGTGCGCATCGCCATCAACGACATGGGCGCCACGCCGGCCGTGGTCAGCCTGCGCCTTGACCAGGCGGTCGAAACCATGCTGGGAGAGTCCCGATGAGCAGTTACCTGGAAGCGAACGCGCGCGAACGCCTGCGCCAGCTGTTCGACGCCGGCAGTTTCGAGGAATTCATCGGGCCGGCCGAACGCATCGTCAGCCCGCACCTGGCGCAGTTGAACGCGCCGGTCGCGTTCGACGACGGCGTCGCGGTCGGCCGCGCGCGCCTGGACGGCATGCCGGTGTTCGCGGCGGCGCAAGAAGGCGGCTTCATGGGCGGCGCGGTCGGAGAAGTCCATGGCGCCAAGCTCACCGGACTGCTGCGCCGCGCGCTGCGCGAACGCCCGCGCGCGGTATTGCTGCTGATGGAGTCGGGCGGCGTGCGCCTGCACGAAGCCAACGCGGGCCTGATCGCCGTGTCCGAAGTGATGCGCGCCGTGCTCGACGCGCGCGCGGCCGGCATTCCCGTCGTCGTGCTGATCGGCGGCTCGAACGGCGCCTTCGGCGGCATGGGCATCGTGGCGCGCTGCGCCAACACCGTCGTCATGTCGGAAGAAGCCAGGCTGGCCATGTCCGGCCCGGAAGTGATCGAGACCGCCAACGGCGTCGAGGAATTCGACTCGCGCGACCGTGCGCTGGTCTGGCGCACCACCGGCGGCAAGCACCGCTACCTGCTGGGCGACTGCCAGGCCATCGTGCCCGATACCGTACAGGCCTTCCGCCAGGCGGCAATCGACGCCATCGCCGCCATGTCCGCCGGAACGGTGGAGCTGACGCTGGCCGCGCTGGAAGGGGAACAGCAGATGCTGTCCGCGCGCATCGCACAATTCGGCGCCCTGCCCGATCCGCTCGACATCTGGACAGCGCTGGGCATGCCTGACGCGGCCCGGATACCGATGCTCGACATCGAAGCCTTTATCGACGCGGCCGCGCCTTGCCGCCTGGGAGCGCCATGATGGATTGGAAAACACTTGCGCAAGCCCTGTTCCCGCAAGGGCATGCCATCCTCGAACAGGACGATTTTATTTGCGGAGCGGCGCAGGTCGACGGCGAAACGGTCGCCGTCATCGGCACCGCCGGCCATGCGCCGATCGGCGTCGAGATCGCGCTGGCGCAAGCGCAGGCCGTGCTGCAAACGGTGCGCGACCACCCGGGCCGGGCCATCGTGCTGCTGGTCGACACCCAGGGCCAGCGCCTGCGCCACCGCGATGAAATGTTGGGCATCAACAGTTACATGGCGCACCTCGGCAAATGCGTGGACCTGGCGCGCCGCCAGGGTCATGCGATCGTCGGCCTGGTGTACGACCAGGCGCTGTCGGGCGGTTTTATTACCAGCGGCCTGATGGCCGACGCCTGCTACGCGCTGCCGGACGCCACCATCCGCGTAATGGGTTTACCGGCGATGGCGCGCATCACCAAGGTGCCGGAGGCATTGCTGACGGAACTGGCAAGGAGCAACCCGGTCTTCGCGCCGGGTCCGGAAAACTACCTGCGCATGGGCGGCCTGCAGGCGATCTGGGATGGAGATCTGGCGGCGCAACTGGCGCAAGCCTTGCGCGACGCGCAAGCGCCAGACCGCCGCAGCGCGCTGGGCCTGGAACGCGGCGGCCGCCTGCTGGCGCAAGCCGTCATCGATACGATCGCCGGCGCCGGCCATGACCAGCCGGCATGAACTGGCCTGGCTGACGGCGCAGGGCTGGCACGCCGCGCAGGCCGCCGCGCCAGGGCACGCGCACGTGCTGGAACGCTGGCGGCGCGAAGACTGGCCGGCCGTCGTGCGGCGCCATGACGCCGACGCCGATCCGATCAACCAGGTCTGCCTCGGCATCGCCCTGCCTCCCGACGATAACGGCGTCAAATTGCGCATTGCCCTGCGCGCGCAATTAACCGATGTCGCGCGCCGCGTGCCGCCGCTGGACTTGACCGCCGTACGCCACGCGCTGCCGGATGCATGGCAAGCCGGCTTCGCGCAACTGGAGGGACTCGCCGCCGGGTTCGACCTGCGCGTCTACGGCTCGCTGTCCTGGCAGGCGCTGACCGGCCTGCCCTGCGTGACGCCGGCTTCGGATATCGACCTGCTGTTCCAGCCGTCAGGCGCGCGGCAATTGCGTGCCGGCCTTGCGGTGCTGGGCGGCGCTGGACACGGCTTGCCGCTCGATGGAGAGATCATGTTCCCGTCCGGGCAGGCGGTGGCGTGGAAGGAGTGGCTGGTCGCCGAAGCGGCCGACGCGCGCGTGCTGGTCAAAAGCGGCAAGGGCGTGCGGCTCGCCGCGCGGCATGAACTGCTCGCCACACTGGGAGATTCGCCATGAACCTCGGGATGGACTTCGGCATGCCGGCACCGCAAGGCGCGGTGTTTGCGCCGGCGCAGGCATTCATTTTATCGGCGCGGGACCGGGATGCGCGGCAGGCGCGCGCCGTCTGTCTCGAAGCGGCGCGCCTGGCGCTGCGCGCGCTGTACGCGGAACTGCGCCTGTATCCGAAACCCGGCCTGGTTTCCCTGATCGACAATGGCAGCCACCAGGACATGAATGCGATTACCTTCATGCGTTCGCTGTTCTCGCTGCGCCATTATTTTGCCGCGATCTGCCGGGCCGGCGCCGCCGGCGCGCCGTTCGCGACATTGAAACAATTGGGCATCGAGGCCGAGCGGCGCATGATGAGCGCCACGCGCGGCGTCAACACGCACCGCGGCGCCATCTTCAGCCTGGGCTTGCTGTGCGCGGCGCTGGGGCGCGCGCATGCGCAAGGCGCGGCGCTGTCGCCGGCCATGCTGCGCGCGGTGCTGCTGGCCACCTGGGGCGAGGAACTGGGCCGGCACATGCAAGCGGACGGCGCCGATTCGCACGGCTTGCGCGCCGCCGCGCAGCACGCGGCCAGCGGCGCGCGGGAAGAAGGCGCGCTGGGCTTGCCGTCCGTGTTCGAGGTCGGACTGCCGGCGCTGCGGCGCACGCTGGCGCGCGGCGGCGACATGCGGCACGCGCGCACCGATGCGCTGTTCGCGCTGATGGCGCACATCAGCGACACCAATGTCGTCCATCGCGGCGGCATGCGGGGCGCGCAACTGGTGCGCGACGAGGCGCGCCGCTTTATCGCGCTCGGCGGCACGGGTAATCCGGCCTGGCGCGAACAGGCGCTGGCCTGCCACCGGCTGTTCGTGCGCCGGCGGCTTTCCCCGGGCGGCGCGGCGGACTTGCTGGCCGCCACCTGCCTGGTGCATGCAGTGACAAGCCGGCACTGGCCATGAAGGCGCCGCTGCTGATCCTGTGTCCCGGCCAGGGCGGCCAGCATGCCGGCATGTTCGACCTGGCGCGTACCGATGCCGGCGCCGCCGCCTTGCTCGACCGGCTGGCACTGGACGGCCCGCTGTTCGAGAACCGCAGCGCGCAGCCATTGATCGTCGCCAGCACGCTGGCCATGTGGCAAGCCATCCGGAACTTCGCACCGGAACCGGCGCTGGTGGCCGGCTACAGTATCGGGGAGCTGGCGGCCTACGGCGTGGCCGGTGCCCTGGACGCGACGGACGCCGTGGCGCTGGCCGGCATGCGCGCGGAATTGATGGACGATTGCCGAGCAGTGCATCCCGGCCAGGTCATGCTGGCGGTATCGGGGCTGGCGCTGGCGCAGGCCGCCGCGCTGATCGCGCAGGACGGCTTTTATGTCGCCATCGAAACGGGAGAAGACAGTTGCATCGCCGGCGGACTGCTGGCTCATGCCGGCGCCGCGAGCGCGCGTTTGAGCAGCGCCGGCGGCCATGTCACGCGCTTGCCGGTCGATGTCGCATCGCATACGCCGTACATGGCGCAGGCGGTGCCAGCGTTTGCGGACATGCTGCGCGCCTCGCCGCTGCGGGCGCCGTTCACGCCTGTGCTGTCCGGCATCGGCGCCGTGCGCATCGAGCGGCGCGAATCGGCCGTCGAACACCTGTCACGCCAGCTCGGCGAAAAAATCGTCTGGCGCGATTGCATGCAGGCTTGCGCCGAAGCGGGCATCACGGTGGCGCTGGAACTGGGACCGGGCGCGGCCCTGTCGCGCATGCTGCAGGCGCGCCATCCGGACATCGCCTGCCGCTCGGTGGCCGATTTCCGCAGCCTGGCCGGCATCCGCGCCTGGCTTGAGCGCCAGTGCGGCTGATGATTGATATTTTCTATTTCCGGCTGTTCTGCTGCGCCCAGGCGACGATGTTATTCGCATCCATCGCGCCCGGCTGGCGCGCCACTTCGCGTCCGCCCTTGAACAGCGCCAGCGTCGGGATGCTGCGGATCGCATAGCGCCCGGCCAGATCCTGCGCCTCCTCGGTATTGACCTTGACGACCCGGAAACCCGGCTCCAGCCGCTGCGCGGCCTGCTCGTAAAACGGCGCCATCGAACGGCACGGGCCGCACCACGGCGCCCAGAAATCGACCAGCACCGGGATATCGCTGCGCTCGATATGTTTCAGAAAGCGCGCGCTGGACAGGTCGACCGGTTTACGAGAAAACAGTTCCTTCTGGCACTTGCCGCAAGTGGGCTGTTGCGCCAGCCGGGCCGCCGGCACGCGGTTGACCGCGTCGCAATGCGGGCAGACGATGTGCAGCGATTCTGTTTGGGGTGCGGTATCCATGGCAATTCCATCTGGAGAAAGGGCGATAATGTAGCAGAAGCGTCAGGAACGCGCCTGCTGTTTGTCGGGGACATCGTCGTTCTTCATGATGCCGCGCACATTCATCGCGGCCAGGCAGACATTGAGGACGATCAGCGCCCACGCTTCATCTTGCCAGCCCCAGGTGATCCACAGCGCATTGCTGAACAGAAAAACCCAGAAACCGGCCGTGCGGCGCCTGGCGTGGGTGGAGGCGACCAGCCACGCCGCCAGCAGGGAGGCAGCCATCGCCGGCCATTCAAGTAATTGCAGCATGATCGGGACCCGAGCAAAATATGGCCGAGTCTAGCGCGCTTTGCATTTGCGCGGAGCGCGCCATGTACGTCCGTTTTCGCTTGCCCAGGAACACGCGCCGGACCATAATCGCAAGACACTGGAACCAGGAGCCGCCATGGAATTCGTCAATACGGACCGTTTGCGCATCGCCTACCGCCAGCACGGCCCCGCCGACGGCAAGCCGATATTTTTATTGCACGGCTGGCCCGACGACCTCCATACCTGGGATGCGATCCTGCCCGCGCTGCTGGCGCAAGGCTACCGGCTGATCGTGCCCAGCCTGCGCGGCGCCGGCGAGACCCGTTTTCTCGACGCGGCCACGCCGCGCAGCGGCCAGCTCGGCGCGCTGGCGCAAGACTTGTTCGACCTGGCGCGGGCACTGAATATCGGCCGCTTCAGCGTGATCGGCCACGACTGGGGCGCGCGCGCCGCCTACAACGCGGCCCTGCTGGCGCCGGACAAGATCGAACGCTGCATCGCGCTGTCGGTCGGCTGGGGCACCAACGATCCGAACCAGGCGCTGAGCCTGGTGCAGGCGCGCAATTACTGGTATCACTGGTATATGGCGACCGAGCGTGGCGCCGAGGCATTGAAGAAGGAGAGGCGGGAATTCACCCACTTGCTGTGGCAAACCTGGTCGCCGTCGTGGCAATTTTCGGAGGCGCAATTCAGGGATACGGCGCACGCCTTCGACAATCCGGACTGGGCCGCGGTGACGGTACATTCATACCGCCACCGCTGGGGCCTGGCGCCGTCCGATCCGTATTACGCGGAGCAGGAAGCCGAACTGAAGCGCAATTCCATCATCGCGGTGCCGACGCTACTGTTGCATGGCAGCGAGGATGGCGCCAACAGCCCGGCCAGTTCGGAGCACAAGGAGCGGCTGTTTTCCGGCCCCTATCAACGGGTGCTGCTGGCCGGAACCGGCCACTTTCCGCAGCGCGAACAGCCGGAACTGGTCACGCGCGAAATCGTCGACTGGCTGAAATCTTAAGCGTCCTTGCGGCTGCCCTGCTGTTTGCCGCCGCCTTCCTGCGCCGTGGCCTGCTGCACGGGGCTGCCGACCACGCGGCTTTCTTCCTGCTGGCGGTCATGGCCATTGCCACTGCCGTTACCTCTGCGGCCTTCGGCGAACTGGTTGAACGTGTCGGCCATGCGGCGCACCGCGTCCTGCTGGCTGCGCATGTTCTTTTCCGTTTCCTCGCTGGCCAGGCGGGCCACTTCCTCGGCCAGCGCCTTGGCCGTGCGGCTGGTTTCGGTCACGTGTTCTTCGGCAACCTTGGCCAGGTCGACCTGGGTGCTGGCGGCGATGCGGGACAGGTGTTGCTGGTAGGCGCGCAGCTTGTCGGCCGCCGGTTGCGCATGCGACAAGGTGACATTGATCGCTTCGGTCGGCCTTTCCGCAGTCAGTAAATCGTGGCCGGTCACTGCGCTCTCCTCGATCAGGGTCTGGGCCAGCTGGATATTCAAGTCACTGTAAAGTTGAACGGTACGGAACAGCGACTTCGACATGTCGTTCAGGTACGACATTTGCGCTTCCATATGTTTTTTGGCGGCGGGGGTTATAGAAGACTGGGAATAAGGAAACATGTGATGACCTCTACGAAAGATGTTGGTTGTAAAACACGCCGTGAATCGTTGAACACGGTTTTCAGCGCGAGTCACAAGGCTACGTTAGCGGCGGTATCCGAATATGATCTCGATCAAATGTACGCCCATAAGCCGGCAAATACGGATCAAGCGTGTATCCCCTTGTAGCTGGCATGAAACGCGGCCATATTGCGCGCCAGGCGGCCAAGGAAGATACCGTTGAACATACCGAACAGCAGGCATGTGCCCAGCACGACAAGGCTGTCGTGGCGCAGCGCGGGTTGCAGCGCGAACGTGACGCCCAGCGCATATTTGCTGCAGAAAATACCCAGCATCAGCGCCAGCGGCACCCAGCTGCCGCGCTGCAGCACGATGCCGCGCGCAACGTCGACCTCGATGCGGCGGCCGTCGATCAGGCGCCAAGTGACGGCGGCGCTGGCGGCGGCACCGGCGGCCCAAGCGGCCAGCGGCAAGCCGGCAAATCCATAATTGCGCGCGATTTCCTGCAGCGACAGCCACAGCATCACGGCCGGGATGATCAGCAGGCTGTTGACGGTCACCGCGCGGTCGGCGCTGGCGACGATGCCGCGATACAGCAGGAAGGCCAGGATGGCCCAGACATAAACCGGCGTATGAATCAGGATTTGCTGCAGCATGATGGGCTCCACGAGGTTGTTTGCGATGGAGTCACTTTGCCAGCAGACAAGGGGTACGGCGAGCGGGATGCGACGAAACCGGTATCAACGGGAGCGAAACAGGCCGCCGGTGGAGCGGGCCAGGCAGGCGGCGCCGGCATCGTCCGGCCCTGGGCGGCCCGGTTTTAAGGCGGCGCGCCGCATGCACGCTGTCGCTGTATACTGCGTCCTTTTTCCAGGCCCGGCCTGACATCGAGGATCACACCATGAGCGCACTTCCACCCTGCCCGCAATGCGGCTCCGAATTCACTTACGAAGACGGCGCCCAATATACCTGCCCCGAATGCGCCCATGAATGGAGCGCCGGCACAGCAGCCGACGCGGGCGACGAAGGCGCCAGGGTCTATCGCGACTCGGCCGGCAACCTCTTGCAGGATGGCGATACCGTCACCGTCATCAAGGATTTGAAATTGAAAGGTGGCGGCGGCACCGTCAAGATGGGCACCAAGGTAAAAAACATCCGCCTGGTCGACAAGGACCACGACATCGATTGCAAGATCGACGGCTTCGGCGCCATGAGCCTCAAAACGGAATTCGTCAAGAAAGTGTGATGGCGCAGCGCACCGCAAGGCCTGCGCAATATTACCGGTCAATCAGGATGATTTGCGGTCGATTATTTTATTTAATAACTCGGGCGGGATCGGCTGCCCGTTGGCGGCTAAATGGCGTATCGTTTCATGCAGCAGATTCAAGCGCGTAATTTTCAAGGTCACGCCCGCGATAATACCGACAATCGGAATCAGAAGGGCAATGATTGGAATGAGTACCGGCGATACCTCGTTAATTGAAATCATGTTTCCCCTTCGGCTGGATTGCTTTATTTAAATTATTAAAAACGGTAATTCGTCTGCATGCCCAGCGCCTGCTGCAATTGCACCTTGTTGCCGACGGCGAGCTTGTCGTAGCACGTCTTCAGGTAAGAGCGCACGGTGGCCGGACTGAGCGTCATCTCTTTCGCGATTTCCTTGTACGACAGGCCGGCGGCATAATGCTCGGCCACCGCGCGCTCGCGCGGCGCCAGCGCGCCGCAGCGGTTCGAGCGGACCACCACGCGCTGCGTGCCCGGCGCGCCGCCCGGCGATGGCACGATGCGGATCACCGCCATCGCCGCGCGCGGGCCTTCGAAACCCGCCGCCCCCTCGTTGCACAACACGATGCGCCGGCCGCACCACGCCGGCCAGGCCGCCCGCAGCATCGCCATAAAACGGACATCGGCATCGATCACGCGCCCGTCCGTGGCCAGCAACGCGGCCGGTTCGTCGCCGGCGGCGGCAGGAACGCCATCCCAGTTGGCGCGCCAGGCCTGCATCAGGTGCGGCACCAGCGCTTCCTTCAGCGCGCGCTCGCCGGCGCTGAACGGGCGTGCCGATTCAGGTCGGAACAAGGTCAGAAATTGCATCAGCGCGCCGCTGCTGTCGGGCACTGCCGTCGCCATGATCGAGTGCAGGCCGTGGCGCGCATCGAAGCGGCGCAAGGCCGGATCGATGCTGTGGCCATCCTTGTACGCCGTCACGCCGAGCGTATCGATCATGCGCGCGCCGACATCGTCACATTCGCGTATCGTCTCGAACTCTTGCGCGAAGCCCGGGCGCATGCCGTAGCAGTGGCTATCTAAAATCGTCCCGCCCCGGTCGGCCAGCGTCGCCACGCCCCACCAGGCCGAGCAGAACGGCAAGTCCCTGTGCAGGCGTTCGATCGCCCAATCCTGGAAGCGCTCGGCCGCCAGGGCGTGCGACGCCTCATGCAAATCATAGGTCAGCCGGCTGAATCGGTTCAGTTCCATGGTCGTGGCGCGCCGTTGGTCATGATACGGATCGTGTCCGCACACCCCCGCAACTGCGGGATATCGCGGCCGAGTATGCCGCAATAAGATGGGCATGGCAACTGGCGCGGATCGGCCAGCTTGCGCAGCGCGGGCGGCACCCGGCCGAGTACCGGGTGCCGCCCGCACCAGTCAACCCACCCTGGATTGCCCATGACATTGTTGAAGTTATCCCCCCTCGCCAGTTGGCGCGCCGTGCCGGCCCTGGCCTTCGTACTGGCCGGCTGCAGCAGTTCGAATCCGCCCGAAAGCGCCGACGCCGTCTATCGCAATGGGTATGTCGTGACGGTCGATGCGGCAGACTCCGTGCAGCAGGCCGTGGCGCTGCGCGCAGGCCGCATCGTCTACGTCGGCAGCGATGCAGGCGCGTCCCAATTGATCGGTCCCGACACCAAGGTCACGGACCTGGGCGGACGCATGCTGATGCCGGGCCTGATCGATGCGCACATGCACCCGATGGACGGCGGCGCGGCGATGCGCGCCTGTAACCTCAATTACGAAGCGCTGACGGTGGCGCAATTCCAGGCGCGCATCCAGGCTTGCCTGGACGCCTCGCCCGATGGGCCGGAGTCGTGGCTCGAAGTGACCAACTGGTACCGCCAGGCGATGCTGCCCAAGGGGAGCGACGCCACCCGCGCCACGCTCGACGTGCTGCGCACCACGCGCCCGATCATGGTGCAATCGAGCGACGGCCATACGCTGCTGGCCAACACGCGCGCATTGCAGGCGGCCGCGATCACGGCGAACACGCCGAATCCGCCCGGCGGCAGCATCGCCCATGAAACCGGCGGCGCGCCGAGCGGCATTTTTGAGGACGAAGCCGGCCAACTGGTAAAAGCCGCGCGGCCGGCGGCGACCGCCAAGGACGATGTCAGCAGCGCGCAACTGGCGCTCGACGCGCTGCGCAAGCAGGGCGTGACGACATTTTTCAGCGCGCTGGCCGACGAGCCGCAACTGGCCGCCTTTTCCAGCGTCCAGCGCAGCGGAGAATTGACCGCGCGCGCCTATTTCGCGCCCTTGATCGCCACCGACATGGCGCGCGATCCGGGCGCCGCCGTGGCGTACTTGCAGGATCTGTCCAAACGCTACGACCAGGGCGCGCCGGCCATCAAGCCCGGCGTCGCCGTGCGCCACGCCAAGCTGTTCATGGATGGCGTCGCGCAGGCGCCGGCATTTACGGCCAGCCTGCTCGAACCCTACCTGGTCAACCAGGGCAGCGACGAACACCCGCATTTCGTCCCGGGTGCCAACAGCGGACAGTTATACCTGTCGCCGGAAGTGCTCAAGCCGACGCTGGTGGCGCTGGCGCGCGCCGGCTTCAATCCGCATATCCACGCGATCGGCGACCGCGCCGTGCGCAACACGCTCGACGCCATCGCGGCCATGCGCGCGCAGGTGCCGGACCAGGCGATCCGGCCCGGCGTGGCGCACGCCGAGATCACCGATCCGGCCGATTACGCGCGCTTCGCCCAGCTCAACGCGACGCCGGTGATGTCGTTCCAGTGGGCGAAGCCGGCGCCCGATTCGATCGAGGCGACGCGCGATTTTATTGGACCGCAGCGCTACGCCCGCATGGAACCGGAAGGCAGCCTGCAGGCGGCCGGCGCACGCATCGCGTTCGGCAGCGACTGGCCGGTCGATCCGCTCAACGAGTGGTTCGCCTTGAAAGTCGGCGTCACCCGCACCAACGATTCCGCGCTGTGGGACAAGTATCCGGGCAAATTCAACGATGACGTCGGCCTGTCACGCAAGGCGGCGCTGCGGGCGGCGACGATGAACGCGGCGTATGTACTGCACCTGGACGGACAGGCCGGTTCGCTGGAAGTGGGCAAGCTGGCCGATATGATCATCCTCGACCGCAATTACTTCACGATCGACGCCGAGCAGATCGCCAACATCAAGGTCCAACAGACGGTGGTCGGCGGAAAAATCGTCTACCAGGCGGAAGGGTTCCGCTGACAGGGCCCGCGGCAGCGATGAATAAATTTGCTTAATGATCGATGTCTGCGCATGATGGCAGTCAAGTCAACCATCATGCGCAGCCATGGCCATCATCGATCTGTTCATCGACATTCACGCGCCGCAGGAGGACGTGTACCGCATCTCGCAGGATTACGCCGTGCGTTTCGAGTGGGACCCGTTTCCCGACCGGCTGGAAATGCTCGATGGCGCCAGCTATGAGCCGGCGCGCGGCAACCGCGTGTATGTGCGCTCCAGGCTGGGCATGGCGATGGTGGTGGAATTCGTGCAGGTCGACCGGCCGGCGCGCGCCGCGGTGGCGATGGTGTCCGGCCCCTGGTTTATCGGTAAATTTGCCGGTTCGTGGATATTCGAAGAACGCGAAAAACACCTGACCCGCGCCCGCTTCCGCTACCTGGTGCAGGCCCGCCCCGCCCTGCTGCGCATGTTGATCGATCCGGTCGCGGCGCTGTATTTCCGGCAGGTGGTGCAAAAACGTTTATATGGCTTGAAGCGGTATTGCGAACGCGCCACCGTCGCGGCATCCGTTGATTAAAAATCATCGAGTTCCGACTGGATCAAATCCAGCCGCAAGCCGAACGCTTCGAGTTTCACCATCATCGCCGGGAACGCGGAATTGTCGCGCAATTGCGCGGCCAGCAGCGTCACCGGGTTGTATTCGTCGGCCGCGCGCTTGCCCACCGCCAGCGCCAGGCGCATGCCATCGAACAGCAGGCTCTGTTGCAATCTTGCCACCTCCGGGTTCGCCTGCGACGACAGCATCCGGTACAGTTGCGTCCCCATCTCGTCGGCCTGCAAGGCCAGCGCGCCGCTGGCGTCGCTGCCGATCGCCAGTTGCCGCAATACCGTCTGCAATTCGACCGCCTTACCTTTTACCAGCAAGTCATTCAATAATTCGGCCGCCAGTGCGGGATTGTCCCGATAGCGGTCCCCCATTAACTGATCCTGATCGCTATCATTCACAATAATCCCCTCCTTGCCGTACATCATGCCAGTAAGCCGGCGCGCGGGCAATGTCGGATGGGTTTCAGGCGTGCGCGGCCGCCTCCGGCGACGCCCAAGATGGACTCGCCAGGCGTAATACCGTTATATAGCCCGGTTTTGTCCTGAACAAGTTCAGGGCAAGCGTTTAATCGGTGCGGCCGGCGGCAGTCTCGCCCGGCCACACCACGTCGTGGTCGACCAGGTACAGCTTGCACGGCTGTGCACTCTTGCTCTGGCAGGCGGCCAGCGCATCGCGGCGCGGATCTTCCCCTTCCTCGGCCCAGCCCCAGGCGCCGCTGGACGACACGGCGAACGCGCGCGGCGTCTGCCGGCGCAGGAAGCTGCGGTAGGCTTCGCGGCCGTTGGCCGGCAGGAAAGGAATCGCCGCGACATCGTCGGCTTGCGCGTAATCGGTCTTGATTTGCGGCGGCGCCTCGGCCACCTCGTATTTTTCATCGGCCGGCATGCCGATGCGGCGCAGGAAGCGCTCGGCCTCCGGCAGCCAGATCTTTTCCCCTTCTCGGCTGGCCAGCATCGTGTGCGCATCGCGCTTGAAATCGCCGTACGCGACCAGTTGCGCATTGCCACCACCGCGCACATAAGCCTGGTGCAGCAGGCGAGCCAGCTCGGGCCCGAAATACGTATCGTTGGCGCCGTACATCCACATGCTGTCGATCTTGCTTTTTTTGCCGTAATCGGCAAACGCCTGCACCAGCGCACCCTGCCAGTCGCACGAGCCGCCATGCACTTTCAGGCCGCCGGCGAAATTCATCACGCCGCGCACGCCAGGAATCGCCTGCGTGGTCAGCGCCATGCTGGCCAGCCCGCCGTACGACTGGCCGGCGACGACGATGTGATCGGCGTCGACCCAGCTTTGCCGGCGCGCATAGGCGATCGCATCGGCGACATCGCTGGCCTGCGTGTAACCGTTGGCCGTCATGTTGCAGCCGTGTTCCGTGTATTTGCCGGTCGAATGCGCGAAGCCGGTGCGCATCGGCACCAGCACCGCGTAGCCGCGCCGCACGAACGCGCTGGCCATGTAGATAAAACGGTCGCGCGATTGCAGTTTCGGATCGCCCGGCGCCTTGCCGTGGTTGATCACCAGCAGCGGGAAAGGACCGTCGCCGTCCGGTTTGAACAGCGTGGTTTCCAGCGCCACGCCCTGCTCCGGCCCGGCCGGAATCATGATGACCTGCTCATTCAACTGCGAAGCGGGCAAGGCGGAACGGGCCGAGGCCAGCGCCGGCGCCAGGGCAGCGCACAGCAGCGCGGTAACGGATAACAGGCGGCGGGCGCGGCGCGCACCGGGAGCAGGAAAGCCGATGATAGACTCCGGAAATCGAATTGGTATAGGGCAAGTATTCGATTGTAGAGTGTTGTTTTTCAAAGGCAATACCAGAACATCAATTGCGCCGATATTTTGTCCAGCGCAGCCGCGTGCTCATTATCCGTCCGACAATTCCCCGACCAGTTTGCGCATCGCCGCCAGGATTTCGTCGGACAATGCCGGGTCGGCCTTGAGCACCGCGCGTGACACGGCGACGCCGCCGATCATCGCGCTGAGCATGGTAAGCGCGCGCTCCCTCTTGTCCAGTTGCGAATCCGTGTCGGCGAGTTGGCCTTCCAGGTAACCGGCCATGCGCATGAAACCTTCGGTGAAACGGGCGCTGACGGATTCGTCCTGGCGCGCGATTTCGCTGGCGGCGGCCGTCATCGCGCAACCGCCGGACAGGCTGTCGCGCTGCCGCGTCGACAGGTAATAGTCATACAGTTCATTCAGCGTGACCGGGCGCGCGGCGCCGTCCGGCGTCAGCATCGCGTAGCCGCGCGCCAGGCTGTATTCGAGCGCCTCGGCCGCCAGCGCTTCCTTGGAGGCGAAATGGGCGTACAGGGCGCCGTGCGTCAGGCCGGCTTCCTTGCTGATTTCGGCCACGCCGACGCCATCGATACCCTTTTCCTTGAACAGTTTCGCCGCCGCCTTGACCAGCGCCCGGCGGTTGTCCGCTGCCTTTTCCTTGCTGATTTTCATTGTGTCTCCCGACTTTGAAAAAACACCTTGACTCTAATAATTGTGATCACTATTATACATTCATTGCGATCGCAATTAATAATTTTCGAACCGACCCGCCACCCAAGGAGCCCATCATGTTCAAATCCGCCCTGATTCTCACCCTGTTCGCCGCCACCGCCGTGACCGCGCAGGCGCAAGACCGCACCGACTATGGCAATGCCGTCAACGGCGGCGGCGCCGACAAGCGCATCGTCATCACGCCGCAAACCCGCTCCGTCAACGTCACAGATGGAGAAACGGTCGAATTCCTGGTCGACGGCAAGCGTTTCAACTGGCACTTCGCGACCTATCCGAACGAAACCAATTTCGCCTTGAACCGGATCGCGCCGCGCGAAGTGCGGGTCGACGGCGTGCGCGTCTACATCGCCCGCAATCCGATCTACCGGGGATACTGATCGCTCCGCAGGTGGCGCCCGCTGCCCAATTTTTGGGCGCGGACGCACACAGGCGGCCGCCGCGGTGCTACACTGACGTCTCTTGCTAAAGGGAAAGATCATGAGCATATCCGCCCTCAGCGCCGGGGTTTCTGGCGTCAATGCGAACCAGCAGGCGCTGTCCGTATCGGCGCACAACGTCGCCAATGCCAACACCGAGAATTTCAAGGCCCAGCAGGCGAATTTCCAGGAATCGAGTCCGGCCGGCAGCGGCGTGACGCTGTCGCCGCAAGGCTTGAACCGGGCCGCGTCGGAAGTCGTCGCCAAATCCGGCACCGACCTCGCCGCCGAGATCACCAATTCGCTGGTCTATAAAAACGGGGCCGACCTGTCCTCCAAGGTCATCAAGGCTTCCGACGAACGCCTCGGCACACTGATCGACCTGAAAGCCTGACGTTCAACCCTCCGAATTTTCACAGATTACCCGGATTGCCAGCAAAAATCAGCGGCAAAACCTGGGGTCAGACCCATGGGACTCGGCGTCCCCGTCTGACCCCGGCCTTTGCATTTGATTTGGAAAAAAATAAAGCTCAGACCATAAACAGTCATTCCGAACCGCCGCTCAAGCGTGCCCCCAATTCCGATGTACCGCACAGGACAAATTTGGCAGCCCTCACCCGGCGCGCTATGCTGTCTTCACGAGACCAGTCCGGCGAGGCAAGCATGTCCTGTCACTCCCTGTTCAAGGATCGCCACGATGCCGCGCAGCAATTGGCGCAGCGGCTGCAATCGTTGCGCCTGCACCATCCACTGATCCTGGCGATTCCGCGCGGCGCCGTGCCGATGGCGTACATGCTGGCCGAGCGTCTCGGCGGCGAACTCGACGTGGTGCTGGTGCGCAAACTCGGCGCCCCGTGCAATCCCGAATATGCGATCGGCGCCGTCGATGAGCGCGGCCACAGCGAAGTGGCGCCCGATTTCCCGCGCACCGACGCCAACCTGGCGTGGATCGCGCGCGAAACCCGGGAGCAACTGGCGCTGCTGCGCCGGCGCCGCGCCAGCTACGGCGGCGCGCGCCCGCCGGCCGATCCCTGCGGACGCAATGTCGTCATCGTCGATGACGGCCTGGCCACCGGCGCCACGATGGCCGCCGCCCTGCGCGCGGTGCGCACCATGCTGCCGCTGCGCCTGGTCGCGGCCGTCCCGGTCGCCGCGCCCGAAGCGCTGCAACGGGTACGGCCGCTGGCCGACGACATCGTCTGCCTGCACGCGCCACCCGATTTCGGCGCCGTCAGCCGCCATTACGATACCTTCCCGCAAATCGAAGAGGAAGAAGTCATCGGAATTTTACGCACCAGTTTCGCACAGCAAACGAGCGTTTCACAAAACGATTGACAGTACCGGGACAACTCGGCAAACTTGGCTCCACCTGATACCGTTAAATCAAGACCACGGACCCTTGTCATTCCCGCGCAGGCGGGAATCCCATTTTGTGTCCTGGGCGGCGCAGTGGAATGGGATTCCCGCCTGCGCGGGAATGACAACGCTACGGTCGGTGGCTTAACTTAACGGCATCAGGCTCTGAACCTGGAGCGGGACAAAGCCATGCACGATGAGATCGAAGTATTCAGCGACGATGACGAGGGTAAAGACCGGCAATTCGTCAATGCGCTGGCGCGCGGACTCGAACTGCTGCGCTGCTTCGGACCGGGCGAGGTCTATCTGACCAACGCCGAACTGGCGAAACGCACCTCATTGCCAAAACCGACGATATCCCGCCTGACCCATACACTGACCAGGCTCGGCTACCTGGACTTTTCCGAATCGCAGGGCAAATACCGGCTCGGCGCCGGTGTGCTGGCGCTCGGCTACCGCATGCTGTCGACGCTGGACCTGCGCCAGCTGGCGCGCCCTTTGATGGCCGACCTGGCCGAATACGCGCAGGCGTCGGTCTCGCTCGGCACGCGCGACCGACTCAGCATGGTGTATATCGAAACCTGCCGCAGCACGGCCAACGTCACCTTGCGCCTGGACGTCGGTTCGCGCATCCCGCTGGCGACGACGGCGATGGGCAAGGCCCTGCTGTGCGTGCTGCCCGAGGCCGAACGCAATTACCTGCTCGACCACGTGCGCCAGCGCGACGAACAGAACTGGCCCTTGATCAAGGCCGGCATCGAACAGGGTTTCAAGGATTACCAGGAGCGCGGCTTTTGCATCTCGGCCGGCGCATGGCAAAGCGACGTGCACGCGGTCGGCGTGCCGGTGCGCGGCGTCGACGGTGAACAAATGATGGCTTTCAATTGCGGCGGCCCGGCCTTCCTGCTGCCGCGCGAACGGCTCGAAGAAGATCTCGGGCCGCGCCTGGTGCAACTGGCGAAACAGATCGATACCAATCTCGGCCGAGGCTGAACCCCACATGAGGATGCGATGATACGCGACGAAGAAACCCTGAATATCCTGCTCGACAGCCTGCGCCGCTTCGTGCGCGAAGTGCTGGTGCCGCACGAGCAGGAAGTGTCGGAGACGGACCAGATACCTCCGGCCATCGTCGCGCAGATGCGCGAACTCGGCCTGTTCGGCCTGTCGATCCCGGAAGCCTACGGCGGCCTGCAACTGACGATGGAAGAAGAAGTGCGCGTGGCCTTCGAAATCGCCCACACGTCGCCGGCGTTCCGCTCGCTGATCGGCACGAATAATGGCATCGGCTCGCAAGGCATCGTCATCGACGGCACCGAGGCGCAGAAGCGCTACTATTTACCCAAGCTCGCTTCCGGCGACATCATCGGCTCGTTCGCGCTGACCGAACCGGGCGCCGGCTCGGACGCGGCATCCTTGCGCACCTCCGCCGTGCGCGACGGCGAGCATTACATCCTCAACGGCACCAAGCGCTACATCACCAACGCGCCGCAAGCCCACATCTTCACCGTGATGGCGCGCACCGATCCGACCCGCAAGGGCGCCGGCGCGATCTCCGCCTTCATCGTCGACCGAGACACGCCCGGTCTGACCTTGGGCAAGATCGACAAGAAAATGGGCCAGCGCGGCGCCCATACCTGCGACGTCATTTTCGAGAACTGCCGCGTGCCGGCCGTAAACGTCATCGGCGGCAAGGAAGGCGTCGGCTTCAAGACGGCGATGAAGGTGCTCGACAAGGGCCGGCTGCACATCGCCGCCGTCTGCGTCGGCGCCGCCGAGCGCATGCTCGAAGATGCGCTGCGCTATGCGATGGAGCGCCAGCAGTTCGGCCACCCGATCTCGGAATTTCAATTGATCCAGGCCATGCTGGCCGACAGCAAGGCCGAGATCTATGCCGCGAAAAGCATGGTGCTCGACGCCGCGCGCCGGCGCGACAACAAGGAAGACATCTCGACCGAAGCCTCGTGCTGCAAGCTGTTCGCCTCCGAGATGTGCGGCCGCGTGGCCGACCGCTCGGTGCAGATCCACGGCGGCGCCGGCTACATTTCCGAATACGCGGCCGAACGCTTTTATCGCGACGTGCGCCTGTTCCGCATCTACGAGGGCACCTCGCAGATCCAGCAACTGGTCATCGCGCGCAACATGATCAAGGCGGCGCAGGGCTGATGGACATCCCGACCCTGCTCGCCGGCCTGCCCGGGCGCATCTGCGACATCCCGCGGCGCCAGGCCGCGCGCGCGCCGCACGCGCCGGCGCTGCACGACAATGGCCGCACCTGGAGTTACGGCGAACTGGCCGCCACGGTCGACGCCACCGCCGCGCGGCTGCGCCAGCTGGGCGTGCGCGCCGGCGACCGCCTGATGGTGGTCGGAGAAAATTGCGTGGCGCAGGTCGCGCTGATCTTCGCCGCCGCCAGCATCGACGTCTGGATCGTCAACGTCAACGGCCGCCTGTCGGCGCGCGAGATCGACCAGTTCCGCGACCATTGCGGCGCGCGCCGCGTCATCTATACCAGCGCATCGTCTCCGGACGCCGCCGCGCACGGCGCGCGCCACGGCGCGGTGCTGGAAGACTCCGGCCTGTTCGGCCCGTGGATGGTCGGCGCGCTCAATGCCGATTGCCTGCCCGAGCCGGTTGAATCTTCCAACCGGCACCAGGTGGCCGCGCTGATCTACACGACCGGCACCACAGGCCAGTCCAAGGCGGTAATGCTGTCGCACCGCAACCTGCTGTTCATCGCCGCCGTCTCCAGCACGCTGCGCGGGCTGACGCCGGACGATCACGCGTACGGCGTGCTGCCGATCTCGCACGTGTACGGCCTGGCATCGGTCATGCTCGGCACCCTGTACGCGGGCGCCTGCCTGCACCTGGCGCCGCGCTTCTCGGTCGACGCGCTGTTGACTGCCCTGAAGGATGAAGAGTTGACGGTGCTGCAGGGCGTGCCGGCGATGTACGCGCGCCTGCTCGAAGTGCTGGGCGGCTCCGGTGTGCCGCTGGCGACGAACCTGCGTTTCATGTACGCCGGCGGCTCGCCGCTGGACCCGCAACTGAAGCGGGAAGTGGAAAAGCTGTTCGGCCAGCCGCTGCACAACGGGTACGGGATGACGGAAAGTTCGCCCACCATCAGCCAGACCCGGCTCGACGCGCCGCGCACGGACACCTCGGTCGGTTACGCGATTCCCGGCATCGAACTGCGCATCGTCGGCCCAGACGGCGTCGATACCGCGCCCGGCGTAGCGGGAGAACTGTGGGTGCGCGGTCCGAACGTCATGCTCGGATATTACAGGGAGCCTGAACTGACGGCAGCCGTGGTCGATGCGGATGGATGGCTCAATACCGGCGACGTCGCGCGCCAGGATGCCGACGGCGCGCTGTTCATCGTCGGGCGCACCAAGGAATTGATCATACGCTCCGGTTTCAACGTCTACCCGCTGGAAGTGGAAACGGTGCTCAACGCGCACCCGGCGGTGACACAATCGGCCGTGGTCGGCCGCGCCGCGGCGGACGGCAACGAGGAAGTGATCGCCTTCGTCGAACTCGACCCGCGCCACGCCGGCACGCACGAACAGTTGCGCGAAGAATTGCGCACTTACCTGGCCGGCGCGCTGTCGCCCTATAAATGCCCGGGCGAGATCATCGTCATGGCGACGCTACCGGCGGCGGCCACCGGCAAGATTTTAAAAGGCCAGTTGCGGCAACTGGCGCAGGACATGCCGCACACTAAAAACCAATAACAGGAGATATCCGCATGAATAAACTATTCACAGGAATTTCGCATATTCTGTCATTCCCGCGCAGGCGGGAATCCCATTTTTGTTGCGCCGTCCAGCATACAAAATGGGATTCCCGCCTCCGCGGGAATGACAGTTCTAGGGTCTGTGGCCTTAACTTAACGGCATTCGACACAGTGACAGAAGTGCTCCGCAGCTCTCTCAAAAAGGTCGCTTTAGCGGCGCTGGTCTCGACGGCTTTCGGCGCTTCCGCCCAGGCCGAAGAATTCCTGGTCGGCGCCGAACTGCCGCTGACCGGCACGCTGGCGCGCGTGGGCGCCGGCATGCAGGAAGGCGTGATGGTCGCGGCCGAAGTCTTCAACAAGAGCAACGGCAAGCACAAAATCAAAATCATCACCGTCGACGATGAATCGGCGCCGGCCAAGGCCATTGCCGCCGTCGAAAAGCTGGCCAGCCAGAACGTGGTGGCGATCACCGGCGGCTACGGTTCCAACAACATCTCGCCCGCGTCGGACGCGGCCAATAAACTCGGCCTGGTGTACATCACGTCCGGCGGCGTCGACGACAGCCTGGTGAGCAGCGGGCGCAAGAATTTTTTCCGCATCAATAACACGGCCGGCTACGAAAAAGCCGTACTCGGACTGCTCGCCGACATGGGCGCCAAGTCGCTGTCGATCGTCTACTCGACCAAGGAAGCGACTTCCGATTTGTCGCTGTCGGTGCAGAAGGCGCTGACGGCCAAAGGCGTCAAGGTCACCACGCACTCGTTCGACCCGGCCATCACCGACTTCAAGCCGATCATCAACAAGATCAAATTGCAGGACAAGTCCGAAGTGGTGCTGATGGTCGGTTATGAAAACGATTACGTCGGCATCCTGCGCGCCGCGCGGGTATTGAAACCGCCGGTCAAGGCGATGGTCGGCGTGTGGTCGCTGGCGACGCCGAAGATGGCGTCCGAATTCCCGGACCTGATGCCGAACGTGTTCGGCACCGCGCTGCTACCCTTCCCCGCCACGTTCGAAACCGCCGACGGCAAGGCGTTCTCGGAAACCTACAAGCAGCTGTACAAGAAAGAGCCGGATTACCTCGGCCAGTTCGGCTACGTGCAATCGATGCTGCTGTTCGAAGCGATCGCGCGCGCGGCCGACAAGGGCACTGTCAAAAAAGGCGGCGTGGCCGAGGAAATGCGCAAGACCGACCGCGACACCTTGATCGGCCGCGTGCAGTTCGCCGCCAACGGAGACAATCCCAACTTCATCCACCGCATGGGCCAACACCAGGACAAGAAGATCGTCATCGTCTGGCCGAAAGAAAGCGCCACCGGCAAGATGGCTTATCCGGCGTTACCGTGGTGATCGCACATCAAAAATCAGAGGCAAAGGCCGGGGTCAGACCCGTGGGTCTGACCCCAGATTTCGCCTCTGATTTTGATTCTCGCGGAAGAACAACATGACGGAACTGATACTGCAAGCCCTGTATTCCGGCCTGCTGCAGGGCGGCTCCTACGCGCTGATCGCGCTGGGACTGGCGCTGGTGTTCGGCACCATGAAGATCATCAACCTGGCGCACGGCGAGATGGTGCTGCTGGCCGCCTACATCGCCTACGCCGTCGAATCCGGCCTGGGCCTGGGGCCGATGTTCGCGATCCCGGTCGCGCTGGTGGTCGTCAGCCTGACAGCCAGCGTCGTCTACCTGATCGTCAGCCGCATCAAGAAGGACCGCGAAATCAATTCGCTGATCCTCACCTACGGCATCGGCGTCATTCTCACCAATACCATCCTGCTGATCTGGAAGGCCGACGTGCGTTCGACCAGCTCCAGCTGGCTGCAGGAAGCCTTCGTCGTCGGTCCCTTCTACAGCATGCGCAGCGAATTGCTCTTCTTCGGCGTCAGCCTGTTGCTGATGGGCGCCCTGTGGTGGTGGCTGTCGCGCAGCTGGTACGGGCGCGCGCTGCGCGCCGTCTCCAGCAACCGCGACGCCGCCAAACTGATGGGCATCGATCCCGGCCGCACCGAACTGGTGTCGTTTATTGTCGCCGGCATCCTGGCGTCATTCGCCGGCGTGGCCCTGTTCAGCTACGGCGTGATCCAGCCGGCCTACGGCGGCGCGCTCACCGTCAAGGCCTTCATCATCACGGTCTTGGCCGGCATCGGCTCGATTCCCGGCGTGCTGCTCGGCGCCGTGCTGCTCGGCGTGTGCGAAGCGCTGACCGTCACGCTGGCCAGTTCGGCCTTGCAGGAACTGGCCGGCATGAGCCTGTTCCTTCTCGTCCTGTTCGTCATGCCGAACGGCCTGTTCGGCGCCGTGCGGAGGCGTGGATGAAAATCAATCCCGCCATCGTCGCGGCACTGGCGCTGTCCTATGTCGCGGTGCCGCTGCTGCTCGGCTCCAATCCTTACGTCATGAGCCTGGTCGTCGCTTCTCTCGTCATCGGCGGCGTCGCGCTGTCGTGGGCGCTGCTCGGCAACCTGGGCGGCATGGTCAGCTTCGGCCACGCTGCCTTCTTCGGCGTCGGCTCCTACGTCTCGGCCATCTGCACCATCCGGCTCGGCGTGCCGGTGCCACTTGGCCTGCTGCTCGGCGGCGTCGGCGCGGTGCTCGCGTCGATCGCGATGCTGCCGGTGCTGCGCCTGCGCGGCCCGTATTTCGCGCTGGCGATCCTGGCCTACGCCCACATCTTCCGCATCCTCGCCACCGAATGGACGTCCGTCACCAACGGCTCCGGCGGCATCGCCAACATCCCAGCGCTGCCAACAGTGTTCGGCGTCGACTTCAGCGGCAAGACCGGCGCCTATCTCGTGATCCTGACGATCCTCGTCGCCTTCGCCATCGCCTACGACCGCATCCGCGCCAGCCATTACGGCCTCGCGCTGCGCGCCATGCACGACAGCGAAGACGCCACCCGCGTGGTCGGCGTCAACAGCACGTTGCTGAAGGCGGCCATGCTGCTGGTGTCGGCCTTCATGTGCGGCGTGGTCGGCGCCTTCAACGCCCACTACATCAATTTCCTGGAACCAGACTACGCCTTCAACGCACTGTGGGTGACCTTGCCCATCGTCGCCGCGATCTTCGGCGGCTACCGCACGATTCTCGGGCCGATCGCCGGCGCCGTCGTCGTGTTCCTGGTCGACCAATTGATATTCAAGTCGCTGATCCCGACCGGCCATCAACTGGTACTGGGCGTGCTGCTGGTGGCGATGATCGTCTTCAGCCCGGGCGGCCTGCTGCCGCTGCTGCGCAGCCTCGGAAGGAAAAAGCATGCTTGAACTGAAACAGCTGTCGGTGCGCTTCGGCGGCCTGGTCGCCGTCAACGCTGTGACCCTGTCGATCGGCAGCCACGACGTGGTCGGCCTGGTCGGCCCGAATGGCGCCGGCAAGACCACCCTGTTCAACGCCATCTCCGGCCTGGTGCGCCCGACCTCCGGCAGCATCAGTTTTGATGGCCACGACGTGATGCGCACGCCGATGTACCGCCGCGCGCAGCTCGGCATCGGCCGCACCTTCCAGATCCCGCAACCGATGCATGAACTGACGGTGCGCGAAAACCTGGTCGTCGCGCAGCGCTTCGGTACCGGCAAAGTGGACCAGGCGCGCATCGACGACATCCTCGACTTCACCAGCCTGGCCGGCAAGGCCGGCCGCGACGCCGCCACCGAACTGGCGCTGACAGAATTAAAAGCGCTGGAAGTGGCGAAGGCGCTGGCGACCGATCCGAAACTGCTGCTGCTCGACGAAGTGCTGGCCGGGCTGGAAACCAACGGCAAGCGGCGCTTCATGGGCATGCTGAAGGATCTGCATCAACGCTTCGGCGTGGGCATCGTCATCATCGAGCACGACATCGAAACCATCAGCCAGCTGTGCCAGCGCGTGGCCGTGCTCAATTTCGGCCAGTTGATCGCCGACGGCACGCCGGACGCGGTGTTCCGCGACCCGGCCGTCATCAAGAGTTACACGGGAGCCGGCCATGCTTGAAGTGAACCAGCTGCGCGCAGGCTACGGCGCCATCAACGTGCTGTGGGATGTGACATTGAAGGTCGAAACGGGCAAGCTGACCACCATCATCGGTCCCAACGGCGCCGGCAAGACCACGCTGCTGCGCGCCATCATGGGCCTGGTGCCGGTCGGCCAGGGAGAAATCCGCCTGAACGGCCAGCGCCTGAACGGCACGCCGACCTGGCGCATGGCCGACGCCAGCGTGGCAATGATCCCCGAAGGCCGGATGACTTTCCGCGACATGAGCGTCGAGGAAAACCTGGTCATGGGCGCCTACAACAAGGCGCACCGCGCACATCTAAAACCGCGGCTCGAAGCGGCCTACGCCATGTTCCCCCGCCTGCGCGAACGGCGTAACCAGCTGGCCGGCTCGCTGTCCGGCGGAGAAGCGCAGATGCTGGCGATGGCGCGCGGCCTGATGTCCGACCCAAAACTGCTGATCATCGACGAACCCTCGCTCGGCCTGGCGCCGCTGGTCGTCAACGAATTGTTCGAGATCCTGGCCCGGCTCAAGCGCGATGGGCGTACCATCGTGCTGGTCGAACAGAACACCGAACGCGCGGTGGGCGTCGCCGACCACGTCTACCTGATGCAAAGTGGTAAAGTGGTACTGTCCCAGCCCGCCGCCGAAATCAGCCTGCCGCGCCTGCACGACCTGTATTTCGGCCACTAAATCCCCCTGGGGTCAGGCCTGACTTATTGACTTGTGCTACCTGGGGTCAGGCGTGACTTGTTGCGTTGTTTCACCTGAGGTCATGCGGATCACCGGGTATCACCGGTGGGTTTCACCTGTGGGGTCAGGCGTGACTTGTTGACTTATGCCACCCGGGGTCAGGCGTGACTTATTGACTTCTCTAGCAACAAGTCAATAAGTCACGCCTGACCCCACGATGCTTTTGGTAAACCTTTTCGTGGATTCATGCGTTAAACGCAACTAATTAACCGATGCGAGCAGGGAGCGTTCCAGCATGGCCCCCAGAAAAAAACAGGAAAAACCGGCGCCGGCGCCGATCGGTCTCGATTTGCAGGTGCTGCAAAAGCTGCGCATCGTGATCCGCGCGGCGCAGCGCCATTCGCTGTGGATCGAGAAGCAGTGCGGCGTCAACGGCGCGCAGTTGTGGATCATGCAGGAGCTGATGGAGGCGCCCGGACTGCGCGTGGGACAGATCACCGCACGCCTGGCGATCCAGCAAACCACCACCAGCAACCTGCTCGATGGCCTGGAACGCAAGGGCTACGTCGTCAAAACGCGCGACCGCGACGATCAACGTGTGGTAAAACTCGAACTGTCCGACGCCGGCAAGGCTTTGCTGCTGAAGGCGCCGAAGCCGGCGCGCGGCTTGCTGCCGGAAGCGCTGGGCAAATTGCACGAGCAATACCTGACGCAGTTGAACGACAGCCTGCAAGGCCTGTTGCAATGCATCGAGGTGCTCGACGAAGGCTTCGGCTTGCAGCCCTTGCCGTTCAATATGTAGGCAGGGCCGCGCTTCCGCGGGCCTTGCGGCCATCGAAAGGAAGCACGCACATGAGCAAGGACGAGCAGCAATCCAGGCGGCCGGACCGCCGCAAGGGCGAACCCGGCGGCACGCCGCGCTATCTCGATCCGGGCGACACCGTCTTCAGCCTGTGGGGCCGCATCGTCATGGCGCGCTACCGGCGCATCGCGGCCGCGGCCACGCGCCATATCATGCAGCGCCCGCTGCGCATCGGCATCTCGGCGCGCATCTTTCACCCGGAACCCGGCGCCACAGGCCTGCGCAGCAAGAACCTGCAATACCTGGAAGAGTCGATCGCGCAGTGGGTGATGTCGCGCGACGTGCTCGTGTTCATGGTGCCGACCGTGAATACCGAGGGGCTGCTGCACCCGTCGAACATCCGCCTGCGCGATTATGCGCAGCACCTGGACGGCCTGGTGCTGCAGGGCGGCGCCGACGTCTCACCGCAGACTTATTCGGAAACGCCGACCCGGCCCGAGTGGAACGGCGACCGCGCGCGCGACATGTATGAACTGGAACTGGTGCATGAATTCGTCGAGGCGGGCAAGCCGGTGCTGGGCATCTGCCGCGGCTGCCAGTTGATCAACGTCGCCTTCGGCGGCACGCTGTTCCAGGATATCGCGTCCGACGTACCCGATGCGATGGCGCACGTGCACGACGACTACGACCGGCATCGCCACGAAATCACCTTCCCCGCCGGCTCGTCGCTGGCGCGCATGTTCAAGGCGCGCAGCGGGCAGGCGCTGGTCAACTCGATCCACCACCAGGCCGTCAAGACGCTGGGCAAGGACATGACGATCGAGGCCTTGTCTCACCCGGACAAGATGGTCGAAGCGATCCGCTACAACAAGGCGCCGTTCGTCATGGGTTTGCAGTGGCATCCGGAATTCCACCGCGCCGGCGGCGTCGAGCTGCTCGACTGCACGCCTATCCTCGACAATTTTTTGCGCGTGGCGCGCGAGACGCGGTTTTGATATTTAAAATCAGAGGCAAAGGCTGGGGTCAGACCCTGGGGTCTGACCCCGGATTTTGCTTCTGATTTTAGGTCCGAAAACGCCTGACCGCCGCATCCACCACCCCCTCCACACTGCCACTCTCCTTGAACTGGTCGCGCAGATACTGGGCGTCGCTGCCGGTATGCGTCACCGCGACCAGGTGCGCCAGCGCGGCGGCGCCGCCCAGCGCGTCGGCATGCGGTTCCATCTTGCGCAGCGTGGTGAGAATGTCTTCGCGCAGCGACAGACTTTCGTAACTTTTAGGATGAACCACGGTGCCGTCGAGCCCGAAACGGCAGGCCTGGAAGCGGTTGTAGTTATATACCAGGTAATCGTCTTCCTCCGGCGCCGCTTCATGCCGCTGCAGCAGGTAGCGGCACAGCGCCTGCAGGTAGCAGGCCAGCGCCGCGGCCCGCTCCACCGTCAGCGGCGTGTCGCACACGCGCAGTTCGATGGTGCCGAATTCCGGCTTGGGCCGGATATCCCAGTAAAAATCCTTCATGCTCTTGATCACGCCGGTGTGTTCCATCTTGGCGAAATATCCGTGCTCGAACTCGTCCCAGCGCAGCGTGAACGGCGCGCGCCCGCTCATCGGGAAGGCGAACACGGAATTCAGCCGCGCCGAATTGAACAGCGTATCTCCTCCCTGCACGAACGGCGACGACGCGGACAGGGCGATAAAATGCGGCACGTAGCGGCTCAACGAGTGCAGCAGGAACAGTGCATCGTCGCCGGATGCGCAACCGATGTGCACGTGCTGGCCGAAGATCGTGAACTGCTTGGCCAGGTAGCCGTACAGCGCCGACACTTCCTTGAAGCGCGGCTTTTCAAAGATACGCCGCTCGGACCATTTCTGGAACGGGTGCGTGCCGCCGCCGCAGATGCCGATATTGAGTGTCTCGCAGGCTTGCACCAGCGTGTCGCGCGTCAGCTGCAATTGCGCGACCAAATCGGCGTGACTGGTGTGCACGTCGCTGTTAATCTCGATCATGCTCTCGGTGATCTCGGGCGTGACGTTGCCGGGAAACGGCTTGCGGCTGAGCAGGTGCAGCAGGTCGGGGCTGGACGCCGTGAGGTCGTAGTCGGCGTAACCGATCAACTGCAATTCCAGTTCCACGCCCATCGTCAGCGGCTGCGACGCCTTGAAAGGTTCCAGCGGCATGTCAGTGCTCCTCTTTCTGCGTTTCGTTGGCCCAGATCAGCGCACGCTGCGTGATGATCGGCCCGGCCACTTCCATGAACAGCGTCATCGCGGCCAGCGCGGCCAGTTCATCGACCAGCACGATGCCCAGGTACTTGGTCTGCTCCAGCAATAAAATCACGAACACCGACATCGGCGCCAGCGCCACGCCGGTCAGCGCACCCTTGCGCCAGGTGATGCCGCCGACGTGCGCGAACACGGCCACGGCGAGCGTCTTGACGATGAAGCGCGCTAGCAGCAGCACGACGCCGAGGCCGGCGCCGCTGGCCACGCGCTGCCATTCCAGCGTCGTCACGGCGAACACGAACAGCAGCACCGTCAGCAATTCGCCGATGGCGCCGAAATTGCGCTCGGTGCGACTGAAGGCGATGCGCCGGTGACGCGCCATCAGGCCGAAGGTCAGCGTGGCGAGCACCGGAGAAAGGTTGGCCGCGTGCGTGATCACCACCAGCAGCACCACGCTCAAAGCGAAAGCAACGGTGCCGTCCTGCGTGACCTTGCCCAGCTGGCGCAGCATGGCCGGCACCGCCACGCCGAAGACGCCGCCCAGCACGGCCGACGCCAGCAGTTCGATCGCGCTGTGCGAAATCGCCTGCGCCAGGCTGCCGGACGTGCGGAACACCCAGACCCCCACCACTACCTTGAACACGAACACGGCCAGCACGCAATTGATGGCGACCAGGTGCAGCACGCGCTCGGTCACCTGCCCCGCGCTGTGCTGCTCGTTGATCACGCGCAGCACGCCGGCCGGTGACGTCGACATCGCCAGCGACGCCAGCAGCAGCGCCGTCAGCGAGGGCATGCCGGTGACATGCGCGATCAGGTAGACCACGCTGAAGGTGGCGGCCGATTCAGCCAGGCCGCTGACGGCGATCCACGGATTGATGCGCAGCCAGTGCAGGTTGATGCGGTAGCCGAATTCGAACAGGATCAGGCCGAAGGCGACGTTGGCCAGCAAGGTGACGGGACTGGAACTCTCGCTGGTGAAAAATTGCGGAAACGCCTGCGCCACGGCGAAGCCGGCCAGGCCATAGACGCTGATGCGCGGCACACCGGTCCAGCGGTGCATCCACTCTCCCGCCAGCCAGGCCAGTGCGATCGCGAACGGCCACGCCAGTTCAGCGCTGACGACCAGAAGATCCGGCATATACTCCTCCCAAGGTGACGCCTGAGCGCGTCAATCACAGTAGCACGACGCCATCACTTTATTGGAAGCACCTGAAAGATGGCGCACCCCACGCTTGCCGCAAGAGCGGCGCGCAGGCGG
Organism: Pseudomonadota bacterium; assembly: GCA_040389645.1. GTDB lineage: Bacteria > Pseudomonadota > Gammaproteobacteria > Burkholderiales > Burkholderiaceae_D > Rugamonas. The sequence goes on along the minus strand of JAZJZT010000003.1, from coordinate 97,919 downwards.
TACAATCGACGCCGCCCAATGTGAACCCAAACCGAGGAAAACCCGATGCTGGAACTGATCAGCGAACACGCCTGCTTCGGCGGCGTTCAACGTTTTTACAGGCACGACAGCCGTGAGACCGGCTTGCCGATGCGTTTTTCCGCCTTCATCCCCGCGCATGCGGATGGCAGCAAGCTGCCCACGCTGTTTTACCTGGCCGGACTGACCTGCACCGAAGAGACATTTACGATCAAAGCTGGCGCGCAGCGCGTGGCGGCCGAACTGGGACTGATCCTGATCGCGCCGGACACCAGTCCGCGCGGCGCCGCCATTCCCGGCGAAACCGACGCCTGGGACTTCGGCGCCGGCGCCGGCTTTTACCTGGATGCGACACAGGCGCCATGGGACAGGCACTACCGGATGGCCAGCTACGTGCACGAATTGCGCGAACTGGTGGCGCGCGAGCTGCCGGTCGACAGCGTCCGCCTGGGCATCTTCGGCCATTCGATGGGAGGCCACGGCGCGCTGACCTTGGCGCTGAAAAGTCCCGACGTGTTCCGCTCCGTATCCGCCTTCGCGCCGATCGCCGCGCCGATGCAATGCCCGTGGGGACAGAAGGCGTTCAATGGCTACCTGGGGCAGGACCTGGAAAGCTGGAAAGAATACGATGCCAGTGTGCTGATGGAATCGCTGCGTACGCCGTTCCCGCGAGGTATCCTGATCGACCAGGGTTTAAATGACAAATTCCTGGCCGAGCAACTGTATCCGGAAGCGTTCGAAGCAGCCTGTCTCGCGGCCGCGCAGCCGCTGCAATTGCGGCGGCACGAGGGCTACGACCACGGCTACTATTTCATTTCAACGTTCATCGAAGACCACCTGCGCTTCCACAGCCGCAACCTCGCGGCCTGATATCTGTCGTTCCCGCGCAGGCGGGAACCCCATTTAGAGTCGCAAATGGTACAAAAAATGGGATTCCCGCCTGCGCGGGAATGACAGATTTGGCGCTAACTTGACGACATTACAGCTTGATTTCGGTCCCCAAGCGCTGCAGGAATTGCCCCAGCCATTGCGGGTGAGCCGGCCACGCGGGCGCGGTGACGAAGATGCCGTCGGTGACGGCGCTGTCGACGGCGATGTCGGCGAATTCCGCGCCGGCCATCCGCACTTCCGGCGCGCAGGCCGGATAGGCCGAAATCTTTTTGCCCTTGATGACGTCGGCCGCGGCCAGCAATTGCGCCCCGTGGCACACCGCCGCGATCGGCTTGTCCGCCTGCGCGAACTGTTGCACGATCTCGATCACGCGCGGGTTCAGGCGCAGGTACTCGGGCGCGCGCCCGCCGGCGACAACCAGCGCGTCGTAGTGCGCGACATCGACGTCGTCGAAACTGGCATTGAGCGCGAACTGGTGGCCGGGCTTTTCCGTATACGTCTGGTCGCCCTCGAAATCGTGGATCGCCGTCTTGATCTTGTCGCCGCTCTTCTTGCCGGGACAGACGGCATGCACGGTATGACCCACCATTTGCAGCGCCTGGAACGGCACCATGGTTTCGTAATCCTCGGCGAAATCGCCCGTCAATAACAGAATTGTCTTCGCTGCCACGGTCATCTCCCACAATAGGTTGAAAGGGTAAGGCCGGACAATGATAGCTTTAAATTAACAACAATGGCAGGAAGCCGGAGAAAATCGCGCGGGAATAAAAAAAGGGAAACCCGGTGGGTTTCCCTTTTTTCGATATTCTGGAGCGGGAGAAGAGTCTCGAACTCTCGACCTCAACCTTGGCAAGGTTGCGCTCTACCAACTGAGCTACTCCCGCAGAAGGCGTGATTATGACAGAAAGGTTTCAGCTTTGCCAGTCCCATTTGGCTTACCGCCTTGACGCGCCTTGGCATTCCGCCATTTTTCCGACCCGGCGCGCCGGGGCCACTATAATTGCTCCAATCGCAACAACGGATCAGGGATGGGGATGGATGCAATAGAAACGGTATTGGCGATGCTGCTGGCGGTGGTGGCCAGCGCGTATTTTGTGCGGCTGCTGCCGGTCGCGGTGCCGCTGCCGCTGATGCAGATCGGGCTGGGCTTCATCATCGCCGCCTTTTCCAGCCACGGCGTGGCGCTCGACCCGGAATTCTTTTTCCTGCTGTTTTTGCCGCCGCTGCTGTTCCTCGACGGCTGGCGGATTCCGAAGAGCGGCCTGCTGCGCGACCGCGTCGTGATCCTGGAACTGGCGCTCGGCCTGGTCGTGTTTACAGTGCTCGGCGCCGGCCTGCTGATCCACTGGATGATCCCGGCCATGCCGCTGCCGGTGGCGTTCGCGCTGGCGGCGATCGTCTCGCCGACCGACCCGGTCGCGGTCTCGTCGATCGCATCGCGCACGCCGATCCCGAAACGGCTGATGCACATCCTCGAAGGCGAATCGCTGCTGAACGATGCCAGCGGCCTGGTGTGCTTCCGCTTCGCCGTCGCCGCCGCGCTGACCGGCAGCTTTTCGCTGACGTCCGCCTCGCTGACCTTCGCCTGGATGGCGGCCGGCGGCGTGGCGATGGGCGTCGGCCTGACGCTGCTGATCACCTGGATCCAGCGCTGGCTGGCGCGCCACTTCGGAGAGCCGGCCGGTTCGCCGATCCTGGTCAACCTGTTGATGCCGTTCGGCGCCTACCTGCTGGCCGAACACTTGCAGGCGTCCGGCATCCTGGCCGCGGTGGCGGCCGGCATCGCGATGAGTTATGTCGAATTGAGCGGCCACGCGCTGGCCGCGACCCGCATCCAGCGCTCGGCCGTCTGGGACATGGTGCAATTCTCGCTGACCGGCGTGATGTTCGTGCTGCTCGGCGAGCAGTTGCCCAGCATCCTGCGCGGCGCGCGCGCCTCTCTGGAAGACGTCGGCCACTACAACCCGTGGTGGCTGGTGCTGTACGCCTTTTCGATCAGCGGCGGCCTGCTGATGCTGCGTTTTATCTGGGTCTGGGCCACGCTGCGGCTGACGCTGTACCGGCACGCGAAAAATGGCGAACACCTGGCGGCGCCGAACTGGAGGCTGCTGCTGGCGACCTCGCTGGCCGGCGTGCGCGGCGCCATCACGCTGGCCGGCGTGATGACGCTGCCGCTGGTGCTAGCCGACGGCAAGCCGTTTCCGGCGCGCGACCTGACGATCTTTCTCGCCAGCGCGGTGATCCTGATCTCGCTGCTGGCGGCCAGCATCGGCTTGCCGCACCTGTTGCGCGGCGTCGATTTCCCGGACGAACCGCACGAGCGCCAGGAAGAAGACCGTGCGCGCGAAGTGGCGGCCAACGCGGCGATCGCCGCCATCGAGCGGGCACAGATCGAATTGATGTCGGCCAGTACCGACGCCGACCTGTTCCCACAGGCGGCCGGGCGCGTCATCGCGCTGTATAAACACCGGCTGGTGGAGCACGCGGCCGAAATGGATGAAGTGCGCAAATTCCGCAAGACCGACCATGCCGAGCGCGCGCTGCGCATGGCCGCCTTGCAGGCCGAGCGCAAAGCCATCTTCAACCTGGCGCGCCACGGCCACATCTCGGACGACCTGTCGCGCAAGCTGGTGCGCGAAGTCGACCTGGTCGAAGCGCGCCTCAGGTAAGACGGCAAAGTTAAAATGATCGATACACATGCAACAATCAGCGGCAAATGCCGGGGTCAGACCCATGGGTCTGACCCCAGGGTTTGCATCTGATTTTGGCAATGATTAGTGCAAACAGTACGCAGCTTTTTCTTAACTTGACGGCACTCCCACCAGCGCCCGGATATCGACGCAAACCGTGACAAAATGCACGGCGGATCATGCACTCCTGACTATGCTGGGAGACCAGGCTACCAAAGGGAGGACACCATGCTGACCCGAATGGCGCAACAGATCCAGGCCCAGCCGGCGGCGCCGGCGCCTGCCGCGACCGGCGCGCTGAAACCGGTCGCGATCTTCGTCTGCCACGGCATGGGCGAGCAAGTGCCGTTCGAATCGATCGATGCCGTGGCCGCTATCCTGCGCAAGCATATCGAAGACGTCACCGGCCCGGCCGCGGCGCCGCCCGGCGTCGATACGCGCATCGTCGAACTGGGCAGCGAACGCCTGGCGCGCGCCGAACTGCAGGTGCCGGTCGGCACCGGCCTGCGCAGCGTGCATGTCTACGAAACGTACTGGGCGCCTCTGACGGCCGGCAAGGTCGGCATCCTCGACGTGTTCAGCTTCCTGATGGACGCGGGCATCAGCGGCTGCGACAAGTCATGGAAAAAATTCAACCGTTACCTGTTCGGCGCGCCACGCGAATTCCCCGCCACGCCTGCCCTGCTGCCGGCATTCATCCTGCTGATGGCGATGCTGGCCGCGCTGGCGCTGATGAGCGGCACGGCCGTCGCCGTCGGCACCGCGCGCATGCTCACGCAAAGCGCCGGCGAGTGGCCCAGCGCGCAACTGATGACCGATCTGACCTGCGACTTCCTCGCCTACGGCAGCTTTGCCGCCGTGCTCGCGGCGCTGTACTGGCTGGCGCTGCGACGCGTCGGGCTGCGCAAGAAGACGGCGCAGGAAGCGGCCGAACACTGGCTGAACCTGCTCATCGCCGCCTGGCTAGGCTTGACCGTGCTGGCCACCTTGGCGACCGGGGCGGCCGTGCTGTACCACCTGTATCGGCACCAGGGCGGCCACACCGCCGCCGGCTGGAACGTTTCTCCGTTCCCGGCGCTGGCCGTCACGCTGATCTGGGCCGTGATCCTGTACATCAACGGCGTGGCGCGGCGCTTCCTGGTCGATTACCTGGGCGACGTGCTCGCGTATATCGCGCCGCACACGGCGAACAAGTTCGCCGAACTGCGCGCAGCGATCCAGCAGCGCGCATTGGGCGCGGCGCGCGCCATCTACGCGCAGCCCGGCGCCGACGGCGAACCGCTGTACGAACGCATCATCGTGGCCGGCCATTCACTTGGCTCGGTGATTGCGTACGACACGCTGAACGCGATCCTGCTCGACGATGAAATGGGATGCGGCAGGCAGGCGCGCGAACGCACCAGCCACCTGATCACCTTCGGTTCTCCACTCGACAAGACCGCTTTCATCTTCCGCGAGCAGCAGAGCGATTCCTATGTGCGCGAAGCGCTGGCGGCCAACATGCAACCGCTGATCCTGGACTTCGCGCAGCGCGGCGGCCTGAAATGGGTCAACCTCTGGTCGCGCCACGACCCGATCAGCGGCCGCCTGCAATTTTATAATTTGCCGCCGCGCGAACACCGGCGCGGCGAACGGCGCGTCATCAACTGGCGCGACCGCGCCAGCAACATCCCGCTGCTGGCGCACATCATGTACTGGCAAAGCCCGCTGCTGCGGCGCGCGCTGGCCGACGCCGTGGCCGGCCGCTGACGCGCCATTTCACGCTACTTCACGAACGTCAGCATGTGGCGCGACGGTCCCGGCAACAGCGGCGTGGCCTTGCCGGCGACCCAATCCTGGTGACCGGCAAGGAAATACGGCGACAGCGGATGGCCGCTCTGCCCGCCCGGCATGTTGAAAATGCCCTGATCTTCCCGTCCCGGCGACACCACCAGGCGCTCCGACTGGCCGAACTTGCGCCCGGCCACGCGCGGCATGTGGCTGTCGCCCGGCAGCCGGTCGGCCGGCGCGGCCAGCCAGCGCTGCAAGGCCGGCACGGCGGCGCTGATCGGGTGCGCGATTTCCTGCGTATTCCGCTCTCCCCAGGTGGCCGCCGCCAGCGGCTTGCCGCCCCGCGTCAGATCCGTGATCGTCAAGTCGATCGCGGCCAGTTCCAGTTCTTTCCAGCTGGCGTAGCGGCCCGGCAGCCAGCCGGCCGGCCGTTCGTCGAGCAGGCGCGCCAGCACCACCGGCCAGCGCGACGTGGCCGACGCCATGTTGGCGCCCTTGGACAATTGTCCCAGTTCGCCGTTGACGCCGCCGTACACCAATTCGTACAACGACCACATGTAGCCGCGCGCAAAACGGTAAGCGACGGAATCGACGCCGGCATGGCCGTTCCAGCTGGTACGCAACAGGCGCAACGCTTCGGCGCGCGGCGCGTTGCCGGCCACGGCTTGCGCGTCGAGCACGGCCAGCGCGCGCTCGCGCCAGGTGCCGATAAAAATCGCGCGGTCGTCCAGCGCCACGCCGTACAGGCCCGATTCATCCGTTTTCGGGCCGAGCGCGGTCAAGCCGTCGCGCACCTGGTGCGTGCGCGCGCCGAGGTCGAAACCGCCGTCGCCCAGCAGTTCCGCGCCGGCGCCGATCAACTGGCGGCTGTTGGCCGTGGCCAGCTGGCCGGCGGCCGGATTGCGCACGATGGGATGTGCCTGGGGCGCCAATAAACCCTGCCAGCCGGCGCCCTGCGTGTCGGCCGGCAGCGGGAAGGTGGAACCCGGGCCGGGTTGCGCGCGGCGCGGCATGGCGCCGGCGATGGTCCAGCCGATATTGCCCTTGCTGTCGCCGGCGACGAAATTCTGCGCCGGGATGCCCATATTGGCAGCCACGTCGAGCGCTTCGTCGAGCGTGCTGGCCGCTTCGAGCTGGCGCAGCCTGACATCGACCGCTTCCCGCTCGTGCGCAATCCAGTGGATCGCATAGGTGCGCCCGCCTGCTTCGCGCAGCGGCCCGAGCGACGACACTTTTACTGTCAAATGCTCGTCCGGGGCACCCTTGACGAGAATCGTTTCATCGTGCGCGGCCGGCGTTTCCCAGCCGGCCGGCGTGCGCACCTGGCCCGGCTTGCCGGCGTCGGTGCCGAGCATGACCAGGTCCAGGTAATCGCCGTAACTGTTGGTGAAGCCCCAGGCCACGTGGCCGTTGCTGCCCACCACCACCGCCGGCGCTCCGGGCAGGGTGACGCCGACCACGCGGCGCGTGGCGCCGTGGCCGTCCGGTATCTGCAGCACGGCGCGGTACCAGGTGTTCGGCAACTGGATGCCGAGGTGCATGTCGTCCGAGACGATGGCCGCGCCATCCTTGCTGCGGCTGCCCGCCACCGCCCAGTTGTTGCTGCCGACCATGTCGGCGAATTCGGCCGACGCCACCTTCGGCGCGCCGGCCGGCGCCGCGCGGCCCCACCAGGCTGGCGCCTTGTCCGGGAACGGCGTCACCGGCGCCGGCACGGCGGCGGCGTCGAGCGGCGCATCCCACTGGCTCGCTTCCGGCAACAGCACCGCCAGCTGTTCCGGCGTGCCCTGTTCGCGCAGCCAGCCTCGCGCCAGTTCGCGCGCTTCCTGCCCGCCCTGCAAATCGAAATACATGGCCCAGATCACCAGCAGCGAGTCGGCCGCGCTCCAGGCGCGCGGGCCGACCCCGATCAGGCCGTATTCGAAGGGGCGCGTGCCGAGGTGGTTCAAACCATCGTTGACGCCGACCACGTAGCGGTCGAGCAGCTTGCGGTCGGCGGCCGGCATGCTGATCAATGCCTGCTCGGCCAGCGCGCGGAAACGGTGCAGCCGGTGGTCGCGGTCGACGGGGACGGCGCGCGGGCCGAACAATTCGGCCAATTCTCCGGCGGCCGAGCGGCGCAGCAAGTCCATCTGGAAAAAACGGTCTTGCGCATGCACGAAACCGGTCGCATAGGCGACATCTTGCCGGTCGGTGCCGCTGATGGTCGGCACGCCGCGGTCGTCGCGCGCGATCGAGACATCGGCCTGCAAGCCCGGCACGGTGCGCCGGCCATCGAGTTGCGCCAGGCTGCCGCGCAGGAAAAACCACAGGCCCAGCACCACCAGCAGCAGCAAGCCCAACAGGCCCAGCGCTATGCGTTTTATCCACTGTCCCAATCCTGCCTTGTGCATGGCGTCCTCACACTAACTTAACAATTGGGAATATTGCCTGAATTCCAATGAAAGCGGGATGCTTATTTTGTAACGTCCGGCGCTTTTCACGGCGCCATGCCGTGCAACAACTGGTGGTAGCGGAACGCTTCCTGTATGTTTTCGCGCAATACCTGGTCCTCCCACGGTTTCGTATAAAAACGGTAGATTTCGCCGGTATTGATCGCATTCAACACCGATTCCAGGTCGGTATAGCCGGACAGGATGATGCGCACCGTATCGGGATACAGTTTTTTGACGCGCCCGAGGAAGTCGGTGCCGTTCATTTCCGGCATGCGCTGGTCGCTGACGATGACGTGCACCGGGTGCATGGCCAGCAGTTCGAACGCTTGCTGCGCCGATTGCGCGCACAGGATCAGGTAATCGTCGCGCCGCAGCAGCCGCGCCAGCGCGGCCAGCACGTCGGCGTCGTCGTCGAGCAGCAGCAGCGTGCGGCGCGCCGGATCGCCCGGCTGCGCCGGCGGCAGCGCCTGTTCGCGTTCGAGCAGCGCGGCGAAAGCCCCGGTGTCGAGCGGGCGGCTGAAATAATAACCCTGCATCTCGTCGCACTGGTAGCGCCGCAGATACGCCAGTTGCGCCTCCGTCTCGACGCCCTCGGCGATGACCTTGAAGCCGAGGCTGTGCCCGAGCGCGATCACCGAGCGCACGATCGCCGCCACGTTCGGGTCGCCCAGCATGTCCCGTGTAAAAGACTGGTCTATTTTTAGGTAGGTCAGCGGGAAGGTCTTCAGGTAGGACAGGCTCGAATAACCGGTGCCGAAATCGTCGATCGACAGCGCGATGCCGAGCTGTTTCAGGCGCGCCACGGTGGCCACGACTTCGCCGATATTGTGCATCATGAGGCTTTCGGTCAGCTCCAGTTCCAGGTAGCGCGGAGCCAGACCGCTGTCGTGCAGCGCGGCGACGATATCGTCGGCCAGGCCCTTGTCGCGGAACTGGCGCGCCGAGACGTTGACGGCCACGCGCAGCGCCGGCAGCCCGGCCATCTGCCAGGCTTTGGCCTGCGCGCAGGCGGTGCGGATCACCCAGCGCCCGAACGCGACGATCAGGCCGGTCTCCTCGGCCACGCCGATGAAGCGCGCCGGCGACACCATGCCCAGCGTCGGGTGATGCCAGCGCAGCAGCGCTTCCATGCCGGTCACTTCGCCGCCGCGCAGGCTGACCTTGGGCTGGTAGTGCAAACTCAATTCCTTGCGCGCCAGCGCATTGCGCAATTCAGCCTCGATCACGGCGCGCTCGGCCACGCGCGCCTGCATCGCCGATTCATAGAACTGGACCTGGTTGCGGCCCGCTTCCTTGGCGCGGTACATCGCGATATCGGCCTGCTTGAGCAGCAGTTGCGCATCGATGCCGTCGCCCGGGTACAGGCTGACGCCGACGCTGCAACTGATGGTCACCTCGGACGCGCCCAGCATGACCGGCGCCGACACGCTGTCGAGCAACTTTTGCAGCAAGGCTTGCGACGGCGTGCTGGCCACGCCGTCGAGCAGGATCAGCATGAATTCGTCGCCGCCCAGGCGCGCCACGGTGTCAGTCTCGCGTACACAGGCGCGCAGGCGCGCGGCGACGATGCGCAGCAATTCGTCGCCGGCATGGTGGCCCAGGTTGTCGTTGACGAGCTTGAAGTTGTCGAGATCGATGAAGACGACCAGCAGCGTGTGCTCGTAGCGCTGCGCATAGCTGATCGCCTGTTCCAGCCGGTCGTTGAACAGGCTGCGGTTCGGCAGTTGCGTCAGCGCGTCGTGGTTGGCCTGGTGCTCCAACCGTTCCTGGTAATCCTTGCGCTCGCTGACATCCTCGATCGTCCCGAGCACGCCGATGATGCGGCCCCGCTGGTCGTGCAGCGGCAATTTATTGATCAGGAACCAGTGCATGCTGCCGTCGGCGAACAGCATGTGGTCTTCCTGGTTCAAATTCGCCCGGCCGCTGGCCATGATGGCCCGCTCTTCGGCCACGATGCGCTCGGCATTGTGGGCCCACGGCAGTTGCGTATCGCGCATGCCGACAATGGCGGCCGGCTCGGGCACGCCGGCGGCGCGCGCGAATACGTGGTTGCAACCCTGGTAGACCGAATCGAGATCCTTCCAGAAGATCTGGTGCGGGATATGGTCGATCACCAGGTGGTGCATCTCTTCCGACTCGTGCAGCGCCGTTTCCATGCGCAGCTGGTCGGTGACGTCGTGCGCGAACACGAAGCGCGCCGGCCGCCCGGCCAGCGTCAGCGCGTGCGACGAGACCTCGACGCTGATACGGGTGCCGTCCTTCTTGCAATGGACCCAGTAATCGGCCCGCTGCGCGCTCTCTTGCCGCAAGGTCGCGAGCGTCTCCGCCAGGCGCGCGTGCTCGTCCGGCGGGCGGATGTCCATGATCGTCATGTCCAGGAATTCGGCTTCCGTGTAACCGTAATGCTGGACGGCGGCGGCGTTGACCACCAGGAAGCGCAAGGTCACGGCATCGTAGACCCACATCGGATGCGGGTGCTCCTCGAACAGGCGCTTGAAGCGCAGGAGCGAACCGTAGGAATCGTAATCGGGCTGCCCGCCCGCCTCGCGCGCACGGGCCGCCGGCCGCCATGGCCGGGGCCACGGCTGGCGGACCTGCCGTTTGTCGTTGGTGCGGCGTGCCATGCGCGACAGATAGCCCCCGATGGTGAGGAAACGAAAACCATTTTAAGCGAGGAAGATGCGGCGTGGTTGACCGTTTAATTTTTATCGGCGCACGGATACAACATGCGATCCGGTTTTGTATTGGACAAGCGACCGGTGTGCGCGCGGCCGGCGATCTGGTACAGTTGGCACCATCGATACCGCCCCCCATTCGCCATGCTTGCCGCCCCCACTCCAGACAACGAAGCCGAACGCCTCGCCGCGCTGTACGCGCTGCTGATCCTCGACACGCCGCGCGAAGAACGCTTCGACAAGATCGTGGAATTCGCCGCCGCCGAATTCGACGTGCCGATCGCGCTGATCTCGCTGATCGACAGCGAGCGCCAGTGGTTCAAGTCGAACGTCGGCCTGACCGCCTGCGAAACGGGGCGCGACGTTTCCTTCTGCGGCCACGCCATCATGCACGCCGAGATCATGGTGGTGCCGGACGCCGCCGACGACTTGCGCTTCGCCGACAATCCGCTGGTGACGGGCGCGCCGCATATCCGCTTTTACGCCGGCGCGCCGCTGCTGCTGCCGAACGGTTACGCGCTCGGCACGCTGTGCCTGATCGACACCCGGCCGCGCCGGCTGGACGACATCGAGATGGCCATCCTGTCGACGCTGCGCGGACTGGTGATGCAGGAATTGCAATCGACGCGGGAGGTCGCCCATGCCTGAAACGACGGCGCAGGACACGGCGATGCTGCTGGTGGAACCGGAAACCATGTTGCGCCGTACCGTGGCGCTGACGGCGCGCTCGCTTGAACTCGGCAATATCCACGAAGCGGCGAGCATGGCGCTGGCGCGGCAGATGCTCAAGCAGCAAGCGTTCGACGGCGCCGTGATCGCCATCGATTGCGGCGAAGCTTACGACCTGTCCCTGCTCGACCAGGTGCGCGAAGGCCGCAGCGCCAGCGACCGCGCGATCCCGATCGCGGTCATGACCGGGCGCTGCGACAGCCAGTTGCTCGAAGCGCTGCGCAAGCGCGATATCAACCGCGTAATTTTAAAACCCTTCCGCGCCCGCATCCTGCTGGACGCATTCGCGGCGCTGGCGCAGGCAAGGCGGGAATAGCCGCGCAGCCGTGCAGCGGCGCTAATGCTGTAATTTGAGGTATTAGTTGGCCTTGATATTGTCGTTCCCGCGAAGGCGGGAACCCCATTTCGCGTCCCGAACGGCGCAAAAAAATGGGATTCCCGCCTTCGCGGGAATGACAGAGCTACGGTCTATGGCATTAATCTCACGACCTTACGCACCGGTGCCGAAGCCTGCCATCGTTTCCCCCGTCACGTCCAGCCACCAGTACGCAGCGCTGCCGGAGACGCGCCATCCGCCCGTGCCGCCCAGCGCAGCGGCAGCGCGGCGCGGCGGCGGACGATGCGGCGCGGCGTGAAGCGCCAGATCCGCTCGGCGCCTTCAAAACCGGCCGCTTCCGGCGCATCGAGCAAGACGGCGACATCGCCGCTCAACTGCAGCAAGTCTCCGCTGGAAAAATCGACGAACACCAGGCCCGCGCGCGGGTTTTCGATGAAATTGCCGAGGGTATTAAAAAACATGTTGCCGGAAAAATCAGGCACGGTCAGCGTGCCGCCTTCATCGATTTTAATAAACCCCGGCTTGCCGCCGCGGTGCGACACATCGACTTGCCTGCGTCCATCTTCACGCTCGACATACGAGGCGACAAAGAAGGCGTCGGCGGCGGAGATCAGCGCGCGCGCTTCATCGTCGAGCGCTACGAGCGCCTCCGCTCCGCCCTCACCCGCCTGCCGTTCCACGTACGCATGGTCGCGCAGCTGGATATATTGCGGGCAGTTGCCGAACGATTGCACGACATCGACATCGAATCCCGCCGCCGCGCCGCGCCGTATCGTCCCGTTCATGCGGTTGCGACGGCGCGTATGCAGTTCGATGCCGAGCATGGCGATCGCATCCCCATCTTCCATGCCGGCGTCGGCCGGGTCTTCCGGCTCGCGCGGCAATGCCACGCGCAGCCGGCACGAATCGGGCGCATGCAGGAAACCGGGCTGGCCGGCGCGCACCGTGGCCCAGGCGTCGCCTGCTTCATCGACCGCGCCCAGCACCACGAACGGCAGTTGCGCGAAAAATTCGCGGTGCTGGTCCGGCATGAAGTCGCGCATCACGCGCTGACCGATTTCAGCCATCCGTTCGGCCATGCCGACGGTGCGCTGCATGGCGATTTCCCCCGCGTGCCAGGCCGGCAGCGCCAGTGTCGATGAAGCATTCATGATCGTTCTCCTCAGGCGGACAATCCGACCGGCGTAATCGCCATCGGCACGAAACCGGGCAAGGCTTCCACCCGCGCCAGCCATGCGTGCACGTGGCCGTAGGCGGACAGGTCGACATTGCCTTCCGGCGCGCGGGCGATGTAGCCATACAGCGCGACATCGGCGATGGTCGGCGCGGCGCCGGTGATCCACGCGCGCTCCGCCAGTTCGGCGTCGATCAGTGTCAGGATATGGTGCGCGCGGGCGATCATCTCGCGCGTGTCGGTGTCGCGGCCGAACAGGTTGACGATGCGGGCGGCGGCCGGACCGTAGGCGATCTCTCCGGCCGCCACCGACAGCCAGCGCTGCACGGCGGCCGCGGCGGCCGGCGCTTCCGGCAGCCAGTCGGTGCGGCCGAAGCGCTTGGCGAGATACACCAGGATCGCGTTCGAATCGCTGATCACGACGCCATCGTCGTCGAGCACCGGCAACTGGCCGAAGCTGTTCAAACGCAGGAATTCCGGAGATTTGTGTTCGCCCTTGGTCAGGTCGACCGGCACCAGCTCATGTTCCGCGCCCAGCAGCGACAGGAACAGGTGGACGCGGTGGACGTGACCGGACAGTGGGTGAAAGTACAGTTTCATGATGCATCCTTGGATAAAGTCGGTTGAATTGAAAAGCCAGCAAAGACAGTATCGATTGATTCACCATTAATGAGAATATGCACCAGGCTTAATTCAGCATTCCACTTACTGAAACAATGCAAGGCCTTGCCGGCGCGGCGGAGATATGGCGCCTGGCGCTTGCGCCTGCAGCTTGAAGAGCGACATCGCCTCGGACAGCGCATCGCTCTGTCCCGCCAGCGAGCCGGCCGCCGCGCTGACCTGTTCCACCAGCGCGGCGTTCTGCTGGGTGGTGCCGTCGATGTCGAGCACCGCCTGGTTCAGTTGCGCGATGTCCCGCGTCTGCCTGCGCGACGCATCGGCGATGTGCCCCGCCAGCGCGGACACCCCGGCGAGGGCATCGAGCATGCGCTGCATCGTCCGGCCGGCGTCGTTCGCGAGTATGCAGCCGGCTTGCACTTCGGTGCCGGACTGGCGGATCAACTGGCCGATGTCGCGCGCCGCCGATGCGCAGCGCTGCGCCAGCACCCGCACTTCGCCGGCCACCACCGAGAAGCCGCGGCCATGCTCCCCCGCCCTGGCCGCTTCCACAGCCGCGTTCAGGGCCAGGATATTGGTCTGAAAGGCGATGCCCTCGATGACGGTGACGATTTCCGCCACCCGGTTCGCGCTGCCTTCGATCTGGCCCATCGTCCCGATGACTTTCGCGACCGCCGCCCTGCCCTCGTGCGCAACCTCGCCGGCCTGCCGAATCATGTCCAGGGCTTGCGCGGCGCTGCCGGCGTTTTGCCGCACGGTGTCGGCCAGCGCGTGTACGTTGGCCGAAGTCGCTTCCAGCGACGCGGCCTGGCGCTCGGTACGATGCGACAAATCCAGCGTACCGTCGGCGATTTCGCGCGTGGCGGCCTTGATTTCCTGCGTCCCGTGCTTGACCACCGAGACCGCGCGCGACAGGTCGCGCTGCATGGTGGCGAAGGCGGAGATCAGGCGGCCGATCTCGTTTTTGCCGCGCACCGGCGGCAATGCCGCGCGCAGGTCGCCGGCCGCGATGCGCTCGCAATTGCCGACCGCCGCTTCCAGCGGCAGCACCAGCGTCCGGACGAAATCGCGATGCACATACAGCGCCAGCGCGATGCCGCCGGTGATCGACATTGCCGCCACCAGCGTCTGCCAGCCAAGGAAATCGACGCTGGCCTGGTAACGCCCCTGCGCCTGCTCCTTGTTCGCCTTCACCAGTTCCTGGGTGGCCGCGACATAGGCATTCCAGACCGGGTCGATCTTCGCCTCCACCTCCGCCAAGGCTGCGGTGTCGCCCGCATGACCGGCCCGGTAATGCTTGACCGTCTCGGCGAATGCCGGCGAAAACGCCTGTTCGAACCTGGCGCTCAAGGCGGCGATATGCGGGCTGGCCGGGATTTTTTTATATGCCGTCCAGCTGTCGGCGGCATGGCGCATATAGCCCTCGGCCGTTGTGAGCAGGGCCGCCTTTTGTTCCTGTTGCGCATTGAGCATGATGCCGGAAGTGACCACGGCCTCCAGCATGTTGCTGCGAATTTCCGCCAGCAGCTCGATCGCCCTGGCATCGCTGGCGTAAATCTGTTCCATGCTGCCCAGCGCGCGCTGGCCGGAATAGATGCCCATCGCGCCGAGCAGGATAATCGCCGCCGAAAACAGGCAGGAAAACAGCAGCAGGCGCCAGCGGATCGAGGCATCGCGCAAGCTTCGCATGCCCCTCATTTGGCCGGCCCCGGCCCGGCATACCGCACGGCGTCGCCGCCGGCCCGGCCTTGCCGCGCTGCGGCATGCGCCGCGATCTTCAGTGCATTCAAGTCGATCTCCTCATTTTTCTGTTGTGCGGCGCCGGATTGCCTCGATGAGCAGGCGATGGCGGCGACCACGCGCGTGGTCGCTGGCCAGCAGCTTATGGCGCCGGCTGCGCCGGCGTTATCCCTAACTGGCAGATCGCACAATGGCATGGCGGGTTTTAATAGTCCGGCAGGCGGCACCCGGGGGCATCCGGGCGGCCGCAAGGCATCCGCCGCCGCCCTTGCCGGCCGCCGCGGATGGCAAATGCCGTGTCGCCGCCGCCACAGCGCGCCTCCGAATTGCGCATTCCGGATATCCTGGCAAGACGCAAGGGAGTACCATCAAGAGCGTCAATGCAATTCCCGCCTCCCCGACCATGCAGACCGAAACGACCCATATCCACCGCTGGCAGGCCCAGGACATCGACGAACAGTCCGATCTGCTGCAAGGCTGGAGCCAGGAATACCGCCAGCTCAGTTGCGGCCAGTTCGTCGGCAGCGTCTCCACCGCGCACGGCCCGCGCATCACCATCGTCGGCGAAACCACCAACCAGTCGCTGCACGAAAGCGTGACCGCGCCGGAAGGCCAGTTGGTGTTCGGCCTGGTGCTCAATGCCGACAATGCCTTGCAGGTGAACCGGCGCCAGGTCAGCACCACGTCGATGATCGTGCTCGAAGGCGGCAGGGAATACGATTTCCGCACCACCGGCAGCACCGACCTGCTCGGCATCGCAATGGACCGCGACCTGTTTTACGAAACGACGCGCTCGCAGAACGTGGAACTGGTGGAAAACGCGATCGCGCAAAAGGTGGTGCAACTGGACGCCAGCGCGGCGATGATGCTGCGCCATTTCTGGCTGATGCTGTCGCAGATCCTGCAGCGCGAGGAAGCGACCTGGCCGAGCAGCATGCCGCTGTCGCTGCTGGCCGATTCGGCGTTGAACAATATCTGGCTGGCACTGAACATGAGCCAGCAGCGCGGCGCCGCAACGCTGCCGCAATCGTCGGAGCGCCAGGCGCGCGTGGTGCAGCAGGCCATCCGCTACATGCGCACCCACGTCGACCAGCCGTTCAGCATCGCCGACGTCTGCAACGCGACGCACGTCAGCCAGCGCACCTTGCAATACCATTTCGAAAACTGCCTGCAAGTGTCGCCGCAGCAGTACCTGAAGGCGCTGCGCCTGAACGCCGCGCGCAGCATGATCCGCAAGCTTGGCGCCGCGCCGCCGGGCAAGGCGCGCGCCACCAGCATCGCCGAAGTGGCGGCATTGTGCGGATACGAACATCCGAGCCGCTTCGCCGGCGACTACAAGCGCCAGTTCGGCATGCTGCCTTCCGAGGCGCTGCGCGATTTCATGTTGCAGGCATAGGCCGCGCCGCCCGCTCCGGCACATTTGCGGATTGCGGATACCTGCGCAAAGCTGCCGGTTCTACACTGAAAGTCCCGATTCACGACAACGATCAGAACATGAACGAGACGAACAGCAATGAGACGGCAGGCATGCCGGAGGCCGCGCCGGCCGGCATGACACGGCGCCGGTTTATCGGCCGCGCGGTGGGCGGCGGCGCGGCACTGACGATATCGAGCCTGCCGCCGGCATTCGCCGCGGCGGCCGGCGGCAACCCGGGCACGCCGGCCGGCGGCTCCCTGGTCGAACTGACGGCAAGCGAGCTTTCCTCCGCCATCCGCGCGCGCCGGGTCTCCTGCCGCGAAGTGATGGACGCCTATCTCGCGCACATCGCGCGCATCAATCCCAAGGTCAACGCCATCGTCACGCTGCAGGACCGCGACGGCCTGCTGCGCCAGGCCGACGCGCGCGACGCGCAACTGGCGAAAGGAGAGTACCTGGGCTGGATGCACGGTTTTCCGCAGGCGCCGAAAGACCTGGCCGCGACGGCCGGCATCGTCACCACGCTCGGCTCCCCCATCCTGAAAAACAATGTGCCCAGGACCGATGCCATCGTCGTCGAACGCGCGCGCCGCAGCGGCGCCATCCTGGTCGGCAAGACCAATACGCCGGAATTCGGCCTCGGCTCGCACACCTACAATACCGTGTTCGGCACCACCTTCAATGCCTACGACCAGGGCAAGACGGCCGGCGGCAGCAGCGGCGGCGCGGCCGTCGCGGTGGCGCTGCGCATGCTGCCGGTGGCGGACGGCAGCGACATGATGGGCTCCCTGCGCAACCCCGCCGCCTACAACAATGTGTTCGGCCTGCGTCCCTCGATGGGGCGGGTGCCGTTCGGCCCGACCAACGAAGTGTTTTACCAGCAGCTCGGTTATGAAGGCCCGATGGCCAGGACGGTGACGGACCTGGCCATGCTGCTGTCGGTGCAGGCCGGCTACGACGAGCGCACGCCGCTGTCGATCAAGGAAGATCCGGCCATTTTCCGCGGCTCGCTCGAACGCGACTTCAAGGGTGCGCGCATCGGCTGGATGGGCGACTTCAACGGCTACCTGCCGATGGAAGCGGGGGTGATGGACTTGAGCGAAGCCGCGCTCAAACATTTCGCCGCGATCGGCGCCAAGGTCGAGGCGGTGCAACCGAAATTCGCCATGGAGCGCCTGTGGAAAACCTGGCTGACGCTGCGCGGCTTTGTCATCGCCGGCATCGCCGGCGGCATGTACGCCAACCCGCAGTTGCGCAGGCAGATGAAACCGGAAGCGATCTGGGAAATCGAGTCTGGCCTGAAGCTGTCCGGGGCCGACATCTACCAGGCATCGATCGACCGCAGCGCGTGGTACGAAGCCTTGCGCCAGCTGTTCCAGGAACACGACTATCTTGTCCTGCCCGCCGCCCAGGTCTTCCCATTCGACGCCGCGCTGGACTGGCCGAAGAGCATCGCCGGCAAGCCGATGGACACCTATCACCGCTGGATGGAAGTGGTGGCGCCCGGCACGCTGGCGGGCCTGCCCGTCATCAGCGTGCCGGCCGGTTTCGGCCCGACCGGCCTGCCGATGGGATTGCAGATCATCGGCAAGGCGCAGGGCGAACTGGCGCTGCTGCAACTGGCGCACGCCTATGAACAGGTCTGCGGCTACACCGCCAGGCGCCCCGCCCTGCTGACGGCGACCTGAATCCACTCCCGCCCCCTAATGCCGTTAAGTTAGCGCCAAATTTGTCGTTCCCGCGCAGGCGGGAACCCATACCATGTATGCGTTCCCCCCATAGCACCTGTCCGTTTTTCTATAAATTTCGCAGCGCAGGATGCGAATTATGGGTTCCCGCCTGCGCGGGAACGACAGATCTGCGGTCTGTGGCCTTAACTTAATGGCATTACTCCCGGTCCCCAGGTTTCAGAGCGGCCAGCGGCATTTCCCGCCGGCCGTGGCCCCGCCACGCCCATTTATTTCATAAACAGTTTATACACAACAGGAAAAACAATGAACAAGACAGTTATCGCGCTGGCCCTGCTGGCCGGCCATGCGGGCCTCGCCGCCGCGCAAAGCAGCGTCACCGTATTCGGCATGGTCGACAATTTCGTCGAACTCGGCAACAACGGCAAGGCCACGCTGAACCGGCTGCAAAGCGGCGGCATCTACGGTTCGCGCATCGGCTTCCGCGGCACGGAAGAGCTGGGCGGCGGCACCAAGGCGCTGTTCCACCTGGAATCGGGCATCAATGCCGACGATGGTTCTCTAGGCCAGGGCGGCCTGCTGTTCGGCCGCCAGGCCTTCGTCGGCCTGTCCGGCAACTACGGCATGCTGACCATGGGCCGCCAGTATTCTCCGACCTTCACGACGATGGCGACCTACGGCATGGGCGGCGGCATGGGATGGGGCAATGCGTCGGTCGACTTCACCGATCTCGCCATCCTGCGCGTCAACAATTCCATCAACTATGTGACGCCGGCCTTCGCCGGCGTCACGCTGAAGGGATTTTATGCGCTGGGCGAAAATGCGACGCCGGGTCAAAGCCATACCGGCAACATGGCCGGCGGCTCGGCCCAGTACGACCTGGGTGAATTTTCCGCCAGCCTGTCCTACCTGGAACGCAAGACCTCCACCAGCAATTCGGACCAGTGGTGGACGGCCGGCGGCGCCTACAACTTCGGCGTGGTGAAAACCGGCGTGGTGGTGCAAAAGCGCAAGGACGACGCCAAGCTGGCCGGCACCACCTTTTATGAACTGAGCGCCACCGTCCCGACGGCGTCCGGCTCGCTGCTGCTGGACTTCGGCAGCTACCGCAACGACATCGCCGCCAATGCCGACGCCCGTTTCTACGCGATCCGCTACGACCACTACCTGTCGAAGCGCACCACGGCCTACGCCGGTTACGCGAAGACGAAAAACCAGGCCAGCGCCGCCATCACCATCAACGGCGCGGCCAGCGGTGGCATGGCGGTGGCGAAGGGCGACGATCCGCGCGCGCTGGCGCTGGGCATCCGGCACATTTTCTAAACGGCGGTTTTATCCACATTGGCGCGCGCCAGCGCCAGTGCTTCGCGCAGCACGCCCGCGTCTCCGATGTGATTCGACAGCAGCAGGATCAACTGCGCATTGAGCATCTGGCTTTGCGCATCGCTCAAGCCCTGGTGCGTATCGATCAGCAGTTCATAAAAACCGTCGCAGTCGGCGATATTTTGCGACAGGATCAATTGCGTCATGCCGTTCTCCTCATGAATGGTTGTACGTCGCGCGGGCGACGGCGCCGCGCACCAGGTCCGCATCGAAACCGCGCCAGCGCGCGCACACATGCTGGTCGGGACGCAACAGATAATATGTGCCGGGCGCGGCGTCGAAACGGGCGGCCAATAAACCTTCGCTGTCTTCCAGCACGTCGGCCGAATCCGACCCGGCCATCCCGGCCGGCACCACGAACAGCGTGCGCACCGGGACAGCCTGGCGCGCCAGTGCATCGGCGGCCTGCCGCGCCTGCGCGTCCGGTGGCTGGGCGCTGAAATACACGCCGCAAAAACCGTTGCCGGTCTGCGCCAGGAACCACGACGCGTCGCCGTTGACCGTCACCGGCGCATCGGCGCTGGCCGTGCCCGGGCGCATGGCCGCCGCAAAAACGTCGCTGTCGGCCGTGTTCAGCGCCGAATTGTCATAGGTCGACGGCAGCGACAGGCGCCCGCTGTTGACCAGCTTGCGCGCGAACGGTTGATCCCTGGCCAGTTCCAGCACGGCGTCGCGAAACAGGCGGCTGATCGCGCTTTTCGGCGTGATGAAATCGGTGGCGCGGGTCGAATTGAGGATGTTTTCGTCGGCCGCATATTCCCTTTCGGCCGCATAGGTATCGAGCAAATCCGGCGGCGCCGCGCCCTGCACCACCAGTTTCAGTTTCCACGCCAGGTTGTCCGCATCCTGCACGCCGCTGTTCGCCCCGCGCGCGCCGAAGGGCGACACGCCGTGCGCGGCATCGCCGGCGAACAGCACGCGGCCCTGGCGGAAATCGTCCATGCGCAGGCAGCAGAAGGTGTAGACGCTGACCCATTCCAGGTCGAATTCGACATCCTTGCCGAGCAAGGCCTGGATGCGCGGGATGACCCGCTCCGGCCGCTGTTCCAGCACCGGGTCGGCATCCCACCCCAGTTGAAAATCGATGCGCCAGACATTGTCCGGCTGCCGGTGCAGCAGCACCGACTGGCCAGGGTGAAACGGCGGATCGAACCAGAACCAGCGTTCAGTCGGAAAGTCGGCCTTCATTTTGACGTCGGCGATCAAAAAACGGTCGCGGAAGGTGCGGCCCTTGCTCTCCAGTCCCAGCAAGCCGCGCAGCGCGCTGCGCCCGCCGTCGGCCGCCACCACGTAATCGGCGCGCAGCCTGTATTCGCCGTCCGGCGTGGCGACCGTCAATTCCACGTAGCCGTCGTGCTGGACCAGGGCAACGACGCGGCTTTTCCAGCGCATCTCCAGCAGCGGCAATTCCAGCGCACGCTCGTGCAGGTAACCCTCGACGTAATACTGCTGCAAATTGACGAAGGCCGGGCGCTGGTGCCCGCTTTCGGGCAGCAGGTCAAAATCGTACAGCGGCCGGTCGCGGAAAAACACCTTGCCCACGTGCCAGCTGACGCCCTTGTCCGCCATGCGCTGACCGCACTGCAGGCGGTCGAAAATTTCCAGCGTGCGCTTGGCAAAGCAGATCGCGCGCGATCCGCTCGACAGCGTATTGTCGTCGTCCAGCAGCACGGTGCGCACGCCCTGCTGCGCCAGGTCGACCGCCGTGGCCAGGCCGACAGGGCCGGCGCCGACCACGATGACCGGGTAGTGCGCAGGCTGCGCCGCGTGGCGGTCGCTGCTCGGCACGTAATCGAAGACGCGCCGCTGATAATCCGTTTCCATGTTCTTTTCCCTGGATGATGTGGAGATAAATACTGCGCCGGCGCGTTTTAATTCTGCAGCGCGTGCCACATTTCCTGGTCCCGCTGCGCGGTCCAGATGCGCGGATGCTTGATGCCCTTCGCTTCGTCGACGGCGCGCGTCACGTCGAACGGCAGGCAGTGTTCGTAGATGAAGACGTGGCCGAACTTTGGATCCATTTTGGAGCGCACGTGCGCCATCGCCGCTTTCAGATCGTGGCCGGCGGCCACCGCCTCCTTCGCGCTTTGCAGCAGCGTGACGACGAAATCCCTGGTGTAATCGATGCCGGCGTTGACTGCGACCGTGTCGAGCAGGGCCGGTCCGCGCCCCGGCACCAGTTTTTCCGCGCCCAGCGCGCGCAGCGCTTCCAGCGTCGCCGGCCATTCCTCCAGTTGCGCGTCGCCGGTGTAGGCGGCGGCGTCGAATTCGACCAGGTCGCCGGAGAAGCAGATCTTTTGCGAGGGAATCCAGGCGATCGTGTCGCCCTTGGTGTGGCCCATGCCGATATGGGCCAGTTTGACTTCCAGCTTGCCCATGAAGATCGTCATCTCCTTCTCGAACACCATGGTCGGCCAGCTCAGTCCCGGCACCGATTCGACGCCAGCGAACAGGCGCGGAAAACGCTCGATTTCCGACTTCATGTCCTGCTCGCCGCGCTCGACGATCAATTCATACGTGCCGCGCGAAGCGATGATCTGCTCGGCCCCCTCCTTGAAGTAGGCCGACGCGCCCAGCACGCGCACCGCGTGGTAATGCGACAGCACGACATATTTGATCGGCAGGTCCGTCACCGCGCGGATATGCCGGATCAGCGCCTGCGCCATGATCGGCGTGGCCGTGGTGTCGATCACCATCACGCCATCGTCGCCGATGATCACGCCGGAATTCGGATCGCCCTCGGCGGTGTAGGCATAGGCATTGTCGGACAGCTTGATGAAACTGGTCTTCTTCTCTTCCAGGTCGGCCTGCGAAGCGAATTTTTTTTCGGTCATGGTGCTATCTCCTGATGTCGTGGGTGCCGATCCATTTGTCGGCAAAAACAAGGATACGAGTTCGCGTATTATGTGTAAATCGCGAAACCATCATGACTACTATGAACACCATACATAACGCTGAACTGGACCTGAACCTGCTGCCCATTTTCGACGCATTGATCCGGGTTGGCAACGTCAGCCGCGCCGCCGAGGAATTGAACATGTCGCAAAGCGCCGTCAGTCACGCATTGAAACGCCTACGGCTGTTCTTTGGCGATCCGCTGTTCTTGAAGACGGGCAGCGGCATGCAGCCGACGCCGCGCGCACTGGAATTGCTGCAACCGCTATTGACGGTGATGGGGACGATCCGCAGCGAAATGCTGACCCGAGAGGGATTCGACGCGGCCACGTCGCAGCGGCTGATCAGCCTGTGCATGACGGACATGGGGGAATTGATTTTCCTGCCGCGCCTGATAGAACGGCTGCGCGTGGCCGCGCCGGGGTGTACTTTGCGCACGCTTCAAATCCCGCCGCGCCAGATCTTTTCGGCGCTGGAGAGCGGAGAAGCCGACCTGGCCATGGGATCGCTGCACTTCATGCCGGAAGGCTTATTTCAGCAGCAATTGTTTACGCGCTCGTTCGTCACGATCGTCAACCGCAACAATAAAAAGATCGGCGCGCAGATGACGGCCGCGCAGTTTTTCGACATGGAGCACATCGTCGTCTCTCTGTCCGGGCGGCGCGAGGATGGCTACGACAATGTCATCGACCAGTTGGCGGGGACGCGGCGGATCTACCTGACGACGCCGCATTTTTTGACCGTGCCGATGATCATCGAACAGAATCCGCAACTGATCGCCACCGTGCCGAGCGAGCTGGCGACCAAGTTCGCGCGCTACAAAAGCGTCAGGCTGGTCGAGACGCCGATCCAGTTGCCGCCGATCGCGATCCGCCAGCACTGGCACCCACGCTACCAGCACGACGCCGCCAACATCTGGCTGCGCAAGCTGGTCAAGGAAGTGTTCGACAAACAGGAGGAATAGAGGTGCGCCAGCCCTTAATCAAGACCGTAGAAATGTCATTCCCGCGAAAGCGGGAATCCCATTTCGCGTCCCAAACGGCGCGAAAAAATGGGATTCCCGCCTTCGCGGGAATGACAGGTATTACGGATACGGGCGCGAGGTACGGGCGCAAGCCCGCGGATCGCGATGCGCCGGACGTCAGTTACCCGGCATGCAAACGCCGGTGCATATTGCGCAACGACAGCCAGACGCCGGCCGCCACCACCGGCACCATCAGGCCGATCACGACTTCCGGGTTGCCGACCAGGCCGAGCGCCTTGGCCGCTTTGGTCGAATAGCCGATCAGGCCGACCACGTAATACGAGATCGCCGCGACCGACAAGCCCTCGACCGCCTGTTGCAGCCGCAGTTGCTGGGCCGCGCGCGCGTTCATCGATTGCAGGATCTTGCGGTTCTGCTGTTCCTGGATGATGCCGACCCGCGTGCGCAACAGGTCATTGGTGTTGGCGACGCGCCGCGCCAGCGCTTCCTGGCGGCTGGCCAGCGCTTCGCACGTGTTCATCGCCGGCGTCAGGCGCCGGTCCATGAACTCTCCCACCGTCGGACAGCCTTCGACGCGCATCTCGCGCAACTCCTCGATGCGCGCGTTGACCAGCCTGAAATACGCTTTCGAGGCCGAAAAACGGTAACTCGTTTCCAGCGACAGCTTTTCGATGCGCGCGGCCAGGCGCGTGATCTGACCCAGCAGCGCCTGCTCGGTGGCGCCGTCGGCGCTGCCCGAATCGCCCTGCGCCGTGTCGGTCTGCACCATCGCGCCGGCCAGCGTCACCAGTTCGCTCTCGATCGCGTTCAGCGCCGGCGCGGCGTGGTGCGCCTGCGGCAGGCCGAGCAGCGCCATCATGCGGTAGGTTTCGATTTCCAGCACGCGCTGCACCAGGCGGCCGGACTGCTGCGCGCGCATGCCGACGTCGCGGATGACGAAGCGGCTGAAACCGTCGGACTGGATCGCGAAGTCGCTCCACAACTCTCCCCCCTGCATCACCTGGCTGCCCGCCAGCGTGGTGCCCTCGAACACGCGCTGCAGCGTCTCGACGGGAGCGGTGCCGCGTTCGAGCACCACGTGCGCGGCCACCATCAATTTGCCCTGCAAGGTCAGCAACCACTCCTGCGGCAGGTGCGTCACCGGCATGTGTTCGAAGGCCTCTTCGGTCGCCATCGTTTCGAGGGGACGTTCAGCAAAGGTATAGGTCGAGAACTCGGTGTGACACTCCCATTTCAGGCGGAAGCGGCCGAAATCGTGATAAAAATACTTGGCTTCCTGGGCCGGGCCGGCCACGCCGAAATGCTTGCACAGCGCGGCCAGCGTGGCGTGCTGCGTATGGCCGGTGGGCGCGCCGGAACCGGTGTCGCCGTTGCGGTAGACCGCGAAATGCGAGACCAGTTCGGGCGCGTCCAATTTGAGGAAGGGACGCGAGTGGATTTCGGCGGCCAGCGGGACGCGCAGTGAGTGATTCAGGCTGGAATAAACGATGGCCATGTTCTAGTAAATTTCCTTGGCGGCGGTACGCACCGCCCGCAGCAGCAGCTCGGCTCCGGGCGATAGCAGGTGGTCGTGTTGTCGAATGATGCCGAAAGCGTCCATTTTGCAGGGCAGCTCGATCGGCAGGATACTGAGGACGTTCAGGGATTCATAATAGCGCGCCACTTCCTGCGGCAAGACATGCAGCGAATCGGTCTGCTGCAACAGCGCGGTGATCAGCAGCAGCGCGGTGGTGTCGACCACGTTCGATGGCGGTTCCAGGCCGGCGCGGCGGAACATCATGTCGCAGCGGTGGCGCAGCAGGCTGCCTTGCGGCGGCAATATCCACGGCTGGTCGGCCAGGTCGCGCAGTTGCAGGTCGGGGTTGTCCAGCATCGGATGGCCGATTCTCACCACCGCGCACACCGGTTCGTCCGTCAATTCCTCGTAAATCAGGCCGGAAGTGCCGTCCTGCTCCAGGATGCGGCCAATCATGAAGTCCAGCTTGCCGTGCTTGAGCATGCCGAGCAGCACATTGCTCGGCTCCAGGTGCACGCCGATGCGCAGCAGCGGCGCGTGCTGCTTGATGCGCGCGATCGCCTTCGGCAGCAGCGACATCGCCGGCGTCATGATGACGCCGACTTCGATCTGCCCGACCAGGCCGGCCTTCAGCGCCACCACGTCGTCATGCGCCAGCGACAGGCTCGTCAGGGCCATGCGCGCGTGGCGTATCATGGTTTCGCCGTAGATGGTCGGCTCCATGCCGCGCGGCAGGCGCTCGAACAGGCGCACGTCGAGCATCTCTTCGAGGTCCTTGATCTGCTTGGAAGCCGCCGGCTGCGTCATGTGCAGCGCTTCGGCGGCGCGATGGATATTGCGGTGTTCGTCCAGCGCGATCAACAGCAGCAGCTGGCGGGTTTTCAGGCGGGCGCGTAAAAACCAGTTCGGGTTCAGTGTATCCATTAATAAATCATATCATTGCCGATATCAAAACCTCAGGATATCGACAATGTGGATATCACCCTTGACAGGCGGAACTGGGGTTCGCCGCCGGGTCTTCGGCGGTTTGCGGGATAAACTTGATGCTGCCGTCGGATTGTAATGCAATTCTGCCATTGCCACAGAACGGCCGAAGCTTCGGCCGCCCTTCCGCTGCGCACTGTGGTAAAAGATAGACGGCTTGCCATTGAAACCGGTGCTGACCGTAGCGTTGTCATTCCCGCGCAGGCGGGAATCCCATTTTAGAGCCGCACACGGCGCAAAAAGATGGGATTCCCGCCTGCGCGGGAATGACAGATTTGGGGCTAACTTAATGGCACTAGCGCTGGCTGGTGGATTTGTTGACGCTGACCGCTACGGCTGCTGCTTGGCGCCGAGCGACAGCAGGCGCTGGACGACGCAGAACACGAACAGCAGGCCGCCGATGACGATTTTCGTCCACCAGGAACTGAGCGTGCCGTCGAAGGCGATCAGGGTCTGGATCGCGCCCAGTATCAGCACGCCGGACAGCGCGCCGGCGACATAGCCGTAACCGCCGCTGAGCAGGGTGCCGCCGATGACGACGGCGGCGATCGCGTCCAGTTCCATGCCCTGCGCATGCAAGCCGTAACCGGACAGCATGTAGAACGAGAACAGCACGCCGGCCAGCGCCGCGCAAAAACCGCTCAGCGCATAGATCAGCACCTTGGTGCGGCCGACGGCCAGGCCCATCATCTGCGCAGACTGCTCGTTGCCGCCGATGGCGTAGACGGCGCGGCCGAACGCCGTGTAATGGGCGACGCCGATCGCCAGCACCAGCATCGACAGCGCCACCAACACGCCGGGCGAAATGAAACCGCCCGGCAGACCGAGCTGGGTCCGCGACATCGCGACGAACAGCGGATCGTCGATGGTGATCGAATTGATGCTGATCAGGTAGCACAGGCCGCGCGCCAAAAACATGCCGGCCAGCGTGACGATAAATGCCTGCAATTTGAAATAATGGATCAGCGCGCCCTGCGCCGCGCCGAACGCCGCACCGAGCAGCAGCACGGCGCCGATCGCCGCCAGCGGCGGCCAGTGCGCCACGTTCAGCAGCCAGGCCGAGATCATCGTCGCCAGCGCCAGCACGGAACCGACCGACAGGTCGATGCCGCCGGCCAGGATCACGAAGCTCATGCCGATGGCGATCACCAGCAGGAAGGCGTTGTCGATCAACAGGTTGAAGATGACCTGAATCGACAGGAAGCCGGGATAGGCGGCGCCGCCGGCGAGGAACATCAGCACCAGCAACCCCACCGTGACGAGGGACGTAAAATAGGGCGCGGCCGACAAGCCGCGCGCCGTTTGAACCATGCTGCTCATGCCGCACTCCTTGCGCGCTGCCACAACTGTTTGAATTCCGGCGACTGCGACAGGCACACCAGGAACACAACCACCGATTTCACGACCATGTTTACTTCCGGCGGCACGCCCAGCGAGTAGATCGTGTAGGTCAGCGTCTGGATGATCAATGCGCCGATCATGCTGCCGGCCAGGCTGAACTTGCCGCCGGCGAGAGAAGTACCGCCCAGCGTGACGGCCAGGATGGCGTCCAGTTCCAGCAGCAGGCCGGCGTTGTTGGCGTCCGCGCTCTTGATGTTGGAGCTGATCATCAGCCCCGCCATGCCGGCGCAGACGCTGCAAAACACGTAGACGAAGAAAATCAGCGACGCCGTTTTCAGTCCCGCCAGCCGCGCCGCGACCGGGTTGATGCCGACCGCCTGGATGAACAGGCCAAGCGCGGTCTTGCGCATCATCAGCGACACGGCGATGAAGACAATGGCCACGATGGTCAGCGCGAACGGCAATCCGAGCAGGTAGCCGCTGCCGATGAAGAAAAACGGCTTGTAATAGACGGTGACGATCTGGCCGTCGGTCAGCAACTGGGCCAGGCCACGCCCGGCCACCATCAGGATCAGCGTAGCGACGATCGGTTGCAGGCCGAGCGTGGCGACCAATAACCCGTTCCAGGCGCCGCACAGCAGCGCCGCGCCCATCGCGGCGCACAGCGCCCAGACCATCGGCGTGTTCGCCGCGTATTCGGGCACGCCATTCTGCATCGTCATCGTGCCGCCGATCAGCATCGCGGCGACCGTGCCGGACAGCGCGACCACGGCGCCGACGGAAATGTCGATGCCGCGCGTGGCGATCACCAGCGTCATCCCGAGCGCGGCCAGCATCAGCGGCGCGGCGCGGTTGACGATATCGATCACGCTGCCGTACAGGTGGCCATCCTTCCATTCGAGGTGGAAGAAGCCGGGGATGAAGAGCAGGTCGATCAGCAGCAACGCAAGCAGCGCGGCCAAGGGTTTGCAGAGCGGATGATTCAGCAACATGCTCACACCGGGATATTTATTGACAGTGGCATACCTGTCATTCCCGCGAAGGCGGGAATCCCATTTTGCATGTTGGGCGGCGCAACAAACTTGGATTCCCGCCTGCGCGGGAATGACAGGGTGGTGGTCTTTTAAAGTCGGTGGCATAGTCGAAGCACTTTCATTTTCCAAGGCTGGTCTCACAAGCGTCATGCCGCCTCCCCCGCAATCACCGTCAGCACCGAACTGTCATCCAGCTCCCCGCGCAGGTATTCGCCGCAGGCCTTGCGGTCGCGCATGACCACCATGCGATCGCTGTAGCGCAAGACTTCGGGCAGTTCGGATGAAATGAACAGGATGGACATGCCCTTGCGGCACAGCGTGCGCACGTAATCCATGATCTCTTCCTTCGCGCGCACGTCGATGCCGCGCGTCGGCTCGTCCAGTATCATCAGCTTGGGCGACGTCGCCAGCCAGCGCGCCAGCAGCACTTTTTGCTGGTTGCCGCCCGAGAGTGAACCGATCGGTGTCTCGATGCTGGCGGTTTTTATTCCTAGCCATTTGACGTAATCGTCGGCCAGTTCCTGCTGGCGCTGGAATGGAATCGCGCGCAGCAAACCGGTGCGCGCCTGTAGCGCCAGCACCAGGTTTTCGCGCACCGACAAGGATAAAATCGCGCCCTCGTGCTTGCGGTCTTCCGAACAGAATCCGATGCCCGCCGCGATCGCGTCGCGCGGACTGGCGAACGGCGCGGCGCCCGGCCGGCCATCGATATCGATGCCGCCGCTGTCGGCCTTGTCGGCGCCGAACAGCAAGCGCGCCAGCTCGGTGCGGCCGGAGCCGAGCAAGCCGCACAATCCCAATAACTCTCCCTTGCCGACATCCAGGTCCAGCGGCACCAGCGCGCCCTTGCGTCCCAATCCCCTTGCCCGCAACAGCGGCGCGCCGGCCATGAGCGGCTCGATGGGACCGCGCGCCGTCCCGGACATCGCAGCCTTCGCCGAAGAATTGGCATTCCGGAGCGCCGGCCCCGCGATCCCGGATGACGCATCTGCCGCCGACTTAACGGCATCAGCGTCAGTGCCCGGCGCGGCCGCATCGGCCGGTGCGCCGATCATTTTATTCACCAGCGCCAGGCGGGACAGCTCGCTGCACGCGTACTCCCCTTCCCTTTCTCCATTGCGCATGACGGTGATGCGGTCTGAAATCGCATAGGTCTGCTCCAGGAAGTGCGTCACGAACAGGATCGCGATGCCCTGTTCGCGCAGGCGGCGCAGCAGCGCGAACAGCAACTGCACTTCCGCCTCGTCCAGGCTCGATGTCGGCTCGTCCAGGATCAGTACGCGCGCCTTGACGTTCAGCGCGCGAGAAATCGCCACCATCTGCTGGATCGCCAGCGGGTAACGCGACAATGGCGCCGTCACGTCGATGTCGATATCCATCTGTTCCAGCATGACGGCCGCCTGGCGCCGCATCGTCTTCCAGTCGATGCGCCAGAAACGGCGCGGATAGCGGCCGATAAAAATGTTTTCCGCCACCGACAGGTTCGGGCACAGATTTACTTCCTGGTAGACGGTGCTGATGCCCAGGTGCTGCGCCTCCAGCGTGGAGGCCGGCCGGATCGGCCGGCCGTCGAGCAGGATGCTCCCGCTCTCCGGCGTGTAGACGCCGGTCAGCACCTTGATCAGCGTCGACTTGCCGGCGCCGTTCTGCCCCATCAGCGTATGCACTTCGCCCGGATACAGCCGCAGGCCGGCATCGCTGAGCGCTTTCACGCCCGGAAATGCCTTGTGGATGCCGGCCAGCTCCAGCACCGGCGCGACGTCGCGCGCGGCCATCAGTATTTACGGTTCGGGAATTCTTTGGCCGCCAGTTCGGCCGGGAATATGCCCTCGTTGACCACGATGCGCTTCGGTATCGTCTTGCCGGCGACGACGGCGCGCGCCGCTTCCATCAATTGCGGGCCAAGCAGCGGGCTGCATTCGACCGTCACGTTCAGCTTCCCGGCCAGCATCGCCTCGAACGCGCCTTTGACGCCGTCGATCGAAATGATGACGATATCCTTGCCCGGTTTCATGCCCGCTTCCTCGATTGCCTGGATCGCGCCGATCGCCATGTCGTCGTTGTGCGCATACAGCACGTTGATGTTTTTACCCTGCGCTTTGAGGAAGGCTTCCATCACCTCTTTTCCCTTGGCGCGCGTAAAATCGCCGGTCTGGGTGCGGATAATTTTCAGCTTCGGATTGGTCTTGATGATTTCCTCGAAGCCGACCTTGCGGTCGATCGCCGGCGCCGAGCCGACCGTTCCCTGCAACTCGACGATGTTGAACGTGCGCTCCGGAGTCTTGTTCGCCAGCTCCATCAGCCAGCGGCCGGCCTTGCGGCCCTCTTCCACGAAATCGGAACCGATCTGGGAGACGAACAGCGATTGGTCGGTGACGCTGACGGAACGGTCGGTGAGAATGACCGGGATGTTCGCAGCCTTGGCCTCGCGCAGCACCGTGTCCCAGCCCGATTCGACGACCGGGGAAAACGCGATCAGGTCCACGCGCTGGGCGATGAAGGAGCGGATCGCCTTGACCTGGTTTTCCTGCTTCTGCTGCGCGTCCGCGAATTTCAGCGTCACACCATCCTTCTTCGCCGCATCCTTGACCGACACCGTGTTCGCGGTGCGCCATTCGCTCTCGGCGCCGACCTGCGAAAAGCCGATCACCAGCGGCTTCGCCGCGAAAACGGAGGCGCTGCTTATCAGCCCTGCCACCACCAAAGCACTGCCCAACAAAGTTCTGCGTGTGATCGTCATTCTTGTCTCCTGGTTATGTATTTGTGAACACATGGTAGGAGAAAGCCGCATAGCGATCCAATTCATTTTTTATCAAAAATGATATCCGAATTGATATCGGATCAAAGGCGCGCTCCCTGCCTCCAGGTATAAACGGCGACGGCAAGCGCGGCGAGAATCAGCACCGCGGCGACGGCGAACGTGGTGTGCATGCCGCCGGCAACGGAGATTGCGCTCGCCGTTGCGATGTCGGCCGCCGCCGATGCCAGCGCGAACACGGCGCCCATGACGGAGGCGCCGGTCAGCAGCCCGAGATTGCGCGACAGGTTCAGCATGCCGGAGATGACGCCGCGCTGGTCCGGGCTGACGTCGGCCATGACGGCGGTGTTGTTCGCGGTCTGGAACAGCGCATAGCCGGCGGTGACGATGACGATGGGGCCGAGGTAGCCGGGAATGCCCAGCGTTGCCGGCAGCATCGCCAGCATGACGGCGCCGGCCGCCATCGCAACGAGGCCAACGACGGTGCCGCGCTGCGCGCCAAAACGGTCGGCGATGCGGCCGGCCGGCACGCCGGCCAGCGCGGCGACCAGCGGACCGGCCGACAGCACCAGGCCGACCAGCGCCGCATCGAGGCCGAGTCCGCGTGACAAATAAAACGGTCCGACCACCAGCGTCGCCATCATCACCGTCGAGACCAGCGCGCTCATGGTCAAACTGGCGCTGAGCACCGGATTGCGGAACATCGCCAGGCGGATCAACGGCGATGCGGTTCTCGCCTCGACACGCACGAAGAGAACGACGCCGATGACGGCGGCCAGCAGCAGCGCCAGGTTCAGCGCGCCAAAATGGCCGCGCCCGATCGTCATCGCGAGTGCGTAGGCGGCCAGCGTCAGCGCCAGCAACAGCGTGCCGGCATGGTCGAAGCGGACCTGCCCGGCTTTCGGATCACGGCGGTCGGCAGGCAAATAGCGGCGCGCGAGCAGCAAGGCCAGGATACCCAGCGGGACGTTGACGAGGAAGATCGTCCGCCAGCCTGGTCCGGCGATCAGTACGCCGCCGAGCGATGGACCGAGCGCGGTGCCGATCGCCGACATGGTCCCGAGCAGTCCCATCGCGCGGCCGGTTTTTGATTTCGGCACCGTCTCGCCGACAAAGGCCATCGTCAGTGCCATCATGACGGCAGCTCCCAGACCCTGTGCCGCGCGGGCGGCAATCAGCAGCCCCAGCGTCGGCGCGGCGCCGCACAGCAGGGAGGCCAGCGTGAACAGGAAGATCCCGACCAGCAGCAGGCGCCGGCGGCCGGTCAGATCGCCGAGCCGGCCGACGCTGACGATCAATGTCGTGATCGCGAGCAGGTAGGCGAGGACCACCCACTGCACTTGCTGGAAGGAGGCGCCGAACGCCTGCGCCAGCGTCGGCAGCGCGACATTGGCGCTGCTGGTGCCGAGCGAAGACAGCAACATCGATAAGGAAAGGCTGGCCAGCGCACCGCGCACCCCGGGCGCCCATGGCGCGTCTACAGCAACGGTTGCGTCTTGTCCTGCGGCGATTGGTTTCAACTTGCGCTCCTTGATGGCGACCCCGGAATGGAGCTACCTGAAGCTTAGTCTCTTGTCATGCATGGCGGAAGACGCACTGCTTGCATGTTATTCGTGCGTTTGACGCCATGTCATATCTAAAATGTGCTACGGTTGCCGCATGCCGACACCCGATCTGAACCTGCTGTTCACCCTTGATGTGCTGCTTGCCGAAGGCAGCGTTGCGCGCGCGGCGCGGCGCCTGCGTCTTAGCCCGTCGGCGATGAGCCGGGCGCTGGCGCGCCTGCGCGAGACCACGGGCGATCCGCTGCTGGTGCGGGCCGGGCGCGGCCTGGTGCCCACGCCGCGCGCGCTCGCACTGCGCGAGCAGGTCAGCCAGCTGGTGCAGGACGCGGAATCGGTGCTGCGCCCCGCCGAAAAACTCGACCTCAAACAGCTGGTGCGCACGTTCACACTGCGCACCAGCGAAGGTTTTGTCGAGAATTTTGGAGCGGACCTGATCGCCCGCGTCGGCGCCGAAGCGCCCGGCGTGCTGCTGCGCTTCATGCAGAAACCGGACAAGGACAGCGCGCCGCTGCGCGACGGCAGCGTCGATATGGAAACCGGCGTGGTGGGCAGGACGACCGGTCCGGAAGTGCGGACGCAGGCACTATTTCGCGACCGTTTTATCGGCGTGGTACGCAGCGGCCATCCGCTGGAGCAAGGAGAAATCAGCGCGGCGCGTTATGCGGCGGGCAGTCACGTGCGCGTCGCGCGCCAGGATCACGACAGGAGCGCAATCGATGAAGCGCTGCATGCGCTTGGGCTGGAACGGCGGGTCGCCACCATCGTCGGCGGTTTTGCGACCGCGCTGTCGCTGGCGCGCGCCTCCGACCTGATCGCCAGCGTGCCCGAGCGGCACACCGCCAGCCTGCGCGCCGGCATGCACAGTTTTGCGCTGCCAGTCGAGACGCCCGAGATCACGGTGTCATTGCTGTGGCACCCGCGCCTGCATGCCGACCTGGCGCACGCATGGCTGCGCGGCTGTATACGCGATGTTTGCGCGGCGGCGGTATTTAAATAAATGGTTTCGTGAATTAACGGGAACGCTAGCAAAAATCAGCGGCAACTGCTGGGGTCAGACCCATGGGTCTGACCCCGGATTTTGCTTCTGATTTTCAGCGATTTTCGTGCCAATATCGGCCGCTCGAAAAAATCAAACCCACCCCGCGTCAACGATATATTCCTGCGAAGTGCACATCGCGCTATCGTCGGCGGCCAGGAACAGCACCATCGAGGCGACGTGGTCCGGCATCAGCTTGCCGGGCAGGCATTGCGCCTTCTTGATTTCCGCTTCGGCCGCGTCGTCCACCCACAGGTCGAGCTGGCGCTGGGTCATGACCCAGCCGGGCGTCACGGTGTTGACGCGAATGCCGTGCGGACCGAGGTCGCGCGCCAGGCTGCGCGTCAACCCGACCACGGCCGCCTTGGTGGTTGCATACACCGGGTAGCCGCCGCCCTTGACGTGCCAGGAGATGGAGCTGATGTTGACGATGGAGCCTCCGCCATTGCGCTTCATCCCGGGCAGTACGGACTGGCAGGTGAAGAACATCGGGCGCTGGTTGATCGCGATGCGCTCGTTCCAGTATTCGAGCGTGACTTGCTCGGTGTCGTGGCGCTGGTCGTTGGCGGCGTTGTTGATCAATACCTCGAAGTCGCCCAGTTCCGCGGCCAGTCCGGTCATCACCGCCTGCAGCGCGGGGATGTCGGTGATGTCGCAATGACGGAACACCGGCGCCGGATGGCCGAGCGCGGCGATGCGTTCGACCAGCGCTTCGCTGGCATCCCGCACGATGTCGACAAACGCGACTTGCGCGCCCTGCGCGGCGAAGGCGGCGACGATCGCTTCGCCGATACCGCTGCCGCCGCCCGTTACAAATACCCGCTTGCCGTGCAGGCTGGGGAATGTGGCTAGTTTAGTCATGTAGTCTCCGTTTGCCTGTCGTTCCCGCGAAGGGGAAATGCATGCATTTCCCCCATAGCACTTAACCGCCCATCTTTAAATTGCGCAGGACAGGATGCGAAGTATGGGTTCCCGCCTGCGCGGGAACGACAGAGTTTCTTTTATCTGGATATATTTTGCATTAGTTAAGCCTTCCCCAGCGCCCCATCGCGGCGGCGCCAGACACTTGGCTTATTATCGTCGCGCAGGGCTTCCGGCAGCAATGCCTGGGCGAGGTTTTGATAGCACACCGGGCGCAGGAAGCGGTTGATCGCGCCGGTGCCGACCGAGGTGCTGCGGCCGTCGGCCGTCGCCGGGAACGGGCCGCCGTGCACCATCGCCGTCGATACTTCCACGCCGGTCGGAAAACCGTTGGCGAGAATGCGGCCGACCTTGCGCTCCAACACAGGCAGCAATTTGGCCGCATCGTCGAAATCGCCCGCGTCCAGTTGCAAAGTCGCCGTCAATTGTCCTTCCAGGTGCTCTGTGATCTCGCGCATTTCCGCCACGTCCCGGCACGATACCAGCAGCGAGGCCGGCCCGAACACTTCCTCGTGCAGCGCGTGCTCGGCGAGGAAGGCGGCGGCGCTGGTCATGAACAGGGCCGGGGCACCTTTCCCTTCTTCCTGCGCGGCCTTGGCCAGCGTGGTCACGCCAGCCTGTCCTTCCAGGCTGGCGATGCCGCGCTGGTAACTCGCGCTGATGCCTTGCGTGAGCATCGGCGCGCCGTGCGCCTGCGCCAACGCTTCGGCGGCAACACTGGCGAAACGGTCGAAGTCCGCTCCGGCCACGCCCAGCACCAGGCCGGGATTGGTGCAGAACTGGCCGACGCCCATCGTCAGCGAGGCGGCAAAACCCTGCGCGATCGCGTCGCCGCGCGCGGCCAGCGCCTGCGGCAAGAGGAATACCGGGTTGATGCTGCTCATTTCCGCATACACGGGAATCGGTTGCGCACGCGCCGCCGCCACCGCCATCAGCGCGGTGCCACCGGAACGGGAACCGGTAAAACCGACCGCCTGGATCGCCGGGTGCGCAACCAGCGCCTGGCCGATGCCGTTGCCGGTGCCGGTCAGCAGCGAGAACACGCCTGCCGGCAGGCCGCACTGTTCGACCGCCTTGACCACGGCGCGCGCCACCAGTTCCGACGTGCCGGGATGCGCCGAATGCGCTTTCAGCACAACCGGGCAGCCGGCAGCCAGCGCGGACGCCGTATCTCCGCCGGCCACCGAGAACGCCAGCGGGAAATTACTGGCCGCGAAAACGGCGACCGGGCCGACCGGGATCAACCTCGAACGCAGGTCCGGGCGCGGCGGCTGCCGATCCGGCAATGCGCTGTCGATGCGCACGTCGCGCCATGAACCTTCGCGCAGCAAGTCGGCGAACAGTTTTAACTGGCCAACGGTGCGTCCGCGCTCGCCCTCCAGACGTGCGCGCGGCAAGCCGCTTTCCGCCATCGCGCGCTCGATCAGCGTATCGCCCAGCGCCACGATCTGCGCGCCGATCGCTTCCAGGAAGACGGCACGGGCCTCGTCGCTGGTGGCGCGGAAGGTGTCGAAGGCGGCGCCGGCCAGGCGGCATGCCTGGTCGATCTGCTGCGCGTCGACCATGTGGAAGGCTGGCTGCAAGGATTCGCGCCGGCTTGGGTCATAAGCCTGGAAGGAGCCGCCGTTGCCCTTGACGCTCACACCGCCGATCAGCGATTCACCGGTAATCATCATAATTGATTCACTTTCGCATAAGTTGTCGGAGTCACTTCCAGGCGGTTGCGCAGGGCCGGGCCGAAGGCCGGCGCTTCGACTTCGAAGGTTTCGCCCGGCTTGACGCTGACGCCGTCAGCGAAACTCAGCGTGGCCGTGCCGAAGAAGTGAATCTGCACATCGCCGGGACGATTGAACAGCGCATATTTGAAATGGTGGTATTCCAGGTTGGCGATCGTGTGCGACATGTTCTGCTCTCCGCTGACGAATGCCTTTTCCCAGCGCACGCGCCCTTCGACATCCAGCACGCGCGAGGTGCCGGCGATGTGCTCGGGCAGTTCGCCCACCAGCAGCGCCGGGCCGAGGCCGCACATGCGCAGCTTCGAATGCGCCAGGTACAGGTAGTTCTGGCGCTCGGTGACGTGGTCCGAGAATTCGTTGCCGATCGCGTAGCCGAGACGATATGGCTGGCCGTCGTCGCCGATCAGGTACAGGCCGGCGATTTCCGGTTCTTCTCCGCCGTCCAGCGAGAAGTCCGGCATTTGCAAGGCTTCGCCGCTGGCGCGCACGATCGAACCGTCGCCCTTGTAAAACCATTCGGGCTGCACGCCGGCGGTGCCGGCGGCCGGCTTGCCGCCTTCGACGCCCATGCGGAACATTTTCATCGAATCGCTCAAGGTCTCGACATCGCCGCCGATCTTCTTGTGCATCGCGTCGCGCGTGTCGGCGCTGCCCAGGTGGGTCAGGCCGGTGCCGGTCACGTAGCAGTGCGCGCTGTCGTCGTGGTCGAGCGGCGCCAGCAGGCGGCCGGCCGCGGCCACGTCTTCATAGGCATGGGTGCGCGCGCCGACGGCCGATTGCGCCAGTTGCGCCAGGCCGGTTTGAGTGCGGATCGCCGCCTGCGCCAGCGCGTAAGTCGTGGCGTAGCCTTCGAGTTCGCGGATCGTCGACTGTTCCAGCAGGCCGACGCGGCGCTCTCCGTTTTCAGTTTTGAATTGTACGAGCAGCATAATTGGGCTCCTGATATTTTAGTGTGAGTGTTTCGGTACGGCGGAACCGCGGTTGCCGACCAGGAAATCGAAGTCGCAGCCTTCGTCGGCCTGCAGCACGTGCTCGATATACAGTTGCTGGTAGCCGGACTTCGCGCCTTCGACCTTGATCTCGGCGCGCGTGGCCAGGCGCTGCGTCATCTCTTCATCGGAGATATCCAGGTCCAACCGGCCGTTGGCGCAGTCGAGCGAGATGATGTCGCCGTCGCGCACGATGCCCAGCGGGCCGCCGGCCATCGCTTCCGGCGCCACGTGCAAAACCACGGTGCCGTAGGCGGTGCCGCTCATGCGTGCGTCGGAAATGCGCACCATGTCCTTGACGCCCTGCGCCAGCAGTTTAGGAGGCAAGCCCATGTTCCCTACTTCGGCCATGCCGGGATAACCTTTCGGGCCGCAATTCTTCATGACCAGCACCGAGTTGGCGTCGACATCCAGGTCCGGGTCGAGGATGCGTGTCTTGTAGTGGTCAAAATCCTCGAACACGACGGCCTTGCCGCGGTGCTGCATCAGCGCCGGCGTGGCGGCGGACGGTTTCAGCACGGCGCCGCGCGGTGCCAGGTTGCCGCGCAGGACGCAGATGCCGCCGTCGGCCAGCAACGGGTTGTCCAGCGTGCGGATCACCTCGTCGTCGTAGACCGGCGCGTCGACATTGTTTTCCCAGAAGGTGCGGCCGTTGACGGTCAGCGCATCCTTGTGCGGCAGCAGTCCGCCTTCGCCCAGGCGGCGGATCACGCCCGGCAGGCCGCCGGCATAATAAAATTCCTCCATCAGGAAGCGGCCGGACGGCAGCAGGTCGACCACGGTCGGCGTGCCCTTGCCGATGCGGGTCCAGTCTTCCATTTCCAGAGGCACGCCGATGCGGCCGGCGATCGCCTTCAGGTGGATCACAGCGTTGGTCGAACCGCCGATGGCGGCGTTGACGCGGATCGCGTTTTCGAACGCTTCGCGCGTCAGCACCTTCGACAGGCGCAGGTCTTCCCACACCATGTCGACGATGCGCATACCGGACATGTGGGCCAGTACATAACGGCGCGCGTCGACGGCGGGAATCGCGGCATTGTGCGGCAGGGTCGTGCCGAGCGCTTCGGCCATGCAGGCCATCGTCGACGCGGTGCCCATCGTGTTGCAGGTGCCGGCGGAACGCGAGTGGCCCGCTTCGGCCGCGAGGAACTTGTGCATCGAGATCTCTCCGGCCTTGACCTGTTCGTGCAACTGCCAGACGGCGGTGCCGGAACCGATGCTCTTGCCGTCGAGTTTACCGTTCAACATCGGGCCGCCGGAGACCACGATGGTGGGAATATCGACGCTGGCCGCGCCCATCAGCAGCGCCGGCGTGGTCTTGTCGCAGCCGACCAGCAGCACGACGGCATCCATCGGATTGCCGCGGATCGATTCCTCGACATCCATGCTGGCCAGGTTGCGGGTCAACATCGCGGTCGGGCGCAGGTTCGATTCGCCGCTCGAAAACACCGGAAATTCGACCGGGAAGCCACCGGCCTCGAAGATGCCGCGCTTGACGTGTTCGGCCAGCTTGCGGAAATGGGCATTGCACGGCGTGAGCTCGGACCAGGTGTTGCAGATGCCGATGATCGGCTTGCCCTGGAATTCGTGGTCGGGTATGCCCTGGTTTTTCATCCAGCTGCGATACATGAACCCGTTCTTGTCCTGCGTCCCGAACCATTGTGCCGAGCGCAAGGCCACTGTTTTCTTCGTCTCCGACATGCATTCCTCCTGGTAGTTTTCTCCCGCACGGTCGTTTATCCGCTGCGGGCTGTGATGGAGGAATACTAAAGAGTGCTGGGATATCTTTCCAATGAATTAAAAATCGATATTGATATCGAAATCGGTATTAGTTGAATCAAAATCAGATGCAAAGGCCGGGGTCAGACCCATGGGTCTGACCCCAGATTCTGCCTCTGATTTTAATTAAGGAAGGGTGGAAAACCGGTACAACGACTCGGTCGAATAGGTCTCGCCCGGCCGCAGTATCGTATTCGGATAGGAAGGATTGTTCGGCGAATCCGGGAAATGCTGCGGTTCCAGGCAGATGCCGCTGCGGTAATCATAGGTCCGCCCCTTGCCATCGAGCGTGCCGTCGAGGAAATTGCCGCTATAGAATTGCAAACCCGGCTCGCGCGTGTACAGTTCCAGCACGCGGCCGAAGCGCGGCTCGCTCAGCGTCGCAGCCAGCGCCAGCAAGCCCGGCGCCGGCTTGTCCAGCACCCAGTTGTGGTCGTATCCGAGGCCGTTCTTCAATTGCGCGTGGTCGGCGCCAATGCGCTCGCCGATCACGTGCGGGGTGCGGAAATCGAACGGCGTATCGTCCACCGGCGCCAGTTCTCCGAGCGGGATCGATTCCGCATCGATCGGTATGTAACGCTGCGCGTGGATCTTCAGCAGGTGGCCTAGCGCATCGCCCTGCCCGGCCAGGTTGAAATACGTGTGCTGCGTCAGGTTCACCGGCGTGGGCTGGTCGGTCGTGGCGCGATACTGCACGCGCAACTCGTCGCTGTTGTTCAATTCGTAGCGCACTTCGACCTGCAAATTGCCCGGAAATCCCTGCTCGCCATCCCGGCTGAAATACGTCAGCACCAGGCCGGCCGATTCGGCGGTGGTGAACGGTTTCACTTTCCACAACACCTTGTGAAAACCCTGCTCGCCGCCATGCAGGTGGTGATTGCCGTTGTTGACGTCCAGCTGCACCGTGCGGCCATCGAGTTCGAAACGGCCGCGCGCGATGCGGTTGCCGTAGCGCCCGATCAGCGCGCCGAAATACGGCACGTCGCCGCAATATGGCGCCACGCCGTCGAAGCCGTGCGCAATATCGGCCAGCACGCCATGCCGGTCCGGCACGTGCAATTCAGTGATGATGCCGCCGTAATCGGTCACTTTCACCGTCAGGCCGTTGCGGTTGACCAGCGTGTACAGGCTGGCCGGCGTGCCGTCCGGTGTCGTGCCGAACGGCGCTGGCATGAGCGGCGCGCCCATGCTCACGCCACCGGCGGCTTGGCGAACAGCGGCATGCCCCGTTCATCTAAAATCCGCTTCATTGTGATTTCCAAGGTCATTAGTTATGCATTGCGGATCTGGCATCCGCTTGCCTGGAGATCATCTTAGAGGGAGCTGCGAATTCAATCCAATCAATTTTTAAGCATTTTCGATACCGTTTTCGATATCCATAAAAGCGTGAAATCGCGCGAAATCACAGACATCGGCATGCCGGCTCAGGCGGCCGCGCCGGCCCATGTGCTCGTGCCGGCCCAATATCGGTTAATGTCCTGCAAGCCCCACTTGGCGGCATCTTCGCGCGTCGCGATTTCATCGTGCGCCGCGGCCGGCGTGGCCAGGTCGATCAGTTGCGGCGTCACATAGGTTTGCGAGCGGGCCGAAAAGAATACCCGCACCTTGGGCCGCACCAGCGACTTGCCGACCGGCTGCTCGACCACCACGCCCACCAGGCCCGATTTCAAACGCACCAGCGTGCCGATCGGATAAATGCCGATGCATTTGACGAAAGCGGCAAAGACCACCGGGTCGAAATGGTCGCGCCATTCGGCCATGCGGCGCAGCGATTCGGCCGGACACCAGCCCTGCTTGTACGGCCGGTTCGACGTGATCGCGTCATACACGTCGCACACCGCGCCCATGCGCGCGTACAGGCTGATGCCGTCTCCTTTCAAGCGCTCCGGATAGCCGCTGCCATCCATTTTTTCATGGTGATGCAAACAGACGTCGAGCGCCATCGCGCAGATGTCCGTGTTGGCCGCCAACATCTTGTGGCCGGCCGCCGGGTGGCCCTT
The DNA here is from genome assembly GCA_040389645.1 of Pseudomonadota bacterium. GTDB lineage: Bacteria > Pseudomonadota > Gammaproteobacteria > Burkholderiales > Burkholderiaceae_D > Rugamonas. The sequence goes on along the minus strand of JAZJZT010000003.1, from coordinate 56,815 downwards.
GACGGTGTGAAATTCCTCGTCGCTCAACTTGCCCGGCTTGTTCAATATCCACAGCGGGATCGCCATCTTGCCGATATCGTGCAGCAGGCCGGCCAGGCCGGCCTCGCGGATCTGCGCGTCGTCCAGTTCCAGTTGCCGCCCCAGCGCGATCATCAGCGCGCACACGGCCACCGAATGCATATACGTATAGTCGTCGGCATTTTTCAGCCGCACCAGTCCCAGCATCGCGCCGGCGTTGCGCATCACCGAGGTCGTGATTTCCTCGACCAGCGGCAAGGCGTCTTCCACCGTGACCGCCTTACCCATGCGCACCTCGCCAAACATCGAGTGCACCGCTTCCCTGGATTTCCGCAACACCTTGGCCGCCACCACCAATTCCTGCGCCATCGGCACCGGCGCGATGTCGGCCAGGCGCACAGGCGCACTGACCGGCGGCGCCGGTGCCGCAGGCGCTTCATCAGGCAACTCTTCCTCGTCCTCCACATCGGCGCCCTTGCCGAGATCGATCCAGACTTCGCGGATACGGCTGGTCTGCAACTTCTTCAACTCGGCATCGTCCGTCAGCAACAGCGATTTCTGCCAGAACGGCGACTCCATCCAGGAACCGCAGACCCGCTCGATATACATACCTACCCGCACTTGAGGAACGCCAATCTTCTTCAACATAGGATGCTCTCCTTCAATTCTGTCGCCTTCCACAGTCTAGCTAGTCTGAAATGAAATAATCAATTTTAAAAAGATATTTATTTCATGCAAGATATCCATCAGGATAATCTATTGCGCCAGTATCTTTATCATGCCGCGGCGACAGGTATTTGCGTTGGATCAACCTTGCCAGCGATGCGCGCATGCCGCACAATGGCCCGGCCCGGCAATCGGATTCGCCCCGCCGGGTTTGCGGCAGCGGACGCTCCCCGCCGCAACACCCCGCGCCAAACTCCATTTCCCCGTCATGCATCCCGCAGAACAGCGGCGCACCATCGCCATCCTCGCCTTCACGCAAATCATGTCCTGGGGCGCACTGTATTACGCGATCGCGATCCTGGCGCCGGACATCGGGCGCGAAACGGGCTGGCGCAGCGAAGTCGTGGTCGGCGCGTTTTCGTGGAGCCTGCTCGTGTCCGGCCTGGCCGCGACGCCGGTCGGCGTGCTGCTGGACCGTCACGGCGGACGCTGGGTGATGGCCTCCGGTTCGCTGCTGTGCGGCCTGGGCTTGATTTTATTGAGCCGCACGCAGACGGTCGGCGCTTATTTTGCGGCCTGGACGCTGCTCGGCCTGGCGATGGCAATGACGATGTACGAAGCAGCCTTCGCCACCCTCAACCGCGCATTCGGCATGCGCAGCCGGCAGGCGATTTCGACGCTGACGCTGTTCGGCGGCTTCGCCAGCACCGTGTTCTGGCCGCTGACGCAATACCTGGACGGTGTCACCGGCTGGCGCGACGCCTACCTGGCCTATGGCATCGCGCACATCGCGCTGTGCATGCCGCTGCACCTGCTGCTCGGCGACAGCGCCGCTCCGCGCATCGCCGCCTCACCCGGCGGAGAGCTGTTGCAGGAGCCGCGCAGCCACACGCTGCAGGAAGCGCTGCGCCATCCGGCGTTCTGGAAACTGGCGTTCGCGTTTTCCGCCAACAGTTTCATTTTTTCGGCATTATCGGTGCACCTGATTCCGCTGTTGCGACAGTATGGCCACGCGGCGGCGCTGGCGGTATGGCTGTCGGCCCTGGTCGGCCCGATGCAGGTCGCCGGCCGCATCGGAGAAATGACGATCGGCCGCAAGGCGCTGCCGCAGACGGTCGGCAAGCTCACCTTCGGCGCCCTGCCCGCCGCGCTGCTGGTGTTGCTACTGTGCGGCGCGCAAGCGTGGGCCGCAGCGCTGTTTTGCATGCTGTACGGGATGAGCAACGGCATTTTGACCATCGTGCGCGGCACCATCCCGCAAACGCTGTTCGGCCGCAAGCACTATGGCGCGATCTCCGGCGCGCTGGCCGGCCCGGCGCTGTTATCGCGCGCGGCCGGCCCCCTGGCCGTGGCCGCCATCGTGCACGCCAGCGGCACCCCGGCCACGCTGCTCTCGCTGCTGCTGGCGGTGGCGCTGCTGTCGCTCGGCTTTTACCTGATGGCGGTGCGAAGTGTTTTGCATACTTGAATCCCACTCTACCATCCATGGATCACAGGTCTTGCTGTGCTTCCTCTTCGCGCTCAAACAACTCCGCTATTAAAACCAGAGGCAAAATCTGGGGTCAGACCCAGGGGTCTGACCCCGGCCTTTTGCCTCTGATTTTTCTGACATTACTGGAACGCGACTTCGGCAAAACTGCGCAACTTGCGGCTGTGCAGCTTGTCGACGCCCAGTTCGCGCAGCAGTTCCACTGCGCGGATGCCGATGCACAGGTGCTGGTCGACGCGCTCGCGATAAAAATGGTTGGCCATGCCCGGCAGCTTGATCTCGCCGTGCATCGGCTTGTCGCTCACGCACAGCAAGGTGCCGTACGGGACGCGGAAACGAAAACCGTTGGCGGCGATGGTCGCGCTTTCCATATCCAGCGCCACCGCGCGGCTCTGGCTGAAACGGCGCTCCGGCGTGCGCTGCGGCAGCAATTCCCAGTTGCGATTGTCGGTGCTGGCCACGGTCCCGGTGCGCATCACCTGTTTTAAATCGTGCCCGGTCAGTTGCGTCACCTCGGCCACGGCGGCCTCGATCGCCACCTGCACTTCGGCCAGCGGAGGAATCGGCACCCACAGCGGCAAGTCTTCGTCGAGCACGTGGTCTTCCCGCACGTAACCGTGCGCCAGCACGTAATCGCCCAGTTGCTGCGTGTTGCGCAAGCCGGCGCAATGGCCCAGCATCAGCCACGCATGCGGACGCAGCACGGCGATGTGGTCGGTGATGGTCTTGGCGTTGGCCGGACCGACGCCGATATTGACCATGCTGATGCCGCTGCCGTCGGCGCGGACCAGGTGGTAGCCCGGCATCTGCGGCAGGCGCGGCGGCTGCGCGCCGAGCGCGTCGCCCGGCTGCACGGCCTGGCCGACGCGGCGCGTGACCATGTTGCCCGGTTCGACGAAGGCGATGTAATCGCTGCCTTCGCTGGCCGGACTGTTCATGATCTCGTGCCCCATGCGCACGAATTCATCGATATAGAACTGGTAATTCGTAAACAGCACGAACTTCTGGAAGTGTTCAGGCGAGGTGCCGGTGTAATGGCGCAGGCGCTGCAGCGAGTAATCGACGCGCGGCGCCGTGAACAGCGACAGCGGGTGCGCTTCGCCCGGCGCCACTTCATGGGTGCCGTTGGCGATGCCGTCGTCCATCGCCGCCAGGTTCGGCAGGTCGAACACGTCGCGCATCAACAGGCGGCGCTCGGCCGGCACACTGCCTTCGATGTGGTCGTGTTCAGCAAACGAAAAGTGAATCGGAATCGGCTGCGCGCTGATGCCCACTTCGAGTTGCACCTGCTGATTGCCACCGTGGTTCTTCAACAGCAGGCGGAACTGCTCCTGGTAATAGCGCGCAAACAGGTCGGGCCGCGTCAGCGTGGTTTCGTAGGTGCCGGGACCGGCGACGAAGCCGAACGACAGGCGGGAGTTGGCGCGCGCCACGGTATCGGTATGCACGCGCACGAAAGGATAGCAGGCGCGCACATGTTCGGCCGGTGTTTCGCCTTCGACGAAGCGCTGCATGGACTGGCGCAAATGCAGGATACTGCCGTCGTATATCGCGCGCACCTGGGCCAGGGCTGCGGCGGGATCGTCGAACAGGACGGGGGCAATGAATGGACGGTTCTGCATGGTGCACTCCTTCACAATGAAAGCTGTTGCTTCTATTCTAAAGGTGAATTACATTGCGGTGCAGCATTTCGCTATATAAATCAGAACCGCAATCCGGGGTCAGACGGTAATGCCGTTAAGTTAGCGCCAAATTTGTCATTCCCGCGCAGGCGGGAATCCCATTTTAGAGTCGCAAACGGCGCAAAAAGATGGGATTCCCGCTTTCGCGGGAAGTCATTTCTCCCAATGGGAGGAATGACAACTCTACGGTCGGTGGCTTAACTTAACGGCATTAGGGTCAGACGGGGACGCCGAGTCCCATGGGTCTGACCCCAGCCTTTGCATTTGATTTTTTACGCGGCGCCCACCTGTTTGTTATGCTTGCGCCACTTTATCCTTGGAGACGTTTTTATGTCGATCACCGCGCCCGCCTACGGCTCCGACCAATCCGGCCAGATCTGCGGCTACCTGTTCGGGCGTGGCCAGCATGCGGAGCCGATCGAAGCCGATGCGGCCCTCGACTGGCTGCGGCAGCGCGAACAGCATCCCGATGAATTCATCTGGCTGCACTTCAATCTCGCCAACACGGCCAGCGAAAAATGGCTGAAGGAACATACGAACCTGGCCGAGGAATTTTATGAAAGCCTGCATGAAGGCCAGCGCTCGACCCGCATCGAACTGGCGGATAATGCGCTGATCGCCGTCATCAACGATGTCGTGCACGACTTCGCGTTCGACCCGTCCGACATCGCCGCGCTGTGGCTCAGCGTGGAACGGCAGGTCGTCATCAGCGCGCGCCGCCAGCCGTTGAAGGCAATCGACGGCTTGCGCCAGGCGGTGCGCAGCGGCGATCCGATCCGCTCGTCGGTCGAACTGTTGACCCATTTATTGCGCGACCAGGCCGACGCGCTGGTGATGATCGTGCGCGACGCGATCTCGCGCGTGGACGGCATCGAAGACAACCTGCTGGCCGGCAAATTGAAACACAAGCGGGCCGACCTCGGCGCGCTGCGGCGCGTGCTGGTGCGCTTACGCCGCCTGCTGGCGCCGGAACCGGCGGCCCTGTTCCGGCTGCTGCAACGCCCGCCGGCCTGGGTCGGCGAGGCCGACACCGAGGAAGTACGCCAGGCGACGGAGGAATTCGCCGTCGTGCTGAACGACATGGCGTCGCTGCAGGAGCGCATCAAGCTGCTGCAGGAAGAAATCGCCGCGCAGGTCAACGAGGGGAATAACCAGAGTTTATATGTGCTGACCATCGTCACCGTGCTGGCGCTGCCGATCAACATCATCGCCGGCATGCTCGGCATGAACGTCGGCGGCGTGCCGCTGGCCAACGACCCGATGGGCTTCTGGATCGTGGCCGGCATCGTCGCCGCGTTCACCGCCGTTGCCGGCTGGCTGGTGTATCGCAAGCAGCGGGATCTGGATTGAGCAAATACCAAACCAAGTGCAAAGGCCGGGGTCAGACGGTAATGCCATTAAATTAAGACCACAGACCTTGATGCTGTCATTCCCGCGCAGGCGGGAATCCCATTTCAGCTGCGCCGTTCGGGACACAAATGGGATTCCCGCCTTCGCGGGAATGACAATGTTCTCAGCGCGCCAGCGGATTCGGCGTCGGCTCGGCCACCTTGTTCAGCAGGTTGCGGTCGATGTGGTGGAACGGCTCGTCTTCCTTGCCGCGAATGAGCATGACGGTGTCTTCCTCGTAACCCCAGGTGCCGTCGTCGTTGATGGTGACCTTGATCCGGTATTCGACCGTCTTGAAGCCGTATTCGAGGAAGGGGTTGGAACGGATGCCATAGGTGTCCGACTCGCGCCGCGCCACCAGTTCGAAAGTCCTCGCATCCGGCGCGGCGCTGCCGGACGCCATCGCGATCTGCCCGCGCGGAATCGCCAGCGTCTGGATCACGGTGCCGGTGCCCGGTTCCCACAGCCAGTAGCCGACCTGCTCGTGGTAGGTTTTCACCTGCTCCGGCTTGGTGATCATGATGTTATAGCGCAGCCCGTAAAACAGTTGCGGGCCGTTGGTGACCGGGTCGATCGGTTGCAGTTCGATGCGCTCGACGAAGGCCTGCTTGCGCGGACCGTCGGCCTTGGGCTTGATATCGAGTCCGCGCGCGCCTTCCCAGATCCCCGCCATCGGCCGCAACGGCCCCAGGTTGTTCAGCGTGTCGACATCGACATTCGATGGTTCGGTATAAATATCGTCGGAAAACTGGCTCATGGCGGCCGCCTTTCAAAGTTGCGATCCGACAATTGTAATGCATAGGTCAGGCTGCCGTTTCGCCCAATGCATCCACGTCCGTTTCCGCCGCCTCGGCCTCGGCCTGCGCTTCGAGCATGCCCTGGATCAGTTCCGGCGCCACCGGGCGGCTGAACAGGTAACCCTGCATGTCGTTGCAGCCGCTGTCCTTCAGGAAGCTGCGCTGCTGCACGGTTTCGACGCCTTCGGCGATGACGCGCAGATTGAGCTGGTGCGACAGCGAGATGATGGCGCGCGCGATGGCCTGGTCGTCGCTGCTGCTGTCAAGGTCGCGCACGAAGGTCTTGTCGATTTTCAGGCTCGTGATCGGGAACGATTTCAGCGCGGCCAGGCTGGAATAGCCGGTGCCGAAATCGTCGATCGCCATCGAGATGCCCATCGCCTTCAATTCCCGCATCTTGGCGATCGACTGCTGCAAGTCGCGCATGATCAGGCTTTCCGTCACTTCCAGTTCCAGCCACTGCGCATCGAGCCCGCTCTGTTCCAGCGCCCGCTCCACGCGCGTGAGCAGGCGCGCATCGTCGAACTGGCGCGCCGACATGTTGACGGAGATCGTGATCGGCTCCAGTCCCGCATCCTGCCACGCGCGGCCCTGGTTGCAGGCGGTCTGCAAGACCCACTCTCCGATCGTGACGATCATGCCGCTTTCCTCGGCCAGCGGAATGAACTGGTCCGGCGCCATCATGCCGCGCCGCGGATGCTGCCAGCGCACCAGGGCCTCGACGCCGAACACGCGGCCGGTCTCCAGGCTGACCTTGGGCTGGTACTGCACGCGGAACTGCTGCGCGTGCAGCGCCGTGCGCAAGTCATCCATCAGTTCCAGTTTTTCTTCGAGGCTGGCGTTCATTTCCTGCGTATAGAACTGGCAATTGTTTTTGCCGGTGTCCTTGGCGCGGTACATCGCCGCGTCGGCATTCATCAGCAGCGCTTCGGCGTCGGCGCCGTCGCGCGGATAGATCGCCACACCGATGCTGCAACTGACCTGCACCGGGGTGCCGTCCAGCACCACCGGGCGCGTCACCGCTTCGCGGATTTTCTCCAGCAGCAGCATCAGCGCGCCTTCGCTGTCGTTTTGCTCGGGCAGCACCAGCACGAATTCGTCGCCGCCGAAACGCCCGACCGTGTCGTGCTTGCGCACGCAGGCGGTCATGCGGCCGGCCACTTCCTTCAGCAATTCGTCGCCGGCGTTGTGGCCCAGGCCATCGTTGACCATCTTGAAGCTGTCAAGGTCAATAAAAGCCACCGCCACCTGGCGGCCGTTGCGCTGGCTGTGCAGAATCGCCTGCTGCAGGCGGTCGCCGATCAGGCTGCGGTTCGGCAGGCCGGTCAGGGTGTCGTGGTGCGCCATGTGGAAGATGCGTTCTTCCGTCTGTTTGCGCTCGCTGATGTCGCGCACGATCGCGACCACGCCGCCCTCCACGCCCACCACCTGCCAGTGCAGCCAGCTGGCGCCGAACTGCGGCATGCGGTTTTCCTGTTCTTCCTCGTGCACGCCGCCGGCGCTGCTGACGCGCGCCAGCTGCTCGAAGATGCCGTTGTCGCGGATCTGCGGCAGCCAGTCGCACAGCGTGCGCGCCTGCAAGCGGTGCCGGCTCAGGCCCGTCATCTTTTCGGCGCGGCCGTTGGCGGCGACGACCCGGAAATCGACGACCACGCCGCGCCGGTCGCGTATGCAGTGCAGCACGAAAAAGGCGTCCATGTTCGCTTCGGACGCGGCGGCATAGGTTTCCTGCGCGCGGCGGATGCGCGCGCGCGCCCGCGCGCCCTGCCACGACCAGATCCACAACATCGTCGCCAGCAGCAGCACGACCACGCTGGCGATGCCCGCTTCCCACAGGTTGCCGTGGCGGCGCCGTTCGAAGGCGACCATCTGCTCCCGCTCGGACAGGCCGACCAGCGCGGTGACGCCGAAAGCGTTCAGGGGACGCGCCATCAGGTAGCGCAGCACGCCGTCCCAGGAACTGGCGACAGGATCGGCGGTGGCGGCGCGCAAATCGACCTGCTGGCCCCACGTCACCTGCTCTCCGATGCGCATCGCGCGCACCACGCCGTCGTTGCCGACCAGCGCCAGCACGCCCTGCTCTCCCTGGCGGCGGCGCTCGTAACCGCTGGTGAAATAGGCTGGATCGACTTCGATGACGATGATGCCGGCGAACTGGCCGGCGGCGTCGTTCAGGCGGCGCGTGAAGTGCAGTTGCCAGTCTCGCCCGGCGCCGGCGCGCATCGGCGGACTGGCCTGCATCGTGTCGCCATTCTGTTCCTGGTGGCGCCTGAAGTACGGCAGCTCGGCCAGGGAAGCGGCCGGCCGCGCCGCCGGGTGGCTGGCCACGACGTTGCCGCGGCTGTCGGCGATGGTGACGGCGAACACCAGGCCCGAAGGCAGCAAGCCGTGCTGGTTTAATTCGGCCAGCGCGCCGGCCGCGCCCTTGCGCTCGACCGCGTAGGCGATCACCTTCAGCGCCTGGTCGATGCCGCCCAGGTTGCGCGCGACCTGCGCCTCATAGGTGGAGATCAGTTCGCGCACCGATTCGGCCGCCGCCACGCGCGCGCTGTGCCGCTCGGTATCGATGAAATGCATCGTCACGGTCCAGATCGCGCCCAGCAACAGTACGGTGAACAGCGGCAGCGAGACATAGGTTTCCAGGCTCAGGCGCAGCCAGCGCGCGCGCGTGGTCTCCTTGCCCTTGCGCTGGCCCGGCATCAGTTCAGCACCAGCACGGCGCGCACGCTGGCGTCGAGCGCGGCCGGTTCGATGTAGCCGATCATCGCCGGATTGGCCGCGACCAGCTTGCGCACGGCGGCGCTGCTGCGCACCTCGCGCGGCGGCTGGCCGCGGCCGGTGAAGATCATCTTGCTCCAGTGTTCCTTCATCAGCGCCGGCGTGCGAGAAGCGACCTTGCTGTAAAACTCGTTGCGGATCGGGGAGCCGAGGCGCTGGTCGACGGCGACGGCTTCGCCACCCTGCGGATAGCGCCCGGTTTCGGACAGGAAGATGGCCGCCACCTGCTGCGCGCCGAGCGCGGTGACCGGGCTCTTGGCTGAGACGATGACCACCAGTTCGCTGGCGCCGGCGGCGCCGGCCAGCAAGAGCGCGGCCAGCAGGCAGGCCGCCTTGCGCATCGTAAGGCCCGGTGCCATCAAACCGCCACCTCCGCGGTGGAGCGGCAATGCAAGGCGATGCCGGTGTCAGGCCTGGTAGCGACAGATCGGGGGGAGCGACGGTGAGCGGGTGGTACCTTCGGCATTACAGAATTCTTCCTGACCATAGCGCGCAAGCGCCAACCGCCAGTAAGGCAGGCGGGAAACCATCATAAAGCGGCGAACCGACAGGCGGACGATGCCAACCTGTCCATGAAAATCCAGCGGGAATCACGTACTTTATAACAATAGTCAGTAACTGTCGATCAATTTCTCGATAGAACTACTTCTTTCCAATATGAAAATTACAAGTTAATAAAACGCGCCGGCGGCCGGTCAAAACGCGGTATCAGCGGCGCGCCCGCGCCATCAGGAAGGAGGCCAGCAGCGGCACCGGACGGCCGCTCGCGCCCTTGGCCGCCCCCGGCTTCCAGGCCGTGCCGGCGATATCGAGGTGGGCCCAGTTGTAACCGCGAGTGAAGTTTTCAAGAAAGCAGGCGGCCGTCACGCTGCCCGCGCCGGGCGTGCCAAGATTGGCGAGATCGGCGCACACGGACTTGATCTGTTCCTGGTAGGCGTCGTCGAGCGGCATGCGCCAGGCGAGGTCGCCGCTGGCGCGCCCGGCCGCCAGCAATTCGCCGGCCAGCGCATCGTGCGCCGCGTCGGCTCGCGTAAACAGGCCGGAGTGGTGCTGGCCCAGCGCCACCACGCAAGCGCCGGTCAGCGTCGCGATGTCGACCACGGCAGCCGGCTTGAAGCGCGCCGCGTAAGTGAGCGCGTCGCACAGCACCAGCCGTCCTTCGGCATCGGTGTTCTGCACTTCGACCGTCAGGCCGCTCATCGATGCGACGACATCGCCCGGCTTGACGGCGCGCCCGGACGGCATGTTCTCGCATGCCGCCACCAGGCCGATCACATTCAGCGGCAAACCCAGTTCGGCGACGGTGCGCAAAGCCCCCAGCACGGCGGCGGCGCCACACATGTCGTACTTCATTTCATCCATGCCGGCGCCGGGTTTTAATGAAATGCCGCCGGAATCGAAGGTGATGCCCTTGCCGACCAGGACCACGGGCGCCGCATTGCGCTTGCCGCCCAGGTGTTTCAGCACGATGAAGCGCGGCGGCACGTCGCTGCCGTCGGCCACGGCCAGCAGGCAACGCATGCCGAGTTGCTCGATCTGACTGCGCCCGAGCACCTGCACGCCGAGGCCCCAGTCGCGTCCCAGCTTGCGGGCCGCTTCGGCCAGGTAAGCCGGCGTGCAGATATTGGCTGGCAGGTTGCCCAGTTCCTTGCACAGTGCCACGCCGTTGGCGATCGCCAGCGCCTGCGCCAGCGCCGCCCTGGCCGCCGCGTTCGGCTTCGCGGCCAGCACGATGCGCCGCACGCCCGCTGCCGGCGGTTCCTTGCGGCTTTTCAGCGCATCGCTGCGAAACACGCTGTCGCGCGCCGCCGTCACCACGCAGGCGATGGCCCAGGCCTGGTCGCGCCCCGCCACACCGTCCAGCGGCAGCGCGACGGTCGCCTGCGCCGTGCCCAGCGTGCCGAATACTTTGACGGTTTCGCGCACCGCCGCGCCGAAACTGTTTTCGGTCACATTATTTTCCTCGCCCAGGCCAACCAGCAGCACGCGCGCCATGCCGCCGACACCGCGCAACAGCAGCGTGGAACCGGGCTTGCCGCCGATGTCGCCCGATTGCATGGCCTGCGTGATGGCACCCTCCCCGTCCAGCGCCCTTGCCGCGGCCGACAGGCGCCGTTGTTCGAATACGCCGACGGCGATGCAGCCGCTGCGCGCGTCCTGTTCCTTGATGCTGAATTCCATGTCTTCTTCCTGTGGTGGTTATAACTGGGTGCGCAGTGCGAACAGTTCCGGGAACAGCACCGTGTCGAGCATCTTGCGCAGGTAGCTGGCTCCTGCCGTGCCGCCGGTGCCGGCCTTGAAGCCGATGATGCGTTCCACCGTCGTCACGTGCCGGAAACGCCAGAGGCGGAACGCCGTTTCCAGGTCGACCAGCTTTTCGGCCAGTTCGTACAATTCCCAGTGGTGCGGCGGATCGCGATAGATTTCCAGCCAGGCCGCTTGCACCGAGATGTCGGCTTCGGTCGGCCGGGTCCAGTCGCGCTCCAGCCGTTGCGAGGCAATGGTAAAACCGCTGCGCGCCAGCATCCTGATCGCTTCGTCGTACAGCGATGGCGCGCGCAGTTCCGCGCCCAGCCGCGTGTAGTGCGTCAGGGCGCTGGCATGCACCGCCAGCATCGCCGGGTTCTTGTTACCGAGGATGAATTCGATCTCGCGGTACTGATACGACTGGAAGCCGGACGACGCGTCCAGGTAGGGACGCAGCGCCGTGTACTCGGCCGGCGTCATCGTCGCCAGCACGTCCCATGCGTGCACCAGCTGGTCCATGATGCGCGCCACCCGCGCCAGCATCTTGAACGCCGGCGCCAGGTCCCCTTGCCGAAGTCTGGCGCGCACCGCGTGCAATTCATGCAACATCAATTTCATCCACAGTTCGCTGGCCTGGTGCTGGACGATGAACAGCATTTCGTCGTGCACCGGTGAGCGCGGCTGCTGCGCGGTGAGAATGCGGTCCAGCGCCAGGTAATCGCCGTAACTCATCGATTCGCTGAAATCCATCTGCGCGCCGTGCCACTGGTCCGGCTGCCGGCCTTGCACCGGGCACTGGCCGGATCTATCAATTTCCTTATCAATCATGACTGTCTCGCTCCGTTCAGGTGACGGCGCCGCGTTCGGCGGCGATGTCGTAGTCTTGCCGGTCCAGGATCTGCTTCAGCGTTTCGACCGCGTCCCAGACGTTGACGTAACTGGTATAGAGCGGCGTAAAGCCGAAGCGCATGATGGCCGGTTCTCTGTAATCTCCGATCACGCCGCGCGCGATTAGTGACGCCATCACTGCGTAGCCGTGCGGATGCGTAAAACTGACCTGGCTGCCGCGCCGCGCATGCTCGCGCGGCGTCACCAGGGTCAATGGATGCCCGGCGCAGCGGCTTTCGACCAGTTCGATGAATAAATCGGTCAATGCCAGCGACTTTATCCGGATCGCTGCCATCGTCGTCTGCGCGAACACGTCGAGCCCGGATTCGACCATCGCCAGCGAGACGATCGGCTGCGTGCCGCACAGGGCGCGGCCGATGCCGCTTGTCGGCGCGAAGTCGGGCGCCATCGCGAACGGGGCGGCGTGGCCCCACCATCCCGACAGCGGTTGCGTAAAAGTGGCCTGGTGTTTCTTGGGCACCCAGATAAAAGCCGGCGCGCCGGGACCGCCATTCAGGTATTTATAGGTGCAGCCGACGGCGAAGTCGGCGCCGTCCGCTTGCACATCGAGCGGCACGGCGCCGGCCGAATGGGCCAGGTCCCAGACGATCAGCGCGCCTTGCGCGTGGGCGTGCGCGCTGACGGCGGCCATGTCGTGCCGGTAGCCGCTGCGGTAATTGACGTGGGTCAGCATGACGACGGCCGTGTCGGCATCGATCGCGTTGTCCAGTTCTTCGACCGAATCGACCAGTTTGACGACATAGCCGCGATCGAGCCAGCTCGCCAGCCCCTGTGCCATATAGATATCGGTCGGAAAATTGCCGCGCTCGGTGACGATGGCGCGCCGGGCGCCGCGCGCCGGGTCTTGCGCCTGCAGGTGCAGCGCGGCGGCCAGCGCCTTGAACAGGTTCAAGGAGGTGCTGTCGGTGACGACGACTTCGCCGTCGCCTGCGCCGATCAGCGGAGCGAGCCGGTCGCCCAGGCGTTTCGGCAGGTCGAACCAGCCGGCCGTGTTCCAGCTGCGGATCAGGTCTTGCCCCCATTCGCGGTAAATCACCTGCTGGGCGCGGGCCAGCGCCGCGACCGGCGCCGCGCCCAGCGAATTGCCATCCAGGTAAATCACGCCTTGCGGCAGGTCGAAGTGGGCGCGCAAATGGGCGAGCGCGTCCTGCGCATCGCGCGCGATGCAGTCCTTGCGGGTAATCATGGTTGAACTTTCTAGAAATTGATGGTGATCGCGTCGACCACGTTATAGGCATCGTCGACCAGCGGCATCCAGCGCCACTTGTCGAACGTGGTGCAAGGATGGGAGATGCCCAGCGCCACCAGGCTGCCCACCTGCAGCGGGCAATGCTCGCCTTCTTCCCAGCGCAGATAGGCATGCTGGTCGTTGAGCGCGGTGATGGTCCAGGCGCGCGACAGCGGCTGCGGCTGGCCGCCCGGCGCCGGCACGCAGGCCAGCGGCACCGGCATTTGCAGGTCGAACGACAGGTCGCGCTTGCCGACGGCGAGGATCGCCAGCCCCGGTTCGGGCAGCGACTGCACGCTGGCCCACACTTCCAGCGCCGCATGCAACGCTTCGCCGCAACCGAGACGGCGGCACATCGACGCATTCATGCCGTGATAAAAAGCGTGGTCGGACACCACGTAACAGCCAGACCTGAGCAGCGCGCGCACGGGATGCCCCGACTTCGGCGCCAGGCCGGCGGCGACCAGGTCGATCACGGCGGAGCCGCCGGCGCTGACGATCACTTCCTCGTCCGCGAACCAGCCGTGGCGCCCGCATTCGGACACCAGGTATTGCACGCGTTCCAGCAGCGCCGTCACCTTGCCGGCTTCCGCCTGCTCGTCGCCGCCGAACGACGGCCCCTCGTAACACTCGATGCCGCACAGGCGTACCGCCTGCCCGGCGGCGGCGCGCGCGGCCAGCGTCATCGCGGCATCGTGCGTGCGGCAGCCGGTGCGCCCGCCCGCGATGCCGATTTCCAGCAGTACGCGCAACGCCGGCGCCGCCGGATGCGCGGCATGCCAGCGCTCGACCAGTTCCAGCTGGGCCGGCGAATCGAGCAGAAAATAGATGCGCAGGTCCGGCTGCCCGGCACACAGCGCGGCGATGCAGGCCAGGTCGCTCGCCATATATACCTGGTTGGCAAGCAGGCAGCGCTGCACGCCGGCCGCCACGCCGACCCGCAATTGCGCCACGGTGGCGAAGCTGATGCCCCAGGCGCCAGCCGCCAGCTGGCGCTGGAACAGTTGCGGCGACATCGTCGTCTTGCCGTGCGGGGCCAGGTCGATGCCATGCCCGCGCGCATAGTCCTGCATCCATGCGATGTTGCGTTCCAGTGCCGGCTGGCGGATGACCGCCAGCGGCAGCGGCAAGTCTCCGGCCAGCACGTTCCAGCCCTGCGCGGCGATATCCGAACGGCGCAGCGCGCCAATTGCCGGCGGCAGGCCCTTGTAGCCAAAATCGAGTAAAGGATCGAGTAAATCACGCATTCGCTTCAAGCCTCCCCGCTGCCATGCTGTCATTGCGTTTCAGGCCGGGCGACACCGCCAGCAGCACGCAGATGCAGGCCGCCAGGCTGGCCAGCGGCGCGGCCACGGTCAGCATGCCGAGACGGGCCGCCGCATCGGCGCCCACGCTGGCCGCGCCGGGAGAGATATCGACCAGCGCCAGCCCGCCGCCGGCCGTGATACCGCCGATCGACTGGCCCAGCTTCTCGGCCGAGAACAGGATGCCGAGATACAGGCCGAGCCGCCCCTCTCCCGGATTGCCGGCGTTCGCCAGTTGCATCGCGGTGGTCGTGATCAGCACCGTCATCACGCCGCCGCCGAAGCCGAATACCGCGCAGGCCGCGATCAAGCCTCCCTCGGCCGCGTGCCAGGCCGCCACGCCCACCAGCAGCACGCCGCCCATGCACACCAGCAGCGCCAGCAGCATGGCCGCCAGCGTGCCGAGGCGGCGGAACACCGCCGGCGCCACCGCCACGCCGCCCAGCAGCGCCACAAACACCGGCACCAGCAGCGCGGACAGGCGTTCCGGAGCGGCATGCAGCAGGTATTTGTTCACATACGGCAGCAGCGACAGGAAGCTGCTCGAACCGAGCCCCATCAACACCAGCATCAACGCCACCGCATAAAAGGCGCGATTGACAAAGGTCGCCCGCAGGCCGCGCCACAGGCTTTCGGCCCTGCCGCCTTGCGGCGCGGCCGGCGCGCTGCGCAAGGCCGTGCCGCGCGTGACGTGGCAGCACCACAACAAACCCAGCGCCGCCGCCGCGCCGAGCGCCAGCGCCATGACGAAATAGCCTCGATGTCCGCCACCGGCCGCCGCCACCAGCGCCGGCGCACCGCCGGCCACGGCCAGCCCGGCCAGCGTGGAACCGAAAGAGCGCGCCGACAGCAAGGCCGCCTGCGCCGCCGGGTCGCTACTCAAATCGCCGGCCAGCGCCGTGTGGGCCACGGAAAACGCCGTGATCGTATACGACTGCAGCACCAGCAGCGCCGTATAAAACAGCACCAGCGCGGCCGGCGGCCATTGCGGCAGCGGCATGAACAGCGCCACCATCGACAGCGGCAGCAGCGCCAGGCAGATGCGCAGCACCCTCACGCGGCTGCCGTGGCGCAGCGCATGGCGGTCGGCCGTGCGGCCTATCCACGGGTCCAGCACCAGGTCGAAAATCTTCGGAATGGCGAGAATGACGCCCGCCAGCGCGGGGCTGATGCCGGCGTACTCCGTCAGGTAGTACAGGAACAGCAACGGCACCGGCGCAAAGCACAGCAAGGCGCCGAACGCGCCCATGCCGTAGGCGAAGCGGATGGCCCTGCGCCCGGACGCTGCAAGCGGCTGCTTATGCATGATGTGCCTTTACCCGCAGACGCAGGCCGCGCGTGCGGCTGGTGCTGATGAACAGTTCGCGCAAGTCTCCATCGCCGCGCAGGCGCAGCATGCCGCTACCCGGCAGGCCGCCCGCCTGCGCCACCAGCCGGAACAGGTCGCCGCCCAGCGGTTCAAGATGGAAGCGGTTGTGGCCGTACGCGCCGCGCATGTTCACGACGGCCGCATCCTGCGCCGTGCCGATGACCACCTCCGCATCGAGTTCGCTGCTGAAATAAACGCCTTGCACCCGCCGCAGCGCCGCCTGCGCATCGGCATCCGCGGCCCCGATCCTGGCATGGCGGCGGCGGTATCCCTGCTCTTCCAGCATCAGCGTCCCATCCTGTTGCGGCGCCAGCGCCAGGTCGACCACGCCGAGCAGGTTGACGCGCAAGCCGCCATCGCCCTGTTCCAGCGGCAGGCGCATGCCTTCGCAATCGAGGAAAAGCTTGCCGCCGGCTTCCTGCACTTCCAGCAAGCGGTCGTTGTCGGCGCACAGGTAACGTCCGGCCAGCCCTGGCCACGCCGACGCATCGGCCTGCGCGGCCGGCGCCTGCAACGCATCGCCCAGCACCTCGGCCATCAGGTCGCAGGCGACGAAAGGCGCGGCGACATCGCTGCGGTTGCTGATGACGACGATGCTCAGGCCGTGTTCGGGCGCGTACATCATCTGGCAGCTACCGCCGATCACGCCGCCCGAATGCTGGATCACGTCCACGCCGCGATGGCGCTCGCGCACCAGCCCCAGTCCGTACGGATGCAGGAAGCCGTTATTCAAGCGGGTCGGCCGCGTCAACTCGGCGGACAGCGATGCCGGCCACAGGTGCGGCTCGCGCAGGTGCGCGACCCAGCGCTGCATGTCGTCGACAGTCGAGACGATGCCCCCTTCTCCCAGGATCGCCGACGGGAACACGCCGCGCCGGAAGACGCCGCCCGGCAGCGCCAGGTGCGAACAGGCCACACCAGGCTGCAAGTCGTGATCGCTCACCCACAGGCTGCTGTCGTGCATGCCCAGCGGCGCGAACAGGCGCAGTTGCAGCGCTTCGGCCAGCGGCATGCCCAGCGCGCGCTCGATGGCGATCGACAGCATGCGGTAGCCGCCGTTATTGTAGGAAAACAGCTCACCGGCCGGGAAGTTGTCTTCCCGCTGCGCGGCCTGGTATTCCAGCGCCGCATCGGCCGGCAGCATCGCCGCACCGTTCGACAGCATCGACAGGTCGAGGAA
The DNA here is from genome assembly GCA_040389645.1 of Pseudomonadota bacterium. Classification (GTDB taxonomy): domain Bacteria; phylum Pseudomonadota; class Gammaproteobacteria; order Burkholderiales; family Burkholderiaceae_D; genus Rugamonas. Next base: position 39,759 of record JAZJZT010000003.1, on the reverse strand, counting down.
ATCGCGCGTGCCGCCGGTATGGTTCATGAACTGGCGCAGCGTGCGTTGCCCCTGCGCCGCGCGCAGTTCCGGCAGGTAGCGCATGCACGGGGCGTCGATGTCGAGCAAGCCTTCGTCGCGCAGCAGCAGCGCCAGGATCGCGGCGAAATGCTTGGTGGTCGAGCCGATGCGCATGCGCGTCGCCGGGCCGTTCGCCACCAGTTGCTCCAGGCTCGCCATGCCATACCCCTTGCGCAGCAAGGTGCGCCCGTTCAGCACCACGCTGGCCACGCAGCCCGGCGCATCGCTGCGGTTCCAGCCCGCCAGCACGGCGTCCAGCCGCGTCGTCATTTCATTCGTGTTCATCAAGTCCCTCATTTGCCCACCTCCTGTTAAGAGAACGAATATTCTCTTATGTTATACTCGGCCACGATTCAACCACCAATTTCACCCATGCCAAAACGCGACGAAACCCACATGGCAGCGCGGCGCAAGCAGATCCTCGACGCCGCCAGCGCCAGCATCAACCAGAAAGGCATCGCCGGCATGTCGATCGCCGACATCAGCGCCACGGCCGGCCTGAGCGTCGGCGCCATCTACACGCACTTCAAATCCAAGGAAGACATCCTGGCGGCGCTGATCGCGCAGACCAACGACACGCCGGTGATGGACATCTTCACCGACTGCAAGACCAAGGCCGCCACGCTGGCGCGACTGAAAGCCCTGCTGCACCAAGTCGAACAGCCCGGCGACGCGACGCTGCACGGCCGCATCGCGATCGAAGTGGTGGCGCTGGCGCACCGCAGCCCGCGCGTGCACGACGCCGTCGAAACCCAGTACCTGGACTTGCGCGCGGCCGTGCTGCGCCAGGTGGAACGGCTGCAAAGCGCGCCCGATGCCGCGGCGGCGGCCAGCATCGGCGACTGCCTGCTCGGCCTGATGCTGACCACCCAGCTCCAGCAGCTGACCGGCATCACGCCGGACACCGAAGTCAAGCTGCGCGCCGTCAAATACCTGCTCGACCAGATTCACTGAATTCACCGGGCCGTCTCAGACCAGCACGGCCGCCAGCGCATCGCAGTCATGCGGATCGCGCTCCCACAGGTGCGGGAAGTCGATCGTTCCATCCTGATACAGCGCGGCCGGTTCCACATCGCGCGCCAGGAACAGCGGCGCGTCCAGGTCGACGATCCACGCGCCCTGCCCGGCCACGAAGGCCGGCGCCATCGCCATCGAAGTGCCGACCATCGAACCGACCATCACGCCCAGGCCGTGGCGCGGCGCTTCCTGCCGGATCTGCAGCGCCGCCGTCAGGCCGCCGCACTTATCGAGCTTGATGTTGATGAACTGGTATTTGCGGGCCATCTCTTCCAGGTCGGACAGCTGCTGGAACGATTCATCCGCCGCGATCGGGATCGGGCACAGGTAGCCGTGCAAATCCCCGTCCGCCCCCACCGGCAGCGGCTGTTCGATCAGTTCGACGCGGCAGCCCAGCATCAGCGGCAGCAGCGATTCCAGGTGCGCCATGCTCCAGCCCTGGTTGGCGTCCACCAGCAGGCGCGCCTGCGGGCAAAGGCGGCGCACCATGCGGATACGCTCCGCGTCGAGCGCGCTGCCATCGAGCTTCAGTTTGATCACCCGCGCACCGGCATGGGCGGCGGCGGCCAGCGCCATGTTTTCCGGGGTGTCGACGCCGACCGTCATGCTGGTCGCCAGCGCGCGCGTGCCGGCCAGGTTGGCCAGCCGGTGCAGCGGCAGATGGCGCCGGTTCGCTTCCAGTTGCCACAGCGCGCAATCGATCGCGTTGCGCAAGCCGCCGGCCGGCAGCAGCCTTTGCAGCGTAAAACGGTCCAGTCCTTTCCAGCAGGACGCGTCCATCGCGGCCAGATTGCGCTGCATCAGCTGCGCCGTCTCGCCCCTGTAATACACGCCGCCGGCCTCGCCGACGGCATGGCAATCGCCGTCGCGCACGGCCACGCGCAACACCTCCACTTCATCGAAGCGGTAGCCGGAAATGAAGAACGGGCGCTTCAGGCGCAACGCCTCGGTCGATCCTTGTATCTGCAACATTGCATGTCTCCGTATCACATCAGAATCAGTCAGAAAGCGCGCGCGCCCAGCGGGTCCGTCACGCGCGGGAAAAAATTGCCGTCGCGCCGCGTGTACGGCAGCGCCGCGAAATCCATCGACAGCGCGCCGCCCGTCTGCGCCATCACGATGCGGCGCGACAGACTGGAAAACTCGGCGTAATAATGGTGCGCCGACTTCACGACGATGCGCGACTTCTCGCCCAGCGCCACGCCCAGCCGGGTAAAAGCCGACGGCGACAGCGTCTGCGTGCGCTTCGAAATGACGACGATGTCGATGCCGTCGCAATGCAGCCAGACCGCCGCGCCGAGCGCATCTTCCTGGCCGCCGAACTGCTGGCTGTGCTGTTCGCTGACGCCGCGCACCGTCACGTCGACGTCGAGCGGCACGCCTGACGCGGCGCCGGTCTTGCCGCCGAGGCGTATGCGCAGGCGCGCGCCGGGGCCGGCCGCAGAGCACACTTGCACCGCCATCGGGTCCCAGATGCAACCCAGCGCCGCGTCGCGCACGCCCTCGGCCAGCAGGCATTGCAGGATATGCGTGTTGTCGCCGGGCGCGCCGCCGCCGGGATTGTCGGCGCCGTCGGCGATGATCAAAGGGTTGCGGCTGCTGGCCGGCATGCGCAGGATATGGTCCATGCTTTGCGGTTGCGGCAGCAGGCCGGCGCGGTGACGGTACAGGCAGGCGGCGATCCGCGCCGCCGCGCCGGCGGCCAGGTCGCGCCGGCCGTCGGCGATCGCCAGCACGCGGGTGCCGACGTCGGCGACATCGGCCCATGGAAAACCGTGCGCGATGCTGACCGACAGTACGCCTTCGCGCGCTTCCTCCTGCCGCGCGGCGCGCACCACGCCGGCCATCGGCTCGCCGGTGGTCGGATAAAAACCGACCATGCGGCAATCGAGCAGCACCGGCACCGGGCGGATTTCTCCGCGCGCGGCGCGGCAGCACAAGGTATATAACTCCTCGGCGCGCGGCACCGCGTCCACGTGCGGATATTCCTTGAACAGGATCGTCACGTCGGCCGCCCGCACCATCGCCTCGCTCAGGTGGCAGTGCGGGTCAAGCTCGACGCCAATGACCGCCCGTTCTCCGACGATGGCGCGCACCGCGCGCAGGATGTCGCTCTCGCAATCGTCGCAGCCCTCGGCCACCATGGCGCCGTGCAGCACCAGCAGGACGATGTCGACCGGCCCGGCTGCGCGCAGCCTGTCCAGCAGTTCCGTCTTGAGCCATTGATAGGCGGCGGCCGTGGTGCGCCCGCCCGGCTGCGCGAAGGCGAACAAACCTTCGTGCAGCGCGTGGCCGTCCGCGGCCGCGCGGCGGCGCCACATCTCGACCACCGGAAACAGGAACACGCTGTCCTCCCGCACCCGGCCGTAACTGATGCCGCCCTCGGCAAAGCTGGCCAGGGTGGTCGGGATCGGCGAAAAGGTATTGGTTTCGGTGGCGATGCTCGATGCAAAAATATTCATCGCCGGCCTCAAAATTCGGTGCTCAGCTGCACGCCGAAGGTGCGCGGCGCGATCACGCTGACCTGCGCGGGGCCGCCCAGCGGACTCAAGGTCGTGGCCGCCGCGGTCTGCCCCTTGCGGTTGCCGGCGTTGCGCAAGTACAGGCCGAGGTGGTGGCGCCCGAACGCGGCGCTGGCGCGCAGGTCCAGCGTGGTGAACGCCGGCAAGCGGTACAAGGGCAGGCCGGCACTGGCGGCGAACGAAGTCAGGCGCTCGCCGACATGGCGCAGGCTGGCGCCGGCATACGATTCGTGGCCGGCGTAATCGAAACGGTAGTCGGCCTGCAGCGCGGCCGAGAAGCGCGCGCTGTTCGGCAGGCGGTCGCCGGCGCGCCCGCCCAAGTCGGGGCTGTCGGTCTTCAATTGCGCGTCGACCGCGCTGACGGCCGCGCTCATGCTCAAGCCATCGACCGGGCGCGCCGTCACCGTCAATTCGACGCCCTGCGACTTGGCCCGGCCAGCGTTGCCGATACCGGAAAAGCCGGCCACCGACGTGAACATCTGGATATCCTTCCAATCGATGTAGTACAGGGCCGCCTCCAGCGCCAAGCGCTTTTGCATGAAATCGGACTTCCAGCCCGCCTCATAGCTCCACAGGCTGTCGGATTTGAAATGGCTGGCCGTGAGCACTTCGCCGGTCAGCGGGTTGCGAAACACCGGCAGCGGTCCGCCGGGCCGATAACCGCTGGCCGCGCGCAGGTAGACGGCGTCGCTCTTGCTCAGGCGGTAGCGGATCGTGGCGAGATAGGTCGCCGTGTTTTCGCCGGACTCGGTGCTCGCCGCCGGCGGCGGCGCCAGCACGCCGGTATGGACCGAATATGCCTGCTGCGTGTTGCGGCCGTAACGCATGCCAAGCGTGACATCGACCGCGCCATTCAAAAACAGCGTGGCATTGCCGTACAAGGCCGTTTCGCGGTAGCTCGATGGCGTGGCGCTCGATATCATCAGCAGGTTCTGGCGGCCGGACGGGTCCAGTCCCAGCAGGTCCTGGCTGCGGTGGCTGCGCTCTCTCGTATAAAAGGCGCCGGCCAGCCATTCGAAGCGTTTCGATGACGGAGAGATCAGGCGGAATTCCTGGCTCGTCTTGCGGGTGGCGAAGGTGTACGGCAGGCTGTAGGCGGCATTGACGATGCCGGCCTGGGTCAGCAGCGGGACATACAGGTTGGAGACATCGTACTGGCCGCCGGTATCGACCTTCTGGTAACTGGTGATCGAGTGAAAACGCGCCCAGCCCAGCTCCGATTCGAGCGTGGCCGAAGCCAGGTCGTACTGTTGACGGAACGGTTCGTCGACCAGCAAGCGGCGCGTGTAATCGCCGTACAGCGGGCGCCCCGTTGCGAGGTCGTCGTCCTCGGCCGAGCCGCCGTCACGCCGGCTTTTCTGCGTCTGCGCGGTCAGGCGCAGCGTGGTGTCCCGGCTCGGCGCCAGCAGCAGCGAGGCGCGCACACCGCGCATCGTGGCATCGTCGACGATGCGCATGCCGTGATTGGCGTCGCGCACATAACCGGCCTCGTTGCGTTGATACAGGCCCAGGCGCAGCGCCGCCACGCCCTCCTTCAGCGGCAGATTCGCCATCGCCTGCAAGCCGGTGCTGGCGCCGCCGTGCAGGGTCGACGCCGCGTCGGCGCTGAACTTGAAGGATTGCGACTTCGTGTCCGGGTCCGGCGTCACGTATTTTAACAAGCCGCCCATCGCGCCGGCGCCATACAAGGTGCCTTGCGGGCCGCGCAGCAGTTCGATGCGCTCGATGTCGAACAGGCCCAGGTCCAGCGACAAGGTGCTGCCGCCGGCGAACGCGGTGCTGGAACCGTAGGGAACGTCGTCCACGTAGACGCTGACGGTCGGGCCGACCTGGGCGCCGGTGCTGACGCCGCGCATCGTGATCTGGCTGCCTCCTCCTCCGCCGCCGGCCTGGCTGTAATCGACCCCGGGCAGCAGCGTGACGAAATCCTTCATCTGCCGGTTGCCACCCTGCTCCAGCGCCTCGCCGCCCAGCACCGTCACCGACAGCGGCACCTCACGCACCGGTTCGCGGCGGCGCTGCGCCGTCACGCTGACGACGGTGACGTCGGACGGCACGGCAACCTCCGCTTCGGACAGCGCGTCGGGCGCCGCGCCGGCATGCGCCAGCGACGACAGCAGCATCGCCGCCAGCGCGGTCGGGTTGCCACGCCGCGGCTTGGCCCATCCTGGATAAGTCATGTTTTTCACAGCCAATCTCCTGGTTTTTTAAACAAAACGAATATTCGTTTTTTTTGATTATTAATCAAAACCAGCAGCGAAGCAAGCGATTTCGGCGCGCGCCGGCCGCCGCGGCCGTGGGTAAAAACCTACGCATCGACATTTCCTGGTTCGCCTGCTCTCCGTCCTGTGCTACAGTTCATCGCAAAATTTCAACCAACTGGAGTAATGTATGCAACGAGAAGTAGTCATCGTCAGTGGTGTCCGTACCGCGATCGGCGATTTCGGCGGCAGCCTGAAAGACTTTCCACCAACCGAACTGGCAGCCCGCGTCACGCGCGAAGCGCTGGAACGCGCCGGCGTCAGCGGCGAAGAAGTGGGACACGTCGTGTTCGGCCACGTGATCCACACCGAAGCGAAGGATATGTACATTTCGCGCGTGGCCGCCGTCAACGCCGGCATCTCGCACGCGACGCCGGCGCTGACCGTGAACCGCCTGTGCGGTTCCGGACTGCAGGCAGTCATCTCCGCCGCGCAATCCGTGCTGCTGGGCGACGCCGACATCGCCGTCGCCGGCGGTGCCGAGAGCATGAGCCGCGCGCCGCATTCGACCACCAGCCTGCGCTGGGGCACCCGCATGGGCGACGGCAAATTCACCGACATGATGACCGGCGCGCTGACCGACCCGTTCGACACCGTCCACATGGGCATCACCGCCGAGAACGTGGCCGAACGCTACGATATTTCGCGCGAAGCGCAGGACGCGCTGGCGCTGGAATCGCACCGCCGCGCCGCGCACGCCACCGAGGCGGGTTACTTCAAGGAGCAGATCCTGCCGGTCGCCATCAAGTCGCGCAAGGGTGAAGTGCTGTTCGCGGCGGACGAGCATATCCGCGCCGACACCACGCTGGAAAGCCTGGCCGCGATGCGCACCGCCTTCAAAAAGGATGGCAGCGTCACGGCAGGCAACGCGTCCGGCCTGAACGACGGCGCCGCGGCGCTGGTGCTGATGGAGCGCAGCGTGGCCGAACAGCGCGGCGTGAAGCCGCTGGCGCGCCTGGTGTCGTACGCGCACGCCGGCGTCGATCCGAAATACATGGGCATCGGTCCTGTTCCCGCCAGTTTGAAGGCGCTGGAACGCGCCGGCCTGACCGCCGCCGACATCGACGTGGTGGAAGCGAACGAGGCGTTCGCCGCGCAGGCATGCGCCGTGGCCAAGGAATTGGGGCTGGACCCGGCCAAGGTTAACCCGAACGGTTCGGGCATCGGCCTGGGTCACCCGATCGGCGCCACCGGCGCCATCATCAGCGTGAAAGCGCTGTATGAACTGCAACGCACGGGCGGCCGTTACGCGCTGGTGACGATGTGCATCGGCGGCGGCCAGGGTATCGCCGCCATCTTCGAGCGCCTGTAAGTATCAACCACGCGGCATGCCCTTTCGCTAGCAATGGCGGGGTATGCCGCGCGGCGCGGCCCCGTGCCGTTCCTTTTGCACGCGCAAATCAAATGCAAGGGCCGGGGTCAGACCCATGGGTCTGACCCCAGATTCTGCCGTTGATTTTCGGCGGCGTTCCCGGTAATCCGAGAAAACTTTATTTTTTCTGCCAATAGGCGAATTCGGTTTCATAGCAGGTGGTCTCGATTTCCGCGATCTTGTCCTGCATCGCGCCCTGCGCATCCTGCACCGCCTGGTTATAGATCGAAGGCCCGATCTCGCGCAGGCAGAAATCCAGCAATAGTCTCGCCTTCAGGCTGCCGATCTCCTCGTCGAAATTCTGCGCGCAGTAGCGTTGCAGGGAACCCAGCAGACGCTCTTCCACTTCCTTGTTCAATTTGATTGCCATGGCATTTCCATTAGTTGCGAGAGACGCGAATGATACCGCCATTCGCGCCACCTGGAGCTAGTCCGAAGGGACGATGTTCGCCCGCCGCCAGGCGCTAACATCGATTGCATATGCTCCAGCATTGCGGAGCGCCCTTTCGATTGTCCCCACTTGACAGGAATGACATGCACGAAGCCCCCTCCTCCTGCGCCGTCGTCACCGGCGCGGCCAGCGGCATCGGCCGCGCGATCGCGTGCGCGCTGGCGCAGCGGCAGATCGACCTGGTACTGGTCGATATCGACGCCGATGCCTTGCACGCGACCGCGCGCCACATCGGAGAAGTCGCTCCGGCGGTGCGCACGCTCGCCATCGTGGCCGATTTGAGTCAGCCCGAGGCCATGCCCGGCATCGCCGAACGCGCCTTCGCGCAATTCGGCAGCGTCGACTGGCTGTACAACTGCGCCGGCATGCTGGTCAGCGGACGCAGTTGGGAACTCGACGAACGGCAGTGGAACACGCTGATGAACGTCAACCTGTGGAGCGTGGTGCGCGCCGCGCGCGCCTTCGTGCCGCGCATGCTGGAACAGGGTCGAGGCCACATCGTCAACATCGCTTCGCTGGCAGGATTGCTGGTCGGTCCCTGGATCGCGCCCTACACCGTCTCCAAGCATGGCCTGGTGGCATACAGCGAAACGCTGCACCAGGAATTGCGCGCGCTGGACTTGCCGGTGAACGTCTCCATCGTCCTGCCCGGCCCTGTGGACACCGGCATTTGCCGCCACATCGACGGCGCAGCCGGCGATGCGCAGGTCGACGCCGGCAATACCTACCTGCGCACGATGATCGCCGGCGGCATGACGCCCGATGCGCTCGCGGCCATCGTGCTGGCCGGCGTGGACGCGAACAAATTGTGGATCTTCCCGCACGCCGAAATCCTGAAAGGCGCGCTGAAACAGCGCAGCGACATGCTGCTCGCGGTCCAGTAGCACTGCCGCCTAGTCCATATGGATGTGGTCCGCGCCCCGCCTATGCCCTAGCCTAGCTTCAGAGACAAACAACCTTGAGGTCAATGATGACAAACAAAGAAACGACAGGGCGCGAGCTGCGCGTGGTGGTGATGGGCGCGGGCATGGCTGGCATCCTGAGCGGCATCAAGTTGCGCGAAGCCGGCTTCACCAGCGTCGCGATTTACGAAAAGGCGGCGCGCGTGGGCGGCACCTGGCGCGAAAACACCTACCCCGGCCTGACCTGCGACGTGCCCTCGCACGCCTACACCTATTCGTTCGAACCAAATCCAGACTGGAGCCGCTTCCTGCCGCCTGGCTCCGAGGTGCAGGATTATTTCGAGCGCACCGTCGCCAAGTACGGCATCGCCGACATGATCCGTTTTAACGAGGAAATCGTCGGCTGCGTTTATGAAAACGGCCGCTGGCAGTTGACGATGAAAAGCGGCCTGCGCGACCAGGCGGATATTGTCATCGCCGCCACCGGCGTACTGCACCATCCTGGTCAACCGGCCATCAAGGGCCTCGACACTTTCGAAGGCAAACAATTCCACAGCTCGCGCTGGGACCACAACGTCCCGCTCGACGGCCAGCGCATCGGCGTGATCGGCAACGGTTCCACTGGCGTGCAGATCGTCTCCGCGCTGGCCGGCCGCGCCGCGAAAATTTCGCACTTCCAGCGCACTGCGCAATGGATTTTCCCGGTCGAGAACATCGCGTTTACCGAGGAACAGAAGGCCGCCTTCCGCGCCGACCCGGTACTGCTGCACCGCATGCAGAACGAGGAAACCTATCTCGCCAACGTCGAGCGTTTCACCAATGCGATCCTGGATGCGGATTCTCCCGAAATCCGCGAGATCGAAGCGATCGCGCTGAACAACCTGGAACAGAGCGTGCCCGATCCGGAACTGCGCGCCAAGCTGCGCCCGGATTACCGCGTGGCCTGCAAGCGCCTGATCTACTCTCCCGATTACTACCGCGCGATCCAGCACCCGGACGCGGCGCTGGTCACGGACGGCATCGAATGCGTCGAAGCGCAAGGCATCCGTACCCGCGACGGCAAGCTGCACCAGCTCGATTTATTGGTGCTGGCGACCGGCTTCAAGGCTGACCAGTTCATGCGCCCGATGAACGTGGTCGGGCGCGACGGCGTCAAATTGAACGACGTCTGGGCCAAGCGCCCGCGCGCCTACCTGGCTGTATCGATTCCGCAGTTCCCCAACTTCTATATGCTCAACGGCCCGACCGGCCCGGTCGGCAATTTCTCGCTGATCGACATCGCCGAACAGCAGTGGAACTACGTCTCGCAACTGATCGAACTGGTACGCAGCGGCCAGTGCCTGGAAGTCGAAGCGACCCAGGAAGCGCTGGACGACTACGACACGGCCCGCATCGCGGCGGCGAAAAAAACCGTGTTCGGCTCCGGCTGCAACAGTTGGTACCTCGATGCCGAAGGCGTGCCGGCCACCTGGCCGTGGTCGCAACAGCGCTTCAAGGATGCAATGAAAGCGCCGCAACTGCAGCACTACACCTTGCGCGGCTAAGCCGTACCGAACGTGGAGACGACAACAATGAAAACAGCAATAGTCACCGGCGCCGCGTCGGGCATCGGCGCCGCGGTGCGCCAGCAACTGAGCCAGGCCGGCATGCGCGTGATCGGCATCGACCTGCGCCACAGCGATATCTGCGCCGATCTGTCGAGCGAAGCGGGACGCAGCTACGCGATCAACGCCGCGCTGCGCCTGAGCGAAAACAAGATCGATGCGCTGGTGTGCAGCGCCGGCCTCGGTCCGCAGGCCGAACCGGCGGCGGCCATCGCGGCGGTCAATTATTTCGGCGTGGTCGCGCTGCTCGACGGCCTGTTCGACGCGCTCAAGGCAGGCTGCCGCGCCAGCGCCGTGGTGGTCTCGTCGAGTTCCGCCACCTTGCAATCGTGGACCGACAGCCCGCTGCGCCATGCCTACCTCGATGGCGACGAAGAGCAAGTGACCGCAATGCTGGCCGCCATGCCGGAAGAACAGGCCGGCTATGCCGCCTATGCCAGCTCGAAAAACGCGGTCGCCGTCGCCGTGCGCCAGCGCGCCGCCAGCTGGGGCGCGGCCGGCGTGCGCCTGAACGCGGTGGCGCCCGGCGCGGTGCAGACGCCGCTGCTCGAAGCGGGCCTGAGCGATCCGCGCTACGGCGCGGCGATCCGCAATTTCGTCGCGCCGATCGGCGCCCGCGCACAGCCCGGCGACATCGCCGCGCTGATCCGCTTTCTCGCCAGCGACAACGCACCGTTCATTCACGGCAGCGTATTATTTGCCGACGGCGGCATCGACGCGACGATGCGGCCATTCGACTTCTGACGGGATTGTCCCGCCCTCCCCCTTAGAACAGGATCAGCAATGCCAACATTCATTTCATCCCCCTCCAGCGCCGTCGTCGTCACCGGCGGCGCTTCCGGCCTCGGCCTGGCCTGCGCCCATTCGCTGGCCGAAGTCGGACGCGCCGTCGCGCTGTGGGATATCAACAGCGGCGCCGCCGCCGAGCGCGCGGCCGAGATCGAGCAGCAATACAAGGTCAAGGCCATCGGCGTCGGCATCGACCTGTCCGACGCCGGCGCGCTGCCGGCCGCGCTGGACGCCACCCGAGAAGCGCTGCCCGCGATCGGCGGCCTGGTGCACGCCGCCGGCATGGTGGACATGGGTTCGCTGGACGGCATCACGCCCGACAACTGGGACCGCCTGATGAACGTCAACCTGCGCGCGCTGGCGCTGCTGGTGCAGGCGCTGCTGCCGGACCTGCGCGCCAACCCGGGATCGTCGATCGTCGGCATCGCATCGATCAACGCCACGCTGGGCAACGCCATCAACCCGGTCTACAGCGCATCGAAGGGCGGCATGCTGTCGCTGATCCGCGCTCTGGCCGATTCGCTCGGACGCGACAACATCCGCATCAACGCGATTTCCCCCGGCCAGATCCTGACGCCGATGCTGCAACCGGCGGTCGACCACCTTCCGCCCGGCACCTTCGAACGCCGCATCCTGCTGTCGCGCCTGGGCCGCCCCGAAGAAATCGGCCGCGTCGCACGCTTCCTGATGTCCGACGAAGCGAGCTACATCACCGCCGCCGAACTGGTGGTCGATGGCGGCAATATCTCGTCGCAACGGATGTAAGCACCGGTTTAAATCAACGGCAGAATCCGGGGTCAGACCCATGGGTCTGACCCCAGCCTTTGCATCTGATTTGGTACTAAACAAGGACAGCACATGGCCACCAAAAACCACCCCCTGATCGCCGTCGTCACCGGCGCATCGCGCGGCGCCGGCAAGGGCATCGCACTGGCGCTCGCCGCCAGCGGCGCGACCATCTACGTCACCGGCCGCTCCCAGCGCGAAGGCGACGCCCCGCTGCCCGGCACGATTTACGCCACCGCGGCCGAAGTCGACGCGCTGGGCGGCACCGGCATCGCCGTCGCCTGCGACCACGCGGACGACGCGCAGGTGGCAGCCCTGTTCGAGCGCGTCGGGCGCGAACACGGCCGGCTCGACATCCTCGTCAACAACGCGACATTCCTGCACGACCAGTTGATTCACAAGGGCGGCTTCTGGGAAAAACCGCTGGCGCTGGTCGACATCCTCGACGTCGGCCTGCGCTCCGGCTATGTCGCCAGCCACTACGCCGCGCCACTGCTGATCGCCAACGGCAAAGGTTTAATTGCATTCACCTCCTCGTTCGGCGCCAGCTGCTACATGCACGGCCCGGCCTACGGCGCGCAAAAATCCGGCGTCGACAAATTTGCGAAAGACATGGCGGTCGACCTGAGGGCGCACAACGTCGCCGCCGTATCGCTGTGGATGGGACCATTGCGCACCGAGCGCACCTTGGCGGTGTGGCAGAACGAGCCGGAAAAATACGCGGCCTTCGAGCCCTTCGCCGAAAGCCCGCAATTCACTGGCATGCTGATCGACGCGCTGTATAGCGATCCGGCGCTGATGGAAAAATCAGGACAGGTGCTGGTCGGCGCCGAACTGGCGGTCGAATACGACATCCTCGACCTGAACGGCAAACAGCCACCATCGCACCGCGCGATGCTGGGCGGACCGGTGCAGGCGCATCCGGCGATTGTGGAATGAGGTTGCGCGATATCTAAAACCTGTTTTCGATACCCCGGTGCTCCGCGAAGGCCAAGTCAAGCAATTGCACCGGCATCGTTCAAGCAACGATCACGCAGACTGGCGACGCTGTAACCGTACCGGCTGCACCTGGCACCCGGGACAGGTGTAATGTCGTTAAGTTAGCGCCCGATTTGTCATTCCCGCGCAGGCGGGAATCCCATTTAGAGTCGCAAACAGTGCAGAAAAATGGGATTCCCGCCTGCGCGGGAATGACAGGTCTACGGTCTGTGGTCTTAATTTTGCATTTAGCCAGCACCACTCCGCACAAGGCGACTCCGGTTAAAATATCCGCTGCAAGTTCATGCGCCCGCGCCAACATGGCGGTCGAGTCGATTGGCCGGTATGCGCCCCAGGTCATTGCTTCATTTTCAGGCACATCCGCTCATCTTCACGTCAGGCGTCTCCCAGTCCACCCCACTGCTCCAAGGAGAGTCCGAATGATCACGGCAATCACCTCGTTCCAGTTACAAAAGCCCATCACTCGCGATGAGGCGCGAAAGATCTTCCTGAGCACCGCCCCGACCTATCAAGGCGTAGCGGGCCTTGTCCGCAAAGTCTATATCCTCTCCGAAGATGGAAAAACAGCCGGCGGACTCTATCTGTGGAATTCCCGCGCCGACGCCGACGCCATGTACACGGACAGCTGGAAAGCTTTCGTGCGCGAGAAGTACGGTACGGATCCCTCGGTCACCTATTTCGACAGTCCCGTCGTGGTCGACAATCTGACGCACGAAATTCTCTCGGATGAGTAACTGATCCCGGCGCAGTGTCCGGCGCCTCAAATCAACCACAAACCCTGCCCGCCGAATTGCGCGTTGACGACGTCGGCCTGCGCGATCCAGTGGGCGATCAGTTCGATCCGGCCATGCGTGGACAGGTAGTCGAGCGACGCCTGCACGCCGCCGGCCGCGCTGTCGGCCAGGCCGGAATTGTGGAACAGCGCCTGCACGAAATGGGCGTCGCCCATGCCCTGATAACGCGCCTTGAATTCGCTGGAACCGGCGAAGCCGGCCGCCAGTTGCAGCGTGTCCAGGTGCTGATTCGCCCACGACGCCAGGCCGGCGAGGTCGCCCGCGCGGTCGAGCACCGCCTGGTACAGCAGGCCGATGCTCTTCAAGTTCGCCGCGCCCGCCTGCGTAAACCGGATATCGACCGTGGCGCCGCCGAATTCGCCGCTTTCGATGCCGCTCAGGGTGTCGAGGTCGCCATTGGCCTTGTCGAGCACCTGCACCTGGCCAGCGCTGTTCAAGATGAACTTGTAGTCCGCCCGCTTGCCGGCATAGACGATCGTATCGCTGCCATCGCCGCCGGTCAGCATGTCGCTCCCCAGGCCACCATCGAGACGGTCATCGCCGCTGGCGGCGATCCAGCCGTTTTCCTGGCTCAGCGTGCCTTGCGCGACGGCCACGCCGTCGCCGGTATTCCACGCCTGCCGGTGCGCGGCGCTGGTTGCCACGCTGACCAGCATGTCGGCGCGGCTGACGGCCGGCGTTTCGGCGCTGCCGATCAGTTGCGCATTCCACGACCGCAGTTCGGCGGGGCTGGCATTGTGGCCCAGCGCATTCATGTAGATTTTCTGGATGAATGCCGTGTTGTCGAGCCTATCGTTGCCCAACCCTCGCCATTCCGGCGACACCAGCATGTAGCTGGCGACATCGGCCAGCGTCCAGCCGGCCTGCGTCCACGCATTCAGGCCGCCGACGTCGGGCGCGCGCTGGAACGCGGCGTGGTACAGCAGCGACAGGTCCGTCAACTCTGTTTGCGGCGCGCTGAGAAAGGCCAGGCCGCTGCTGGACTGGTTCAATTCGGCCAACGGGATGCTTTCCGTTTCGGTCGGCGCGAACACGGCCATCTTGTGCTGTGCCGACAGGACGCCGTTTTTCAGGAAAAATTGCCATGCTCCCTGGTCGCTGCGCCCGCCTTCGAGCACGTCGTTGCCGCTGCCGCCGAATAAACGGTCGTTGCCGATGCCGCCGGCGACGATATCGTTGTCGGCGCCGCCATCGAGTAAATCGTCGCCGCCGGCGCTGCCGATGATGTCGTTGCCGGCGCCGCCATACAGGCGGTCGTCGTCGGCGCCGAGCAGGATGTTTTGTACGGCGTCGTCGCCGACCACGTAATTGCTGCCATCGCCGCCGCGCAACGTGGAGGAACCGACGATGGCGGCGAAGTCGACGTTGTTAAGTTCCAGCGTACTGCCAGCGGGCAGCTTGGTGGTATCGATCACCAGGCCGATCGCGGTGCCGTTATGGCTGCCGGCGGCCGGCGTGGTCGAACTGCCGTTGATCAGGATGGTCTGCGGCTGCGTGGCACCGGGAGCCACGGTCGGCACCAGCGTCTGGGTTTGCAGCTTGACGTCGGCCGGCAGGCCGCTCAGGAAGTCGCCTCCTTCCCCCTTCATCTCGGTTTGTACCTCGGAACCGGCGACGGTCTTGTTCTGGATGCGCTTGATCAAATCCAGCAAGGCTTGCTCGTTCGACAGCAGCGCGGTCGAACCGTCGACCTGCATGCCGGTGCCGTTGGGCAGGCTGACGATCAAGGTGGTTTGCGGCTGGCCTGCCGGCGCGGCGATGCCGAGCGGGATGTCGGCCAGTTGCGCGTGGGCCGAACTCGGATCTTCCTGGCGCGCACCGGTGATGATCGGGATCGTCACCGACTGGTTGCTCAGCCCGGTGTCCTGGTCTTGCCGCACTTCGGTGACGCTGGTCACGCCATCGATGGTGCCCACCACCGCCGGCGGCGAGACCGGCACGACCGGCGGAGGCGGGTCCGTGATCAGGGGCGGCACCGGTTCCGGGAGGGTCGGCACTGGAATGACGACGGGCGGCACCGGGTCCGGCACTACCACCGGCGGCACCGGCGTGACCGGCGGCACGACCGGCGGAATGACGGGGGGCACTACCGGCGGGACGATCACCGGCGGCTCTGGCTCCGGCTCCGGGATGGTATTGAAATTCATCGATGGCGCAGTGCCGGCGCCGCCGTCGTTGCCGGCCGCATCGGTATAGCTGGCCGCGCTGACGCCGATGGTCGCCGTGCCGACGACGTTGGCCGTCGGCGTGAACGTCGCCGTGCGGGTCAGGCCCGAGCCGGAAATGGCGCCCAGCGTGCCGCCGGTCACGCTGACGTCGCCGCTCGTGCCGTTCCAGGTGAAGGTGGCACCCGGGTCTTCGCTGAAGGTAAACGTGATGTTTGCCGTCTGGCCGGCGCTCAGGTTGGCGGCATTGCTGGTGATCGCCAGCGTCGGCGCCGCCGTGTCGAACGTGTAGGCCTGGCTGGCGAGCGTGCCGCTGTTGCCGGCCGTGTCGGCCACCTTGAACTTGATCGACGAGGTGCCGGCCAGCGTGACACCGGTCCAGGTGACAGCGGTGCCGCTGACACTGCTGCTGATGTCGGTCCAGGTGCCGCCGCCGTCGATGGAACCGTACAACTTGTCGCTGCCAAGTCCGGCGCTCAGCGTGGCGTTGACGGTTTGCGCCGCCGTCTTCGTGATGAAATCGCTGGCGCTGCTGCCGGTGTCGGCCGAGATGCCGATGGTGCCGATGGTCGTGGTCGGCGCCAGCGTGTCGTAATAGACGGTTTTTGAGGCGCTGCCGCCATTGTTGCCGGCCGTATCGTTATAGCTGGCCGACGCGACGCTGATGCTGGCACTGCCGCCATTGGTGGCGGGCGTCGGCGTAAACGTCGCCGTGCGGGTCAGGCCGGAACCGGAAATGGCACCCAGCGTGCCGCCGCTCACGACGACGTTGCCGCTGGTGCCGTCCCAGGTGAAAGTCGCGCCCGGATCTGCGCTGAAAGTAAAAGTGATGTCCGACGTGGCGCCGGCCTTCAATTGTCCCGTGCTGTTGTCGTTGCCACCGCTGCTGGTGATGGCCAGCGTGGGGGCGACGGTAGCGAGGGTGTAGGCCTGGCTGGCGATGGGGCCGTTGTTGCCGGCCGCGTCGGCCACCTTGAACTTGATCGACGAGGTGCCGGCCAGTGTGGCGCCGGTCCAGGTGACGGCGGTGCCGCTGACACTGCTGCTGATGTCGGTCCAGGTGCTGCCGCCGTCGACCGAACCGTACAGCGCATCGCTGCCGAGCCCGCCACTCAGCACGGCGCTGATGGTTTGCGATGCCGTCTTCGTGATGAAATCGCTGGCGCTGGTGCCGGTGTCGGCCGAGATGGCGATGGTGTTGATGGCCGTGGTCGGCGCCAGCGTATCGAAAGTGAACGTGCCGCCCGTGCCGGCGGCGCCGTTGTTGCTGACCGCATCCGTGAAGCTGGCGGCGCCCACCGTGATGCTGGCGCTGCCGTTATCGGTGCCGGCCGGCGGCGTATAGGTCGCCGTGCGGGTCAGGCCCGAACCGGAAATCGTGCCCAGCGTGCCGACGTTGACGCTGATGTCGCTGTCCGTGAAGGTGGCGCCGGGATCGGCGCTGAAAGTGAACGTGATGGTGGCGGTCTCTCCCACTTTCAGCACGGCCGGACTGTTGCTGATGGCCAGCGTCGGCGTGCCGGTCAATACCGATACGGTCAGGCTCGACGCGCTGCTGGCATTGCCGGCCGTATCGAAGGCCTTGGCCGTCAGCGTGTGACTGCCGGAAGTCAGGGTCGAACTGGTGATCGACCAGACGCCGGTCGTGCTGTCGGCCGTGGCGGTGCCGAGCACGGTCGTACCGTCGGTGTCGTACAGCTTGACGGTGGCGCCGAGCTCGGCCGTGCCGGTGAAGATCGGCGTGGTGTTGCTGGTGGCGTTGTCGCTGTTGGAAATGCCCGTATCGCTGGCGTCGGTCAAATCGGGCGCCGAGGGCACGGCCGGCGCCGTCGCGTCGATGATCACCTCCAGGTCGCCGGACGCCGTACCGGCATTGCCTGCCGCGTCGGTCGCCTTGGCCGCCAGCGTGTGCGCGCCCTCGGACAAGGCCGAACTGGTGATCGACCAGTTGCCGCTGCCGTTGGCGATGGCGGTGCCGAGCACGGTCGTGCCGTCGGTATCGTACAGCTTGACGGTGGCGCCAATTTCAGCTGTACCGGTGATGGTCGGCGTGGTGGCGCTGGTGATGTCGTCGGTGCTGGAACTGCCCGTGTCGCTGCCGCTGGCCAGGTCTGGCGTGCCGGGTGCGGCGGGGGCCGTCCTGTCGATGCTCAAGGTCAGGCCGCTGCCGAGCGCGGAGGTCTGGCTCAGCGCATTCGTTTGCGTCGCTTTCAGCGTGTGCGAACCGCCCGAAAGCAGGCTGGAGGTAATGCTCCAGTTGCCGCTGCCGTCGGCCGTGGTCGTGCCGAGCAGCGTCGCGCCATCGGTGTCGTACAGCTTGACGGTGGCATTGGCTTCGGCGGTGCCCGATACCGTTGGCGTGTTAATGCTGGTAATGAAATCACCGAGCGTGCCGCTGTCGCTTGCCGAAGCGAGCAGCGGCACCGATGGCGCGGACGGCCCCGGCCGGCCGATGGCAACGATAGTCGATGCACTGAAGTTGGCCGAGTCGGTGCCGTCCGAGCCCTGGATCGCACTGCTGTCGTTGCCGACACTCGGGTCGCTGTACACAAAATCGATGATATCGCCCGCCAGCAAGGTGCTGCTGCTAAAGGTCAGCTTGACGCTCTTGTCCGCAGCGTTGACTTCGACGGCAGAGACGGTCGCGTCGGTGCCATTGATTTGCACGTTAAAAGCGGTGAGAAGGGGGACGTTTACCGCGTCCAGTACAACATCAAAATACAAGGTAAAAAATTGTTCGCTGATGTAGCCGTTGGCGGAGCTGTAGGAGGGTTGGGACATGAGGATTTCCGGTGCGGTGATATCGATGGCAAGCAGGGATCCACTATCCCAGAAAAGCGCCGGGCAATGCAACCGGGCTGTTTGTTTTGGGCAACGTGACTTTTGTACATCGGATTGAGATACTGGCGACCAGCCGCCTGGCGGTACAACTGGCAAACTCGACAAGATATCCCGGCCGCCCTTAGAATGAAAGA
This sequence comes from Pseudomonadota bacterium, assembly GCA_040389645.1. Classification (GTDB taxonomy): domain Bacteria; phylum Pseudomonadota; class Gammaproteobacteria; order Burkholderiales; family Burkholderiaceae_D; genus Rugamonas. The sequence continues at coordinate 21,062 of JAZJZT010000003.1, read as the reverse complement.
CCGTGTCGCCGGCACGAGAGCGTTCATGCGCGCAAGCTGTCAGTGTGACCACGCTCGATTCAATTCAATCATTTTTCAACGTCCGTTTTTTTTAAAAGATATCGTATGCAACTGCCAAGCTTTAACGAAAAATTTTCAGACAACCTGTCGCTGCTGCCCGCGGTCGATGCCATTGCCGTGCTCGAACTTGTCAATCAGTCAGGAGAACTGGCCGGCAGAATCGAAAATAAACCCGGCCAAACCGGATCGTTGCGCGTGTATTCCTGGCTTGCCGAAACGTTCGGCGCGATCACGCCGGAAGCGGCGGAAATAGGGCTGAAAATCTATGCCGAGCACACGCAGGATGCGATTGCCAATCCGGGCAAGCATCCGAACATCGACCGGCTGTTCGGTATCAAAACGCCGGAGCAAACCCTGCAGGTGAAGGCTGCTTAATGCAGGCTGCGCTCATGAGCGCTAGCGCACAGATGTAACCAGGAAAATATGAGATGCTGTCCTGGCCTTCAAGCGGGTTCGCCGAACCCGCCCGGCATGGCCCGCAAAGGAAGCGCCTCCATGGCACAGTTGACAGACCACCGCGCGCGCCCGGCTGCGCCCGCGCCGAAGCGCACCTTGCGCATTGCAATCGCGCCATCGACCCTCGTGACGATCATGCTGCTCGCGGTCGGCGTCGCGTTGCTCACCCAGCTCGTCCCCGTGATCCTGGTGCTGATCGCGGCATTGATGCTGGTCGGGACCTTGAACCCCGCCGTCGAATGGCTGGAGCGGCGCAAGGTGCCCCGTCCAGGCGGCATCGCCATCGTGTTTACCGCGCTGCTGATCGTGTTGAGCGCCCTGGCCGTGTTCACCGTACCGCCGTTCGTCATGCAGGTCGCCAGCCTGGTGCAGCAGGAACCGCAACTGCGCGCTCGCCTGATCAAATTCCTCGCCTCGTATCCGCTGACCGGGTCGCTGGCCGACAGCCTGCGCCACGTGCAGTATGGCGCGCTGTTCAAATCGTACAGCGCCGAAGCGATGGCTTTTTCCAAGAACCTGTTCGAAATCATCGCGTACGGCGCCGGTGCCTTCTTCCTTGCGTTGTACATCATGATCGACCGCGACCGGCTGCGCGGCGCGCTGTTCTCCGTCATCCCGCGGGCGCACCATATCAAGCTGTCGCGCATCATGCTCAATCTCGAAACCATCGTCGGCGGCTACGTGCGCGGCCAGGTGATCACCTGCGCCATGATGGCGATCTTCCTGTTCGTCCTGCTCACCGCCTGCGGCGTGCCGAACGCGATCGCGATCGCCGCCTTCGGCGGCATCGTCGACGTGCTGCCCTTCGTCGGCATCTTCCTGACCATGATCCCGGCGGTACTGGCCGCGCTGGCCGCCGGCAGCGTCGCCGCGATGGTGGTGTTCGCGCTGCTGTTGTGCTATGAAGAGTTTGAAAGCCGGGTGCTGATCCCGCTCGTCTACGGCCGTTCGCTGCGCCTGCCTTCGTCGATCGTGCTGTTTTCCCTGATCGTCGGCGGCTCGCTGTACGGCATCGGCGGCGCGCTGCTCGCCTTGCCGGTGGCGGCGACGCTGCTGATGCTGGTCGATGAGCTGAAGGTAGAACTGCCCGGTGAAACCATGCAGCCGCAAGAAAGGGCCGTGCAACAGAACGATATCGTCGGCGAAGCCGAATACCTGCGCCGCACCGACGGCATGAAGGCCGAAGCGGCGGCCGGCATCGCGCTGGAAATGTCGGAAGAGCGCAAGCTCAGGGAAGAGAAAGAAGCCGCCCGCCAGGAGGACAAGGAAGCGCACGACTAGGCGCCGGCCGGTGTGTCAGGCCGCCCCTGCTTTTATCCGCAATGCCGGTGTTTCGACATCAGCGGAACCTCGTGTAAACTTGGCGCATCGATGCCTTGAAGGCGCTACCACGCCACCTATCCCATGCAGACCGCAAACCTGTACGTAAACGCCTCGCCTCCGCAAGACGGCGAGCGTTTTGAAACGCTGCTCTCCCATCAAAACCTCGTCGTCGAGCGCATCGTCAGTTCATCGAAAATCGCGTCCCACGAATACGTGCAGGAACAGGACGAATGGGTCGTGCTGCTGCAGGGCGAAGCCACGCTCGATATCGCAGGCGAGAGCATCTCGCTCAAATCCGGCGACCATGTGTTTCTGCCGTCGAAAACCCCTCATACGGTATTGAGCGTTTCGGAAGGCGCGCTGTGGCTGGCCATTCACCTGCATCCGCAATCGCCTGTTCCAGAACCCGGCGCTTAGACATTCCGCGCAGCCAAAACAGCTTGGCGCGACGGGCAAGCCTGTATTCAAGCAGTACCCCATCCGCGCCGACGGCGCACTTGTCACACCTGACCAGTCGCCGCACCCCTTCCCTTCCGATACACCTCCACGGCTCGCCGCATCGCGCAGCAAGCCCGCGCCGGCTGGCGCCCTGCCATATTTCCTTGTTATGAACGAACCTCATACTGGTTATGACGTTCACGCGATTTACACATAACGAGCGCACTCATACCATTCACGCATCGCATATCCGTCATGCGTTCTTTCGCACGGCCACCCGGCAATCCAGCACCACGTTTGAGGAGGCACGACATTACTCCCTGAAGCAATCTCGCTGTGCTTCCGAGCCACACCGGCATCACTCGAAGGCACGTCCAACATACCCAATAATCGAGACAAATATGTACAGCTCCCTGACTGACGATCAACCGGCCCGGCCGGTCACTGCGGCCAATACGGATAACGCGCTTTACCGCAAGGTTTCAATGCGCATCGTGCCGTTCCTGTTCATCTGCTATGTCGTATCCTTTTTGGATCGCATCAATATCGGTTTCGCCCAGTTGCAGATGAAGCAGGACCTCGGTTTCAGCGATGCGATGTACGGCCTGGGCGCCGCCGTCTTTTATGTCGGCTACGTGCTGTTCGAGGTGCCAAGCAATCTGCTGCTGGAAAAATTCGGCGCGCGCAAGACCTTCGTGCGCATCATGCTGTTATGGGGCGCGGCATCCGTCGGCATGATGTGGGTATCGACGGCCACGCATTTTTATATCCTGCGCTTCATGCTGGGCGTATTCGAAGCCGGCTTCTTTCCCGGCATCGTGCTGTATCTGACGTACTGGTATCCCGCGCTGCGCCGTGCTTCGGTGCTGTCCTTCTTTTTCGCCGGCGTCGCCGTGGCGGGCGTGCTGGGTGGCCTGGTGTCCGGCTGGATCATGCGCGACATGGCCGACGTGCTCGGCATGCACGGCTGGCAGTGGATGTTTTGCATTGAAGGTTCGCCGGCGATCCTGCTTGCCGCCATCGCTTATTTTTATCTCGACGACAGCCCGCACCAGGCACGCTGGCTGACCGGCGCGGAAAAACGGCAACTGGAGGCCAATCTCGCCGCGGAACAGGACCAGCAGCAGGCCACGTCGCAGCACGGACTTTCCTCCGTGCTGACCAATCCGCGCGTCTACCTGTTCGCCTTTATTTATTTTGCATTGACCTGCGCGTCGCTGACCTTGAGCTTCTGGATGCCCATCATGATCCGCGACTTCGGCGTGCGCGATGTTGTCATGATCAGCCTGTATTCGGCGATCCCGAATGCGGTTGGCGCGGTCGCGGTCATCCTGATCGCCCGCCATTCCGATCGCACGGCGCAGCACCGCAAATATTTCGCCTTGTGCACGATCGGCGGCGCCCTTGCGCTATCCTCGCTGACCTTCCACCCTGAAAGCCTGACCGCGACACTCGCGCTGCTGGCGCTGGCCACCGCGCTGATTTTCTCCGCGCTGCCCATCTTCTGGGCCATTCCGACCGCCTACCTGCCGCGCAACGCCAAGGCCGGCGGCATCGCGCTGATCAGCAGTGTCGGCATCACCAGCGGCATCGCCGGCCCATGGGCGATCGGCCAAATCAAGACCAGCACCGGCAATATGGACAATGCGCTGTACCTGCTGAGCGTATTGCTGGTCATGAGCGCCATGGCATTGCTGGCAGGAGTAAAACGGAAGAAATAACGACGCGCTGGCGCCTTGCCGGCTTACCCGCTTACCCGCCCGGCGCGCGCCCCGCAAAGATGATCCTCGGCTGGCCATCGGCGATCGAACTGACCATCGTCGATGTGACCGTGCAGCGGGTCGCGCTGATTTTCCAGGCGCCGTCTATCTTGCGGTATTCGTCGTTGTAATAGGCGCCGAGCTGCGTCACTGTCTGCTTCTGCGTATCGATCTGCTGGAAATGCAAGCCCCATATGCCGCGCGCGTTTTCCGCATCGACGATCGTGATGTCGGGATTGACGCCGTGGTGCATGTCCACGATGTGCTCGTGGCATCCGAGTTGCATGAACACGTCCACAAGGGTGTCGCGGTTGGTGAAGCGGCCGACGGCACCGTAATCGATCGCGACCTCGCCCTCGGCGAAGCAGGCGCGCATGCCGTCCGGGTCTTTCTGGTCGCAGTAAAAAAAGTAGCGCGCCTTGAGCTGCCGTATCGCCTCGGTGGCTTCGATGCGGGCGATGCTGGCGGAAAGGCCGGCAAGATTCATTCGATAGTCTCCTGGTTCGGTGAGTAATGCTTTTAAGTTAGCGCCAAATTTGTCGTTCCCGCGAAAGCGGGAACCCATACTTCGCATCCTGCCCTGCAAAATTTATAGAAAAACGAACAGGTGCTATGGTAATGCCATTAAGTTAGCGCCAAATTTGTCATTCCCGCGCAGGCGGGAATCCCATATTTCTGCACCGTTTGCGACTTTAAATGGGATTCCCGCCTGCGCGGGAAGTCATTTCTCCCAATGGGAGGAATGACAGATTTACGGTCTGTGGTCTTAACTTAACGGCATTAGTTTCGGTGGGCGTTCCAGGCAGCGGCCGTCTTGACGATATACTGGCTGGTCGGCACCACATCGATCCTGCCGAAATCGATGAAGCGGTTGCAGCTGTCCATCATCGCCGCCAGGTTACGCTGGAATTTGTCCGGGTCGCCCACCGCGTCGAAAAACGCATGGGGATCGGTCATCGCCGCGTCGGGGAAACATTCCTCGACGATCGCATCGTAGTGCGGCGCGCCATGCGTCAGCCAGCGCACGACGACGTTTTGCACATACAGGAAATTGTCCTGCGTATCGATCGCCACCTGCGTGTGATGGTTGTGCCAGATGTCCAGCCAGGCAGCGGCGGTGAGCCGAGGCGGGATGGTCAAAAAGGCGAGCTGCGCAAAGCCGGCGGTGCGCTCGCCCGCGCTGGCGGGAAAGCGGGTGTTGCGGATCGGCTGCGATTCGGTGACCAGGCAGCATGCCATCCTGCCGGTGGCGGAGGAAACCACGTCGTCGTATTGACGGCGAAACTGGTCGATCGCGCTGTCGACCCACAGCGACAGCACGCCGTCTATTTGCGGCTGCGAGTTGGTCTGGCGCAGGGCGCCTGCCGGTGCGACCGCCTGGTCGCAGACGTTCACTTGCAGGCCGCGCGCACCGAGCGACAGCAGCCTGTCGGCCAGCGAGGTGCGAAGCGTACCCGCGAATTCCTCAGGGTGGACGCGCGGATCGCGCCACACGACATAAATGATTTTTTCCATACCTGATAACTCCATTAAATAGTGTTGACTGTGCCCCCGTGTCGTCCTCGCGAAAGCGGGGACCCCATGTTGCATACCCTGCACGCCTCCCCGCGCAGCGCTCGGTCTAAGCCGGAACAGCAGCGGCAGCCGCATTCAAAGTGCAATGCGTGCCGCCCGGCTGCGCCATCGATGCGACGCAGCCGTTGCAGTGCGTGCAGCCGCTGACGTAATCCGGCCGCCGCGCCAGGTGCCGGCACAGATCGGGATCGAACATCAATGCGCGTCCCAGCGCCACCATGTCGAAACCGGCATCGAGCACGGTGCGTATCCCCTCGGCCGAGGCGACTCCGCCCAGGTAGACCAGCGGCACGGTGACGGCGTCGCGCACCTGCCTGGCCTGCTCCAGGAAGTACAGGTCGCGGTAAGGTAAAGAGGGAAACAGGCGCGCGCCGCCGGCGCGCAGCATCAGGCGGTGCAGCATGCTCGCTTCGCTACGGATCATCATCGGCAGCGGGCTGCCGCCTCCGCCGAACAGGTACATCGGCGAACGGCTGACGAAACCGCCGCTCAGCTCTATCGCGTCGATGCCGCCCTCTTGCAGCAAGCGGCAGGCATCGATGCAGTCGGCCAGCGTCAGTCCGCCCTCGAAACCGTCGGACAGGTTGATCTTGCACAGGATCGGAAAACCGTCGCCGACCACGCCGCGCACCGCGTCCAGCACTTGCAACGGTAAGCGCATGCGGTTCGCCAGGCTGCCGCCATACTGGTCCGTCCTGCGGTTGCTGGCCGGGCTGATGAACTGGCTCAGCAAATATCCATGGCCCATGTGGATTTCGACGGCGTCGAAGCCGGCCCGCTGCAGCAGCCGCGCCGAATCGGCGTACTGGCCCAGCACGCGCGCGATGTCCTGTTCCGTCATCGCGTCGGACCAGGGAATGCCGGACAGCAGGCCATACTGGTTGATGCCGGCCGAAGCGCCCAGCGGGCGGCGCGCCTCGACCGGCTTGCTGCGCTTGAAGCCGCCGCAGTGGGCCAACTGGCCCGAGACGGCGCCGCCCTCGGCATGTACCGCCGCGGCCAGCGCCGCCAGCGCGTCGGCGACGCCCTGGTGCAGATACATCTGGTCGTCGAAGGTGCGGCCGTCGGGCGACACGGCGCAATAGGAAACGGTGGTCAATGCGGTGCCGCCGCGCGCGACGCGGGCGTGGAATTGCGCCAGCTCGGCGCCCGGCTCGCCCTTTGGCGTGCGGCCTTCGAATGTCGCGGCCTTGACGATGCGGTTGCGCAGGCGCAGGCCCGCCAGGCGATAGGGCTGCAAGGCCCGGTCCAGCGTGGTATTGCTCATGGTGTCTCCGATGATGGCCATGCCCGGGCCGGCGGCGCCGGCCCGGATCGCATGTCAATGAGCCAGCTTGCGTTCTCTCGCCATGGTCAGCGCGGTGTCTTCGATCATGTCTTCCTGGCCGCCGACCATGCCGCGCCGCCCCATTTCCACCAGGATGTCGCGCGCCGGCACGCCGTAGCGCTGCTCGGCGCGCTTGGCGAACAGCAGGAAGGAGCCGTACACGCCGGCATAGCCCAGGGTCAGCGCGTCGCGGTCGATGCGGATCGGGAAGTCCATCATCGGCACCACCAGGTCTTCGGCCACGTCCTGGATTTTATAAAGGTCGACGCCGGTCTCGATGCCCATGCGGGCGCACACCGCCACCAGCACTTCCATCGGCGTGTTGCCGGCGCCGGCGCCGAATCCGGCCGCCGCCGCGTCGATGCGGTTGGCGCCGTATTCGATCGCCGTCAGCGAATTGGCCACGCCCATCGCCAGGTTGTGGTGCGCGTGAAAACCCAGTTCCGTGGCGGGATCGAGTTTTTCGCGCAGCAGGCCGATGCGGCTTTTGACGTCTTCCGGCAGCATGGTGCCGGCCGAGTCGGTGCAATAGATGCAGTTGGCGCCGTAGCTTTGCATCAGCAAGGCCTGTTTTAACAAGGCTTCCGGCGACGTCATGTGCGCCATCATCAGGAAGCCGACGGTATCCATGCCCAGCTTGCGCGCATAGGCGATGTGCTGCTGCGAGACGTCGGCCTCGGTGCAGTGGGTCGCCACGCGGATCGTCGCCACGCCCAGTTCATGCGCCATCTGCAAATGGTCGACCGTGCCGATGCCGGGCAACAGCAGCGCCGACACCTTGGCCTGTTTCAGGCGCGGGATCACGGCTTGCAGGTATTCCTCGTCGCTGTGCATCGGGAAGCCGTAGTTGACGGACGAGCCACCAAGGCCGTCGCCGTGGGTGACTTCGATCAGCGGCACGCCGGCCGCGTCCAGGCCCTGGGCAATGCTGCTCATCTGCTCCAGCGAAATCTGGTGCTGCTTCGGGTGCATGCCGTCGCGCAGCGTCATGTCGTGCACGGTGATTTTTCTGCCTTTGAGTGTCATGGTTGCTTCCTTTATGCGGCGATGCGGGACAAGGTCAGCTTGCCCTGGATGATGTCTGCGGCGAACAGTTCGGCGGTGCGCGCCGCCGCCGCCGTCATGATGTCGAGATTGCCCGCGTATTTCGGCAGGTAGTCTCCCAATCCTTCCACTTCCAGGAAGACGGAGACGCGCTTGCCGTCGAACACGGGGCCGTTCACCAGCCGGTAGCCGGGCACGTACTTGCGCACTTCGTCGATCATTGCGTGGATGGCGGCGGTGATGCGGTCGCGGTCCGGCTCTTCTTCGGTAAGGCAGTGCACGGTGTCGCGCATGATCATCGGTGGTTCGGCCGGGTTGATGACGATGATGGCCTTGCCCTTCTTGGCGCCGCCGACCTGCTCGACCGCGCGGGACGTGGTGCGGGTGAATTCATCGATGTTGACGCGGGTGCCTGGACCGACGGATTTCGACGACGCGGTGGCGACGATCTCGCCGTACGCCACCGCCTGCACGCTGGCGATCGCCGCCACCATCGGGATCGTGGCCTGGCCGCCGCAAGTGACCATATTGACGTTCATCGCGCGTTTGCCGACCTGCTGCGCCAGGTTCACCGGCGGCACGCAGAACGGGCCGATGGCCGCCGGCGTCAGGTCGATCATCAGCACGCCGAGCGCGTTCAATTTGCGCGAATTCTCGGCGTGGACATAAGCGGAAGTGGCGTCGAAGGCGATCTGGATCTCGTCGTCGAGCACGTGCGGCAGCAGGCCGTCGACGCCGCCGGCCGTGGTTTTCAGGCCCATCTCGGCGGCGCGCTTCAAGCCTTCCGATTGCGGATCGACGCCGACCATCCAGACCGGTTCCAGGTAGGGGCTGCGGCGCAGCTTGTACAACAGGTCGGTGCCGATGTTGCCCGGCCCGATCACGGCGCATTTAATTTTTTTCATGATTTTCCTGAATGGGAAAATCAGAAGCAAAGGCCGGGGTCAGACCCCCGGGTCTGACCCCAGATTTTGCTTCTGATTTTGATTTAAACGAATGAAACCGCACAACTGCCAATACCATCGATCCGCACCGTCAGCGCGTCGCCTGCAACGACCGGGATCAATACGGCCAGCGAACCGGAAAGAATCGGCTCCCCCGCCTCCAGCGCGATGCCGCGCGCACCCAGTTCATTGGCCAGCCAGGCCACCGCCTGCGCCGGGTGTCCCAGCGCCGCGGCGCCGGTGCCGGCGGCAACCTGTATCCCGTTTTTTTCTATCGTCATCGCGCAGGCGGCCAGGTCCAGCGCGGCCGGGGACACGCGCTCTTGCCCGATCACGAATACGCCGCAGGAAGCGTTGTCGGCCACCGTGTCGGCGATCTTGATTTTCCAGTCCTGCACGCGCGAATCGACGATTTCAAAACAGGCCGCCACGCTCTCGGTCGCGGCCAGCACCTGCTCCATCGTCACACCCGGCCCCTGCAAGGCGTGTTTCAAGAAAAAGGCGATTTCTCCTTCGGCGCGCGGCTGGATCAAGGTGTCGATCGGGATCGCGGCGCCGTCGTCGTAATGCATGCCGGACAGCAGGATGCCGAAGTCGGGCTGGCGCACGTCCAGCATGTCCTGCACCGCCTTGCTGGTGACGCCGATCTTCTTGCCGATCACGCGTTCGCCCTGCCCGACGCGGCGCGCGACCATGCGCTGCTGGATGCGATAAGCCTGGTCTATGCTCAGTTGCGGCAAGCTTGCGGTGGGCGGCGCCAGCATACGGCGCGCGCGCCAGGCTTCGTACAGGGCGTCGCCCATGGTGTCCAATTGGTCTGTTGTCATGGCTTGCTCAGGTAATTCAAAAATGGGATGCGGCGCCGGCCGCGCGGACCGGCGCTGGCTAGTGGAAGTTACAGCCCGGACTGGCGCGCCGCATCCGGCGTGTAGTCGGACGGTTTCAGTTCGCCGGTGTTGATGCGGGCCGCTTTCGGCTGCTCGTTGGTCAGGCGGTCGGCCATGTAGGCGCCGGACACCAGGTCGTGGTAGACCGTCACGCGCACGTGGTAGGCCTGCAGTTCGTAGGCATACACCATGTTCACCATCGCCACGCGCCACAGCTCGCCGCGCGCATCGTAGTGATCGGCCATGACGGCGTTCCAGGTGTCTTCGTCGACATACATCACGCGCTTGGCGTACAGGTGGCGCATGCCGGACTTGACTTTGCCTTCCAGTACCCAGACGCGGTGCAGTTCATAGCGCATCAGGTCCGGGTTCAGGTGGCCGCGGCTGAGCATGTCGTTGTACTTGACCGAAGCGTCGTCCAGGCGGTTGGCGTGGTAGGGAACGTAGACTTCCTTCTTGCCGACGATCTTCCAGTCGTAGCGCTCGGGCGAGCCGTTGAACAGGCGGTCTTCGTCGATGGTGTGGAAGCCACCGGGACCGAACGGCTGGTCGAAGCCGAATTCCGGCGCCTGCCGCACGCGCCGGGTGCCCGGGTTGTAGCTCCAGGTCTGGCGCGGGTGGCCGGCGAAATCGTAGGTATCGAAGCCAACGTTGATGCTGCCCTTTTCACGCTCGGGCAGCAGCGTGGTCGTCAAAAAATAATTCGACGGTGCGTTGGCGCCGCGTTCGAGCACCGCCTTGCGATCGACGTTCAGATTGTTCGGCATGGCGAGCATGCGGTAGATCGTGCGGCCCCATGCCTTGTTGCCGTCCGGGTAAACCACGGCCTGGTCGTAGACCGCGATCTCGTTGTTGGCGCGGTAGATCGTTTGCGTGTTCCACAGCAGTTCGATGCCCGATTTCGGCAGCGGGAAAGCCGGGCCGGCGAAGGCGCCGTTCAAGGTCAGGCCGTGGTTGGACAGCTCGGCCGACGCCGCGTTGTCCTTGACGTTGGCCAGCACCTTGTCCGGATAGCGGAAGTCGCGGTGGCTCGGGTAGACCGGCATGCGGAAGGTGGCGGGATAGCGCTTGAACATCGCCTTCTCGCCTTCGCTCAAACGCTCGGCATACTGCGCCATGTTTTGCGCGGTGATCGTGAACAGCGGCTTTTCGTTCGGATACGGGTCGGGGTGGATTTTGCCGGTGCCGGAGAAGCTTATGCCGGGCGGCACGCCGAGCCACTTGCCGGAATAGGCGGGAATGGTGCCATCCTTGTTGCCCTCTTTTTCAGCGCCCATCGGCGTGAGCGTGGTGCCGAGCGACTTGATCTCTTCCGGCGTGGCGGCCCACGATGGAAGGGCGGCGGCCATGGCGCCGAGCGCGATGGCGGACAGGGCGAATTTGCGGAGTGTGCTGTTCATGTCTTCCTCTAATCTTTTCAAATTGCGGACAGGGTGGCGTCGCCGCCACGCGTCTTAGAAGCGATACTTGACGTTGAAGCTCAGGTAGTCGCGGTCGGCCAGCGGACGCAGCGCGGCGTCGGCACTGCCCAGGAAGGCGTTATAGGACAGGCCGACTTCCAGGTTGCTCAGGTAGCGGAACGTCACGCCCGCGCTCAGGCGCTTGTCTCCCTTGCCGGTCAGGCTGCCGAAACTGCCCGCCACCGCCGGCACGCCATTGACCAGGTGCTGGAACGCGAACGGCACATCCAGGTCCCAGCCGTCGAACACATTGTTGTAGCTCAGCGTGGGCGACAGCACATAGCCCCAGGACGAGCGGGTATTGCTCAACTGGTCGTACTGCACACCGCCCATCGATACCGCATCGAGGCTGCTGACACGGTGCACGCCGACTTCGGCCACCAGGATCATCGAATCGGCCAACGGCGTCTTTTCCACCGCCTTGATGGCCGACACCTGCCCCTGCCAGGATTTCGAGCGCGTGGCCGACGGGCCGGCGGCCGTGTTGACCAGCACCGGCGCGCCGTCGCGCATGCTCAATTCGCCGGCCAGGCTGACGCCCATCAGTTGCGTCGAGAACGTGGTGCCGGCCAGCTTGATGTTGTCGAAATATTTCACCTGGTACGACACCGGCAGGAACTGGTAAGCCGGCGGCAGCGCCATCGACGTGATCGGCGGGATGTTCGCCTGCGGCAGGCCCGGATACAGCGTCGCAACGCCGAAATTGGTCTGCACCGTCGGGTTCTTGTCGTGGTATTTCAGGAAGTAGACGCCGACCTCGGTCTTGGCTTCGGGACGGAAGCGCACGCCCACGCCGAACTGGCCGCTATCCTTGGGTTTGATGTCGGCGCCGCGCGTGGCGGTCAGCGCAAACGGCAGACCTGGCAAGGCGGCCGTGGCCGGATTGGCGAGCAGCGGATTGGCCATCGTGTAGATGCGGTCGGCGCCCGGGCCGATCATGTCGGCATAACTGAAGTAGGTGCCGGCCGGTGACACTTCGGTCGGCTTGTACTGATACTGGTAATACGCCAGCACGCTCAGTTCCGAATTGATCGCCCACTGGCCGGACACCTGGCCGGTCGGCAGCAGGATATCCTTGACCTCGGCGCCGGCGACATTTGCCTTGGTCGCGTCGGCCGGGGCCTGCGCGCCGGCGATGTTCGGGAAGAACAGCGCCTCTCCCCACTGCACCACTTGCTGGCCGGCGCGCAAATTCAGCTTCGATTCGCCGAGCTTGAAATCGCCATACGCATACACGTCCAGCATGCGCCCGCGGCGGCCGGCGTAACGGCGCGCGCCGTCGGTGAATTCGCGGTTGTCGCCTGCCTTGTTGACGGTGGCCGGCGAATCGTTATCGTTGCTGGTGTTGTAGGCGCGGTCGTAGAACATCGAAGCGCGCGTGAAGAAACCGAGGTTCTGGTATTTCAAGTCGCCTTGCAGCAGCGTGCTGACGCGGTTCTCGATCAGGCTGTGCTTTTTGAAATTGCGGTCGCCGTCGTCCGAGTTGATGGTCGAGGCCAGGCCGGCCGCGCCGGTGGCGCCGTTGACCAATACGGCGGCCGGCGCCTGCATGCGCACGCCGGCGCCGTAGTTGATGCTGGCGCTCAGATCGAGCGTGGCATCCTCGCCCAGCGTGATGGTGCGCGCGGCCATCGCCGATTGCGCGCACAGCAGCATCAGTGCCGCTTCAGCGATGCGTCGCTTCTTCCAGCGCGGTGTTGTGGCCATACGAATGCGTTTCATAAAGTCTCCTCTTTTATTGGGGGCTGCGACCTGGCTTCTGGGAAGCTCTTCTCCGGCTTGCAGGACGTACAATGTGTGGCGTCGATTCAGTGTCGATTTTTGGCAGCGTATCAACATCGTTTAAACGGACTATGTTGTGTATTTCATGCGCCGCGTTTGACGTTCGTGTTGGCGGCGGCGAGAAACGCCGGCCTTTCACCGCCGCCGTCGAGCACCAGGTTGCTGCCGCTGGCGTAAGCCGCGTCGGACGAAGTCAGGAACAGGCAGGCCGATGCGATCTCGCACGGCTGCGCCAGGCGCCCCGCCGGTATCGTCGCGCCGATCGCCGCCAATCCATCTTCATCGCCGTAATGCTGCAGCGATTCTTCCGTCAGCACCAGGCCGGGACTGACCGCCACCACCCTCACCTTCGGCGCCCACTCGACCGCCAGCGAACGCACCAGGCTCAATACGCCGGCCTTGGCCGCGCCGTACGCCGCCGTGCCGGGAGAAGGCCGCAGCGCGCTGACGCTGCCGATGAACAGGATCACGCCGCCCTCTTCCTGCTCGTTCATCAATGCCTGCGCGCCCTGCGCCATGTTCAGCGGCGCGACCAGGTTCAGGTTGATGATCGATGCCGACAGGCGCGGCGAGGCGTCGGCCGCCAGCATGTACGGGCTGCCGCCGGCATTGTTGACGAGGATGTCGAGGCGGCCGAAGCGCACCGAGATGGTGGCGAACAGCGCCGCGACCTGCTCCAGGTCGCGCACGTCGACGGCGAAGAAAACCGCTTCGCGGCCGGCCCGTTCAATCGGCTGTTCCGGCGCCTGCCGTCCGCAGACGAGCACCGTGGCGCCCTGCTCCAGGTACGCTTCCGCGATGCTGCGGCCGATGCCGCGCGTGCCGCCGGTGACGAGCACGATGCGGCCTTCATAGTGTTTTGATTCGTGCATATGCACCTCCGGTTAAAGCCCCGATGGTATGCAAATAAGCGGCGCCTGGCTTAGTCTGAAGGGACGATGCCGCATCGTCGGGACCGGGACAAGATGGCTGCACCTCAGGTAACCGGAGTACTAAAAATGACGCAACTCCCTTCCATCCCGCAGGGCAAGCAGGTGCAACTGGCCAGCGGCCTCGCGATTCACTACCACGACGTCGGCCAGGGCGACGTGCCGGTGGTCTTTTTGCACGGCAGCGGCCCGGGCGCCAGCGGCTACAGCAATTTTAAAAACAATTATCCGGAATTCGCCGCGCACGGCCACCGCGTCATCGTGCCCGACCTGCCGGGATACGGGCTGTCTTCGAAACCGGCCGATGCCGAATATGTGCTCGATTTTTTTGTCGGCGCGTTGCGTGAACTGCTGCAGGCGCTCGATGTGCGGCGCTGCGTCCTGGTCGGCAATTCGCTGGGCGGCGCGATCGCGATCAAATACGCGCTCGATCATCCGCAGGACGTGCAGCGCCTGGTGCTGATGGCGCCGGGCGGCGTGGAAGAACGCGAAACGTATTTTAAGATGGAAGGCATACAGCGCATGGTCGCGTTATTCGCCGGGCGCCAGCTGAATGCGGTTACGATGCGCGAGTTGATGACGTTATTGGTGGCCGACCCGGTCCATATCACGGATGCGCTGATCGCCGAGCGCCTGCCGATTTGTGAACTGCAACCGACCACGGTGCTGTCGACGATGAAGGTGCCGAACATGACAGAGCGCCTGGGCGAACTGGCCTGCCCGGTGCTGGCCTTCTGGGGCACCGAAGACCGATTCAACCCGGTCGGTGGCGCGCTCAAGCTGCTCGACAACTGCCGCGACGCGCGCTGCCTGCTGCTCAACCGCTGCGGTCACTGGGTGATGGTCGAACACCGCGAACTGTTCAACCGCCACTGCCTCGAATTCCTCGCCGAAGCGCGGGTTTAACAATCAAACCAAAGGCCCCCTGGGTCTAGGCCAAAGACTGTAGCTCTGTCATTCCCGCGCAGGCGGGAATCCCATTTAGAGTCGCAAGCGATGCATAAGGATGGGATTCCCGCCTCCGCGGGAATGACAAATTTGGCGCTAACTTAACGGCATTAGGATCTGTCCCCGGGCCTTTGGCTTGGTTTGGACGTAAAAAAACAGGAGAAACGCAATGATCCAGGCAATGATGCAGCAACTCTTAAAAGCCATCGCCACCGACCTCGCCCCCGGCCAGGCCAGTGCCGCCGTGCACGCCTACCTGGCCAGCTGGAAGAGCGGCGACAGCGCCGCGCGCGCCGCGCTGTTCACCGATAACGCCGTGCTGGAAGATCCGGTCGGCGCGCCTCCCATCGAAGGCAAGGCCGCGTTGCAGGCATTCTGGCAGCGCGCCGAAGGCCCGCACAGCAAGTTCGAACCGGCGCTGCAACGGCTGGTCGTCTGCGGCAACGAAGCGATGGTTGAATTCATGATGCGCATCGACGTCACCGGCGCCGGCAGCGCCACCTTGCGCATCGTCGAGAATTTCCAGTTCGACGCCAGCGGCAAGATCCGCCGCCTGCGCGCGTTCTGGGATGAGCAGTCCGTGTCCTGACACCATGACAGTGCTATGCCAGTACGTCCAGCCCCTTGCGATCCGCCAGACTCAATAATTTCAGCGAGGGGCCGTTGGGATGTTTTTTCCCCTGCTCCCATTTTTGCACCGTCGAAGTGCTGGTGTTCAAGTAGGCAGCAAACACGGCCTGGCTAGCCTTAAAACGCAGTCGCAAGCGCTTGATTTGCTCAGCGCTGTAGTCCGGCACCGGCGTCAGGCACAATGCGTCAAACTCACGCATTGTCGTTGCGTCCATTGTGCCTGCTGCATGCAAGCCTTGCGCAGTGTCGTGCAGTACATCCAGCAGTTTTTCGTGTTTGCTCATCGTCTTATCAACTGTCGCGGATACCCATGGTGGCGACGCTGTTGAGCAGCAGCCGCACCAGTTCGGTCTGGCGCGTGACATCGGTTTTCGAGAAGATCGCGCGCAGGTGGGCGCGTGCCGTGTTGCGGCGGATGCCCAGTTCCAGCGCGGCGTCTTCCAGCGACAGGCCATTGGCCAGTTGCACCGCCAGCCCCGCTTCGGCCGGCGTGAAATTGAACAACTGGCGCACGATATCGACCGGCGCCTGCGCCTTGTGCTCGGGGTCGCGAATATAGATGACGGCGGCCGGGCTGCTGGCGCCTTCCGACCATTCGCTCGGCGGCACGCTGTGCACCACGATGCCCAGGTTGCGCTTGCCCGAATTGCGTTCGACGGAAATGGCGTCGACCACGTCGGTGCGGCGCGCATTGCCGTGGTTATCGAGCGCCTGCTTGATCAGGCGCTGCAATTCCCGGTTGCTGGCGGCGTGCGTGGCATGCGGCATGTTGCTGACCAGGCGCATGCCGTCGGCCGCCGCCAGCAGTTCGTCGGCCTGCGAATTCGTCTTCAGCACGCGGCCGTTTTTATCGAGGATGATGGTGGCCACCATCAGGCGGTCCATCGCGCCGGAATACAGGCGGCGCTCCGATTCGGCCAGATCGAGCTTGCCGTGGAAGGTCACGGCACGCTTGAAATGCGGCAGCAGCATGCTGCACAAGTCCTTGTCGGCTGTGGAAAAATCGGGCGCGCCGTAACCGCGGCACACGCGCAGCCGGCATTCGCCGCCGTCGGCCGTCATGATGTCGGCGCCCATCAGGCGGTGCACGTCGTAGGGCTGCAAAAACTCCTGGTAAAACGGCGACGCCATCCAGCGCTTTTCGTCGAGGATGTCGTTGATCGTCACCATGCGGTCGCCCGGCAGGCCGACAAACGGGTCCATCGCAAAAAAATGGCTGTTGTAGGAAATCAGGCCCTCGGTGGTGACATCGCCAACGTTGACCATCAGGCCATGATCGCCGGCGCGCGGCTGGCGCAGGATCAACGTGACGAAGTTCGCATCGAGCAGGCCGCGCAGGCGGGTCAGGCATTTTTCCCAAGGAATCGGTTCGAGCAAGCCGTCGTAGACCGACCCGACCAGTTCACTGAATTTATCCAGCGGGAAGGTGGCAATAGGATTCATCATTGTTCAGCGGCCCGATTTATACTAAGTCCATACTGCGCGCCGGCTGCCGCGATCATGCAGGGTTCAATTTGAAGGTGCGACGATCGTGCAAATGCGCCGGCACCTGTGCGACATCGGTATAAAACTGCGCATACCATTCGCGCAACTGGTACACGGGACCATCGGCCTCGCACAGCAAGGGGTTGTCGATGCGCGTCTTATTATGCCAGATCTCGACATCCTCATAAAAGGCTTCCTGGGCCAATTTCACGTATTGCATGGCGGCTATACGGTTCTGCTCTTCGTCCAGTCCGGGGAATTTACGGACCATCACGCCGAAGCGCAATTCGAAGCTGTGCTGGTCGATCGGCACGTGGCAATTGAGCAGGATCGAATCGACCGGGTAGCCGTTCATCTCTCCCTGCATCACCGTGATCTGGTAAGACGGGCCGTAATAGGTCGCCGTGCTGGTCAAAATACCGTCGGCCGACAGGCGCGGGCTGCGGCTGACCATCACCTGCTCGGCTTCGTGGCCTTCGAAACGGTTGCTGAAGCTGGTCACCTCGGCGCCGTGCACATTGCCGAAGTGCGCCATGTCGGCCACGTTGTCGATCAGTTCACGGCAATTGATGTTGATGACCATGCGGTCGATCACCCAGTCGGTCCATTCGTCGGAGAAGGCCGCATCCATGCGCGGGATCGCCACTTCCGGCGGTGGCGGCAAGCCTTCCGGGTCGTTCCAGACGAACAGCAGCTGGTTCTGTTCGACGCAGGTCCAGCTGGCGATGCGCGCCTTTTGCGGCACGCGCTTGCAGTACGGGATTTCGCGGCACACGCCGTCGCTGCTCCAGCGCCAGTCGTGGAAGGGGCAGGCCAGCGTATCGCCCTTGACGGTGCCACGGCTCAGGTCCGCGCCCATGTGCGGGCAGAAGGCGTCGAGGATGTGGATCGCGCCGCTCTCGCCCTGGTAGGCGACCAGGCGCTGGCCGAAGATGTTCAGCGTATGCGGCAGGCCGTCCTTGTAGTCCTGCGCCAGGCCGAGGCAATGCCAGCCGCGCGCGTAGCGGGTCGGTACGGGGCCAGCTTCGATTTTATAAGTCTTTGCCATGGTGTCTCCTTTGGTTGTTTTAAGCCATACCGACAAAGTACGAATTTGGCGCCGCTTGTGCATCGTCCCAACGGACGATGCCGGCGCGCGCAGCTGGGCCGATAGTGAAGCTCTCTTTCATGAATAACCTGGAGTTTCCATGGCCGCCGACCCACAAGTGCAGGCGCTGCTGGCGATGTTCGCCGGCCTGCCCGCCCCCGATTACGCCACCCTGAGCGCGCTTGACTACCGCGCCGGCCTCGCGCAAATGCAGCTGCCGCCGCTGAACGAGGCGGTCGCGCGCGTGGCCGAATACACCTTGCCCGGCCCGACCGGCCCGCTGGCCGCGCGCCTGTACCACCCGCAGCCGCAGCAGCGCGTGCCGGCCATCGTGTTCTTCCATGGAGGGGGATGGGTATCGTGCGGCATCGCCACGCACGACAACCTGTGCCGCCGCCTGGCGAATTTGAGCGGCTGCGCGGTGATTTCGGTCGATTACCGGCTGGCGCCTGAAGCGGTGTTCCCGGCCGCGCTGGACGATGCCTGCGCCGCGCTGCGCTGGGTGCACCTGCAGGCACAATTGCTCGGCATCGATGCGGAGCGGATGGCGGTGGCCGGCGACAGCGCGGGCGGCAACCTGGCAGCCGCCTGCGCCCAGCTGGCGCGCGAGCCGTCGCACGAATTGCCGAAACTGTCGCACCAGTTGCTGTTTTATCCGGTGCTGGACGCGGCCTGCGATACGCCGTCCTACGACACCTATGCCGAAGGCTACTTGCTGACCGGGGATTTGATGCGCTGGTTCTGGAACCAGTACGTGCCGTCCGCGCAGGACCGGCTGGACCCGCGCGCTTCTCCTGCGCGCACAGAGGATCTGGCGGGACTGCCGGGCGCCACCATCATCAGCGCGCAATGCGATCCGCTGCACGATGAAGGCAGCGACTATGCCGCGCGCCTGCGCCAGGCCGGTGTGCCGGTCACCTTGCAATGCTGGGATGGATTGTTTCACGGCTTTGCCAGCATGGCCGGCATACTGCCGGCGGCCGACGAGGCGATTGCCGCAGGCGCGGCGGCGGTGCGCCGCGCGCTGGGCTAGAAGCTGACGCTATTTAAAGCCGGGCCAGCAGGTCGGTCTTCTTGGCGGCGAATTCCTCGTCGCTGAGCAGGCCCCGGTTGCGCAGGTCGGCCAGTTTTTCGATCAGCGTAAAAATGTCCGATTCGCTGCCGACGGCGGCCCCCTGCTGCTGCGCCGGCGCCTGCATCGATGCTGGCGACGACGGTGCCGGTGACGGCGCTGGCTGTGCATATTGCGCAGGCGGGTCGGAACGCTGCTGCTGCGCCGGCACGCCATCGACCGAGATCACCGGCAGCGTGCCGACGTCGATCAGGCCGTACTGGCTGTTGAAACTGATGGAACCTCCGTACGATTGCTGCTGCGAGAAGCCGCCGATCTGGTGGTCCAGCGTGTCGTAGATGGTGACCTTGCCGTTGATTTCCACCGCCAGCCGGCGCGCCTGGGCGAAATATGCGTAGCGCGCGCCGTTCTGGGCGCCGGTACTGTTCGGCCAGCGCAGATCCGCGCCCCACCAGTCGGCCGCCGGCGGCACGAACAGGCTGGCGCCGGAGTTCACCGGCGCATTGGCGGTCTGGAATAGCGCGCCGCCAAAGTTGTTTTGCTGCTGGCCGCCCTGGCTTTGCGACTGGAAGCTGCCGCTGCGCACCAGGTCCGGCTGGCTGGCGATCAGCCGCGCCAGTTCGGAACAGAGCGAATCGACGCGGTTTTTCAACTGGTTGTTGAACATATCGGACAACATCGTCATGCCGCCGCTCATCCACTGGCCGGAACCGGCAAACTCGAAGTGATTGAACTGGGCCATGCTGCCATTGCCATTGATGACGGATTGCAGCATGCTCAGTACAGCGTCCACGCTGAAGCCGTGGCGCCGGGCGATATCGCCGATGATTTGCTGGCCTTGGGACGAGAGTTGTAACATGATGGATTTCCTTTATTTGCCGACAATCTAACACAGTCGACAACACTCAAGCCGGGGCGGCGTCAAGCACGTCGACCGTGACGCGCATGCCGGTCGGGCTGACGGCCGGGCCAAACTGGCTGAAGATGGCGACATTGGCCGCGTCGTGGCCGTACGCCACCGTCACGCGGCCGCCGCGCGGGCCATTCTGCGTGGCATCGAAGGTGTACCAGCGACCGCCGACATAGGCTTCGAACCATGCGTGCAAATCCATCGGCTGCAATCCGTTCAGGTAACCGACCACCATGCGCGCCGGGATGCACAGGCCGCGGCACAGCGCAATGCCCAGGTGCGCCAGGTCGCGGCAGACGCCTTCGCGCAACTGGTTGACGTCGGCCGCGGTCATGTAGTGATGCGTCGAGGCCGAATTGAACCTGACTTCACGCCGCAACCAGTCGGTGATGCAGTTCACCTGGTCGTAGCCGGGCGTGGCATCCTGCACGATCTCATTGGCCATGTCGAAGAATTGCTCGGATTCGCAATAACGGCTCGGCAGCAGGTAAGTCAGCACCTCGTCCGGCAGGTTTTGCACCTCGACGTAAGGCGCGCCCGGCGCGACGTCGATGAAGTCGGATGTCATCACGTCGGCCGTGGTGTAAATCGTGAACTCCCCTTCCGGCGCGATCAGGCGCTGGCACAGGTTGCCGTACGCGTCGGTGAATTCCACCGGCTGCACCGGCGGCGTCATCGTATAGGTTTCGCGCGCCACCCACTGCTGCGCTCCACTGCGCGGGCGCAGCATCAGGATGAACGGGGTGGGACTGCCAACGGTGAAATTCAACGTGCAACTGGTGCGTAACCACATGGGACGACTCTCCGCTTGCGTTATTTGACTTTCAATCATAACAGCAAGCTATCGTTCATCTGGGCTGGACAGCGCCGCGCGCCGGCAAAATGGGATCCCCGCTTTCGCGCACTACCGTCCGGGATAAATAAATTGACAGGTGGCTCAAAATA
>JAZJZT010000002.1:0-229873 GCA_040389645.1 Pseudomonadota bacterium | reverse complement strand
CCGGTGCTGCGCACCCGGCAAAGACCCGCCCGGTGCTGCGCACCCGGCAAAGATCTGAAGAACATGCTGCTTGATCAGTGGACTGGCGGCGGCCATCTCATGTAGCAGCCTGGGTGAGTAGCGATAGCTCTGCATTGGCTGCAGTGGATGGTGCAGAGAACTTGCGGTCAATATGTCCTGGCCTATGCATCTGGCGTGGTTATATCGTTTTGGCGGGCTGGACTAGTGTACCGTCATGAAGCCGTGAACCGACTTGGCTATGCGATGCAGCCAGGATAATGTCGCGAGTGCGCATGGCCGCGCCCAGTTCCTCGCCGATTGCCGTAGGGTGATGCCGACTGGGCGGACTAGATCGATCTCACTGGCGGCAAAGTAGTGGCGCTGCATGCTGCAGCGCGATCAGCATCAGGTAGCCGCCATGTGAGATTGGAGATAATTATCTATCACCGTGCTCGGCGCGGCTGGCGCGTATCCGCTGTGCAGCCCAAGCTTCCACTTCATGCCTAACCCAGGCCCGCGCGCGGCCACTAATGGCCACCGGGCGGGGAAAGCGGCCGCCTTTGACCTCGACATAGATGCTGCTGCGCGAGAGGCCGCAAATCGACATCACCTCACGTAAGCGTACCAAGCGCAACGCCGCTGTCCGCATTATTGCTCTCCGTTCGACAAATTCCGTGGTCATAATCTTCTCCATAGGTTCTGAATCAGCGTCAACAAGATCATCTGTAAATGCTGGCTCTTCCCGATCTAGTGCCGCGGTAATTTCGGTGGTTTCGCTAGGAAACGAGCCGGCCCAAAGTCAAAGTGATTTATTTTGTATTGGCTATATTATGCAAAATTTTTCACTGTCGTAGAACAAAATGCAAGTCATTTGAACTTGCTCAATCAAGACGTCTGCATCTTGAGCATACCGGGGTTCGACATATGCGATTCGACCAGCGAGGAACATTGCTACGCGAGCGCACTGTATCAATGAGTCCGACACGGACCGCCAACTTGCCTACATTGCCCTTGTTGCCGTCCCCCAGAACTGGCGTTCTCGTTTTTCTCCGTTCAAGTATCAGATGTCGTCAGTGTCCGGTGCCGGTGTGAACCGGGCGCTGGAATATTGACGGGACAAAGGTGGATTGCTTACGACCGCGGGAGGGGCCGTGATAAGCGGTTTGTCGCTGCTTTTGGTGTTGACTGACTCTTTCGTTGTACGTGCGCTGGAAATATTGGCCATCTTGCGCTTCCGTACGGCCTTGTGCAGCTGAGGGTTCTTAAGCCGCGACATATAGTTGCGCAGGGTGCCACCTGAAATCTTGATGTCATTCGTTGTCAAGATTTCCGCAATCATCAGGTATGTGTAGCCCTTTTCCTGCAATGCTTGAATTTCGTCGGCGAGCATGGCAACGGCTTTGTATGCGGGGACACGAGTGGCCTCTCGTGATGCACGGGGCAAAGCGGCCAGCGATTGCTTTACGTTCAGGATTTTTTCAATGCTGTGCATGGTCAAGGCCATCGGTTTCAGTCTGATTGGATGGGGTAGCGTAGTGGCAACAATGTCGTGCCATCGCTTGGATTATTCTTGTTTATTTTTTCGTTAAGAGATTTGTTATAAATCATTTACTCAGTAATTGATGTTGATGCTGACGTGCGAGTTGCAGCCGGTTCCGCATCGATGTCAACAATGCGATTACGTTGCTGTTGCGCGTGCTGTTGACCCCCTATGTCGCAGGTGTTGCGGCGTTCTGTGATTCCACTGTTGCGGGGGAGTTGATTTTGAAATTGATGATAGTGTTGATGTCGCTGTGACACCTTCGTTGCACCGTTGTTGTGAGTTTGTTATGTTTGTGTTGATGACGATGTTGCTCCAGCCGTTGATTCCTCTGTTGATTCTTCCAATCTGGCAGTCGCCCTAAATTGAAGTGAATTTTTCGGGACAGGATAGGGTTTGCTATACCGCCGCGAGCGGCGTCCTAGCAACCGGCGGCATGCCAGTCGTTGCACTCCCTCCATGCGGCCTACCATCCTGCTCAGGGCGGAGCCCCGAGACCCTGATCGAGTTATCCACGGCGAAGGTCGATCATGGACACGAAAGACAAGCGCGTAAAAACGGCAATGGTCATGGTGCGCATGGCGCTGGAAGAGCGCGCGCAGTTGCGCGAGCGTGCACGCGATGTGGACATGACCGGGTCGCGTTCATGATCGCCTGCGCACTTGGTCGGCGCACGCACAGCCAGATCGACAGGCTCATCATCGAGGAGCTGCGCCGGTTGGGTGCACAGCAGCGCGAACTGCGCGCAGATGGGCGCCGTGCTGGCGGAAGCCTCACTCAAGCTGCAAACAGTTGTGACGCACTGGCCATTGCCGATTGGATTTCGCGTATAGTAAAATTTTCACTAGTTTTCTTTTGTATAACTATTACAATACAAAATTGATGGTGCTTCCGGCGTGAGGTGATTGCTCAACTGTCAGATCGATTCTTGCATTCACTATTGAAATTTTCCTGAGATGAATAAACGAAATCCGCTATGCGGGGCGGACCTGGAGCGCTGGAGGCTGGCCAACGGCCTGACCAAGGCGACCGCCGCCGATGCATTTGGCTTGCAGATCGTAAAATGGGATGAGCTCACCGATCCGCGTAACTCAGCGCAAGCCATTGCTGACCCGACCGTCGCGATGCTCCTACAGCTGTACCAGACCCACCCTGAATCCTCTCCGGTGTCGGAGGCCGTGGATATGAGCGCGTTTTATGAGTTTCTGGGGCTGGTCGATAATCCGCGCGACCGCGAAAAATTCGCTGCGCTGATAGGGCGGTCGGCACCGTCGGCATACAGGCTGCTGCTGCACGGCGGCAAACCCGGCAGGCCGTTGACGCGGCTGGTTGTAGCGGTTCGCAAACTGGGTTTGCCAGCAGAGGCGACGCTTTCACTGATGTCCGACGTGGCAGGCCAGGTCGGAGAGCGGCAAGGTTGCCCGGATGTGCTGGCCAATGGATGGAAAAACCAAAATGAGTAGTGAAAAGTCCGGCCCGATCATCGAATTGTCGACCGTGTATTTTTACACCGGCAGCGTGCCCAGGACATTGGCGTTGAAGGATTGCGGCCTGGAGATGTGCCAGCCCATGCCGGGGCTGATATGCGGAATTTATGGCAGGCAGAGCAAGCAGGACGGGTTTATGGCGGCCCATGCTTACGCGGAGCGCAACCGCCTTGAGTTCACCGTCATCGATTTCCTGGTGCGGCTCAACTGCCCGATCAATCCGTCGAAGATGAAGACGGAGAATGTGCCCGATCACGATTTTCTATCGCTGAACCAAATGCGCCGTCAATTGTGGGAGCCGATCACATTTGCGATCGAGGATGAAAGCGAGCAGGACGGCGCGCGCAGCAATGAGGAGGTGGACGGGAAGATGCTGTTGCTTGACAGCCCCAGCCTGATTTCGCGATTTGCGGATACCCCTGAATATCAGCATCTGCGCGTTGTGGCGTTCGATAGCCGTCCGGTGATGTGCACGCAAACGCTGACGATTGGAGTTGTTCCGCATAGGCACTGGTCAGCCATCGAGATGGCCACGTGCCGCTTGAATCCAACGACACACGTTACACTCGAAAATCCGCTTGATAACCAGAGTCCCAACGTGAAGGCTTCCGATCAGTCCTTGCCGCGTCCACGGTCTCGACGTTAGAGAACGCCACCGCGCCGTACATCCGGTTATCCGAGCGGCCAAGCTGCATGTGGACTTCGTTAAAATCATCCATCCGTTTGTCGACGGAATGGTCGCACGGCTCGCTACTGCTGAATCTGGAGCTGTTGAAGGCTGGCTTTCCGGTCATCGTGTTACCGATGGCACGCCGCTTGGCTTACTACGAGGCATTGGATACTGCTCATGTGGAGGGAAGATGGCGCCATTTATTGCATTGGTCGCCGGGTGTGTGCGTGAAGGATTTGCTCCGTCATGGCACGTGCTCGGAATTGACCCTGCCTCTTAATGCCCGGCACTTGTATGGACTGCGGTCATCAATCAAAGCGCTCGGACTGGAATAGGGGGCAACGGAACGTAAAACTGAGTTAAGGAATACCGGCGGAATTTATCCACTGCCCTGACCGTTTACCGACTTTGAAGTGCTTGCATTTACTTGATTTTTGTAGTAACGTTGCTACGTATTTAATCGTGCGAGGGTATCGCTATGGCCATTACCACCTTATCAAGCCGCGAGTTCAACCAAGGGGCGAGCGAGGCAAAACGGGCCGCAAACAATGGGCCGGTGTTTATCACAGATCGAGGCCGGCCGGCCCATGTGTTGATGACCTTTGAAGAATATCAGCGGCTCACAAAACAACGGCGCAACATTGCCGATGCGCTGGCTATGCCGGATATTGCCGACATCGAGTTTGAGCCGCCGCGTGTGACCATCGACATCCGGCCGGCTGATTTCTCATGATGTTTGTTCTCGATACCAACGTGGTGTCCGAACTGCGCAAGGTGCGCTTTGGTAAGGCCGATCCGAACCTGACAGCATGGGCGGAAAGCGTGGATGCCGCCGACCTCTTTGTGTCGGCCATTACCATCATGGAACTGGAGCTGGGCGTTCTGTCTATTGAGCGCAAGGACGCCACCCAGGGGGCCATGTTGCGCTCGTGGCTGGAGCAGCACGTATTGCCTGAGTTCTCCGGGCGCACGCTGCCTGTCGATACCGCCGTGGCACAACGCTGCGCCCGGCTGCATGTACCCGACAAGCGCGGCGAGCGCGATGCCCTCATAGCGGCAACCGCCTTGGTGCATGGCATGACGGTGGTCACGCGCAACGTCGCCGATTTTAAGCCCACGGGAGTGACCCTCATCAATCCTTGGGAGGCATCGCAGTGATTGGAAACAGTGGGGCTACCTGATTCGCGGCGATGGTATGCAGGTCGGCGCGGATAAATGCAGGTTCATTTGCAGGTCGCTACAAGTCCTTCTTGTTGGACAGTGCCTTCAGCAAGTCCGCATTCTGAAAGTTCAGCGCCTCGGCCTTGCCACGTAATTCGGCGACCAGATCGCGCGCATCGGCGACGAATTGAAGGGCCTGCTCGCGTTCTTGCTGCGCGCTGGTTACCTGCTCCGCAACGCTCTCCAGGTTAGCCGACTTTGTTGACAGTTCGGCCTTCAGTTCGACAATCTGGTCATGGGCTATTTGCTTCGCGTCGTCCAGTTTTTTTGCAGGCGGGCGGCTTTTTCATTCGACTGCTCCAGGTCGCGCCGAAGCTCGGCGACATGGCCATGCAATTCCTCGACGAGGGTTTTAGCTGCCGTCACCTGGGAATCCAATGCGCGATTCTCGGCTATGCACGCGTCTAGCCGTGACAGGCAATCCGCCGCCTTGCGCTGGCACGCCGCGAGATCGCTGCGGTATTGCTCCAGGGTCCGCTGCGCCGTCTCCAGTTCCAGCGTTTGCGCATCGAACGAGACCGCCATTTGCGAAAGCACCGTTTCAGCTTCTGCCCGCTCCATATTCCATCCGGCCTGCGCCGCTCGCAGATTCGCGTTGGCGTGTTCGTGCGCGGCGTTCTACAGCGCCGCCAGGCTGTCGCTGTGCATCCGCTGCATGGCGTCGGGTATGGATGCCGGCGGCGGGCTCGTCGCCGTGGTCTGCATCGCCCGCCATAATTTCATGGCGATTGACGTGTCGTTCATGTTGGTCCGCGCCAGGCGGCGGACAGCATCGACCGTGGGGAAGTCGGCGTGGCCGGATTCACTGTGCAACTGCGCGGCGGCCTCGAAGATGCGCTTCTGGATGTCGGGATTGATGTTCATGAACCCTCCGCGTTGGTAAGAATAATAGGAATAATGGTAAGAATAAGATGGGCCTTACTACTATCAAGTGCCGGCGATATCCGCGCGCTCACCGCCACCACCACGGCGCGTTCAAACGATGCGGTTTCGGTTGACGGCTGTTTTTGCCCGCTTGATTGCGCCGCCACCCGGCGCGACAATATGCCCATGTACGTGGGAATCGCTCCCACACATGCCGCGAACTTTCAAGTTCCGCATGGCCCTATGCCAGGTGCGTAGGCGCTGCGGTCGTTACCCGCCCTCGATAGAGCCGAAGTCGAATATCCGGTGGCACGGATAACCCAGGCATGCGCAAGCATGCGAAGTCGTTGTAGTGGAAATGCGCTGGCGTTCAGCGCCGTAGTTGTCGTCGTGACCCGCCAGACGGGCCGATAGGTCCTACAGCGCCCTTGAGACGTCTCCTCACGCAAGAGCCAGACTCTTGCCCCGAGTGGTTCGCATGTCCCTTGAGGCTGCGGACCGACATGAAGCGCATCGTTGGCGCCACCGCGAGCAGCACCGGCGCAAGCATCCTGAATGTTTGCGTAGCGGCGCCCATCGCGGTGGCCGCCGGCGCATGTGCTTCAAAGCCGCCAGCATCGTCACCCGGAGTGCGATGTTGGCACGCATGCTGACGCATGCCATGGCAGCGTGCCCGCGTCGTTACTGGCGGCGCGCTGCCAGTGACGACGCGCCGCCAGCGGCCCAGGCCCTGGCACGCGCTCACTATCCATCGCGTGACGATGGTCAGTGACGAGGCCTTGAGCCTCGGTCAGTAGGTCGTCTGCTTGTCATTCCTTGCCCGCCATCGGGCTGAAACGTGCACGAGGTGCACTCCATGGACCCTGGGTGATTGGTCCCTCCGCTGCGATAATCCCTCCGAGGGCTGCGCAGCGGTGCCACACGCGCATGCGGCGCGGGCAGGCAGCACAGCAACCGCATACACGGGAGTGGTGTCCCGAGGCCTTGATTCAACCTGTACTGCTGCGGCAGTGCGGGTGGCCAGAAACACTTACCTGACCGACCTACACCACACGGCTTCATTTTCAACCCCGACGATCGGAGGAGGGACTTTGCCATGCGCGACCTGAACTACCAGCTCAAGCAACTGTGTCACCGCAACCGCGACGGCAGTTATGCCACGCAGGCCGACCGCGAGCGCTTGCTGAACCTGTGCGCGAACGACCTGGTTGAACAAGGGTTCCGGCACATGGGCGCGGACTGCCTGAAGCCCAAGCATGTCCTGGCGCTGCTGGACAAATGGAACCAGGAAGGCATCAGCACAGGAACGCTCAAGAACCGCATGAGCGCACTGCGCTGGTGGGCAGAGAAGATCGGCAAGGACAATGTGATCGCACGCTCGAACGCCGACTATGGCATCGCTGACCGTGTACTGGTCAGCAACGTCTCCAGGGCGAAAATGCTTGATCCCGATAAATTGAACAAGATCGCAGATGAATACACGCGCATGTCCTTGCAACTGCAGGCGGCCCTTGGATTGCGACGCGAGGAAAGCATCAAGATCAGGCCGGGCTGGGCCGACTGTGGCGATTTTCTCCGGCTGAAGGATAGCTGGACCAAGGGCGGGAAATATCGCGAGGTACCGATTTCGACAGACGCGCAACGCGTCGTACTTGACGCGGCCAGGCGACTTGCTGGCGACGGAAGCCTTATTCCTTCCGACATACGTTATCGCGATCAACTGAACCGGTTCCGCGCGCAGTGTGACAAGGCGGGGATCAACGGTGTGCATGGGTTGCGACATGAGTATGCACAGCGTCGGTATGCGGAATTGACGGGAGTAATTTGTCTGGCGGCGGGTGGGCCGACGAGCAGGCAGCTCGGTGCGGAGCGGAAAGCGCTCGATAAGGCGGTGCGTCTGCAGTTGTCAGCTGAAATGGGGCACAACCGTGAGCAGATTACGGCGGTTTATTTAGGTTCGTCAGTTGTTATGCGCAGCAAGGCGACTCGGTACCTTGCTAGGGACTGATTCCTCTGATTCTGACTCAACATAATTTCCTGGTCAGGTACGCGTCTAAACTCAAGCACTTGCAAACCAATCCGTTCCGCATTGCCGTGCGCAGAGAATATGGGCGTTACCCGACATGCTGCCTGATGTCGACGACAGGAGACGGTATAGAACCAGAGTTTCATAGTCTGTCGTCACAATATTGTGGTGAAATCATGGCAAATCATGTCTATTCATCTTTAAGTGAGTTAAATCGTATTTAAATTTGACTCAAATCTTCACGTTTGTCGTAAAATGGCGAAATTTTGTAACTAACTTGGGGCAACGTCATGTCAGACCGTTGGTTGTCGGTTGAAGAAATTTCTGAATACCTCGGCATCAGCAAAGACACCGTCTACGCATGGATTTCCAAGAAAAGTATGCCTGCGCAT
The DNA here is from genome assembly GCA_040389645.1 of Pseudomonadota bacterium. Taxonomy (GTDB): domain Bacteria; phylum Pseudomonadota; class Gammaproteobacteria; order Burkholderiales; family Burkholderiaceae_D; genus Rugamonas. The sequence continues at coordinate 221,673 of JAZJZT010000002.1, read as the reverse complement.
CGTGTGGGGCGGTTCTGGAAATTTCAGCGTGCCGAAGTTGATACATGGGTCAAGTCAGGCGGCTCTGACGAAAGCAAAGCCGAGGGGGCGGAGTGAATGTGGTTCGTGACATTTTGGGGCGACAGACGCACCGTTTCGACTCGGAGGTTCAGTAATGGGTACGACATCGATAAACGAAGCGGTAACTCGCGCAAATCTAGTTGACGCGCAACTTGCTAGATCAGGTTGGAGCAAATCTCGGCGAAGCTTGATCGAAGAGTACGTACTTTCAGTCAAGGAGTCGGAACGATCATATGGTGGGGACCAATTCGCCGACTACGTACTTCTTGGATCGGATAGCAAACCAATAGCAGTTGTTGAGGCCAAGCGAAGCTCACGCGACGAACTCGCAGGAAAACGGCAAGCCGCCGACTATGCCGAGGCTATCAAGGCAAAGTTTGGCGAAGATCCATTCATATTTCTTACCAACGGCAATGAAATTCAATTTTGGGACCGTGAGCGTTACGCACCCCGAAAGATTTCTGGTTTTTACACCCGCGATGATCTCGAACGTCTTCTTCATCAACGACGATACGCACAACCACTTGATTCGTTGGCGATAAATGCGGACATAGCTGGACGAGACTATCAGAACGAAGCCATCAGAAGGGTCACAGAAGGTGTAGAGGCTGCCCAGCGAAAATTCCTGTTGGTAATGGCCACTGGAACAGGTAAGACCCGAACCACTATCGCTCTTGTTGACACATTGCTGCGCTCAAAACGGGTACAACGTGTCTTATTCCTGGCTGACCGTCGGGAACTGGTTCGACAGTCAATGGCGGAATTCAAGGCCCATCTACCAAACGAAAGCCTTGCACGTATCGAGTCGGGCGAGACTTCGGGCGCACGTATTCAGTTTTCGACCTACCCTAGTATGATGCAGGTATATGCGCGTTTATCGGTGGGATATTACGATCTGATTGTTGCGGATGAAAGTCATCGCTCTATCTATCAGCGTTATAAGGCCATATTCGATCACTTTGATGCGATCCAGTTGGGCCTAACAGCAACACCCACAGACTACATCGACCACAACACGTTTGAGTTGTTCGATTGCGGCGATGGTGCGCCCAGCTACTACTACAGCTATGATCAGGCTATTGCGGATAAGAACTTGGTGAACTACCGAGTGCTTGATGCTCAAACCAACTTCCAGCTCAAAGGAATTCAAGGCGATGCGCTGCCAGAACCTCTGAAGCAGATGGCCCTAGATCAAGGGGTGGATCTAGATGAGCTGAACTTCGACGGTAGCGACATCGAGAAGGGCATCATTAACCAGGGCACCAATGACGCGATGGCGCGTGAATTCATGGATAAGAGCCGAAAAGATATTCGCGGCTTGCCCCACAAAAGCATCATATTTGCCGTCAGTCACGCCCACGCCAAGCGTTTATACGAGAGTTTTAATCGACTCTACCCAGAGTTGCAGCGGCAAGGCATGGCTGAAATTATAGACAGCCATATGGAGCGTGCAGACGCTACGCTGGATGATTTCAAGTATAAAACAATGCCGCGTATCGCGATCTCGGTAGATATGCTTGACACGGGCGTGGATGTCCCTGCAATCCAAAATCTGGTCTTTGCCAAACCAATATTCAGTCGAGTCAAGTTTTGGCAAATGATTGGCCGTGGCACGCGGCTACACACCGATAAATCTACCGGCGAGATTAAGAAAGACTTTCTCATTATTGACCACTGGAAGAACTTTGCCTATTTTAAACTTAAGCCGGATGGCGAAGTGGATCATCCAACCGAACCACTCCCCGTGCGCCTATTTCGGCTTCGGCTTGAAAAATGGCTGCTCCTGCATGCTCAGAAGAAAAACACGAAGGTCGTCATAGACGAATTGAGTGCTATGTTAGGATCCCTGCCTCGGCTAAACATTAATGTGCGTCCGCATTGGAATGAACTCGATGCACTGGCAGCGCAATGGCCAGCCCCCGCTCAAAGTGTCCTAGGCCATCTGTCCAAGACCATCGCGCCGTTGATGCGATTTTCACCGTTGGCTGGACTAGACGAAATGCAATTCCGTATTTGGTGCGAACGATTGACTGTGGGCTGGCTTAAAGGCGACGAGGCAGAGCAAACAAAGGTCAGTGAGCGAATCCAAGAAGCTGTCACAGGTCTGGCCGAAAACATCCCTGAAGTGCAGCGGGTAGCAGAGCAACGCGCGTGGGTGTGCTCTGCCGGATTCTGGCAGCACTTGGATATCTCAAGGCTAGCAACGCTGCAAACTGTATTTGCCCCTTTGATGCGATATCGCACTAGTACACCGGGGCATACGGTTGAGATCAATCTTCCCGATAGCATCACTCAGCGCAGCTGGATCATTTACGGGCCTACTGGTGAAGGAGCCTTTGCCGAGAGTTACCGAGACCAAGTTGAGGCCCTGGTGCGCCGTCTCGCAGACCAATTGCCGGAGCTTTCGAAGCTCAAAGAAGGTGAAAATCTGAGCGATAGTGAGTTGGATCGTATAGCTCAGACACTGAATCAGACAGACTTATTTGTTACGGAGGACACCCTGCGCAGGGCTTTTGAAGCACCAGCTGCTTCACTGGCCGATTTTCTTCGCCATATTCTTTGCGATGGTGCGCAACTGCCCAATCGCGAAGATCGCGTCAACGTAGCATTTGACTCTTTCATCGCTACCCACGGCTATCTGCGCGCCAACCAGCTCAATTTTTTGCGAGCGGTGAAAGCAGCTGTATTGCGTCATGGTCGCATTACACGCGCAGCGTTGAGCGAACCACCACTTTCGCGTATTGCTCGTGTTGAAGCATTGTTTACGCAGCAAGACATAGATAAACTCATAAACCTCGCTGACGAACTGTTGGCCGAGGCTGCTTGAATACCTAAGGAATTACTAAATGCTCGCACCCCATATCAAGAAAAAAGTCGATGAACTCTGGAACCGTTTCTGGGCGGCAGGCCTCACCAACCCTTTGGTTGCTGTCGAGCAGATCACATATCTGTTGTTCCTTAAGCGCCTGGAAGACATTGACCTTAAGCGCCAGCAGCGTGGCTTTCCATCGATCTATTTTGGATTTGAGTCCTGCAAGTGGAGCTACATCCGTCAGGAGAAAACCAATCCCACTCACCTAATTGACATTGTATTTCCCTGGTTGCGTGAACTCGATAAGCATTTCACAAGCACTAGCGCCGCTGGCACCGAACTGGCCAGTCTTAACAATCGCATGGCCGATGCTTATTTTCAGCTCGATCCAGCCAAGGGCAAAGTATTGAGTGATGCCGTCGATGCTATCGATCAACTTTTTGCCCGAGCAGGTGAAGGTTCTGCCGCCCAGGACATCATGGGTGACACCTTTGAGTATCTACTAAGTGAAGTTGCGTCGGCAGGTAAGAACGGTCAGTTCCGCACTCCTCGCCACCTCATACGCTTTATGGTGGAATTGCTCGACCCCGAACCGGGACAGCGCGTCATTGATCCAGCAGCGGGCACTGGTGGGTTTCTGTTTAGCACTCAGCAGTATTTGATGCGCAAGTACTCTGCAAAGGAGAATTTGGTTCTTGAATGGGATGGAGCACCACATCGTACAGATGGTGCTGCTGCCACACCGGAGCAATATGCAGCCATTCACCATGGCGCAAACTTCGTCGGCCTTGACAACGACCGCACAATGGCTCGCATTGGCTGGATGAACCTGGTGCTACATGACGTAACCGACCCACATCTGCTACAAGGTGATTCGCTCAGTAAACGCGACGGGAAACCCCAGCTAGCTCAATTGCTGGAATCTGAAACCTATGACTTTGTGTTGGCCAACCCTCCCTTTACTGGCACAGTAGACAGCGGTGACCTGGAGCCAAATTCTGTCCTGTTTCCAAGAGTTGGCGGGACCGGCAAGAAGAAAGATGAGTCCATCACAAACAAGAGTGAGCTGCTGTTTCTCTGGCTCATGCTCGATCTGTTACGCGTGGGAGGGCGTTGCGCTGTCATCATTCCCGAAGGAGTTTTCTTCGGCAACACAGATGCCCACGTCCGCTTACGCCGCGAGCTGCTTACCGAGCACGTGGTTGAAGGAGTGATCTCATTACCCGGAGGGGTATTCCAGCCTTATACAGGCGTCAAGACCTCCATCCTAATTTTTCGAAAGGAAACCCGGCGTGATCATAAACAGAGTTTCAATGGCAGCGCCGCACCGCGAAGCGAGCACGTTTGGTTCTACGAAGTGGAAGAGGACGGCTACTCACGGGATGCCAAACGCAGCCCTCGTCCAGGTCAAAACAACGACCTGTGGGATGCACTGGAGAAGTTTAAGGCGTGGCTCGCGCATGGTCGTGAAGGTGCGCGATTGAATGAGAAGACATTCCAGCAACCTACTTACCGTACCGAACGTTGGCGTCAAGCCCTTTTACGAGACACCGCCGATCAGCTGACTCCAGCAGGAGCAGCTTTCGCCGCATTGCCAGATACGAGCATGTGGGATAGCAAGGTGTGGGCCATGCATGAGCTCTTCCGCGAACTCCCTGCAGATCCCAGGGCTGCGGAGATCCACGTGCGCAATGTCGTCAGCCGTGTGCTCTATGATCTTGTGATTCAGTTTTTCTCGGCGCCTACGCAACCTATATGGGCAAAGTGGAAAGATGCTGGCACGGCCGCCAAGATCATGGATGGCGACAGGGCGTTGGCCGAATGGCAAAAAGTCATCAAGACGCCAATGCAAGACTTCAATCGGGCAGCACGCGAAGTGCAGCGATTCTTTGAGACCGACGACAGCCTCGCGCTTCCGCTATGGAAGGACATCGTCAAGGATGCGCTTAAGGCTGGGTTGAGTTTCCATGAGGCAGCTATCAAGCAAGCCCCAGTGGTGCTGTTCACCCAGGCAGAGCCCGTAACCGACCTGCAATCGGCTTTGGAGGGCATTGCCCGCGAAGTTGCCAAACTCGATGGCTTTGATGTTACCTTGCGGAGCTTACTGATCGATCAAAGAAGCGAGCTCAAAGCGGCAAAACACTGGGTAGTGCCGGTGCGAGCATGGGCGCGAAATGATGAATGGAAGTCCGCAGATGGACAATTAATCGCGTCGCACGATGCCGACGGCCTGGTGCGTCCCGCCTATGTGCAGTCCATGCTGGATGTCGGTCTCTATGATGAAAAAGGAACTCTCAAGGATGGCTTGCTCGATCCCGACTGCATCGAGGCTCGTGATTGGAATCTTTCGTCTGGTCAGTACAAACCCTTTGATTTTACTCAGCTAAAAAGTAACAAGAGCGTGGGCGAGTTGATTGGTGAGCTCAAGACGACTGAGATAAACATCATCAGCGGACTGGATAATTTGCTGGCTATGGTAGAGGGGCGCCTATGAGATTTCCGGAAACTTGGCGGGAAATGAATGTCGGCAGTGTTATTTTAGATTTGCAGCCAGGGTTTGCACAAAAGCCTGGCGAAGAAGATGAGGGAACCACCCCCCAAATTCGCACGCACAATGTCACGCCAGATGGCAAGATAAGTCTTGACGGCATTAAGCATATTTCGGCCAGTGTTAAGGAGGCTGTACGGTACACCTTGGTGGCGGGTGACGTTGTTTTCAATAACACCAATAGCGAGGAGTGGGTCGGCAAGACAGCCGTGTTTGACCAAGAAGGAGAATATGTATTTTCCAATCATATGACACGGCTTCGCGCTCACCCAGAGTTGGTATTGCCGGAGTACTTGGCTGCTTACTTACACCTACTTTGGGCGATGGGTTACTCTAAAACACGGGCTAAGCGATGGGTCAGTCAGGCGGGAATTGAGAGCTCAGCGCTTGCATCGTTCAAGCTCCCACTCCCAACACTTCCCGAACAACAGCGCATCGTTGATGTGCTGCGACTTGCCGAGGCGGTAGCCAAAGAAAAGCGCTCCGTTAGCGACAAGATCGATGATCTTGTTCGCACAGCCTATTGGCAGCATTTTGGCGATTGGTATACTTCTGATGGTCTTCGCGATCCTGTTCGAATTTCAGATTGCGTCGCAGATTCACAATACGGCGTGTCTGAAGCAATGGAGCAGAGTGGTGCGTATGCAGTGCTCCGGATGAATAGCATCACCACAAGCGGCTGGCTCAATCTCTCAGACCTGAAATACGCCGACCTTTCAAAGAGGGATATAGATGCCACTGAACTGAGAAATGGTGACTTATTGTTCAACAGAACAAACTCGAAAGAGTTGGTTGGTAAGTGTGCAATCTGGCGAGATGCGAAAGGCTCCTTCAGCTTTGCCTCTTATCTTGTTCGATTGCGCCTGAAGGAGTGTATGTTGCCAGAGTATCTCTGGGCCACACTGAATAGTGCTTACGGAAAATATCGTTTGATGAATTCGGCCAAGCAAGCGGTAAGCATGGCCAATGTTAGTCCGACGGATCTGGGTCGCATTACTGTTCCTCTACCGCCAGTGGATCTGCAGGAAAAATTTGCGCATTGGGTCAAGAACATTGAAGCTCTGCGCACTGAAATGTTGAGCAAGCTGGATGCATTTTCGGAGTTACACAACCTGGTGACTCAACAAGCGCTACTAGGCGATCTGACATTGACATGGCGAAATGAGCATGCGGAGCAGATTGAAAGCGCTGCCAAAAATCGCGATGCGCTCCTGCGCGAACGAGGCACAAGAATAATTCAGGTGACGTCCGTTGCTGAGCCGATTAAATCCCGAATAGCTGAGGGGCATCGTCCGGCACGCCACTGGTTGCTGGGTGAACTCAGTGAATTTCAGCGCCAGGTGCTGGTGGCGTTCACAGCCTATCCCGCGCAGCCCTTGCTGGTCGAAGATCCGGAAATGTTCGCTCACTTTTGCGATGCCGCCGAGGTTCAGCAATATCTTGCACCATTCGGTTCCAAGCTCGACAACAGAATCCGTCGCACGCTGAGCCAATTGGCGGCTTTGGGCCTAATCGCCAAGATTACTGTGCCCAAGAACAGCCTGGGCACCGGTGAGCGCGACTTCCTTAAGGCCTTCCGTCCATTGCGGCCAGATGAGCTAATACGTCTTGTCGATATCGCCGCTTTGGGGAAAACTCTATCCACAAACGAAGAGTTACAGCACTTTACGGTGGTGCTTGACTTTGAATCCTCCGAGCATGCGGGTGCTGGTGGCATGTTTCAAGTGGTCGAGCTGCGCGACGACAACGACAAAATCTGTACCGAGCTTGTAGACCAAGGTAAGCACTACGCTGCGTTCGACGAGTTGGCTGTAGACATCGCCCGCCGCTTGGGTGTTCCAGTCGGTCGGATCGTACTGGAGGAATAGATATGCGCCTGCGCTACCTGCGCCTACAGAATTACCCACCTATTTCGGATATCAAAGTATGTTTCCCCAGTGGTTCGCCGCTATCGCACGACTGTGCCATCCGCTTTGTTGTGGGCGTGAACGGGAGCGGCAAGTCCAACCTATTGCGCGCCGTGGCGGAGGTCTTTTTGGCTCTGGCCGATTTGCGCGTCCCTCCCTTTCCGGTGAGCCTAATTTACGAACTGGGAGTCCGTGACTCGCCCAATCACCGCACGTTGCTGTTGCACTGCCCCGGTGGCCGCCAACAAGCCAGCTTATGGATGCATGAGCGCTTTGCCTTCAATGATCAGAACGGGCAGGAAGTTTTTGATACTTGTATCGAACATCTGTCCAAAAACGGTGTACCAATGGTCCCGGGCATGATTCCTTTGATCTCGCCTGGAAGTTGGCCGCTGCGTGACAGCACTCCTCCGTTGATGGCTCTGCCGTCCGCTGTGTTGGCTTACACCACGGGTGACCTGCGACCATGGCGTTCTGTTTGGAGTCGCAACCAAGACGCTCAAGGCATGTTGGAAAACAATGACGAATCGCAGGGAGATGAACGTCCGGCGGGCTGGACCGCTGTTCAAGAGATTGCATTGGAAGCCGCACGGCAGAGCACGAGTAACACCCTGCGACCGGAATGGGGATCCGCGAGAAGCACCGAATCCGACTCGTTTCTTCGACCGATCTTGCTAGATGCTACGCTGCTTAAGTGTGCGCTGCTAGCCGTGGCCTTACCACTGGCATTAAAAGCTCCTTCCAACGTGCCGGAGCAACTTATAGCCAAGCTTCGAGAGGAAAAACCAAGCGTACTACAAAAATTGCTAGAGCGCGGTGGTTGGCATCACTTGGTATCTGTGGGGTTTCGCAGTCATTTACAAATCGCGACTTGGGATCGCAAGCTGCGCGAAACTGCATATGATTGGTGGGTTTGTGCGGGTGATGTCATTGCTGAGCCTCATCCCATCGAAGTGCGCCGTATCATGATATTCGACTTAAAAGGGGAATTTAATGCCATGGATATTCCCCCGCGCTCAGCTGCGCGCGGTGAACTTGCCACCTGCACTACGCAAGGCGAAGCATTGTTGGCGCTGTTGGGAGGCGTGGAGAACAGCACGCGGTTCGAGCTTTTTACCCGATTGCTTGAACTGAATCAAGCTGGCCTTTTCGACGACGTACTTTTGCGACTACGCCGTCAGCAATTGCTCGACCCAACTGCCGAGGCTGCGGCGCAGGATATTGGTGTACTTCGTTATGAAGAGCTTTCTGATGGTGAGCAAATGTTCCTTGGCCGTATGGCGTTGCTGCACCTGCTTCAAGGTCAGAATGATTCGATTCTACTGCTTGATGAGCCGGAAACTCACTTTAACGATTTGTGGAAACGTGATGTTGTCTCAGTCATAGATGATGCACTTGCTAAAACGTCAGCTGAGGTCGTGATTGCCACTCACGCTGCATTGATGCTCACCGACGCACTGAAGGACGAGCTAATTGTGCTTGAGAGAGTGAATCCAAAAAATAAAGTCGCAGAGACCAACATCCGAGTTTTAGATCGCCAAACACATACCTTTGGCGCTACTGGAGATCATCCGTTGCGAGAAATCTTTGGTGCGCCTGATACTGTGGGGCGACGAGCTAGTCGGCTGCTGGAGGTATTGATAGCCGCGGCTAGTGTGTCTGAGCGAGTTGAAACAATGTGGGCTCAAGGTAATAGATTCGACCAAGATGAGATAGGCCTCGTTCGTTCAATTGCTTCGCAAACAGAGTTTGACCTGTCAGCGGACGATATCTCCAATTATTTGCGCAGCATAGAGAGCTTTGCATTGCATTTCGGCGCAGAAAGGCCTTTGCGGATGGTAGCCGTGCTAGAAACGTTTATCTGCCAGACTGGTCCTGGCTATTTTCAAGTTGAACTCAAACGTGCTTGGCGTCGCTTGCGGGAGGGCGCACCTAATGTTGCATGAAAGACGCCTTCCGCTGGCTGAATCGGATGACTTGGAGCGCGTGTATCAGGCAAAGCTAGATTTTCTTGTTTGGTTATTGTGCACACCGCCGGTTGAACTTGTAGATCGGGTTCCTTTGACTCAACAATTTGGCCAGTTCTTTGCCGATTGGTTATGGACTAGGATTCGAAAAGAGACAAATCGGACCCAGTTCGGCCACGCAGTGATGGCCTTGGCCAACAGAGCTGTGGTTGCCCCAGCTGAGGCAAAGGAGGTTGCGGCGTCGATCACCCATGATGCTCAGTTCCATATCCGTTGGACTGAGGCTGGCTATGAGCTTCGATTTCCCCGACTGCACGCTGATTGGCTTGACGCAGTCCGCGCAGTAGGCGAGCCTTTCTATGACTGGCTTGCCAGCTCTGGATTTGACAGCACTGCATTCGGGTTGACTAGTGGGGAAATGAACAGAGCCAAGGTCATGAAGGCTTTTCGATCTCAGTCCCATGAGGTTTGCGGGTATTGTGACGGCCCTTTGGGGGAGGAAGGATCACATATAGAAGCTAATGACTGCGACCACTTTTTCCCAAAATCTCAGTGGCCACACTTGGCAATTCATCCAGCAAATCTCTATTCTGCTTGTATGGCATGTAATTCACGCTGGAAGTTGGACAAGAGACCAATGGGCGAGGGAGATGTTGCCGGATTATCTGAAACTTATCACCCGATGCTGAGACCTGGGGTTTCTTCCATCGCTGTCACGGCCATTTCCGCAACTAGCGGCGCCCGCAAGGTGAATATAGAGATTTGTGATAACGCCTTCCCAAGAAGAGCAGAAACCCTTATCGATACCTTGGATTTGGAGGTTCGTTGGGAAAATTGGGTTAACTCGAAACTTGATAGATGCGTATCAGTTTTTGTTGCAAAGTCCGCACGAGACAATGGGCTGGGAAGGCAAATTACGCGTGAAAGTGTGCGAGAACTCATTCAGGATGACATTGTGTGGCACCGCGCTCGTCTTGGCAAGGATGAACGTACATTGAGACAAGTCGCTATCCTCGAATACCAGATGGCTCAACAACTTCCTGACATCATTGTGGATTTAGAGCTGAATTTTCAGGTCCTATAGTAAGCAACGAATTCTTTGTTTCTGTACTACCCCGATATACCGAGAAAGCATGCCATTGCAGATATTCCCACTTGGATACTAATACTTCTTGTTTCGCAAACAAAAACGCCAACCTGCATGGGGTGGCGTTTGGTGAGATATGTTCTTGGTGGCCCGTAGCGGAATCGAACCACTGACACAAGAATTTTCAATCTTAGCTCGTATGGGTAGCTATACACGTATGTTATGGGGGGATGATCGTGCTAAATAATAAGCTGCTTTTAATAGGAGCATGATTGGGGGTATCCTTCGATCTAGAATTTTGCAAAAAAACATATTCGTGCGCCTTGCAGAGCATGATTCGAATCCCCGTCTCTCCGCCAAGGATAAGTAGTTGATTTAAAAGATAAAAAGCCGACTTTCTTAGTCGGCTTTTTGCATTCTTGCACCATATATGCCGCTTGTATGATTCGAGCATGCTCATCGACGAAATCAAGCCGCAGGTTTTCAGCTACAACATCCAGTGCGGGCTTACAGAACCGGGGTAAAAAATCCCGGCAGAATTTTCCACTGTGCCGACCGTTTACCGATTTTGAAGCGCTTGCACCTGCCTGATTTTTGTAGTAACGTTTCTACGATGTTTAATCGTCCGAGGGTGTCGCCATGGCCATTACCACCTTATCAAGCCGCGAGTTTAACCAGCGGGCGAGCGAGGCAAAGCGGGCCGCAAACAATGGGCCGGTGTTCATCACGGATCGAGGCCGGCCGGCCCATGTCTTGATGACCTTTGAGGAATATCAGCGGCTCACAAAACAACGGCGCAATATTGCCGATGCGCTGGCGATGCCGGGTATTGCCGACATCGAGTTTGAGCCGCCGCGTGCGACCATCGACACCCGGCCGGCCGATTTCTCATGATGTTTGTTCTCGATACCAACGTGGTGTCCGAACTGCGCAAGGTGCGCTTTGGTAAGGCCGATCCGAACCTGACAGCATGGGCGGAAAGCGTGGATGCCGCCGACCTCTTTGTGTCGGCCATTACCATCATGGAACTGGAGCTGGGCGTTCTGTCTATTGAGCGCAAGGACGCCACCCAGGGGGCCATGTTGCGCTCGTGGCTGGAGCAGCACGTATTGCCTGAGTTCTCCGGGCGCACGCTGCCTGTCGATACCGCCGTGGCACAACGCTGCGCCCGGCTGCATGTACCCGACAAGCGCGGCGAGCGCGATGCACTCATCGCGGCAACCGCACTTGTACATGGCATGACGCTGGTCACGCGCAACGTCACTGATTTTAAGCCCACGGGAGTGACCCTCATCAATCCGTGGGAGGCATCGCAGTGATTGGAAACAGTGGAGCTACCAGTCGAAAGTTGCCTGTGTCCCGATTGAGGTACGGTCATTCTCCCGCAGCTTGCCAGTGCGCTTGGCCATGCTAAAGTAACGCACCGCCCCCACCACCCACCATGACAACGCCACCCCAGCCCAACAACGACCACTCGCTCGGCGGCTACCTGGCATCGTGCCGGTCCCGGCTGGACCCGGTTGCGCTTGGTTTCCCGGCCGGGCGCCGACGCACTCCGGGCTTGCGGCGCGAAGAAGTGGCGCAGCGCGCCAATATCAGTTTTGCCTGGTACACGCTGCTGGAACAGGGGCGCGGCGGCCGCCCATCGGCCAGTGTGCTCAAGCGCATTGCCCAGGCTCTCATGCTGACCGCGATCGAGCGCGACCACCTGTTCCTGCTGGCGCTGGGCCGCCCGCCCGAAGTCCAATACCAGCCTGCGCCCGGTTGCAGCCCGCGCCTGCAGCGCGTGCTGGACCTGATCCCCTGTCCTGCCCTGATCCGCAGCGCGGTGTGGGACGTAGTCGCGTGGAACCAGGCGGCGACGGTCTTCCTGACCGACTTTGCAGAACTCCCTCCTGACCAGCGCAACCTGCTGCGCCTGCTTTTCCTCGATCCCCATGCGCGCGACATTCATCCCGACTGGGATGGCGCGGCGCGCTTCATGATCGGCGCCTTCCGTGCCGATACCGTGCGCGCCGGTGCAAGCGACCAGGCGGCGGCGCTGGTGGCGGAACTGAGCGAACGCCATCCGCAATTCAAGCAACTGTGGAACGAGCCCGGCATTTCCAATCCACAGGAAGGCAAGACCATCCACCATCCGGTGCTTGGCACCGTCACTTTCGAATACTCCGCATTTACCGTGGACGGACGCAGCGACCTGAGCCTGGTGGTCTATAACCTGCTCGACCAGGATACGGACGCGCCGGCGCGCCCGTAGCGCAAGCGGCACCGGTGCGTGCCGGCGGCACCAGGCGTTGCCACGCCGTCGCGCGCTGCCGCCATGCTGTGCCTACCAGTCCGTATACCAGGATAAAGTCACTAATTTACCCGGATAAATTGGTCGGATAAGGTGTCCTCTCTACCAAGGAGAGCACCGATGAAAGTTTTTATTACAGGTTCCACCGGCTGGGTAGGTTCCGCCGTCGTCCAGGAACTGGTGAAGGCCGGGCACCAGGTCCTGGGCCTTGTCCGCTCCGGCGAACAGGCCGCGGCGCTGGCCGCCACCGGAGCGCAAGCCGTGCCGGGTTCGCTCGATGACCTGGCGTTGCTGGCCCAAACAGCGACCCGATCCGACGCGGTAATCCACACCGCCTTCAATCACGATTTTTCAAAGTTTGCCGAGAATGCCGAACAGGACCGCCGCGCCATTCGCGCGCTCGCAGCCGGCCTGGCCGGCACGCCCGGTCGCCGCCTGATCGTCACTTCGGGGACTGCCCTGGTCAGCCCGGGTACCGTAGCTACCGAGGCGATGGAGCAGGGCGATCTATCGCATCCGCGCCGCTCGGAATCCGAAGCGCAGGCGGCGCAAGCGCTGGGCCTGCGGGTATCGGCAGTCCGCTTGGCGCCGACAGTGCACGGCGCCGGCGATCACGGTTTTGTGCCGGCGCTGATCGACCTGGCCCGCCGCACCGGTGTTTCCGCATATGTCGGCGACGGCAGCAACCGCTGGTCCGCCGTCCACCGGATGGATGCCGCACGCCTGTACCGCCTGGTACTCGAAAGTGCCGAGCCACGATTCGCCTGGCACGGCGTGGCGGAAGAAGGCATCCGATTCAGAGATATCGCAGAAGTCATCGGCAAGCGCCTGAATCTTCCCGTTGCGCCGCGCGGCGCCGACCATTTCGGCTGGTTCGCCCGCTTTGCCGGCGGAGATTTTCCCGCCTCGAACGCGATTACTCGCGACGCGCTGCAATGGACACCCGCATCTCCGTCACTGCTGGATGACCTGGACTCTACGGCCTATTTCCCGGATTGACTGAATTTATCACCAACGACAACAAAGGAGACTCAAATGGAAAAATCAGAAAAGCCGCACGTGCCTGGCCGGCGCAACTTCCTCGGTACCAGCGTGGGTAGCGTAGGCCTGCTGGCGGCCGCCGTTTCCGGCTGCGGTGGCGGCATGGACGCCCAGGCGCAAACCATCCCGGCGCCGCAGCCAGTCACCGATGCCAAGATATGCCTGCCCGGCATGCCGCTGGCACGTGACTACGCTGCGCTGCGCGCGGAAAGAATGGCCAAGGTTACGCCTGAAATGAAGGCAATTTATGATGCCGTGGCGGCCGCTCCTTCGATACGGCAAACGGGTATTGCCACCATTCGCGAAAGCTTCAAGCGGCCGGCAAACGCGGTTGTACCGAACGGAGTCGTTGCCAGGAATATCGAGATCCCGGGGCCGGCCGGTCCCATCCCGGCGCGTATCTGGATGCCAGCCGCGCCGGCCGGGCCGGTTGGCGTCTACCTGAGCACGCACGGCGGCGGTTGGAATTTTGGCAACGGCATGGAGTATCACGATGCCGAAGAGGGCGCGCACGTCCTTGAATGGGGCTGCGCCGTGGTGCGTCCCGACTATCGCATCGCCCCCGAGCACAAGTTCCCGGCGGCGATCGAAGATTGCTACGCCGTGTTGCAATATATCGGCGCGCATGGCGCCAGCATGGGCCTGGACACGACGCGCATCGGCATCGGCGGCGGCTGTGCTGGCGCCAATATCGGCACGGTGGTGACGATGATGTCACGCAATGCCGGCGGGACGATGCCAGCCTTCCAGTTCCTGTGGTCCCCGGCCTGCGACATGCGCAACAATTACCAGTCGCACGTCGAATTCGCGACCGGCTATGGATTGCGTGCCGACGACGCCGATTTCGTCAGCCAGAATTACCTGCGCACGCGCGAAGACAGTTACGACTGGCGCGCCTCCCCCGTGCTGGCCCCGACGCTCAAAGGCATGCCGCCCGCGCTGGTGTGGTTGGGAGAATGGGAAATCCTGCGCGACGAAACCATGCTGTACGTCGGCCGCATGAGGGACGCCGGCGTTACGGTCCACCTGATCGAAGGCCCCCAGCAAGGGCATGGCTTCCTGTACCTGTATCCCGACACGGCATATGCCAAGTCGGCGATGCCGGAAATTAACCGCCTGGTCCGCAGCTATATCGGTCCCGAGGCAAAGCGCTAGCGCGTTTATCCGGTGAACAGTGCAATGAACTTTTCGAAAACCATCCCCGATGGCCCGTTCCACGCCATCGTCATCGGCGCCGGCGTGAACGGCCTGGCGGCCGGTGTGAACCTGGCCGCCGCCGGCATTAAGACCCTGATCGTCGAGCGCTCGCACTGCATCGGCGGGCAGGCAGTCACCGAAGAGTCGTTGCTGCCCGGTTTCAAGCTGCATCCGCATGCCAACTACCTGTCATACCAGCAATTGCTTGACAGGCAGCCGGATGCGGCCAGCAGGGCGATGCCCCGCAACACCGTCATGCCGCTGGCCCAGCACGGCCTGGCTTTCCGGGATGGACGCCCGCCCGTAATCCTCTACAGGCGGGAACTCCTGGCCAGAACCAGGCAGTCGCTGGCTGTTTTTTCAAGGCACGATGCGCGTGCCTTCCAGCAGGTCAAGGGATTGGCGGACCAGCTGACAAAGGCGCTGGCCGACATCTATTTTTCGCCACCATACGCGGCGTCCATCGCGGGGTATGCCAAAAAAATTGCCGGGGTTTATGCGGGGATGTTCGATGCCCGGCGGCTCGGGACACGCAGCGCGCAGCAGGTCATCGATGCCTTGTTCGAGTCCGACGAGGTGCGCACGCTCTTCTACCGGTTGACGCTGGAATTTTCCGGCAGCTTTCTCGAGGAGGGAAGCGACATCGCGTTTCTCGGCTACGTCCTGTGGCTACTCGGTCGCCGCACGCTGCCACTGGGCGGCATGGCCAGCGTTCCCAATGCACTGGCCGCCGCGGCCCGCGATGCCGGTGCCAGCATTGTTTGCGGCGTCGATATCGACAGGATTTCCGCGCGCAACGGCACAGTCGACGGCGTGTTCCTGAGCGATGGCACCCATATACCCGCGGCGATTGTCGTTTCCAGCGCGGATTACGGGGGCAGCATGGGGACCTTGCTGTCTGGCGCCGCACCTGGCGTGCAGGCCCGGCAACAGCTGGCCAGCTACGCCGGCGTCCAGGCCGGCATGATCGGGTCTTATTCCGCCTGCCTGGCCAGGGCGCCCGAATACCGGAGTGGGAGACATCAAGCCGACATCAACCGGTGCGCGCAAGTATTTATCGGGCTCGATTCGACAGCGGAAGTCATCGGGCACGTTTCGGACATGGCGGCGGGCCGCTTGCCGCAAGCCTTCGGCGCAGTGCGCATGAATTCACTTTGGGACCCGTCCCAGTCACCCGCCGGACAGTACGCCGCCGGCGCCGACTGCCCGTTTCCCGGCGGGCTGGATGCGGCACTGTGCGAAGAAGTGGAAGCCGGTTTTCCGGCCGCCTTTGCGGACACCTGGGCGGAATATGCGCCCAATCTGCAAGGCGGCATCCTGGCGCACCAGGTCAGGCTGTCGAGCGACCGCGCCAGGAAGATCGCGCTGCGTGAGGGCGCGGACCAGTATCGCGGGCCTGTGCCTGGCTACTATTTGTGCGGCGCTTCCACTCATCCGGGCGGCGGAGTGCATGGCGCCTGCGGGGTAAATGCCGTGAAGGTGATCCTGCGGGAGGTCGCAGGATAAGGAGCGTGAAAAGCTGGAAAGCAAACCCGACTTGTTGCTGCCGTGCTCCGTAACCGAAAAGCTCGCGCTTATTTGCCGGCCAGGGACGTGCTGCCGGGGATGCCGCGTATGTCGGGGGAACTATTGAAAATGCGAGCGTAAGTACCATCCTGGTGCATCTTTTTCAGCGTCTCGTCGAAGCGGGCGATCGAGCTGTCGAGGTTCTTCTGCTTCGCGAATCCCACGTAGGCGATGCCGTCCGAAATGCCGCTGTGTAGCAGCTTGATTTCCTGCAGTTTGCCGGTGCGCTTGGCCGCGTACTGCAGCACCAGGCGCGGGCCGACGGCGATTTCGAAGCGCCCCGCAGTCAGTTTCTGCACGTTCTGCACTTGGTCGGCCGCGAGGTCGACCTTGATGGCGTAAGTGTCGAGCGCCTGCGTGAACACCGGGCCATGGCTGGTGCCGCGCTGGATGCCGAAGGTGTAGTTGCGCAGCGCGCCATAGTCGCCGCTGAAAACGATCGACGAATCGGCTCGCACGAACAGGGCGCCGGGGTCGGTCAGCAGGATCTCGGACGGAAACCTGACAAACGTCTTGCGCTCTTCGCTCAGTGCGAAGGGAAAGATACCGTCCGCCTCGCCACTCTTGACCATTTCGATCGCCCGCGCAAATGGCAGGAAGGTGATGCGAATCTCCTGCCGCATGCGCGAGAACGCCTCCTTGAGCACCTCCACCGCCAGGCCCTTGGGCTGGTTATCTTCCAGGTAGGAAAACGGCGGGAAACTAGTGGTCACCAGCACCAGCGGTTCCGCGCTGGCGTACTTCGTCAGCATGCTCAGGCACAGCGCAGCAAGGACGTGGGATGGACGAAATTTCATGGCTTGTGTGGACAAAGTGGAACGAAACAAGTTGCTTGCTGATATTAGTATGCGCGTGGTCATACATGCAAATTCTTCATTCTCGGTTGTGTTTATATTGCAACCAACTAGTCTGACGCGGACCGTATGAAGTTGGTCGCATGCGCCAGTCAGACTGCTACCGTCGCGTGGTCGATGTCATGGAGCAGGTCTTCAAGATGAAGCTGCTGCGGGACAGGACTATCTGGCCGACCGCTGCAGCGAGCACAACGGAGTGCGTGCAGAAACGCAGTTGGTCTTTTTAGCCTGACGGGCTGGTAGAGTTGTGCCGTGTCTTTGATACGTAGATTTTTGAGTTCGATGATGTCAGTTGGTGAGGGTGATGAAATTATTTTTTGAGGAGTTCTTAAAAAAATCTATTGAACTATATATATATTTAATTTTTTTTATAATTTTGAATGGCGAGAGCTAGATGAATTTTTCTGATTTTATTTATGGGGTAGTGGCGACAGGGACGATAATGTCGATAGTGACGTTTGTTGCTAGAAATTGGATTCTAATTAGATTAAAGGCAAGTGTTGAAAATGAGTTTCAAAGTGAAATTGCTTCTCTTAATTCAATATTAAGGAAGTCAGAGGAAACATTGAAATCTGATTTTAATGAGAAATTGGCGAAAATAAATTCTGAATTAAGGATTGCTGAGGAGGGTTTGAAGGCGGAAATCAATTCAAGACAGAAGGCAATAGAGTTTCTCAGAGAGAACGCATTGAAGTCTATTTCAAGCCGAAATTTTGAATTGGATAAGCGGCGATTTGTTGCGATAGATGCCTTATGGAAAGATGCTTGCACTATCGATGACTTTTCAGGATTGGTATTCATAAGGGCTGCTTTCGAGACAAGGAAAAGTAAATCACCAGAGGATGCTGCAGATTTAATAAAGAATTATAATGGGGAAAATTTGTTGTCATCGAATGGGAAAACATCTAGACTATACGTTAATGAGGTAATTTGGGCATATTTTCATGCTCGGTACGTGCTAGTTGTTTCTGCCTATTTGCAGTTGCAAGCTCGTGCAAAAGGTCATGGTGATGTCGTTGATGGAGATAGACCTTTTGATTTATTGATTGCTGCTTTCCCAAGTATGTCGGATAGTATAAGAAAGGAGAGATGGAAGATCGCTACTGGAATGTATGATATTTTGGGCGAATATCTATTGAAAGAGATTGGAAAAACTCTTGAAGGTGGAGATCTCGATATAAGAGATGCGGAGCGAGCAAAAGCAATGCTTGCTATTAGTGATGTAGTTCAGAGTGAAATTATAAATCAGAAGCAAAAAATCTCTTCAATTATATGATATGTCGTGTATTGGTATTGAAGGAATGCCGATGCACCACTTGATCAATTAATTTACTGGCTTGAGGGGCGATAGTGAATTCATTAACTATATTTTTCCTTCGCAATGAATTAATATTTTATCCATCATTGCTACGCAATTATCACGGCAAGAGAAAACGTACTTAAGAGATGGAGAGGCATAAATCCTATCACTATGAGTAAATTTTGAATTTAAAGTCTTTGCTTTATATGTATCATTTATTTTCCAATTGTTGTGAATTCCTAAATCTCTACGTGCCTTTGCTTCTGTGTAAAATTCCCAATGTTCATCAAGAAGATTTGATGGGGCGGAAATTGTGGTTAGAAAATCTTTCTTATATTCAGCTGGATTCTTGTACATTATTTCAATGACGCGTTTTTCTGCGGCATGTTTTATAATTTCATCGTAGTTTCCTAGTTGAATTATAGAGGATACATCTATGTTCATTTTCCCAATTTTTTTAGGATATTTAATTATGGTATTTATTATAATATCTGATAAAAATAATTCAACTTCGGAAATAATACTGATAAGAAATTGTCCGCAAGAGAAAGCGATAACTTTATAATTTTCTTCATCTATAAATTGTTCTTCAAGATAATAGTCAGGTAGCCCATCCGCAGCAATTTTGAAAAAATTGACGAGTTCAGCTGGTTTTTGGACGTGTAATCGATCGTATGAGTCATAAATTATTCTTACTATAAGTCCAGCGGCTAGTAAACGTCCTGTTCGATTAGTGAAAATATCTCGAATGCTATCCAAATTTTCCTCGAATGTGAAAAGATTTTAGTAATATTTCATTCATAGTGCGCGTGGCATTAAGATTGGTTTTGTCGGCCGCGAGGCCATTTATGTATGGCTGGTAATTTAAATTCGGATCATACTGGCTTAGTGGTTGTTTTTGGGCGGTGTACTGTTTTGTAAACATCGTATCGTGTTCAAATGGCGATATGCTACGTCCTTTTTGAATTCTCTGGAAATCCGTGCATCGTTCAATACATCCGTCCAAAACTGATAGGCCATGCCGTAGCACTGCGGCAGGTGTCGCAGTTCCAATCTGGCTCCCAGGTCAGGCACCCACTCGCGCCCGACAATTTCGCCGTGCGTATTCGGTCGATATAGCATGGGTAACATGTCATAAGCATCGAGCGGGCGGTGCCGTTGCTCGAATGTCCAGGCCAGGGCAATGTTGCCGTGGTGCTTGTCCGTGTTGCCGATGAGTGCCCCGTACAGGTCGAGAATTTCGACTGTCTCCACATCTTTCCTGGAAAGTTCGCCGAGGCGGCATAGTTCGCGCGCGACCGCTGTCCAGTTTTGATCGAGCATGCCAAGATCGCCGTCCAGTGCGGAGAAGGTCGCCATTGGGCGACGTCCTTTCAGTCCGACGCGATCGAACCGGACTACTTCCAGGAACACCCGCCCTCCGGCTTCAACGATCGATGTCCTGGCGGCGGCGATCCGGTTGCGGGTGAGGACTTCCAGCGCCAGGTGTTCGCAGATCAGCAAATCGCCCCAGCGGCGGCCGCTCAGCGTGTCGACTTGGGGAGAAAATTTCACGATGACGTGCTCGATGACTTCATGTCCGCCATTGCGCTGGATCACTGCAGTAAACTTCGGCTGTTCGCCGCCGGCCGAGGAGCCGGGCGGTTCCCCTTGCATCGATTGCTCAGCCATTTCAGGATAACGGTCGGCGCGGTCGGCGTCTGGTATCAGTGATTGCCGCACCTCGGCCATATCCGCGATATACCTGGCGTATGACTCGTTTCCCAAGATGAGGTCGCCAGGCGCATGTTCGCTGCGGCGCGAAATGTACTTGAGCACTTGCGCATCCGTCCACCTCAAAATGTTCGCCGGCAGGTCCAGTTCGCGGTTTCTGCCTGGTTCCATCCGGCCCAAAAAACCTTGAGGGCGAAGATCCTGCAGAAAATATGGCATCCCCTGAAACACTCGGTAGCTTGTTCCTTCCAGTGGCGTGAGCGCATAGAAGCCACCTTGAAGGGGAGCGAGATGAGCAATCGCTTCCACTTGTCCTTTTTCGGAAACGCGAAATATGGGGACGGGCGCATCAACACCTGGAACGTGACGCCGCAAGGCATATTGCCGGGCTTTGCTTGCACCCAGCACGATGCCATCGCTTATTGTTGCCCAGAGCCGGGAGAATGTCGGCTGGCTCACATCCAGAGTCGCCAAGATGGTTGAAGCTTTCGCAGGGCCACGCATCAGTAACTGCTGAAGCTTTTCGATGTGTTGAATTTTAGCCATTTTCGTTGAATTTTTTGAATAGAAAGATTTGGCTAATTTTCATAGGTAAATAAGGAATTATTACATGATATAACGAATGCTATTGTGAATGACAAGTGTCATGACATGATTGAGCGTCGAAATGAAGAAATTACCCAATCCTCGCCCAACCACGCTGGCTGACGAGGTGCGTTTGAAACGTGTGAGACGGTGTAAATTTTTGACAGTGGAATCAATAAATCTTGATTGTGTAAGCGCTTGCTTACAAATTTAGTCAGCGCTCAATATCCGCCATAGATCCAGGTCGCGGTTTGTGTCTGGCTCCATTCATGGTTGTCATTATGGCAATTTAAAACTGGACTTATTCAGGCCTCGGCTGTCTTCCTCATATCAACCAACTTGCCAAATATAACCAACTAGGTTAAATTGATATGGAGAAAAATAGGCCACATTGCAAGCTGCCGATAGTCAAGGCCATGATTCAGGCCGGTCGAGTTCGGACAACGAAGGGTGCCCGCGAAGGTGGTGTCGCTATGGGACTCGATTTCGATGGAATGCTGGCTGTTGTGATGGAATTAACCGCTTCCGATTTCTACAAAAGCATGACTACTCATACCGACCATCGTGTATGGCAGGACGTCTACCGGACGATGACATCTGCCGGCGGGGTGTACCTGAAACTGACCGTGATCGATGACGTACTCATCGTATCTTTCAAGGAGATGTGACCATGAATTGTCCCAGCTGCGGTGCGGCGAAACTGGTGCACGACACTCGCGATCTGCCTTATGCATACAAGGGGGAATCGACTGTGCTGCCGCAGGTGACTGGCGATTTCTGTCCCGCTTGCGATGAATCCATCCTGGATGCGGAAGAGTCGCGGCGGACGATGGATCTGATGCTGGGGTTTAACAAGCAGGTCAATGCGGCGATCGTCGATCCGGCCTTTATCGTTCGGGTGCGCAAAAAGCTCCAGCTTGATCAGCGCGAGGCGGCGGAAATCTTTGGCGGGGGCGTCAATGCTTTTTCACGCTACGAAAACGGCAAGACCAGGCCGCCCCTGGCGCTGGTGAAGTTGCTCAGGGTGCTGGACCGCCATCCGGATCTGCTGGCTGAAGTCAGGATGGGGTAGCGGGGATGTCGCTGCCGGCGCAAGCTATTTGTTGCGGCAGGGCTTGCCTTCGTACTGGCGGCGGTTCAGGACATATTTTTGGCCGTTCCAGCGCTCGACCGGGAAGCAGAAGCCGGGGCCGCCGATCTCGATGTCGGGCCAGTTGCCTGTGCCCTTGGTGGTGAGAAAAGTGAGGATGCCGGTGCCGGTTGTGATCAGTTTCCAGCTGCCGTCGGGCTGTTGGCTCACCAGGCTGTAGCCGCTGGCGGTGTTGCCGTAGCAGTAGGTGCCGCCTTCGGTGATCAGGGCTTCGGGACGGCGGTCGCCATTCAAGTCGAGGACTTCGGCGATTTTTCCGGGTTCGTAGGTGGGCGTGGGGTCGTCGCAGTTACGCCATTGCTTGGCTTTCAGCGTGTAGCCGGCTGCCTTGAAGGCGGCGGCTTCGTCGGCGGCGGAGAGTTTGATCGGGGCGCTGGAGACGGAGGCGCACAGGAGCAGCATTGAGGCGCTGGCGGTTAGCAGGGGCGTTTTCATCGGGAACGTCCTTTCCAGGTTGTGTAGGGCGATTGTGGACTTGGTGGGTGTTTGACTTTGGCGTTGCGGATGGGTTCATGGGCAACCGGGGACGCATACGTGGTATGGGTTCCCGCCTGCGCGGGAACGACAGGTTGGCGTCAACTTTTTTGCTCGCATTGGCGCCGTATCGGCATCCGGCTTGGCATCCGCACCCGCTTATTTGTACAGCGCGTTCGCTTCGCGGATAAACAGGTCGGCTATTTTTTCGGCGGATGGCGTCAGCGGGATGCCGGCGCGGGTGATCAGGACGACGTCGGGGGCGTTGAAGTCGGCGTCGAGGGCGATTGGGCGGATCAGTTCGTTGATCACGCCGGCTTCGGCCCATTGCTGCGGCACCATGGCGATGGCGTCGGTGTTGAGCATCAGCACCAGCATGCCCATCTGCGAATCGACCCGCGTCAGTCGCGTCGGCGCATCGAGTCCGTGCTGGTGGAACAGTTCTTCCAGGTCTTGCTCGGCGCGCTGGCGCAGTCCGCCGTACAGCCAGTCGGCGTGCTGCAAATCCTTGAGCGTTTTGACGTTTCTCAGCGGGTGGTCCTTGCGCGCAAACACCGAGCGCCGGTTGTGAAACAGCAGGGTTTTCTGGAAGCTGCGGTGCACGGTTTCTTCGACCAGTCCGCCGATATAAAAATCCAGGCGGCCGTCGCGCAGCAGCGGCTCGGCGGCGGGGAAGGTCGCTTCCATCAAATGCATGTGCACCTTCGGATAGAGCTTTTTAAAAGTGCGGTAGACGGCCGGCAGCAGCGCCAGGATCGGAGGACTCGACATGGCGATCATGACGCGTCCGCCCAGGTCCTTGCCCCAATTTTCCATCTCGTCGATGCCCCGTTGCACTTCTCCCAGCGCGGTGCGCGCGCGGACCAGGAAGCGTTCGCCGGCCGGCGTCAGCAGCACGCCGGTCGTGTGTCTTTCCAGTAAGGGTACGCTCAGTTCCTTTTCCAGTTCGCGCAGGCTGCGCGACAGCGCGGGTTGCGCCAGGCCGAGGTCGCGCGCGGCGCCGCGGATGCTTTGCGCTTCGGCGATGGCGATGAAATCACGGAAATGGTGGAGTTTGAGCATATAACGACCTCGCTATCAGTTGGATGATACTACCATCTTTTTTGCATCACCCCTCCGCCGTAGACTGGGCCTGACTCGAAAACAAACGGAGACAGGATAATGCAAAATTCTTTCGATACATTGCCAGCCGGGCGCGCATGCGCCGGTGCGATCGCGCTGCCGTCGGGAGGCTGCCATGCGTGAACTGGACACCGAAATCGCGATCGTCGGCGCCGGCCCGGCCGGCCTGATGCTGGCGATCGAGCTGGGATGCCGCGGCATCGCTTGCGCGATTTTTGAAAAATCGGCGCAGCCTCCCGTCTATCCGAAAGCGAATGCGACGTCGGCCCGCACCATGGAGCACTATCGCCGCCGCGGCCTGGCCGAGCGGGTGCGCGGCGTCGGGCTGCCGGAAGATCATCCGCAGGACATCGTCTATTGCACGCGCCTCACCGGCATCGAGCTGACGCGCTTTCGAGGCCCGAGCGCGGCCCAGGCGCGCACGCGCAGTTATATCGGCGATTTCGATGCGGGCAGCTGGCCTTCTCCTGAACTGCCGCACCGCGGCCAGCAAATGTTCATCGAGCCGATCCTGCGCGAGGAAGCGGGGCGCTATCCATCGATTACGACGTTCTTTGGATCGAGCGTCGAATCGCTGGCCGATGGCGAAGACGGCGTGCGCTTGCAGGTGAGCGGCGCCGATGGGCAGCCATTGGCGGTGCGCGCGCGCTATGTCGTCGGTTGCGACGGCGCGCGCAGCATGGTGCGCGAGGTGATGGGGACAACTTACGCCGGCCACGGCGCCGAACAGCGCGCGTTTTTTGGCGGGCAGATGGCCAGCATCTATATCCAGTCGGCGCAACTGGCGACGCTGCTGCCGCGCGAAAAGGCGTGGCAATACTGGTTCGTCAACGGCCAGCGGCGCGGCCTGCTGGTGGCCATCGACGGCCTGGAAAAATTCTGTCTCGGTGTCCAGCTGGCGCCGGGCCAGGCGCTGGAAGATTTGGATGTCGATGCGATCGTCACCACGCTGGTCGGTCAGGAAGTCGATTTCACGCTGCTGAACCTGAATTCGTGGACGGCCGGGCATACGCTGGTGGCGGAGAGCTTCCGCGCCGGCCGCTGCTTTATCGCCGGCGACGCGGCGCACCTGTTCACGCCCACTTCCGGCATGGGCTACAACACCAGCATCGATGACGCGGTCAACCTGGGGTGGAAATTGGCCGCCGTCGTCCAGGGCTGGGCCGGTGATGCGCTGCTGGACAGTTACGAGAGCGAGCGCCAGCCGATCGCCAGGCGCAACACGGCGTATGCGCGTTCGATGGCCGACAGCATGGCGGCGCTGACGCCGCCGCCGGGCATCGAGGATGCGGACGCCGCGTACGACGAGTCGCGGCGCGAATACGGCGCGCGTTGCCGCACGCACGTCGCGCGCGAGTACAACATCCCCGGCCTGCAACTGGGCGTGCGTTACGACAGTGCGGTGGTCGCGCGCGAAGCGGGTGTGCCGCCGGAGGACGATGCGACGCGCTACGAGGCGTCCGGCTATCCGGGTGCGCGGGCGCCGCATGTCGCTGTCGGCGGCGACGTTTTATTCGACCGCTTTGGCCGCGATTTCACCTTGCTGTGCATGGGGGCGGAAGGGCAGGCGGTTCAGTGGAAGCAGGCTGCCGAAGCGCTGAATATCCCGCTGGCGATCGTTCATTGCGATGCGCCGTCGGCACGTGAAATCTACGGCGCCGAGCTGGCGCTGATCCGGCCGGATGCGCACATCGCGTGGCGCGGCGATGCGTTGGCCGATGCCGCAGCGGTGCTGCGGTTGGCGACTGCCCGATGAGCCTGATGCCGTTATTTTTTTTCAAAATCAGAAGCAAAGGCCGGGGTCAGACCTATGGGTCTGACCCCAGGTTTTGCCTCTGATTTTCGGCAGCGTTCCCGGTAATCCATTTTTGGAGTAACACCATGATTGCAATACAAGACATCGCCTACGTGCGCTACGGCGCGCCGGACCTGGATGGGATGCAGGCCTTCCTGGAAGACTTCGGCCTGCACCTGTCTCACCGTTCCGACACGAGCCTCTACATGCGCGCGGCGAACAATTCTCCTTTCGTGCACGTGACGGAACGCACCGAGCAGGCCGCCCACATTGGCTTCGGCCTGCGCGCAAAATCGCTGGAAGATTTACATGAACTGGCCGCCACCCTTTACACCACGGTGGAAAAAAACGCCGAGCCGGGCGGAGGCCACGTGGTGCGTTTCATCGACCCTGCCGGCTTGAAGGTGGACGTGGTCTGGGGCCAGGAAACCCTGCCGTCCCTGCCATGCCGCGACCCGGTTGCCGTCAACCGCGCGCAGTCGCGCGGGCGCAGCGGGTCCAAGGTGCGCCTGGCGCCGGCGCCGTCGGCCGTCATGCGCCTGGGCCACGTGGCGGTGCAGGTGGCGAACTTTGCGCGCGTCGCCGATTTTTATACCAACACCCTGGGCTTCAAACTGTCCGACAGTTACTGGGCCGGCGTCGAGGACAACACCATTGCCGTGTTCCTGCACTGCGGCCTGGGCGAGGCCTGGACCGATCACCACACGATCGCGCTGATCGCCGCGCGCGACAACCGCACCCGCTTCGATCACAGCGCCTTCGAGGTGCTCGATTTCGATGACCTGATGCAGGGCAGCGCCTATCTGAACCAGCGCGGCCGCGTGCATAGCTGGGGCGTCGGCCGCCATATCCAGGGCAGCCAGATTTTCGATTACTGGCGCGACCCCTTCGGCAACAAGATCGAGCACTGGACCGATGGCGATGTCGTCAACGATACCAACCAGCCGACGCACGCGGAATTGCAGCCGGCCGAACTGGCGCAATGGGCGCCGCCGCTTTCTCCCACTTTTTTTGACTAACCGGAAGCCATCACCATGAAACTGGTCACCTATCTCTATCGCGGTTGCACCTCCATCGGCAAAGTCGTGGATGACGAAATCGTCGACTTGCCCGCTTCCGATGCTTCCCTGCCGCGCACCATGCTGGAATTGCTGGCCATGGGGCCGCAGGCATTGTCTCGCGCGCGCAGGCTCGAAGCGGCCGGCTCGGTCACCGTGCCCCTGTCTTCCGCGACATTGCTGGCGCCGATCTCGAATCCGGACAAATTCCTGGCGATCGGCATGAATTACAGCAAGCACGTGGAAGAGGCGAAAGCGGCAGGCCTCACGATCCCGAACGTGCAGGTCTGGTTCAACAAGCAGGTGTCGTGCATCAACGATCCGTATGGCGCGGTGCACATGCCGAAAGTGTCGGACATGCTCGATTACGAAGTCGAGCTGGCGGTCGTCATCGGGCGCCGTTGCCGCAACGTCAGCGCGGCCGATGCGCGCTCCATCATCGCCGGCTACATGGTCTGCAACGACGTCACCGTGCGCGACTGGCAATTGCGCTCGCCGACGATGACGATCGGTAAATCGTTCGACACCACCGGGCCGATCGGACCGTGGATCGTCACTGACGACGAAGTGGCCGATCCGCATGCGCTGAACATGCGCCTGTTCGTCAACGGGGAAGAACGGCAAAACGAGTCGACCGGCGGCATGGTCTACGACATTTTCCAGCAGATCGAACACCTGTCGACCGCGATGACGCTGGAGCCGGGCGACATCATCGCCACGGGCACGCCGTCGGGTGTCGGCGCGGCGATGAAGCCGCCGCGATTTTTAAAAGTCGGCGACGTGGTGCGCGCGCAGATCGACGGCATCGGCACGATAGAAAACACGGTGATCGCGGCCTGACGCCGGCGGCGCTTCGCTTTCGGGATCTCCCTTTCAAAAATATAAAAATCATATGAGACTAGTCATGAAAACCCAATTGGTGGAAGATGGCGGCAGCGCCATCGTTATCGCTCCGGATACCGGCAATGCGCGCAAGATCTCGCTGGTGGTCGGCGCCGGCATCGGCATGGCGGGCGGTTTCGCTTCTCTGTATTTTTCCACGCTGTCGATTTTCCTGAAGCCGATCGCGACCATGTTCGGCTGGGGACGCGGGCAGCTGTCGGCGGTGGCGCTGTTGGCGATGATCGGCTCGGCGCTGGCCGCGCCGGTCGTCGGCAAACTGATCGACCGGTATGGCGCGCAGCGCGTCACCGGCATGTCGGTCGTGCTGTTCGCGGCCGGCCTGGCGTGCCTGTCGCAACTGCCGGGCAGTATTTTTGCGCTGAGCCTACTCAGTTTTTCGCTGGGCGCGCTGGCCACGGCGACCACGCCGCCGGGTTATCTCAGTGTCTTCCCGCAGCACTTCGACAAGCGCCTCGGCGCCGCGCTTGGTTGCGCGATGATCGGCATCGGTGTCGGCGCGGCGGCGGCGCCGCTGCTGGCGCAGGCCTTGATCGCGGCGCACGGCTGGCGCGAATCCTACCTGTGGCTGGCGGGCCTCGCGCTCGTGTTCGGGCTGCTGGCCAACCTGCTGTGCTTTGCAGCCGGGCCGCGGGCCAACAGTTCTCCGGTGGCGAGGTCGGTCGGTGCGGCGGAATCGTATGAGGGCGACGATCTGCGCACGGCCATTCGCACCCGTCGCTTCTGGCTGATCGCGGTTGCGCTGTGGCTGGTGTCCGCTTCCGCGCTCGGCGCGATGATCCACCTGTTTTCCCTGCTGACGGACCGGGGCATCGCGCCGGCTGTCGCCGCCGGCGCGGTAGCCACCGTCGGCGTTGCCGCCGGGCTCGGACGTTTCGCCACCGGCATCCTGATGGACAGTTTTTCGGCGCGCATCGTCACGGCCTGCGTGTTCATCCTGGGTGGCGGCGGCCTGGCGACGCTGGCACTGAGTTCGGCCGGCACGTCGATCGTGGTTTACACGGTCGCCGCCGCGTTCTTCGGGCTGGCGATCGGCGCGGAAGGCGACATTATTCCCTTCCTGGCGCGCCGCTACTTTGGACGCAAGGCCTTCGGCACGATCTTCGGCTGCTTCTTTTCAGCCTACATGCTGGGCGCGTTCGCCGGCCCGATCGCGTACGGCATCGGCTTCGACCGCCTGGGCGGCTACACCTTCCCTCTGGTCGCCGCCAGCATCGCCTGCCTGGCCGCCACCTGCCTGGTGCTGGCGATCGGGCCTTATCGTTACGGGCCGGGACACAAGTAATCCCTCGCATTCACCCATGCACGCAACCAGGTCAAGGCGTTAGAGCATAGACATGTCATTCCCGCGAAGGCGGGAATCCCATTTTGTGTCCCTGACGGCGCAACGGAAATGGGATTCCCGCTTTCGCGGGAATGACAGGGCCCTGGCTGCATCAGCATCAGCATCCTCACACCAGATCCAGGAGAAATCATGAAATCCCGAAAAGTCATTTTAACCTGCGCCATCACCGGTTCGATCCACACACCGACGATGTCGCCGCACCTGCCGCTGACGCCGGAGGATATCGCGCGCGAAGCGATCGCCGCGGCGCGCGCGGGCGCCGCCATCCTGCACCTGCATGCGCGTAACCCGGCCGACGGCCGGCCCTCGTTCGACCCGGCCGTGTTCCGCCAATTCCTGCCCGCGATCCACGCGCAGTGCGACGCCGTCATCAACATCACCACCGGCGGTTCTGTGTCGATGACGCTGGAGCAGCGCATCGCGGCGGCGCTCGACGTGTCGCCCGAAATGGCGTCCTGTAACATGGGTTCGATGAACTTCGGCTTCTTCCCGATCGCCGAAAAAATCAAGGAGTGGAAGTACGACTGGGAGCGCGAGCATCTGATGGCTTCGCGCGACAGCATCTTCCGCAACACCTTCGGCGATATCGAGCAACTGTTCGAGCGCCTGGCCAATCCCTGCGGCACGCGCTTCGAGTTCGAGTGCTACGACGTCGGCCATCTTTATACCTTAAAACACTTCGTCGACCGCGGCTTCGTCAAAAACCCGTTCATCCAGTTCGTGCTCGGCGTATTGGGCGGCATCGGCGCCGACCCGGAAAACCTGGTGCACCTGAAGCATGTCGCCGACAAGCTGTTCGGCGACAGTTACCAGTGGTCCGTGCTCGGCGCCGGCCGGCACCAGGTGCCGCTGGCGATGCAGGCGGCGATCATGGGCGGCAACGTCCGGGTCGGGCTGGAAGATTCGCTTTATCTCGGCAACGGCAAGATCGCCACCTCGAATGCCGAGCAGGTCGAGCAGGTCAAAGGCATGCTGGCCGGATTGGGACTGGAACTGGCCACTCCAGCCGAAGCGCGCCAGATGCTGGGCCTGAAAGGCAAGGAGCAGTTGAACCTGCAAGACACGGCAACGTCCCGCACGGTGCTCAGTCCAGCATAAAAATTCTTTACGAATTGCCTGAGACGCCGCCGAAACCAGCGGCAAAACCTGGGGCGGCCCCCTGGGACTCGGCATCCCCGTTTGACTCTAGTCCCTGAATCTGGTTTTGTTAAACAAGTCCGACCGTTTCGCTACGACTTCGGCATTCGCGCCAGTTGGTCGGCGGACGTGCGCAAACCCTGGAAGATGGTCTCGGCCACCTTGCCAGGGAACCCCGGCGGCAAACGGTTCGCGACGGCGGCGATGGCTGCTGGAGTGCTGGCCAGCACTTGCTCGATCAGGTCTTCCGCATCGTCGCGCTGGAAGCATCTGGCGGCCGTGCTGTTGAAGTGCCGGCGCTGGACATCCTTGAAGTGATAGTGTTTGCTCTTGCCCAGCAGCGCCATCGCCAGCTTGGCCTTGTAACGGGAAAACTGATTGCTGCCATTGCCTTCCACCGGCCAGATCGACATCACGTCGTACAGTGGCACCAGCGCGTAGCGCCCCTCAGGCAGCAAGCGGATGCTGAAGTTCTTGGCGTGGCCATCGGGGGCGGCCAGCATCCAGAACAGCACCTGGGTCTTGAGCAGCGTGGCGAGGTCCTGCTCTGCCTGTACCGACCCGCCAAGGACGCCGGCCAAGTCGGCCAGCCCTGGTCCACCATCACTCTCGTATTTCAGGTGTGAAGGCACGCCTTTGACCTGGCAGAAGTCTTCCTGAGGCAAGCGCATCAGCCATTTGCCGGACGAGTGCAGTTGCCGGTCAAAGCGCTGTACGCCCAATACCTTTTGGCGGCCAAACGTGAGCAGGCTGGTGGCGGCAACCGGCAGTCCGTATTCCGCCAGCAGGTTCATGCACAGCCACTCGTTTTCGACCGATGTACTGAAATCGGCTTTGCGCTGTCCGACCAGGCCGAGCGGCAGCTTGAATATATGGGTAGTCGGGGTCGATCCGTGTGGCCGCATCCAGACTCCGTCGTGCCAAAGCAGGGCGGTCTTTTCTTGTGCGCCAGCGAGCGAAATGCGCAGGTCTTCCTGCTCATTGTCGCCACCGAGGGGATGATTGTTGGTGGTCTGGATCAGCAGTTTTTCGATGTCATCGTCGGACATGGGCGTGCCGGCAATGCTGGTGATGCCGGTTGGCGCTTCGTCTTCGCCGAGCAGTTGAACGGCACCCACGCAGTCCCTGCCGATGGCTTGCAGCAAATCGAAAGCTTCGGTAGTTTCGGTCCTGAAGCGCGTGGACAGGCGTTTGCGAATGGCGTCACTGTCAGGCAGCAGGTTGTCAAAGAAGTTGCGGACGCGATCGCCCTTGAGTGCCTGCGTGCCGGTATAGGGCAGCGATAGCGACAGCGGCCGGCCGCCGGGGGAGGCCATCCATTCTCTGTCATACACAAATTCGGTATCGCCCCGTGCCGGAATGGTCCAGGTGCCGACGCGCTGCCCATTCGTCCACACGGACAGAGAGCGTGAATGGGATGGACGGCCCATCGCTTACCACTCCGGCCTGGCGCCGGCGTCTTCGATCGGCCCTGTCTTGTTCTGTACCAGCAGTTCCAGATTCAATGCGGAACACAGCACCAGCAACTGCTCCACGCTGATGGAACCTGGGTCCAGTTCCATGGCGGACATGCGGCTCTGGCTGATGCCCAGGCGATTTGCCAGGGTCGTCTGCGACAGGCGCGCAGATTTCCTGGCCGCTTGAAGCAGCGGGCCTATCTGGTCTGCCAAGGAAAGGATTTGTTTCACGAGTGCCTCGCTGCTCTGCGCCGGAGTTGATCGCCAGATTGTACCGGGTAGATTTATTTTACCTGTTAAAGGGGTAATTTAAAAATACCTGTAAAACGGGTAAATGTATTTTACCTGTTTGGCGGGTAAATTCATGGCCTCCCTGGCGCTTCCGCCAGCGCTAAAACCTGGCCACTATTTCCATCTTGTTTTTGTACAGCATCGCTGCTTCGGCGGCGGCGACGTCGAGCGCGCGGCGGGCGATCTTGGCGGTCTTGCGGTCATGCGAATCGACCGCCGTTTCGAACATGGCCCGCGCGGCGACGCGCCGTGCGATCGCCGCCTGCAGTCGCTCGCCGATGGATGCTTGTTCTGGGGATTCGTATGCCGACATGGAAAATGTGCTCTCAAGGAAATTTCAGGCCAACCTGATCAATGGAGCTTGCGCCGAAGCAATGGCACGGTCTGTTGCTTACCGTACATAGGCCCGGGCTTGCGAGTTCGCCTAGCCTTTCTGGCAATCCCGTATTTTTGTCGTGGACAGACAGTGACAGATAGGCGGATTTTCTGCACAATCCGTCTTGCGCGTGCACCGCAGGCTGCGTTTCAGCGGTGAAGCTCGGGTATCATGCATGGCGTACATCAGGTATCCATGCGGACAGAAAATGACCCCGGTAAATCGAGAACAGGTATTGTGAATACGACAGACAAGCGGGAGCGCAATCGGCTCGATGAACTTTATTCTTACGAAATACTGGATACCCCGGTCGATGTCAACTTCGACCGCCTGGCGCGGCTCGCCGCCAAGTTGTGCGATACGCCGATCGCCCTCGTCACGCTGGTCGACCAGGGGCGCCAGTGGTTCAAGTCCGTCATCGGCCTTGACTTGCGGGAAACCGACCGCGCCGTGTCCTTTTGCAGCCATACGATCGCCGCCGCCTCGCCCATGATCGTGCCCGACGCGCGCCAGGATGCGACCTTTGCCGACAATCCGCTGGTGACCGGCGCGCCGGGCATCGTGTTTTACGCCGGCATTCCGCTGGTGTCCCCGGCCGGCATCGCGCTCGGCACGCTGGCGGTCATCGACATCCGGCCGCGCATCCTCAGCGCGGACCAGCTCGAAGTGCTCGAGACGCTGGCCGAGCAGATCATGGGGCAGCTGGAACTGCGGCGCCAGGGCATCATGCTGCGGCGCGCCACCGAGGCGCGCACGCGGCGCCGGCTCGCCGAGCTGCAAATGCTCAGCCGCTGCAACGAGGCGCTGACGCGCGCCACCAACGAGCACCAGTTGATGAGCCAGATCTGCGCGCTGGCCGTCGAGGTGGGCGGCTACGACATGGCCTGGGTCAGCTATGCCCAGCACGATGCGCAATCCACGATCGCGCCGGTGGCGTGCTTCCCGGAAGGGGAACGCGCATCGCTGCTGCTGCAATTGCCGTTGCGCTGGAGTGGGCCGGCGTCCGCCAATGAACCGTGCGCGCAAGCCATCGTCCACGGCAGCACCGTGGTGTGCGAGGATTTCGCCGCCACGCTGCCGGAAGGCTTTGGCGCGCAGGCCCGCAAACTGGGCTACGGCACGCTGATCGCCTTGCCGCTGGTCGACAAGGACGGCACCTTCGGCATGCTGGCGCTGCTGTCGGCGCAGCGCCGCGATGTGATGGGGGAAGAGACCGCGCTGTTGCACGAGCTGGTCAACGACCTCGCTTTCGGCATCGCCAACCTGCGCGCCGAGACCGAGCGCAACAAGCTGCAGCAGGCGGTGATCAAGGTCGCCGCCGGCGTGTCGGCCAGTTCCGGCGCCGCGTTTTTCGAGGAACTGGTGCGCAACATGGCTGAAGCCGTCGGCGCCGAAGCCAGTTTTCTGGCGCAACTGTTGCCCGGTTCCGTGCTGGAAGCGCGCACGCTGGTGGCGCTGATCGACGGCAAGATCATCAATAATTTTACTTATGCGCTGGCCGGCACGCCGTGCGAAAACCTGGCCGAAGTAAATAGTTGTCTGATTGCCGACCACCTGGAAGAACGCTATGGCGTCAACCCGGCGCTGGCGCCGCTGGTGCCGCGCGCCTATGTCGGGCGGCGCCTGGTCAACTCGTCCGGCAAGCCGATCGGGCTGCTGTTCGTGCTGTTCGCGAAACCGCTGAAGCAGGCCGATTTCATCGCGTCGACCTTGCAGATCTTCGCCGCGCGCGCCGCGTCCGAACTGGAGCGGCAAGTGGCCGACGCCCGCATCCTCGACCAGGCGGCCTTGCTCGACAAGGCGCAGGATGCGATCATCGTGCGCGATTTTCAATCGGTGATCCTGTTCTGGAACAAGGGCGCCGAGCGGCTGTATGGGTGGCGAGCCGACGAGGCGCTCGGCCGGCATATGTTCGACCTGATGTCGGTCGATCAAATCGACCGGGACAGCATCGCGGCCGAGCTGATCCACCGCGGCGAATGGAGTGGCGAAATCGAACAGCGCCGCAAGGATGGCAGCACCTTTGTCGTCGAGGGACACTGGTCGCTGGTCAGCGATGGCGACGGCACGCCGAAATCGGTCCTCGAAATCAATACCGACATCACCAAGCGCAAGGCCGATGAAGAAGAGATTTTGCAACTGGCCTTTTACGATTCGCTGACGCACTTGCCGAACCGCGCCTTGCTGCTGGACCGGCTGGGACATGCGCTGGCCGGCTGTTCGCGCACGCACAAGACCGGCGCGCTGCTGTTCATCGACCTCGATCACTTTAAAAGCTTGAACGACACGCTGGGGCACGACAAGGGCGATTTACTGCTGCAGCAGGTTGCTCAGCGCTTGCTCACCTGCGTGCGCTATTCCGACACCGTCGCGCGCCTGGGCGGCGACGAATTCGTGATCTTGATGGAAAACCTTCCGGCCGGGGTCGACCAGCATTCGGCGCCGGCGCACGTCGTCGCCGAAAAAATCCTGAATGCCTTCGGC
Organism: Pseudomonadota bacterium; assembly: GCA_040389645.1. Lineage (GTDB taxonomy): Bacteria > Pseudomonadota > Gammaproteobacteria > Burkholderiales > Burkholderiaceae_D > Rugamonas. The sequence continues at coordinate 187,151 of JAZJZT010000002.1, read as the reverse complement.
GACGCGTTCAACCTAGGCGGCTACGAACATCGCACCACGCCCAGCATCGGCATCGCCCAGTTCGACGAACACGCGGGTTCGATCGAGGAATTGCTGCGCCAGGCCGACCTGGCGATGTACCAGGCCAAGGAAGCCGGGCGCAACACGATGCGCTTTTTCGATCCGCGCATGCAGGCCGCCGTCAGCGAGCGCGTCGCGCTCGAACACGACCTGCGGGAAGCGCTGGAGCGCAACGAGTGCGTGCTGTATTACCAGCCGCAGCTCAATGCGCAATCGAAGGTGATCGGCGCCGAAGCGCTGATCCGCTGGCGCCATCCGCAGCGCGGCATGGTGCCGCCCAATGATTTCATTGGCCTGGCCGAGGAAACCGGGCTGATTATCCCGCTCGGGCAATGGGTGCTGCGCACAGCCTGCGACCAGCTTGCGAGCTGGGCGACCAGTCCGCGCACGGCCCATTTCACGCTGGCCGTCAACGTCAGCATTTGCCAGTTCCGCCATCCCGGTTTTGTCGGGGAAGTGCTGGACATTCTCATCAAGTCCGGCGCCAACCCGCGCCGCCTGAAACTGGAGTTGACGGAAAGCTTGTTGATCGACGATGTCGAAGCGACCATCGCCAAGATGGGGACCTTGAAACAGGCGGGTATTGGTTTTTCGCTGGACGATTTCGGCACCGGTTATTCGTCGCTCGGCTACCTGAAACGCCTGCCGCTGGACCAGCTCAAGATCGACCAGTCGTTCGTGCGCGACATCATGACCGACCCGAACGACGCGGCCATCGCCAGGACCGTCGTCGCGCTCGGCCACAGCCTGGGGCTGGCCATCATCGCCGAGGGTGTGGAAACTGAAGCCCAGCGCTGCTTCCTGGTCGAAAACGGATGCACCGAGTTCCAGGGCTACCTGTTCAGCAAGCCTTTGCCGATCGCCCAGTTCCACGAATTCCTGGCAGCGTCGCTCGACCTGGCGCATGCCGATGGGAGCAGGGTCGGTACGTAATCAGCGTCGCCTGCCTGTCGTTTGCCGCCTGCCGGCAATGTGGCCAATTGAGTTGGCGCCAAATTTTTGTCATTCCCGCGAAGGCGGGAATCCCATTTCGCGTCCCGAACGGCGCAGAAAAATGGGATTCCCGCCTGCGCGGGAATGACAGGTTACGTTGTAATCAAGAGCAAACCCACACCGCATTCCCCCCAAATTACCAATGAAAGTTTTTCATATCTGTCATGCCGCGCAGCGGTTTGATCAATATGACGCGCCTCCTTACTATGTTTACCAGGCAGCGGCGACAAGCGCCGCATCCGGAAACGAGGAGACAGGTAATGAAAATCGAGGCAGGGGTCTGGAACGAATGGTATCCAGTGGCATTGGCGCAGGACTTGAAAAACGGAGCAATTGCGCGCACACGGTTGCTCGATCGCGAGATCGAATTCGGCTGCGATGACGATGGCGTGTTCGGCGCCCGGCTGGCCGACGGCAGCGGCAACGCATGCCGCGTGCAGACCCGCTACCACACGCACTGGGTATCCCTCGGCGAACCGGCCGACGGCTTTTTCTCCTTGCCGGAATTCGACGAACCGGACCGGCGCGTGCTGGGACTGGGCTCGATGCAGATCCACGTGTCCGGCCTGCGCGTCGTCGAAAATTTCCTCGACATGGCGCATTTCCCCTTCGTCCACGGCGGCCTGCTGGGAGAGCTGCCGCACACGGACGTGAGACCGTACGCCGTCGTCCACGACCAGGTCAACGACGAAATCTTCGCCAACGATTGCTCGTTTTACCAGCCGATGGCCGGCGCGGCGGCCACCGGCGGCATCGATGCGCAATACGTGTACCGCGTGGTGCGCCCGCTCGCTTCCGTGCTCTATAAAACCAGCGTCTCGGACCCGGCGCGGCGCGACGTCATCTGCCTGTTCGCACAACCGGTGAGCGAGGACTGGTGCGTCGCCCATTTCCTGCTGGCCTGCATCGACGATGTCAGCACCGACAGGGAACTGCGCCTGTTCCAGCAGACCATCGTCGGCCAGGACTTGATGATCCTGTCGAACCATTTGCCGCGCACGCTGCCGCTCGATCCGAAATTCGAGGTGCCGACCCGCGCCGACGCGATGTCGGCCGCCTACCGCCGCTGGCTGTCCGACAAGGGTGTGATGTACGGCACCTGGCGCGCCGCCTGAACATGCCGACCATTCGAGAGGAGCAGATGATGAACACGCAAGAATCCACCTGGTATCCGGTCGCGCGCGCCGACGACCTGCCGCCGCGCCACGTCTTCCAGGGCCAATTGAATGGCCTGGAACTGGCGCTGTGGCGCGCCGACCATGGCCGCGTCAACGCCTGGGAAAACCGCTGCCCGCACCGCAGCGTGCGTTTCAGTCTGGGCGTCAATACCGGCGACAGGTTGCGCTGCCAGTATCACGGCTGGCAGTACCGCAGCGGAGATGGCCGCTGCACCGTGATTCCCGCCTCCAGCGGCAGCGCGCCTCCGGCCAGCCTGTGCGCGCAAACCTTCGCCGTGGCCGAAGCGCACGGTTATGTCTGGGTCAACCCGGACGCGCCGTCGCCGCAGCCGGCCGGCGCAGCCTTGATTCCGGCATTCGAACCGTTATCGGCCACCTTGCGCAGCCTGGTCTTCAATGCCGGCGTGGACGAAGTCGAGGCCACACTGGCGCACTATGCCGAGCACGAGCCGGATGCGATACCGGGTTCCAGCACGCTGTCGCGCAACGGTATCGGCATCGACCTGGCGTGGCAGAACGCATCCGGCGCGCGCCGCTTGCGTTTATGGTTGCAGCCGGCGCATGCGACCAAAACCATCGTACACGGCTCGGCCAGTTTCGACGGCATCGGCGAATCCGAAGTGCGACGCCGCTGCAATGATGTGCTGACGCTGCTGCGCCGGCATGTCGAGGGACGTGCGGTGTCGGCACCGCGCGGCGCGGTGGCCAGCCCCGCGACGAAGCCGCGCGTGATTCCCGTGTTTCAGCGTGCCCCTGAAAAAATTGTGGACACGGTCAAGGAGGATAAGGGCAGGGCGCCGATGCGCGCGACCGTCGCGGCGCGCCGCACGACGGCAGAAGACATCGTCGCATTCACGCTGGCGCTGCCGGCGGGAGAGTCGGTCGACTTCGAGGCCGGCGCGCATATCGATGTCCACACGCCGGGCGGCGTGGTGCGCCAGTATTCACTGGTCAACGCGCCGGGCGAGCGGGACCGGCTGGTGATCGGGGTCAAGCTGGAACCGGATTCGCGCGGCGGCTCACGTTCCATGCACGCTGCATTGCAGCCCGGCGACAGCCTCACGATATCGCATCCCAAAAACCACTTTCCTCTGGTGCCGGGCGCCGGCGGTGTATTGATCGCGGGCGGCATCGGCATTACGCCGATCCTGGCGATGGGGGCGGCGCTGCAATACGCCGGGCTGCCATATTCCCTGCATTATTTTGTGCGCGGCAAGGAGCACGCCGCCTTTGGCGAACGCCTTGAAAAACTCGGTGGCCTGCAAATGCACACCGGCCTGGCGGTGGAACAGGTGACAGCGGCGGTCGACGCGGCGCTGGCCGACGCCGGAAATGCGCGGCACATTTATGCGTGCGGACCGCGCCCGCTGATCGACCTGGTGCAGGCGCGTGCGCGGCTGCTGGGCATAGCTTCGGAGCGGGTCCACTTCGAACTGTTCGCCAACACCGTCGCGCACGAGCGCGACGAACCGTTCCGTGTGCGGCTGCAATCGACCGGCGCCGAATTCCAAGTCCCGGCCGGCGTCAGCCTGTCCGACGCGCTGAAGGAACACGGCGTTGCGATCGAGACGTCGTGCGAGCAGGGCGTCTGCGGCACCTGCCGCACCGGCGTCATCGACGGCGAACCGGAACACCGCGACGTCTATCTGAATGAACAGGAACGGCAGGGCCGGCGCTGCCTGATGCCGTGCGTGTCGCGCAGCCGTTCCAGCTTGCTGGTTCTCGACTTGTAGGAGGAATATAAAAAATGATCACGCTGTACGATTACGAATTGTCGGGCAACTGCTACAAGCTGCGCCTGTTCATGAACATGCTGGCGCTGGACTACCGCAAGGTCGGCGTCGAATTCTTCCCCGGCAAGGAGCACAAGGGCGACGCCTTCCTCGCGATCAATCCGCTCGGCCAGTTGCCCGCGCTGGACGACGACGGATTCATATTGCGCGACGCGCAGGCCATCCTGACTTATCTGGCCGCGCGCTACGATACCGGCGGGCGCTGGTATCCGACCGGCGATCCGCAGGCGCTGGGCGAAGTGAACATGTGGCTCGCGTTCGCCGACGGCATCACCGGCACCGCGTCGGCCGCGCGCCTGCAGCAGCTGTTACGTTACGAACTCGATGCCGACAAGGCCCGCGCCGGTGCGCACGCGCTGTTCCGGGTGCTCGACGAAAGGCTGTGGTTTTCCGAGCACGAGCAGGGCGGCTGGATCTGCCGCGGCGACCACCCGACAGTCGCCGACATCGCCTGCTTCCCGTACGTGATGCTGTCCGACGAAGGAGGGATTTCATTGATCGATTACCCGGCCCTGCGGCGCTGGACCGACCGGGTAAAACGTTTGCCGGGGTTTATTGTGATGTCCGGGATTTTTGAGGCGGCTGTGGCCTGACGTGAGACCTTGAATCAAGGTTCTTCACAGATTACCGGGATTGCTGGCCAAAATCAGCGGCAAAATCTGGGGTCAGACCCGTGGGTCTGACCCCGGCCCTTGCACCTGATTTGGATAATAAATTTAAGCCACGGACCATAACGTTTTCTGTCATTCCCGCCTTCGCGGGAATGACAGCTCTGTGCGGGAATGACAGATTTTGGCGCCAACTCGAAAGCACACAGTCGCCCCACCTTATTTGCAGCCATAACAACGACAATTATCGGAGACATAAAATGACAAGCAAACGCTATAACCCTGCCGGGTCTCGCAACGCGGCCGATGAAATGCTGCCGATGGGGCGCCTGTCGCTGCTCGGCTTTCAGCACGTGCTGGTGATGTATGCGGCGGCCATCGCCGTCCCCCTGATCATCGGCGGGGCGCTGAATCTGTCGAAAACCGAACTGGCCTTCCTGATCAGCGCCGACCTGTTCGTCTCCGGCCTGATCACCATCGTGCAGACGGTAGGCGTGCGCTGGTTCGGCATCCGGCTCCCGATCGTCATGGGCGTTTCCTTCACCGGCATCAGCGCGATGATCGCCATCGGCGCCAAGCCGGGACTGGGCTTGCCCGGCGTGTTCGGCGCGATGCTGGTGGCGGGGCTGATCGTCATCCTGGTCGCGCCGCTGGTCGGCAGGGTGCAACGCTTTTTCCCTGAAGTGGTGGTGGGTACGATCCTGCTGGCGATCGGCATTTCGCTGATGGAGGTCAGCGTGGTCTGGTCCGGCGGCGGCTTCGGCGAGCCGGATTTCGGCAATCCTGTCTTCATCGGCGTGGCGTTCGCGGTGCTGCTGTTCATCCTGCTGGTGGCCAAGCACACGCGCGGCTTCATCAACAACGTCTCCGTGCTGCTCGGGATCGGCTTTGGCGTGGCGCTCAGCCTGATGCTGGGCAAGGTCAGCTTCGCCGGCGTGGCCGAGGCGCCGTGGTTCGGCCTGGTGGCGCCATTTCATTTTGGCGCCATCCGCTTCGATTTCTGGTCGATCGTCACGATGACCATCGTCATGCTGGTCAACGTGATCGAAACGGCCGGGGTGTTCATGGCGGTGGGCAGGATGAGCGGCAGGACCATGACGCAGGCGGACCTGGTGCGCGGCTTCCGGGCCGACGGCCTGGGCGCGGTGCTCGGCGCGATCTTCAACATTTTTCCGTACACCTCGTATTCGGAAAACGTCGGCCTGCTGGAAGTGACCGGGGTGCGCAGCCGCTGGGTTTGCGCGATGGGCGGCGTGTTCCTGATCCTGCTCGGACTGATGCCGAAACTGTCGGCCATCGTCGCCTCGGTGCCGGTGTTCGTGCTCGGCGGCGTCGGCATGATCATGTTCGGCATGATCGCCGTGACCGGCATCAAGATGCTGGCGCAAGTCGATTTCGCCAGGCAGCCGCTGAACGGCTTCACCGTCGCCATCAGCGTCGGCATCGGCATGATTCCCGCGTTTTCAAAACACTTTTTCGACAAGTTCCCGACCGAGTTGGCGCCGCTGCTACAAAGCGGCATCGTGCTCGCCGCGATCGCCGCGGTGCTGCTCAACATTCTGTTCAACGGCGTGCGGCAGGAGCCGGTGAAAAAGGAGGAAGTTGAGGCGGAAGTCGAGCCAAAGGCTGATGCATTGCTGAAGGTTGGCTGATGAATATCGCCTGATATGACAGCGAACCTGTCATTCCCGCGAAAGCGGGAATCCCATTTTGTGTCCCGGACGGCGCAGTGGAAATGGGATTCCCGCCTGCGCGGGAATGACAGAATTGCGTCGGTGTTATGTTAATAGGAGATGCTCACTTCCACGCTGATCGCGGTTACCATTTCATCTCAACTGGAGGCTCGGGATGAACAACGTCGATCAGAAGTCGCTGCAAGTGTTCTCGGTCCTGCTCAAGGAATGCAGCGTCACGCGCGCGGCGCAGGTGTTGAACATGACGCAGTCGGCGGTCAGCCATACGCTGGGCCGGCTGCGCGAACTGTTCCGCGATCCGCTGTTTGTGTCGATGGGGCGCGGCATGGTGCCGACCCCGCGCGCGCTGGAACTGGCTGAACCCTTGCGGCGCACGCTCGATGCGATGGATTCGCTGGTGCGGCCGGTCGATGCTTTCGACCCGGCCCGTTTCGACGGCGTGTTCCGCATCGCCACCACCGACTACATCGGCTTCATCATGCTGCCCATGCTGGTCAAGCGCCTGAGCGAAGTCGCGCCGGAGATGGAATTGCAGATCCGTCCACTAAAACCGCAGGACGACCTGGCGTCGCTGAAAAGCGGTGAGCTCGATCTGATTTTATGGAACGAGGAGACGGCGCCGCCCACCTTCCACATGCGCAAACTGTTTACGGATCGGCTGAAGGCCATCGTGCGTGTCGGCCACCCGGACATCGACGGCAGCCTGTCGCTCGAGCAGTTCCGCGTCGGCAGGCACCTGCGCATCAGCAGCGACCATGGCGCGGTCAAGGAACTGGTCGACCGCCTGTATGAAAAATCCGGCGTGCGCAGCAAGACCTCTGTGACGTTGCCGCATTTCCTGCTGGCGTACCGGCTGGTGGCCGAATCGAACCTGATCGGTGCGATCGCCGAGTTGACGGCGCGCCGCATCGTCAAGGAATTGCCCTTGCAGGTGCTGGAGCAGCCGGTCGATGAAGCCAGTTTTATCGTCTCACTGGTCTGGCACGAACGCCGCCACGCCGACCCCGGACACCGCTGGCTGCGCAGCGAGATCGCCGGCGTGGCCGAACAGATTCGCGCGGAGCAGGCCAGTTACAGGGGTTAGTGCCGCTGCCTGTCATTCCCGCCTTCGCGGGAATGACAGGCTTGGCGCTAACTGAACTGTGTTAGCACCGTTTAATGCCAAATCAGATGCGAACCCCTGGGGTCAGACCCCCGGGTCTGACCCCGGCCGTTGCCGTTGATTGTTGTTTGTCTCGATACGTTCAGCCCGCGCCTCCGCCTCCTTCACCCGGCGCAGCCAGCGCCGTATGCCCCAGCCGCCCAGCACCAGCAGCAGCGCGCTCGCGATCACCAGCGTCGTGCCGAACCGGCTCGGTTGCTTGAACGAGGCGAGGATGCTGTCCATGAACAGCATCATGAATACGGTGCTCGGCATCATGCCGATTGCCGTGCCGAGCAGCAGGTCGCGCAGCCGGATGCGGCTCGCGCCGGCCACCATGTTGACGATGGCGAACGGCGCCACCGGCACCATCCGCACCAGTACGATGGCCAGCACGCCGCTCCTGGCCAGCCGTTCGCTGACGGCGTTGACGCGCTTGCCGCCGAGCCGCTCGACGGCGTCGCGCCCTAGCGCCGCGCCGACGCCGTAACTGATCGCCGCGCCGATCAGCGCACCCGGCAGCGCGCAGGCGACTCCGGTCCATGGCCCGAACGCGATGATCGCCACCAGCGTCAAAAAGGTCAGCGGTACGGCAGTGGCGACGGCCAGCGCGAAGCCGGCGATGGCCGCCGCCGGTCCCGAAGCTTGTCCCAGTTGCCGCAAGGCGCCGACGATCAAATCGATGTCGAGCCAGCTTTTTAATGGCGACCAGGTCCACGCGATACCCAGACCAATGAGTAGCGCCAGCAGCACGCCCAGCCCGGCCAGGCGCAGCCGCAGGCGGCGCGCCAGCGGGTCAGCGTCGGACATCCGGTTCGCCCAGGATGCCGGCCAGCGCGAGGGCCAGCTGGCCGACGTTGGCCGTCTCAAAAATCGATCCGTGCAGGCCGGGTACGCGCCGTTCCGATAACTGGTTCACCATCAGCCGGCGCCAGGCGCCGAAGAACAGGCGGTCCCAGTTGGCCAGCCCGGACGAGCGGATCAGCCAGGTCGGTCCGTCGAAGCCGGTGGCGCGGTAGCCGCGCAGCGCCATCACCTGGCTGACCAGCCCCGGATCGTTGACCAGCGCGCCGAGGCGCCGGCCGTTCATGCTCAATTCCTGCACCCGCAAGGTGCGCACCAGCCAGCCGAGCAGGCGCCACGACAGCGTGCCGCCCAGCGCGGATTTCGGGTGGATCGTGTCGAGCAGCGCCAGCGCGCGCGCCGGCGATCCGCTTTTTTGCAGCAGGCGCGCCGTTTCCAGCGCGGCGATGCCGCCCACCGAAAAGCCGGCGACGATGCCGGGTTCCCGCCCCTGCGCGACGATGCAGTTGACGTACAGTTCGGCCAGTTCGGCCACCGTCTTGACTGCCACGCCGCTCGGCGGCTGCAACATGTAGACGTCATAGGTGCCGCCGAGCAGGCGCGCCAGGTCCTGGAAGCGCAGCAGGTCGCCGTGCCCGGACGCGGCCAGGTACAGCGGCACGCGCCCGCTTGCCACGCCCAGGTTGATCATCAGGCCGGGCGGCGTGATCTTTTTACCCAATGCGATCGCCAGCCGCTCGATGGTCGGGTGTTCGGTCAGCGTGTACATCGGCACCTTGCAACCGAGTTCCTTCTCGATGCAGGCCAGGATCGCGACCGCCGCCAGCGAGTCGCCGCCGATATCGAAGAAATTGTCCTGGATGCCGACCGGGCGCCGGTCGAGTACCGTTTCCCAGATCAGCACCAGCGTGTGTTCGAGCGCGGTACCCGCTTCGCGCACCGCCCGGGCCAGCTCTCCCGGCTGCTGCGCGGGCAAGGCTTCGTAATCGGTCTTGCCGGCGCTGCTTTCGGCCAGCGCCGCCTGCACGCTGATGGCGCTGGGGATCATGTAGTCGGGCAGGCGCAGGCGCAGCGCGTTTTGCAGCGCGTGCGCCGACACGTTGTCGGCGGCGCCGACCCAGGCGTGGATCTGCGGCTTGCCGCCGACGTCCACCAGCGAAGCCGCCGCCTGCATCACGCCGGGCACGGTCAGACAGGCCGCCTCGATTTCTCCCAGTTCGATGCGGTAGCCGCGCAGTTTGACTTGCCGGTCCAGCCGGCCGACGAAATGCAGGTTGCCGTCGATCCCTAACCAGCCGCGGTCGCCGGTGCGGTACATGCGGCCTCCGGGGCGGAACGGGTCCGGCACGAAGGCGTCGCGGTCCAGTTCCGGACGGTTCAGGTATCCGCGCGCCAGCGTCTCTCCGCCGATATACACTTCGCCGGCGATCCCGAGCGGCATCGGCCGCCACTGCGCGTCGAGCACGTAAATCCGGGTATTGTCGATCGGGCGCCCGATCGGCAGCGGGGCGTCGCCCGGCGTCGTGTCGCATTCCCACGCGGTGGCGAAGATCGCCGCCTCGGTCGGGCCGTAGACGTTATACAGGCGCGCGCCGGTCTGCGCGATAAAACGCCGCGCCAGCGACGGCGCCAGCACTTCTCCGCCGCAGCAGGCCACGCGCAATTTCAGTCCGGGCAACTCGCCGGCCGTATCGAGGAAGCGGCTCAGCGTGGACGGTACGAAGGCCATGATGGTGACACCGTGGCGCACCGCGAATTCGGCCAGCGATTCCGGCAGCAGGCGCCCGGGCGGCGGCAGCGCGACGCGCCCGCCGTGGATCAGTGGCAGCAGCAGTTCGATCAGGGAGGGATCGAACGTCACCTGCGTGGCCTGCGCCGAACAATCCTGCCAGTCGACGCGGTAGGCGTGCGACAGCCAGGACAGCCGGTGCGACAGCACCGAATGTTCGACCATGACGCCCTTCGGCCGCCCGGTCGAGCCGGACGTGAACAGCACGTAGGCCAGGTCGCCGGACGCCGGTTGCGCCGGCGCGCGCAGCGCTTCGGGCACGTTCAATTCGGCGGCATCGTTCCAGCGCACCACCTCGGTGTGCGCGTGCAAGGTGCCGAGCCGGCCGGCGCCGCCGGGCGCGACCAGCAGCGCGCAGGCCGCGCTCTGTTCGAGCACGTCGGCCAGCCGTTCCAGCGGCGCGTCCGGGTCCAGCGGCAGGAAGGCCGCGCCGGACTTGGCGATCGCGAGCAAGGCCACCATCATGCACGGCGAACGTTCAATTGCCAGCGCCACCACGCGGTCGCTGCCGGCGCCGAGCGCGCGCAGGCGGTGCGCCAGCAGGTTGGCGCGCCGGTCCAGCGCGGCGTAATCGATGCTGCCGCCGTCCCACACCAGCGCCGTTGCCTCGGGACGCAGCGCGACCTGGTGCGCGAACAGCGCGATGAATGGCATCGGCCGGTCGTCGCTGGCCTGGCCGGTATGCAGGCCGTGCAAGAGCGCCCATTGTTCTTCCGGCGGCAGCATCGGCACCTGTTCGATTGGTGCGTCGGGCGCGGCCCGCATCGCGCCGACCAGGTGCCACAGGCGCCGTCCCAGCAATTCCGCTTCGCCGTGCGCGAAGCAGGCCGCGCTGGCGTCGAGCACCAGTTCCGGGTCCTGGTCCGTGTGAAAATCGCACAGCGTCACGCCGAGCGGGTAGCGCGCGATGCCGGAAAACAGTTGGCGCACGTCGCACAATGCCGCTTCGCCGAACGACAGGACGTAATCCTGCCGCTCGTACGACAGCAACACGTCGAATACGCCGTCGGCGCCGGCGCGCATCGCTTCGAGCGAGCGTGCCAGTTCGCTCAAAGGGTAGCGCGCGTGGCGCAGCGCGCCGCGCATGGCCAGCTTGGTCGCGGCCAGCAATTCAGTGACGCTCATGCCGGGTGTGACGGCGATGCGGATCGCCAGCACGCCGACGAACATGCCGAGCGTGGCGCGGAAGCGGCGGCCGTTGCGGTTCAGAGAGGGGACGCCAATGACGACTTCGCGGATATTGTTGATGCGCGCGTAATACAGCGCCAGCGCCGCCAGGAAGAAATTGAACGAGGTCGCGCCCTGGCCGGCGGCGTGCTTTTCCAGCTCGTCGTAGTCGGCGCGCGGGATCGGCAGCTTGGCCAGGCGGGACAGCGGCAACTGGTCCGTGTGCGCGCCGCCATATCTGCGCTCGATCAGCGGCGCGGGCATGTTGGGGATCTGTTCGCTCCAGTAGCGCGCATCCTGTTCGAAGGCGTCCGACTGGCGGTAATCGTTTGCTTCGCTGATGTATTGCTGGTAGCCGGGCGCGCCCAGCGGCGCCGGTTCTTCGCCGCGGTCGAGCGCATTATAGATCTCGCTCCAGCGTTCGAGCACTTGCGTCGTGCCCCATCCATCCATCACCAGGTGGTGGAACTGGATCGTCAGGCCGTGCAATTCCGGCGTGCCGATCAGCACCGCGAAGCGCCACGGCGGATGGCCGTCGAGCGCGAACGGGTCGCGGAAGCGCTGCTGCCACCAGGCGCGCATCGCTTCCTTGTGGTCGGCGCTGGCGCTGAGGTCGACGACTTCGAGCACCGGTTCGGCGTGTTCGAGCAGCCATTGCTCGCCGCTGGACAGCGGCGCCAGGCGCAGCGCCTCGCTTTCCGCCACCAGGTACGTCAAAGCCTGGCGGAAGCGGGCCAGGTCGAGCCGGCCTTCGAGGAACTTGCAACCGCCCATGTTCAAATGCACGCTGTCGGGCCAGGCACGCTGGTCGAGCCATACTTCGCGCTGGCTCAGCGACAGGGCCAGCCTGGTGGCGCCCGGCGTTGGCGGCGCCTCCGGCGGCGCCGTCACGTCACGGTTTGTGCCCATTTTTTAGTTTTTCCATTGCATAGCGGTAGCCCACGTCGACGATTTCTTGCGAACGCCGGTAGCCCATCAGCGAGAACTGGGCGACCGGCGGTTCCAGGTAGTGATCGGCCTGCGCGATCGTGCGGCCGCGCTGGTTGGCGCCGCCGATGTGGCCGGCGCTGTACAGGATCGAGGCGATGCTGGGCGACGGGTACATGTCGTCGGGCGAAAAATACCCCTTGATCGTGCTCCAGACGGATAGCCGTGCCTGGTCTGGATGGGCGCCGAGTCCCTCGCGCACGTCGACGTCGATGGCGATGACGGTGCCGTTGCCACGGCGTTTTTCAAGCGGCGTGCCGAGCCGGCTGCGCATCGCCTCGACCGGCACGTTTTCCAGGATCGCGCCATCGACCAGCAAGTCTCCCTGGTCGAGCACCGGGGGGAACAGGCCGGCCGGCGAATTGCTGGCCAACACCGCGCGCCACAGCGGGCCGCGGTCTTGCACGCTGGTGATGCCCTTGCTCAGGTTGCAGGCGGCGGCGAAGAAGGGGCGCCACAGGTCGTCAATGGTCGTGTCGCCGAACATTTTTTTCAGGTCGCGCTCGACGCGTCGGCCCGACACGATCGATACCAGCGGCAGCGTCAGGCGCTCGCCGCCGGTGGCGAAGGCTTGCGTGCGCAGGCGGATTTCTTCCAGCGGCAGGCCGCACGCGTATTGCGCGCCGATCAGCGCGCCCATGCTGTTGCCGCCGATCAGGTCGACCGGGATGCCGCATTCGTCGAGCGCGCGCAACACACCGAGGTGGGCGAAGCCGCGCGCGCCGCCGCCGCCGAGCACGACGCCGACGGCGGTGCCGGTCAAAAAGCGGGCCAGGCGAGAAAAGTCGGCCTGGTGCTGGTGGCGCACCGGGTAAATCCGCTCGAAGCCGCGCACGCCGCGCCACAGCGCGATGTCCTTCGGTTGCAGTGCCTCGGCCGGATGCAGCAGCACCAGGTGCTTGCGTTTCATCGGAAAACCCGGTTCTTCCGTCAGGCGCTGCTCGATCTCTCCGAGTTCCTGGGAGGCGCCGGCGCTGGCGACAAAAATGACCTGGTCGGCTTGCCGGAAGGCGCGCCGGGTCCACTCGGACGGCGCCGCCTCGGCTTCGTACACCAGGAAATCGGATTCACCTTCGAGATCGTCCGGGTGGCGCCCGTCGACGGCCAGCGCATCTTCCAGCGCCGCCGCGCTGACCGGCGGGCGCAGGTGGTGCACCTGTCCCACCGCGGCGAAGGCGCGCACCAGGGAAGCGGCCACTTCGTCGGCGCCGGCGCCGGCATGCAGCGGCACCACGACGAACGATTGCGCATATTGACGGTGTTCGGTCGGCGTGTGGCGGATAAAATTGTAGACGGCCTTGACGAAGACCTGGTTCAGCGCCAGCGGGTGGCGTATCAGTAGCGCCTCGTAACTGGCGCGACTGAGCACGGCCAGGGTCGAATCGCGGATCGCGGTGACGTCGGCGGTGCGCGTTTCTTGCAGGATCAGGCCGATCTCTCCGACGCTCTGGCCGGGCCGCACTTCGTTATACAGATTGAGTTCGCCTTCGCGGCCCTGGCGCGAGACCCGCAGCGCGCCGTGCACGACGAACAGCATGCTGTCCGAAGGCGCGCCTTCGCGGTAGACCTGGTCGCCGCCTGGCACCTGCTCGAACACGAGCGCATCGGCGAGATCGTTCAATACTTCTTCGTCGAGCGATCCGAAGCCGCGACTTGCGCGAAGCACCTTGATCGCTTTCTCATGCAAGTCCATATGTGTCATTCGGGATCAGTGGTCCAGCCAGGGAGAGGGGCAGCAGCGCAAGCCGATGGTCGGTGACGCTTTCCGGCAAGAAGTTCCGTTTGGAATTATTGCACTCTAGCATGAAGCTATGATGAGCGACACTGCCATTGTTTGTCAATCTGATAGCGGTATCGCGGCATCACAATGCTGCGCCGCAAGGTGCCGGGGCGCGCAACTGTTGTTTTTTGCACCCAGGCAAGAAAGATTTTCATTTCAATATCGATTTTCGATAGTAAAGATCACTCTTGATATCGGTGCCGTTGGCGTTGCCGCATGGATTTATTGACCGGGGCCGGCGGGCGCCATTTTCCGGCAGGCGCTACTGCCGCGATCACGGCCTGTCCGGGCGTGGAAGGCCGAGGGGAAGGAAAAATCAGGCGCCTTGCAACAGGTGCGCATCGATCAGCGGCGCGACGTCGCTGGCCATGGCATTGGCGAGATCGTGGCCGCCGCCGGGGAATACGTGCAGTTCGGCGCGCGGCAGCAGCGTTGCCAGGCGGCGGCCAACGCTGACCGGGCTGATCGCATCGGCATCGCCCCACAGCAGCAAGACCGGCATGCGCAGCGCGGTCAGAGACGGCGCCAGGTCTTCCTGGTACGTGGCAAACCAGCGGGGCAGGGCGGGATTGGCTTGCTGGAATGCCGGTCTCCAATCCTGCGCCGCGTGACTGGACAGGTCGATGCCGCCGGACGTCACCGTCAGCACCAGGTGGCTGACCAGTTCCGGCTTGCGCAGCGCCGCGCGCAAGGCGATCGCGCCGCCCATCGATTGCGCGATCAGTGCGGTCGGCTGGTCGATTTCCGCCAGCACCTGTTCGACCAGGTCGTCGATGCCGTTGACATCGGGGTGCGGCGGCGTCGGGCCGAAACCGGGCCAGCCGAGGAAGACCCGGGTGGCGCGATGCGACAGCAGGTCCGCGGCTGGACGCCAGAATTGCGTCGCCCCGGATGCGCCGGGCAGGAAGAGCAGTTTGGAGGGCATGACAGGGAATGGAAAAATGATGATTTTACTGCAACTTCGGGTGGCGAGGGGATGTGTGACTTGGTGACGCAGTCCCGGTTGTCGTTCCCGCGAAGGCGGGAACCCCATTTACGTCCCAGACGACGCAACGAAATGGGATTCCCGCCTGCGCGGGAATGACAGACGATTACTCTTGCCTGAGCTGAGGCGTCGCCGGTTTTGCGTAGGCGGCGAGTCGGGACTGTTCTTCCGGCGTGAACTGGCCCGAAGGAGAGTTCGCGGCGGAGGTGGCGCCTTGCGCATCCGGCGCGTGGGTGACACTTTCCTGTTCGAGACGATAGGCTTCGACGCGCTTGCGCCAGGCCGCTTCGGCCTGTTCCATTTCCGCCAGCCTGGCGGCGGTATCGGCGGAAACCGTCGCCGCGCGCAGGCGGTAGATCTCGTTTTCTCCGGCGCCTTGCCGGCGCATGTCGTGCACCGTCCGTTCCAGCGCGGCCAGTTGCATCGGCATTGGCACATCGTCGGCCGGCCCGATCGCCCTGGCCGCCGCCGGCGCGAGCGGGGTAGCCGGCTGCGCCGTGAAGCCGGTCGGCTTGACGAAGGAAAAATAATTGTCGCTGTGGGAAGCGGCTGACGCCACGTGCCTGCCGTGTGACGGCCAGGCCGAATATACCAGCGCCGCGCCAGCCGCCGCGGCGACCCAGGCGCAGCCTATTTCAAATCGCATTGCATCTCCATGATTGATGGCGGGCGCCGCCTGCGCGCGCACCCGCCGCGTGTCGCTGTTACAGGCCGTACAGAATGCCGGTCAGGTTGTCGTAGATCGGGTAGACGGCCGATGCCGGCTGCAGCCAGCCGATCACGTCGAAGTGGTCGTAGGCGCCGTAGTAACCGAGGTAGTTCCAGCTGCCGCGCACCGAACTGCCGTTGTAGTTGCGCACCGGCTGCCCGTTCGGCGCCTTCATGCTGACGGTATTGACGACGCCATCGTTGGCGAACCAGCTGCTGTCGGTGACGACGCGGTTCGGATTGGTCTGCATGTACGAGCCCATGCCCGGTTGCAGGATCGACGGCACCACCCATTCGCCGGCCGTGTTCTTGAGGAAGAACATCATGTCGTCGCGCGCATATTGATAGCTGCTGCTCTGGAACGGCGCGATGATGCGGTCGGTATTGTTGCAGCAAAAGCTGCCCTGTTCGGTGGCGACACTGCCGATCGAATAGTAATAAACGTTGGGCGAGGTCTTGACCCAGGCGTTCAATTCGCGCGCGCCGTCAGGTCCCAAGTCCCATTGCGCCGCGTCGTGGTTCGCCAGCGACCAGAATGGCGCGCCCTTGGTGCGTTCGATGAAGTCGGCCACCGATTCGCTCGGCCCCTGGGCCAGGCCGAACTGTTCGAGCCTGAATTTATAGATCGCACTGGTGCTGCCGCCCAGTCCCGCCACTTCGACGATCTTGCCGGCCAGCTCGGACACCTTGGGTACGAAGTCGACGATCACGTCGCGCAGGGTCGTGCCGTTGTGCGGCGTCGAGATCGTGCTGGCGCTTTTTACCCAGCCGGTCTTGCCGCCGGTATATAACTCTCCGCCGCCTTCATTGCCGTTCGGCGAACCGTTTTCCAGCAACTGGATCATGGTGCGGATAGTTTGCCCGCCCTGGCTGTGCGACACCAGGTGGATCGGGTGCGCCGCGTCCCACGCCGGGTACAGTGCGAGCGGGTAGTGGTTCGGATTGTTGTTCGGATCGGGCGCCCAGCACTTGCCGGCCGGTTTCTGGATCGCGCCGTAGGCGGCATAGGCGGCCGTGTGCTTGACGCCGTAATCGGCGCAGCCGCCCTTGATCTGGTAATACAGTTCGACCGCGCGGTCCCAGTTGGAACTGACCGGGCCGACACCAGCGGCGAACACCTGGTGATTGCCGGCGCGCATGTGGGCGGCGACGTCATTGAAACCGCCCCAATAGCTGAAACCCGTGCCTTGCAGCCCGTCCGGCCCGAAGCCGAGGAAGCCGTGCACCAGCACCACCGGGTAATTGTTGGCCGCCTGCGCCTGCGGCGCTGCAACGCAGGCTGCCGCCACCGTCATGCTTGCCAGCAGCGCCCGGGCGCGTTTCGATGTCCATCCCTGCATGTTGTCTCCTCCTTGTATTGTTTATGGAGGAGATTTCACCATGAAGCGGGACGATCCGCGCCGGGCATCGCATAGCCCGGCAAGCCAACGAGATGACCCGGCAAGCCACGCCGGGCGTGGAGCGCGGAGCGTTAAAGCGCGTTGTGGATGCGGTGCAACATATTCGCCGGCGCCGGGGAGGCTAACGCGTCGAGGATGACGCCGGAGCGATTCGCCGGCTGCCGGCCAACTGTCGCGCCATTACTTGTAGAAGCCGGAACCGATGACCACCTGGTCCTGCTTTTCCACGTAGGATTTTTTTTGCTGGATCTGCTTGGTCAGCGGGTTGACCCACTTGTATTCGACCCAGCCGCTGCCGTGCTGTTTCGCCACCTGCAGCATCTCCTTGTTGAACTGCTTGCCGTCGACATCCTTCATTTCGATCAAGTCCTTGCCGACCGTGCGCGGGCTGCCCGGGTTGCACAGCATCTTGCCGTGCAGGTCGTGCACGTACACGTACGATTCGCCGGCCAGGAAACCCTTGGCCGGATCGCCGAAATCGGTGCAGGCCCGCTCCAGGCCGTTGGCCTTGATGTGGGCGGCGGCCTTCTTGACCAGCTGGACCGCGTTGTCTTCCGGCGTGGCGTGCACTGCCAGGGGCAGGCCGGCCAGCGCGGCCAGCGCAAAAAATCGAAATGACATGGTTGTCTCCTTTATTATATGTTGTTCTATAATCGCACAAATGATCGTTTATCGATCATTATTGAAATGATAAGTCAGCTCCCCGCACCTGTCAATCGGCACCTTTTTACGCATCTTTTGATTTTTCTCTAAGTTTGTTCTTGGCATGGAACGTGCTTTATTTTCAAATGACAACGTGACTATCAAATTCGATGCTGCGTTGCACCAAGAATGTAAGTTTTGTGCACGGAATGGTCATACATTCCCTAGGATGGGGCGGAAATGGAAGCTCATATCAGATTGGAAGGCAGCGGCGCCGTCAGCATCTTGCGGACGCACCGGACTTCTGCCTGGAAGGAAGTGATTGCTCACTCGCTTGAGCAGGATGAACTGGAACTGTACGGCAAGTTCGGCCGGCTGTGGACTTGCCTCGGCTGCGGCGAACACGCGCTGTCGGTGATGGCGGCGCGCTATCTTGGCGTGGAACCCGGGCCGGCCACGGTCTGGCGCAACAGCCTGCGCCACGTGGTGGCCGACGACTTGCCGCAATTGCTGCAGGCGCTGGACGCGGCCACCGGCTGCGAATTCCGCCTGATCGATCCGCTACGCGGCATGCGCTGGCTGCGCCTGGTGCGGATGGAAGTGGCGCTGCCCGGCATCGACAGCGCGATGCTGGTCGACATCACGTCCGACAAGCACGCCGTGATGCGCGAGCGTTTCAATTTTGCGCTGACCCGTTACCTGATCGGAACCAACACGCTGAGCGAGGCGATCAACAAGATCATTCAGCTCGTTTGCGAAGAACTGAGCTGGGAATGGGGTGCCTACTGGTCGCTCGAAAGCGGCGACGGCGCGCAAGTCTTGCGCTGCCGGCACAGCTGGTACCTGCCCGGCCAGCACCTGGAACCGTTCCGGGACGGCTGCGAGCGCTTCGCGTTCGCGCCGGGCGAGGGCGTCGTCGGCACGGTATGGGAAAGCGGCCAGGCGCAGTGGATCGACGATCCGCAGGAAAACGTCGACTTCATGCGCGCCGACCTGGCCGGAGATTGCGGCCTGCAGGCCGGCTACCTGTTCCCGGTCACCTATGTCGCGCCGGACGGCAGCCTGCACAGCCCCGGCGTACTCGAATTCTTCAGCGTGCTGCCGCGCCAGCACGAGGCGCAATTGCCCGGCCTGGCCGAATCGATCAGCGCGCTGATCGCGCAGGCCGCGCAGCGCATGGTGCAGCAGGAACGCATCCGCATGATGGCGCAGACCGACGAGATGACCGGCCTGGCCAACCGCAGCCATTTTCACTCTTACCTGGACGACGCCTGCCAGGTCTGCCCGCCGGGGCAGTCGCTCGGCATCCTGTACATCGACCTCGACAAGTTCAAGCCGATCAACGACGCCTTCGGCCACGAAGCCGGCAATGTCGTGCTGGTCGAGTTCGCGCGCCGACTGGCGCGCCTGGTGACGCCCGGCGGCCTGGCCGCGCGCCTGGGCGGCGACGAATTCGTCATCCTGACGCCGGCCGGCGCCAACATCGACCAGCTGAACGGCCTGGCCGAGCAGGTGTTGCGCGCGGCGCGCGCGCATTTTGCCTACCAGGGCCGCGAACTGGCGGTGTCGGCCAGCATCGGCATCAGCATCTTCCCCGAGCACGGCGCCAGCGCCGCCAAGCTGCTGCATTCGGCCGACGCGGCGATGTACAAGAGCAAGCGCAGCGGGCGCAATCTGGCTAGCCATTTCAGCGGCGACGCCGACCGCCAGCAACTGGCCGTGGCCAAGGAATTGACCTTATTGTCGGAACTGCATTCGGCCCACGTGCGCAATGAATTCTTCCTCGACTACCAGCCGATTTACGACACGGCCAACGAGCGGCTGCTGTCGGTCGAAGCATTGATCCGCTGGCGCAAGAGCGATGGCGAAGTCGTGCCGCCGGCCATGTTCATCCCGGCCGCCGAGCAAAGCCGCCTGATCGTGCACCTGGGGCGCTGGGTGGTCGAGCAGGTCTGCCGCGACATGCCGCTGCTGAAGGCGGCCGGGCTCGATCACGTGCAGGTGAACATCAACCTGGCCGCGCCATCGTTCCACGATGCCGAACTGCCGCGCGAGCTGATGGCGGTCGTCAATGCCGCGCGCGTCGATCCGGGCCGCATCTGCCTGGAACTGACGGAAGGCGTGGCGATGAGCAGCATCGACAAGTCGCTGCCGATCATGCAGGAATTACAAAGGCTCGGCTTCGAGGTCAGCCTGGACGATTTCGGCATGGGTTATTCGTCGCTGTCGATGCTGAAAAAACTGCCGATCGCCTCGCTCAAGATCGACCGCCTGTTCGTGGCCGGCTTGCCGCACGACCGGGACGACTGCGCCATCGTGCGCACCATCCTCGACCTGGGACGCAACATGAAATTGCGCGTCGTGGCCGAAGGGGTGGAAACGGATGCACAACTCGCTTACCTGCGCCAGTTCGGCTGCCCTATGGTGCAGGGCTATTTATTGGGTCGGCCGATGCCGCTGGCGCGTTTGATCGCGCTGCACGGCATTCCAGCAGGAGTCACACCATGAATGACTTGTTCCAAGCAGAGACGTTTTTGCCATATATGCGCGATGTGGGGCAGTGCGAACGTTCGCTGCACGAACTGAACATGATGTGGCGCATGATCGAAGTGTCGGCCAAGATGAATTGCCCGGTCGAGGCGAAGGCGATCCTGCCGACGATGGCCGCCACGCGGCAGGGTTTCAGCGAGCTCGAAAGCGAATTGGTGGAAAGCCTGGCGCGCGAAAAGATGGGCAACGTGCTCGCCGAACTGAGCACCAAGGCGCGCTACGTGATCGAGATCGTCGTGCGCAACCTGTACGAGAGAACCGCCGATGTCGGCTTCCTGGCCACCGACCGGGAATTGTGCGAATTCGTCGCCGGTACGGCCGGCAACCCGGACGCGATGCGCCAGCGACTGCGCGCCTACCGCAGCAAGTACACGGTGTACGACGAAATCGTGCTGCTCGACGTGGCCGGCAACGTACTGGTGCAGATCGACGAGACCACGCCGATCGAAGGCAGCCGCGATCCGCTGATCGCGCAGACGCTGGCCAGCGACACCTATGTCGAAACCTTCCGCGCCAGCGACCTGCGCCCGGCCAAGCGCTCGGCGCTGATCTATTCGCGCCGCGTCTGCCATCCGCAGACCGGCGCCGTGGTCGGCGTGTTGTGCCTGTGCTTCTCGTTCGAGGAAGAGATGGCGCGCATCTTCCTGACGCACCGCGACCGCCTGCAGCGTTCCAATATGCTGCTGCTCGACGCCACCGGCCACGTGATCGCCAGCGCCGATCCGCTCTGGATACCGCTCGGCGCCAAGGTGCCGGTCAACCGCGAGGGCACGCCGCAACCGCTGATGTTCGCTGGCCGCGAATACCTGGTGCGCACGTTTACGTCGCCCGGCTACCAGGGTTATCCGGGACCGGACGGCTGGCAGGGCCAGGTCATGATCCCGCTCGATGTCGCCTTCGGCCCGACCAGCAGCAAGGTGCTGTCCGAACTCGACCCGGTCTGGGCCGACGGCCTGCTGTCGCACGCGCGCTCGTTCTGCCCGCCGCTGTTCGAGATCATGGAAGCAGCCAACATGATCCGGCGCGTGGTGTGGAACGGGCAAGTCATGTCGGCTGGGCGCGACGGCGATTTCGTGCGCCTGCAGACCATCCTCGAACAGATCAGCGAGACGGGAGCGCGCAGCAACGAACTGTTTTCCAATTCGATCCGCGACCTGTTCGAGACCGTGCTCGCATCCGGCTTGCGCAACAGCGAATTCATCTCGCACCTGCTGGTCGACCTGCTCGACCGTAACCTGTACGAGCGCGCCGACGATTGCCGCTGGTGGGCGCTGTCGTCCGAACTGCGCACCCTGCTGGCCGGCGACGGGGAGCAGCGCGTGCAGCGCATCGGCGAGATCCTACAGCACATCAACGGTTTATATACGGTGTACACGACGATCGTCGTCTACGATGCGCAAGGCACCATCGTCGCCAGTTCGCGCGGGCACGACACCGACTGCATCGACGATGCGACGCTGGAGCGGGTGCAGGCGCTGCGCACCGAGCAGGATTATTATGTGACGCCGTTCGAGCCGTGCGCGCTGTACGGCGGCCAGCCGACCTACGTGTATCACGCGGCGATCCGCCATCCGGCCGAGGATGGCCGCGTCATCGGCGGTATCGGCATCGTGTTCGACGCCGGCGTCGAATTCGACGCGATGCTGCGCGGCGCACTCGGAGGAGAACACGGCATGCAGGCATATTTTGTCGACCGCAGCGGCACCATCATCGCCAGCACCGATCCGACCCGCCCGATCGGGCAAGTGTTCGATCTCGATGCGTCGATGCTCAAACTCGGCAACGGCGAAAGCGCTTCCCACATCCTGACGCACGACGAGCATTACGCGATCGCCGGCTGCACCGTGTCGCACGGCTACCGCGAATTCAAGGTGTCGGACGGCTACCGCGCCGACGTCGTGGCGGTGGTCATCGAATCGTTCGGCGCGGTGCGCTCGGGCCTGGGCGGCACGCGCGCGGTCGCCTTGCCGGGCAGCGAACTGAGCGCCAGCTCGGGCGAGGAATACGCGACCTTCTTCGTCGGCGAAGGCTTGTTCGCGATCGCCGCGGCCGACGTGCGCGAGGCGCAGCCGGCGGGCCGCGTGACGCCGGTATCGATGGGCTCGAAGGCGGGACGCATCGGCGTGCTGACGCTGGACACGGGAGAGGGAGATGGGCAGGACGTGGTCTGGGTATTCGATCTCGGCGTGCTGCTGCATGGCGAAACTTCGCGCATCACCGCCGAGGCGCAAGTGGTCGTGATCCGCCAGGGCGGGCGCACGCTCGGCCTGCTGGTGGGCGAGTTGCACGGCGTGGCCAAGTTCGAAAGCGACCAGATCGTGCCGACCCCGATCGCGCAGGGCGCGCAGGCGATGTTCGTCAAGCAGGTCGTCAGCACCGGGGAAGGCGGCACGCTGATCCAGATCGTCGATACGGCGCAACTGTTTACATCGGTGTGGCGGGAGGTGTGACAGGCTCGCTGTGGCGTATAGGTGACACCGCCTTTGATTCCCGACAGGCACGCGTTAATATTGTTCGATAGCGCACGGTATGCGCGATCAAGGCGTGTAGGCTGTATCACATGAACAATTCCCAAAAAATGGCTGGCGCAGCCGGCATCGCGAGCATGCTGTGGCTGGCCATGACGGCGGCGGTGGCGGCCAACCAGCGCCGCCTGCTGTTCAACCCGGCCGTCAAGCGCGAAGTCGACAAACCCTCCAGCAGCGGGCACCGCACGCGCCCGGTCGTGCTGCGTTCGAACGACGGCACCCGCCTGTCGGGCTGGCTGATGACGCCGCCGGTGGCGGGGCCGCATCCGGGTGTCGTTTATTTCGGCGGGCGTTCGGAAGAGGTGTCGTGGGTTGCGCGCGACGCCGGCAAGCTGTTTCCCGGCATGGCGGTGCTGGCCGTGAATTACCGCGGCTATGGCGATTCGCAGGGCGAACCGGCCGAGCAGCACATGGTCGACGACGGCTGCATGCTGTTCGACTGGCTCGGAGAACACGCCCATGTCGATCCGAAGCGCATCGCCGTGGTCGGGCGCAGCCTCGGTTCCGGCGTCGCGGTGCAGGTCGCGCGGGGGCGCGCCGCGCACTCGGTGGTCTTGATCACGCCCTACGATTCGATTGTCGCGATCGCCAAGCGGCGCTTCCGCGCGCTGCCGGTCGAGTATGTGCTGCGCCACCGTTTCGAGTCGGTCAAGTATGCCGCTGCGCTGAAGGCGCCGGTGTACGTGCTGCGCGCCGCGCTCGACGACGTGGTGCCGCACTCGCATACGGACTTGCTGGTGGCGCAGTTCGGGCAATTGCACGCCGATGAAATCGTGCCCGATTCCGACCACTTGAACATCCCCTACCTGGAATCGACCCAGTCCCGCATCGCGCGCTTCTTGCACGGCCAGTTCAACGCGCCGCGCACCTGACGCGTCCCGCTAGTTGGCCGCGCGCAGGCTCTGGATGCGCCAGCCCGGCTGGTCGCCGCGCACGGCGCGCAGCGTATCGAGTTCGTCGTGCAGGAACTGTTGCAGCGCCGGGTCGGCGCCCAGCGTGAAATAGCTGCGGTGATACACGCTCGACGGCAGTTGCTGCTGCTGCGGCACGGCCGTGCCGGGTACGCGCACATGGTCGCGCAAATGATAAAACGTCGATTCCGCGATGATCGTCATGTCGATCCGGCCCAGCAGCAGCTTGCGGTAATTGCGCTCCGGCGACGTGTCGTCGAGCCGGGCGATCGTGCCATCCTTCAGTGCCGCCTCGATGCCAGGGTAATTATAGTAATGGCCGGAGAGCGCGCCGAAGCGCAGGCCGCGCAGCGTGGCGGCCTGGGCCGGGTCGATCTGGCGGCCCGGCATTGTCAGCAGCACGGCGCTGTCGGGCATCAGCGCGCCGCCCCAGTGATAGCGCTGCGGCTCGGGAAAGAAATCCGGGCTGACCCACAGCACCAGCACCGGTGCGCTGGCGCGCAGCAGCAGCGCGTCCAGGCGCCGGCGCGGCACCACTTGCAGCAGGAATTTGTAGCGCCCGGTGGCGCGCGCGTCGAGCAGGGCGCAGACGTCGCGGCTCAGGTTGGCGCCGCCGGCGTCGACGAAGGGCGGAAAGTCGTGGTAGACCAGCACCTGGACATTCTCCGCCCAAGCGCCGGCGGCGGCCAGCAAGGATGCGGCGAGGACCAGCTTGCGCAATAGCTTGAGCATGACGCACTCCGTTTCACGCCGGCGACCGGCACGGAATGTCATTCTAGCATCGCGTCAGCGTACAAAGGCATGGCGCTGCACTATAATCGCCTGAAATCAACATGAGGACGATCCATGCATCTCAGGTCATTCGCGGCGCTGCTGTACGCCGGCAGCGCCATCGCGACCGCCGCGCCGCCGGCCCCGCCGTCCCCGCCACTGTCGCTGTGCATCGATGAGCAGCCGCATCCGCCCTACATCCTGGCCGATGGCGGCGGCAGCGTGCCGACGCTGGTGCGCATGGCAGCGCAGCAGGTCGGCGCCAAGGTCGAATTCCACCGCGCGCCGCTGCGCCGCTGCGTCGACGAGATCCGCACCGGCGTGGCGCACGGCTATCCCGCCGCCAGCAGCCCGTTGGCGATGACGGCCGAATTCGCCTATCCGCGCACCGACAGCGGCCGGCTTGATCCCTCGCGCGCGACGGCCACGGCGCGCCTGGCCGTATTCCGCCGCAAGGACGGCGCGGTGTCGTGGGACGGCACGCGCTTTAAATTCGTCAAGCTGCCGGTGCTGATCTCCACCGGCAGCGTGGCGCTGCAGGCGAAGGTGCACGCGATGAACCTGGCGGTCGACGACCAGGGCAAGAACCTCGAACTCAATTTCGCCAAGCTGCTGGCCGGGCGCGGCGATGTCGTCATCGGCTTCGAAAACGATGGCAAGGTCTTGCTGGCCGATCCGCGCTTCGCCGGCCACATCGAAGCGCTGCCGGCGCTCTTCATGGAAGAGCATTATTACCTGATGGTGTCGAAGGCATACTATGCGGTCCACCTGGACGCGGTGGAAGCCTTGTGGACGGTCATCGGCCAGGTGCGCCAGTCGGCCGCGTACGCCGCCGCCATCAAGCCGCGCTGATTTTAATTACGCAGCCAGCGCCCGAACGGTTCCAGGTCCTCGCCCGGCTCGATATACCAGGCCTTGCGCGACCAGTCGAATTTGGCGCCGAGTGACTTCACCAGTTGCGCCTCGTGGATGGTGGCGCTCAGGTAGCGGCGCGCCGGCGCCTGGTCCAGGCTGGCCGCTTCGTTGCGTACAATCGCCTGCTCGGCGGCGGCGCCGACGTCGGCCAGGCGCATGCGCGCGATGTACGCGCTGCGGCGTGCACTGTCGGCCGGCGAGAGCAGCGTCAGGCGCGTCTTGGCGCGGGTGGCGGCGACATAGAACAGGTTTTCCTCTTCGCGCGCGTCGGCCAGCGGGTGCGGAAATTCACCCGTTTCAAGGAAGGGCAAGATGACGTGCTCGAATTCCTTGCCCTTGGCGTTGGCCGCGCAATCGATGGTGACGTAATCCTTTTCGCGCTTGCGGCTGGCGAAGGCTTCGGCCGCGTTCAGCGCCTGCCAGAATTCGGCCAGCGTCTGCCCGGAGCTGGCCGCGGCGATGAAGCCGGCCACCGATTTCGACACCACGTCCGCCTCGTACGGGCGCACGAAGATGCGCCTGGCCGCCTGCTCCAGGTTGATCTGTTCGCAGATCGCGCGCAGCGGTACGTCGGCCTTCGCATCCGGCGCCACGCCCATCGCGTACTCGATCGCGCGCGCGATGACGCCGCGCGCGCCGGGCCGCTCGCCGTCGATATACAGTTTATAAAAGTCGCGCAGCAGTTGCGGGTTTTTCGCCACCTCGTGCTTGGCCTGTTCCAGCCGCTGCGGCGTCAGGTCGGACTCGCCGAAGATGGCCAGCGCCTCGACGATCGCCGCGCGCACCTCGTACGATTTTACTGATTCCAGGTCGCCCAGCGCGATGGCGATCATGCCGCGCAAGAACAGGATTTCCTCGCGCTGCAGGTAGCCGGCCATGGCCGGCGTGCGGTAGCCGATCTTCGCCTGCAGCAGCGCATTTTCGATGGCGATCGACTGGTGCCGGTCGCGCAGCAGGATGGCGCAGCCTTCGAGCCGGTGGCCGTCGCGCTTCCACTCCTTCAGCGCGGCCACCACGCGCGCGCCGCAATCGTCGGCCTCGTAGTGCATCTGCTTGATGTCGGTGCGCAGCGCCAGGCTCGATTCGACCGGCTTGTTCTTGAACGCCTGCATCGCATACGCCAGGTGCGGACCGTGGCGGTACGTGTACGTCAGCGGGTAGTGCTTCAGGCCCGGGTAGCTTTGCGCGAAGCGGTGTTCAAGAAAATCCTGGCTGGCGCCGAGGCGCGTGTGGATCACCTGGTCCTTGTCGCCGGCACCGACAAAATAACAGTTCGGGCGCGCGATCAGCGCGTTGAGGATGCGGAAGGCGGCCTCGTTCAGGTCGTGCAGTTCGTCGCAGACGACGACCCGGTAGCCGGGCAGGTCGTGCGCGCTGCCGGGCTGCTGCGACAGGCGCAGCGCGAGGTCGTAGGTGGCGTCGAACGGGCCGCGGAATTGCACGCCGTCGTCGTCGCCGAGGCGGATGATCTCGTATTCGCAGGTGGTCAGATAATCGGTCAGCGGCACCTTCACCAGTTCGGCTGCTTCCTCCACGCCGAGGTAGTCGACATCGGCGTCGAGCGCCATGTTGGCCTTCAGGCTGAGCTGGATGTCGAGGAACTGGCTGAGCGCGATATTGTGGGTGCGGATGTCGAGGTAGTCGACCTGGCCGGCGTAGCGTTCGCTGACCCGTTCCAGCGCGGCCAGCGCGTGGCGTTTCAACTGGCGCGCCTGGTCCAGGCGCCGCACGCCGCCGCCGTCGGTCAGCGCCAGCATGCGTTCGGCGAAGTCTTCGAAGGTGGCCACCTCGACCCGCGCCGCGCTGCCGTAGGGGATGCCGATGTCGAGCAGGCGCTGGCGCATCACATCGCGCGCTTCCGGCGTGAACACCAGCGCCAGGATCTGTTCGGGCGCGAGCTTGCGCGCCAGCGCCTCTCCGATGCGCAGCGCCAGCGTGGTGGTTTTCGCCGCGCCGGCGTTGGCGTCGATCAGCGCCACCTTGTTCTGGGCCAGCTGGATGTCGGTCTGCTGCTGCGTGCGCAGCAAGCCTTGCGGGGTGAAGCGGGGCAGGTTCGGTTCGGTCATGGGCGCAGTATACCGGCAACGGCCGGCCGCGCGCCCGTCAGGCGGCGCTCAACAAGGCAACAACTCAGGCCTGACCCCGGCCTTGGCGGCGGCGGACGAAGGCCAGCGCGGCGCAGCCGAAGCCGAACAGCGCCAGCGTGGCCGGCTCGGGCACCGAGTTACCGTTGCCGTTGGCGTCGTCGGACAGGTAGAAGTTGGCCATCCAGTTGATGCCGGTGCCGGGATTGTCATCGCAGACGGTCAGCGAAGTGCTGACGCAATAGCTGTAGCCGTTCTGCGTCAGCGCGGGGTTGACGCTGTCCGGCAGCACGATGCTGTAATTGTCGCCGAGGTTGGCGGCAACGATGCGATAGGTGGTGTTGGCCAGCAGGGTCAGGGGGGAGATATTCTGGAAACGGTAGGTGTTGAGCAGGGTGTCGCCACTCTGGATCGTGGCGCTGGCCAGCAGCGCGCCATCGCTGTCCCGGTACAGGCCGACCGGGATGCCGCCTGCCGTGGTAAAGCCGTTGCCATCGTCATCGAATGCACCCAGCCCGGTCACGCTGATATTGCTGCCGCCTACCGTGAAGACTTCATTGAACGAATATTGATCGGCGCGGAAGGTGGTGATGAAATCGGGATCCAGTGTCCAGGCCGGCGTGGCGTGGGCATGCGGCGCACCGAACGCTGCCGCAAGCCCCAGCAATGTTGAGGCGGAAAATTTCTGGATTTTCGTAAATGGCAACATTGCTTTCTCCATATTAACAATACTTTACTAGAATCAATGCAATAATCATGCCTTTAAAAAACCTGCTCGAGAAAAATTAATAAAATCAGGTACTTGCCGCTTGGTGTTGCCTGGCGCCGGCGTGCCCGCAGGCCGCTTTGGCGCGCAACTGTAAAAAATTCCGACACGCGCGGCTGTTCAACCTGCTTGGCGCCGGCGCAGCAATTGTTCCCATGCCGGCAGCGCCAAGTCCCAGAACCCCGCCACGCTGTCGGCCTGCAGCTCGATGCCGAGGAAGCGTGCCGCCGGCAGCAGCGCCGAGCGCAGCAGCTCGGCCAGCGGGGCGCCGTTGTCGAACGCTTGCGCGCCGGTCTGCTTCGACAGTTTTTCGCCGTCGGCATTGGCGACTACCGGCACGTGCAGGTAGCGCGGCTGCGGCAATCCGAGCAATTCCTGCAGATATAACTGGCGCGGCGTGGAGTCGAGCAGGTCGGCGCCGCGCACGATATCGGTCACGCCCTGCGCGCCATCGTCGACCACCACCGCCAGCTGATAGGCCCAGAAGCCGTCGGCGCGGCGCACGACGAAATCGCCGACGTCGGCCGTGATGTCCTGGCAAATGCGGCCGTGCCAGCGGTCGTCGAAACAGATGACCCGGTGCGCCTGCTGCGGCGTGCGCAGGCGCAGCGCGCGCGCCGGCTTGCCCGGCGCCAAGCCGTCGCGGCAAGTGCCCGGGTAGACCGGCGCGGCGGCCGACTGCCCCAGGCGCAGTTGCGAATCCTGGATTTCCTTGCGCGAGCACGAACACGGATAGATCGCGGAACCGAGTTGCGCCAGCGCCTGTTCGTACAGCGCGGTGCGTTCGGTCTGCCACGTCACTTCGCCATCCCACTGCATGCCGCAGCGCTGCAGCGAGGCCAGGATATGCTGGTCGATACCGTCCACGTTGCGGTCGCGGTCCAGGTCCTCGATGCGCACCAGCCACCGTCCCTGGTGCACTTTCGCGTCCAGATAACTGGCCATGGCGGCGACCAGCGAGCCGAGGTGCAGCGGACCGGTGGGAGAGGGCGCGAAACGGCCGATATAGGGAGGCTTCATGTGGGCCAAGTATCTCCGACCGGCGCCGTGCAAGTCAACCGGCGCGCAGCCGGTCGGCGTGGCGATCCTGGCCTCGGCCAGCCGGCGCGTGGCGCCCTGCGGCCGCCGGGTGCCACGCGCCGGTATCGCGCTGCGCACACTGGCGCACCTGTCGCTGTGAGCCTGTTCACCGCCCGGATTGTTGCAGTGCGACATATTTCTGTTGAAAATTGGCATACAATGTTCGTCGCGGCGCCAGCGCCTCCCTACTCGACTTACCCTTTTCGCAATAGGACACCATGCAGAAACTGCTCCCCTCCCTGATCGCAAGCATCCTGGCCACGAGCCTGGCGCTGGCTTTTCCCGTCCATGCTGGCAACGCCAGCCACCTGCCCACTGTGCAGGAAGCGCCGCTGCGCGCGCACCTTGCCTTCCTGTCCAGCGATGTGCTGGAAGGACGCGGCACCGGCCAGCGCGGCGCCGATCTGACCGTCGCCTACCTTGAAACCCAGGCGCTGGCGGCCGGCTTGAAACCGGTGCAAGGCAGTAGTTTCCGTCAGCCGGTGCAGATCGCCGGCATCAAGTCGCAGCCGGCGGACAGCTCGCTGCACCTGGAAGCGAACGGCGCCGCGCTGCCGGCCGCCTTCGGCCAGGACTGGGTCTGGGCGCCGGGCGACGCGCAAGCTTCGCACCAGTTGAACGCGGACCTGGTGTTCGTCGGCTACGGCATCGTCGCCTCGGAAGAGGGGTGGAACGATTACAAGGGACAGGACCTGGCCGGCAAGGTGCTCGTCATGCTGGTCAACGATCCGCAGCCGACGGCGGCCGAACCGAACCGCTTCGGCGGCAAGTCGCTGACATATTATGGCCGCTGGACCTACAAATTCGAGGAAGCCGCGCGCCAGGGCGCCGCCGGCGTGCTCCTGATTCACACCGACGCCAGCGCCTCGTACGGCTGGAGCGTCGTCAACAACAGCTGGAACGGCGTCGAACGCTTCCAGCTGGCGCAGGGCAAACCGGGCACCGGCCTGCAAGGCTGGATGACGGACGGCGCGGCGCACGCGCTGTTCAAGGCCGCCGGCCAGGACCTCGATGCGCTGCGCGCGGCGGCCGAGCGCAAGGATTTCAAGCCCGTCGCGCTGAATGCGAAGGTGGCCGGAGAGATGAAGGCGGCCGTGCGCAAGGTCGAACAGTTCAATGTCGCCGGCCTGGTGCCGGGCACCGATCCGAAACTGAAGGATGAAGTGGTGATCTACAGCGCGCACTGGGACCACCTGGGCAAGCAGGGCACCGGCGCAGACACGATCTTCAATGGCGCCGTCGACAATGCATCCGGCAGCGCCGCGCTGCTGGCGATGGCGAAGGAAGCGGTGGCGCAGCCGGCCAAACGCAGCCAGATGTTCCTGTGGGTCGCAGCCGAAGAGCAGGGTTTATTGGGCAGCGCCGCCTACGCCACGGCACCGTTGTGGCCCTTGGCGAAAACGGCCGCCAACCTGAACCTGGACAGCCTGAATTTCGTCGGCGTCACGCGCGACATCGGCGCCCAGGGCAGCGAGCGCACGGAGCTGGGCAAGATGGCGGCGGCCACCGCGAAGGCGATGCACATGCACATTTCCGAAGCGGAGCCGGACCTGATCGGCGGCTACTTCCGCAGCGACCATTTTAGTTTTGCCAAGGTCGGCGTGCCGGCGTTCTCGATCGAGGCCGGACGAGATTACCTCGGCGACGCCGCCAGCGCGAAAGCCAAGGTCGACGCCTATGAAAAACGCTACCACCAGGTGACCGACGAATACGACCCGAGCTGGGACCTGGCCGGCATGACGCAGCAGGCGCAGTTCACCTTGAACCTGGGCCGCATGGTCGCCAATGCGCCGAAGATGCCGCAGTGGAAAGCGGGCGATGCGTTTGGGAAGGTGAGGGCTGGGGCCAAATAAGCGTATTGGCGATGTTTATATTCCCAAATCAGATGCAAAGGCCGGGGTCAGACCCTCGGGTCTGACCCCAGGTTTTGCCTCTGATTTACGCTGGCGCCGAAGTCAATGCCGCAGCGCCAGCGTGATGACGGTGCCGGTCAAGTCGATGCCCTTGATCGAAATGCTGCCGAAGCTCGGCCCTTCCGATCCGCGCACGCGGATGTTCTGGAAACTGATTTCTCCGATCGACGTCGGCAAATTCAAGGTCAGCGTGCCATCCTTGCCGATCGTCGCGGCGGCTTTCGTCGCGTCGTAGACGACGTTCTTCATCGTCATGTCCGATTCGAGGAAGCCGAGCACCGGGTTCAGCACCCGCGCCAGGTCGCCGATCACTTCCATCCCATTGTTTTTCATCTGCTGGCGCACGTGCTGCACCAGGTCGTCGTTCAGACCCTGCGCAGACGTCTCGCCTAATTCCTCTTCCGTCAACGGCTGCATGCCCTGGCCCGCGCGCTGTGTCACCAGCGGCGCCGTGACGGCGACGGCCGGCAAGGCCGCCGCCGCGTAGGTTTCCAGCGGCGCCAGCAGCGCGGCGACGACGGCCGCCGCCATGCGCAGGTGGCGTTGCTTGCGCAGCGCTTCGTGCACGTGCTGCTGCGTGATCAGGTTCCACTCGGCGAAAATGTCGCCCAGCCGCTGGCCGGTGGCGCGCTGCTGCTCGATCGCGCGCGTCAGCTGGTCTTCCGAAATCAGCTTTTGCTTGACCAGCAACTGGCCGAACAGCGCCTTGTTGTAATCCTGTTTAAACCATCCCATGGAATTCTCCGTTCAGGCGAGTTTGCGCGGCGGCGCGTGGTTGACGATATCGGACGGGGTCATGCCGAACCAGCGCTTGCAGGCCCGGTAAAAGGCGCTCGGTTCCGAGAAGCCGAGCTGGAAACTGAGCATTTTTAGTGACAGGTCGCCGCTCGACAGCGACTGGCGCGCCAGTTCGCGCCGCGTGTCGTCGACCAGCGTCGTAAAACTGGTGCCTTCCTCGGCCAGCCGGCGTTGCAAGGTGCGTTCGCTCATCATCATGTGGGCGGCCACGTCCTCGCGGTGCGGCGGGCCTTTCGGCAGCATCGCCGCCAGCAAGCCTTGCACGCGCGCCGTGAAATTGGGCGGCGCCGCGTGCGCCAGGGTGGCCAGCATGCCGGGATTATTGCCGCGGTAATCCGGCAGCGCCGCGACCAGGTCCGTGTCGGCGAATTCCATCACGTTGTGCGGCATGTCGAAATGCACCGGGCAGCCGAAGGTTTGCGTGTACATCGCGGCGTTGGCCGGTTCCGGGAACGCGTATTCGACCACCACGGGAGTCGCGTCGTCGCGCCCGGCGGCGCAGCGCAAGGTGCGCAGCAGCACGCACCAGACGAAGTCGTAGCGTTGTTGCGGCACCACGCGCTGCGCGCCGGGCAGCACGATGCCGACCCGCGTATGGCCGTGGCAGCGCTCGATGCTGCTTTGCACCGTGGGAGATACGAGCATGATGTGGCCCATCACGCCCAGCCAGCCGAGGCGGTGCGGCGTCGAGACCTTCAGGCCGATCAGGGGGTCGCCCGAATGCTCGACCAGCAGCGACCATAAATGACTCAATTTGTCCGACAGCGCCAGGGCGTCGCAGGCCAGGCCGTCGCCTTCGTCGAGGCCGGCCAGGCGGAACAGGTCTTCCGCTTCGACGCCGGAATGGGCCAGGCGCGACTTGACGCCGCGCACCAGGTGTAATGCCGATGAATAAGTCATGCGGCGCCTCCGTTCAGGGGGTGACAGCGTTGCGCAGGCGCAGGCCGATGCGCTGTTTCAAATCCTGCAGCTTGGGATTGATGACGGCGCCGGTATCGGCCGCGACGCCTTGCCCCAGGGTCTTTTGCAATTCCGGCAGCAGCGTCTCGAACTTGCGTTTCACGGGCGATTCGAGCATGGCCACCATCTGGCGCAATTCGTCTTCGGTGAACTTGTCGGCCAGCAGCGGCGCGACCGTCGTCGGGATCAGTTTTTGCGCGCTGCCCCGCACCGTCGGCGCGGCTTCGTCCATGAATTTCTGCGCATCGGCGACGATCTCCGACATCGCCGCGTCGCGCCGCTCGGTCGAGGCGCGCCCCTGCAACATCGCGCGCGCCTGTTGCACCGCATCGCTGACGGGCGCCTGCAGCATCGACTGGCCGATGCTGTCGATCTGCCACAGCGCCAGCACCTTGTGCACCAGTTCCTGCTTGGCCGGAGAAACCGGCGCGGCGGCGGTGGCGGCCGGGACCGGCGCGACGGTGGCCGCCTGGGCTCCGCCGCACAGGGCCATCATGATGAATGTCTTGCGTAGTACATGCATGGTGTGCTCTCCTAGTAACGCTTGTTGAGATTGAAACCGATGTAACGGACCCGGATATCGCCGGACACGTCGAGGCCGGCGTACGGGTTGTAGATGACGTTCAGGAAGATGTTGCAATTCAAATTGCAATCGGTGTTGGCCGGCGTCTTGAAACTGCCTTTCATGTAGGACGCGCTGACGCTGATATCGGTGTCGGCGCCGAGCTTGTAATTGAAACCGAGGCCGAACAGTTTCGTGTCGGGCAGCGGCGCGATCAGGTCCAGCTTGTCGGCCGGCACCGAACTTTTGCGGGGTTCGTAACCGAAGCGCAAGGTCAGCTTTTCGGTCGGGAACAGTTGCAGGCCGAAGCCGAAATTGACCACGCTTTTATAGCCGCGCGGGATCGTCAGCTTGCTCGCGTCGGGCACGCCGTACAGGCGCGCCACTTCGAGCAGCTTGACGCTCTGGTCGAATTCGAACGTCAGCGATTGCCAGTCGCTCCATTTCGCGTAACTGGCGTCGACGTTCAATTGCACGTAGCGGATCGGCCTCAGTTTTATACCGACCTGCACGTGGGCTGGCATCGGGATTGTCGCGCTCAGGTTGCCGTGCTGGTCTTCCGGGATCGAACTAGGAAAACCGAGCACGGCGCCGGCGATCGGTCCGAGCAGGCCGGAATTGAGGCCGCGCACGAAGTTGCGCAACATCGGTTCCGTGTGGAACGCATAGGTGCCGCTGTAGCGCGTGCGCGCGCCGCCCTGGTAGACCGCGCCCAGCGCGAACCAGTGGTTCGGTTCCCACAAGACTCCCAGGTTCAGCGACGGGTCGAACGGCGCCGTCATTTCCAGGCGCATGTTGGCGGCCTGCTTAAAGGGGTTGATCATGCCGTCCTTGCCGCCGCCGCACAGGCCGAAGCCGAAGGTGTCGAGGATATTGCTGCCGCCTTCCGGGCACCAGCCCTGTTGCAGGCTGCCGGCGATGCCGAGCAGTTCGTTCGGGAAGCGCATGTGCGTGTCGACCACGAAGGCCGCGTGCGCGATCGGCACGGCGATGCCGAAGCTCAGCGTGTCCGAATATTTGTAGCCGACCGACGGCGACGCGTACACCAGGCGCTGCATCTGGATTTGCCGTCCGTCGAAACGGGCCGGATCGTTCGGATCGGTGGTGCGGTCGATACTGATCGCCTGCGCCATGTAGCTGTTGGTGGCGAACGTGAACGGCGAACCCGGCTTGTTGAACGCCATGCCCAGGCTGGGGATGACGACGGCCGGCAGGCGCCAGCCCGGCATGCCGTAACTGGGCACGAACATGGCTTGGCGCACCGGCCCGGTGCTGGTGCCGGAGACCGGGTCGTCATGCCAGCCGCCGACGCCGAAATCGGCCGGCGCGTGGAAGCTGGCGCTGGTGCGGATCGATGCGCCGAAGGCTGAATGGCTATCCATGTCGCCGCGGATGCGCGCCAGCCCGGCCGGGTTGAAATGCACCGAATCGAGGCCGGGCGGATCGGCGGTGACGGCGTTGCCGAGCGCCATCGCCGTCACGCTGGTCGTCAGGTTTTCGACCAGCGCGGCGTGCGCCGGCGCCGCGCAGGCGAGCAGGGCAGCCGCCGCCAGCGGGCGCAGCAGGGGACGAACCTGGCGCATGGTCAGAATGCCAGCGGCAGGTTCAAGCCCACCGTCAGGTTCGGAGAATCCGCCGTCAGGCCGATGCCGACCGACAGGTTGACCGTGGTTTTAGGCGAGACGCGGTAACCGAGGCCCATGTTCAGCAGGCCGGACGTCTGCATCGCCGTTTTCGCTTCCAGGCCGTCGGCGAAGCTCAGTTTCGAGCCGGCCGAAATCGCTTCCTGGAACGATAGCGTGGTCGAGATGCCGTACGACAGCGCATACGCGAAACCGAGGCCGAAGCCGACGCTCTGGCCCGGCTGCACGCGCGTCAGCACGCGCGTGCCGTTGACCTGGTACAGGTGCTTGGCCGGCAAGCTTGCCGTCAGGCTCAAGGAGCCGAACAGCGCGACCGGGTCGACGATGCGGTTGATGTTCAGGCCGGCCGAGAAGGCCGCCACGCCGCCGCCGGTGGCTTGTCCGCTGCCAGCGACAATTTTAAAGGGGCTGCGCCCGCTCGGCAGGCGCGCGTTCCCCGTCACCGTCAGGCCGGGCTGGTCGCGGCGCGCTTCGAACGGTTGCCAGCGCGCGCCCAGGGACAGGTCGCCCAGGGAATTGGAGACGCCGCTGTGGCCCTTAGCTTGCCCGTATTTCGAAATCACCGGCATGGTCACGTTGCCGGTGAGATTATTCAACACGCCGTAATCGGCCGACAGTGTGTTGGTCACCGTGTGCGAACTGACGTTCTCGATCTCGAACAGGGTCAGGCCGCTGGCGCCGATGTCGGTGACGATTTTTTCCTGGCCGATGTAGGCGTAATTGAGGTCGTAACTGACCTGCACCTGGCCGCGCCGGATCAGGCTGTACTGCTTGTCGACCGCGGTCAGCGTCTGTTTCAGCAGCGCGCTCTGGTCGCCTTCGCCTTCCTTCTTGGCCAGCGCATCGCGCGCGGCGTCGGCGCTGGCCGGCTGCGCCGGCGCAACCGGCTGTGCCGGCGCGGTTTGCTGGGCGCAGGCGGGAAGGGCGGCCAGCCAGGCGGCAAGCAGGACTGGCAGGGCGGGCAGGGTACGGATTGTCATCGGAAAGATCCTTCGGCTTATTGACGGTGCATCCAGGTGCCGGCCGCGCCCGAGTTGATGGCGCGTTCGAGCAGCTGGATGTTGTTGTTGATGCCGCCTAGGCGGCCTCGGTTGGTGATACGGTCCATGTCGGCCACGCCGAGTTCGCGGTCGGTCAGCGCCAGTTGCGCCAGCGCCGGCCGGTCCTTCGGCGGAGAAATGATGAACAGGGTGTTCTTGTCCCACAGCGAGGCGAATTCCGGCACCGAGAAGGCGATGTTGCCGGCCGACGGATCGGCGATGTAGACGACGCCGTCGCGGATGCCGCGCAACACGACGAAGTGCTTGGCGCCGGCGTAATCGATCGGCACGATGGCCGGTTCCGTCAGCGTCAGCAGGTCCGCAAGTTCGGCGCGGAAGCCGGCGCCGTTGACGCCGAGCGAGGCGACATATCTCTTCATGTCGAGCAGCGAAAAGCCGCGCCGCTCGATGATCTTTTCCTTCTCTCCCTTTTCCAGCATGCCTTCCATCGCCTGCTGTTCATTGACCTGGATGCCGAGGTGGTAGTTCAGGATCGTCACCAGCGCGGCCGAGCCGCAGCTGTAATCGTAGGCTTGGTGCACGATGTTCTTGTACTTCAGCTGCGAGTACGGTTCCATCGTCACGGCCTGGCTGTAGGCGCCGCCGCCGAGCAGCGTCTGCGGCATCTGGTACTGGCCTTGCGGACGCTCGATTGGTTCGTTGCGCGACAGCGCGCCGGCGCCGCCGAGCAGGGCGGCCACGACGCCCAGCAGGATCATCAGCATGATGTTGGCGCGACCGGTTCGATGCGATGCGATGGCGCGTGACGATGCACGGCGCCCCGGGGCGTCGGGCGCCCCTGGTGTGTTTGTTTCATGCCCATGTCTCCAAATACGAACGATCGTGCTTTATTTAGCCAGATTCGCTCTTTGTCTTTTTTGTAATTTATTAACGCATGTTTTGCGCTGGCCCGGCATCAAAAAAATTAGATGCGCGCCTCTAGCCGCAACCGTGAAATGCATGCTATCTCAAGCCACAGTGGCGTAACACGGCGCTCACTCTGTATGGCTCTCAAGGCCAAGCGTTTGGCTTTTTCAGTCAGCGCGCGGCGATGGACTGCGAGGGGGCGCGGCTCATATCATAAATTTAATTAATGTTCACACAATGTTAAGAGTGGCCCCGCAGGCAACCCGGTCTACCGCGATTCAGGGCTGACGGCGGGACAGAATAAAACGCTTTAAAACGCTTTACCGATGTACCCGTGCATTACCAACCCTACTTAAATCAAAACTGGAGATATTCAATGAAACTGATTCACACCGCCGTCGCTGCTGCCCTGACCACCATGGCTTTCGCCGCTTCCGCCATGACGCCAATCCAGGACGCGGACCTGAGCGCGGTCAGCGGCCAGGACGGCGTATCGATCGCCGCCAACCTGAACGTGAAGATTGATTCCTTCACCTACACCGATACGGACGCGGTCGACGCGACCACCGGTCTGGGTGGTGGTTCGATCGGCTTCCATGGCATCAAAGTGCAGGGCCTGATCGCAGCGAGTATCGACATCCTGTCGCGTAACTCGTTCCTGCAGGCAGCCGGCGCCGCTGGCGTGACCAACCCTGGCACCTTCTACAATGCGCAAACCGGCGGCGACGTCGTGCAGATCGCGATCCCGGCCGACGTAACGGTCGCTGCGGGCAAGCTGCTGAACGTGAGCGTCGATTCGATCAAGATGGGCGGCAGCACGGCTTCCTTCGGTTCGATCGCGATGAACCAGGTCGACCTGCGCGGTACCCAAGTCTGGATCTGGGCGCACTAATCTTCCGCTAACGGCGGGCGCGTTTCGGCGCGCCCGTTTTTTTTTCAGCACCTCATTCCCCCATCATGGCAAAAACCTACCTGGCGCGCTGCGCCATCGCAGTGCCGCTGTACGCCTGCGCGCTGCACAGCGCCTGCGCGCAAATGCAGCCGCTGTCGGACGACGAGCTGGCGCGCACCCGCGGGCAGGGCGTGATCGCCATGAGCAACAGCAGTTACGACGGCTATGATTTCACCCGCATCGCGCTTGACGCCGATGTCGCGCTGAGCGCCAATTTCCGCAACCTGCGCCTGGGCGAATACCGCTACAGCGCGCGCAACGGTGGCGGTATCGACATCGACATGCCACTGCTGCAATTCGGCCGCAGCGATGCCGGCGATGCGCAGCGCCTGGTACAGATCAGCAATCCCTATTTTGAATTCGTCTATAAAAACGCGGCGAACGGCGCCGCGCGCGAAGTGATCGGCATGCGCTTCGGCTTCGACGGCATCAGCGGCGATGTCGGCCTGAAACTGGCGACTCTCTCCGGTTCGCTGCGCGTGGACGCGAGCGCGCCGAACGGCAGCCCACTGGTGCTCGATTCGCGCACCGATGCGCTGGGTGGCAAGCGCTGGGATGGCGCCTGCACGGCGCCGTGCCTGCCGCTGGCGCAACTGGGTGGCGTGACGGCCGGCGACGCCAGCGGCCCGAGCCGCGATTTCTGGATTTCCATTTTAAAAAGCGGCGTGCAATTTGCCGCGCCGGCCGGCGGCCAGTTGCCGGACGTGGCGCAGGCCGGCGTCTGGCTCAACTGGAGAGACAAGCTGACGGCGCTGTCGACCAATGGCGCGACGCCGCCGAACCTGCCGAAGGTGCGTTGACGTGCGCGCGCCGTTGCCGATGATGCTGCGCGCCGTGTGCGCGGCCGCCGCGCTGGCCTGCCTGTCGGGCGCGCCGGCGCAGGCGATGGAGCCGCTGGGCGATGCCGCCCTGTCCGCCGTGCGCGGCAGGGATGGCGTCAGTTTCGATCTGTCCGGTTTCGCGATGAGCGGCGACGTGCGCGTGACCTATACGGCGCCAGGCGGCGCCAGCGCCTACATGGAAAGTCTGTCTGCCGCGCGCAGCGACAACCGCGACCCGTTTGCCGATCCTTACCGGCTCGACATCGTGCCGGGCGCGCCCGGCCTGGCCGACGTCGTCCAGTTTGCGTTTCCGCGCAATGCGCAGGGAGAACAGCGCTGGCAACTGGCGTACGACTGGGGTGTCAGCGCCGACGGCGTCGCGCGCGACAATGGCAGCGTGGTCATCGGCGACCTGGCGTTTTACGGCGGCGGCCTGCAATTTTCGACGCCGCAGGCGCGCGACGGCGTCGCCTTTGGCGCCGCGCTGCGCTTCGATATCGGCCAGCTGGCGTACCGGCCGCACGGGCGCGCCGATGCCTCGGAACAGATGGCGTTCAGCGGCATCCACCTCGGCGGCGTCGACGCCGCCGGCAATTTTAACAATACCCCGTGGGTGCTGGCCGACGTCGCCGCTCAACCGGGCGTCATCAACGCCGTGGCCGACGCCGGCGGTCCGCGCCTGCACATCGGCATCGACTGGCCGGACGCGCGCTACGGCAGCGGCGCGGCATCGATGGGCGGCCTGCAGGTCGATAACATCTCATTTAACAGCCCGAACGGCGGCAGCGTCGATCTCGGTTCGTCGCGCATCGGCTCGATGCAGATCCAGTACCTCGACATCAAGTTCCGGCGCTGACATGCATACGTTCTTGTTATTTATTATCGTGTTTTGCTGCCGCGCCGCGCTGGCCGCGACGGTCCCCTTGCAGGCGCTCGACGACGACGCGCTGTCGCGCGTGACGGGCGGCGACGGCATCAGTTTTGCCGCGCACGTGGTCTTGAACGATCCGGCGCTGGTCGGCGCCGTGGCCGACAGCCGGCTGTCGTTCGGTTTCGGCGGCGATGGCCAGAACCATTATGTCGTCATCAAGAACGTGCGCGGCGTGGTCGACATGTTCGGCCTGAGCCTGAATGTCGAAAAGAAGCCGGACGGCAGCGACTATACGGCGCTGACCTTGCCGGCCTACGTCAGGTACGGCAATTTCGGCTTCGAATCGCTGAGCGTGCAAAACGATCCGCAGG
Source organism: Pseudomonadota bacterium (assembly GCA_040389645.1). Taxonomy (GTDB): domain Bacteria; phylum Pseudomonadota; class Gammaproteobacteria; order Burkholderiales; family Burkholderiaceae_D; genus Rugamonas. Next base: position 147,019 of record JAZJZT010000002.1, on the reverse strand, counting down.
CGCCGGTCAGCAGCAGCATGGGCAGCGTCAACGTCAACGGCACGCTGAACATCCAGGGCCAGTTGCGGCTGTGGACGCACTGAACGCGGGCGATATTGGCGGTGCCGGATTCGTATAAACGCTCAGCGCGCGGGCACGCGCACCGGCACGAATTCGGTCGCGTACACCAGCAGCGCCGTCAGCGGGAACAGCATGCCGGTCAGCAGTACGCCGTGCCAGCCATGCGCCGCGTACATCCAGCCGCCCAGCGACGAGCCGAGCGCGCCGCCGGCGAAAAACAGCGCCATGTATAAACCGTTCAGGCGGCTGCGCACGTCGGCGCCGAGCGCGAAGATCGCGCGCTGGCCGGTGACCAGGCTGGCCGACACGCCGGCGTCGAGCACGATCGACGCGATCACCAGCAAGCCCAGGTCGAACAGGCGGTCTCCGTGCAACAACAGCGGCGCGGCGAACGCGACTAGGCCGGCGCTCAAGGCCATGCCGGTCGTCGCGCGGCTCTTGCCGTGGTCGGCGCGGCGTCCGGCGATCGGCGAGGCGATCGCGCCGGCCACGCCGACCAGCGCGAACAGCGCGATGCCGGTTTGCGACTGGTGGAAATACGGCGCGGCCAGCGCCAGCGGCACCGTGGTCCAGAACAGGCTGAAGGCGCCGAACATGCACGCCTGGTAGGCGGCGCGGCGGCGCAGGATCGGCGTGGTTCTCAATAAATGCCACATCGATGCCAGCAGCGCCGGATACGGCAGCGTCGACGTCGGCCGGCGCGGCGGCAGTTTATGGTGCAGCACCAGCGCCAGCGTGGCCGTGACCAGCGCCGACAGCACGAAGATCGCGTGCCAGTTCAGCGCGTCGGCCACCAGGCTCGACACCGGGCGCGCCAGCATGATGCCGAGTAATAGCCCGCTCATCACCTGGCCGACGGTCTGGCCGCGGTTGTGCGGCGGCGACATGTGGGCGGCGAACGGCACCACGACCTGCGCGGCCACGGAACCGACGCCGATGCAAAAGGCGGCGGTCAGGAACAGGGTCGCGCTGCTGGTGCAGGCGGCGGCCAGCAGCGCCAGCGCGGTGGCGCCGAGCGCGGTGACGATCAGGCGCCGGTTTTCGACCAGGTCGCCGAGCGGCACGATGACGAGCAGGCCGAGGCAATACCCGATCTGCGTCAGCGTCACGATCAGGCCGGCGGCGCCCGGCGCCAGGCCGGTCGCATGGCTGATCGGGCCGACCAGCGTTTGAGCGTAATACAGGTTGGCGACGATCAGGCCAGTCGCGGCGGCCAGCAGCAAGACCATGCCGCGGGGGATGGCTTGCTGGGGTGTGGTGGTAGTCAAACGGAACTCCTGAGAAGCGCCGCGCGCCTGATGTGCAGGCGCGGCGCGGAGGACTATTGTAGTGGGTATTGCCGAATCAGGCAGGCGGCCCAGGGCGTATTCGGTATTAACGAATGACTCTGGCGCCGCTTCAGGGAAGCGGCGTCCCCGCCAGGCCCCAGGCGGCGTCAGCAGGAGGCTTCGGGGTCAGACCCCAGGCGGCGCCAGCAGTGGGAGTGAATGGCTGCGTCAGGCCAGCTGGCGGCCGATGGCGGCGGTCAGTTCGTAAGAGCGCAGGCGTTTATTGTGCTCGAAGATCTGCGACGTGATCATCAGTTCGTCGGGCCGCGCGCTGGCGATGAAGGCCTGCAAGCGGGCCGCCACCGTCTCGGGCGAGCCGATCGCCGCGCACGACAGCACTGTATCGAGCATCGCGTTTTCCTGCGGACCCAGCTGCTGGCGGTAGCCGGCCAGCGGCGGCGGCAGGCGGGAAGGGCGGCCGCTGCGCAGGTTGACGAACGCTTGCTGCATCGACGTGGCCAGCAATTGCGCTTCTTCATCGGTGTCGGCGGCGAAGACGTTGTAGCCGAGCATGACGTAAGGTCGCTCCAGTTGCGCCGACGGCCTGAAGTTGGCGCGGTACAGCGCCACCGCCTGCATCATCTGCTGCGGCGCGAAGTGCGACGCGAACGCGTACGGCAAGCCGAGCTGTGCCGCCAGTTGCGCGCCGAACAGGCTCGAACCGAGTATCCATAACGGCACCTTCGAACCCCGGCCCGGCACGGCCTGCACGCGCTGGCGCGGCGCGTCGGACAGGTAATCTTGCAATTCCACCACGTCTTGCGGGAATTGCTCGGCGTCCGATTCCAGCGTGCGGCGCAGCGCGCGCGCCGTGACCTGGTCGGAACCGGGCGCCCGTCCGAGGCCCAGGTCGATGCGGCCCGGGTGCAGCGCTTCCAATGTGCCGAACTGCTCGGCGATCACCAGCGGAGAATGGTTCGGCAGCATGATGCCGCCGGCGCCGACCCGTATCGTGCTGGTGCCGGCGGCGACGTGCGCCATCACGACCGCCGTGGCGGCGCTGGCGATGCCGGGCATGCCGTGGTGTTCGGCCAGCCAGTAGCGTTGATAAGCCCAGCGCTCGCCGTGCCGCGCCAGGTCCAGCGTGTTGCGCAGCGAGGTCGCGGCATCGCTGCCTTCGGCGATGGGGGAAAGGTCGAGTATGGAAAATGGTGTCATGCCCGGCATATCGGGGCGTGATGCCGGGATTCAATGAAGGCCCTGCCGCGGGCGTGGGCTTTCGGGTAGACTGCGCATCGGCTCGTGTCGTATTTTATTAACCATTTTTCAACGAACTCACCCATGTTCAAGAAAATCGCCTTGCTCTCCCTGCTGTCCCAATTGCCTGTCCACGCCGCTGCTCTCAGCGCGGCCGCCACCGACACGGCGCGCCATGCGCTGGCGGTCTATCCGCAACAGTTGCAGGACAGCCTGGCCGGCATGGTGCGTTTCAATACGGTGGCCGATCCGGCCGTGGCGCTGGAAAACAACCCGCAGCACCAGGCGTTTAAACAATTCCTGAAGGAAGAGGCGGCGCGGCTGGGACTCGATTTCACCGATCACGGCGCCGTCGTCGTGATCGGGCTGGGAGAGGGCAGCGAACGGGTCGGCATCATCACGCATGGCGATGTGCAGCCGGTCAATCCGGCCAAGTGGGCGAAATCGCCGTTCGAGCTGGACGCCACAAGTGAGCCGGGCCGCCTGATCGCGCGCGGCGCCGAGGATGACAAGGGACCGATCGCCACCGCGCTGTATGCGATGAAGGCGATCAAGGACCGCCAGCTGGTATTGAAAAAACGCCTCGAACTGTATGTCTACATGGCTGAAGAGTCGGACTGGGCGCCGCTGGAAGCGTTTCTGAAACAGCACGTGCCGCCGCAAATCAACATCACGCTCGATGCCGAGTACCCGGTGGTGACGGCCGAGAAGGGATATGGTTCGGTCAAGGTGACGCTGCCGGCGATGCCGGCGCCGGCCGGCAGGGGAGCGATATTGCGCGAGTTCGGCGGCGGCTTTTTCGGCAGCCAGATCCCGGAAGACGCCAGCGCCGTGATCGCCGGCGCCACGCCGGCCCTGGAGGCGCAGATCCGCCGCCGCGCGCTGGCCCAGAAGGGCATGCGTAGTACACCTGGCAGGGGCGCGACCTGACGATCAGCGCGCTGGGCGTGTCGGCCCACTCGTCGAAACCGGAAGATGGCGTCAACGCGATCAGCATGCTGGCCGATGCGCTGAAGGTACGGCCGTGGCGCGCGACAGCCGCCGCCGGCATGGTCAATTTTCTTAACGACCTGGTCGGCACCGGCCTGTATGGCGAACGTTTCGGTGGCATCGCCTACCGCGACGACTTCATGGGACCGATGACGGTCGCTCCTACCGTGCTCAAGCAGCATGACGGCGCGATCGAATTGAATATCAATCTGCGCCGCCCGCGCGGCAAGAGCACGGCGCAACTGGAACGCGAATTGCGGCAAGCGTTCGATGGCTGGAAGCGGGTCCATGCGCCGCAGGCGGGCATGACGGTGAATATCGGCGAACCGTGGGTGCAAGGCGACGCGCCGCAAGTGCCGGTGTTACTGGATGTGTTCGCGCATTACACCGGTATCGGGCAGGCGCGGCCGGTGTCGATCGGCGGCGGCACCAATTCGCGGCTGTTCCCGAAGGCGGTCGCGTTCGGTCCGGCGATGCCCGGCCTGCCATATACGGGCCACTCGGAACACGAATTTATAAGCCATCAACAGTTATTGCTGAATCTGCAAATGTATACGGCGGTGCTGGTCGAACTGGCACAGTGAATATATCGATCATGCGAAATGCTTAAGAAATTATTCGACTGTCCATATTCAATCCGCTATTCATTATTTAAATGACATAACACTGTTGCAGATAATTCCTTTCATTAAAAAATCAGTTCCCTTGCAGAAAAACTTGCCTTACTATAAGAATTAGTTGGGCTTGCTTTAATGCATCTTATTTGTTTCTGATATGCATTAATTAATTGATCATCAGGGTTTCCGGCATGTTATTGACCGGCAAGGGGAATGACGTGTCGCGAAAAATATTATCTGTTTGTGCATTGTTATTGGCTTTTAGCCAGCCTGGATACAGTATGGACATGAGTGTAGATCCAGGGCTGAGGGCCGCGGCCGCCGCTGGAGAAACGACGCCGCGCCGCGGTACCCTGTACCGCGTGCGGCACGACGGCAAGACCAGCTACCTGTTTGGCACGATCCACGTCGGCAAGCAGGGGTTTTTCCCGCTGGAACCGGAAGTGACGCGCGCGCTGGCCGATTCCAGTTCGCTGGTGCTGGAACTTGATGTGCGCGCCAACGAGCCGTTCCAGCAGGCGCTGGCCAAGCATGCGCGCTATGCCGATGGCGATTCGATCCGCAACCACCTGTCGCCGGCCTCGCTGAAGGTGCTGAAGGAAGCGCTGGCGAAAGAGAACATGACGCTCGACAGCGTGGCCGGCTATAAACCCTGGTTAGTCGCCAATATCCTGGTCGGCATGGAAATCGAGCGCAACGGTTACCAGCGTAACCACGGCGTCGAGCAATTCCTGTTGGCCGTGGCCAGCAAGCAGAACAAGACGGTGCGCGAACTGGAAAGCGCGGATTACCAATTGAGCCTGTTCGGCACGCTCGATGATGCGCAGCAGGAAACGTATTTGCAGGAAAACCTGAGGGACTTGGCGAACGGTACCGCGCTGCGCAAAACCGCCGGCCTGATCGATGCATGGAGCGCGGCCGACACGCCGGGCATCAAGGCCGCGTGGCAATCGATGACCAGTGGCGATTCGGTGTCGGCCATCTTCATGGACCGCACCTTGCTGGGCAAGCGCAATCCCGAGATGGCCGCATCGATCGAGAACATCATGCGGCAAGACCAGGTGGCGTTTGTCGGCGTCGGCCTGCTGCACCTGGTCGGCGAGCAGGGCGTGCCGCAACTGCTGCGCCAGCGTGGCTACGATGTCGAAAAAATGTACTGAGCCGGCGCGGCGGCGCGGTTATTCTTTCTGCGCCATGCCGTTGGCATAGCGGACCCGGTCGCCGCTTTTATAGGTGGGCTGGGTTTCCAGCGTCATCATCTTCGTGCTGCCGTCATCCATGCGCAGCGTCACCCTGTAGACCTTGTCGGTCGGCGCGCCGACTGTCGGCGGCACGCCGCCGGCCGCGATCGCGCCCACCGAGCCGGCCATGCCGATGGCGGCATCCTGGCGCGTCAAGGTTTCCACCGATTGCACGACACCCCATGCCATTTGCGCCTGGGCGGTATTGGCGCGCCCGTCCGGCGCGGCGCTGGCCGCCATGTCATTGTTGACGGGAGTCATGGCGGCATCGACCGTCGAGGCGCTGGTCGGACCATAGTTATCGGTCGATGAAACGCTGTTGTCCATGGCGCGTTGGCTGGAAGCGCAGGCGCCCAGCACGGTGCACAAGCCGGCCAGCACGATGTGTTTTATGCTCATGATGATCTCCGTTGTAAGAGCGTACGCTCGAATACGTTAGAGGCGCGGCGGCGCGCGCGCGTTCGCGCCATCCAGTGCGACGAATTGATGAATATCAAATTGCTTGTCACGCCACAAGGCAATAATTGCGAGTCGGAAACCTAAAAAGGAATGGATTATGCAAAAAAGCCGGACCGAACATGTCATCGAGGAATTGATTGCGGTCACTTGCGTCTGCCATGCCGGCGAACGCGAGCGCCACGTATTCGCGCAAGCCCTGCATGGCCTGGTGCGCCTGGCCAAGGCTGAGCAATTGGTGGAGATGCGGCTCGATACGGAACGGGTCGGCGGCGCGCTCGCTTCCGCCAGCCGGCGCCGGCAGACCCGCGCCATGCTGCGCAAGATCGGCATCGATATCGGCCAGCAGCAGCGTGAACTGCAGCAGGCGCGCCTGCTTGGCCGGGGCGCCAGCGAGCCGTGCCGCGAATGCGAGGATGGCATGCCGTAAGGCGGCGCGAGGCGCCGTCCGCTTCAGGGCAATACCTTGTGGCGGCGCCAGAGCGTCCACATCAGGCTGGCCGTCGCCAGCGACGAGACGGTATCGACCACCCAGTCCGATACCGCGCCATGGCGATAGGAGAGGAAAGCTTGCACGGTTTCATCGAGCGCTCCCATCGCCATGACGATCAACACCGCCTTGACGGCGCGCTGCGCGCCGTTGCCGCTGCCGCCCGTAAACAGCAGGAAAGTCAACACCGCGTACGCGCAGGAATGCAGCGCCAGGCCCGATGCGACGCGGCCGATGTCGGCGCGCGCGCCCGGAATCGAACCGAGCACCAGGATCAGCAGATACAGCACGAGGGCGCCGCGGTAGCGCAAATTGGCGTGCGCCGGGGTCAGCAAGACTTGATGGATGAGTGAGCGCATCGCGGCACGATAGCATGTTGCGCAAAAAAATGCCCGCCGGTGTCGGCGGGCAGCGAAAAACCTGTGCGGTTCTACAGCGAATTCGGAGTGGTGCGCCACTTGCATGGCGCACCTACTGCCGGCCACGCATATCGGTTGCATGTGCGGCAGATGGGAACAAGTTTAGCGCCCGTATGTGACGCCGGCATGACATCGGATAAGCGATGGCGAAAAAAAAAGCCCGCTGATGAAAGCGGGCTTAAAACTATTTTCTTGGAGGAGAATAGTGGAGACAGGTACGATTATGGGGCGACGCCATATATATGTCTAATTTTTGTTTTCCATACCTGTTATATCGTATTGATATATCTCAAGCTTTGTTCACTCCTTGACCGGCATCGTGTAATTCAGTGCCATGCGCCCGCCATCGACATACAGGGTCTGGCCGGTCATGTACGTGGCGTCGTCGCTGGCGAGGAAGGCGGCGATCGACGCCACTTCCTCGGGTTCGCCGCAGCGCCCCAGCGGCGTGCGCGACAGGATCGTATGGCGTGCTTCCGGGCTGCCGAGCACGGCTTTTTTTGCCAGTTCCGTCAGGATCGTGCCGGGGCCGATGCCGTTGACGCGCACGCCGTGCGGCGCCAGGTTCAGCGCCATCACCTTGGTCAACTGGTTGATGCCGCCTTTCGACACCACGTACGGCACCTGGTTCGGGATCGCCAGTTCCGCGTTGACGCTGGACATGTTGATGATGCAGCCGCTTTGCTGTTTCACCATCTGGCGTGCCGCCGCCTGGCCGCACAGGAACATCGATTTCAGGTTGATGCGCAGCACGCGGTCGAAATCGTCTTCCTCCAGGTCGAGGAAATCGGCGGCGTGCGTGATGCCGGCGTTATTGATCAGGATATCGATGCGGCCGAAGATGGCCAGGGTTTCCTTCATCAGCGCATCGACATCGGCTTTCTGGCTGACGTCGGCGGTGAAGAAGCGGGCTTGCGCTCCGAGCGCGGCGGCGGCCTGTTCGCCTTCCGGCTTGATATCGACCAGCATGACCTGGGCGCCTTCGGCGATCAGCCGTTGTGCGCAAGCCAGGCCGATGCCCTGGGTGGCGCCGGTCACGATGGCTACTTTTTGGGTCAATTTCATGATGAGCGTCCTAAGGGTTCGGGTGAGAGCGAATTTTAACCCGGCGCCGCGCGGCATTGGCGGCAACTGCGGCGGCGCACGCTCACGTTATAATGCAGGGTTTGCAACGGATCATATCGAAGGGGTAGTCGTGAATTTCATCAATAAACTCAATGCCGCGTGGACGGCCAACGACTCCCTGCTGTGCGTCGGCCTGGACCCGGACCTGGCCAAGCTGCCGGCCCAGTTCCAGGGCGACCCGAACGGCATCTACCAGTTCTGCACCGAGATCATCGATGCGACCGCCGACCTGGCCTGCGCGTTCAAGCCACAGATCGCGTATTTCGCCGCGCTGAGCGCCGAGCGCCAACTGGAAGACATCTGCGCCTACCTGCGCAAGCATTACCCGCACATCCCGATCATCCTCGACGCCAAGCGCGGCGATATCGGCGCCACCGCGCGCCAGTACGCGCGCGAAGCGTACGACCGCTACGGCGCCGATGCCGTCACCGTCAGCCCGTACATGGGATCCGATTCGGTCGAGCCGTACATGGAATGGGCCGAGCGCGGCATCATCGTCCTGTGCCGCACATCGAACGCCGGCGGTTCCGACCTGCAATTTCTGAATATCGACGGCCAGCCGCTGTACCAGCACGTGGCGCGCATGGTGGCGGACAAGTGGAACGCCAACGGCCAGTGCGCGCTGGTGGTCGGCGCGACGTTCCCGGAAGAACTGGCGCAGGTGCGCGCGATCGTCGGCGACATGCCGCTGCTGGTGCCCGGCATCGGCGCGCAGGGGGGAGATATTGCCGCCACCGTCAAGGCCGGCAGAACGGCGAACGGCGCCGGCATGATGATCAATTCATCGCGCGCGATCCTGTACCCGACGCCGCAGGCGGGAGAAGATTTCGCCGCCGCCGCGCGCCGCGTCGCCCAGGAAACGCGCGACGCGATCAACCTGCACCGCGCCTGACGCGGCCTATGCCCACCGCTCACGCCGCCTGGGGTCTGACCCCGAAGCGGCGCCAGCGGTAGGCGCAGGCATGCGCTGCATGCGACACTTCATGCGGTCTGGAGGACTCGGTGTGGCCGTAGGGGCCTGAAGCGGCATCAGCGCCTTGCACTCACTGGCCTGAGGCCATCTCATGCTCACCGCTGGCGCCGCCTGGGGTCTGACCCCGAAGCGGCGTGAACGGTAGAGGTGGGCCATGGACCTTCCCTCAATAACGCGGCGGTGCCACCATTTCGGCGTAGTCGTATAGCGCGCCGAGGATGTCCTCTCCGCGTTCGTCGGCCGTTTCGGACAAATGGTCGATTTCACCAAACAGCTGGTCGACCGTGCGTGCGCCGCCCGCGCCTTCGAACAGGCGCGCCGCGCGGTGTTCTTGCCAGTGTTCGGCTTCCTGCTCCGACAGGCTGTCCGGGAAGTTGCGCGCGCGGTAGCGGAACAGCAGTTCCGGCAGGCGTGCATCGTCGAACGTCGGAGACAGCGCGGCCAGTTTGGCCGGCGCTTCCTTGCGCAGCGATTCGAGCAGGCGGCGGTCGCCGCTGCCGATAAAGCCGCCATATAAATCCTCGTCGACATCGTTGACTTCGGCCTCGCCGGGGCGCCGGTACACTTCTGCCCACAACTTGCCCAGGTCCGGCCCGTCGGCGGCGATCCGCGCGTGCCGCCTGGCCTGCTCGACATCGATGCCCCAGCGCGCCGCCATCGCCGGCGACAGCGTCTTCAGGTTACCCACCAGCATGGGCGATTTGTTCAAATGGATGCTTTTGATCGGCAGGCGCGTCACGCCTTCCGGCAACTCGTCGGCGCGCGTAAACATGCGGGTGCGGATCGCGGCCGCATCCAGCGTCGCCAGTTCGGACGGGTCGTGGCTGCAATCCCAGACGATGATTTCATTCTTGTTGGTGGGGTGAGTGCCGAGCGGCCAGACCACCGCGATGCAGCCGCGCTCGGCCGGGAACATGCCGGACACGTGCAGGAAGGGCTGGCGCAGGTGCGGCAATAAGTGCATGCCGATCTCGTCGGCGACGCGGTCCTTCTTGTGCAGCGCGAAGCAGAAGTCGAACAGTTTCGGCTGCTTTTGACGGATCAGGCGCGCCAGCGCGATCGTCGCGCGCACGTCGGACAGCGCATCGTGCGCCGCTTCGTGCAGCAAGCCGTTGGCGCGCGCCAGGTGTTCCAGCTTAAAACTCGGGCGACCATCGTCGTGCTGCGGCCACTCGATGCCGTCCGGGCGCAGCGCGTACGTCATGCGCACCACGTCGAGCAAGTCCCAGCGGCCGCACTGGTTTTGCCATTCGCGCGCATACGGGTCGATCAGGTTGCGCCAGAACAGGAAGCGCGTGACTTCGTCATCGAAGCGGATCGTGTTGTAGCCGACGCCGATGGTACCCGGCGCGGCAAACGCTTTTTCGATGGCGGCGGCGAATTTATATTCGGGCACGCCCCGTTCCAGGCATTGCTGCGGCGTGATGCCGGTGATCAGGCACGCTTGCGGGTCGGGCAGGAAATCGGGCGCCGGCTGGCAGTACAGCATGATAGGCTCGCCAATCTCGTTGAGTTCGGCATCGGTGCGGATCGCGGCGAATTGGGCCGGCCGGTCGCGCCGTGGCTGGGCGCCGAAGGTTTCGTAATCATGCCAAAGGAAAGTCTGCTTGCTCATGGATTCAATGGTTATCAGGGGCCGCGGCTACAGTTCGCCGCCGAATGGCCGATATGATATATGGGGAATGCTGAAACAAGGAGAACGATTGTGTTAAAACCGACCATATCCAGTCCTGCCGCCGGCGCGGGCGCCGTCAACACGGGCGCCACCAGCGCGGGCGCGGACAAGGTGCAGGCGCAGGATGCAACTGCGCCGCCGCCGCGGGTGCAGGCGCGCCAGCAATTGAACGCGTCTATCGTGCAATCGTCGATCTCGGTCGCGATCGGCTCCGGCAACGAGCCGCTGGCGCTGCTCTACAAGTCGGCGCTGACCGGCATCAACGAGGCGCTGGCGCCGGATTTCGGGCCGGATGCGATCCGGAACGCGGCCGGCCAGGATAACTCTCCGGAAGGCACGGCCGGGCGCATCGTGGCGCAATCGACCGCCTTTTTCGATGCTTTTAAACAGCAGCACACTGGCGAGGACGACGACGTCGTGCTGCAGAAATTCATCGATACGATCCAGGGCGGCGTCGACCAGGGTTTCAAGGAAGGGCGCGACATTTTAAAAGGGTTGGGAGTGCTCGACGGCGATATCGGCGCCAACATCGACAAGACGGAGCAATTGGTGCGCCAGGGCCTGGCCGATTTCGCCGGCGCGCGGCGCGCGGCGGCGGGAGGGGCCGGCACCGGCGCAGCGGCCGGCACCGCGCCGGCCTGATTGCATTAAATTAAAACAGGCTTTCCTGCGCCGCCACGCGGTTGCGGCCGTTTTCCTTGGCGCGGTACAGCGCGGCGTCGGCGGTGGCGACCAGTCCATGGTCATCCTGGCCTGGCGCCAGGCTGGCCACGCCGAACGAGGCCGTGATGTGCGGCAGCGGCAAGCGCATGTCGCGAAACACCATCGCCTGCTGCATGCGCGCGCACAGCCGCTCGGCCACCACCACGGCGACCTTGTCGCTGGTGTCCGGCAGCAAGACCATCATTTCTTCTCCGCCATAGCGCACCGCGCAATCGGACGGGCGTAGCGCGCCGCTGAGCACTTGCGCGGCCGTGCGCAGCGCCTGGTCGCCTTCCTGGTGGCCGTGGGTGTCGTTGAAGCGCTTGAAGTGGTCGAGGTCGATCATGATCAAGGATAGCGGCGAGCCGCTGCCGTGCGCGCTGGCGACCATGGTCGGCAGCAGGTCGTTCAGCCAGGCGCGGTTGTACAGGCCCGTCAAGCCGTCGACCATCGACAGTTGCCGGTAAAACTCGCCGAGCTTCTGGCGCCGGCGCAGTTGCGCGTTGGCGGCGCGGATGCGGAACGACAGCAGGCGCAGCAGGTTGCGCGCCAGCCCGTTCGAGGCATCGATCAGTTTCCAGACGATGTCCGCTTCGATCAGTAATATTTCGCTCTGTTCGAGCGCGGCCAGTGAGACCAGGCTCGCTTCCTCGTCCAGCACCGATTGTTCGCCGACGCTTTCGCCGGGCAGGATCTTGCTGATGGTGCCGTCGGCCATGCCGGTGCGGGTATCGGCCGTCACGGACAGGGCGCCGCGCAGCACGATGTACAGGCGCGCGCGGTTGGCGGCGGCGATGGCCTGGCCCGGTTCGACCAGCATCACCGGGCAGGCGCCGATAAACCGCGCCACCACGGCGGCATCCGTATCGCGGAAGATCTGCAAGTCGCCGATCGGGTAGGCGGATGCGCCGAAGGTGCTGATCTGTTTCAAAATAAATGTCCAGGAAGCGGCATTAATACCGATGGGCAATCATAGCGCAAACCCTGCCGGCGACAAATACGCTGGCCTGACTGCCGTGCCTTGTGTTTCAATACTGCGACGATCCACTTGCCACTGCGCCATGATTGATATGACCGATGCCCTGGGCCGGCAGCATGCCCCCGATTGCCATGCGCGCATCGTCTCTCTGGTGCCTTCGATCACGGAACTGTTGTGCGAGCTGGGCCTGGCCGCGCAGATCGTCGGGCGCACCGGCTTTTGCATCCACCCGGCCGACACCGTGCGCACAATCGCCAAGGTCGGCGGCACCAAGGATGTCAACCTGGACAAGATCCGCAAGCTGGCGCCGACCCACGTGATCGTCAATATCGATGAAAACACCAAGCCGACCGCCGATGCGCTGGCGCAATTCGTGCCGCATGTCGTCGTCACCCACCCGCTGGCGCCGCGCGACAACCTGGACCTGGCGCGCCTGCTCGGCGGTATCTTTTGTGCACAGGACAGGGCCGAAGCGTGGTGCGCCGCCTTCGACACCGAGTACGCGGCCTTGCAGGCGATGCCGAAGGGGCCGCCGCAAACCGTGCTGTACTGCATCTGGCAAGACCCGTGGATGAGCATCTCCTCCGATACCTATATCGCCCGCATGCTGGCGGAAATCGGCTGGACGGTTCCCGATCTCGGGACGGAGCGTTATCCGCGCTTCGACTGGTCGCCGCAACTGGTGGCGCAAGTCGACCAGGTCTTGTTATCGTCCGAGCCCTACCGGTTTACGGAAGATCACGTCGATGCGCTGGAAAAGCAGCTCGGCAAGCCGGTGCAACTGGTCGATGGGGAAATGATGTCGTGGTATGGCAGTCGCGCGGTGGAAGGCTTGCGCTACCTGCGCCGGCTGGCGCAGCGCTGAGGGCTGGCCGCCGGCATAGGAGGATGGGGGATTATTCGCTGGTTTCTTCGTCGGCGGCTTCGCTCGCGACGGGGGCGGCGGCATGGCGTTTACTGTCGTGCAGGCGGCCCAGCGCGCTGTCGATCGCGCGTTTCAGCTTGTCGGCGGCGCCGCTGATGGCTTGATGCAGCGTGGCGGCGTGGTCGCTGACAGCGATCGGCTGGTAGCCGGTCACGCGCGCTTCCATCAGGCAGCGGTTGTCGCCGTCGGCGGATTTTTGACTGTTGTTGTCGCTCAGGTGGACTTCCACGCGCGTGATATTTTCTGCAAAGCGACTGATCGCGGCCGTGACGACAGTTTGTACATGCTCATTGAGGCCGGCATGACGTTCGATGGTTTTATCGGTGTTGACATTGATCTGCATAGACTGCTCCCGTTTGTTCATCAATGCGCAGCGGAGCGGGTCGCGAATGCCCCGTGCGCAAAGCCATCTTACTCCTTTTGCGGATAGTTGCCAGTACGCCAGGATTTGCTGTCACGTATTGATCAGGCTGGCGGCGATATTGACCGACAAGCCGAGGATGAACAGGTTGAAGAAAAAGCTCAGGACCGAGTGGCCCAGCACCAGCTTGCGCATCGCGTGGCTGCGCACGACGACGTCCGAGGTTTGCGCGGCGACGGAAATGGTGAACGAAAAATACAGGAAATCCCAGTAATTCGGTTCCCAGTGGCGATCGGGGAATTCCAGCGGGCGCGCGTTGGCCGTGGCGTTGTAGTACAGGTGGGCATAGTGAAAACAGAACAGCATGCCGACCAGGAACCAGGAACCGAGCAGGGTCAGCACGACAAAACCGTATTCCAGCGCGCGCCGCTCCGATTCTTGCGCGCGCAGTTGCGACAGTTCGGAGACGATCGCCATCAGGCTCATCACGGCCGCCACGCATAATGTCGCCAGGATCACGGCCGCCTTTTCATCCTCCTGGGCGGCGACCTGTTTGACCTTGCGGTGGTCGGCGCGCAGCATCATCCAGCTCATCGTCAGCAGGTAAGCCCAGACGGCGACATCCCAGCCGGCCAGGATGCGCGTCGACAGCGGCCACCCGTGCGGCAGGAAGGGCCCGGTCAGCGCACCGAGCGCGACGGCCAGCACCAGGTGCGGGCGGCTATGGATAAAACTGGCGAAGGGTAATTTCATCCGGCATTCTAGCGCCGATGGCGCCGGCGCGGCACACGTGCTCAGCCGGTACTGTTTTTATTCTCGGCATCGCGCTGCGCATGGGGGAAGCGGTCCATGCGCGTCAGTACCGGGAACAGCACGCTCCACAAGCCCGTCACGGCCAGCGTGGCGGCGCCGCCGAACAGCACCGCGCGCACCAGGCCGAACCAGCCGGCGGTGACGCCCGACTCGAATTCGCCCAGTTCATTGGAGGCGCCGATGAAGACGGAATTGACGGCGCTGACGCGGCCGCGGATCGCGTCCGGCGTCTCGTACTGCACCAATAAATGGCGGATGTAGACGCTGACCATGTCGCCGGTGCCCATCAGCAGCAGCGCCGCCAGCGCGATGCCGAAGCTGGTCGTCGAGCCGAGTACGACGGTGCAGGCGCCGAACAGCGCGACGCCGCCGAACATCCATAAACCGACGCGGCGCGTGATCGGGAACCAGGCCAGCGCCACCGAGCACAGCGCCGCGCCGATGCCGGGCGCGCTGCGCAGCAAGCCCAGGCCGCTCGGGCCGACGTGCAGCACGTCGGCCGCCAGCGCCGGCAGCAGCGCGGTGGCGCCGCCGAACAGCACGGCGAACAGGTCGAGCGAAATGGCGCCCAGCACGACCGGGCGCGACAGCACGAAGCGCAAGCCTTCGAGCACGCTGTGCCAGGTGGGCGGTTCCTTGCTGACGATGTGCGGCGCGGTGCGCGTCCTGCACATCAGGATCACGGCCGCCAGCAACAGCGCCGACGCGACCATGAACACGGTTGTGGCGCCGTGGATGTACAGCAGGCCGCCCAGGGTCGGCCCGAGGATGACGGCGATGTGGAAACTCGACGAACTCAGTGCGACGGCCTGGCTGAAACTCTCGGGCGGCACCAGGTTGACCAGCATCGCCTGCGTGGCCGGCCCCATGAAGGCGCGTGCGCTGCCGAACAGCGTCAGGATCAGCAAGACCGGCCAGACGGTGCGCAGGCCGGTCATCGTAAACGCCAGCAACAGCAAGCCGCACAGCAACTGGGCGGCCAGGCACAGCGCGATGATGTTGCGCCGGTTGTGGCGGTCGGCGATGTGGCCGGCCGGCAGGATGAACAGTAAAAAGGGGGCGAATTGCGCCAGGCCGATCAGGCCCAGGTCGTACAGGCTGCCCGTCAGCGCATACACATGCCAGCCGATGGCGACGTTCTGCATCTGCACGGCCAGCGTGCCAAGCACGCGCGCGGCCAGGTAAAACGTGAAATTGCGGTGGCGAAGGACGGCGAAACCGTTGCTGGAAGAGGGCTGGGACATGGGGCGCACTGGGCTGGATCAGTCCACCATTGTGCCTGATGTCGGCGTTGCGCGCTGGCACCATGCATCCGCTGCATGGTGCCGGTGGCGTTTATTAAGGTTTCGCCAGGTCGGCCTCGGTGGTGAAGGCGTCGGCATAGAATTCTTCGTCCGGCAACTGGCATTGCCGGACGAAGTCGTGCTTGGCCGAATCGACCATGATTGGTGCACCGCAGGCATAGACCTGGTAGCCGGACAGGTCCGGCAAGTCCGCCATCACGGCCTGGTGCACGAAGCCGGCGCGCCCGCTCCAGTTGTCTTCCGGCAGCGCGTTCGACACCACTGGCACATAGCTGAAATTGGGGAGGTCGGCGGCCCACTGGCGGCACAGCGCATCCATATACAAATCCTGCGGGCGGCGGCCGCCCCAGTACAAGGTCATCTGGCGCGTCGACTTGATTTGCACCAGGTGTTCGACGATGGCCTTGATCGGCGCGAAGCCGGTGCCGGATGCCAGCAGCACCATCGGCTTGTCGGAATCGTCGCGCACGAAGAAGGTGCCGAGCGGGCCTTCGAAGCGCAGGATGTCGCGCTCCTTCATGGTGGTGAACACCTGGTCGGTGAACAGGCCGCCGGGCATGTGGCGGATGTGCAGCGTGATCGGGCCGTTGTCCGGCGCGGTGGCCATGCTGTAGCTGCGCCGCTTGCCGTCGCGCAGCATGAATTCGATATATTGGCCGGCGCGGTATTGCAGGTTTTCATTGGCCGGCAGTTGCAGCGAGATGACGACCACGTCGGGCGCCATTTTTTCGATGGTCGATACGCGCGACGGCATTTTTTTGACCGGATAGTCTCCGCTGCCGGCCACTTCGCGCGCTTCGATCACCAGGTCGGCGTGCGGCATCGCGCAGCAGAACAGCGACAGGCCGGCCGCTTCCTCTTCCGGCGTCAGCGCGCGCTGCTGGTGCGGCTTGTGCGTGACATTGCCGGAAATAATTTTACCTTTGCAGGAACTGCAGGCGCCATTCTTGCAGCCGTAGGGCAGGCCGACGCCGGCGCGCATCGCCGCGGCCAGCACGGTTTCATCTTCGTCACAGGCAAATTGGTGGCCGCTGGGCTGAACAGTAATCTGGAAAGTCATGTCTGAATATGCGTCGTAAATTGATACGGGATTGTGGGCGATCAAGCTCGCAGGTTTTTTTGCGGATAACACTGTCAACCATTTTACATGCTCTGATGGCGGCGCCGACATGTTCCAGCGGGATTGAAGAGGCCGCGCCCGTGCCGTTCACACCTCAGGATGGCGATCGCGTCCTCCTCCAGCAGCGAGTCGGGCACGGGGGCAGCGCCACGCAGCCCGTGCAACTTGATAATGAACAATAGCGCGTCACTTCGTTTATTGCTCGTTGCCATGCTGATATAGGATTGCAAAACAGCAAAAGTAATGTTTAACAGTCGCTCGGCAGGATGAACGACATGCAGTTTTGCCATTCACCCGCCGCCTTCCGCCGCATCAAAAAAATCGCTGGACAAGAAGGTGCCGAATCATCGGGCATGATTTCGCTTGCGTCAAAATATTTATAAAAGGATAAAAAATGAATATTTTAAACCTGAAAATCGGTACTCGCCTCGGTGCCGGATTTGCCCTCGTACTCGCGCTGTTGGTGGGGATCGCTGCCCTGGGTGTCAGTGGCATGCGCCAATCGGACGACAGGTTGCATCATGTTGTGGACGTCAATATTCACAAGATCAGCTTGCTGGAAGAGATGTCGAAATCGGTGCATATCGTTTCACGCGTCGTCCGTACCATTGCCCTGTTGTCCGATGAAGCCGAGGTCCGAAAGCAATATCAAAAGATCGTCGGCGCCCGCGAAAAATATGACGCGGCCTTCGCCGCACTGGAAAAAATGCCCTTGGACGATGCCGGCAAAAGTTTTATTGCCAGGCTCAAGGAAAACCACAGTACAGGCCGTGCTCTTGACGATAAATTTGTCGAATTGGCGAAAAACAACAAGGAGGAGGCCGTGGCGTTTCTGCTGAAGGAGGTCATCCCGGCAGCTGCGCAATGGATGGACAGCATCGAGCAGTTCATCGAGCTGCAACAGCTCAAGAGCAAGAAAGACGAGGAGGCTGCCAGCGACAGCTATCATCATGCCATGACGTCGATGCTGATGTTGACCGGGCTGGCCATCGTGCTGGGCAGCCTTGTGGCCTGGATCAGTTCACGTTCCATCACCAGGCCGATGGCGGAAGCCGTGAACATCGCCAGAACGGTGGCGGCCGGCGACTTGACAAGCCGCATCGAAGTCAAGTCAAGGGATGAAACGGGGCAGCTGTTGCAGGCATTGAAGGAAATGAACCATGGCCTGGTGGATATCGTCGACCAGGTACGCAAAGGAAGCGATGCCATCGCCACCGCGTCGGGCCAGATCGCCAGCGGCAATCTCGACTTGTCATCGCGCACCGAACAGCAGGCCAGTTCGCTCGAGGAAACCGCAGCCTCGATGGAAGAGCTCACGGGAACCGTCAAACAAAATGCCGACAACGCGCGCCAAGCCAACCAGTTGGCCATTTCGGCTTCCGAGGTGGCGGTGAAAGGCGGTGCGGTGGTGGCGCAGGTGGTCGATACGATGGGGTCGATCAATGCTTCGTCCAAAAAAATCGCCGACATTATCGGCGTGATTGATGGCATCGCGTTTCAAACCAATATCCTGGCGCTGAACGCTGCGGTCGAGGCCGCGCGGGCCGGTGAACAAGGCCGAGGTTTCGCCGTCGTCGCGTCCGAAGTCCGCAATCTGGCGCAACGTTCGGCAGCCGCGGCAAAGGAAATCAAGACCTTGATAGGCGATTCGGTGGAAAAAGTCGATATTGGCGCCAAACTGGTCGACCAGGCGGGTTCGACCATGCAGGCTATCGTGACCAGCATCAAGAACGTGACCGATATCATGGGGGAGATCACGGCGGCGAGCCAGGAGCAAACCTCCGGCATCGAACAAATCAACCAGGCCATCACGCAAATGGATGAGGTTACCCAGCAAAATGCAGCACTCGTGGAACAGGCGGCGGCGGCTGCCGGAACCCTGCAAGATCAGGCCGGCAACCTGGCGCATGTCGTCAATGTATTTCAGATCGCGGCCCAACATGGCGCGGTCAAGCCAGCAACGACAGGCAGGGTAGCAGCAAGTTCGGGCACGGCTTCATCGACCGCGCGATCGCCGGGCCTTGTTAAATTGCTTGCATGAGGCGATAGGGGGAGAGATCTGGCAGCGTCCCGCGAAACCCGTGCGACGCATGCGGCCAAACGGTGGCGTGCGCTACCGGGTCTTGATGCTGAAAGTACCGCACGACAAATCAGTGATCGGCACCGGTATTCGTATCTTGTATATTGTTAAATCAAGATATCGAATCAGGTGACCCTTCAAGTGAAAAATATACATAGTAAAAAATTCTCTCGCCCGCGCCTGCTGGTGCTCGGTTGCGGCGACGTCGGCATGCGCTTGCTGCCGCTGTTGCGCGACCGCTTCCGCGTGTTCGCCGTCACCAGCGGGCCGGAGCGTCGTGCCGAATTGCGCGCGGCCGGCGCCGTGCCGCTGGTGGCCGACCTGGACGATATCGCCAGCCTGCGCCGCCTGGCCGGGCTGGCGTCTTACGTCGTGCACCTGGCGCCGCCGCAGGCGGACGGCGCGCAGGATCGCCGCACGCGCCATCTGACCGCCATCTTGCCGGGGCATGGGCGCGTGGTGTATGTCAGCACCAGCGGCGTGTATGGCGATTGCGGCGGCGCGCTGATCGATGAAACCCGCCCGGTGGCGCCGCACAACGCGCGCGCGCTGCGCCGCGTCGATGCCGAACAGGTGCTCAGGCGCTGGGGCCGCCAGGCTGGCAGCGCCGTGGCCATCCTGCGCGTGCCGGGCATTTATGCCGATGACCGGTTGCCGCTGAAGCGCTTGCGCGAAGGCACGCCGGCGTTGGCCGAGGCCGACGACGTCCACACCAACCACATCCACGCCGACGACCTGGCGCGCATCGTCGCGCGCGCATTGTTCCGCGGCCTGCCGGGCCGGATATATCACGCGGTCGACGACAGCGAGATGAAGATGGCCGATTATTTCGACGCCGTGGCCGATACTTACGGCTTGCCGCGCCCGCCGCGCCTGCCGCGCGCCCAACTGGCGCAACTGGTGTCGCCGACCTTGCTGTCGTTCATGTCGGAATCGCGCCGCATGAGCAACCGGCGCCTGAAAAACGAGCTCGGCGTGCGGCTGCGTTATGCGCGCGTTGTGGATTGCTTACAACACATTGCAAGCAGCTTGTAAGCTTTCCGCTATATACTTGTAACTTAGACAATCCAGTTTTGATTTGTGCCAAACAGCATGTTATTGCCAAGCGTTATGGTAATGGCATGCGATGACCGAACATGATGCGTTGCGGCGCGAAGCCGCAGCGTGCGAGGAGAGCAACCGTGCACACCATCCCTCATCCCACCAAGGAGCAGGTCAGGGCTTATATGTTGCAGCGCGGTCGGGCGCACCGTCCGCCCCCTGCGCCGGACGAAATCCGGCGGCAACTCGGCTGGTATTTGCACAGTTCCAGCCAGCCTCCCTGCGTCATTCTTCCTTCCGGTCAATTCTCCCTCGTCCTCCCCAGCACCATGGCCCAATTGACAGCGTTGATGGCTGTCGAATGGCTATTTCTCGCCTCCGGCATGCGCCACCGGCGCTGACGCCACGCTCCCGATGATGCCGTGTTTTGTTCCTAGCACAAGAAACGGCGTTACAATCTATCAAATTCTCACAAAAAGTGCGTCTGCTTAGCCTATAGGCAACAAAAACGTGTATTATGTGGACTGGCTGCTATAAAACACAGCAAATTCTGTGTTTGCTAGCACCATCCCGGCCCTTGTTCCGCTCAATATTTTGTCATTGTGTCGTTTTTTTACCAAGAAGACGGCCAGAACCTGAACGAATCTGATTATGTCTCTTAAAGAAATCACTGCTTCGGCAACCTACAATCCTAATCGCGTGCTGGATGCGATCATCGAAAAACTGCAATTGAAGAACGATGCGGCACTGTCGCGCGCGCTGGAAGTGGCGCCGCCGGTGATCAGCAAGATTCGTCACAACACGTTGCCGATCGGCGCGACGATCCTGATCCGCATGCATGAGATCAGCGATTTCAGCATCCGCGAATTGCGCGACCTGATGGCTGCGTGAGTGCGTGCACAAATGAAAAAACGGCCATAACCTGCTGACAGGTTATGGCCGTTGTCTTGTGCGGCGGGTTGATCAGGACGCGGCAGGCGTCAGGCGTGGACGTTCGGCATACATGCTGCCCCCGCTGCTTTGCGCACCGGAATACGCGGTTTTAGCCTGGACTTGCGCGCCGGAATAGGCCGTTTTGGCCTGGGCCTGCGCGCCTGAATAAGCGACAGCCTGGGCGCCGGAATACGCGGTTTTGGCTTGCTGGGTTTGTGCACCGGAGTATGCCGTCTTGGCTTGGGTCTGGGCGCCAGAATAGGCGACAGTCTGCGCGCCGGAATATGCGGTTTTGGCTTGCTGCGTGTGCGCACCCGAATATGCCGTCTTGGCCTGGGTCTGGGCGCCGGAGTAGGCGACAGTCTGGGCACCGGAATATGCGGTTTTGGCTTGCTGCGTGTGTGCACCCGAATATGCCGTCTTGGCCTGGGTCTGGGCGCCGGAATAGGCGACAGTCTGGGCACCGGAATATGCGGTTTTGGCTTCCTGGACCTGGGCGCCGGAATAGGCAACCGCCGCGCCCGAATAGGCTGCGCCAGCCTGCTGGGTCTGGGCGCCGGAGTAAGCGGTGTCGGCGCGCAGGTAATCCTCGCCGAAGGTCGCCTCATACAATTCTTTCATGCGATCGCCGACGCGCTGGTGCACTGCCTCGTCGTCTTCGCCACGCAAGCCGATGTACGGGAAATGATGCAGGAAGTAACCAAACACGGCGTCGCAATCGGCCGCGTACTTCATCGTATCGAGAATATGGTAGTGCCAGAAGATATCGACATCGAACAGCGGAGCAGTCTGCTCATGCGGGAAGGTCTTCATCAGGTACAGGAAACGGCGATACTCGAACTCCACGGCATTCGCTTTTTGCAATGACCAGCCTTCACCTGATGCCTCGTGCATCAATTTGACTTTAATCGGTTCCAGATCGAGGTCGGCAATGGCTTGGAAATTTTCAGCTGAAATCATGAGTGACATCCTTTTGAGAGTAGTTGGCATTGGTAGCACGCCGTCTTCTGGGGCCGTCTGTCGCGATAGCCAGGCATGTATTCGTTCGGAGACTGGGAACTGTGAGTTGATGTGCGTCAACAAACTTCAGTATATGCACACTGTTGTAAATTGCAAGAAAGTTTCAAGCGTGCGTAGCAGCAAGTTTCGTGCTCAGAGGGAAGCGGAGGCGGTGACTGTGGCAAAAAGCAGACGGAGCCGCGTGTGGCGGCTCCGCAAATTCTTCAATTAGCGATCAAGGCGTTCAGGCTTGCTTGGCCAGGCGCGGACGCTCGGAATAGAAGCCGGCGGCAGCGACACTGGCACCCGAGTACGCGGTTTCCGCAGCAGCTACGCCAGAGTAGGCGGTTTGTGCAGCGGCAGCGCCGGAGTAAGCGGCTTTAGCCGAAGCGGCGCCGGAGTAAGCGGTTTGCGCCGCGGCAGCACCGGAGTAGGCGGTTTTGGCCGAAGCGGCGCCCGAGTAAGCGGTCTTGGCCGCAGCAGCGCCCGAGTATGCGGTTTTAGCCGAAGCAGCGCCGGAGTAGGCGGTTTTAGCCGAAGCGGCGCCGGAGTATGCGGTTTTTGCCGAAGCGGCGCCCGAGTAGGCGGTTTTTGCCGAAGCAGCACCCGAGTAAGCGGTTTTTGCCGAAGCAGCACCCGAGTAGGCGGTTTTAGCCGAAGCAGCGCCGGAGTATGCGGTTTTGGCCGAAGCGGCGCCCGAGTAGGCGGTCTGGCCGGCGGCTGCCGCGCCCGAGTAGGCGGTGTTGGCTGCGGCGGCGCCCGAATAGGCCGCCTTGGTGGCCACGCCCGAATAGGCCGCCTTGGTGGCCACGCCCGAATAGGCTGCGTCGGCGGCGCTGTTGTCGCGCAGGTAAGCTTCGCCGAAGGTCTCTTCGTACAGTTCCTTCATGCGCTGGCCGACGCGGTGGTGCGCTTCTTCATCGGCTTCGCCGCGCAGGCCGATGTAGGGGAAGTGGTGCAGGAAATAACCGAACACGGCTTCACAATCGGTCGCGTATTTCAAGGTATCGAGGATATGGTAGTGCCAGAAGGTATCGACGTCGACCAGCGGAGCGGTCTGCTCGTGCGGGTATTTTTTCATCAGCAGCAGGAAGCGGCGATATTCGAATTCAATCGCGTTGGCGCGCTCCAGGGTCCAGCCTTCGCCGGATTCCTCATGCATCAGTTTGACTTTGATCGGTTCCAGATCCAGTTCCGCAATAGCCTTAAAATCCTCGTTCGAATTCATGAAGTCGTTCCTTTTGTTGATGGTTGATCAGCGTACTACGGAAACGATTCTTGACTATATTGCAGCAATGACTATTGATATTTATCAAGCTTTATTCGGTAAATTCCTAATGTATGCGGAATTTTCCTAGATCGTTTGCAGGTGGCGCGGTTCGCCGCTGAACGCCGAAGTCTTGTATTCCAGCGGCACCGAAACGTGCAGCGTGGTGCCCACGTTCGGGCTGCCGCTGATCGAACACTGGCCGCCGAGCAGGCTGATGCGCTCTTCGATGCCGACCAGGCCGAACGATCCCACCTTGTTGCGGCTGCGTGCGTGCAGGCCGACGCCATTGTCGCTGATGGTCATGCTCAGCGTGCCGGCCTGCTGGCGCAATTCGACCCGCACCAGGCTGGCGCCGGCGTGCTGCAGGATATTGCTCAGCGATTCCTGCAGGATACGGAAATAGGCGATCGCGCAATGGTCGTCGATGGCGACGTCGCTGTCGTGCTCGATGAATTCGCAGACGATGCCCGAGCGCTGGCGGAACTGGGCGATCTGCCATTCCACCGCCGCGGTCAGGCCCAGGTCCAGCACGTTCGGACGCAAGTCGTTGATGATCTGGCGCACGCTTTTGATCGTGTTGTCGATCTGGCTCAGCGTGCAGCGCGCGCGCTCATGCAGGCGCGGGTGGCGGTGGCTGGTGCGGGTGGCCAGCACGTCGGCTTCGATGCGCAGCGCCAGCAGGTTCTGGCCCAGGTCGTCGTGGATTTCGCGCGCGATGCGCTTTCTTTCCTCTTCCTTGATCTGGTCGGCGTGCGCGGCCAGGCGGCGCAGCTTGTGGTGCGACAGTTGCAGCTTGGCCTGGCTGTCGCGCAATTCCTTGGTCATCGCCTTGGCCATCCGGATCGCCCGCATGCGCGACGACGACAGGGCGTGGAACAGCGCGTAGATCAGCATGCAGCCGGCAAAACCGGTCAGCATCGCCAGCCACGGCAAATATGCGTCGAAGCGCGAATACAGCATCCGCTTCGGGGTCGAGAAGCAGGCGCGCCACAGGCGGCCATTGAATTCGATCGGCAGCACGGACGAAAAGACGTCGGACGAGGAGAGCGCCCCGACCGCCCCGGTATTGTCGAACAGCAGCACGCCATCGGCCGTCGTGCCCGGCGGCGCGTTCTGTTCGCCGGCATCGTACAGCGTCAGGCGCACATGGCGCACCGGCATCTCGTCGAGCGCGGCCTGGATCAGGCGCTGCACGCTGAAACCGATGCCGACCGAACCGACGTAGGCGGCGCGCCGTTCTTCGACGGTGCCGGTCGGCATGCCTTTCTGGTAGATCGGCAGGCGCATCGCCAGCCCGGAACGCATCGGGCTGGACAAAAAGGCGACCGGCTGGCCCGACGAACTCAGCTTGCCACTGTCGCGCGACTTGGCCAGCGTCGCCGCCACGTGCGGCTTGACGGCGATATCGACGCCGAATTTTTCCGACAGGGTTTCGATCGGCTCGATCAGCGTGATGACCGCGTACTCGGGGCGCGCGCCGGCCGGCTTGATGACGAAGGGGGGATAGCGGCCCTGGTCGGCCACGGCGCTGGCATGCACCAGCCGTTCGAACTCCGGGCGCTGCGCATGCTCGACATGCTGGGCAAAGTTGATCGTGTCGATCGCCGGAAAATTCCTGTTCAGGTCCAGGCCGTTCACATAGCGGTGGAAATTGTCGCGGGTGACGTTGTCGACCGACTGGAAGAAACTGGCCGTGCCGCGCAGCACATCGGTATACGCCTTGATGCTGGTGGCGATATTGAACTGACTGTTGTGTGCCTGGTTCCTGAAACGTTCGCCGGCCTCGCTTTCAATCGAGCGCAAGGTCACCGCGTGCAGCAGCATGCCGACGCCGAGCGACAGCAGCAAGCCGCTCCACCACAGGGGCTTGGTGGGCGAAAACAGTTTTTTTTTGACGAGGAAGGCACGCATTGTCGGCAGTGTAAAGCGGAAATCCCCAGAAAATACTTCAATAAAAGTTGAATAAATATATAGATCGCCAACTAATTCCGTCAAGCATCTTTTCCGGCAATGTTACGAAAACGCACACATCGCGCGAAAAAAAACCGCCCGCGGGCGGTTTTCAAACAAGCGGTATTTATCTGGTATTTATTTCGCCGTCCAGCCATCTTTCAGCGTGACGATCCGGTTGAAGACCGGCTTGCCAGGCTGCGAATCGACGCGGTCGGCGACAAAATATCCGTGCCGTTCGAACTGGTAGCGCTGGTCGGCGACGGCATCCTTCATGCCCGGTTCCAGGTAGGCGGTCACGGTTTCCAGCGCATTCTGGTTCAGCGCCAGCTTGTAATCCTTGCCGCCGGCATCCGGCTGCGGGTCGGTGAACAGGCGGTCGTACAGGCGCACTTCGGCTTCCAGGGCGGTGGCGGCGCTGACCCAGTGGATATTGCCCTTGACCTTGTAGGTGTCCGAACCCGGTGTACCCGATTTGCTGTCCGGGAAATAATTGACGTGCACGGCGATGACTTTACCGTTTTCATCCTTGTCGTAGCCGGTGCACTCGGTGACGAAACCGTGGCGCAGGCGCACGCGGCTGCCCGGCGCATCGCCGATCGGAGGGTAGTAGCGGAAGTAGCCCTTGCTCGGGGTTTCCATGAAATCCTCTTCCTCGATCCACAGTTCGCGCGTAAACGGGAAGTGGCGCAGGCCGCGCTCCGGGTGGTGCGGGTGCACCGGCGACGTGCAGGCTTCGCTGGCGGCGGCATCGAAATTGTCGACGATCAGTTTTAAGGGGCGCAGCACGGCGGTGGCGCGCGGCGCCTTCGGGTCCAGGTCTTCGCGCAGGCAGCCTTCGAGCGTGCTCATGTCGATCCAGCCGTCCGATTTCGTCACGCCGATGCGTTCGCAGAACAGCTGGATTGCTTCCGGCGTGTAGCCGCGCCGGCGCAGGCCGACGATGGTCGGCATGCGCGGATCGTCCCACCCGGTGACGACGCCGTCGTCGACCAGCGCGCGCAGCTTGCGCTTCGAGGTGATGACATAGGTCAAATTCAGGCGCGAGAATTCGTACTGGCGCGGCACCGGCATGGTGAAGAAGCCGCCGGCCGACAGGGTTTCCAACAACCAGTCGTAGAACGGGCGGTGGTCCTGGAATTCCAGCGTGCAGATCGAATGGGTGATGTTTTCCAGCGCGTCCGAGATCGGGTGCGTGAAATCGTACATCGGGTAGATGCACCAGGTGTCGCCGGTGCGCACGTGGTGTTCGTGGCGGATGCGGTAGATCGCCGGGTCGCGCATATTCATATTAGGCGACGCCATCGCGTCGTCGCTGATCTTCGCGCGCAGGATGTGGGCGCCGTCCGGATATTTGCCGGCCTTCATGTCGCGGAACAGTTGCAGCGATTCTTCGCGCGGGCGGTCGCGGAACGGAGAATTGGTGCCCGGCGTGTTGAAATTGCCGCGATTTGTCGCCATGTCGTCGGCGCTCTGGCTGTCGACGTAGGCGTAGCCGGCCGTGATCAGGTATTCGGCCATGTCATATAACTGGTCGAAATAATCGCTGGCGTGGTGCAGGTGCACCTCGTTGCCGGCGGGGCCCTGCCAGTCCCACGAGTAACCGAGCCACTTGACGCTGTCGATGATGGTGTCGACGTATTCCTGTTCTTCCTTGGCCGGATTGGTGTCGTCGAAGCGCAGGTGGCAGCGGCCGTTGTAGTCGCGCGCCAGGCCGAAGTTCAGGCAGATCGATTTCGCGTGGCCCACGTGCAGGTAGCCGTTCGGCTCCGGCGGGAAGCGGGTGATGACGCCCGGCAGGCCGTCGCGCACATGGGTGCCGGCCGCCAGGTCCGATTCGACGATGGCGCGCAGGAAATTCGAAGGCAATGCTGCCGCGGGACTGTTTTTATCGTTGCTCATGGAGGGGGAAAGTAGGGTCGAATTGCGGGCATTTTACCGTACGCGGCCGCTCAGGCGGGACGGCGCGCGCTTTTCTATAGGATAATTCGTCTTTAATTGTTTCAGGCATACGGCCCAGGAGTTTCCTTATGGAAAATTTATACAGTGTCCTCGGTGTCGCGCCCAACGCCTCAGACGAAGAAATCAAGAAGGTTTACCGTTCGCTGGCGATGCGCTACCACCCGGACCGCAACGATGCCCCCGGCGCCGACGCGCGTTTCAAGGCCATCGCCAAGGCGTACGAGGTGCTGTCGGACCCGGCCAAGCGCGAAGAATACAACCAGAGCGTGAACCACCGCATCATCATCGACCCCGAGGCCGAGGCTTACCAGCTGTGGCGTTCCGTGTTCGGCCTGCACGGCACCGACCTGCCGCCCGCCTGAGCGTCCCGCCGTCCCGCCTGAGCAACACCCCGGCGCGCGCATCACGCTGCGCCAGCAATATCTGAAAGAGCACACAATGAGCAAAGTACATCCTGAATTCGCCTACCAGTCGCGCGAACTGGCCGGCCAGATCGACGGTATCCTGGGCGACCCGCCCGACCGCAAGAATTACCGCTTGATGATCGACGCGCTGGTGTCGGAATATGCCGGCGGCGGCGGCATCGAGGATGTCAACATGATGAGTTTCGCGCTGGTCGACCACATCGAGTTTAGCAACCCGAAGGCGCTGCTGGCCGAAGCGCAAGAGTATGAGGAGGGCGACCCGGCGCGCGTATTCGCGCTGGCGTCGTGCCCGGACGGAGCGGCCGCGCGCATGTACGCCGCGCTCGAGGAAAACTTCCCGGACATCGGCCGGCAAGCCATCATCACCGCCTTCCTGCACAAGCACCCGCGCCTGTGGGACGACGACGATGTCTCGCTCGACCAGCTGGCGGCGGGCGATGACGGCGACGACTACGCGGACGAGGACGACGGCGTGACCGACGATTTCGCCAACATGTTCGACCAGGAAGGAGAGCATTGATGACTGAAAAGAGCAATCTGCCGGCGCTGAGCAAGCAGGTGACGGAACTGGTGCTGGCCGGCTCGCTCGGCCACGCCGAGCAGGCGTTCGCCGAGGCGGCCGACCAGTATGGCGACCTGGCCGTGGTCGAAGTGCTGGGTAGCATCGCGCCGCAGGTGACGGCGCTGCATCTGGCCGGTTTTGACGGCGGCAAGATGTCGCTGGCGACCTTGCTGGTGCCGCCCAAAGCCTGGGCCGACAGCCTGGCCTTTTTTGCCGCGACCTTTCCCGACGACTTGATCGAGGACGACCCGGAGCGCCTGGCCGAGCAACTGTTTGCGCACATCCACGGCGTCGTGTTTTCCACCGAGGACGAAGAGCGCCGCCGCGAACTGCTGCATGAAGCGTCGGCCACCGACCACGGCTGCACCGCGTTCGCCGTGCTGTTCTCGATGGCGCCGAAAGAGATCCTGGAAGTGGCCGGCGAGATCATCTCGAAGGGACGTTATGTCAACGGCCAGACCTCGTCCGACAACGATGTCGTGCCGCTGGCGATCGCGCTGGCGCAGGCCAGCGAGGATGGATGGGATCGTTCGCTGTTCGAACTGTTCCCCGACTTCCGCCACAGCGCCGACCTGGCCGACGCCGAATTCAGCGACGATCCGGACGACGAGCCGAAATTCTTGCAGCGTTCGACCAAGGAGTTGCTGTACCGGTTGCGCAAGCAGGTGCCGAGCACGCGCGGCGCGCCGAAGGCGGCCAGCACGCGGCGCAGCATCGGCACCGGGATCTTTTCCTGATGCTGCCGGCACTCGTCAGGGAAAACCTGCCGCGCCTGACGCGCGCGATCAAGCTGCTGCCGGGCGACCCGCGTCCGGACGTGGCCGCGATCCTGGCCGACGAACTGACCGGCATCACGGCGATGGTGGCCGAAAAATTCACCAACGACCGCACCGCCGACGGTATTGCGCGCGCGCTGCAACTGACGGTCGGCGGCGTCTCGCTCGGCCTCGAACAGGTATTGGGTGCCGACAGCGACGAAGCCGCGCTCGATTTTTTGATCGAGAACGGCGCCGAGGCGGCGTTCCAGGCCGGTTTCCGGCAGATCAAGGACCTGGCGCAAATGCCGGAAGATTCGCTGGTCGGCGAGTATGACCAGGACCCGGTGTACACGCAGCGCCGCCTGCGCGATCTGTTCGTCGACCTGTGCCTGGCCGACCCGAACCAGAACTGGTCCGGTCCCGAACGCTTCCAGGTGCAATTCCAGCAACGCAAGGAAGTGCAGGCGATCGTGCGCCTGGCCGGCTGGCTGCGCCGGCACCACGACGGCGGCCCCGTCACCGACACCGACTTGAATGCCGAAGGCGTGATCGCGCTGGCGATCATCTTCGCCGTCGAAGGCGGCGGGCGCATCGTCGCGCGCACCGGCCAGAAGGAATTCGAGCGCTTCGTCAAGGCCGTGCGCAAGAACAAGCCGGATTTCGAACAGGGGTGGAGTGCGCTGGTGGCCAAGGTGCCAGTGCAGCACCACCCAGTGCTGCTCGACCGCATCGGCGTCTACCGCGTCAACTGCGCCGTGCTGCAGCATTTGCCGGGCCGCACGGCAATGAAAACGCTGTTCTCGGAACTGGAAAATTACGCCGGATCGGAACTGGATGCCGATTATTCGTGACTCCCAAGATAGGGAGCATGGTAATCCGTCAAGTCAAGAAAACTCCAGGCTATAGAGTTGTCATTCCGGATCGCCGGACCGCCGCTCAGGCGGGAATCCCATCTTTTTGCGCCGTTTGGGACTTTAAAATGGGATTCCCGCCTGCGCGGGAATGACATAACGGTATTGGCGGCGTGGAGTGTGTTCACGGGAGGCGCAGATGAGCGGGTACAAGACATTGGTCCGGTACGCATTGTTCTCGCTGGCGCTGACATTGGCGGCGCCGGGCCGGGCCGCTCCTGAACCGCCCATCGTCGTGCGTTATCCACAGGCGCAGAACGAGGTCGACCGCGCCTATTTCATCGAAATGCTGAAGCTGGCGCTGAGCAAGGCGCCGGCCCGCTACCGCCTGCAGGAATGGCGCATGCGCATGGAAAAGAGCCGCGCGCTGCACGAACTGGCATCGGGAGGCAAGCTCGACGTGGCGTGGGCGGTGACCAACCGTGCGCGCGAAGCGCAACTGCTGCCGGTGCGCATCCCGCTCGACAAGGGCCTGTTCGGCTGGCGCATCGCCTTGATACGGCAGCGCGACAGCGCGATTTTTCAGAACATCGAGCAGGTCGATGCGCTGGCGCGCCAGCGCGCCGGCCTCGGTTTCGACTGGGCCGAAACGGCTATCCTGCGCGCCAACGGTTTGCCGGTCGTCACCGGCACCACGTCCGACGGTCTGTACCAGATGCTGGCGGCGAACCGTTTCGATTACATGCCCCGTTCGATCGCGCAGATCTGGGAAGAAGCCGAACAGCACGCCGGGCTGGGCATCGTGGCCGAACCGGCGCTGGCGCTGCACTTTCCGTCGGCCGTCTATTTTTTTGTCAACCGCCGCAATGCCGCGCTGGCGGCGGCGCTGGAGCAGGGCTTGCTGGCCGCGCTCGACGACGGTTCGTTCGACCGCCTGTTCCATGCCTACAATGCCGATTCGATCCAGCGCGCCAATCTTGGCCGGCGCAAGATCTTTGAATTGACCAATCCGGACATGTCTGCGCAAACGCCGCTGCACCAGGCGCGCTTCTGGTTTTCCCCAACGCGCGACGACAAGTGAGGCGTCAATGCTTGCCGGGCTCGGCAGCGGCTTCGCGCGCCAGCGCAATAAACGCTTGCACCAGCGCGTTGCCGCCGTCGCGGCGCTGCGCCAGCGACAGCGTGGTGCTGGCCTGCGGATCGGCCAGCGGGCGGTAACAGACGCCATCCATGCGGATGCGGTCGAATGAGCTGGGCAGCACGGAAATGCCACAGCCGGCCGCCACCAGGCCGATGATGGTCGACGCCTCTCCCGCTTCCATCGCGATCTGCGGCGCGAAGCCGGCTTCGCGGCAGAGCCGAAAAATCTGCGGATAGATGCCGGTGCCGGCATTTTTCGGGTACATGACGAATGGCCATCCCTGCAAGTCCCTGATTGCGATCTGGCTTTGGCGCGCCAGCGCGGAATCATTCGCCAGTACGACCACCAGTGGATCGTGGCGCAGCGCGCTCAATTCCACCGTGTCCGGGATCGCCGCTTCCGGCGGGCGCACGAAACCGAGGTCGAGTTCGCGCTGTTCCAGCGCGGCGATCTGCGGCAGGGTCGCCATTTCGCGCAGCGTCAGCGTCACGCCCGGATAGTGCTGCCGATAACGGTTGATGACGGTGGCGAACAGCGGAGTGAACGGCGTCGAAAACGTAAAACCGATGCGCAGTTCTCCCGCCTCTCCGCGCTGCGCGCGACGCGCCGTGACGATCGCCTGTTCGGACAGCGCCAGCACGCGGCGCGCATCGTCGAGGAATAACTTGCCGGCCTCCGTCAGGCGCACCCAGCGCTTGCTGCGCTCGAGCAGTTGCGCGCCTACTTCCGCTTCCAGCGCCTGGATCTGCTGGCTCAGCGGCGGCTGGCCGATGTGCAGCCGCTCGGCCGCGCGCGTAAAACTGAGCTCTTCGGCGACGGCGACAAAATAGCGCAAATGGCGTAATTCCATGGAGGGCAGATCCAGTAATCTGTTTTAAGTATTAGTAATGACTTAAATATATATTGGACAGTATTAATGCGCAATCCTAAGATGAAGCCATCTCTTTTCGAGGCAGAAGCGTCATGGCCATCGCCGCCGGCAGTCCCGCATTCAAACGTACCAACCGCGCCTTGTTCTTCGGCGGTTTTTCCTGTTTCGCGCTGTTGTACAGCATCCAGCCCTTGATGCCGCTGCTGGCCAAGCAGTTTGCGCTCACTCCCGCGCAAAGCAGCCTGTCCTTATCCATTTCGACGGCCGCGCTGGCGATTTCTCTGCTGCTGTCGAGCGCCTTGTCTGACCGTATCGGGCGCAAGCCGCTGATGGTGGGCGCGATGGCGATCGCCGCCGCGATGACCTTGTTGTGCGCCACCGCCGACAGCTACAGCCACTTGCTGATGATGCGCGCCGCGCTCGGCTTCGCGCTGGGCGGCATGCCAGCCATCGCGATGGCCTATCTCGGCGAAGAGATCGAACCCGCGTCGCTCGGCCTGTCGATGGGCTTATATATCAGCGGCAGCGCCTTCGGCGGCATGGCGGGGCGAGTGCTCACTTCAGTACTCAGTGACTTTTATTCGTGGCGCTTGGCGATGGCCTTGATGGGTGTGGCCGGCCTGCTGGCGGCCTGGGAATTCTGGCGCAGCCTGCCGCGTTCACAACACTTCACGCCGGCCGCCGCCGGCTGGAAAGCGCTGCCGGCCGGCCTGCGCCAGCACTGCACGGACGCCGGGTTGCCATGGTTGTTCGCACTGGCATTCCTGCTGATGGGCTGTTTCGTCAGCGCCTATAACTACATCGGCTATCGCCTGCTCGGCGCGCCGTTCGAACTGCGCCAGAGCACGGTGGGCGCGATCTCTTTCCTGTATCTGCTCGGCATTTTCAGTTCCGTCTGGGCCGGCCGCATGGCCGACCGGATGGGGCGGCGCGGCGTATTGTGGATCGTGATGGCGCTGATGCTGGCTGGATTGCTGCTGACGTTGAGCGCTGCGTTGCCCGTCATCCTGCTCGGCATGGCGCTGTTCACCTTCGGTTTTTTTGCCGCGCACTCCGTCGCCAGCAGCTGGGTAGGTCGCCGCGCCCGCGCGCCGCAAGCGCTGGCCTCCGCCTTGTACCTGTTCTTTTACTATCTCGGATCGAGCGTGATCGGCTGGCTGTGCGGCGTGGTCTGGGCCGTGGCCGGCTGGCCCGGCGTGGTTGCACTGCTCGGCAGCGCGCTCGGCGGCGCGCTGTTGATCGCGCTGCGCTTGCGCACCCTGAACCCCGTCACGACCCCACCGCTGATGCTGGCCGCCAGCTAACCCTGGGGTCAGGCCTGCGTTGTTGCGTTATTCGAGCTACCTCTTGAAACATCTCGCCAACAACGCAACAACGCAAGCCTGACCCCATGCGCGGGACACCAGCACTGGCTTGAATGCTTTAACCACGACAAGCAAATAAGGCAACAACGCAGGCCTGACCCCAGTGGTGCAGCTACTATGGGGTCAGGCCTGCGTTGTTGCGTTATTCGAGCCACCTCTTGAAGCAACTCGCCAACAACGCAACAACGCAAGCCTGACCCCATGCGCGGGACACCAGCACTGGCTTGAATGCTTTAACCACGACAAGCAAATAAGGCAACAACGCAGGCCTGACCCCAGCGGTGGGGTTATTCGCCCGGGCAGGTCATGTAGCGCTTGACGCCGTCGTCGGCGATGTAGATGCAGAAGCTGGCGATGGCGGTTGTCACCTTGTAGACTTGTTTGCCGGTCGGCGTGCTGATTTTTTCGGTGCGGGCGCCTTCATACCATTTGGGCGGCACGGCGGCGTGGGCTTGCTCGAAACCACGTTCCAGTTTGGCTTGCAGCGTGTCTTGCGGCGCCTTTAATTCCAGCGTTTTACCTTGACGTAATTCCTTGTCGATCTTGCCGATATCGCGCTTTGCCAGTTGCAGCACTGTGTCGGCGCCCGGCGCCGCCGGCGGGGCGGACAGGTCGCCGATGGCCGGCACGCTTTCCGCCGCCTGCGCAGGTAATTGCGGCGCCGACCCGGACGGTGTGGGCGCCGTGATCGCTTGCGGCGCGGCCGGCCGCACGGCACGCGCCACCGCCACCTTGTCGCGCGGCGCTTGCGGCGGCTGCAGCGGCGCAGGTAATTGCGGTGCGCGCGCCCGGACTTGAGGCGCCATCGGCAACAGCCATTGCATTTCAAGCCGCTCGCCACTGCGCGCAGAACCTGGCCGGTACGGTTGCCGGGCCAGCAGGGCACCCAGCAGCGCTACGTGCAGCGCCGCTGTGATCAGCAATCCCAGTGTTTTTTGTGGCCGGTTTGTCATTGCAGAAATGTAACCCAGGCCGGGTATCGGGGTTGCATTCGTAACAAGTTCTTACAACCAACATCCGATTTCATTGTGCAATGCCCAATCCATCGCTGGAAGTGTGGCAAGCCACGATGTCGGCTTGGCCGGGTTGAGGCCACGCAAACGGGCTACCGCAACTTCGCCGGGACATGGCCGTCCAACTATGGCGGGCACATCCTGTGCCTTATCAACGGAGGTGATCATGTTGCAAGAACAAGAACTACGCCAACGTTTTATCCGGGTCGAACGGGCGATCGGGGAGGCGGCGCAAGCCTGCTCGGCCGAGCGCAACCTGCCGAGCGAGCTGCGCGACTGCATCCAGAAACTGGACCGCCAGTCCGATGCGGCCAGGCAGGCGGTGGAAGCGTGCGACGAGGCCGGTATCCGCAAGATGGTCGGCGCGCTGGAATTGCTGGGCGACCGCGCCAAGAGAGTCTGCTCCAGCGTGACCACGCTGACGCCGCAAATGAAAAGCGCGGTCAAGCATGTGCACGATGAATTGTCCGAGTTGAAGCACGAGTTGCATTGACGGTTTTTCTTTTTGCGTCCTTGCGCAAGACGAACATGCCAGGGCAAGGGACGCATGCGTGACATGGCGGGAACACATGCTGGCCATGCGTTCCCGCCAGCGCGGACCATCAATCCGCTACAGCACGCCCTTGTCGCGCAGGGCGCCGATTTCTTCCGGGCTGCGTCCCAGCAGCTCGCGCAGCACCTGTTCGGTGTGCTGGCCCAGCAGCGGCGGCGCAGCGCCGCCATCGGTCGGCGTGCCGGACATCTTCATCGGGCTGCGCACCAGTTGCATCGTGCCGGCCGTCGGGTGCGGCACGTCGACCACCATCTGTCTCGCCTGCACCTGCGGATTGCGGTAGACGTCGCCGATATCGTTGATCGGCCCGCACGGCACGCCGACCGCTTCCAGTTGAACGATCCATTCTTCCCGGGTTTTGGTTTTTACCATCGCGGCCAGTATCGGCACCAGTTCGTCGCGGTGCTTGACGCGCACCGGATTGGTGGCGTAGCGCGCATCGATCGCCAGTTCCGGCCTTCCCCCCGTCTCGACGAATTTCCGGTATTGCCCATCGTTGCCCGTGGCGACGATGATGTAACCGTCGCTGCAGGCGAAGGTCTGATAAGGAACGATGTTCGGATGGGCATTGCCCCAGCGCTTCGGCGCGACGCCGCTGTTCAGATAATTGCTGCCCATGTTCGCCAACATCGCGACCTGCACATCGAGCAGCGCCATGTCGATGAACTGGCCTTCGCCGCTGCGGTCGCGGTGGGTCAGCGCGGCCAGGATCGCGATGGTCGCATACATGCCGGTCATCAGGTCGGTCAGTGCGATGCCGGCCTTTTGCGGACCGCCGCCGGGCAGGTCGTCGCGCTCCCCAGTGACGGACATCAGGCCGCCCATACCCTGGATCAGAAAATCGTAGCCGGCGCGGTGCGCATACGGCCCATCCTGACCGAATCCCGTCACCGAGCAGTACACCAGGTCCGGCTTGACGGTTTTTAAGGCATCGTAATCGAGGCCGTAGCGTTTCAATTGCCCCACCTTGTAGTTTTCCAGCACCACGTCGGACTGGCGCGCCAGGTCGCGGATGATCTGCTGGCCCTCCTCTGTGGAAATGTCGACCGTCACCGAGCGCTTGCCGCGGTTCGCGGCCAGATAGTATGCCGCTTCGGTCGTATCCCGGCCGTCGGCGTCGCGCGCGTACGGCGGACCCCAGGCGCGCGTATCGTCGCCGCCGCCCGGGCGTTCGATCTTGATGACGTCGGCGCCCAGGTCGGCCAGGTTTTGCGAGCACCAGGGGCCGGCCAGCACGCGGCTCAGGTCGAGCACGCGGATATGGCTTAACGCTTTTGGCGCGGTCACGGGCATGTCAGTCATCAGTGTCACCTTGTGGGATCGTTGGTCGGTCCGCCAGCTTACCGTCTTGTGGTATGTTTTGAAAACATATCCCTAACTTGCGAGGTGACCCGATGTGGCCCTATCCGAAAATCGTCGCGCATCGCGGCGGCGGCACGCTGGCGCCGGAAAATACGATTGCCGCCCTGCGCTGCGGCCTGGCCTACGGTTTCCGCGCCGTCGAATTCGATGTCATGCTGTCGAAGGATGGCATCGGCATCGTCATGCACGACCCGGAATTTGGCCGCACCGTGGCAGGGCAGGGCAGCGTCGCGCGCACGCCGGCGTCGGACCTGGTGCGCAAGGATGCGGGCAGCTGGTTCGGTCCGAAATTCGCCGGAGAACCCGTGCCGCTATTTACGGAATTTATCGATTACTGCCGCTCGCAGCGCATCTGGATGAATATCGAAATCAAGCCGGCGCCGGGTTTTGAAGAGGAAACCGGGCGCTGGGTGGCCCTTAAAACACGCGCGCGCTTCGCGGTCGAGTTGCGCGATGGCGACATGACGGCGGTGCCGCTATTGTCGTCGTTCAGCCCGGTGGCGCTGGCCGCCGCGCGCGACGCCGCGCCGGAAGTGCCGCGCGGCTACCTGCTCGACCGCCTGCCGCCGGACTGGCGCGCACAGGCCGAAACATTGGGGGCGGTGGCGATCCACACCAACCAGAAACACTTGACGCGAGAACAGGCGCAGGCGGTCAAAACGGCCGGTTTCGGACTGTTTTGCTATACCGTCAACGAGCCGGCGCGCGCGACCGAAATCCTGGGATGGGGTGTCGACGGCTTTTGTACTGACCGTATCGACCTGATCGGACCGGCCTTTTAAAAACCAGAGGCAAAAGCCGGGGTCAGACCCGTGGGGTCTGACCCCAGACCTTGCCGTGGGTTTTAAACGTATCCCAATCACGTATAATCAACCCTTTGCCCCAGCCAGCAACTTAGCCAATACGACATGAAATCATCTGAAATCCGCGAGAAGTTCCTTAAATTTTTCGAATCCAAGGGTCATTCGATCGTCCGTTCCAGCCCGCTGGTGCCAGGCAATGATCCGACCATGTTGCTGACCAACAGCGGCATGGTGCAGTTCAAGGATGTGTTCCTCGGCCTCGATACGCGCCCGTATTCGCGCGCGACGTCCGTGCAGCGCTGCGTGCGCGCCGGCGGCAAGCACAACGACCTGGAAAACGTCGGCTACACGGCGCGCCACCACACTTTCTTCGAAATGCTGGGCAACTTCAGCTTCGGCGATTATTTCAAGCGCGATGCGATCAATTACGCCTGGGAACTGCTGACCAAGGTCTACCTGCTGCCGGCCGACAAATTGACGGTCACCGTCTATTTCGAGGACGACGAAGCCTACGATATCTGGGCCAACGAAATCGGCGTGCCGAAAGAGCGCATCATCCGGATCGGCGACAACAAGGGTTCGCGTTACGCGTCCGACAATTTCTGGCAGATGGCCGACGTCGGCCCGTGCGGCCCGTGCACCGAGATTTTCTATGACCACGGCGCCGACATCTGGGGCGGCCCTCCGGGTTCGGCCGAGGAAGACGGCGACCGCTTCATCGAAATCTGGAACCTGGTGTTCATGCAGTTCAACCGCGACGAAGCCGGCAACATGAACAAGCTGCCGAAGCCGTGTGTCGATACCGGCATGGGCATGGAGCGCCTGGCGGCCGTGTTGCAACACGTGCACAGCAACTATGAAATCGACCTGTTCCAGAACCTGATCAAGGCCGCCGCGCGCGAAACCGGCGCCACGGACCTGGAAAGCAAATCGCTGCGCGTGATCGCCGACCACATCCGCGCGGCCTCGTTCCTGATCGTCGACGGCATCATCCCGGGCGCGGTAGGTCATGGTTATGTGCTGCGCCGCATCATCCGCCGCGCGCTGCGCCACGGCCACAAGCTGGGCCAGACGAAACCGTTCTTCTACAAGCTGGTGGAAGATTTGAATGTCGAGATGGGCACCGCCTATCCGGAACTGGCCGAAGCGAAGGCGCGCGTGGCGCAAGTGCTGAAGGCGGAAGAGGAACGTTTCGGCGAAACGCTGGAAAACGGCATGAAGATCCTCGAAGCGCAACTGGCGAAAGACAGTAAAAACCTGGACGGCGCCACCGCCTTTACGCTGTACGACACCTACGGTTTCCCGCTCGACCTGACGGCCGACATTTGCCGCGAACGCAATGTGACGCTGGACGAAGCCGGCTTTACTGCCGCGATGGAAAACCAGAAAGCGGTTGCGAAGGGCGCCGGCAAGTTCAAAATGGCCGCCAACGTCGAGTATTCGGGCGAGAAAACCGCGTTCGTCGGCTACGATCAACTGGCTTACGATGCGACCGTGATCGCGCTGTACGCCAATGGCGCGCCGGTGCAGCAATTGAACGCGGGCGAGCAGGGCATCGTCGTGCTCGACACGACGCCGTTTTACGCGGAATCCGGCGGCCAGGTCGGCGACCAGGGCACGATCAACAGCGCCAATGCGGCCTTCGAAGTCGAAGATACGCTGAAAATCCAGGCCGACGTGTTCGGCCAGCACGGCGTGCTGCAGACCGGTACATTGAAGGTGGGCGACAAGGTGTCGGCGCAGGTCGACGAGGCCAAGCGCGGCCGCACCATCCGCAACCACTCGGCGACCCACCTGATGCACAAGGCCTTGCGCGAAGTGCTCGGTTCGCACGTCGCGCAAAAGGGTTCTCTGGTCGACCCGGACAAGACCCGTTTCGATTTCAGCCACAACGCCGCGCTGACGGCCGACGAAATCGCGCAGGTCGAAACCATCGTCAACCGCGAAATCCTGGAAAACCACGCGACGCAGGCGCATAACATGTCGTTCGACGACGCCGTCAAGCATGGCGCGATGGCGCTGTTCGGTGAAAAATACGGCGACGAAGTGCGCGTGCTCGACATCGGCAGCTCGAAAGAACTGTGCGGCGGCGTGCACGTGCAGCGCACCGGAGACATCGGCCTGTTCAAGATCATTGGCGAGGGCGGCGTCGCGGCCGGCATCCGTCGCGTCGAAGCCGTCACCGGTGTCGGCGCGCTGGCGCTGGTGCAAAGCCTGAATCGCCGCCTGCACGAAGCGGCGGCGGCGCTGAAATCGACGCCGGACGAGCTGACGGCGCGTATCGGCCAGGTGCAGGACCACGTCAAGACGCTGGAAAAGGAATTGGCGGCCTTGAAATCTAAACTGGCGTCCGGCCAGGGCGATGAACTGGCGACCCAGGCCGTCGAGATCAAGGGCATCAAGGTGCTGGCGGCGACGCTGGACGGCGCCGATGTCGCGCGCCTGCGCGAGACGATGGACAAGCTCAAGGACAAGCTGAAAACGGCCGCCATCGTGCTGGCCAGCGTGGCCGACGGCAAGGTCAGCCTGATCGCCGGCGTCACGGCCGATGCGACGTCGCGCGTCAAGGCCGGT
The DNA here is from genome assembly GCA_040389645.1 of Pseudomonadota bacterium. GTDB lineage: Bacteria > Pseudomonadota > Gammaproteobacteria > Burkholderiales > Burkholderiaceae_D > Rugamonas. The sequence continues at coordinate 107,732 of JAZJZT010000002.1, read as the reverse complement.
GACCTGGTCAATTTCGTTGCACAGCAAGTGGGCGGAAAAGGTGGCGGCCGCCCCGATATGGCGCAGGCCGGCGGTACCGATGCTGCGGCATTGCCGGGCGCTTTAGCTGGCGTTGCAGCATGGGTCGAACAGCGCGTCTGATAGCAAAAATGCGGCCTGCACGAGAGTGCAGGCCCTTGTTGACTTGAATTTCTCGTTGTGTACTTGCAACGGGAAATGAACTATTATGGTGCACCGCGTCAAGTCCGTTGAATTGAGGTAGTATTGGAAAATCAGTACAACAATTCGAGCGGGGATATTGATGATGAGCGACACATTACTTGAAAACGAGATCATGGAATTCCACAAAGAACTCGATGCGAGGGGCCTGAACTGTCCGCTGCCGATTTTAAAAGCGAAGAAAGCCCTGGCCGAGCTGCAAAGTGGAGAAGTGCTGCGCATTATGGCGACCGACCCTGGTTCGGTGCGTGATTTCCAGGCGTTCGCCAAGCAGACCGGCAATGCCTTGCTGTCGCATGTGCAGTACGGGACCGAATTTGTCTTCTTGATGCAACGGAAATAAACCTGTCGAACCCGGGCGAGGCGGAAGGCTCCGTCTTGCGGGTGGCTTGCCGACGATTTAGGCAAGGATTTAGATGGAAATGCCAAACATCACGAGTTTAGATGAGTTATACTAACAAAAAAACGCACGATCGTGCTTAAATTCAGTGTGCCGCGAGAAATTCTCATATAATCTAGCGCACCTTCAGTCCCGTTATACCCTTAAATTTTCCCAAAGGCACAGCTATGAAAGTCTTGGTACCCGTCAAACGTGTGGTCGACTACAACGTCAAAGTGCGCGTCAAATCCGACGGCACTGGCGTCGATATCGCCAATGTCAAAATGTCGATGAACCCGTTCGACGAGATCGCGCTCGAAGAAGCGATGCGCCTGAAAGAAGCCGGCAAAGTCACCGAAGTGGTTGCCGTCTCGTGCGGCGTGACCCAGTGCCAGGAAACCCTGCGCACCGGCATGGCGATCGGCGCCGACCGCGGCATCCTGGTGGAAACCGAGGTCGAGCTGGAACCGCTGGCCGTGGCCAAGCTGCTCAAGGCGCTGGCCGACAAGGAACAGCCGCAACTGATCATCCTGGGCAAACAGGCCATCGACGACGATTCGAACCAGACCGGCCAGATGCTGGCTGCCCTGCTGGGTTGGCCACAAGCCACCTTCGCCTCGAAAGTCGTGCTGGAAGACGGCAAGGCCACAGTCACCCGCGAAGTCGACGGCGGCCTGGAAACCCTGTCTTTGAGGCTGCCGGCCATCATCACCACCGACCTGCGCCTGAACGAGCCGCGCTATGTGACCTTGCCGAACATCATGAAGGCAAAGAGAAAGCCGCTCGAGACCGTCAAGCCGGAAGACCTGGGCGTCGACGTGACCCCGCGCCTGAAGACCCTCAAAGTGGTCGAGCCTGCCAAGCGTTCGGCCGGCATCAAGGTGCCGGACGTGGCGACTCTGGTCGCCAAGCTGCGCAACGAAGCCAAAGTCATCTAACGCGGCCTGGCCGTTCAATATTGTTTAAATCAGATGTAAAGGCCGGGGTCAGACTCGCGATCCGCGCCGCAGGCTTATGTGTTGGCGTGTGGCGCGGAGGGTCTGACCCCAGGTTCTGCCGCTGGTTTTAGTAAAAATACAGGAAAAATCATGGTCGCATTAGTTATCGCTGAACACGACAACGCTAGCCTGAAAGGCAGCACCCACCACACCGTCACCGCGGCTGCGCAGTGCGGCGGCGAAGTCCACGTGCTGGTCGCAGGCAGCAATGCCGGCGCCGCCGCCGAGCAGGCTGCGAAAATCGCCGGCGTCACCAAGGTACTGGTGGCCGACGCTCCGCACTTCGCCGACGGCCTGGCAGAAAACATCGCCGAGCAAGTGCTGGCGCTGGCCGGCAACTACTCGCACATCCTGGCCCCGGCCACCGCCTACGGCAAGAACATCCTGCCGCGCGTGGCCGCCAAGCTGGACGTGGCGCAGATCTCGGAAATCACCAAGGTCGATTCGCCCGATACCTTCGAGCGCCCGATCTACGCCGGCAACGCGATCGCCACCGTGCAATCGTCGGACAAGGTCAAGGTCATCACCGTGCGCACCACCGGTTTTGATTCCGCCGCCTCGACCGGCGGTTCGGCTGCCGTCGAAACCGTGGCCGCCGTCGGCGACTCCGGCAAGTCGGTGTTCGTTGGCCGCGAACTGGCCAAGTCGGACCGTCCTGAACTGACCGCCGCCAAGGTGATCGTTTCCGGTGGCCGCGGCATGGGTTCCGGCGATGCGTTCAAGATCCTCGAACCGCTGGCAGACAAGCTGGGCGCGGCGATGGGCGCATCGCGCGCCGCCGTCGACGCGGGCTACGTGCCGAATGACTGGCAAGTCGGCCAGACCGGCAAGATCGTGGCGCCATCGCTGTACTTCGCGGTCGGCATTTCCGGCGCGATCCAGCACTTGGCCGGCATGAAGGACTCTAAAACCATCGTCGCCATCAACAAGGATCCGGAAGCACCGATCTTCTCCGTGGCCGACTACGGCATCGTTGGCGATCTGTTCGAAATCGTGCCACAACTGGTCAAAGAACTGGGTTAATACCGCAGTATTTAATTACCGGGCCACGTCGGGCGGCACAGATGCCGCTCTCGTGGCCTTTTTCTTGGAGAAGAAGATGAGCTATCAAGCGCCACTGAAAGATATGTTGTTCGTGATGAACGAACTTGCCAACCTGGAAGACGTCAGCAAGCTGCCAGGCTGCGAAGACGCGACTCCGGAAACGGCCGAAGCCGTTCTGGAAGAAAACGCGAAGTTCGTCAGCGGCGTGATCGCTCCGCTGAACCACAGCGGCGACCAGGAACCGAGTTTCTGGAAAGATGGCAACGTCACTACCTCCAAGGGTTTTAAGGAAGCATTCAAGCAGTTCGCCGAAGCCGGCTGGCAAGGCTTGCAGCACCCGACCGATTTCGGCGGCCAGGGCTTGCCCAAGCTGGTGGGAACGCCTTGCGTCGAGATGCTGCACGGCTGCAACCTGGCGTTCGCGCTGGTCGCGCTGCTGTCGGACGGCGCGATCGAAGCGCTGCTGACAGCCGGCAGCGACGAGATGAAGGCAACCTACCTGGAACCGCTGGTCACCGGCAAATGGACAGGCACCATGAATCTGACGGAACCGCAAGCCGGTTCCGACCTGGCCGCCGTGCGTTCGCGCGCCGTGCCGCAGGGCGACGGCACCTATAAAGTGTTCGGCACCAAGATTTTCATCACTTACGGTGAACACGACATGGCCGAGAACATCGTCCACCTGGTGCTGGCGCGCACGCCGGACGCACCGGAAGGCGTCAAGGGCATCTCGCTGTTCGTCGTTCCGAAATTCCACGTCAACGCCGACGGTTCGCTGGGCGAGCGCAACGACGTGCATTGCGTGTCGATCGAACATAAACTCGGCATCAAGGCCAGTCCGACCGCCGTATTGCAGTTCGGCGACAACGGCGGCGCGATCGGCACCTTGGTCGGCGAAGAGAACCGCGGCCTGGAATACATGTTCATCATGATGAACGCGGCCCGCTTCGGCGTCGGCATGCAGGGCGTCGGCCTGTCCGAAAACGCGTACCAGCAGGCGGTCGCTTTTGCCAAGGACCGCGTGCAGTCGCGCGACCTGGCAGGTTCCGCCGGTCCTGTCTCCATCATCCACCACCCGGACGTGCGCCGCCTGTTGATGAACATGCGCTCGCAGACGGAAGCGGCGCGCGCGCTGGCCTATGTCGGCGCCTCGATCTACGACGCGGCCCATCACCATGAAGATGCGGCCGTACGCGCCAGCAACCAGGCTGTTTATGAATACCTGGTGCCGATCATCAAGGGCTGGTCGACCGAACTGTCGCAAGACGTCACCCGCGACGGCGTGCAGGTGCACGGCGGCATGGGCTTCATCGAAGAGACGGGCGCGGCGCAGCACTACCGCGATGCGAAGATCCTGACGATCTACGAAGGCACGACCGCGATCCAGGCCAACGACTTGGTCGGCCGCAAGACCGTGCGCGACGGCGGCAAAGTCGCCAAGGGATTGATTGCGCAAGTGCGCGCGACCGAAGCCCAACTGGCCGAACTCGAAGGCGCCGATTTCGCCGCGATCCGCAAGCAGCTGGCGCAAGGCAGCGCCGATCTGGAAGCGGTGGTCGACTACGTGGTGGCGAACATGAAGTCCGACATCAAGGCCGTGTTCGCGGGCAGCGTGCCGTACCTGAAACTGGCCGGCATCGTGCTGGGCGGCTGGCAGATGGGTCGCGCGGCGCTGGTCGCGCAGCGCAAGCTCGACGCCGGCGATGGCGACGCCAGCTTCTACAAGGCCAAGATCGCCACCGCGCGCTTCTTCGCCGACCACTTCGTATCGCAATCGGGCGGCATCCGCGCCTCGATCATCGACGGCAGCGCCGGCGTGCTGGCGCTGAGCGAAGAGCAGTTCTGACAGGCGCTGTGAATGTAAAAGTAGCCTGAGACTGCAATACCCTGAAGTTGGCGCCAGATCTGTCATTCCCGCGCAGGCGGGAATCCCATTTTTATGCACCGTTCGGAACGCAAAATAATGGGATTCCCGCCTGCGCGGGAATGACAATGGTCTGCGGCTTCATTGAACGGCATTGACACCCGCACCCTATTTCGGCGGCGCCAGCTTCGGCACGATGCCATCCTTGACCTTCCTGACGACATCGCCGACGGCGAATGCCGGTTGCTTGTCGAAGGTGAAGCTGCCGTCGGTGCCGTCGTCGTATTGCACCTTGACGGTCCAGAACTTGACGGTCTTGATCTTTTCTTCGACCTTGCCGCCGGCATAGGCGCCGGCCGCGCCGGCAGCGGCGGCGATCGCCTTCTTGCCGTTGCCTCCTCCGGCCATGTTGCCGAGCAGCGCGCCGACCACGCCGCCGGCGATTTCTCCGATCGGCCCGGGCTCTCCCTTTTTTTCACCGGCCGCGATTTCCGTCACGCGCGCGCAATCGCTGCACGATTCCGGCTTGGCGTTGGCCGCCTTCAATTCTCCCTTCGATTCGCCCAGCGCCTTGTCATAGCTCGCCTTGGCGTCGCGCTGGCATTGCGCGGCGGCGCCAGGATCGCTTTCCTCGGCGCACTGCTTCTTGTCGGCCGCATAGCGCGCGGCCGCCTGCCGGGTGGCCAACATGTACTGTTCCTTGGCGATGGCCGGGTCGGGCGCCGGTGGGGGAGGCGGCGGTGCCGGCGGTGGCTGCATGAGTTGCGCCTTCAAGGCTTCCGCCTGCGCCGGCGTACTCGGAGCCGGCGACTGGATGCCGCGCGCCTTCATGGCTTGCGCCTGTTCCGGCGTGCTCGGAACCTGCGCCAGCGCCGCCGGGGACAGGGCGGCCAGCAGCAGGAATGCGGTCAAGGAGCGGATTTTCATGAGGAATGATTTATGGCGGGTATCGCCGCAGTATAGCGCCAATGCAGCGCCTCGCAGCGGTCAGGCGGCGGCTTCCGTTGCGACCCGGTTGCGTCCCAGCTGCTTGGCGCGGTACAGCGCGGCGTCGGCGCGCGCCACCAGCGCCGCGCCATCCTCTCCGCTCGCCAGCGCGGCCACGCCGAACGAGCAGGTCTTGCTGCCGATTTCGGGGAAGGTGGCGTCGGCGATGCACAGGCGCAGCTGTTCGGCCAGTTCCGCCGCGCCGCGCAAGTCGGTCTGCGGGCAGATCACCATGAATTCCTCGCCGCCCCAGCGGCCCACGCTGTCGATGCTGCGCGCGCCGGTGCGCAGCATCGCCGCCACGCTGGCGAGCACGCGGTCGCCGGCCGGGTGGCCGTAACTGTCGTTGGTCTGTTTAAAATGGTCGATGTCGAGCAGGACGATGGCCAATGCGCCGCCGTAGCGCTGCACCCGTTCGATTTCATCGTTCAGCACTTCGTCGGCCTTGCGCCGGTTGTGCAGGCCGGTCAGCATGTCGGTGCTGGCCACGCGCTGCAATTCGCTGGTGCGCTCGGCCACCTGGCTTTCCAGCGTGCGGTTCATTTCCGTCAGTTCGACCACGAGCGCGGCGTTTTCTGCGACGGATTTGCGGATCTTGCCGGCCATCTGGTTCAATTTGTCGGTCAGCAGGTGCAATTCGTGGCGGCCGCTGTCGTGCAGCACGAATTCGCGGTCGCCGATATTGTCGATGTGGAGCGTGTCGACGAAGGCGCTCATCTGCGTCAACGGCTGGCCCAGCGCGCGCCGGATCACGAACAGGAAGATGAACCACAGCGCCAGCGTCTTGATGACGGAATTGACGAGGATGAGTAAAAAACTGTATTCGACCTGGCTGACGATGACTTGCTGGCTCGAATAGACGGTCCAGCGCCCGACCAGGTGCCGTTCTCCGGCCTCGTCGACGTGGACCGCGTCGAAGCGGCGGCTGAAGATGTGGTCGAACAGCATGCGGCGCGGCCCGGCCGGGTGCAACTGGCCGCCGGCGCCGGCCTGCATGCGCTGGCCCTTGAAATCCGTGACGGTGCCGGCCGCGCGCAGCAGTTCGCCTTTCTCGTCTTCGACCTTGACCCCGATGATGATCGGCAGCGCCTGCACGCCGGTCAGGATGCCGCTCAGCACGTCGCCATTGAAGCGCCACAGCGCATCGGTGATGCCGGGGCCGAAGGTATTTTGCATTGCGCCGAGTTCCTGCGTCAGGCGCTGCTCGGTATTGCGGTAGTCGGCCGCCAGTTGCGCGCAGGTGACGACCAGCGTGACGACAAAATAACAGCCGAAGATGATGCGCAGCAGGCGCGCCGCCAGCGGGCTGTTCATTCCGCCTGCAGGAACTGGTGAGAGTAGAGCGCGCGGATGGTGCGTACCGCGTCCTCGTCCGACCATTGTTCGACGATGCGGCGGTAGCGCGCGCTGGCGCGCTCGGCGCGCAGCACGGCGTCGACCTGCTGCACGACTTGCTTGCCCCATTCGGTTTTCGGGCACATCACGCGGTTGAATGTGATGCCGGCATTTTCCCGTATCGTCAGCGCCACCAGTTCGCCATCTTTCCCCATCTGGCGCGCCGAATAGGTACTGATGATAGGTAATTCGATCAGGTAATCGAGGCGTCGCGCCAATAGCATTTGCAGCGCTTCGTTGAATTCGGAATGGTATTGGCGGATCGGCTGTTGCAGCAGCAGCGCATCGATGGACGGCGTGAAGGTGCGCCCGCGCAGCACGCTGCTGTGCAGCGTGCCGTTCGCCAGCAGCGACGCCAGAGAGATGCTGTCGCCATGGCCGAATTCGGCCAGCCGGTCCTTGCGCACCACGACCTTGAACGGTAAAAAGACGGCGACCGGCAGTGAAAAATACGCCAGCTGTTCGCGCTCCGGGGTCTTGACGCCGCCGATGAAGCACCATGGCTGGCCATGCTTGATTTCCTGCAGGATGCGCGGGAACGGCGCCTGCACGTCCCGGTGTTCGTAGCCGGGCAGTTTTTCCTTCAGCAGCAGGCGCACCTGGTCGAAGATGCCCTGGTTGCGGTCGGGGCCGTCGGCAATCATGTAGGGTGCGGCGTTGAACCAGCCCCAGGTCAGGCGTTCTCCGGCGCTGGCGCCGGCGGCCAGGCTGAGCATGGCCCCCAGGGCCAGCGCGCGCAAGGGCAGGCGGGTGGTACGAAGCGTCATGGACTGGGCGCGCGAAGAAATAGTCGGAACGGCAAGTCAGCCGTATGCGCCTCCAGTGTACAGCAAGTCAAACAGGCGGGAAATTGCCGCGATCAGGCTGGAAGCGCCGACCATCAGGGTCGCCACCAGCAGCAGCGCCAGCGGCCAGGTCGATTCGGACTGGCGGCCCGAACCGGCATTGAATGTCGCATCCCACTTCTCGTCGGACATCAGGCCCAGGACCAGCGCTTCGAGGAAGCCGGCCAGCATCGAGATGAACAGCGGCAACAGCTTGAAATAAATGTCGGCCTGCGGCGCGGCCGCCATCACCGCCGCCACGGCCGGCACGCTGGCGAGATGCAGCCAGCCCCAGGCATCCTTGCTGCCGCGCAGGTAGAAACGGTGGACACCGACGCCGCCGGCGATAAAGGCGAGCAGCGTGGCGAAGGACTTGTTTTTGTGCGGAACGGACATAATGCGCAGGCAATTTCGGGAAAACCGGCAGTATGGGTCATAATGCGGCCCCGGCCCAGCTTTTTTAACGTACAACAGGCTTGCCGTGACCGCGCGAGTGGGGGATAATCTTCGATTGCCCCAAACTCACCTCCCTTAACATTAAAACTTGCTGCCGGAAGAGAAAGCACGCTATAATTTGCGGCTTTTTCCGTCTCAGCACACTTTTTGGAAATATTATGGTCGTTATTCGTTTAGCTCGTGGAGGCGCCAAGAAGCGCCCATTCTTCAACATCGTTGCAACCGATTCGCGCAATCGCCGCGACGGCCGCTTCATCGAACGCATCGGTTTCTACAACCCGATGGCTTCGGGCGCTGAAGTGCCATTCCGCGTTACCGCAGACCGCCTGGCTTACTGGGAAGGCGTTGGCGCACAATTGTCGCCTACCGTTGCCCGTCTGATCGCCTCCAACAAGGCAGCTTAAGTCTGAGCCCAGGTTTGACTGACAAGATCGCATCCGGGGTGCAAGTCCCCGATGACCTGGTGCAGGTAGGCTTTGTCTCCGGCCCTTACGGCGTCGCAGGCGGAATCCGGGTACGCCCTTTTTCCGACGATGCGGATGCGTTGTTGCACATCACGACCTGGTGGCTGGACAAGCCGAGCCTGCATGACGTCAATGTCAAGCGGGCGAAAATGCATGGCGGCGACGTCGTGACCCAGCTGGAGGGAATGGCCGACAGGAATGTCGCGGAAGCGCTCAAGGGCGCCGCCGTGTACGTGCCGCGCAGCCAGTTCCCCGAGCTGTCGGCCGATGAATTTTATTGGTCCGATCTGATCGGGCTGACAGTAGAGAATTTGCAGGGCGAATGCCTGGGGCAGGTCAGCGACATGATGAGCAACGGACCGCAATCGATCTTGCGCGTCGCTCCGGTGGCCGACCCGTCCGCGGAGGCAGCGCCTGCGGCGCAAGAGCGCCTGATCCCGTTCGTCGACCAGTTCATCATCAAGGTGGATAAAGAAGCGAACAAGATCACGGTCGACTGGGGCCTGGATTATTAAGCCGGCCCGCGCGGCCATCGTCATGCAGCACCCTGTGGAGCCGGATGGCGATGCAATTTGATGTCGTAACCCTGTTCCCTGAAATGTTCGCCGCGCTGACGCAGTCGGGCGTGACCCGCCGCGCGCACGAGCAACAAAAATGGGGCTTGTCGCTGTGGAATCCGCGCGATTTCACGACGGATAATCACCGCACCGTGGATGACCGCCCGTATGGCGGCGGCCCGGGCATGGTGATGCTGGCCAAGCCGCTGGAAGCGGCGCTCGGCGCGGCCCGCCAGCGCCAGCTCGACGCCGGTCTGCCGCGTCCGCGCGTGGTGTTCATGTCGCCGCAAGGCCGGCAATTGACGCACGAGCGCGTGATGCAGCTGAAGACCGAGCCGGGCCTGGTGATTTTGTGCGGCCGCTACGAAGCGGTCGATCAGCGCCTGCTCGACCGCTGCGTCGACGAGGAAATCAGCCTCGGCGACTTCGTGCTGTCGGGCGGAGAGTTGCCGGCGATGGCGCTGATGGATGCCGTGGTGCGCCAGCTGCCCGGCGTATTGAATACCGATGCATCGGCCGTCGAAGACAGTTTTGTCAACGGCCTGCTCGATTCGCCGCATTACACGCGGCCGGAAACGTATGACGGCGTCGCCGTGCCGCCCGTGCTGATGGGGGGGAATCACGCCGAGATCGAAAAATGGCGCCGCCAGCGCATGCTGGAAGCGACCGCGCGCAAGCGCCCGGATTTGTTGGTAAAAGCGCGCGCGGCAGGATTGCTGACGCGGCTCGATGAAAAGTTTTTGGCAGGTTTAATATAAAACCTGTGTAGTTCCCAAGCGGGCATGTCGCCCGCGTGTTTAACCCCATCCTCTACCGGGCGGCTTGTACTGCAAGCCACAGTGCGCCGGCAAGATGGTTATTGGAGTCATAAAAATGAACCTGATTCAACAACTCGAGCAAGAAGAAATCGCTCGCCTGGGCAAAACCATTCCTGATTTTGCACCTGGCGATACCGTGATCGTCAATGTCAACGTGGTCGAAGGCACCCGCAAGCGCGCCCAGGCTTACGAAGGCGTCGTCATCTCCCGTCGCAACCGTGGCCTGAACTCGAACTTCATCGTTCGCAAGATCTCGTCCGGCGAAGGCGTCGAGCGTACCTTCCAATTGTATTCGCCGCTGATCGCTTCGATCGAAGTGAAACGCCGCGGTGACGTACGTCGCGCCAAGCTGTACTACCTGCGCGAGCGTTCGGGCAAATCCGCACGTATCAAGGAAAAACTGCCAAACCGTCGCCCAGCCGCGGCGAAAGCAAGCGCATAATCAGCGTTTGTGTTTGGATCGAAGGGGCACTGCGGTGCCCTTTTTGCATTTTGGAGGTGATTTTGGCCAAGCCCCTGTTCGACCCGCAGCAACTCCCTATCGATGGCATCGCCGGCGAAGCGGCCGTGCCACCCGAACGCCTGGCGCCGGCCTGGCTGCGCGCGCGTTTCGCGAGCCCGCCCGCCGCCTGGATTCCCGAAACGCTGGAAGAGGCGCTGGTGGCGCGCCCGAATCCGACCCCGGCCTCGGTGCTGATCCCGCTGGTCGAGCGGGAAGGGGGCTTGACCCTCCTCTTGACCCAGCGCACCGCGCACCTGAACAACCACGCCGGCCAGATCAGCTTTCCCGGCGGGCGCGCCGAAGAGTACGATGCCGGCGCGGTCGAGACGGCGCTGCGCGAATCGGAAGAAGAGATCGGCCTGGACCGCAGTCACGTCGACGTGCTCGGCATGCTGCCGACCTATTACACCGGCACCGGTTACAGCGTGACGCCGGTGGTGGCGCTGGTGCGCCCGCCGTTCACGTTGCAGGCCGACCCGGACGAGGTGGCGGAAATCTTCGAGGTGCCGCTGGCCTTCCTGATGGATGGATTGAACCACCAGCGCCTGTCGTTCGAGCTGGCCGGCGGCCGCCGCCATTTCTATGCGATGCCCTACCAGCGCTTCTATATCTGGGGCGCGACCGCCGGCATGCTGCGCAATCTGTTTCATTTCCTGCGCGCTGAATAAGTTTGATTCCGGCCATGCACTGCGCTATCGTAGCGGGCATTACGGGATTGCTGATTTAAAGGACGTTCGATGACATTTCTTTCCATTCTCTGCGCTCTGTTGATCGAGCAGATGAAGCCGCTGCGCGCGGATAATCCGATCTATGCCGAGATCAAGAGTCTGGCGGTGCGCATGGAAGCCTGGTTCAATGCCGGCCATGCGAACCACGGCCGCATGGGCTGGTGTCTGATGATATTCGCACTGGTGGCGCCGGCCGCGGCGATCTACTGGGTGCTGGTGTACTACAAGCTGTTTTTGGCCGCGTTCGCGTGGAATATCGTCATCGTTTACCTGACGCTGGGCTTTCGCCATTACAGCCATTATTTCACGTCGATCCAGCTGGCCTTGAACGCCGGCGACGAGGCCGCGGCGCGCGCGCTGCTGGCCGAATGGACGAGGCTCGACACGGTCGGCATGGAAACGGGGGAGATCGCCCGCATCGCCGTCGAGAAAGCCTTGATTACCACGCACCGCAACGTGTTCGGCGTATTCTTCTGGTTCCTGATGCCGCTCGGCCCGGCCGGCGCCGTGCTGTACCGCGTCTCCGAATACCTGGCGCGCGCCTGGAATGAACCCGAGCACATGCGCAACGAAGCGTTCGGCGAATTCGCCACGCGCGCCTTTTACTGGATCGACTGGGTGCCGGCGCGCCTGACCGCCGTGGCGTTCGCCGTGGTCGGCAATTTCGAGGATGCGATCTACGCGTGGCGCAATTTCGCGCAGCGCTGGCAGGACGAGGCGATCGGCATCATTTTGACGGCCGGCGGCGGCGCGATGGGCGTGCGCCTGGGCACGCCGTACGAACACGCGGCGCGCGTGCTGCCGGCCGACGCGGCCACCGTCGACAGTGGAGACATGGAAGTCGAAGCGCTGCCGGGCGAGGAGCCGGGCATCCGCGCGCTGCAAAGCACGGTCGGCCTGGTCTGGCGCGCGCTGCTGCTGTGGATGATGCTGCTGTTGTTGCTGTCGGGCGCGGTGTGGCTGGGGTAATTCGCCCCGGATCGTGGGCGGACCGACAGCTGAATGACAGGTAGGGCGGGTTACAATACCGTTTTTTGGCGGCAAGGCTTTATCCAGCCATGCCGCCGGGCGTGTTTCAAATCAAGTACTTATCTGCTTAGGTCTTCTATAAGATATAATACCTAAGAATTTCCACGCACCCCCTCTGGTAAGCGATAAGCCACTATGGCCGAGTTAGCTCAAAATCCCAAGGAACTCGCCAACGAGTTCTTCATCCTCGGTGTTACCGCCGATGGCAAGCAATTCCGACCCAGCGACTGGGCCGAACGGTTGTGCGGCGTGATGTCGTGCTTCCGGCCCGAAGGCACGGGCGGGCCGAACGCGCACTTGCAGTTCTCGCCGCTGGTGCGTCCCACCGTGCTCAACGGGATCAAGGCGGTGGTGGTCAACGCCAGCCTGCGCCAGGTCGAACCGATGGCCTATCACTTCGTCGTCGACTTCGCGCGCGACAATGGCTTGCAGGTGGTCGACGCCTGCCTGCTGCCGCTGCCGGACGAGCCGCGTCCCTGATCTTCGCGCCGCGCCTTTGTAACGTAATATAAAGTGCGGTCGGCGCGGCCATGAAGTAGGGTACGATGGGGTTTTGCCCTTGCGCCCTCCATGACTTCATACCCGTTTGTCCCGCGCCTTGCTGCGCTGTTCTGCACTGTCACCCTGCTGTCGCCGGTCGCGGCGCAAACGCTGCCGCACGGCGTCGTCAAGGGTCCCGCGGTCGAAGGCATCACCGAGTACCGCCTGCCGAATGGCCTGAAGGTGCTGCTGTTCCCGGACGCGTCAAAACCCACCGTCACCGTCAACGTCACTTACCTGGTTGGATCTCGCCATGAAAACTATGGCGAGACCGGCATGGCGCACCTGCTCGAACACATGATGTTCAAGGGCGCGCCGAAGAATCGCAGCATCCCGCAGCAGTTCGCCGACCGCGGCATGGAATACAACGGCACCACCTCGTACGACCGCACCAATTACTACGAAGTGTTCCAGGCCGGCGGCGACAACCTGCAATGGGCGCTGCAGATGGAGGCGGACCGCATGGTGCATTCCTTCATCGCCAAAAAAGACCTCGATTCGGAAATGACGGTGGTGCGCAACGAGTACGAAAGCGGAGAAAACGGCCCCTTCGAAGTGCTGCTCAAGCGCATGCAAAGCGTGGCCTACGACTGGCACAGCTACGGCCGCTCGACGATCGGCAACCGCAGCGATATCGAGAATGTCCGCATCGAGAATCTGCAAGCTTTCTATCGCACCTACTACCAGCCCGACAACGCCGTGCTGCTGGTGGCCGGCAAGTTCGAACCGTCGCAGACGCTGGCGTGGATCGCGAAATCGTTCGGCACGATCCCGAAACCGAAGCGCAAGCTGCCGCCGTTCTGGACCGTCGAACCGGTGCAGGATGGAGAGCGCAGTTTTACGGTCCGCCGCAAGGGAGATACGCAGATCGTCGCGCTGGCCTATAAAATCCCGGCCGCGCTGCACGACGACAGCGACGCCTTGAGCTTCATGTCCGAAATCCTCGGCGACACGCCGAACGGCCGGCTGCACAAGGCGCTGGTCACCAGCGGCAAGGCGGCGCAAGTGTTCAGCTTTGGCCAGACCGGCGACGCGCCCGGCTTGCAGGTGATCGGTGCCGTGGTCAAGATCGGCCAGCCGCTGGAACCGGTGCGCGACGCATTGATCGCCGCTGTCGAAGGTTTCGCGCAGACGCCGCCGACGCCGGACGAGATGGAGCGCGTAAGGCGCAATCTCGGCAACGGCATCGAAAAAGCCTTGAACGATCCGCAGCGCGTCGGCGTGGCCCTGTCCGAACTGATCGCGCTGGGTGACTGGAGATTGCTGTTCCTCGGCCGCGACAGCCTGCCGAAGGTGACGTCAGAGCAGGTCGCGAAGGCGGCGGCGGCTTATTTCAAAAGGGATAACCGCACCGTCGGCAGCTTCGTGCCGGAAGACGCGCCGCAGCGCGCCGAGATCACGGCCGCGCCGCCGGTGGCGCAGGTGATGAAGGATTATCAGGGCAAGCAAAACACGCTCAGTTCCGAAGTGTTCGATCCGAGCCAGGCCAACATCATGGCGCGCACGGAATTGACGACGATCGGCGGCCTGAAGCTGGCGCTGCTGCCGAAGAAGAACCGCGGCGAAGCCGTGACGGTGGAATTGCGGCTGCACTGGGGCGACGAACAGAACCAGTTCGGCAAGGGGCAGGTGGCCGCCGCGGCGAACCAGATGCTGACGCGCGGCACCAGCCGGTACGACCGCGCGCAACTGGCCGACGCGATGGACAAATTGAAAATGTCGGGCAGCGTCTACCATTTTGATACCACGCGCGGCAACCTGGCCGAGGCGCTGCGGCTGACGGCCCACATTTTAAAAGAGCCGGCCTTCGACGCGGCCGAATTCGAACAGATGCGCCAGGAATGGTTAGTCAGCCTGGAAGCGTCGCGCAGCGAGCCGATGGCCGTGGCCAGCGAAGTGCTGGCGCAGCACTACAACCATTATCCGAAGGGCGACGTGCGCACCGCGCTGACGCTCGACGAACAGATCGCCGCGGTCAAGGCTTTAAAGCTGGAAGAAGTCCAGGCATATCACCGCGATTTCTATGGCGCCTCCAACGGAGAGTTGGCCATCGTCGGCGATTTCGACGCGGCTGCGATCAAGCCGGTGATCGCCGACACGCTGGGCAACTGGAGCAGCAAGGCCCATTACGCGCGCATCCTCGACACCAATGCCGACAAGGCGCCGCTCAAGCGCACCGTCGATACACCGGACAAGGAAAACGGCGTCTACCTGGCGCGCGCGGAATTCGACATGCGCAGCGACGACGCCGACTACCCGGCGCTGGAAGTGGCCAATTACATCTTCGGCGCCGGCGGCCTCAAATCTCGCCTGATGGACCGCATCCGCCAGAAGGATGGCCTGTCGTACGGCGGCGCGTCCGACCTCAATGTCGGCAGCGTCGACCGCGCCAGCAGCGTGACGATTTCCGCCATCGCCGCGCCGCAGAATCTGAAAAAACTGGACACGGCGATCCGGGAAGAACTGGCCCGCACATTGAAGGATGGCTTCACGGCGGCCGAAGTGGCCGGCGCCAAGTCCGGCATGCTGCAACAGCGCATCCAGAACCGCGCGCAGGACGGCATCCTGGCCGGCGGCTGGACCACCTTCCTCAACCTGAACCGGACTTTTGCCTGGAGCCGCGAGTTCGAGGACAAGTTGAAAACGCTGACGGTGGCGCAGGTCAATGCGGCCTTCCGCAAGGCGGTCGATCCGGCCAGGCTCAGCGTGGTGCTGGCCGGAGACACGAACAAGGCGGCGGGCAAGACGGACAAGGGAAACGCGGCGCAGGGTGGCAAGCCGTGACTTGACGCACATCGTGCCCGCGGCGCATTGCCGCGTGGCGGCGCCCAGTTGGCGTACCCTGTTTGTCTGGCAATATGACACTCCCGTTCATGGCGCCCGCCCGCCAGGGTGACAAGCAAGGAGGCCATCATGCAGTGCGATCGATCTGTAATCCATGGTGCAAACCGGATAAGTGCCGCTGAACAGGGCTGCCTTCCGATAAGACCGGCTTATACCTGGGCCTGCGCCGGGATGGCCGCCTTGCTGTTTGGCGGCGCGGCCTGCGCCGCCGAGTTGCGGGTGGCGATCCCGGAGCACGACGACCTGGTGCTGACGGTGCCGGAAGAGTGGAAAGCGAAGGTGCGCACGCCGCGCGCGAACTTGCCGCCGACGATCGCCATGGTGTCCGGCACACACAACGAACTGATGGTGTTGATCACGCCGATCTGGCCGGCCAGATCGCTCACCGGCGACATGCCCGGCGCCGAAGAGATACGGAACATGGTGAGCGGCGCGGCCGATATCGCCAAAACGAAGTCGCTCGAAGACAGCCTGCCGTTGCAGGAGTGGCGCGCGCCAGGCATGTTCGGTTACTATTTTTCCGCCACCGACCGCGAGCCCGAGCCGAACGGTTTTAAATATCTGACGCAAGGCGCGGTCGGCTTCCGGGAATTGCGCATCACCTTCACGATCCTGGTCAACGGCGAAGCGAAGGCGCTCAACGAGCGCGCCCTGCAAGTGCTCGGCACGATGCGCCGCGCACCGCGCAGGAACACGAGTTCCTGATCAGGGTGTGCTCAGTTCGGCCACGAAGTCATACATATCGCCGCGAAAATAGGAGCGGCAAAATTCCACGGCGCGGCCGTCGCGCAGAAAGCCGAGGCGCTCGACGGCCAGTCCCGCATCGCCCGGCTTGGCCTGCAACAGCGTCGCCTGCTCGGCATTCAATAGCAGCGCGCTGAGGCGCTGCAGCGCGCGCACCGGGCGGTTGCCGGCCTGTTCCAGCGCATCGTACATCGACACGTCCACCGCCGCCACCGACGGCAACGCACTGGCGACGATGGTCGCATATTCCAGGCACATCGGGATTTCGTCGGCGTAGCGGATGCGGTGGAAGCGGTACACCGGCGCGCCGGGACTCAGGCGCAGCCGCAGCGCTTCTTCCGGCGTCACCGTTCCTTCGGCGCGCTTGAGCCAGACGCTGCGCGGCGTGCGCCCGCGCGCGCGCATGTCCTCGGAAAACGAGGTCAGTTTCGCGAAATTCTTTTCGATCCTGGTATTGATGAAATTGCCCGAGCCGGCGCGCCGCACCAACAAGCCCTCTTCAACCAGGCCGTCGATCGCCTTGCGCACCGTGATGCGCGACACGGAGAGATCGCTGGCGAGCTGGCGCTCGGCCGGCAGCGCTTCGTCCGGCCCGAAGATGCGCTTGTCGATCGCTTCGCGCAGCGCGCGCTGCAATTGCTGGTATAGCGGCTGGCTGCTGGTCTGCGCCAGGGTCTGCATGATCTGTGCAAGCGTTGTCATACACCGGTCTCGTCAAGTGTTTCGTGCGTGGCCATGGCATGGCTACCGGTTTCGATAATACCAAAAAAAGACCAGGCCCCAAGCGGTTCGTATTGCGGATATGCAAACCCGCTGGGAGATAGCGCTATCTATCCCGGTTTTGGTGCAAAGTGGTCTGTGTTTGACAAACAACATGTGAAAAAAATATGAAAATTGGTAGTGTTCTGGTATTGGAAGAGAGTATATTGGCGTTGAATTGGTTCTGTAAGTGGTTGTATAGAAAGATTCTGCGGGATCTACGTTAATCGGACGGGCTTTCGATGAAAGCCGATATCAAGGGGGAGTAAATGAAGCGTAATTTGACACCGATCGCTGCCGCGGTCGCCATCCTGATCAGCAGCACCGCGATGGTCGCGCACGCGCAGGACGCAGCCAAGACACCGGACGCCGTCGTGACCGTGACCGGCGTGCGCGCCGCGCTGGAACAATCGCTGAAACAAAAGCGCAATGCGGATTCGGTGGTGGAAGTCGTTACCGCGGAAGATATCGGCAAGATGCCGGACCGTAACGTGGCCGACGCGATCCAGCGCCTGCCCGGCGTCAACACCCAATCGTCGGCCGGCGGCGAAGGCGGCTTCGGCGAGAACGACCGCGTCAGCTTGCGCGGCACCAGCCCGAGTTTGCAGCAAACCCTGTTCAACGGCCACGCGATCAGCACCGGCGACTGGTTCATCCTGAACCAGGTCGGCGGCAGCGTCGGCCGCAGCAGCAGCTTCTCGCTGCTGCCGTCGGAACTGGTGAGTTCCGTCATCGTGCGCAAGAGCGCGACGGCGGACCTGGTCGAAGGCGGCGTTTCCGGCGCGATCGACGTCATCACCCGCCGTCCGCTCGAATTCAAGAAGCAGATCACCGTCGAAGGTTCGGTGCTGGCCGCCTATAACGACTTGTCCGGCAAGACCGAGCCGCAAGTGTCGGCCCTGGTCAACTGGAAGAACGACACCAACACGCTGGGCGTGATGCTGCAAGGCTTCTCGCAGAAACAGTCGGTGCGCCGCGACGGTCAGGAAATCCTCGGTTACTCCAGCATCCAGGCCGGCAGCGCCGCCGCTATCGCGCATCCGGAACTGGCCGGCGTCAAGGTGCCGACCTTTATCGGCGCCACGCTGTTCGAACAGAAGAAGACGCGCGAAGGCGGCGCCTTCGATGTCGAATTCAAGCCGAGCCGCGAACTGACGCTCGATCTGAACGGCTTCTATTCGCAACTGAAGGCACCGCACCAGAACACCAACTGGCTGGCTGCGCCAGCCAACTCCATCAACAGTTCGAACCTGGTGCCGAGTGCCTATTCGGTCAAGAACGGCACCTTGGTGGCCGGCTCGTTCGCGTCGAACTCGGGCGAGGTCGACAACATCTATCGCCCGGGCGCCGGCGGCGAATCGTATTACACGGATTTCAATTTCCGCTACCGCGCCACGCCGGACTTCACGCTGAGCGGCAAGGGCGGCTACACCCACGGCATCGGCTACGACCGCGACGACGTCTATTACCAGAACAACGTCAACGGCGGCATGACCTACCAGTTGAACGGCCTGAGCCCGGCCAATGTGTCTTACCCGGGCGGCACCACCGACAAGCCGGGTTCCACCGCCTGGGCCGGCGGCGGAGAAGCGCAATCGGTCGACAGCGAGAAATACGCGCAAGCCGACGGTGAACTGCGCCTTGGCAACGGCATCTGGGATTCCGTCAAATTCGGCCTGCGTTTCACCGATCACAAGCGCACCGCCGAACACCCGCTGGAAACCCGCCCGGGTCCGAACGGTTTCAGCAATCCCGGTCCGGTCTGGAACGGCACCATGTATCCGAGCGACTGGGGTCACGACCTGGGCGGCAACCTGTCGTCGAACTATTTTAAATATGACGGATCGGCGCTTGGCGCATGGGGCGCGGTGCCGGGCAACCGCCTGCTGGACTACGTCGTGCGTCACAACTGGACCGATGAATTCAAGGTGCAGGAAAAAACCTCGGCCGCCTACGGCATGGCGAATCTGGCCGGCGACAGCTGGAGCGGCAATTTCGGCCTGCGCGCCGTGCGCACCAAGCAGAACACGCTGGTGAACAAGGCCGGCGGCCCGATCACCGGTTCGGCCTTCGGTCCATACACGCAGACCGAGTTCGAGCGCAGCTATACCGACGTGCTGCCTAGCGCGAACATCAAGTTCGATCTGCGCCAAGACCTGGTGGTGCGCGCCGCGCTGGCCCGCACGATTTCCCGTCCCGACTACAGCGCGCTTGGCGGTTCCGTCTCGCTGAACGACGATGCATTGAGCGGCACCGGCGGCAACGTGAACCTGAACCCGGTCAAGTCGGACAACGCCGAAATCAGCGCCGAATGGTATTTCGCGCCGAAGGCGGCGGTGTCGGTCGGCCTGTTCTACATGGACATGAAATCGGTGGTGGCGCAAGGCACGACCACGGCCACCTACTTCAACAGCAAGCGTAACGCCAACGCGCTGTACCAGATCACGTCGCCGTTCAACACCACCGGCAAGAACAAGGGCGTGGAACTGAGCTACCAGCAACCGCTGTTCCGCGATTTCGGCATCCTCGCCAACTACACCTACGCCGACGGCAAGCTGGCCGACGGCAGCGAGATGCTGAACGGTTCGAAGAATACCTATAATTTGACCGGTTTCTACGAAAACGACCGCTTCAGCGCGCGCCTGGCCTACAACTTCCGCTCCGCCTACAAGGTCGGCGTGGACCGCGGCGCCAGCCAGCACGTCGACGACAGCAGCACGCTGGCCGCCTCGTTCAACTACAAGATCAACGAACACCTGACGGTCACGCTCGACGGGCTGAATTTGACCAATGAAGTGATCAAGATGTACGCCGAAAACAAGGAACAGCCGCGCGCGTTCTACGTCAACGGCCGCACCATCTACCTGGGACTGCGCGGCAAGCTGTGATGCCGGTGTAGAGGGATAGGCGTCAATGCAGGGCTTCTTCGGAAGCCCTGTTTTTTTTATTTCAAACCAAAGGCAAAGGCCGGGGTCAGACCCTGGGGTCTGACCCCAGATTCTGCCTTTGATTTGAATAAAAAAAAGCCGGACGATTACGCGTCCGGCCATTCATTCCAGCGGGCGAACCCGCCTGATTGCTTATTTTGCAGCCACGGCCGGGCGGTTCACCCACAGCAGCCAGTAGCGCGCCAGTTCTCCGCGGCCATCGGCGCCCTGGATGGTTTCCAGGATCTTGGTCGCTTCTTCCTTCTTGCCGGCCAGCGCGTAGGCATAACCGAGGCGCAGCCTGGCGTCTTCCGGATTCTTCGCCACGCCCTTGGCGATCCCTTTTTGCATCAGGTCCAGGCCCTTGTCGAACTGGTCCATCGTGACATACACGTAACCGAGGTTGACCAGGCCGACGCCATCCTTCGATTTCATCGCGGCCGCTTCGCCGCTGCCGATGTTTTTCGCATCGTCGGCCGCGCCCTTGTTGGCCTGGTCGCGCAGCTTCTTGTGCTTGGCCGCGTCGGGACCGGTGCCCAGCAGGCCGGCTTCGAAGCCGGTGTCGAGCGCTTTTTTCGCTTCGGTATAGAAGCCGCCGAGCAGCGCGAGTTCGCCCAGGTCGACGTAATCGTCGCCTTCCAGTTTCGAGATCGCCGCCTTTTTCAGGCGCAGCATGTCCAGGTCGAGGCGGGTCGCGTACGTGCTCTTGCCGCGCGTGCGGTTCAGCAGGTCGGACCAGTAGGCGTCGGTCGGATAGTATTTGACCAGCTGTTCGACCGCTTCCAGGTAGGTCGGCGTGTCCTTGCTCTTGATGCCGATATTGCCGAGCAGGGTCAGTTCATCGAGGGTCGGCGCGACGCCGGCCTTCTGGTGCGCATCCAGGTCTTTCTTCAGTTCGGCCTTGGCGGTGGAGAAGTCGTTCTTGAAGAAATAGGCGCGGATCATGCTGCCGCGCTGTTTCTTCGCATCGCCCGATTCCGTTTCATAGCGCTTGAACCAGGCGATCGCCTTGTCGAAGTCCTTCGCCATGTACAGCGTGTTACCCATCGCCTCGATGAAATTGAGCTTGTCCTTCGGCGCCATGCGGCCCGATTCGATCATCGCTTCCAGCGCCGGCAGCAGCAGCGCATTGTCCGAGCTGGCCGAGCCGACCTGCACGCGCACCTGGTTCAGCGCATAGCTTTCGTACGGGGTCAGGTTCGGCAGCGCGGCGGCCTGGTTGATGCGGTTGCCCGCTTCGGCGTAATTCTTCGCCGCCAGCAGTTCCTTCATCTGGGCCGGGTCGACCAGCTTGAACAGTTCCGGGCGCACCGTGTCCGGTTTCGGCGCCTCGGGGGCTTTTTCCGCGGCCTGGGCGGCGGTCATGCCGAGCAGTGCGGGGGCGGCGTTCAGGCCGATGGCAGCCAGGATAAGGCTAATGCGGGCGAGACGGAATTGGGACATGGATAAACCCTTCAATCAATGACGAACAGACGCACAGCGCTGGCGCGCCGTCACGTCGATAAATGGATCTGCGAATTGCGGAATCCGCCAAGCCGCACATTCTGCCATTCCTGGTAGGGAAGGAGAAGGGGAGGAGGGCGAACGACGCGTATTGTTACATAAAATTGCAATTGCACGGAAAAGGAAACGCATGGGCGCTGGCTGTTTTTATAGCCAAATCAAGTGCAAAGGCCGGGGGCAGACGGGGACGCCGAGTCCCGTGGGTCTGACCCCGGATTCTGCCTCTGATTTTCGGTACTTCACCCACCAGCCAGCACCCGTCCTGCTGCATCGAACAGCAGGCAGCGCGCGGGCGGCAGGTGCAGCAGCGCGCGGCTGCCGGCGTGCAGCGGTGCCGCTTCGGCCGGCTGCTTGACTGCGATCATCTCCGGCGCGCCTTGCAGCGTGCTGTAGACGATCGACAGATCGCCCAGGTATTCGACATGGCCGATGCCGACTTCGACCAGGTTCATCTCGTCGCCGCCGGGCAGGCGCAGCGCCAGGTGTTCGGCGCGGATGCCCAGCGTGAGCCGTTCTCCGCGTTGAAGATTGCCGCCCTGCGCCGGCACCTGCACCAGCGCGCCGCCCGGCAGCCGCACGCCGACCTGGCGCGGCTGCACGTTGTCGATTTCGACGGGAATAAAATTCATCTTCGGCGAACCGAGGAAGCCGGCCACGAACAGGTTGACGGGGCGGTTGTATAACTCGTGCGGCGAGCCGACCTGCTCGATATGTCCGCCGTTGAAGACGACGATGCGCTCGCCCAGCGTCATCGCCTCGACCTGGTCGTGCGTGACGTAGATCATCGTCGTCTTCAATTCCTGGTGCAGGCGGCTGATCTCGACGCGCATCTGCACGCGCAGGCTGGCGTCCAGGTTCGACAGCGGTTCGTCGAACAAGAACACTTCCGGCTTGCGCACGATGGCGCGCCCGATCGCCACGCGCTGGCGCTGGCCGCCGGACAGTTCCTTCGGCTTGCGTTTTAACAGGGGCGTGATCTGCAGGATGGCGGCCGCGCGTTCCACCGCCTGCCGCACCGCGTCCGGCTTGTGGCCGGCCAGTTTCAAGGCGAACGCCATGTTGTCGAACACGCTCATGTGCGGATACAGCGCATACGACTGGAACACCATCGCGATCTTGCGCTCGGCCGGCGCGATCTCGTTGGCGTGCCGCTCTCCGATGAACAAATCTCCGCCGCTGATGCTTTCCAAGCCCGCGATCATGCGCAGCAGGGTCGACTTGCCGCAGCCGGACGGGCCGACGAAGACGACGAATTCGCCGTCGCGGATATCGAGGTCGACGCCGTGGATGACCGGGTGCTGGTCGTAATGCTTGACGATGTTTTTCAGGCTGACGCTGGACATGGGGTCAGCTCGCCGTGGCCGCTTGCGCCGCCGGTTCAGCGGCTTTTTGCACGCGCGAATGCATCGGGATCAACTGCGACAGGATCAATACCGGCACGGCGCTGAGCAGCACCCAGATGAAAAATTTCTGGTAGCCGAGCGCCGCCTGGATATTCCCGCTGGCCCACTTGAACAGCACGAAGCCGAGCTGCATCACGCCGGTCGAGAAGGCGTAATGGGCAGTCTGGTATTTGCCCGGCGCGACCACCTGCATCATGTACAGGATCACGCCGACGAAACCGAAGCCGTAGCCGAACATCTCGATGCTGAGCGCCACGCCGATCAGCGCCAGGTCGGTCGGCTGGTACGTCGACAGAAAATAAAAGGCGACGTTGGGCAGATTCACCGCCAGGATCAGCCACAGGATCGCGCGTTTCAGGCTGAGCCAGGACGTGAAGTAACCGCCGGCGATGCTGCCGACGATAAAGGCGATGGTGCCGCTGGTGCCGTAGACGGCGCCCACTTCGGCCGTGCTCAGACCCAGGCCGCCGAGGTTGCGCGCTTCGCGCAGGAACAGCGGGCCGATGGTCTGGATCTGCGCTTCTCCGGCGCGGAACAGGATGATGAAGAGAATCGAAACCCAGATGCCCGGCTTGTTGATGTAATCGATGACGACTTCCTTCAGCGTGCGCGCGATGCCGGCCGCCGTGGTGTCGGGCGTGACGACGTTTTTCGCCAGCGGCAGCGACCAGCTGTGGTACAGGCCGAGCGCGATCATCGTCGCGCCGAGGATGCAGAAGATGATGGTCCATGCCGGCACCACGCCCTGGGTTTTTTCCAGGTAGCCGGCCAGGATCACCAGGCCGCCGAGCGAAATGAAACGGCCGGCATTGAAAAAGGTGCCGGTCCAGCCGGCATATTCGGCCTGCTGCTTTTCCGACAGGCTGGCGATGTACAGGCCGTCGCAGGCGATGTCGTGGGTGGCCGAGGCGATCGCCACCAGCGCCAGCACGCCGACGCAGGCCGACAGCCAGAACGGCAGTTGCAGCGCCAGCGCGACCAGCCCGAGGCAGACGCCGCCGATCAGCTGGAAGCCGACGACGATGATTTTTTTGCTCGACGCCAGTTCCAGGAAAGGACTCCACAGCGGCTTGAAGATCCAGGCCGCGCCGATGTAGGCGGTCCAGTGCGCGATATCCTCGTTCGGCACGCCCATGCTCTTCAACATCAGGCTGGCGATCAGCGCCACCGCGAAATAGGGCAAGCCCTGCGCGAAATACAGGCTGGGCACCCAGGCCAGGGGGCTGCGGGTTGGCTTCGTTTCCATGCTGCGTGTTCCTCTGTCGTCTGCTGTATTGTTGGCGCCTGTCGTCCTCGCGAAAGCGGGGACCCCATGTCGGGCCGGCTGCGCAATGGGGTTCCCGCCTGCGCGGGAACGACACGGTGGTGCTTACTCGAACCCGGGCACCGGGCAATTGCCCTGCGCTTCCAGTTCGCCCGACAGCCATTCGTTGACCGCCTCCAGCGCCGGCGTGGCGAAACCGTAGGTCAGCAGCGCGGGCGCGGCGATGTCGAGCGCCTGGTACGGGTTCCACAAGGCCAGGTGCAGGTCCGGCGTCCAGCTCGCGCGCGCATGCGCGCCGTAACGCAGGCGCGAGGTCGACGCCAGTATCGTAAAACGGCCATCCTGCGGCAGCGCGCTCCAGTCGAACGTATCGGCATCGGCGAAGGTGATCAGGTCGACGTCGTACAGCCGGCCGAGCGATGCCGCGACCGACGCGGCCGGCACTCCCGCTTCGGACACGCCGTCGCTGACCACGTCCTGGCGCACGATCAGGCGCACCTTGGCGCCGGCCGGCGGGCGCTGCGGCGCGCCGCGCGCGGTCAGGCTGCGGCGCCAGCCTTCGGCCATGACGACGCGGTCGGCCGCGTCTTCCTTGTAGGCGCGCGGCTTGCAGGGATAGGCGTGCGCCAGCGCGGCCAGGCGCGCCAGGCGCAGGTCGACGTCGCGCTGCGGTAATGTACCGTCGGCCAGCGCGCGCGCGATCGAATCGAGCGTCTCGTTCTGGGTGTCAGTCGTGCCCAGCGCCATCACCATGTCGGCGCCGGCGGCCAGCGCGCGCACGGCGGCGTTGCCGACACCGTAGCGCCCGGCGATCGCGTGCATGTCCATGCCGTCGGTGATGATCACGCCGCGATACTGCCACTGTTCGCGCAGCAGGTCGTGCAGGATCGCGCGCGACATCGTGGCCGGATTGTCGGCATCGATGGCGGGATAGACGATGTGCGCCGTCATCATCGCCGGCGCCTGGCCGGAAGCGAGGCGGAACGGCTTGAATTCGAAGTTCTCCAGTTGCGACAAGGGCTTGTCGACGGTCGGCAGGTCGCGGTGCGAATCGACGTGGGTGTCGCCGTGTCCCGGAAAGTGTTTGATGCAGCAGGCGATGCCTTCCGCGTGGCTGCCGGCCATCCACGCCATCGCCAGTTCGGCCGCGCGTTTTGGTTCGGCGCCGAACGAGCGCTCGGCAATCACCGGGTTGTGCGGATTGTTGTTCAGGTCCAGCACCGGCGCGAAGTTCCAGTTAAAACCCAGCGCCTTGACCGCGCGCGCCACGGCCGCGCCGGTGCGCCGCGCGAGGTCGGTGTCGTCGGCCGCGCCCAGGCCCATCGCCGCCGGCGGCGCCGGCACCCAGGTCGCACGCACCACGGCGCCGCCTTCCTGGTCGATCGCGATCAGCGCCTCCGGTCCCATCACCGAGCGCAGGTCGGCCGTCAGCCTGGCCAGCTGGATCGAGTCGACCATGTTCCCGCGGAACAGGCAGACGCCGCGGATGCCGTTGGCGCGGATGAAATCGGCGGTCTCGCCATCGAGCACCGTGCCGGGGAAACGGATCATGATCAGTTGGCCGGCGATTTTTCTGAGGTCGTTATGGGATAAGGTCATTTCACAGCTCCGTCCATGCCACGCATGAAAAATCGTTGAGTAAAAAGGAAGGCTGCCAGGGTAGGCAGGATGGTCAGCACGGTGCCCGCGGCGATCACGCGGGTACTGCTGCCGAAAGTGCCGCGCAGGTAGAGCACTCCTACCGACAGCGGAAATTCATCGGGCTTGCTCATGACGATCGAGGGCCAGATGTATTCGTTCCACGATTCCACCGCCGTCAGGATGCCGACCGTGGCCAGCCACGGCGCGATCAAGGGCAGCATGATGCGGCTAAAAATCGTCCATTCGGAAGCGCCGTCCACGCGCGCGGCGTCGATCAAATCCTGCGGCACTTCCTCGAATGCCTGTTTTAACAGGAGGATCGCGACCGCCGTGACCACGTTCGGCAGAATCACGCCGGTATAGGTGTCGACCAGGCTCAGTTTCGTCACCGTGATGAAGTTGACCAGGAAATTGACTTCGGACGGCAGCACAAGGGTCGCCAGGATCAGGCCGAACACCAGGCGCTGGCCTGTGAACCGCATGCGCGCCAGCGGATATGCCGCCATCGCGCACAGCGCCAGTTTCCAGAACACGGTGCAGGCAGCGATCAGCAGCGAATTTTTGAAGAACGACAGCAGGGGGATGACACGGAACACTTCGGCGAAATTCTCCAGAGACGGAGACTGCGGCCAGAAGGTTGGCGGAAAGGCGAAGATATTGCCCTCGGTCGACAGCGCGGTCACCACCGTCCACCAGAACGGAAAGATGCACACCAGCGCGATCGCGCACAGCGTCATGTAGTGGCCGAGGATTTGCAGGCGCGCTGTCATCGGTGCGCCGGTTTCAAATAGCGCAGGCACAGCATGGCGATGCCGACGCAGAAGATCGAGACGACGAAGCTGGCCGCCAGCGCGCGCGGCAGTTTCAAATGTTTCAGGCCCTGGTCGTAGGCATAGTACAGCGCGGTAAAAGTCGAATTCATCGGGCCGCCCTGGGTCAGCACATCGACTTCCTGGTACGCCTTCAGTGCCGCCAGCACGGAGAGGATCGAACAGACCATGATGGTCGGGCGTAGCATCGGCACGGTGATGCGCCAGAAACGCTGCCAGCGGTTGGCGCCGTCGAGAATGGCCGCCTCCTGCATGTCGGCCGGCACCGCCTGCAACGCCGCCAGGTACATCACCATGTACCAGCCCAGGCCGCGCCACAGCGTGACGAACATGATGGCGAACAGCGCCAGCGTGTCGTTCGACAGCCAGCCGAGCGGCGCATCGACCAGGCGCAGCGTCAGCAACAGGTAATTGAGCGCGCCCTGTTCGTGGAACATGAAGCCCCACATGATGCCAACGACTGAGACGGTCGTCACCACCGGCACGTAGAAGGCCGCGCGGAACAGGCGGATGCCAGGCAGGCGGTTGTTGACCAGCACCGCCAGGCCAAGCGCGCCGACCTGCACCAGCGGCACCATCAGCAGGAAGGCCAGCGAATTTTTCAGGCCGGTGACGAACATCTCGTTATCGAAGATGTAGTAAAAATTATCCAGGCCGACCCAGGATGTCGGGCGGATCAAGCTGTAATCGGTGAACGCCAGGTAGGAGCCGAAGGCGACCGGCCAGAAGGAAAACACGGCAAGTAACAGCAGTGCCGGGGCCAGGAACAGCCAGGCGGTCAGCGTATGACGGCGCGCGTTCATGGCAAGGCTCCGGCCGAATAAGGATCAATCCTCGCTACTGCCGGCGCCGCTTGTGGGGTCAGACCCCAAGCGGCGCCAACAGTGGCGGGATTCCAGCAGAAGGAAAACACGGCGAATAACAGCAGCGCGGGAGCCCGGAATAGCCAGGCTGGGACGTTGTGGCGGGGCGCGCTCATGGGACGGCTCCGGCCGAATAAAGATCAATCCCTGCCACTGCCGGCGCCGCTTGTGGGGTCAGACCCCAAGCGGCGTCAACAGTGACGGAATTCCAGGCGATCATGACTGACAGAGCTGCGGCCTGTGGTCTTGATTTGATGGTATCCGTGAACGGCTGCTTCGACAGTTTTTTGTTCCAGATCGCCGCGGCCTGGTCGAGCGCTTGCTTGATGTCCTGCTTGCCGGTGACGCCGGCTTCGACCGCCTTGACCAAAGACCGGCGCAATTCGTCGTAGTCTTCGATGCCGGCCACGTACAGCGTGCGCGCGTGCGGCATCGAGACGGCGCCGGCGGCGACCGCCTTGATCGCGGCGCCAGCGTCGGTCGGCACGTTCGTGAAAAACGGGTCGCCGGCCGCGCGCACCGTGGCGGGGAACACGCTGGCCTGCCTGGCGAATGCGAGCTGGTTGTCGTCGCCGGTCAGGAAGCGCGCGAACTGGCCGATGGCGGGCAAAAGTTGAATGTCGACGCCGGCCGGCACGGCGAAGTGGATCAGCCAGCCGCCGTCGGCGATGCCGGTCGGCCCCAGCGGCGCCGGCGCGACATCGGTCTTTGCATAGATATCGCCGGCATCGGTTTCGATGCGTTTTACGGCCGTCGGTGGCGCCAGCAGCATGCCCAGGCGCCCGCCCTTGTAGGCGTCGACGGCGGCCGGGAAATTGTCTTCGGCGAACAGGCTGTCTTTCAGCAGGCCGCCAGCCTTGTAGGTGTCGGCCAGCTTGCGGATCAGCGCGACGTGCGCCGGAGAATTAAAGGCGGCGCGGCCGTTGGCGATCACGGGCAAACCTTGCTGCATCATCAGGCCGTCGATCTTCGACAGCGCCGGACATAATCCCGCCTTGCCGGTGCGCGCGGCGATCTGGCGCGCGAAGGCCAGTTGTTCGTCCAGGCTGCGCGGCGCGCGAGCCAGGCCGGCGGCCTTGAAAATCTCGGTGTTATAGGTGATCACGGCGACATTGCTGTACATCGGAAAACCATAGGTCTTGCCGCCGAAGGTCAGGTCTTGCAGTGCGCTGGGCAGGTAGCGCGCGCGGGCTTCGCCGAGCAGCGCGTCGACCGGCGTCAACAAACCGTCGCGCGCGAATTCGTCGGCCCAGGGCACGTTCAAATTGACCAGCGCCGGCGGTGTGCCGGCCACGATGCGCGTCACGAGCTTGGTCTGGATGATGTCCCACGGGAAGTCGACCCATTCGATTTTTACATCTGGATGCGCAGCCTCGTAGCGCTGCACGACGCCTTCGAAATAAGGCGTGAATTTGGGCTTCATGCTGAAAGTCCAGAATTCGATTTTCCGCGGCGCCGCCGGCGTGGCCGTGGCAAACCCCAGCGCCATCAATGCGGCCAGCAAGGTCGTGATCTTCATCGATGGTATGGGCGCTGGCGCGGTTGTTGGTATGGAGTGAGTCGGCACGACGCTGGCGCTTGCGCGCCGGAGCAAGAGACACATTCAGTCCATGGCGCGCCGGCGTTTTTCAGGCCGCGTGACGGCGTATCCGGCATGGAGCTCCGCGTTCGCAAGGACGACAGGCAGGCCGGCGCGTGCACGGTTTTATTTAATTAATTGGTCTTGGTGACCTTGCTCAGGTGGCGCGGGCGGTCCGGGTCCAGGCCGCGAGCGGCGGACAGTTTCGCCGCCATCACATAAAACGCCTGGATCGCGACGATCGGATCGAGGTCCGGCGTGGCGGCGACCGGCAAGGTCAAATCGCGCTGCGCGACATCGTCCGGCGCTGCCAGCAGCACGCGCGCGCCGCGCCCGCGCATGTCGTCGGCCAGCGCCAGCAATCCCGCCTGGGTCGGACCGCGCGTGGCGAAGATCAGCAATGGATAACCTTCCTCGATCAGCGCCATCGGGCCGTGCTTGATCTCGGCGCCGCTGAACGCTTCTGCCTGCAACGCCGAGGTTTCCTTGAATTTCAGCGCCGATTCCAGGGCAACAGGAAAACTGATGCCACGTCCGACCACCATGATGTTCTTGGCTGGCGCCAGCACTTCGATGGCGGGACTCCAGTCGGCCTGCGTCGCCTGCAGCAGCGATTCCGGCAGCGCGGCCAGCGCGGCCAGCAGTTCCGGGTCGTTCTGCCACTGCGCGACCAGGCGCGCGCCTGCCACCAGGCTCGTAATAAAACTTTTAGTGGCGGCCACGCTTTGCTCTTTGCCAGCGTGCAGCGGCAGGGTCCACTCGGCCGCTTCGGCCAGCGGAGACGCCGTGTCGTTGACCAGCGCCACGGTGGTGGCGCCGCCGTCGCGGAAGTAACGGATCGGTTCGACCACGTCCGGGCTCTGGCCCGATTGCGAGACGGCGATGGTCAAGGTGTCGCGCGTGATCAGCGGCGATTTATGCAGCGTCACCAGCGACATCGGCAGCGAAGCGACCACGCGGCCCAGGCGCGCCATGATCAGGTAGGCGATGTAGTTGCAGGCGTGGTCCGAGCTGCCGCGCGCGATGGTCAGCGCGGTCGAGAAGGACGTGCTCCTCAATTTGCGTCCCAGCTCCGCGTAGCGCTCGGTGTCGTTCGCCAGTTGCAGGGCGACGCACTCGGCGGCGGACAGGGCTTCCTTAAGCATCATCGAGGTCACAACGTTCTCCTTCTATATAAACGGCTTTGATTTTCAAATCGCGATCCAGTACCACCAGATCGGCATACGCGCCCGGCACGAGGCGGCCGCGTTCCTGCAGGCCGAGATAGTCGGCCGCATGGGTTGAGACACGGGCCGACGCGTCGGCCAGGTCGAGTCCGAGTCCGACCAGGTTGCGCAGCGCCTGGTCCAGCGTCAAGGTGCTGCCGGCCAGCGTGCCGTCCGGCAGGCGCACGCCGCCCATGCATTTATGGACGGTGTGCCGGCCCAGCATGTATTCTCCGTCCGGCATGCCGGTGGCGGCGGTCGAATCGGTCACGCAGTACAGGCGCGGTATCGCGCGCAGCGCCGTCTTGATCGCGCCCGGATGCACGTGCAGTAAATCGGGAATCAGTTCGGCGTATTCGGCGTGCGCCAGCGCGGCGCCGACCATGCCGGGTTCGCGGTGGTGCAGGCCGCTCATCGCATTGAACAAGTGCGTAAAACCGGCCGCGCCGTGTTCCAGTGCGGCCACGCCATCCTCGTAGGAGCCGAGCGTGTGGCCGATCTGCACGCGCATGCCGGCGTCGGCCAGCTGGCGCACCAGGTCCAGGTGGCCGGCGATTTCCGGCGCTACCGTGATCACGCGCAGCGGCGCCAGCGTTTCCAGGCGCTGCACTTCGGCCAGGGTCGCGGCGCGCGCGAAATTCGGTTGCGCGCCGAGCTTGCCGGAATTGATGTACGGGCCTTCCAGGTGCGCGCCCAGCACGCGCGCTTCATTCTTGCCGCGCCGCGTCACCGCCACGCCGATCGCCGTCAATGCGACATCGATGTCTTCCGGCGGCGCCGTCATCGTCGTCGCCAGCAGGCTGGTGGTGCCATGGCGCGCGTGGATGGCGGCGATGGTGTGCACTGCGTCGCCGCCTTCCATCACATCCTTGCCGGCGCCGCCGTGCACGTGCAGGTCGATGAAGCCGGGCACGATGTAATCGTCGCCGTTCAGTTCAGGTTTTTCAGGCGCGCCGTGGATGGCGGCGATGCGCGCATCGTTAAAGGCGATCGTGCCGCGCACCCAGCCCGCCGGTGTCAGGATATTGCCAAGGATTTCATCGTTCATCGTTGCATCGCTCATCTGCGCGACTCCGCTACAAATTCATAATAGTCGCTGCGGCAGTACGAGTGCGTCAGTTCCACCGCCGCGCCGTTGTCGAGATAGCTGACCCGCGTGATGTGCAGCATCGCCGCGCCGGGCGCGATGTCGGCCAGCCTGGCCTGCTCGGGCGTGGCGTTGACGGCGCGGATGTGCTGCAGCGCGCGCATCGGGATCGTGCCGTTCGCTTCCAGGAAACCGTACAGCGAACCGGTCACGCAGTGCGGGTTCGGCATGTAGGCGGCGGGGATGGTCGTCGTCTCGATCGCCATCACGACATCGTCGGCCGTGCGCAAGCGTTTTAAACGCGCCACCGCCATGTTCGGCGACAGCCCCAGAGATAACAGTTCGAGCGGCACGGCCACGCCGATCTCGCGTTGCAGCCAGCGCGAACCGGCCGTGAAGCCGCGCTGCCTCAATTCTTCCGAAAAACTGGTCAAACGCGACAGCGGCTGTTCCAGTTTCGGCGTGATATAGGTGCCGGAACCGCGCTTGCGGGTCAGCATGCCGCGCTCGCACAGCATGTCGATCGCCTTGCGCGCCGTCACGCGAGAGATCGCCAGCATGTCCGACAGCATGCGCTCGGATGGCAAGGCTTCGTTGGCGCGCCAGTCTCCGCTGGCGATGCCGTCGGACAGTTTATTGGCCAGCTGCATATATAAGGGGGTGTCGCTGTCGGCATCGGGCCGGAAATCGCTCAACTGGGTCAGCACGGACTTACTCCTTGACGTGTTGTTGGATCAGCCGCAACGCGCCGGCGGCGGAATCGCCTTGCGGCGGCACGATACGATTTAACAGTTCCGGCGGCAGGTAAGGGCGCAGCGGTTCGCCCAATCCACCGCACAGCGCGATCGGCAGCGTATCGGACGCATCCAGCGCGTGCGCGATCAGCGCCACCTGCCGGCCCGCTTCGGCCAGGATCGCCTGCGCGACGGCGTCGTCGCCGGCATGTTGCAAGACGATGCGCGCCAGTTGCGCGTATTGCGTCTGGTTCGCGTTGGCGAGCCAGACCTGGATCGCGTCGCGTTCTCCGCCGCAGGCGGCGATCACGGCGCCGGCCAGCGGGCCTCCGGGCACGCGGCCGTCGAGCACTTGCTGGATATGGTTGATCGCGCGCAGGCCGATCCACGCGCCGCCCGCTTCGTCGCCGGCCGGGAAACCCCAGCCGCCCACTTCCTTGCGGCTGCCGTCGGCCAGCAAAATCTCTCCGACGCTGCCGGTGCCGAGCGCGATGATGGCGCCGGGCTGGCCGCCATGTGCGCCGAGCACGGTGGTATAGGCGTCGGTTTCCAGCGCCAGCGCCGCGTAACCGGGATTGGCGTCGACGAAATTGGCGGCCCATTGCCGGTTGTGCACGCCGGCCAGGCCCAGGCCGATGGCGATGCGTTCGCGCGCCGGCACGTCAAGGCCGGCGGCGCGGAAGGCTTTGCCGGCCGCGTCCTCGACCGAGGTCCAGGCATTGGCGATGCCGTGCAGCAGGGCGGACGGGCCGCTGTCGCCTTCGCCCAGCGCGGCGCCGTCGGCGCGCGCCAGACGCACGCGGGTACCGCTGCCGCCGCCATCGACGCCGATTAAGAATTCGATCATATGCAGGTTCAGTGAAATGAGCTGAGGGGCACTATATGGTCGCAAAACCAGCTTGTCAACAGGTATTTAACTGGTATTGTAATTTGTTGAAGTGGCCTTGCTTTTCTTGTTGATAACTGTAATCTAAGTGATTGTTTATGAACGATATTTAATCTCGGCAATTTGGTATTGCCGCTGGTCTGGATGCATGCCAATTTTGATGGGGCACGGCGCGTGCCGGCGGCGGTTGCCAAGGCAGGCGCCCGGCGCGGGAAGCGGGTGCGATTGATGGGCGCGGAAACGCGGCGCCAATGCAAACGCCCGGCGCGAGGCCGGGCGTTGAGCGTGCGAACGGCCCGGGTAGGGCCGAAAGGCAATGCTGAATTATTTGAACGATGCCAATTGCTGCAACAGCGTGCTCTGGTGGGTACGGGCCGCTTCGATCGCCTCGGCCTTGACTTCGGCGCGGCTGCGGGCACTATCCTTTTTTACCAGCGCGCTCGGGAAGCTCACGTTGGCGTAGCCCGTATCGGTTGCGGCGCTGGCCAGCAGCACCGGCTTGGTGCTGGCGGCTTGCGGCGCATCGGCGGCGAAGGCGGAAGCGGTGGCGGCGAACACGGTCAGTGCGGCGATCAGTTTGGTGGCATTCATGGTCATTCTCCTGGTAACTGGTGGGTGCCGCTGCTGCGGCGCTTATGAGCACTTGCTCATCGATGTATCCATCTTATACATTGCATCCACAATGAAAAAGGCGAATAATGACAATGGATAATTTCTAAAACAGAAATGGTGAGGTGAATCATGGACCGGCTGCAATCGATGCGGGTATTTGCCAAGGTGGTCGAGCAGGGCGGTTTCGCGCGCGCCGGCACGGTGCTGGAAATGTCGAACGCGGTGGTGACGCGCCACGTGGCGGACCTGGAACAGCACCTCGGCACGCGCCTGCTGAACCGCACCACGCGCAAGCTGTCGCTGACGGAAACGGGCCGGCATTACCTGGAACGCGTGCTGCGCATCCTCAGCGATATCGAGGATGCCGACGCGCTCGCCTCGGCCTCGGCAAAAAAGCCGGGCGGCACGCTGCGCCTGTATTGCCACCCGAATTTCGGCCAGTCGCAACTGGCCCGGCTGCTGCCGCGCTTTGCCGCCGCGATGCCGGACATTGTCCTCGACGTGACGCTGGCCGACCGCAGCGTGGACCTGGTCGAAGAGGGTTTCGATGCCGGCATTTTCATCGGCGTGCAAAAATTCGACAGCAGCATGATCGCGCGCCGGCTGGCCACGTCCAGCGTCATCATTTGCGCTTCTCCCGACTACATCGCGCGGCGCGGGCGGCCGCAGTCGCCGCAAGAATTGAGCGGGCACGATTGCCTGAACCACGCGTTCGAACAGGTGCGGCATTACTGGCCGGTGCAGTGCAACGGGCAGGAGATGCGCGTGCCCATCGTCAGCAAAATGATTTCCAATAATAACGAAGTGCTGCGCCAGGCGGCCATCGCCGGCATGGGCATCATGTTACGTTCGTCCTATACGCTCGACGACGACATCGCCGACGGCCGGCTGCTGCGGCTGTTGCCGGATTACTGCACCGGGCGGCTCGGCGTGCTGCTGGTCTATCCGAGCCGCACCCTGTTGCCGGGCAAGGTACGGGCCTTTGTCGACTTCATGACGGCCGCTTTTCCCGACCCGGAAAGCGATCCCTGGCTGTCGACTTTTTGATGCAACTACAGTTTTCGTGATTGCATGCCGTTAAGTTGTGTAGCGGCATAGACAGGCCGGCGCTGATGATTCAGCATGGAACTGTCATAATGCTGGCATTGCAGATGCCGGGACTGGCCAATCATCATCCCGGGCGAAGGGGAATTAACATGATCAAATACATGGGGACAAAAAAAACAGGTGAAGGTTCGACGCTGTATGTCTTTTTGATAAATGGATTGCAGAAAGAAATTCGCGAAAGCGCGCTGAAGCAATATCCGGGCTGCTACGAGGCATTGCCGGCCGCGACCAAGGCCATGATCAGCGCCAACCGGGCATGGATGTCGAAGCTCTAGCGGCGCCGCGCCGCCTGCTGCGCCGTGCCGGCGGCGCCTTGCTGCTGGCCGCCTGCGCCTGCGCCTGCGCCGCTGCCGCGCCGCCGACCACGCTCGGCAGCGTCCTCGGCAACGGTTTGCTGTGCCGCGACGAAACCAGCAACCGTTATTTTTACGATTACATGGTGCGTTTCTTCGGCCCGCCTTATAAACGCGAAGGCGGCGCCTGGTGGTTCCGCACGCCCGACGCGATGCTGTGGGGCACCGAGATCAGCGAAGTCATCGTCAGCGACGACACCTTTCCGCTGACCTTTGTCGGCGCCGTGGCCGAGACCACGCCGGACAAGCTGGAAGAATCGATCATCGCGCAGGTCGGCCTGCACTATGCGAAAATCGACAGTTCGCGCTTTCCGGTGCGGGAGGCGCGGCCCGGCAGCCGCATCGTGTATTTCGACCGCAAGGCCAAGATTTTCTGCGCCAAATTCAAGCCGTTGCCGCCCGCGCTGCGCTGAGCGCTTCTCCAGGGATTTCATGTACACGCAATTTTTCAACCTGAAACAATCGCCGTTTTCGATCGCCCCCGATCCCCGCTACCTGTTCATGAGCGAACGCCACCGCGAAGCGCTGGCACATTTGCTGTATGGCGTCGGCAGCGGCGGCGGTTTTGTTTTATTGACGGGAGAGATAGGCGCCGGCAAGACTACCGTCTGCCGCTGTTTCATGGAACAGATTCCCGACAACTGCAAACTC
Organism: Pseudomonadota bacterium; assembly: GCA_040389645.1. GTDB lineage: Bacteria > Pseudomonadota > Gammaproteobacteria > Burkholderiales > Burkholderiaceae_D > Rugamonas. The sequence continues at coordinate 71,936 of JAZJZT010000002.1, read as the reverse complement.
GGCTACATCTTCAATCCCAAGCTGTCGGTCGAAGAATTGTTATTGTCGGTGTGCGACGAATTCCGCATCGACCTGCCGCCGCAGGGCGCCGGCGCCGTCAGCGTAAAAGGGTATGTCGATGCGATCAACCGGTATCTGCTCGACAGCCATGCGCAGGGTAAAAATAACGTACTGGTCATCGACGAGGCGCAAAACCTGTCGGCCGACGTGCTCGAACAATTGCGCCTGCTGACGAACCTGGAAACGAGCGAGCGCAAGCTATTACAAATCATCCTGATCGGCCAGCCGGAATTGCGCGCGATGCTGGCGCGGCCGGAACTGGAACAACTGGCGCAGCGCGTGATCGCGCGCTATCACCTCGGTTCGCTGTCGGAGGCCGACACCGGGAATTACATCGAACACCGGCTGGCGGTGGCCGGCGCGGTGGGCATCGCGCCATTCCCGCGCACGCTGATGCAGCAGATCCACCAATTGACGAAAGGCGTCCCGCGCCGCATTAATTTGCTGTGCGACCGCGCGCTGCTGGGCGCCTATGTTGAAAGCACGCAGCAAGTCACGCGCCTGATCCTGCGCAAGGCGGCGGCCGAAGTGTTTGCCGAACAACCCGGCAAGCCGGCCGCGCCGCGCCGATGGACCTATGTGGCCGCCGGCGTGCTGGCCGGCGCCATCCTCAGTGGCGCCGCAGCCTGGCAATTGCTGCCGCGCACCGCGCTGCAAGCGGCGCCCGCTGTGGCGGCGGACGCCAGGCAACATGCTGCGGCGCAGCCGGCACTTGCCCTGACTACGCAGCCAGCGGGCGGCGCTGTCCAGTCCGTGTCACCTTCGGGGTCAGACCCCAACCGGCGTGAGCCATTGCTGTTGGGTGCAGATTCCAACCGGCGTGATCCATTGACCTTGGGGTCTGACCCCAAGCGGCGTGAGCCGGTGGTTGCCGGGGGGCAGCCTGCATACGGCGGCGCCAGCGCCAGCCCGGATGCGGCGTTGCGGGAACTGGCGGGTCTGTGGGGGCAGGCCGTGCCGGAAGGGGAGTTTTGCCCGGCGGCGGCGAAGGTGAACTTGCGCTGCCTGCATGGCAAGGGGGGACTGGATGACTTGCGCTTGCTGGACCGGCCCGCGCTGCTGAAGTTGAGCGACAGTGGCGGGGCGCCGCGCTATGTCGTGCTGACCGCGCTCGGCGGCGGGGCGGCGGCCATCAGCGTTGACGGCAAGCCGCAGACGCTGGGCCTGGCTGCGCTGGCGGCGGCGCGCTTCGATGGTGATTTCATTACCTTGTGGCGCGCGCCGCGTGCCTGGCGCGACGAGGTTTCGGCCGGCGATCGCGGACCGGATGTCGATTGGCTGGCGAAGCGGCTGGCGCTGCTGCGCGGCGCCCGCAAGCCGCAGGAAAACCAGGCGCTGGAAGGCGCCACGCTGCGCCAGTTGCGCGAATTCCAGAGTAGCCAGAATTTGAAGGCTGATGGCGTGGCCGGTCCCAAGACTTTTATCAGGCTGAACCAGTTGGGCGGCGTCAGCGAGCCACGCCTGCTGGTGCAGGCGAAGACGAGCGCGAACGCGGCGGGAAAATAATATGTCCTACATACTGGATGCACTCAAAAAAGCCCAAGCGGAACGCCAGATCGGCGCCTTGCCGACCATTCACGCGCCGACGCTGCCGGGCGGCGCGGTGCGTGACGCGCCCAGTCCGCTGAAGACGCCGCTGATACTGGCCGCCGCGGTCGCCGCGCTGGGTGCCGCGCTGGCGCTGGGATGGCGCTTGTATGCGCAAGTGCCGCCTGCTGATGCGGTGCAGGCGTCGGCACAGGCACCAGCGTCAGCGTCAGTACTGGCGTCAAGCGCCGCATCGATACCGGACTCCGGCGCTGCGCCATCGGCTGCCGTCGCGCCATCTGCCGCCATGCAATCTCCGTCGTTGGCGCCTGCTGCGGCAGCACCCGCAATGCCGGTATCCCCTGCGGCAGCACCTGCAATGCCGGCGTCGATTGGCGCGCAAGCGCCGACCGCATTGGCGTCGCCTGCCGCGCCGGCCGTGAGCGCTCCACCTGTGCTGGCGGCGCGGCCCGCCATCAGCGCGGCTCCGGTACCATCTTCCGCAGTGGTGCCGGTCGCTCCCGCAGCGGCGGCATTGCACGCACCGCTTGTCCCGGCGCCCGCTGCCGATACGGTGCGGCGCGTGCCGGCGCCGGCGGACAGGCCGCCGGCCGCCGCCGTGCCGGTCTCGCCGCCGGTTGTTGCCACGGCGCCGGCCGCAGTCGCGGCCACCGCTCCGCAAGATGAGCCGGTGCAGTTGCGCAGCGAGTTGCCGGAACCGATATTGCGCAGTATTCCGGCGATCGCGATGGGCGGCTACATGTATTCGAAAAACCCGGCCGACCGCCTGCTGCTGATCGACAAGGTGTTGCGCCACGAGGGAGAGGAAGTGGCGCCGGGCCTGGTGCTGGAAAAACTCTTGCCGAAAGCGGCAGTCTTCACCTTCAAGGGTTACCGTTATCGTGTCCCATATTAAACAGTGTTGCTGCGTATAATGATGTCTGCACACTGAAGGAGAGGGCTTGCGATGCACCGAGAGTTAACCCCGCCGCCGCGTAATGTCATCGGCATTGTCGGCCATTCCGGCAGTGGCAAGACGACGCTGCTGGAATTCCTCATCACCCAGCTGGCAGCGCAGGGTTTGCGGGTCAATATCATCAAGCACAGTCACCATGACCTGGAGCTGGAGCCGCCGCGCAAGGATTCGGCGCGGCTGCGCATGGCCGGCGCGGCCGAGGTGATGGTGTCTTCTCCCTACCGTTTCGCCATCGTGCAGGAATTGCGCGGCGCGCCGGAACCGACGCTGGAACAGCAACTGGCGCGCCTGGCGCCGGCCGACCTGACGCTGGTCGAGGGTTTTAAGTCGTATGCCTTCGATAAACTGGAAGTGTTCCGCCCCGACGCCAAGCCTCGCCTGCCGCTCTATCTCGCCGATCCGCACATCGTCGCGGTCGCGTCGGACCAGCCGCGGCCGGACGACTTGCCCGAGGCCGTCACGTGGCTGGACTTGAATGCACCGGACAGCGTGCTGGCCTGGTTGCGGCAGCGCATGAAAATAATTGCTCCAAACCCCTAAAGCTTGCGCGGAAACGGCCGTAAACAGGGGATACGCCTTATTGGAGAATGACATGGACGTCACAGGAATTTCCCGGTTGTCGACGACAATCGCCGATACCGGCACCAAGCAGGAAGTGGGTGTCGCCGTCTTGAAAAAGGCCGAGGATATCCAGGCGTCGAGCGCTTCGGCGCTGATCCAGGCGATTCCGCCGGTGCCGAAGGCGTCGAACCTGCCTTCCAATCTCGGCAACACCATCAATACCACCGCCTGATCGGCCGGCGGTGCGGCTGCGGGCCTGCTGCGCGCAGGCTGTTCGCACGCCCGCGTTTTCTTTCCCCTCGGCAGCAAATAAATTTTTAAAAATTTCCGATATTTGCGTCAACAGAATTTCGATGCCAACCGTTAATGCGCTACGTAGGATTTCTTACGGACACTAACGAAAAGGGACCCAAATGAAAAAACTGATCGCCGCTATCGTCGCCGCCACCTTCGCAATGGGCACCGCCTTTGCACAAGCTCCGGCCGCCGCTCCAGAAGTTGCTGCCGCTGCTCCAGCGCACAAAAAAGCACACGCCAAGAAAGCCAGCCACAAGAAAGCCAAGAAAGCCAAGAAAGCAGCCGCACCAGCTGCCTGATATGGCGCTGCTCAGCCTACGCTGACTAGCCAGACCCGGACCTACTGAAAAGTGTGTCCGGGTTTTTTTTCGACCGTTTGCCGTGCCGTACCGGGTTGAAATTCCCTTTGTGAAAAAAATAAAAAAAGCTGTAAGGATCTGCTGGCAGCGTGCGACTACCGTTCAGTCGCAGACATCTGCGCATCATCGACTCCCATGTTTCACCATCCATCCATTAAGGAGAATTACCATGAATAAACGTCAAGCCCTGATCGCCGCCGCCCTGACCACCGTGTTCGCCGCCAGCGCCATTCCCGCCGCCGCTGCAGGCGACAAGGAAAAATGCTTCGGCATCGCCAAGGCCGGCAAGAACGATTGCGCCTCGGCGGACGCTTCGCACTCCTGCGCGGGCCAGGCCAAGGTCGACAATGGTATGGCCGAGTGGAAATATGTCGCCAAGGGCACTTGCGAAAAAGAAGGCGGCAAAACCAGTGCCCCAATGAAAAAATAATCGTTTTACGGTCGCGAAGCCATGCCTGTCCCATTTTACTTGCCATCGGCCGCCGGCCTGGGTGCCGGTGTCGGCTTGCGGGCTTCGCATTACCGCCAGTTCATCGAGCAGCGGCCGCGCGCCGGCTGGCTCGAAGTCCATACGGAAAATTACCTGGAGCAGGGCGGCTGGGACTGGCACGTGCTGCGGCAGTTGCGGCACGATTACCCGGTCAGCCTGCACGGCGTCGGCCTGGGCCTCGGTTCCGCGCGCGGTTTTTCCGAACACCACCTGGAACGCGTGGCAAGCCTGGCCGAACGGATCGAGCCGGTGCTGGTGTCCGAACACCTGTGCTGGGGCGCGGTATTCGATCGCCATCTGAACGATTTGTTGCCGCTCGCGCTCAATCACGCGGCGCTCGACCTGCTCGGCGCGCGCGTGCAGCGCGTGCAGGAGCGGCTGCGGCGCCCGATCCTGCTGGAAAACGTGTCCACTTACCTGCGCTTTTGCGACGATGCGATGAGCGAGGCGGAATTCCTGGCCGCGCTGGCGCGGCGCACCGGTTGCGGCCTGCTGCTGGACATTAACAATTTGTATGTCAACCAGTGCAACCATGGGGAAGACGCGCACGCCGCGCTGGCCGCGATCGCGCCCGGCACGGTCGGAGAGATCCACCTGGCCGGTCACCTGGTGACGCCGGAAGCGGTGATCGACCACCATGGCGCGCGCGTGGCCGAACCGGTCTGGGATTTATACCGGGCGGCGTTGCGGCGTTTCGGCAATGTGCCGACCTTGATCGAATGGGATACCGACATTCCGCCGCTGGAAGTGCTGCTGGCCGAGGCGGACAAGGCGAGAGAGCTGGCGGCAGATTGCGCCGCATCGCCATCGTCGTTTGCATCGTTTATATCGCCTGACGCCGCCCCGGCGGCGTTGCCGGAAGCGGGCGTCGAGGCGGCAGCGGGACTGAAACCGGCGCTGGCGGATTGCCGCGAATCGGATCTGGCGTCACCGCTGGCCGCCGCGCAGCAAGCGTTTGCGCACGGCCTGCTGGTCGCGGCCGACGCCGGCCCCGCGCTGGCCGCATTCAAGGGCGGCGACAACACAGGCAATACCCACCGTTACGCTCTGTATCGCGGCAACCTGATAGCGACCTGGCATAAAACGCTGGGCGCAACTTATCCCGTCATCGCGCAACTGGTGGGAGAGGAATTTTTCGGCGGCCTGTGCCGGGAATACGGCAGGATGTACCCGTCCGTCAGCGGCGATTTGAACCAGTTCGGCGGAGATTTTTCCACCTTTCTGACCGGTTTTCCGCACACGGCCGAACTGCCGTATTTGCCCGACATGGCCCGGCTGGAATGGGCACTGTGCCGCGCGCACTCTGCTCCGGATTGTGACGCGCTCGACGCGGCCGGCATGGCGGCCGTGCCGCCGGAGCGGATCGAAGCGGCGCGCTTTCTGCAACATCCGGCTTGCACCCTGATTGCGTCGGCATGGAATGTGGCGCAACTGTGGCTGGCGCACCAGCCGGACGGGCCGCCATTCCCGGACGACCTGGCGCTGTCCTGCCACGCGCTGATCGCGCGGCCCGGCTGGAAAACGCGGGTGCTGTCCTTGACGCCGGCCGCGCACGCCGCTCTGGCCGTGCTGTATGACGGCGGCGATTTCGGCGCCGCGCTCGATGCCGCCTTCGAGATCGACGAGGATTTCGATATCGCCACTCACTTGCAGCAATGGCTGGAACATGCCGCGTTCAGCGCGATCGAACCGGCGCCGTGAAAGCGCGCCGCCAGCGCATTGGCGCCGGCCTTAAATTGACGAATGAAAACCATGATGAAAACACTGGGTGCGCTGCATCGGCAATTGTCCCGTTTTGACGCCACGATCGCCGATTGGGGCGGTTCTTGTGCCAGCCTGGCGCTGCGCTGTTATGTCGGTTGGCAATTCATGAAGGCGGGATTGGTCAAGATTGGCGACTGGGACAGCACGCTGGCGCTGTTTCACGACGAATACCACGTGCCTATATTGCCGCCAGAACTGGCGGCGTACATGGGCGCGGCCGGGGAATTGACATTCCCGCTGCTGCTGTTCATCGGCCTGCTGTCGCGCCCGGCCGCGCTGGGTCTGTTCTTCGTCAACGCGATGGCGCTGATCTCGTACCCGCAGTTATTCGCCTTCGAATGCCCGGCGGCGGTCAACGACCACCTGTTCTGGGGAGCGATGCTGCTGGTGTTGCTGGCGTTCGGACCGGGCCGGTTTTCGCTCGATGCCGTGATCGCGCGAAAGCAGACGAGGTAAATAAACGCGCTTCAGTAAAAGGCGCGCAGCAGCCTGGCTTCGCCGGTCCGGTCATTGTGCAGCAGGTTGGCGGCATGGGTGGCGGCGATCATGCGCGCCAGTTGCGCATCCTCGAAGCGCGCCAATTCCTCGGTGGCCGCGTGCAGCGCCTGCGCCAGTTTCGCCCTGGCGTTCTGGTACAGCGCGCTGGTGTACTGATCGGTATTTTTCAGTAACTCTTCCGCGTTTTCGATGACCTGGCGCAGATCGCCGATCAGGCGTTCCTGGGTTTGCAAATTCTGTTCAGGGCCGTCCATGGCGTTCCCCTTCTGCTGGTTGAGAAACTCGCTGTCGTAGCGATGTTCGCGGCAGGCGCACCGGCTCGCACCGGTACTATCCTCCCATCCTCAGCTTAGCGAATAATTGCTTAAACGCAAGAAAAATCATGGCCCGTCAAATTTACGCGCCATCCGCGCCGCCAGCGGCGGTGACGGCGATGCGGACATCGCCCAGCGTCACTTGCTGGCCTGCGCGGACCTTGCAGGTTTTGCGCAATTCCTTCTTTCCATCGACTTTGACTACGCCGCTGGCGACCAGCACCTTGCCGGCGCCGCCGCTGTCGCACAAGCCAACCACTTTCAGCAGCTGGTTCAGTTCGATGTATTCAGCTGTCAATTCAAAACTTACTTTTTGCATTTATTTTATCCTTAGTTGAGGCAACGTGTTGTCCGATTGTCAAAGCATCTCGCTGTCAGGCACCAGGCCGCGTCATTTCCAGCGGCACGATCCATTGCGTGAACTGTTCTTCGGTCACGTAACCCAGTTGCAGCGCCGCTGCCCGTAAAGTCGTGCCTTCGTGTTGCGCCTGCTTGGCGATTTGCGCGGCGCGATCATAGCCGATATGCGGCGCCAGCGCAGTCACCAGCATCAGCGAGCGTTCCATCAGTTCGGCGATGCGTTCCCGGTTCGGCGCAATGCCCTGCGCGCAGTGCGCATCGAAACTGTGCATGCCGTCCGCCAGCAGGCGCGCGCTTTGCAGGAAATTGTGCGCAATCAGCGGCTTGTAGACATTCAGTTCGAAATTGCCGGACGCGCCGCCGACGGTGATCGCGACATCGTTGCCGAACACCTGGCAGCACAGCATCGTCAGCGCTTCGCACTGGGTCGGATTGACTTTACCGGGCATGATGGAGCTGCCCGGTTCGTTTTCGGGAATCGTAATTTCTCCCAAGCCCGAGCGCGGGCCGGACGCCATCCAGCGTACATCGTTGGCGATCTTCATCAGCGCCGTCGCCAGCGTTTTCAAGGCGCCGTGCGCGGCCACCAGTGCATCGTGCCCGGCCAGCGCGGCGAACTTGTTGTCGGCCGTGCGGAACGGCAGCAATAACTTCGCTTCCAGTTCGGCCGCGATGCGCACCGCGTATTCCGGGTGCGCGTTCAGGCCGGTGCCGACGGCCGTGCCGCCGGCCGCCAGTTGCAGCAGCGCGGGCAGGGCGTCAGTGATGATCTGGTCCGCGTAATCGAGCTGGGCGACATAGCCCGAGAATTCCTGGCCCAGCGTCAGCGGCGTGGCATCCTGCAAATGGGTGCGACCGATCTTGACGATATCGGCGAAGGCATAGGCTTTTTCGTCCAGCGTGGCGCGCAGCAGGCGCAGCGCCGGCAGCACCGCGCCGGCCAGCGCCTGCGCGGCGGCGACGTGGATCGCCGTCGGGAAGATATCGTTCGACGATTGCCCCAGGTTGACATCGTCGTTCGGGTGCAGCAGGCGGCCTTCACCGCGCGCGCCGCCCATCAGTTCGGAGCCGCGGTTGGCCAGCACTTCGTTCATGTTCATGTTGGTCTGCGTGCCGGAACCGGTCTGCCAGACGGCCAGCGGGAATTCGCCGGCATGGCGCCCGGCCAGCACTTCGTCGGCCGCCTCGGTGATGGCGGCGGCCTTCGCCGCATCGAGCAGTCCCAGGTCGAGGTTGACGCGCGCCGCGGCGCGCTTGACGCTGGCCAGCGCCGCGATCAGTTCCGGCGCCATGCGCTCGGTCGAAATGTGGAAATGTTCCAGCGAACGCTGGGTTTGCGCGCCCCATAACTGCTGCGCGGGGACATCGATCGGGCCAAAACTGTCACGCTCGCTTCTGCTATCCATGGCATCCTCTGCGCTGATTTGATGCCTGCCAGTGTAGCGCAGCGTGCAAAATCGGGGGGAACACTACATAAAGGCTGATTCCAGCCGTTAAGACTATTACACTATAGAAATTCACAGCCTTGTGACCAGAATAATGCAGCGTCGTTTATCTTCCCGTTTTTCCGCCGGCGCACGCGCCTTGTCGTTGGCAGCCATGCTGCTGCCCACGGCGCACGCCGCCGAACTGGGCGATATCAGCGTGCGTTCGCACATCGGCCAGCAATTGTCGGCTGATATCGAACTGGTGATGCTGACGCCGGAAGAGCAAGACAAGCTGCAAGTGCGCCTGGCGGCGCCTAACGTTTATCAAGGCGCGAATATCGCGATCAACCCGGTGCTGTCTTCGTTGCGCATGTCCGTGGTGCGGCGCGACCAGCGCCATTTCCTGCACTTGACGACGTTCAAGCCGGTGGAAGGGGAATTGCTGCACCTGTTCCTGGAGCTCGGTAACGGCGGCCAGGGCTATGTGCGCGCCGCCACCATCTGGCTGACGCCAGACCCGGCGCCGCTGCCGCCGCCACGGCCGATGTTACCCCCGCCGGCTCCCGCGCCGGTGGCGGTGGCGCCGCCGCGCGCGCCGTCCGACGCGGCCTTGATCGCCGCCACCATGCGCGCCGCCGCCAGCCGCGCGGCAAAGGCGCGCGCGGCGTCCTCCGTCCCGGACGCGATCGACGAAGACGCTGCGCCTGCCGCCCATCCGCCGGCAGCCTCCGCCAGCCGCGCCGCTTCGGCGCCGCCAGCCTCTGCATCGGCATCGGCCAGTCGCCGCGCCGCCGCGCCGGCGCATACTCCGGCCGCATCCGCCGCCAGCCAGGCTGCCAGCCAGACCGCCGCGCCGCCGCCAGCAGCCGCCGAACCGGCCGCCGCGCCGCGTGCGCCGGCGGCAGTCGGACCGGGCAGCGCCGTCGCCGCCGCTTGCACGCCGCGCCAGATCAATGAAAAGCTCAAACAGTGCATCGCGCTGGACTATAAAAATGCGGAACTGACCACCAAGCTGGTCGACCTGGAAGGCAAGATCAAGGTATTGCAGGCCGCGCTGGAACCGAAGCCGGTGCCGGTTGCCGCTGCCCCGGCCGCCCCGGCCGCGCTGAATCCGGCCGGTGCCCATATCGCGCCGTCGCCGGCCGCGGCCAAGGCTGCCAAGGCGGCCAGCGCGAAAGCCAAGGAAAAGAAATCCGGCCTGAACATGACGACGATGGTGTTGCTCGGCATCATCGCGCTGGTGGCCGTCGTCGGCCCGCTCGTATACTGGATGCGGCGCAAGAAAATCAACGTGCTGGCCGGCCCGAAACGGCTCTGGCAAAACTGGCGCCGCAAGAAAACCGGGGCGCCACCCGAGGGCACGCCTGCCGTGGAACCTATATTGGGCAATGAATAACCGCCATTAAAGCGGCCCCGGCATATCGTAAAAAACTGCGCTATACTCGATTCGTGGTCACAGCACCACGCACAACAGGCCAGGTTCTGGCGCAGCCACCAACGATGGTGTGGCGCGGCAACCAGAGCGACGTTGATTGAACGACCTGGCCTGGAAGCGGTTCGCGTTGCCTGCGATGCGCGCGCGAACGCCGGATGCCACCGGCACAAGGCGGACGCCTGCATACAGCCGGCGCCCGCCTTCAAATTTCTTACTCCCCCTCATGATGAACATCACCAGCACGCCGGACGGCCGGTGCCGAGTGGTGCCCGCGCGCAGCGCATCCATTTCAGCACGACTCATTCGAAAGGCACCATGAACTCCGCAACGATCCAGGCGCAATACGACGCTTTCAAACAACTGGGCTTGAAGCTCGACATGTCGCGCGGCAAGCCCGCGCCCGAGCAGCTCGACCTGTGCAATTCCCTGACCGAGCCGCTGGCCGGCTACATCACGCAAGACGGCACCGATGCCCGCAACTATGGCGGCGGCGTCGGCATTGCCGAAGCGCGCGCGCTGTTCGGTGAATTGCTGGCCGTGCCGGCCGCGCAAGTGGTGGTCGACAGCAGCGCCAGCCTGTCGCTGATGCATGACGTGGTCGTCTACAGCCTGCTGTGCGGCACGCCGGGATACGCGCCGTGGATGACGTCGCAGCCGGTGACGTTCCTGTGCCCGGTGCCGGGTTACGACCGCCACTTCTCGATCTGCGAAATGCGCGGCATCAAGATGATCAACGTGCCGATGACGGAAGAAGGTCCGGACATGGACTTCGTCGAAAAGCTGGTCGCGTCGGACGCCAGCATCAAGGGCATGTGGTGCGTGCCGAAATACAGCAACCCGGGCGGCGTCGTCTACTCGGACAACGTGGTGCGCCGCCTGGCCGCGATGCAGACCGCCGCGCCGGACTTCCGCCTGATGTGGGATGACGCCTATCGTTTCCACCACCTCAGCGCCCACAAGGTCGCGATGCCGAACATCCTCGACGAGTGCGCCAAGGCCGGCAACCCGGACCGCGCCTTCGTGTTCGCCTCGAGCTCGAAGATCAGCTGGGCCGGTTCCGGCATCGCCGCGCTGGCCGCGTCGCCAGCCAATATCGCCTGGTGGACCAAGCACGCCGGCATCCGCAGCATCGGCCCGGACAAGATCAACCAGTTGCGCCATGTGCGCCTGCTGAAAAATACGGCCGAAGTGGAAGCCTTGATGGAACGCCACCGCGCGCTGCTGGAACCGAAGTTCGACGCCGTGCTCGCCGAGTTCGAGGAATACTTGGGACAAGTTGCCGGCGCCAGTTGGACCCGCCCGAAAGGTGGATATTTCATTGATCTGGTGACGCCGCCGGGCGCCGCCAAGCGTACCATCGCGCTGGCCAAGGAAGCGGGCATCGTGCTGACGCCGGCCGGCGCCGCGTTCCCGTACGGACTTGACCCGGAAGACAGCCATATCCGCATCGCGCCGAGCTTCCCTTCGCTCGACGAAATCCGGCAAGCCGCCAAGGGCATCGCGCTGTCGCTGCGCGTGGCGATTGCTTGATGAATTAAAACCAAGTGCAGAGGCCGGGGTCAGACCCCGGGGTCTGACCCCAGCAGTTGCATCTGGTTTGGTTTAAAAAAAAAGCGCCCTCGGGCGCTTTTTTTATTGAATGGGGCTAAAGCTTACTGCCGCACACCCGCCACCTGGTTGATCCAAGACTCGGTCACGTCGCGGATGGCGCGGTCGTTGGCGAGGATCTGTTTCAGCAAATCGATCTTGCGTTGGCGTGCGCTGCCCGCAGGTTGCGCCGCGATCGTGCCGCCGGCCGTGACACCCGCACTGGCATCGGCGCACTGGGCTTCCAGCTTGTCCAGGCCATTCCAGTCGCTCATGCGCGCTGCCGCTGCCATCTGGGTGGTCAGGCCTGCAATGTTTTCGTACATCGAGAGGACTTCGGTCGAGGTCATGAGCGCATCCTTGCAATTAGGAAATAGATTACTGCTTGTCTGGGGTAACGGCGCGCTTGACGGAAACTTTAGGGTTTTTTGAAATTAAATTTAAAAAAAGTAAAAATATTTTGAAGTGATTAAAAAGACAAGGCCGGCGCGGCCCTGATTAAGGGCGGCGCCGGCCTCGCTTGGAGGAGGGCAGTGTTATCTGACCAGTTCTTCCAGACCCGCGCTCAGTTCGCTAGGCGGCGGCATGTCGTCGATCAGCGCATCCGGCTCCAGGCCCAGTTCCTCGGCCACGTCGGTCGGATAGCAGCTGGCGATTTCCTCGTCGGTCAGCTTGTTTTCCTCGACCCGCGCGCGCCACGCGGCCAGGTGCACGACGGCGGCCAGGCGGTCGAAGTTCTCGCTGTTCGGGTCCGGGTAGGCGGAAATGGTTTCGCCGAAGGTGTCCGGGAATTTCCAGCGCCGCGCCAGTTCCGCGCCGACGTCGGCGAACGTGTAGCCGAACGACGCCTGTTCCGCATCGAGGCGGCGCGCATCGAGCGGGCCGGCGATCTTGTCGAGCTCCATCGACTGTTCCGGCATCGCCGAATGCAGCACCAGTTGGCCGATCGCATGCATCATGCCGATGGTGAACGCCAGGTCCGTGTTTTCCTTGGTTTTTTTCGCGATCCACTTGGCCGACACCGCCGTGTACAGGCTGTAGCGCCAGAACTGTTTCAAGTCCAGGCCGGGCACGGTCTTGAAGCCGCTGACCAGGCCGGAACTGATGACCAGTGTACGCACGGTGACGAAGCCGAGCATCAGCACCGCATCTTCGACGGTGCCGATGCTGCGCGACACGTGGTAATAGGCGGAATTGGCCAACCGCAGCAGCTTGGCGCTGAGCACCGGGTCGGTCGACAGTTTTTTGGCGATTTCTTCCGTCGAGACGGTCGCTTTATCGAAACTGCTAATCAATTCTTCAACCACCTTCGGGGCGGTGGGCAACGCAGTGGGATTCTGGAACAGTGCGTCAAGTTTCATGGGTGTCTCCTGTGTTGTAGGCGCGTTGCTGTAAGTGAACTATATAGCGATTCCTAGAATCGATGAAGCCTTTTTATGAGCCACGTCGCATTGAAGCACAGCGTTGCCCGATTCTTGCACCCTATCGGTAAAATTTTGCATGGAACCGGGCCGGCGCCGCCGTTTGGCGCCGCGATGGCGCTTGCCGCTCTGCTAAACTGGCGCGCATGAACCCCGACATCGAGCAGATCACCCAGCGCACGCTGGAACACTACGAGCGCAGCGCGCGGCAGTTTTTTGAAGGCACGCGCGACCACGATGTGAGTCAAAACATCGCGGCCCTGCTCGATGCGATCGCCGGCACCGCGCCATACCGCATCCTCGACCTCGGCTGCGGTCCCGGGCGCGATTTAAAAACCTTCACGGAAATGGGGCATAGCGCGGTCGGCATCGATGGCTCGGCCGAATTCGTGCGGATGGCGCAAGCCTACAGCGGCTGCGAAGTCTGGCACCAGGATTTCGTCCGGCTGGCGCTGCCGGCCGACCATTTTGACGGCATCTTCGCCAACGCTTCGCTATTCCACGTACCCAGCGCCGCGCTGCCGGACGTGCTGGCGGCGCTGCACCACGGCCTGAAGCCGGGCGGCGTGCTGTTCAGCTCGAATCCGCGCGGCACCAACCAGGAAGGGTGGAACGGCAGCCGCTACGGCAGTTATTACGATTACGCGACCTGGGAGCGCTTCCTGCTCGCGGCCGGTTTCACGGCGATCAGCCATTACTACCGGCCACCGGGTTTGCCGCGCGACCAGCAGCCATGGCTTGCCAGCACCTGGCGGAAATAGTGCTTCAATGTTAGCGAACGTACGGACGCAACCGGTGCCACTGCCTAAGATGACTCCATCCACACCAACCCGAGTGTGCGTCAACGTAACACCTGATAAGGAGTTCATCATGAACAAGGACCAAGTTAAAGGCGAAGCGAAAGACATCGGCGGCAAAATCCAGGAAGAAGCCGGCAAACTGGTGGGCAGCTCGAAACAGCAGGCCAAGGGGCTGGCCAAGCAGGCCGAAGGTAAATTGCAAAAAGGCGTGGGCGACGCCAAGGAAGCCGCCAAGGATGCGATCGACCGCGGCAACCGTTAATCCGGAAACCGTCCAATAAAATAAGCCCGCCATCGCGAGATGGCGGGCTTATTTTATTGGACGGAGCCGATGCGTCTCAGTTCGTTTCCGGCTTCAAGTGTTTCTTGAAGAAGGCGTCGATATAGCCGTACACGTGGCGCTGGCCGGTGCGCGACGAAATGCCGTGCTTTGCGCCCGGATAGGTCATCAGCTCGAAGTGGACGTTGCGGTTCACCAGCGCATCGATCATCCGCGTCGTATTCGTAAACAGCACATTATCGTCGGCCATGCCGTGCATCAGCAGCAGCGGCGACTTCAGGCCGTCGAGGTGAGCATATACACTGCTTTGCCGGTAACCGTCGGCATTTTGCGCCGGCATGCCCATGAACTGCTCCGTGTAATGGGTGTCGTATAACTTCCAGTCCGTCACCGGCGCCACCGAGACCCCCATCGCTATCCGGTCCGACGCCTGCGACAGCAGGCGCAAGGTCATGAAGCCGCCATAGCTCCAGCCGAACACGCCGATCCTCTTCGCATCGACAAAGCTTTGCTGACCGAGCCAGGCGATGCCGGTCAACTGGTCCTGCACCTCGACATCGCCCAGGTGCAGATAATTCGCATCGGTGAAGGCGCGCTCGCGGCGCGACGAACCGCGATTATCCAGGCGGAACACGACAAAACCCTGCTGCGCCATGTACTGGTCAAAATAATTACCCCAGCGGCGCGCCACGTGCTGCGCGTGCGGCCCGCCGTAGGTCGACAGGTAGACCGGGTAGCGCCTGGACGGGTTGAATTTACTGGGCTTGATCAGCGAGTAATACAGGGTTTGCCCATCCTGCGCCTTGATGCTGCCGAATTCGGTCGGCAAGTGTTCGGCGACATATTTTGCGTAAGGGTGCGCCGCGTTCAATTCATTGTGTTCGAGCCAGTCGACCATGCTGCCGTCGGGCCGGCGGATGCTGATTTGCGGCGGCGTGGCGGGATCGGAATAGGTATCGACGAACACTTCGCCATTGCGCGCGAAAGTCGCGTCGTGCCAGCCGTCGCCCTGCGTGATGCGTTTCGGCCGGTCGGCGCCGCTGCCGTCGATGGGTAATGCATACGCCTGCTTGTCGACGACGGCGTCGCGGTTCGACGAGACAAACACGCGCCCGGCCTTTTCATCGACCGCCAGCACATTGTCGATGCCCCATTCGCCCTGCGAGATCGGGTGCAGCAGCTTGCCGTCCAGGCCGTACAGGTACAGGTGATTGCGCCCGCTGCGTTCGGACGACCAGATGAAGGCGTCGCGCCCTCTCAGGAAACGCAGGTCGTCGTGGATCGTGGTCCAGGTGGTGGACGTCTCCGTGATCAGGATGCGCTGGCGCAGCGTGAGCGGATCGACGCTGACCAGTTCCAGTGTCTTCTGGTCGCGGCTCTGGCGCTGGTACAGCAGCGCCTTCGCGTTCGCACTCCAGTCGGCGCGCACCAGGTAGATATCCTGGTTAATACCCAGGTCGATTGCGCGCTGTTCTCCGGTGACGGGCGAGACGATGCGCAACTGGACCGTGACGTTCGGATCGCCGGCGGCCGGGTAGCGCTGCTCGACGACGTCGGTGCGGTCGGCGAAGATTTCGAAGCGGCGCACCACCGGCACTGGCGCCTCGTCGTAGCGTTTATAGGCGATCGCCGAATCGTCCGGCGCCCAGTAATATCCGGTGCGCTGGCCCATTTCCTCCTGCGCGACGAATTCCGCCTCCGCGTTATGGATGGTGGCGCCGCCGTCGCTGGTCAACTGGCGCTCCTTGCCGCTGGCCAGCTCGATGACGAACAGGTTCTGGTTGCGCACGAACGACACAAAACGTCCCTGCGGCGAGATTTTAGGATCGAGCACATTGCCGGAAGCGACCATGCGCGCCGATTCAGGCTTGGCCGCGTCGATCAGGTACAGGTTGCCGGCGATCGGCACCAGCAACTGCCGGCCGTCCGGGGACCAGCTGTAATTGAGGATGCCCATCAGGCTGGACGTGCGTTCACGTTCGCGGCGCGCCTTTTCCGCGTCCGACAGATTCTCTTGCGGCACCAGGATTTTCGAATCGACCAGGCGGCGCGTGGTCTTGTCCTTCAGGTTGAATTCCCACAGGTCGAGCTGGAACTGGTTATCCGCGCGCCCGCGCAAAAAAGTCACGCGCGCGCCGTCCGGCGACACCTTCAAATTGCGCACCGTCGCGCCAGCCAGCGCCGGGTCGGCGTGGATGCGGTCCAGCGTCAGTCGGTCGGCCGACGCCGGCACGGCGGCCAGCAAGGCCAGGAAAGAGAGAATAAAACGCATGAACACCCCGGTAAGGTAAAAAATTAACACTCAGCAATACGATACCAGACTATCCCCTCTGGCGCGAATTTCATGCCTCAGTTTTCAATCACCCCTGGGGTCAGGCCTGCGTTATTGACTTGTTAACCGTGGGGTCAGGCGTGACTTGTTGCGTTGTTGACGTCTACCTATCCCGACTACTCCGAGGCATGCGGCACATGGCTCAGCATGAAACTGCTGGATGCATCGCCAACGAAAGCCGACTCAAGCTTGCCAGGTCCAGCCTGCGTGCGCTTCAATCGAGAAGCTCCCTTGGCGTTCATCCTCAAACAACGCAACAACTCACGCCTGACCCCACGGTTAACAAGTCAATAACGCAGGCCTGACCCCAGGGGTTAGTGCAGGCGCTGCAGCGACAGGCGGTGCAGGAAGCCGGTCAGCAGCGTGGCGGCGATGGTCAGGCCGAGCACGAGGCCGATCCAGAAACCGCTGGCGGCCATCGGCGCGGCTGGGGCAATCGATAGCCAGGGCGGCGCCAGACCGAGCACGTAGCCGAGCGGCAGCGCGAATCCCCAGAACGCCAGCAGCTGGATCTGCATCGGCTGGCGCGTGACCTTGTAGCCGCGGATTGCGCACGATGTCGCGACCTGCGTCGCGTCCGACAGTTGGAACAGCGCGGCGAACAGCAGCAGGTGCGCGCACAGCGCCTGCACTTCGGCGTCGGATGTGTAGGCGCGCGCGATCTGGTGCCGGAACACGGCGATGAACAGCGCCGACAAGACGGCGAAGGCGAACGACATCGCCACGCCGACCCAGGCGGCGAAACGGGCGCGCGCCGGATTGCCTTCGCCGACGGCCTGGCCGACCCGCGTGATCAGGCCGATGCCGAAACTGAGCGGCACCATGAAGACCAGGGAGGCGAAATTGAGCGCGATCTGGTGCGCCGAGACCTGGATCACGCCGAAGCGCGCGACCAGCAGGCTGACCGCGCCGAAGGCGCTGACTTCGGCGAAATACGTGACGCCGATCGGCAGGCCGAGCCTGAGCATGCTGCGGATCTCGGGCCAGTGCGGCCATTCCCAGTGCGTAAACGGATACGTCTGGCGGTAGGCCGGCGCGTGGCGTATCCACGCCAGCATCGCGCCGAGCATCAGCCACATGCAGGCGCCGGTGGCGACCGCGCAGCCGACGCCACCCAGTTTCGGCAGGCCGAAATGGCCGAAGATCAGCAGCCAGTTGACGATCACGTTGAACAGCAGTCCGAACAGCGCGATCACCATCACCGGTTTTGTTTGCTCGATGCTGGTGCTGTAGCCGTACAGCGCGCGGTAGGCGGCGAACGGCGGCAGGCCGATGCTGATCACGTGCACGAACATCGAGGCGCGCGCATTGACTTCCGGCGTCAGGTACAGGTGGTCGAACAGCAGCGTGGCAAGATTCGCCAGCAGCGCGGCGAGCACGCCGACACCGAGCGCCTTCCACAGCGCCTGCCGCACCGAGTGGGGAATGGTGCCGAAGGCGCCGGCGCCGACTTCGTGCGCGACCACGCTGTTAATGGCCATCATGATGCCGCTGACGGTGATCAAGATGATCGACCAGATCGACGCGCCCAGCGACACCGCGGCCAGTTCCTCGGCGCTGGCATGGCCGGTCATGGCGACGTCGGCCACGCCCATGCCGACCGTGGCCAGTTGCCCGACCAGCACCGGCCAGGCCAGGCGCCACAGGGCGGCGGCTTCGGTGCGGATGGCGGATGGCGTGAACGAGGTCGGCATGGGCAGTTGACAAGGAATAAAGGTGCGATTCTACTGCCAGCCCCGGTGCGGTAGGAATTTGTTACACACTGGTGTAGGCTATGACTCCAGCATGCGCGTTGACTGCAAGCACGCATGTAAAACGATAAAAATCCGGAGCCTGACCATGAAACACACGATCCTTAAAACCCTGGCGCTCGGCGCCGCCCTGCTGGTCCAACTGGCCGCGGCCAGCGCCGGCGAGATCACGCTGTATTCGCGCGATAATTTTCGCGGCGAAGAACTGACGCTGCGTGACAGCGTGCGCGATTTGCGCGCGGCCGGTTTCAATGACCGGGCCTCCAGCCTGGTGGTGCGCTGGGGCGCCTTCGAACTGTGCGAACACAAGGATTTCGGCGGCGCCTGCGTGGTGGTCGAGCGCGGCGAGTATCCGAACATGGGACGCCTGAACAATAATATCTCGTCGATCCGCGAACTGGATCGCCGTGGCGCCCAGGGCCGCGGTCATCGCGACGAGGTGCGCACCGATGGCGACGGGCGCGACTACCGCAATGGCGGCGAATATCGCGATCACCGCGACGATGGTTATGGCCGCGATGGTCGTGACGAACGCTATGGCCGCGACGATCGGGTACCGCAGCAGCCGCAGGTGCAGCCAGGTTTCAATCGTCCCGATCCGATCGAGCTGTTCGACGGCGAGCGCTTCGAAGGCCGCCGCGTGCCGCTGCAGGGAGAGATGCGCAGCATGCGCGCGGTCGACTTCAACGACCGCGCCGGTTCGCTGGTGATTTACGAGGGGCAGTGGCAGTTGTGCGAGCATGACAATTTCGGCGGCCAGTGCCTGGTGTATGGTCCCGGACGCTACGAGTCGCTCGGTGCGATGAACAACAAGGTGTCGTCGCTGCGGCGCATCCGTTAAAGCGCCGCGCAAACGCGCGCTGACGGCGCGCGTTTCCTTGTATTCTGAAAACCACTGCATGCCGACGAGGTGACGCATCGTGGAATACAAGGATTATTATGCGGCGCTCGGGGTCGACAAGACCGCCGGCGCCGACGAGATCAAGAAGGCGTACCGCAAGCTGGTGCGCAAATACCATCCGGACGTCAGCAAGGAGCCGGATGCGGACCATAAAACCAAGGAATTGAACGAGGCCTACGGCGTGCTGGGCGACGCCGACAAGCGCGCCGCCTACGATGAACTGGGCAAGCCCCAGTACCGCGCCGGCCAGCAGTTCCGCCCGCCGCCCGACTGGGGCGCGGGCTTCTCGTCTTCCGACCATGCCGACACGTCCGACAGCGATTTCTTCGCCGACCTGTTCGCCCACGTGGGCGGGCGCGGGCGCCGCGGCGGCAGTTTCCCGGTGCCCGGCGAGGACAGCCACGCGCAGATCGAGATCGCGCTGGCCGACGCCTATCACGGCGCGACCCGCACCATCAGCCTGCGCATACCTGAAACCGACATGCAGGGACGCGTCGTCACGCGCGAGCGCACGCTCAACGTCAACATTCCGAAAGGCGTCGCGCCGGGCCAGCAATTGCGCCTGGGCGGCCAGGGCCATCCCGGCAGCGGCGGCGCGCCGGCCGGCGACCTGTACCTGGAAATCCGCTTCGAGGACGATGCCCGCTACCGCGTCGACGGGCGCGATGTGTTCGAGACGGTGCCGGTGGCGCCGTGGGAGGCGGCGCTGGGCGCCGAGATCGCCGTGCCGACGCCGTCCGGCCGGGTCAGCGTGACGGTGCCGCCCGGTTCGCAGCAGGGCCGCAAGCTGCGCTTGAAGGGACGCGGCATTCCGGGCAAGCAGGCCGGCGATTTATATCTGTTGCTGGAACTGGTGCTGCCGCCGGCCGCTACGGCGCAGGCGCGCACGCTGTATGAAACCATGGCGCGCGAGATGGCGTTCGATCCGCGCGCCGGCATGGGAGGGTAGATGATGGCGCAGTCAGAAAAAACGGAAGTGCTGAACGGGGCCTTGCTTGACGAGGTGGCGCTGACGCTGGAGCAAATGGCGCATGCCTGCGCGGTCGAGCCGGACTGGGTGGTGCAGCGCGTGCGGCGCGGCATCCTGCTCGACGGCCTGGCGCAACAGGTCGAACATCAGCTCGACGAGCAACTGGCGGTCTGGCGTTTCGCCAGCGCCGACCTGCGGCGCGCGCGCAGCCTGGTGTGCATCGAGCGCGATTTCGACGCCGACCAGGACCTGGCCGCGCTGGTGGTCGACCTGTGCGAGGAAGTAGGCCGTCTCAAGACGATGCTGCGCAACGCGGGCCATCGTTAGCGGGCCTGGCGCCGCGCGCCGCCACCTGCAGTTCGGCCATGCCGGGTTGCACCTGGCGGCTCCAGACATGGCCGCTGCTGACATCGAAGATGATGCAGCGGTGGCCGATGCCGTACAGGCTTTCCGACACCACCGGGATGCGCTGCGCGCGCAGCAGGCGCAGCGCCACTTCGCCGTTCTGGCGCCCGATGCCGGCCTTGTCGGCGTCCGGGCCGGGGAACATCTTGCCGCCGCCGAAAATCTTGGCCTGGCACTCGGCCGGGTCGACGCCCATCGCGCGCAATTCGGCCAGCATCAATTGCAGCGCCTCTTCGCCATAGCGGCTGTTCAAGCCGCCGTCCTTGGTGCTGTTGCGCGCTGAGAGCAAAAAGTGCGACATGGTGCCGATGCGGCGCCCGGGATGCCACAGCGTGATCGAGACGCAAGACCCGAGCAGCGTGCGGATACGGTATTCCGGCCCGCCGACGAAATACTCGCCGGGCAGCAGGAACATGTCGATAGGTTTGTGATCGCGGGCCATGTCGATACTGTAGCCCGGCGCGCCGGCGCCGTAACCTGTACTTTGGTGCAGGTCGCCGCGGCGGCGGCGCTTTATCACACTGTCGCACTGTACCAAAGTACAGGTTACAGATGCCAATTGCTTCGCTACAGTGCGGTGGCGCATATTCCCGCGGTGTGGCCGGAGACAGCGTATGCGATACTGGGGATCCGGCATTGAATCTAGGAGTGGGACATGGCAAAAACCATCATGGTGGTAGACGATTCGGCTTCGCTGCGGCAAGTCGTGGGCATCGCGCTGAAGAGCGCCGGGTATGACGTGATCGAGGCCACCGATGGCCAGAACGCGTTATTCAAGCTGGGCGCGCAGAAGATCAACCTGATCGTCTGCGACGTCAATATGCCGCATATGGATGGCATCACCTTCGTGCGCGAACTCAAGCAACTGGCCAATCACAAGTTCACGCCGGTGATCATGCTGACGACGGAATCGCAGGAAGCGAAGAAGAAGGAAGGCCAGGCGGCCGGCGCCAAGGCCTGGGTGGTCAAGCCGTTCAAGCCCGAAGTGCTGCTCGGCGCGGTGCAAAAGCTGGTCTTGCCCTGACGGGCGCGCGCGGCCACGGCGCGATCCTCCCCGCTGCACCGAAGGCGCGTTGACGGCGACCTGTCAGGCTTCGTCGGCTTCACCATCGCAGCCGGCGCGCGGCGGCCGATCCTCGCTGCGGCGGCGCCGTTCCGGCAAGCCGGCGGCGCCGTGCGGCAGGCGGCATAACAATGTACGTTTCATAGTGGAGTCAACATGTTCAATAAACTTACGGTCGGTACGCGCCTGGGCATCCTGGTCGGGCTGTTGTCCCTCATCGTCATCGCGGTCGGCCTGGCCGGCCTGCGCGGCATGAACTTCAGCAATGAGAAGCTGAAGACGGTGTATGAAGACCGTACTGTGGCGCTGGCGCAACTGGCGCAGACTGGCGACGCGATGTTGCGCATACGCCACCGCACGCTGATCGCCGCGCTGGCCACCACGCGCGAGGAAGTCGACAGCGCGCTGGCCGCCTCCGACAAGAGCGAGGCGATCTTCAAGAAGGAATGGGCCGAGTACGTGGCGACCTACCTGACGCCGGACGAGAAAAAACTGGTCGACGAATTCCTGCCGAGCTGGAATGCCTACAACGACAAGAGGATGGCCGCCGCCGCGCTGGCGCGGGCCGGCAACCAGAAAGGCGCCTACGAGGCGATGCACGCGATCGAAGCCAGTTTCGCCCAGCCGCTGGACTTGCTGACCAAGCTGCGCGACTTGCAGGAAACGGTCGCCAAGCAGGAATACGCCGATGCCGTGAAACAGTATGAAGACACGGTCAAGATCAATGCCGGCCTGATCGTCGGCGGCCTGCTGCTGGGCGTGATGCTGTCGTATGTGCTGATCCGCAGCCTGCTGCGCCAGCTCGGCGGCGAGCCGGCCTATGCGGCGCAGATCGTCAGCGAGGTATCGAGCGGCAACCTGGCGCTGGAAATCCGCGTCAGGGACGGCGACCGCAGCAGCCTGCTGTATTCGATGAAGCAGATGGTCGACAAGCTGGCGCAGGTGGTGGCCGAAGTGACGAATGGCGCGCAGGTGCTGGCCGGCGCCTCGGAAGAGGTCAGCGCCACGGCGCAATCGCTGTCGCAGGCGGCGTCCGAGCAGGCCGCCGGCGTCGAGCAGACCAGCGCCTCGGTCGAGCAGATGACGGCGTCGATCGCGCAAAACACGGAAAACGCGAAAGTCACCGATGCCATGGCCAGCAAGGCCGCGGTGGAAGCGACCGAGGGCGGGGCGGCCGTCAAGGAAACCGTGGCGGCGATGAAAAAGATCGCGGCCAAGATCGTCATCATTGACGACATTGCCTATCAGACCAACTTGCTGGCGCTGAACGCCGCGATCGAGGCGGCGCGCGCCGGAGAACACGGCAAAGGATTCGCCGTCGTCGCGGCCGAAGTGCGCAAATTGGCCGAACGCAGCCAGGTGGCCGCGCAGGAAATCGGAGAAGTCGCCGCCAGCAGCGTCAGCCTGGCCGAGCGCGCCGGAGAGTTGTTGAGTTCGATGGTGCCGAACATCAAGAAGACGTCGGACCTGGTGCAGGAAATCACGGCCGCGTCGGAAGAACAGTCGACCGGCGTGGGCCAGATCAATGCCGCCGTCGGCCAGCTTTCCAGCACGACCCAGCAGAACGCCGCCGGTTCCGAGGAACTGGCGTCGACCGCCGAAGAGATGAGCAGCCAGGCCGAGGAGTTGCAGGCCGCGATCGCCTTCTTCCGCGTGGCCGGCGCGGCGCAAAGGCAGGCGCCGACCCGCGCGCCGGTCGCGCCGCTGCGCAAAGCGGCGGCGTCGCGCCCGGCCGCGCGCAAGCCGGCCGTCATCAAGGGTAACCAGAACCTCGCCTTCTTCGCCGACGGCGAGCCCGATGAAACGCATTTCACCAAGTTTTGAACGGGCAGTAGTGCCGGCGAACGCGCCTTGCTGACCGGGGCGTGACGCCGATTTTTTCGCACAATACCCGCGGCGCTTTTGCCGCACCAGGGCGGCACGCCGGTGCGGCGCGCATTGCGCCGGCGCGTGCGCGGCATGAAAACCAAGGGGACACGACCTTGCCGCGGCCCGGCAATTTCGCGCCGGTTTTCTTGCATTACGTGTTAATCTATTTCAATACGGAAACCAGGCGCCAGCTGATGTCATCGCCCGTGCCGTAGCAAGCCGGACGGCCAGCTGTTCATCGGCCATTCCGAAACCCTGAACGATCCGGGCGCCGACGCCATGAAAAATATCCAGGTATTGGTGGTGGACGATTCGGCTGTCGTGCGCCAGGTGCTGAGCCAGTTGCTCAACGACGCGCTCGGCATCGAAGTGATCCACGCGGTGGCCGATCCGCTGCTGGCGATGGAACGCATGCGCCGCCACTGGCCGGACGTGGTGCTGCTCGATATCGAAATGCCGCGCATGGATGGACTGACCTTCCTGCGCAAGCTGATGGACGAACGCCCATTGCCGGTGGTGATCTGCTCGTCGATGACCGCCGGCAGCACGCAACTGTCGCTTGACGCGCTGGCCGCCGGCGCGGTGGCGGTGGTGAACCGGCCGCGTTTTAACGTGCGCCAGTACATGCATGGCCATGCCGACGAGCTGATCGGCGCGATCCGCACCGCGGCCGGCGCCAATATTCCACGCATTGCACCGCGCCGCAACGTGCAGCCGTTGCCGCCGCCACCGGCCAAGCTGACGGCGGACGCGATTCTGCCCGCCGGCGGCGTCGCGCCGACGCTGCGCACCGCGCCGCTGGTGGCGATCGGCACCTCCACCGGCGGCACCCAGGCGCTGGAAGTCGTGCTGGCGGGATTGCCGGAACAGGCGCCGGGCATCGTCGTGGTGCAGCACATGCCGGAAAAATTCACCGCCGCCTTCGCCGCGCGGCTCGACGCGATCTGCCAGATCGCCGTCAAGGAAGCGGAAAACAACGACCAGGTGCGCCCGGGCCTGGCGCTGATCGCGCCCGGCGGCAAGCACATGCTGGTGCGCCGCAACGGTACCCAGTATTTTGTCGACGTCATCGACGGCCCGCTGGTGAACCGGCACCGGCCGTCGGTCGACGTGCTGTTCCGCTCCGTCGCCAAGAGCGCCGGCGCCAATGCGCTGGGCATCATCATGACCGGCATGGGGGACGATGGCGCGGCCGGCTTGCTGGAGATGCGCAATGCCGGGGCACGCACGGTGGCGCAGGATGAACGCAGTTGCGTGGTGTACGGCATGCCGAAGGAAGCGGTCAAGCGCGGTGCGGTCGAAAAAAGCGTGGCCTTGAGCGCGATCGAACGCGAAATCATGCTGCAGTTGCAGCCGAATGAACGGGGTATTGCCTGAGTTGGGGAGCGGATGGCGCCGGCGGGATGCCGATGGCGGCGGCCATGTGTTGAAACTGGCTGTCGTTGGCCGCAATGACCAGGGAGGGTTCCCCTCGGCGGCACTGCGCGGCAACCGGAGCTGCCGCGCAGTCACGGTGATCAGCGGGCTTTATCGTCGCGCTTCATCGCATTGCCGGATTGCTTGTCTTGCGCTTTGTCGTCGGTATGCTGGCCGGCTTCGGCGCGCTGCTGGTTGCTGCCGCTGCGGGCGCCGGCCGAAGGATAGCGGCCCGCCGTTTCAGCCGAATGGTCGGCCGCGCTTTGCTTGTTGACCTGGCCGCTTTGCGCCTGGTTGCCGCTGCCCTGATCCTGCTGGCGCGATTTATCCCGGCTTTTATCGCTTTGCTGGCTTTGATTCTTGTCGCTTTGCTGATTCGGGTTCTGGCCGCTTTGCTGGTTCTGGCCGGTTTGTTTCTGCTGAGTATCTCCCTGCTTGTTCTGGGTCATGATGAATCTCCTGGATGGTTGTAAGCCGGTATGTATGAACCGGCGGAAATCATCGTAGGCTCCCGCCGAGCTGGTCGGAATCGGAACACGCGCCACAGGCGTGTAGGAATTTGGGCAATGCCCGGTGGCTTTAGTAGGCGGGATGAGGCAACTTGTGGTCGAGATCGAGGAATTGCCGCATCAGCCATTTGCCGGCCGGTCCCGGTTCCTCGTCGTTGCGGTGGATCACGAACAGCGGATACTGGAACGCCTTGCCGTCGGCGATATCGATTTGCAGCAGGCGGCCTGAAGCGAGGTCGTCGCTGATCAGCGCCTGCGGCATGCTGCCCCAGCCGAGGCCGCCGCGCAGCAGCGCGTGCTTCGACGCCAGGTCGCCCAGGCGCCAGTTGCGCAAGCCGAGCACGCCGAAATCCTTGCCCGCGGTGAGCGGGCTGCGGTCGGTCAGCACCAGTTGCATGTGTTCGCGCAACACCGACGCCGGGATCTTGCCGGGGTAGGCGGCCAGCGGGTGGCTCGGCGCGCACACCAGCATCATCGTCACCTCTCCGGCGCTGTGGCGCTCGATTTCGTCGGGCTTGACGATGATGCCGCCGCTGATGCCGATGTGACAGACCCGTTCCAGCACCAGTTGCGTGACCGCGCCCAGCGCCTCAGTGCGCAGGCGCATCGCCACGGTCGGATAAGTGCGCTGGAAATCGTTCAGGATGCGCACCAATAAGCAAGTCGGGAACATGACGTCGACGACCAGCGACACTTCCGCCTCCAGCCCGGCCGACAGCGCCTTGGCGCGCGAGCGCATGCTGTCGACCTTGATCGACACGGCGCGCGCATCCGCCAGCAGCGCCTGTCCCGCCTCGGTCAGCGTCGGCTTGCGCTTGCTGCGGTCGAGCAGGGCGATGTTCAATTGATCTTCCAGGTTGGCGATCGTATAGCTGATGACCGACTGCGTGCGGTGCAGCGCGCGCGCCGCGTGGGCGAAACCGCCATGGTCGATGACGGCGATAAAGACGCGCAACTGGTCGAGAGAGGGGAGGCCGGGTTCACGCATGATCTAAATAATCGATGCTATCGATTGAAATTTATAGGATTTACTCGATATTAAACCCGAACTATGATGCATGCAATCCCATCCGGGTGTCATCTTTCAAGGAGCAGCATCATGGCAAACGTCTTATATATCAACAGCAGCGTGCGTCAATCCGGTTCGCTGTCGCGCCAGTTGTCAGCCGAATTCGTGGCGAAATGGAAAGCAGCCCATCCGGCCGACAGCATCGTCGAGCGCGACCTGGCGAGCAGCCCGGTGCCGCACCTGACCGAACAGATGATGGGTGCCTTCTTCACGCCGGCCGAGGCGCGCAACGCCGACCAGGCGCACACCGTCAAGATCTCCGACACGCTGGTGGCCGAAGTGCAGGCGGCGGACGTGATCGTGATCGGCGCGCCGATGTACAATTTTTCCGTCAGCTCCACGCTGAAAGCCTGGATCGACCACATCGCCCGCGCCGGCGTCACCTTTAAATATACGGAAACGGGTCCGGTCGGCCAGTTGACCGGCAAAAAAGTCTACGTGTTCACCGCCAGCGGCGGCGTCTACAGCGAAGGCCCGGCGGCCGGTTACGATTTCCTGGCGACCTACCTGCGCGCCGTACTCGGTTTCCTCGGCATCAGCGACATCAGCTTTATTCGCGCCGAAGGCGTCGCGCTCGGCGAGCAAGCCGTGGCCGACACCCTCGTCAAGAGCCGCCAATCGATCGACGAGCTGGTACCAGCCTAAAACACCATCAGCCCGGGCCGCTTCGGCGAGCCGGCGTCCCAGGCTGATTTAATGTCCAAAAACCGGGGACAGACCACGTTTTTCAAGCAATATTTCTCGAAAAACGTGGTCTGTCCCCGGTTTTGTCTCTCAAAAATCAGAGGCAAATGCCGGGGTCAGACCCGTGGGTCTGACCCCGGATTCTGCCTTTGATTTTTGCCGAATTTCCCGTTGCAACCGGTATCATGGGCAATACATGTGCGCCATGGGATAGCCGATGAAACGCCAATTGCACTTGCTGGTGATCGATCCGCAGAACGATTTCTGTGACTTGCCGTCCGCTTATCTGCCGGAAAATCCCGCTACCAAGACACAGCATGCGCCCGCGTTGCCGGTGCCCGGCGCGCACCAGGATATGCTGCGCCTGGCCGGCCTGATCAACCGTGGCCGGCGCGGCCTGAGCGCCATCAGCGTCACGCTCGATTCCCACCACCGTTACGATATCGCCCATCCGACCTTCTGGGTCGCCGGCGATGGCGCGCCGCCGGCGCCTTTTACGCAGATCGCCGCGGCCGATGTGCGCGCCGGGCGTTTCCTGCCGCGTGACACGGCCGCCCGGCCGCGCGCGCTGGCGTATCTCGATGCGCTGGAAGAGAGCGGCCGCTACTTGCTGATGGTGTGGCCGGTGCACTGCGAAATCGGTTCCTGGGGCCACAATGTGCACGAGGATGTGCGCGCCGCCTATAACCGTTGGGAAGATGCGTCGCTCGGCATCGTCACCAAGATCGCGAAGGGCGCCAATCCGTGGACCGAGCATTATTCGGCCGTGATGGCCGAGGTGCCGGACGCGGCCGACCCGGACACGCAATTGAACCGCACGCTGATCGCCAGCCTGGCCGCGGCCGACCAGGTCTATATCGCCGGCGAGGCCGGTAGCCATTGCGTCAAGGCGAGCACCGAGCACATCGCCGATCAGTTCGGAGACCAGGCGCTGTCGCGCCTGGTGCTGGTGACCGACTGCATCAGCCCGGTCGAAGGCTTCGATGCGCCGTACCAGGAATTCTTGCGCTCGATGCAGGCGCGCGGCGTGCAGCTGGCGCAGTCCGGCGACGTGCTGCAGGAATTGCTGCTCAATGCCGGCCGCTGACGCGGCTCAATCCCATTCCTGCAGGTAAAAACCGGGCGTGACAAGTCGCGCTGGCCGATAGCGATTATCCGCGCTTGCATATTAAGATGACTGGTCATATAATTATTTGCATGGCACGCATACCTGGAAAAACCGATATCCCCCGCAGGCTCACCACCGCCGGTCGCGAACTGTTCATGCTCTATGGCTACAACGCCACGGGCATCCAGCAGATCACCGACCGGGCCGGCGTACCCAAGGGCTCCTTCTACAACCACTTCGACAGCAAGGAAACCTTCGCCGCCGTCATCATCGAGCAATACGCCGAGCAGATGCAGCGCAACTGGGAACGCATGTTGCAGGCGGCGCCGCCGCAACCGCTGGCATCGATCGCCTATGCGTTCGAACAGATGATTGCCCACAACGAGCAGACCCAGGCGGGCACCGGCTGCCTGGTCGGCAATTTCGCTTCCGAGCTGGCCGAGGCGAGCGAAGTGTGCCGCCAATCCCTGGTCACGGCGATGGGCGTCTGGCGCAACAGCCTGACGCAGTTGATCGGCGAGGCGCAGCGGGCCGGCGAAATCAGCAGCGCCATCGATGCCGCCCGGCTGGCCGGCTTGGTGTGGGATATCTGGGAAGGCGCCTTGCTGCGCATGAAGATCGAAAAATCAGTGACGCCGTTGCGCGACAGCGTCGGCCTGATCCTGCATCACTTCCTCCGGGCCGAACCGGCCCAAACCGCTTCCGTCAATCCAACCGTCAAATAGGTGAACATATGGGTAAACAAAACGAGCAATTCCTGACCGATGCACTGTTTCAGCCGATCACGCTGGGTGGACTCGAACTGGGCAACCGCATGGTGATGGCGCCGATGACGCGCAACCGCGCCGACGAGGGTAATCTTGCCGCCGACATGACGATTGAATATTACGCGCAGCGCGCCTCGGTCGGCCTGATCATCGCCGAAGCGACGCAGGTGTCGGATACGGCGCAGGGTTACGACAGCACGCCGGGCCTGCACACGCAAGAGCAGATCGCTTCGTGGCGCAAGGTGACGGAAGAAGTGCACCGCCGCGGCGGCCGCATTTATGTGCAACTGTGGCATACCGGCCGCATGTCGCATACCACTTTCCAGCCGAACAACCAGGCGCCGGTCGCGCCGTCGGCGATCACCGCCAATGCCAAGACCTATATCGGCAAGCTCGGTTTCGTCGATACGTCGGCCCCGCGCGAACTGGAAACGGATGAAATCGCCGGCATCGTCGATGATTTCCGCACGGCCGCCGCGAATGCGATCGCGGCCGGCTTCGACGGCGTGGAAATCCACGGCGCCCACGGTTACCTGGTGGACGCCTTCCTGCGCGACGGCACCAATAAACGTAGCGACCGTTACGGCGGTAGTATCGAGAACCGCGCCCGCTTCCTGCTCGAAGTGATGCAGGCCGTGATCGGAGAGATCGGCGCCGAGCGCACCGGCATCCGCATCGCTCCGGTATCTCCCGTCAACGACACGTCGGAAAGCGCGCCGCAGCCGCTGTTCGAATATGTCGTGCGCGAGCTGGAAAAGCTGCACCCGGTATTTATTCACGTCGTCGAAGGACACACCGGCGGCCCGCGCGATTGCGCCCCGTTCGATTACGAAGCGCTGCATCGCCTGTACAGCGGCGTGTGGATGCTCAACAACGGCTACACGAAAGAGATGGCGGTCGAAGCGATCGCCAGCGGCCGCGCCGACATGATTTCGTTCGGCCGCCCTTTGATCACCAACCCCGACCTGCCGCGCCGCTTCCGCGAAAACGCGCCGCTCAACAAGCCATTCAAGGATGCCTCGCTGTACGGCGGAGATGGTCCGCATGGCTATACCGATTACCCGGTGCTGGCTGATTAACGTTGCTGCAATGCCGTTCAGTTAATAAAAATCAGCATATTGTTGGCGCTAATTAATCTCAAAATCAGATGCAGACCCTGGGGTCAGACCCATGGGTCTGACCCCGGCATCTGCCGTTGATTTAAACAGCATCACCGTCCCATCCCGATTCAACCCTCAAGGAATGCAGAATGAGCACAGTTTCTCCAAGTAAGGTCGCCCTGGTGACCGGCGCCGGCAACGGCATCGGCCGCGCCACCGCGCTGGCGTTTGCTGCGAACGGATTGAAGGTCGTCGTCTCCGATGTCGACACCGAGGGCGGCGCGGGCACGGTCAGCCTGATCCGCGATGCCGGCGGCGAGGCTGCCTTCATCCGCTGCGATGTCACCAGCGAAGAAGAGGTAAAAGCGTTGATGGAGCAGACGCTGGCCACCTACGGCCGGCTCGATTGCGCGTTCAACAACGCCGGTGTCGACCTCGAAAAAAACAAGCTGGCCGGCGGCACCATGGCGGAATTCGACGCGATCATGAATGTCAACGTCAAGGGCGTCTGGCTCTGCATGAAATACGAAATCGCCCTGATGCTCGAACAGGGCGGCGGCGCGATCGTCAATACCGGCTCGGTGGCGAGTCTGCACGGCGCGCCGAAGATGGGCATTTATGCGGCTTCCAAGCACGCGGTGATCGGCTTGACGAAATCGGCGGCGCTGGAATACGCGAAGAAAAACATCCGGATCAATGCCGTCTGTCCCGCCATGATCGACACCGAGATGTACCGCCGCGCCTGCGTCGAAGATGCGAAGGTCGCGCAGATCGCGCTCGCGGTGCACCCGGTCGGGCGCGTCGGCAAGGCCGAGGAAATCGCCGCCGCGGTGCTGTATCTGTGCAGCGATGCCGCCGCCTTTACGACCGGTATCGCATTGCCGGTCGATGGCGGTTTCTCGGCAAGCTGATTGGCGCAAAGGGCACGCGGGTGAACAACTATAAAACCTTGATACGCAACGACCATGATCGCGTGGCGGTAATCCAGTTCAACCAGCCACCGATCAACCTGCTGGACCGCGAAGTGCTGGGCGACTTGCTGAAACTGGTGAAGGCCCTGGAAGCGGACGACGCAACCCGGGTCGTCATCTTCCGCAGCGCCAATCCCGAATTTTTCCTCGCCCATTACGATCTGGCTGGAGAACTCGGCGGCAAGCCGCAGGTGCTGCCAGAGGGGGTAACCAGTCCTCTCAGCAGCCTGATGACGCGGATCAGCCGCCTGAAGCAGGTGACGATCGGAGAATTGCAGGGCAGGGCGCGCGGCGCCGGCAGCGAATTTTTGCTGGCGCTGGACATGCGTTTCGCTTCGCGCGAACGTGGCCTGCTCGGGCAGCCGGAAGCGGCGGTGGGTTTGCTGCCGGGCGCCGGCGGCACGGTGCGCCTGGCGCAAATGCTCGGCCGCGCCCGCGCGCTCGAAGTGTGCCTCGGATGCCATGACTTTGACGCCGACACCGCTGAACGCTACGGCTGGATCAACCGCGCCTTGCCCGATGCGGAATTGCAGCCTTTTGTCGATGCGCTGGCGCGCCGCGTGGCGTCGTTCCCGGCCAGCGGCGTCGCCCACGTCAAAGAGGTGATCGACCAGGTCAGCGCAGCCGATGCCGGCGCATTGGTCGAGGAATCGCAGCGCTTCGTTTCCACCATGGGATCAAAGGAAACCATCGAGCGCATGAAGTGGATGGTGGAGCAGAGCGGCAAAGCCGGCAGCACGATGGAGCAGGACATGGGCGCGCTGCTGGAACGATATCCGGCGCAACTGTAAGCAGTTTCCTGCGCTGCCGGGCGGTATGCTAGTGTCCTGGGTAACGAACTGAAGACACCAGGAGTTACCCGATGATCCCTGTAGTACGCAGCCTGCTGGAAACGGACCTGTACAAATTCACGATGTGGCAAGCGCTGCTGCACAGTCACCCGAATTCGCACACCGAATACGAATTCGTCTGCCGCAATACGCCGCAGTATCCGCTGGCCGCATTGAAGGAAGAAGTGGAGGACCAGCTGGATTATCTGTGCGGGCTGGCGTTCGCCGACGATGAACTGGCGTATCTTGGTTCGCTGCGTTTCATGAAAAGCGATTTCATCGATTTTTTGACGGTATTCCGCTTCCAGCGCAAATTCGTCCACGTCGACACCGATGGCGACACGCTGCGTATCCACGCGGCCGGTCCGCAAGTGCACGTGATGGGCTTCGAGATTTTCGTGCTCTATATCGTCAACGAACTGTATTTCCGCCGTTTCGATGCGGATGCCGCGCTGGCCGAGGGACGCGCCAGGCTAGCCGAAAAGATCGCATCCCTGCACGCGTTCGGCGCGCAGCCGGCGCTGCGCCACCCTTTCGAATTTTCCGATTTCGGCCTGCGCCGGCGCTTTTCGGCGCAATGGCACGACGAGGTCGTGCTGCGCCTGGCGGCCGAGGTGCCGCAGTATTTCAAGGGCACGTCGAATGTGTACCTGGCGCGCAGATTGGGGATGGTACCGATCGGCACCATGGCGCATGAATACATGCAATCGTTCCAGGCTTTCGGCGTGCGCCTGCGCGATTTCCAGAAGGCGGCGCTGGAAGACTGGGTGCAGGAATACCGCGGCGACCTGGGTATCGCGCTGACCGACGTGGTCGGCATGGATGCTTTTCTTGACGATTTCGACCTGTATTTCGCCAAGCTGTTCGACGGCTTGCGCCACGATTCGGGCGACCCGGTCGTGTGGGGAGAAAAGGCGCTGGCCCATTATGCGGCCTTGCGCATCGATGCCAATACCAAGCGCCTGGTGTTTTCGGACGGACTCGATTTGCCGACCGCGATCAGCCTGTACCGCCACTTCGCCGGCCGCATCACGACCGGTTTCGGCATCGGCACGAATCTGACCAACGACGTCGGCCTGACGCCGCTGAACATCGTCATGAAACTGGTGAAATGCAA
Organism: Pseudomonadota bacterium; assembly: GCA_040389645.1. GTDB lineage: Bacteria > Pseudomonadota > Gammaproteobacteria > Burkholderiales > Burkholderiaceae_D > Rugamonas. The sequence goes on along the minus strand of JAZJZT010000002.1, from coordinate 38,918 downwards.
CGGCCAGTCGGTGGCGAAACTGTCCGATTCACCGGGCAAGACGATGTGCAAGGACGAGACTTTCCTGGCCTACCTGCGCCAGGTATTCCAGCATCCGGCGGTGTAATCTTTCAGGCGTCGATCGCGTTAAAGCGCCGCATGACGGTGTCGGCCTGGGTGCGCTGGTCGTCGTCGAGCACGTCCACTGCAAGCAGCGCGACCGGGCGCGGGCGACGCTCGTCGGTGCCGTCGGCATCGTCCGGCGTCAGCGAATCGAAGATGTTGGCGACCGTGCTGGTGGCGACATCGCCGGCCAGTGCGCGGTGCGGGCTGAGCTTGACGCTTGAGGCCGGGAAGCCGGCCGCCAGCAGCGTATTGCGCGCATCTTCCGCGTCGCTCAATTGCATGAAATTACGATAGATGGTGTCGCTCATGGCAGGATGCTCCGTTGTTGTGTGATGCGATTGTGCGCCGTCGGCGCCGATCGTGTCGCAACGGAGCGTCGGGCCGATCAGAAGCCGGTCAGCTTGGTTTCCATGTGTTCGACTTTCGGCGGCGCGGCGAAGAATTCGCTGACGAGGCCGCGCCATGCCTGGAATTCCTCGCTGCCGCGGAAGTCGACGGTATGGTTTTCCAGCGTGGTCCAGTTGATCACCAGGTGATAGATCTCGGGACGTTCGATGCACTGTTCCAGGCGCATCGCCTCGCAACCCTTGGAGCGCTGGAACAGCGGCACGGCTTGCTGGACGGCGGCTTCGAAGGCGGCATTGGTGCCCGGTTTGACTTGCAGTTCGGCGATTTCATAAATCATGGTAAATCCTCGTGGGGGTGGAAGCGGGACATTTTGCCTCAAACCACGCGATTGCGCTGAACCGGGCCGTGATAGTTGCTAGTGCCGGGCCGCGATGGGCGCTCGCTGACTTATTTTGCGGCGCGGAAGGTATCGAGGCTGTCGAGCCATGGTGTACCCGCGATAGCCGGTTGGGCTTCCAGCAGCGTCACCTCGCCGCCACTGCTCGCCTTGATGGAGCGAGCCACATCCAGCATGGTTTTCTCAGCCCATTGTTCGGGCGTACCGACCATGGCGTTGGCCATTGTGCGGCTGAACTGCAGCAACCCGCCTTCCTCTTTCCTGAATGCGGCGTATAGATCGAGATGGTAGCCGCCTTTGTACTGGAACAGGCACGCACTGAGCCGCATGCTGTTGCTGCGCTCGATGACGCGATCTGCCGTTGCGGTCCAGACGGCGCCATCGCAGGTCGCAATGCGCGGAGCCAGTACGCCTGCGCCGCCAGCGAGTGCGGCCAGGCGTGAACCGGCCAGCGGATCAACGAGTTGGAAACGACCGGGAACAGTTGGAATCTCGAAGGAGGATGGGATGGGCATGACCTCCTGCGCATTGTTGACGTTGCGTCCCAGTCCTTTGCTGGCAGCCTGGGCAAGCGATTGCCGGTCAGCCGAGGTCTTGATGTCAAAAATACGGTAGTACTCGATTGTCGTGCTTTTTTCAGTCAAATAATTATTGGTGGTGCCGCATCCGGCGATGCCGATGCATGTGACAGCCAGTATGAATGAACGAGCCATGATATTTCTCCCATCTCTGCCGCGAATTGGAGGAATTTGAATTGTAGGTGGCTGACATGGCGGCAGTTTGGGTGCGATCAAGCATGAGCCCGCTTGTGGAAATATAGATGTTCAAGGTGCGCAAGCGTAAATCGGGCCGTGGTCCAGGGCAGGGCGCAGGAAGATTTCGATGGACTGGCGTATCCGCGCCTTCAGTTCTGCGCTGCCGGCAGCGTACATGTCGTTATGACGCGCGCCATCGAGCTTGACGATGCAGGAAATGGCGAGGCGTGTGCAGGCCCGGAACGAAGATGCAAAAATTGCAGCATTGCCCGGATCAGGCGTCGCCAAGGAACTTCCGCTGGACCGCGCGGCGCCTGTAAACGTATAATCGCCCCCGTTTTGGTGCCCGCGCGCATATCTTGCGCGCAGTTAAACGGGAAACACAGGCCGCGCTCGCGGCCCAGGTGTGCTGCCCCCGCAACGGTAAGCAAGCGTCGTCCCCGGACGGCAGGCTGTCTCTCAATACCACTGTGCGTTTGCATGGGAAGGTGGGGCGGTCCGACTTGCCAGCCCGGATACCGGCCAGGACAGGTGGAAGCGCGCGGACGACAGTCCGGCGCTTCTGTTCAATCGCGCCTACGGGGAAGTGGGCAGGATTGCCGTTGTTCCAAGACTGGATTCTCCATGCTCGACCTGCCTGTCGATGGTGCCGTACGCGCCATCGAAACTCCGTTGTATTCCTCCACCATGCTGCATTTACCCGTGTTGCTCGGCATCGCCGCGCTGGCGCTGTCCGCGCCAGCCTTTGCCGAAGAAGCCAAGGCACTGGAAACCATCCAGGTATTGGGTCACTACGACAATAGCGTCGGCACCTCCGACGCCGCCAGCCAGGGCACCGTCACGGCCAGCCTGATCGCCAATCGTCCCGCGCTGCGTCCGGGAGAGTTGCTCGAATTCGTGCCCGGCGTGATCGTCACCCAGCACAGCGGCGACGGCAAGGCGAACCAGTATTTTTTGCGCGGTTTTAATCTGGACCACGGCACCGATTTCGCCACATTCGTCGACGGCATGCCGGTCAACATGCGCACCCACGCGCACGGCCAGGGCTATACCGACCTCAATTTCCTGATGCCCGAACTGGTCGAACGCATCAATTACAAGAAGGGCACGTATTACGCCGACGAAGGCGATTTCGCCTCGGCCGGCGCTGCGCACATGGGCCTGTTTAACAAGCTGAAACAGGGCATGGCCACGCTGACCCTGGGCGAAGGCCAGTACCAGCGCGCGATGCTGGCCAACTCTCTGCCGCTGGCCAACGGCAACCTGCTGTACGGCCTGGAGCTGGCGCACAACAACGGGCCATGGAATACGCCGGAAGCCTTTCATAAACAGATCGGCGTGCTGCGCTACAGCGCCGGCGGCAGGGACAACCAGTACAGCGTGACGGCGATGGGATATAAAGGCGCGTGGCACGCCAGCAGCCAGATCCCGCTGCGCGCGGTGCAAAGCGGCGCGATCGATGCGTTCGACACGATCGACCCGACCGACGGCGGCGCCACGGCGCGTTACAGCCTGTCGTTCGACCTGAAGCGCCGCAATGTGGACAGCCTGCTGCAGGCAAATGCCTATCTCGTGCGTTCCGACCTGACGCTGTTCAACGATTTCACCTACTTTTTGGACGACCCGGTCAATGGCGACCAAAGCCGCCAGACCGAGCGCCGCCGCATGGGCGGTGCCGATGTCGCGCAGACATGGTTCGGCAAGCTGGGCAGCCTCGATATCAGCAATAAAGTGGGGCTGCAAACGCGTTACGACCATATCTCTCCGCTGGCGCTGTACGCGACGTCGCGCCAGCGCATTTTGCGCACGCTTACCGAAGCGACGGTAAAACAGGCCAGTGCAGGCGCCTACTTTGAAAATACCGTGCAGTGGAGCGAGTGGTTACGTACTGTGGCTGGCGCACGCTACGACACTTACCGTTTTGATGTCGCCAGCAATATCGCGGAAAATTCCGGCAAAGTGAGCGACCACATCGCATCACCGAAATTGTCCGTGGTGTTAGGGCCGTGGCGCAAGACGGAATTCTTTATCAACTACGGCGAAGGTTTTCACAGCAACGATGCGCGCGGCACTACCGTCCACCTGACGCCGAAAGAGCTGGAACCGATCACGCCGGTGACGCCGCTGGTCAAGACGCGCGGTTCCGAACTGGGCATGCGCACCGAGCTGGTGCCGGGCCTGCAAAGTTCGCTCGCGTTGTGGCGACTGCGTTCGGCATCTGAACTGGTGTTCTCGGGCGACGCCGGAGATACTTCGCCGAGCCGAGGCAGCAAGCGCTCCGGTGTGGAAGTGAATAACCACTATATTGCCACCAACTGGCTGCTGTTCGACCTGGACCTGGCATATTCGCGCGCCCGCTACACCGAGAGCGATCCGGCCGGCGACCATATTCCCGGCGCCGTCGGCAAGGTGGCATCGTTCGGCGCGACGGTCAGCGATATCGGTCCATGGTCCGGCGCCTTCCAGTTGCGTTATTTTGGCCCGCGCCCGCTGATCGAAGATGACAGCATGCGCTCCGCATCGACCGCGATCGCCTATCTACGCACCAGTTACAGGATCGACCGCCGCTGGCAACTGTCGTTCGACATTTTTAATCTGTTCGACCGCAAGACCAGCGATATCGATTATTACTACGACTCGCGCCTGCCGGGCGAGCCGCTTGCCGGCGTCAGCGACATTCACTTCCACCCGGGTGAGCCGCGTTCCTACCGCCTGACCTTGCGCGCAAGTTTTTAAGGCGGACGGGCGGTGCAGGGGGATAGATGCCCCGGCACCGCCCGCTGCTCCCGGATCTATACTAATACCGTTAATTTCAAACCACAGACCGTAAATCTGTCATTCCTCCCATTGGGAGAAATGACTTCCCGCGCAGGCGGGAATCCCATTATTCGGGGCGGCGCCGCGAAATTGGATTCCCGCCTTCGCGGGAATGACAAAAATTTGGCGTTACCTTAACAGCATCAGCCTCATTACCTCCTACACCGACAACTCTTCCTCCCGGGCCAATTCGGCAAAGCGCCTCTCCTGCATCGTGACTTCGCCCAGGTAGCGGCGCGGATTCCCGCACATCCAGCAACTACAAACAGGCATCGTACGGGCATATATCCCCGCCACGCGCAAGCGGTCAACCCGTGGCATATCAAGTGCCTGGCCGCCGTAGTAGTCCAGGCGTTTCCGTTTAATGCGTGCAAAGTGATGGCGCCGTTCGGCGCGCTTGCGATTTTTTTCCATGTGGGTTCTCCCATTCGGCCAGGACCACCATGGTCCTGGCCCGTCGTATGTAGAACCCGGTGACGGTGCGAATGAGGAAGACGTGCTGGATCATATTGACAGGGTAGGGGAAAAATTGAAGCTTGCACCGATTGTACGCCCGACCCGCGCCAGCGAGGCAGCGAGGTGGCCTGCGTGAATTCGACAAGTTTTTTTCAGCAAATTATGCAACAATGGCGCCAAATTAATTATTGTAAATTTAGTAACTTATAATTGGATAGTAACTCGATCCAATAAAGTTATTTATTTGTCATTTGATGATAAAAAGGCGCGGTAAGTTCATGAGCAATTTCTTTTCCATGGCGCAGAAAAACCTTGCGCGTTCCCTCCCTGCTGTAGCCATCATCCTTGCCGCCGGCTGCGGTGGAGGAAGTGGAGGTGGCGACACAGTCGCCGCTCCTGCACCTCAATTGCTTGCCACTTCGGCGGTATCGTCGGCCGATTACATGACGCTGGTGCAGCAACTGTATATCGCTTACCTGGGCCGCCCCGCCGATCCAGCCGGTCTGGCCAATTTTCAGGCACGGCTGGCAGCGCTGGGCGCGCCGAACGATATCCAGGCATTACTTGTAGCCTATGACACGAATACCGAAATCAAGGCTTTGATCGATGGCTTCGGAAATAGCGCCGAATCGCAGGCATTGTACGCTGGAAATAATCTTCAATTTGTCACTGCGGTCTACAGAAATGTATTGAATCGCGATCCGCTGCTTGCCGGACTGGATTTTTGGACTAGCCAGATCGCCTCTGGCTCGACAACAAGAGCCAAGGCTGCGCTTTCGATCATGGCAGGTGCCTTGACGAATCAGAGCGAACAAGGGCAGAAAGACGCAACTTCCATCAATAAAAAACTTGTTGCCGCGAATGGTTTTACGATCGGCTTGATTGGTCTTCGTTCAAATAAATATAGCGGATCTGCTGCGGCTTCGAGGCTTCGCCTTTTATTGCCATTTGTAAATGATAGATTGGATCGGTCACCAGCCCCAAGCTTGGTGGCCGATTTGCTAACCGAATTTTTTCCGGATGACTCTGTTATTCCGTTCGATACATTGACAGGTCATTGGTCGGCATCATCATATGACGAATCCTTAAAAGGAAAAGTGGTGCAGCTTGATGTTGCAGCCAGCTCGAATCTATTGACAATAAAGGCCGCACAATCCGCTTCGGATGTCTGCACATATTCCGCAACATTGAACGATGTCCGCAATAACGTTGGCGCAGGTACTTACCAATGCTCGGATGCCAGCACCGGGACATGGCAGCTCTTCGATATGTACCGGATCAAGGCGGACGATATTTATATTTCTCTCATCAAGGATGGAAAGGATGTGCGACGTTTTTATGGGAAGTCCGCGATCGATCCCCGAGTTCCCCAGCAAATTTTCCCATCGCAACTTTCTAATAATGCAGGATACTATTACGGAGTTTTTTCGCCTCGTGAATTCTTCTTTGCTCCCAGAGAAAAAGGAGGTCGAGAGCTTGGCCTTAGTATTTATTTTGAACCCAATAATGATAATTATAAAACAATAAAAATCCATATCAACGGCGATAATTTGACGAGATCAGTCAATACATTTCCTTGGGCGGTTGACTGTACATTCGCGGCGACAGTGCAGCCAGACGGGCGCAGTCTTACTGGCGAAACATTCAAATGCTACAGCGGCGAGACTGGGACATGGAAACTGGTCGACTTGTCCATCATGCCAGGAGATATTCTTCAGTTGTCCTTGGTGGCCAATGGCATGCAGCACCGCGTGTACGGGGTGCGTTAAAAAAATATACAAAGCGCAGCAGGCCGATGAACGATTTTTTCTCGGTCTTGTGCTGGGATTTGGCGCATGTCAGCCAGAAACTGGCATGGTTTAGCCCTTGCATGGCGCCAGATCATTAGCGATACGAGCGGTGTGCCGCCGCTCCGGCTGTTTGCGACTGCGGCATCGTCGCCTGATTCGATTTTTTAAAGCTTACTAATTCATCTCGGAATGAGAAAAAGGTACGGTAATTCAATGAAAGATATTTTTTCCAACGCGCGGAAAAATTTTGCGCATTCTATCCCTTGCCTGCTGCTTTTCCTCGTGGCTTCCTGCGGAGGTGGCGGTGGAGGAAGCGAGGCGACTGACGCGCCAGCACCTCGGATATTAGCCACGGCCGCAGTCTCGTCATCTGCCGATTACAGCACGCTTGTCCAGCAGTTGTATATTGCTTATCTCGGGCGTCCTGCCGATTCGGCCGGGCTGGCGGATTTCCAGGTGCGACTGGCTGCGCTTGGTGCACCCGCCAATATTCAAGACTTGGAACAGGCCTACGATACCAATCCCGGGATCAAGGCTTTGATTGACGGTTTTGCGGAGAGCGCTGAATCGACTGCCTTGTATCCCGGAACAAATGCAAAATTCGTCAATGCTGTCTATCATAATTTATTTAATCGAGATCCACTTATTGCTGGCTTGAACTTCTGGACAAGCCAGATGACATCCGGCTCGGTGACAAAAGGCAAGGCTGTGCTTTCGATCATGGCAGCTGCTTTTAAGAATCAAAGTGAGCAATCGCGGATTGATGAAGCCACTTTAAATAAAAAAGTTGTGGTTGCAAATAATTTTAAGAATGCATTGGCTGACATCCGATCGGAAAGTTATAAAGGGTCTGATGCCACATGGATGCTCCGTTATCTTTTATCGAGTGTGTGGGGTGGAACCGATACTGCAAAATTCCAAAGTCGGATAGCTAGTGATCTGAATAATTTTGCAATCGATGCATCCTATATTCCCTTCGATACGCTGACTGGCCAGTGGGGGGCGGTAGCCTATGGCGATTCGATTTTTGGCGAATCTTTAATGAATGAACCAGCCCAGCTTGCGGTTATGGTCAGTTCGAATTTACTCATGATCAAGGCGCAAATATCCTCGGCGGCAACATGTACTTACTCTGCCAGGCTGAATGACGAGCATACCAGTATCGATGCGGGTGCTTATCAGTGCTCTGATTCCAGCAAGGGAACATGGAAATTGCTCGATATGCACCGGATAGGGACGGATGATACCTACATTGCCTTGATCAAGGATGGGGGAACTGTCCAGCGTTTCTACGGAATGTCCAAGATCAAGCCTGGAATTCCCGCGGAAGTATTGTCGCCGTTGATTTCGGAAACGGCAGGGGATTATTATGCTGTTTATTTTTGGCGTACGCCATTTCCTGGTACAAGGGAAAGGCCGGGAAAGCCATTCAACCACCAGCCGGTATCGGTTGTTGCGTTTACACAGACTGATAACATAGCAATAAAAGTCAATGGCATTAATTTGACAATCGTAGCACAGAGCCTGCTTGGCGGAAGCTGCACATACATCGCGACAATACGCTCGGATGGACGCAGGCTGCTCGGCGAAAGCTTCACTTGCGCTGGCAATCAGACTATCAGGACATGGAAGTTGGTCGACTTGCATGTCACACCGAGCAAGGCTGTCCAGTTATCCTTGTTGGTCAATGGAGAGCCGTATCAGATCTATGGATTGAAAGCACCCTGAACAGGCGCACTTCCGGCTCCGATCCGGCGCACAGGCAATCGCTGCCGTTCCGGCGTCAGTGACATCCACCCGCGCGAACCGCGTACCTACCGCCTGACCTTGCGGGCCAATTCTAAGGAGGACGGGCGGTGCCGAGGGACATAGATGCCCCGGTACCGCCCTCTACTTTCACGGCATTAGTGCCATTCCGCTAATTTCTTGTCAAATGATAAAAAGGCACAATCGGCTTATGGGCAATTTCTTTTCCACGACGCAGAAAAACCTTGCGCGTTCCGTCCCTGCTTTAGCCCTCATCCTTGCCGCCGGCTGCGGTGGCGGAAGTGGAGGGGGCGACACAGTCGCCGCTCCTGCACCTCAATTGCTTGCCACTTCGGCGGTATCGTCGGCCGATTACACGACCTTGGTGCAACAGTTGTATGTCGCTTACCTGGGCCGTCCAGCTGATCCAGACGGGCTGGCCAATTTCCAGGCACGGCTGGCGGCACTCGGCGCGCCGAACGATATCCAGGCATTGCTTGCAGCCTATGACACCAATGTCGACATCAAGGCTTTGATCGATGGTTTCGGAAACAGCGCCGAGTCGGAAACATTGTACGTTGGAAATAATATTCAATTTGTTACTGCTGTCTACAAAAATGTCTTGAATCGCGATCCGCTGCTTGCCGGACTGGATTTTTGGACCAGCCAGATCGCATCCGGCTCGACAACAAAGGCCAAGGTTGCACTTTCGATCATGGCAGGTGCCTTGACGAATCAGAGCGAACAGGGGCAGAAAGACGCATCTTTTATAAATAAAAAAATTATTACTGCAAATCATTTTACGACAGGGCTAATTAATATTCGTTCAAAAAATTATAATGGGGCCGATGCGGCGGTCAAGGCGCGTCGTTTATTGACATACGGAAGTGACATTAACAATCTTTTAGGGCCTGAAGGACCGGTAACCGATTTGTTAAGCGAATTTTTGCCAGATCCGTCTGTCATTCCATTTGATACCCTGACGGGCCACTGGGCAGCATCAGTGTATGATGAATCCATAAGTGGCAGGGCAGTGAGGCTTGATGTTACAGCTAATTCAAATTTATTGACGATCAGGGTGACACAAGGCGCTTCGGAAACATGCACATATTCGGCTAAATTGAATAATGCCGGAAATAATGCTGATGCAGGTACATATCAATGCTTCGATTCCAGTAGCGGAACTTGGCAATTATTCGACATGTATCGGATTGGCACGGACGATATCTATATCTCGCTCATCAAGGATGGCAAGGATGTACGGCGTTTTTATGGAAAGTCTGTGGTGAATCCGAAAATTCCACAGCAAGTCTACCCATCGCTGCTTTCTTACAGCGAAGGGATCTATTACGCAGCTTTTTCACCGCGTGAATCATTCGCTGCCCAAAGAGGGAAAGGCGGAGTAAGTCCTGGCATTAGAATTCAGCAATTTACTGATTGGAATAATGTCAATAAAATAAGATTGAATATCGGCGGTAGTAATTCTAAGTCGATGATGTCATCCAATCCATCTTATGCGGGTGACTGCGCATACGAGGCGATAGTACAGTCGGATGGCCGCAGTCTGACTGGCGAAAAATTTATTTGCTCCAGCGGTGAGGCTGGCACGTGGAAGTTGATTGATATGTCTGCTATGCCGGGAAATGCTGTCCAGTTTTCTTTCGTGGCCAATGGCGTGCAGCACCGCGTGTACGGTCTAATGTACGGGGTACGTTAGACCGTATTCAAGCTCATCCTGGTCTTCATCGAATGATAAAAAGGCGTTGCAATTTATGAGAGAGATTTTTCCGAAAATGTGTAGGGGTTTGGAAGATTTCAGTCGGAATCTGGCATGTTTTACCCCATGCCTGGCGCTGGTCCTTGTGAGCGGTTGCGGCGGCGGTAGTGGCGCCAGCGATACAAGCAGCATGCCGCCGTCCCGTCTGCTTGCCACTGCTGCGGCATCGTCGCCTGATTACACGACAGTCGTGCAACAGCTATATATCGCTTATTTTGGACGTCCTGCTGATCCAGTCGGGATGGCTGATTTCCAGGCGCAATTGGCGGCGCTCGGCGCGCCGAACGATATCCAGGCATTGGAACAAGCTTACGATACCAATGCCGGTATCAAGGCCCTGATTGATGGTTTCGGAAACAGCGCCGAATCGGCTAAATTGCATTCAGGAACAAATGCGCAGTTCATCAGCGCGATTTATCAGAATTTATTCGGACGCGACCCTCTTATTGCAGGACTGGATTTTTGGACGAGTCAGGTCGCTTCCGGCTCCCTGACAAGAGCCAGGACTGCCTTGTCCATCATGGCCAGCGCCTTAAGGAATAACAGCGTGCAGGGGCGAGCGGATGCAGCCAGCATCAATCAAAAAATTATTTTTGCAACTATTTTTACCAAAAATTTAGCCAATCTCGACCAGAGAAAATACAACGGAACCGCTGTGGCTTGGGCAACCCGATTTTTCTTGCAAATCGTTCCTGATTTTGGCGATATTGTAAAAGTCAAGGGGCTGGTGGCCGAGACTTTAAGTAGTTATGTCGCAAATTCAGCCATCATTCCATTCAGTAAAATGACTGATCATTGGTCTGCGGTATTTTATGGAAAATCTTTAAGCGATGAACTGGAAAAAATAACCATTTCGCTCGATTCGAGCTTGGTCAATATTAAAGTAGAACAGTCTGTTTCCGGCACATGCACTTACTCTGCAAAATTGAATAGTACGCGCAACAACGTTGAGAGCGGCACCTATCAATGCTCAGATACTCGTGCCGGAACATGGAAATTGTACGATATGCATCGGATCGGGATAGGTGATGTCTATTTGACGATATCCAGGGATGGGAAAGATGTACAAAATTTTTATGGCATGTCTGTATTAAACCCGATGCTTCCCCAGCAGATCTTGCCATCGCCTGTTTCCGACGCAGCAGGAGAGTATTATGCCGTTTTTGCCCCCTATGAATCGTTTACGGAAGAGCCGGAAAAAAAGGCAGGTCCAGCCAGTCTTCAGGCGTTAGCAACTGATCGGCACGAGATTACTAAAATGAACCTCAAGGTCGTCGGCGACGATCTGACGATATTGTTCGATTCGCTCTATTCAGGAAACTGCAAATATCAGGCGAAAATGCAACTGGATAAACGCAGCCTGGCCGGCGAAACATTCAATTGTTCCAATGGCCAAACCGGGACGTGGAAGCTGATCGACTTGCGCGTCATGCCGGAGAATGGCGTGCAGTTGGCTTTTCTCGCTAATGGACATCCGCACCGCGTGTACGGCTTGCGTTAAAGGCGTGCTGGTGTGGTGTCCACTACCTGTTATCCGTGATTGACATGGTAATGCAATCGCATTACCATGCATGATCTTTCCTCTGCTGACAGGAACCCGCCATGGCTGCCACGCTCGAAGTCGAATCCACCCTGACAGACCGCTACCAGACAACGATTCCTGAAACCGTCCGCCGCGCCCTCAAATTGGGTAAGCGGGACAGGATTCATTACACGATCCGCCCCGGCGGCGAAGTTGTTCTCACCCGTGTCGATGCCATCGATGAAGAGGATCCGGTGCTGGGGCAGTTCCTGGGTTTCCTGGCCCGAGACATGGCCAGTCATCCGGAACGGCTGCAAGCCGTCGATACCGGCCTGATGCAGCGCATCCATTCCCTGGTGGGCGACCTTGATGTCGATCTTGAAGCGCCGTTGTCGGCGGACGATGAGTGATGAAAGGTGAGGCAGTCCCATTGGCGATCAATGGCTGGACGATTTTTGCTCATCCCCTTTTTCTTGCGCAGATCGAAACACTGGCCACGCAAGTCGCGGAACTGAAGCAAAAAGATCCGGCCGGGTTCACCAAAAAGAACGCGGCCAAGCGGCTGGCGGCGATTGCCCGGTTGGCGTTCGACGTGATTCCGCAAGACCCGTCGCGTGCCGATTATCGGCAGGGCAGCACGCTTGGCGCCGACCACAAGCACTGGTTTCGCGCCAAGTTCTTTCAGCAGTACCGGCTGTTTTTCCGTTACCACGCACAGAGCAAAATCATCGTCTATGCCTGGGTGAATGATGCCGATACCAGGCGGGCTTACGAGAGCGATGACGATGCGTACCAGGTATTTCGCAAGATGCTGAAAAGTGGCCACCCGCCAGACGATTGGGACCGACTGCTGGCCGAAGCGCGCACCGAAGCGGCGCGCCTGCGGACAGCAAGTGGCACGTGATCTGCCGCGCCCTGATTACCCCAGCTTGGCGTGGAAGAATTCGACCGTACGCTGCCAGGCCAGCTTGGCGGCGGCGGCATCGTAACGCGGCGTGGTGTCGTTATTGAAACCGTGCTCGACGCCAGGATAGACGTGGTACTGGTAAGACACGCCAGCTTCCTTCAACGCCTTTTCATAAGCCGGCCAGCCTGCGCGGATGCGTTCGTCGTTGCCGGCGTCGTGGATCAGCAGCGGCGCCTTGATGCGGGCCACGTCGGCCGCCGGCGGTTGAGAGCCATAAAACGGCACCGCCGCCGCCAGTTCCGGCAATTGCGTGGCGAGGTAATTGGACACGCCGCCGCCGAAGCAGAAACCGACCACGCCAATTTTCCCATTGCCTTGCGGCAGTTTCTCCAGCAAATGCGCGGCGGCGACGAAATCGGCGCGCGTCTTGACCGGGTCGAGTTTGGCGAACAGCGCGCGCGCCTTGTCCTCGTCGCCCGGGTAGCCGCCCAGCGGGTACAGCGCATCCGGCGCGAAAGCGACAAAACCATCGACGGCCAGGCGGCGTGCGATATCTTCGATATGCGGATTGAGGCCGCGGTTTTCATGCACCACCAATACCACCGGCAGCTTGCCGTGCGCATTGGCCGGCTCGGCCAGGTAGCCGCGGATCGTGCCGTTGCCTTGCGGCGATTGATATTCAATGAAACTGGTCTTGATGCGGCTGTCGCCTGTGCCGATGATCGGCGCGGCAAAGCTCGGGCTCAGCGCGCCGAGCAGGCTGGCCGCCGTCACGCCGCCGACGGCGTACTGCCCGGCCGACGCCAGGAAGCCGCGGCGGGTGATGCGGCCGTGGACATATTGGTCGAACAGTTTTAATACTTCGGGATCAAAATCGGCGGCAGTCTTGCGAGACATGAAAATACCCTTTCGTCTGATAATCGATGGAATAGCGTGCCCGCCAGTGTAGCGCAGTGCGCTGCCGCATAAACGCGGGCACGATCGATTATTTCGGTATATTCAAGCACGATTTTATTTCAGGGCAGGGCACCCGTCCTGAGCCGGCGTCGGCGCCGGCTTGCGGCGGCGCATGACGCCACCCATCATTCCCAGGCCCATCAACAGCAGCGCAATGCTGCCCGGTTCCGGCACGGCCCGCGTCACGTCTGTATAAACGCCGTCGAACCTGAATGCGGCCGACGCGCCGTCGATCGTCGTCCTTTGCAGCAGCGCCAGGAAATCGGGATCGTTCGAATAATCTCCCGACAGGCGGAACGCGTAAGCGCCTCCTGCGGCGGCGTCCGTCACCGTCAGCGTCTTGCCGGTAGCGATGGCGCCAAGGTCATTGAAGGTCAGAGAGGAAAAATCGAGATCGATCGTGGCATCGCCGCCCAGCGAAAAATCGGCGAAGGTTTGCCCGTTCGCGCCGCCCGCGTTGGCGATGTGCAGCGTGCCGCCGTCCAGCGCCAGCGCACTGCCGGTAGCGAGGCGGTTGGCGCCGTCGAGCGTCAACAAGCCGCCGTTGATGCGCGTGATACCGGCATAGGTATTCGCGCCCGACAGCGTCACGTTGCCGCTGCCGAAATCGACGCTGTCGAAATTCGAAATCGCGCCGCCATAATTAAAACTGTTGCCGGCGCCCGGCGTGACGGTCATCCGGTTGACGCCGCCGCTGCCGCCATTGATGTCGCCGGTGATCACCGCGCTGCCGCCAGTGATGTTCAGCGTGTTGTTGCCGCTGCCCATCGCGATCGCCTTGCCGCTGCTGCTGCCGTTGATCGTGCCGGCATTGTTGATGGTCGTGCCGTCCGGGCCGGTCAAAATGGCCGCGTTGACCGTGCCGCCGCCTTGCAGCACGCCGCCGGCATTGTTGTTGATGACGACCGTAAAGCCGCTGGCCGTGGCCGAGCCGACCGAGACGATCGCCGAATCGTTCTGTCCCCGTATCAGGCCGCCGGCCTGGTTGGTGACGACGGCGTTGCCATACAAACCTTCGCGCGTGCCGGCCAGCGGGCCGCTGCTGATGTCGTTGCCGATCAGCGTGATGCCGCGTCCGAGCGCATTCGTGTTGCCCGCCGCGACAAGACCTTCGATGGTGCCGGAATTGACGATGGTGCCGCCGCCGACGCTCAAACCTTCGCTGTACGCCGGGCCGCTGCTGGGCAAATTAAAAGCGTTGATCGAGCGGATGATGCCGGTGTTGGTGAGATTGACGAGACCGTCGACATCGACTCCGTCGCCGTCGCCGGTGACGCCGTTGCCGGTGATGGTGCCGTGGTTGACGATGGTCGCCAATTGCCCGCCATTAAAACCGTCCAGGTTGATACCCGCGCCATTATTGCCGCTGACGATGCCGCCGGCGCTGTTCAGCAGGCCGAGCGTGAATGTCGAATCCTTGTCGAGCTGGCCGCCGGTGATGCCGTGGCGCCCGCCGCTGATCAGGCCAGTGGCCAGGTTATTGATTTGCACGCCCGAATTGTTTTGCGCATCGATGCCGTCGCTGCCGCCGCCGCTGGTCGCAATGGAGAGAATCGTGCCGGCATTGTTGACGACACCGTTGACGCCAGGCCGGACCGCGTCCGCCTCGGTGGCCTTGAGCAAGCCGCCGGCATAATTGTTGACGATGTTCGGGCCGGACGTCATCGCGGCGAAATCGACCGCCTGCGAACCGCCGGCCGACGCGTTCACCGAAATCAGCGAGCCGTAATTGTTCAGCGTGACGCCGGCAACGGCCTTGTTCATCTGGATCACGTCGCCGTCGGCCGCCTGCATCAGCGCGCTGGAATTGGTGGTGCTGCCGTTGTTGATGACCAGCCCCGTCACACCGGTATTGTCGCGGATCACGCGGCCGGTGCCGGTTTGCGAAATCGTGCCCAGGTTGGTCAGCGTCGCGTTATTGCCGGAAACGGTCACGGCCACCGTCGAACCGCCCACCGTCAGCGATTTCCCCGCCGCCACCGAGCCGGTCTGGCCGCTGCCGCTGCCCAGTGTCTGGGCCGTAGTGCTGTTCGCGTTGATCGTGAAATTGGCGGCCGCGGCCGACCCCATGCCCAGCGGCAGGGTCGCGGCAATCAGCATGGCGCGGATGAGGGCGGACGATGTCTTCAAGTCCGTACGAAGACCCCTGCGTGCGCCACCTCTCACGATGACAGGAGACTGCGGAAGGCTGGCTGTGGAACGTGGGGAAGGTGGGCAGGATGGCATTTTATTGTTCTGTTTATCATTCAAAGTTGCCAATATCCACTGAAATTATGACAACGGAATGACAGCGTTACACAACTGTCACTTTTAACCGACAAGTCGCATTGGCCGGTTCTGCGCAGCTGTAAACCTGATAAGCTGCCGCCCCTATTGCAAGCCAGCCTTTTATTGGTCAACACGGAGAACCCCATGCAGAAATTCGCCGAGCGCACGATCGCGCTAGCCACGCTCATCATCGCCGCCGCCCTCTGCGTCATCGCCTGGCAGGGAACGCGCACTCACCATGCGCCGGAATTGGAAACCCGCTATCAGGCCGTCGCCCTGATGAACGGGCAACTCTTTTTCGGCCGGTTGGAGCAGGGTGGCAGCGACTACCTGGTGCTGCGCGATGTGTTCTATATCCAGGCCCGGCAGAATCCGGAAACCAAGGCCGTCGCCAGCGTGCTGATCAAGCGCGGCGGAGAAGCGCACAACCCGGATTTGATGATGATCAATCGTCAGCAGGTATTGCTGATCGAGCCGGTCAAGGCTGGGTCGCAGGTGGCGAAGCTGATTGCGGAGCAGGATGGGGCGGCGCGCTGATAGCGGGGAGGGTCAGTTCCGGCATTTGTACACCAGCTCGGCTGAATTAATCTGAGTGATTGAGATCGTGTCCGAATGACGGAGCTGCCTCGATGATGCTAATGGTGTTGTGGGCGTATTTGCTTGAAGGCAAGATAGATGACGCACGCCGAAAATCGCCAAAGGTGATTTTCAGAATGGACGAATCGGAGAGGGTTGCGCTTGCAAGCGTAACCCGGCTTTGGAACGCGTCTGGCAACGTCAGTATGCCAACTAGACCGAGGCCAGAAATGACGTTGTCGACTACATCGTCAACTTCTACAACTGCGTGCGCCTGAACTCAGCATTGGGCAATTTGCCGCCCACCGTCTAGGAACGGAAAATGGCAATGCAAGAACCTATTGTTGTGTCTGAATTTACTTGATCACCGCAGGTTACTCTGGCAGGTCAGACCTTTAAATCATCTGGGTAGAGTCCCATATCCATCGCACCTCGCTTCCCCATGTCCTCGTCCTTCAGCTTCCGGCGTTCCTCAACATGCATAGCCATCGAAAGATAAATGAGGGCTGACCTGCTCAGTTTGAGTATGTGCTCGCTCCTGTCTACCAGTTCGTCGCGAGATATGCGGTGCGCCAAATGATCTTGGAAAAGCTCATTCTCATTTTCGACTTCGATATTTACAGCCACAACCTTGACGAATTTATGCTCAAGGTGATTACGCAGAGCTTTAAGCTGCTTCGCCGCCGGGCTAGCTACAGTTTGCATACTAGGGTCAAAAATATCCTTCGCAATCCAGAAAAGTCCCCTAAGCGGCAAGTTCTCCGAAGTCTCAAACTCTGGCCGAATTTTACGGGGTTGCTTTCCTTTCGTATCTTCGTACCAAATCGAATGGAAGTACACGCTCCTCTCATCAACTTTGAGGTTCCAGTATTTATTGATAAAGTACGCCACCTTGTCGAGCAAAGAGTAAGCGCATCTAAAGGCTGTCTTCACTTGTTCTAGCCCTATCGAATAGTGAGTGAGGTCTGCGTTGTACGCAAGACCAACATCCCGGTCGGCGAAATGCAATGAGTCAGTACTGCTACCGTCGAATAGGCACCAGCGCGCATAAGTATATTCCTGGACGAGTTGGTTGAAGAACGCACGATAGGTAATTCCCGCACCCTCAACGCAGTGCGAAGGCACAGATAATGTATCGTTGGCCGCGACTGAGTCAGGTCCAAGGTCGTTCATCGGATTTAAGAACAGAGTTTGGTCTAAACACCAGCGCCGATAACGTTGTTCTCGTTTTCCCTTACCCAATGAGAACTCACCCAACGTTTCGTCGTCTGCTACATCATAAAAGCTCAGTTGGTGCTCTACGTCGAGAAGGTACTGCTCGAACCCTTCCAACGCCTCAGGAAAGGTACTGCCGTCCCGTCCAACACCACCCGCAATCGCCGTCATGAATTCTTTGCGCGCAGCCCTAAGAAACCAATACGTATGACCGCCGTCGTACAGTGACCGGCCATACACCGTGAGTCCAATCCCGAGATTGCCACGAGCCATTCCTAGAACCGGCTGCTCCCACAAAGCCAATCTCCAATCAGCCAGTGCATCAACGAACCGCCCCGCATGGTTCAGTGCATTTCCTAGGTTGCAGTAGATTTGAGCCCTACGAAAAGACGGTTGGTCCGCAAAGCCTGGATGTTGCACAGCTTTTCGTAATGAGAGAATCTGATTCAAGAGCTCAGGCTGCTCCCACGACCATAATGCCTTTCCCTTGTGGCGAATGCCTTGGAGAGATGACCATGCGTTTGACGCATGGTAATGGAGCAGACACGCATCTACCGCATCAGCTTTTTCGACAATTTTCGCCGAAATCTCGATTGAACAAACCAATGCTTCTTCATGACTTATTGCGTCTGCGCCGTCAATGACATGGGCGAGCAAATCCACTAACTCAGCGGGATTGACACCGCCATCAAGCGCATCTCCAAGGGAGCGTGAAAATGCAAGCAAGTTTATTTTGTCCACAATCCCTCCATCATCAACACGAAATATGTGAACAGTTAAAAGTACAGCAGAGTATATCTCATGACGCACTGAGAAAACTCCTTAAAATCATAAATGATTGTAAGCGCACCATGAACTCCAGTCTATGCAGGGCACGGTTTCGCTGGCTAAATCGAGGTTATGTAAATTGTGCCGCCAATAGTAAAGGGCCGCCGCCGAAATGCCTTCGCGCTTGACATAGACGTTTACCGACATCGCTTCGCACTTGATCGACGTCACGTGCATTGCTCAACTTTGCATGTCCTATTTCATCTCCGCTCCATTCCGAATGAGGTCGAACAAGGATGCTGAAATCAGGCACGGGCCGCAAGACTGGGGTTTATGGTGCGCTTACCTTGTTATGAATAATAGTGAATGATGTCCTTGACATTGGTTTGAAGTACTCACGCAATAGCTAAAATTCTGTGCTGAATTTTATATATCGATTGTATCTAGGGATTTTATATTAAATATCTTTGGCGAGTTTTTTTAATTTTTCAAATCCAGTCGTATTAGACAGTCTGCCCATTTGTTGTAAATTTAAAAAAAGTCTTTCCTTTGGTTCGTCGGGGGTGAATAAAGGTAAATTGCGATTAATTCTATTTACAATATTGTTGACTTTTTCATCGAGCTCCATAGCCGGTAATTCATCTAAGGTGCTAAGTTGTTGTTGCATAATTCTACATTTCTCGTCTAATGCGGCATAGTGTAGTTCTCGCATACGTCTCCGTGCATCTGACATTTCAGTGCATGAATCAAAAAAACGGTTAAAGGCCGAAAGATCATCGGATGAAAAAACTCGTGCAAATAAGTGTTTATATCTAGACCAATTATTTTCTTTTAAGACATCTTTCATCCATACATCAATTTGGCGTCTTTCTAAAATAGTTAAAACCACTTGTTCAGCATGACGAATATCGGCTAAAACAATAGTTGCTGCATTTTGTCGTTCATGAAGTTTTTGCAGCCAATAGATTGCAAATGCAATCAATCCTACTATAAATGTAACAGCTGCATTCAGATACTCTGGAAAATTATTTGGAAACATAAATTTTATCTTTAAGTTGTTTTTTAAATTTTAATCATCTAAATCTATTTAAGGTGCAGGTTGCAATTTTTAAAATAGATCAATTAGAAATTTCTATTTTCAGAAAATATAAATGCACAGGTTGTTAATTTTTTGCTAAAAATTTTAAAAGGAGAGGCTTTCGAGGTGACCCATATTATACATCGATGTTATTCGAGATACTGCGGTTGCAACGCTGCTGTGGCATCCCGGGGGCAGTTCCGGCATTTGTACACCAGCTCGCCTGAATTAATCTGAGTGATTGAGATCGTGTCCGAATGACGGAGCTGCCTTGATTATGCTGACGGTGCTGTAGGTGTATTTGCTTGAAAGCAAGATAGATGGCGCACGCCGAAAATCGCCAAAGGCGATTTTCAGAATGGACGAATCGGAGAGGGTTGCGCTTGCAAGCGCAACCCGGTTTTGCGGCGCCGAGCTACGCTCGACGAATTCCCGCAAAACCCCCGCGCCCGTGCCGGACGCGGATCCGATTCCCGCCGGTCGAACACCCTGAATAAAAACAAAGGCCCCAAGCAAGCTTGGGGCCTTTGTTTTTATTCAGTGGTGGAGACGGCGGGAATCGAACCCGCGTCCGCAAGCACTCCACAGACAGTTCTACATACTTAGCACTATCATTTAATTTAACCTGTACGACACGGATGTGCACGTTTCGGACCGGCGATTCACCTTAGATTTAACGCTACTTCAAGTGACCCGTTATAGCGCGATTCCCTATAAATGACTCCACCGCTGTTGCCAGCACGCCCTAGGGACGAGGCGCTGTGGAGCTAACAGCAATTAAGCTGCCAGTGCGTACGAGTTATCGTTTGCAGTTAAGTTTTTTCTGGATGTATTTACGAGGTAACCAGCCCTCGGTATGCCCTGCGCTGCTTTGCAACCCACGTCGAAACCAGGTCGTCCCCACAGAACCTTCATTGTACTCCATTCTCCCCGCGCACGTGCATTGTTACGCTGTGCCGGGACGCTTGAAGAAGGTTTCGCCCTGTTTCAGCGTGCATTCGAAGACGTGCCGGCTGGCCAGCCCGGCGTGATCGGAAAACAGGTTCTGGAAGGCGTCGATCGTTTCCAGCCCGAGGTCGACTTGCAGGCGCCGCAACTGGTAAGACGTTTGCAGCGTGCGCAGCCGGCCCTGGCGCGCGGCTTGCTCGCGCGCGCCGCGTATCCGCATCGAATTGCCTTCGAAATATTTAATCAGTACGCATTCGAGCACGTCCATCTGGTCCTTCAGCAGTAAATCCTTGGCCAGCGGGCTGCCGTCGTCGTTCGGATGGCGCCAGGTGCCGGTGCTGATGTCGAGCCGCTGGATCAAGACAAAATTGTCGTTCTCTGGCGCGTTCAGGTCGCACAGGCGGTTGATCGCGCTGAGCCGGCCTTTCAGCAGGCGGCCGGCCGGATCGCGGGTCTGGCCGATATAGTGCACTTTACTTGGATAGTCGAGCCCGGTCTTGTAGTTCTGCAGCAGGTCGTGCACCGAGAACGTCTCGATCAGGGAACCCCAGTTCAGCGTGATGAATTTGTCGAACACTTGCACCGTCGGCTTTTTCAGCGTGGCGTCGGCCGGCACTTGCAGTTCGATCGTGATGCTGTCGCGCTTTTGCTCGACGCCGACCAGGATCGGGATGCTCAGCTTGAGCGAAAAAAAGCCCCAACTGGTGGTGCGCTTCAAGTCGAAACGCAGGCGCGGCCGGCTCACCAGCAGGTACATCAGCCGCTTTTCCATCGTCGCTTCCAGCGCGAACTGCATCCGGCGCATGTAGCGCCCGAGCGGATCGCGGAAATCCGGGAACGATGGAAATTCCGTGATCAGGTCGTACCAGTAGAATTTGGAGTCCGTCACCGTCACATCCCAGCTCTGCGGCATGTCGCTCTGCGCAGTCGGGTTGGCGATCAGTTCATCGCTAGTCATGATGATTACTCCAAAAGGTCGGGTTGTCGGATGCTGCTACTGCCTATCATCATAGTACGACATTAATTTCCACAGGGCAATATGCGATAAGCAACTGCTATGCAATCATTTCGGCCGCGCTGCCGACGGTCGTGTGCAGCAGGTCCAGCAGCGCCTGCGGCGTGGCCAGCAGGTGGTCGGCGCCCCAGCTGACCGGTTCGGTCGCGCCGCAATAGCCCCAGGCGCAGGCGACGGTCGCCATGCCGGCGGCGTGCCCGGCCTGGATGTCGCGCAGGTCGTCGCCGACATACCAGCATTGTTCCGGCGCCAGGCCGAGCCGGCTGGCCGCTTCGAGCAGCGGGGCAGGGTGTGGTTTCGGGTGCGGCGTCGTGTCGCCGGAGATGACGCAGCCGGCGTCCTGCAGGCCGATCAGCGGAATCAGAGGATCGGTGAAGCGGGCCGGCTTGTTGGTGACGATGCCCCAGGCCAGTCCGGCCGCTTCGATGCCGGCCAGCAGTTCGGCGACGCCGTCGAACAGTTTGCTGTGCACGGCGATCGCCGCTTCGTAATTGTCGAGGAAGATGTCGCGCATTTCGTCGAAGCCGGGGTCGTTCGGTTTCAGGCCGAACGAGGCGCCGATCATGCCGCGCGCGCCGGCCGAGGCGGTCGGGCGCAGCAATTCGTAGGGCGTGTGGTCCAGTCCGCGCGCGCTGCGGATCAGGTTGACGGCGGCGGCGAGGTCCGGCGCGGTGTCGGCCAGCGTGCCGTCGAGGTCGAACAGGATGGCGCGCGGGGCGGACGAAAGGGCAGGGAGGTTCATGGTGTGGGGCTGTCGGTAGGGCGGCCCAGGGCCGCCGGATAGGGAAACTTATGCCGGGCGGCTGCTTGCCACCAGGTAATTGACGCTGGTGTCGTCGTTCAGGGAATAAATCTTGGTCAGCGGGTTGTAGGCCAGGCCTTTCAAGCCTTCGACCTGCAGGCCGGCGCTGCGGATGAATTGCGATAATTCGGCCGGGGTGATGAACTTGGCGTAGTCGTGCGTGCCCTTGGGCAGCATGCGCAGCAAATATTCGGCGCCAAGCACGGCGAACAGATAGGCTTTCGGGTTGCGGTTCAGCGTGGAGAAGAAGACGTGGCCGCCCGGTTTCACGAGAGTTGCGGCGGCGCGCACGATGGCGCCCGGGTCCGGCACGTGTTCCAGCATTTCCATGCAGGTCACGACATCGTACTGTCCCGCTTCCTGTTCGGCCATGTCTTCGGCGGCGACCAGTTTATAGCGCACCTGCACGCCGGTTTCCAGGCTGTGCAAGTCGGCGACTTTCAGGGCTTTTTCGGACAGGTCGATGCCGGTGACCTTGGCGCCCTTTTTTGCCATCGATTCGGCCAGGATGCCGCCGCCGCAGCCGATGTCGATCACGTTCTTGCCCGCCAGCGGGGCGCGCGCGTTGATCCAGTCGAGCCGCAAGGGGTTGATTTCGTGCAGGGGACGGAATTCGGACGTGGGATCCCACCAGCGGTGGGCCAGTTCGCTAAATTTTTGCAGTTCTAGAGGGTCGGCGTTCATACGTCGCATGATAGCGGGATTTTGCCGCGCACCAAAGCATGACATAAAAAAAGTTGTCAAATTTTCGCCGGCATGCATGCGGTGCATGGGGGCGCCCTTGTAGGGAAGGGTCGCCTGTAGCGGTAATGCCATCCAGTTGGCGCTAAGCTCTGTCATTCCCGCGGAGGCGGGAATCCCATTACAGCGAGTCGTCCGGGATGCAAATTGGATTCCCGCCTGCGCGGGAATGACACTTCTGTGGCCTTAATTTAAGGTATTAGCTCCCACAGCCTGTTTTTTCTTGGTAAAAACAATCCGCTCGATCACCGCTTCGCCGGCGCGGTCCACGTGATAGACCACCGCGGCATTGTAGTTGTTGGCCGGTTCGACCAGGTTGTTGCTCTGGATCGTCTTGATGAAGGAATAGACGATGGGCAGCAGGCTGAGGATGAATTTCGGTTTCAGAGAATTCGGATCGGTCGGTAGCAATGTCACTTCGCCCTTGGCGGCGACGGCCGTGATCCATTTGTCGATCCGGCCGGGAATGCTGTTGAGCGAAATCTTGCCGGCGATGCCAACTTGTACTTCGTTCTTGCCGCTTTCAAGCTCGGCGGACAGCATGTTGTCGAACAGCGTGGAGTCGAGGAAGATCAGCGATGGCGCCGATACCTGCACCTGCACTTCCGGCACCGGCAAGGTTTCGGCCGGTAGCGCCACCGGCGCCGCGGCGGCCGGCGCGCGTGCCGCCGGCGCGGCCGTGTCGGCCGCTTTCGGTTTCAAGGCTTCGATGAATTGTTGCACCGACGGTGGCACGGGTTTGCCGGCCGGCGCCGCCTGGGCCAATACGGTGCCACTGCATAGCAGCGCGCAGCTCAGGGCGAGCAATTTCATGGTGTAGCCTAAAAGTATGCAAAGTTTCTCTATATTACTCCTTTGCCTGATCGATCAGTGCGATGCCGTCGCCGCCGTCACTGTTCCGTAAATTCCGTCAGCGCGGCGCCGAATGCGTCGGAACAGCGCTGCGCGCTGGCGGCGTCGCGCGCGGCGCCGCCCTGGCATTCGGCGCTGGCCTGTCCGGCCGAAGTGCCGAGCAGCCATTGCAGCCTGGCTCGCCCGCCGGCGTCGGTCAGACTGTAGACGAAGGGGCCGGCCTTGTTGTCTCCCAGCAGCGACAGGTCGCGCGCCGATTCGCTGACGACGACCAGCATGCGGTCTATTCCCGCCGGTCCCTGCGCCGTGATGCGCCATTGCGGGCGTGGCAGCTTCAGCGTTTCTCCTGCCTTGATCCGGTTGTCGCGGTCGCGGTCGTTCGGGAACAGCATGTAGTAACTCTGCTTGTCGGAACCGAGCAGCACCAGATAAACGTAGCCGGCGTGCGACGAGGTGACGGAGAGATCGAGCGTATCCTTGCCGATGCGCAGCAACTGGGATGGCGCACTGACGCTGACTTTGCGGCGCGGATCGCTCTGCGCCAGGATATCGGTCAGGGCGGCGCCCGGCGCGGCCGGCGCGATGGCCGCCGGAGCAGGGGCGACCGCCGTGCTGGCGATGGTGGCGGCCGTCGTGATGGCGCTGCCGCCGGCCAGCCAGCCGGGCACGAAGCCGGCGTTGCCGCCCAGCGTCATGTGCTGGGCGCCGAACTGCTGGTCGCCTTTGAAACGCGCTTCGATGTGCTTTTGCGCGCAGTCGGCGATTTCATTGACGGAAATCGCGCCGGATTGGTCCAGGTCCTTGACGTCGTGCAGCATGCAGTCGCGCCACGCTTGCGTCGCCACGCCGCCGGCCTGCTCGTCGTCGAACGAGACTTCGTCCGGCCGCGATGACGAAATCAGCACAATGTTTTGCGGCAGGCTGCCGCTGCGCACGGCTTCCGTCGTCAGGCTGCGGGTCTTGATGTTGGCCGGCTTGGCGCAGGCGTCGGCCACGCCGCCGGGGCTGAATTTCGGCGTCAGGCGGCTTTTCCCGGTCAGGCTGCGCGTCACGGCTAAGGGCTTGCCGACGATGCCGCCGGAGTGGCAGGCGTCATAAAACACGAATAACTTGTCGGCCTTGTCGGAGATCGGTTTCAGCAAGGTCGCCAGGCGCGCGTTGGTCAGCGGCACGCTGTCGGCCGGCAGCAGCGCTTCGACGCAACCCTGTTCGCTGGCGGAGCTGTTGTACCAGCGGCTGCCGTGGCCGGAAAAATAGAAAAACACGCGGTCGCCGTTCTGGGTGCGCTTGCCCAGTTCCGCGATTTCCTGTTCGATGCGCGCGGCCGTCGCTTCGCGGTCGCGCAGCACGCGGATGTTTTGCTGCGGGATCTGCATCGCGCTGGCCATCTGCGTGGCCGAATCGATGTCGTAGCCGGTGCCGAGCAGGGCCGGCACGGCCGGGTTGATGTAATCGCCGATGGCGACGATCAGGGCATGGCGCGCGGCGCGCGGCTGGGTCGGCTGCGGAGAGGCGGCCACGGCGGCGCCGGCGCAGGCCAGCGCGATCGACGCCAGCAGCGGGCGGCGCAGGGCGGACGGCAGCGTCATCATTGCTCCAGGCTGACGATGCGCACGCGCCGGTTTTCCGCCGCGCCGGGATCGGCCGGGTTTAACAGTTCGCTCGATCCCTTGCCTTCGGTGACGAGGCGCCCGGGAGCGACGCGATTGGCCACCAGCACGCGCTTGACCTGTTCGGCGCGCTGCGCCGACAGCTTGCGGTTGTAGGCCGGCTGGCCGTTGCCGTCCGTATGGCCTTCGAGCCGGAAGCGCAGTTTCGACAGTTCCGGCGCCTGCAGCGCGGCGGCGAGACTGGCCAGCGTCTGCATGCTGGCCGGCTTGACCTTGTCGGAATTGACTTCGAACTGGATCGCCAGGCTGATCGACGTCGCCTGCGCCGGCGGCGCGGGGGCCGGCGCGGCTGAGGCCGATGGCGCGATCGAGCCGCCGTCGGCGCTGGCCGCGTCGGCCGCCGGCACCGCTTCGACCATCAGGTTGCGCGTCTTGGCGCGTTTCGGCGGCGCCGCCGCCGGCGCCGGTTCGGCCGGTTTCGGTTTCAGCGCATCGATGATCTGCTGGGCCGACGGATCGGCCGGCGGAGTCTGGGCAAACACGGCGCCGCTGCAGAGCAGGGCGCCGATCAGGGTCGACAATTTCATTGGGAGAGCCTCGTTGTTGCAAGTATCTAGATATTACTCCTTGGCAGGGTTAATCAGGTACTCCCCGCCGCTGACATGGCCGGAAGAAACGATGGCGCCGTAGGCCGGCACCTGGGTCGCGCCGCGCTGCACCTGTTCGCGCACTTTTTCCAGCACCACCTTGGCCGGCTGTTCGACCGGGCTGTCCAGTTGCGCCAGCAAATAATATGTGAAGGGCGAATGGCCTTCGAAGGCGCTGTCGGCCACGACTTCTTCTCCGCCGGACGACAGCGCGACCACCGAGCGGCGGTTCAAAATGGCGTTGCGGCTGAGCGCCTTGCCGCTATCGTTGCCGCTTTCCCGCGTCAGCGCGCCGGAGAAGCAACTGTCGGATACCAGCAACACCTGGCGCGCCGGGATGTTGGCCAGGAAGCGCGCGATGTCGATGTTCGACAGCCAGCCGCGCGGATTGTCGATGCGCGCGTCGGACGGAATCCAGTAGCCGACCGACGAGCCGGGGTGGATGTGGCCGTGGCCGGCGTAGAACACCATGACACTGTCCGCCCCTTCGCTATCCTTGATCAACTTGTTCATGCCGTTGACCATGTCGATGCGGGTGGCGTTGCTCAGGCTGGTGACTTCGTAGCCCTGTTTTTGCAGCGCCGCGCTGACGGCGGTGGCGTCGGCGCCGGCGCCTTCCAGGCTGCTCAGCGGAGATGGATACGCCTGGTTGCCGATCACCAGCGCCAGTTTGCGGCGGATCGCGGCGGCTGGCGCCTGCTGGCCGTCGGTGTCGATGCGCGCCTGCACCGGCACGCGCGGATGGGCGATGCATTCGCCATCGTTTTTAGTGTCGCTGCAATCGCTCAAGGTCGCGATGTTCGGATTTTTGCTGATCGCATTGTTGGCCGGTTCGAACAGCGCCTTGCGTTGCGCGCTGACGACGCCGCCGATGGTCGCCACCGGTTTTTCCGCTTCCACTTCATGCGGGCCGGCCGGTTCCACCACCAGCAATTCCAGGGCTTTTTCCGGCACCGGGGTGTCCAGCACCGGCGGCAGCGCGACGAACAGCGTGCCGCCGACGTCGGTGACGATGTAATTTTGCGCGATGCCGCCGGAAGCGACGATCGGGTGCGTGCCCAGCGTCGCGTCGGCGCCGCGCGCGGTCGACAGCGCCACGCCGCTGAGCACGGCGGCGGTATCGTTGTAGGCCAGGCCGCTGACGCTGTAGGTCAGCGCCGGATCGGCATCGTCCGGGTGCTTGAACTTGTCGTCGGCGCGCACCGTCAGGCGCCCCTTGTCGACCGTCAGTTCGCCCGGCCGGTAGGCGGTGATGTCATAGTTGGCGGCCGTGCCGCCGGCCAGCGTGATCGGGTATTTGCCGGGCACGGCGGCGGCGCCGCGCGTGGTATTGAAAGTCACGCCGGAGACGACGGCCGCCGTGTCGCTGTAGGCCAGGCCGCTGGCGTTAAAGCTCAGTTGCGGGTCGGCGCCGTAGATGCTGCCGGCGTTGCTGGCGGTCAAGGTCAGCGGCGCCTTGGCGACGGTCAGCGTGCCGGTCGTATAGCCCTTGATTTCGTAATTGTCGGCCGTTCCGCCGGTGGCGGTGATGACATGGGTGCCGGCGACGGCTTGCGCGCCGGTCGGCGCCGTCAACGTCACGCCGCTCACGGCGCCGACGGCGGTATCGTTGAATTTCAGGCCGGTCGCGCCGTAGCGCAGAATCGGGTCGGCCGCGCCATAGATTTTACTGGCGTCGAGCGCGTTGATCGTCAGCGGCGCCTTGCTGATATTTAAGGTGCCGTTGACGAAGACGATATTGTATTTGCTCGACGTCAGGCCGGACGGGATGATGGTGTAGACGCCGACATTGGTCGCCGTCTGCCAACTGCCGGTGTAGCTCAGCGTGCCGCCCAGCGAGGCGAGCGAATCGCCGTCGGTCAGGCCGGTCGGCGTGACCGACAGTTCGGCCGCGGCGACGCGGTTGCCGTAGATGCGGTCGAGGTTGTTTGCGGTGATTAATAAACGGATCAACTCGGTGGTGGTGGGCGACAGCGCGCGCAGCACCGGGCCGTTGGCGGTCATGTTCCAGGTGCTGCTGAAATCCCAGCCGCTGAACGTGGACAGTTGCTGCAGTTGCGCCGTGGTCTTGCCGGCGCCGCCGCCGGGACTGGTGGCGATGCCCGATTGCTGGGTATCCCAATAGCTGTTGCTGACCAGCGTGACGGCGCCCGTGCCGACCAGGCCGCCGTTGTTGGGGCCGCTGGTGATGGCGCCGGTGGCGTAGCTGTTGCTGATCTGGCCCAGGTTGATGCCGACCAGGCCGCCGAAATAGGTGCCGAAACCGCTGGCCACCGCGTTGCTCAGACTATCGGCGATGGTGCCGACGTTGAGGCCGACCAGGCCGCCGGCGCCGGAACCGTCGCCTTGCACGTTGCCGCTGCCCGAACTGCCGGTGATGCTGCCGAGATTGAGGCCGGTCAGTGCGCCGCCCAGGTTCGCGCCCTTGACCGTCGCGTTTTGCACGGCGATGTTTTGCAGCGTGCCGCGATTGACGCCGAACAGGCCGGCGCTACTGGCCGTCACGATGTTCAAGCCGGACACGCGATGCCCGGCGCCATTCAGTTGCCCGCTGAAGTCGGGAATGTACAGGCCGGGGTTGGCGCTCAAGTCGAGGTCGGCGCCGAGCGCGAATTTGAGGGTGCCCTGGCTGAAGCCGAGTAAATCCTTGACGCCTTGCACGCTGCTGATCGTATAAATGCCGGCGTTCAGCGGCAGGCTGCTGGCGTAATTGGCGATGTTCAGCGTCTTCCCGTGTGTCAGCCAATCCTGGAATTGCGCGTGGTACAGGCCGCCCAGCGAGACGATATGGAAATTGTTGACGCTCACCGCGTCGATATCGAAATAGGAATTGACCGTGCCCGGGCTGAGATGCGTCGCCGCCTGCCCGGCGCTCTGGCTCACGTCCACGCCGATCAGGCCGCCGCCGGTGCCGGTCGCGCCGACCGTGATGCTGGCGCTGGCATAACTGTCCCTGACGTTGCCGCCCGCCGTGGTCGGATTCAGGGCGCCGACCAGGCCGCCGACGTTGACGGCCCCGTCGACCGATCCGGCCGCGCTGCTGGCGCTGATGTTGCCCTCGTTGTAGCCGACCAGGCCGCCGTAACCGGGTGTCGGCGTCCCTTCGGGATTGTTGATGCTGCCGCGCACGGTGGTGTTGCTGGTGCTGCCGGTGACGCTGGCGCCCGTACGGTTCCAGCCGACCAGGCCGCCGACATTGGTGCTGGCCGCCACGCTGCCGTTGACATTGACGTTGCTGATGACGCCATAGTTGATGCCGGCCGCGCCGCCCGCATAGATGGCCGGTCCGCCGCTGCCGAGGGCGACGTTGGTCAGGGTAAGGTTCTGGATCGTGCCCTTGTTGCGGCCGACCAGGCCGATTGCGGTATTGGCGCTCGAGTTCAAGCCACTGATCGTATGGCCGGCGCCGTCGAAGCCGGTCAGCAGGTAGGGGATGTACCAGCCGCTCGAGTCGGGCACAATGTTCAGATTGATATCGGCGCTGAGCCGGAATTTGACGTTCTGGTCCAGGAAACCGAGCATGTCGCGCGTGCCTTGCACATTGCCGATCAGGTAAGCGCCGCTGGCGCTGTCGAACGGCAGTGAGCTGGCGTAATCGCCGATGTTCAGGCTGCGCGTTTTGAGCCACTGGGCGAACTGCGTGCTGTAGAGCGAGCTCGGTGCGATGACATGCGTGCCGTTCAGGTTGTCGAGCGAGATATCGTAATAGCTGTTGCGCACGATGGCGGGATCGTCTTCCAGGCCAAGGTTGCTGAACAGGCCGCCGGGCGTGCCCTGCTGCGAAGTGATCACGAGGCCGCTGGTATAACTGTTGCTGACGATCTCGCCGCCGCGCTCATTGAGGCCAAGCAGGCCGCCGACGTTGCTGGTGCCTTTGATGGGACCACTGGTGACATAACTGTGCTTGATGCCGAACGGCGTCGCGCCATCCACCAGCTTGCCGGCCAGGCCGCCGACATTGTTGCCGCCGGTGATGTTCGGATCGGTCAGGCCGAGGTCGCGCACCTGGCCCGACAGCACGCCGAACAGGCCGATATTGTCGCTGTTGGGGCGATTGATGAACAGCCGGTTGATGGTATGGCCGAAGCCGGCGACGATGCCGCTGAACGGCGTGGTCGCGTCGCCCACCGGCAGCCAGCCCTGCCCATTGTCGAGGAAGGCGGTGGCGCTGGCGTCGATATCGCTGGTCAGCGCGAACGCGCGGTTCGATTGCGTGCGCAAAATCGTATTCAGCGCGGCCGTGCTGTGCGCATTCATGACGATATAACTGGTGCCGTTGATGCTCAGCGACGGCGTCGCGCCGGACAGCGTGATCCTGTTTTCGCGCAGGTCGTAATCCGAGCCGTAATTGAGCACCAGTCCCGCCGTATCGCCGGTGGCCGTCATGTTGGCCAGCCCGGCCGCTCCGGGATTGCGCGGGTCGGTCGCATTGCCCGACAAAAATTTGATGCCGTCGACCGCCGTCAGCGTCAGCGTGGTGTTGGCGCTCCAGCTGACCGGCTCGTGCACGAAGATGTTGCCGGTGCCGGCGCGCAGGCCGGTGGTGCTGTTGATCGTGACGTTGCCCCGGTTCAGGTTGGTCGACAGCGTGCTGCCGCTGATGTCGTCGCCGCTGGCGCTGCCGACGGTAAAATCCTGCGGGTCGATCAGCCAGGTGCCCGCCTTGCCGCTGCCGGACAAGGTATTGACGCTGGCGCCATCCTTCACCGTCACGTGCGCGGCCGAGGTTTCGACCTGGCCGCCATTGCCGCTGCCGTCTGCACCGGCGTCGATGCGCCCGGTGAATTGCACGCTGCCGTTTTGCAGGTCGCCGAACACGTCGACCTTGCCGCCGTCGCCCTGTTGCGAACCGGCGTCGATCGTGCCGCCGGCCTGCACCGTGCCGCCGGTCAGAGACACGGTGCCGCCGTTGTGGACGACGCCGGCGGCGCGGACGATGCCGCTGTTGGCCACCAGGCCCCCGGCGGTGCCGGCCGCCGTGCTGGCCGCCAGCGCGATGCGCCCGCTTTCGCTGGCGAGCAGGCCGCTGTTGTCGACCAGCGATTGCGCCGCGGCGCCCGTCACCTGCGCCTGGATCAAGCCGTCGGGCGTGATGTTCAGGCGCACCGCGTCGCCGGCGGCGAGCGTGATGGCGCCCTGCGGCGCGCTGATCGATCCCGTGTTGCGCACCGTCTGCCCGACCAGTGCCACGCTGCCGCCGTCGGCCGTGCGGATTTCTCCCTGGTTGACGACGGCGCCGCTGGCGCGCACCTCGGCCGCGCCAGCGAGCCACGCCGCATTGTCGATGCTGCCGGCCGCCACGCCGAGGCTGCCGACGTCGACCCGTGCGCTCGGGCTGAACAGCACGCCGTTCGGGTTGACCAGGAAGACCCGGCCGTTACTGGTGAGCCGGCCGGCAATCTCGCTGCTGCCATTCAAGACCCGGTTCAGCACGCTGGCGCCGGCGTTCGGCTGGATGTATTGGACGCTGGCGTCGCGCCCGATGTTATAGCTTTGCCAATCGATGATCGCTTGCTGGCTGGTTTGCCGCACCTGCATCGATTGCGCATTCCGGGCGATGCTGGCCTGGCCGGCCGTGACGGCGCCGCCGGTGGGGAGCGTGCCGGCCGGGACTTGCGCGCCGGCGCGCCCCATCGCGGCGAACGCGAGCAGGCAGCACAGTGCGAGTGGTTTCAGACGGAATGGCGTAATCGACATGATGGGCACCCCAGAACAAATCGTTGGACGGGTGGCGCTTGAATCAACTCCCCGCGCCAAGGCCGGCTGCTCGCCGGTTCAGAAACGGTACGTGGCGAAACCCCAGAAGCGGTAACGCGACGAGCGGCCGTCGCTGTCGTTGCCGAGCGGATCGGCCAGCGGATTGCTGCCGAGCTTGCGCGCGCCGATCAGCGACAGTTCGATGCGGCTCGGCATGTTCCAGGTCAGCCCCAGGCCGATGCCCTTCAAGGCGAAATTGTTGTCGCCGACGAAGCCGGCCCACGGCTGCTTGCGCACCGTGATCCAGCCGTGGTCGTAGAACGCGAAGCCGCGCAGGCCGCTGCCGAGTTGATGGTGGTATTCGATCTGCGCCACCAGGCTCTGGTCGCCGGCAGTCTCTCCGTTCGGGTAGGCGCGCACGGCGCCCATGCCGCCGAGCAGGAAGGTTTCCGATGAATCCAGGTTTTTGCTGGCCAGTTGCCCGCTCAGGTTGACGACCAGGTTACTGTTGCTGGTCAGCGGCTGGCTACGCGTATAGCCGAAATTGGCCTTGCCGAAACCGCCCCGCAAGTCCGGCCCAAGCTGGTCGGTGAGCGCGTCGGCGCCGTCGCCGTCGAGCGAGACGTGGCCGCCGGTCAGGTTGAACCAGCCGTAATTGAACGCTTCTCCGCTGGCCCAGTCGCTTTTCAGGCCCAGCGTCAATTCGCTGACGCTGTGTTCGCTGGTAAGCCGGCCCAGTTGATAGTTGCTCAGGCGCCGGTACAACAGTTCCGCGCTGCCGTACAAATTAAACGTGCGCGAACGGCGCCAGGCGTGCTGCAGGTCGAGCGCGGCCAGTTCGGTATGGCCGTGTGCGTCGAGCGGAGCAAAGGCGCAGCACAATTTGTAGCGCGAACCCTGCAAGGTGGCGCCGATGCGGTAATCCTGCGGCAGCGGCGCATCGTAATGCACGCGCAGCGTGCGCTGGTTCGGCGTCAGCAACTGGCTAGTCAAGGTCAACTGGTCGGCGTGGCCGGTCAGATTCGCCACTTTCAGATTCAGCGTTTCGTGCCATTGACTGGTGTAGCGGTTGCCGGTGTTGTCGACGCTGATGCTGCCGCTGACCTTGCCGCTCGGGTCGGGTTCGAACTGTAAATCGTAATGGCCGAGCGCGGGCGCCGGTATCAGCACGGCGCGCACGGGCGTGCCGAGGTAGTCGGACATCCGGTAGACCGCTTCTTCGAGCCGGGCGCGGCTCAGCGCCGAGCCGGGCGGCAGCAGGTTGCGCGCGGTGGTCAGCGCGGCATCGGGCACGGCGGCCTGGCCGGCCGGCTGCGCGATTTTCAGCTGCTCGACGGTGCCTTGCAGCACGCGGATCTCGACCACGCCATCCTGCACGTCCTGCAGCGGCACCCAGGCCTTGGCGACCACGAGGCCGAGTTCGGTTTGC
The DNA here is from genome assembly GCA_040389645.1 of Pseudomonadota bacterium. Taxonomy (GTDB): domain Bacteria; phylum Pseudomonadota; class Gammaproteobacteria; order Burkholderiales; family Burkholderiaceae_D; genus Rugamonas. Next base: position 5,695 of record JAZJZT010000002.1, on the reverse strand, counting down.
AGGTAGTGTTCGACCTTGTCGGCCACGCTGTGCAGTTCGCTCAGCGCGTAGACTTTGCCGCCTTCGCCGGCCACCAGCGATTGCAGCGTGGCCGGGGCGATGCCTTCCAGGTCGCCGCTGAAGCGGAAACCGTTGACCATCAGCGTGCCCTCGGTCAGCGCCGGCTGGCCCGGCTGGGCGGCCGGGTTGATGATCACTTTGGGGGCGGGTTGCGCCGGCGGGGCGGGGCGGCTACGGTCTTCCAGCCTGCCGGCATCGGGCACGGTCTGTGCCAGGCAGCTATTGAAACATTGAACAGCGGCGATGCCACTCATCAGCCAAGCGCGTTTCGTCATACTGGACTCCCCGTCGGCGGTTTATTGTCGGAAATCATGTTCCGACAACGACGATAGCGAGTCAATAAGTATTTTTTGACATTTCAAATTTACAACATGTCGCGTTTGTGCTTGAAAAAATGGGAAAAGTGGCAGCGGGGCTGGTGCTGTCGTGGCCACGAAAAAAGCTTCTATCCGGGCTACCGGGAGCGCAAGCAAAAATCAGCGACAAAATCTGGGGTCAGACCCATGGGTCTGACCCCGGCCCTTGCATTTGATTTAGGCATAAAAAAAGCCGCCCGGCGCGATGCCGGGCGGCTTTCATGACACGGTGTTACGCCAATCCGCGTAACACCGTGGCAGTTTTATTACTTGGCGCTGCGGGTACCGACCACTTCGATTTCCACGCGGCGGTTTTTAGCACGGCCGGCGGCGGTCTTGTTGTCGTCGACAGGTTGTTTCTCGCCCTTGCCTTCGGTGTAGACGCGGTTTGCTTCGACGCCTTTGGACGTGATGTAGGCTTTGACGGCTTCAGCGCGACGGATCGACAGCTTCTGGTTGTATTCGTCGGTGCCGACCGAGTCGGTGTGGCCGACGGCGATGATGACTTCCAGGTTGATCGAACCCAGTTTCGAGGTCAGGTCGTCCAGTTTGGCTTTGCCTTCAGGTTTCAGCACGGCCTTGTCGAAGTCGAAGAAGGCGTCGGCGGCGAAGCTGACTTTTTCCGACGTCGGTGCAACGACGACTGGCGGGGTCGCTTTAGGTGCCGGTGCCGGGGCTGGCGCAGGTGCCGGTGGTGGCGGCGGTGCTACGCATTTGCCGTTTTCCAGTTTTTCCGGTTCGACGCACAGTGGCAGGTCGCAACCTGGCACCGCGTCGGCCGGGGTCCAGTAGCCGGTGCGCCAGCACAGGCCGAACGGATCGCGTGCGATGACGCCTCGGGCGTCTTGCACATAGGCACTCTTCGGCGTTGGCGCCTTGATGTCCTGGGTCACGGGAGCGAAAGGTGGCGAGGTAGGCTGCGATTGAGCCATGGCTGTACCAGCGATCACTGCCGACGCAGCAAAAATCGATGCAATAAATTTATTCATATTTTTTTCTTCCTTTCGGGGGTGTATATCTGCAGAAAAACTGCGCGACGTGATAGACGTGGGGCGAATGCTACCACACGCCCCTCGGCCGCACCGTCTCCGCTTGTGAAACAGGCAATTAACTTCTCGACCATTTTGCCACATGGATTGCAACAGCACGAAACCGGTTCAAATCAAACCCGTGCCGTGTTCGACCAAATTGTTGTTTTTACGCAACGTTGACCGAATCATATAGGGGAAATATGTCAGGAGAATTACATGAAGGCGGCGTGGTGCGCGCGCGGACAGCGGGTGGACCGCCGGCGCACGGTGGCGCGCAAGGGGAAGGGGCTGGTTCGAATCTCGCGGTGGACAGGGCGCGCATGCTAAAATTGTACGCTTGTCTGCGGACAGCGAGCAGCGCGGCACGATTTGCGTAACAGATAAGTCAACCTCAGTAAAGAGAACAGTCGAACAGACTATGGATCAATTCGCAAAAGAAACAATCCCCATTTCCCTCGAAGAAGAGATGCGCAAGAGCTACCTCGATTACGCCATGAGCGTGATCGTTGGCCGTGCCTTGCCGGATGCGCGCGACGGCCTGAAGCCGGTACACCGCCGGGTCCTGTTCGGGATGCATGAACTGAACAACGTGTGGAACCGTCCCTATGTCAAGTGCGCCCGCGTGGTCGGCGAGGTCATGGGCAAGTACCACCCGCACGGCGATGCGTCGATCTACGACACGCTGGTGCGCATGGCGCAGGACTTTTCGCTGCGCTACATGCTGGTCGACGGTCAGGGCAACTTCGGTTCCGTCGATGGCGACAATGCCGCGGCGATGCGTTACACCGAGTGCCGCCTGGACAAGATCGCTGGCGAGCTGCTGGCCGACATCGACAAGGATACGGTCGACTTCGCGCCGAACTACGACGGCAAGGAAAAAGAACCGACGGTCTTGCCGACGCGCATCCCGAACCTGCTGATCAACGGCTCGTCCGGCATTGCGGTCGGCATGGCGACGAACATCCCGCCGCACAACATCACCGAGGTGATCAACGGCGCGCTGCACGTGCTGCAAAACCCGAACTGCACGATCGACGAATTGATCGAACTGATCCCGGCGCCGGATTTCCCGACGGCCGGCATCATCTATGGCGTGTCCGGCGTGCGCGACGGTTATCGCACCGGGCGCGGGCGCGTCGTCATGCGCGCCAAGACCCACTTCGAAGAATACGGCAAGGATGGCGGCCGCACGGCGATCATCGTCGACGAGCTGCCGTACCAGGTCAATAAAAAATCCCTGCTCGAACGCATCGCCGAAAACGTGCGCGACAAGAAGCTGGAAGGCATTTCCGATATTCGCGACGAATCGGACAAGTCCGGCATGCGCGTCGTGATCGAGCTGAAACGCGGCGAAGTGCCGGAAGTGGTGCTGAACAATCTGTACAAGCAGACGCAGTTGCAGGACACCTTCGGCATGAACATGGTGGCGCTGGTCAACGGCCAGCCGAAGCTGCTGAACCTGAAAGAGATGCTGCAATGCTTCCTGTCGCACCGGCGCGAAGTGGTGACGCGGCGTACCGTGTTCGAACTGCGCAAGGCGCGCGAACGCGGCCACGTGCTCGAAGGTCTCGCCGTTGCGCTGGCCAACATCGACGATTTTATTGCCATCATCAAGGCGGCACCGACGCCGCCGGTGGCGAAGTCCGAACTGATGACGCGCGGCTGGGATTCGTCGCTGGTGCGCGAAATGCTGGCCCGTACCGGAGACGAAGGACAGCGCGGCATGGAAGCGTTCCGTCCCGAGCACCTGCCGAAGCACTACGGCCTGCAGTCGGACGGTCTGTATAAACTGTCGGACGACCAGGCGCAGGAAATTTTGCAGATGCGCCTGCAACGCCTGACCGGCCTGGAACAGGACAAGATCGTCAACGAGTACAAGGACGTGATGGCGCAGATCGCCGACCTGCTCGACATCCTGTCGAAGCCGGCCCGCGTGACGGCCATCATCACCGACGAAATGACGGCGGCGATGAATGAGTATGGCGCCGGCAACAAGGATGTGCGCCGCTCGACCATCGAGCACAATGCGACCGACCTCGAAACGGAAGACCTGATCACGCCGCAGGACATGGTCGTGACCCTGTCGCACCTGGGTTACATGAAGTCGCAGCCGATTTCCGAATACCGCGCGCAAAAGCGCGGCGGTCGCGGCAAGCAGGCGATGGCGACCAAGGACGAGGACTGGATCGACCAGCTGTTCATCGCCAACACGCACGATTACATTCTGTGCTTCTCGAACCGCGGCCGCATGTACTGGCTGAAGGTGTGGGAAGTGCCGCAGGGTTCGCGCAATTCGCGCGGACGGCCGATCGTCAACATGTTCCCGCTGCAGGACAACGAGAAGATCACCGTGGTATTGCCGCTGTCGGGCGAAAACCGCACCTTCCCGGAAGACCATTACGTCTTCATGTCGACCAGCCTGGGCACCGTCAAGAAGACGCCGTTGAAGGACTTCAGCAATCCGCGCAAGGCCGGCATCATCGCGGTCGACCTCGATGAGGGCGATTTCCTGATCGGCGCCGCGCTGACCGACGGCCAGCACGACGTGATGCTGTTCTCCGATTCCGGCAAGGCGGTGCGCTTCGACGAAAACGATGTGCGCCCGATGGGCCGCACCGCGCGCGGCGTGCGTGGCATGAACCTGGAAGAAGGGCAGAACGTGATCGCCCTGCTGGTGGCGGAAAACGAACAGCAGTCGGTGCTGACGGCGACCGAAAACGGTTACGGTAAGCGTACTCCTATCACCGAGTACACGCGCCACGGCCGTGGCACCAAGGGCATGATCGCGATCCAGACCAGTGAACGCAACGGCAAAGTCGTCGCCGCGACGCTGGTCGACACCAGCGATGAAATCATGCTGATCACCACCGGCGGCGTCTTGATCCGCACCCGCGTGTCCGAGATCCGCGAGATGGGCCGCGCCACGCAAGGCGTGACCCTGATCGCGGTCGAAGACGGCACCAAGCTGTCCGGCCTGCAGCGCATCGTCGAAACCGATATCGACGAAGTCGAGCTGGAGCCGGGTCCGGAAGCGCTGGCCGCCGCCGCGGCCGATGCGGCGGCAGCCGATGCCGGCGATACCGGGACCGACGCGCCGTCGGAGCCGACGCCGGAATAAGCCCCGCGGTCGAGGGCAGGGGGCCAGCGTCGTCATCGCAATAATGCGACAATGACGCTGGCCCCGTTTTTACTTGAACTCCCACTTTGTAATAAGGATTTTGTCGTGACGAACATCTACAACTTCTCCGCCGGCCCCGCCGTCCTGCCGAAAGAAGTGCTGGCCCAGGCCGCGGCGGAAATGCTCGACTGGCATGGCAGCGGGATGTCCGTCATGGAAATGAGCCACCGCGGACCGGAATTCATTTCCATCTACAAGGCCGCCGAGCAGGACTTGCGCGACTTGCTGGCCGTGCCGGCCAATTATAAAATCCTGTTCCTGCAGGGCGGAGGCTTGTCGCAGAACGCGGTGATCCCGATGAACATGGTCGGACACGTGGCGCAACCGGCCACGATCGATTTCATCCAGACCGGTTCCTGGTCCAGCAAGTCGGTCAAGGAAGCGGCGCGCTACGCCAACGTCAACGTGGCCGCGTCGGCCAAGGACGGCGGTTATTCTCAGGTGCCGCCGCAGTCGGAATGGAAGCTCACGCCCGGCGCGGCTTACCTGCACGTCTGCACCAACGAAACCATCGATGGCGTCGAATTCAATTTCGTGCCGACCGTGCAGGGCGATACGCCGCTGGTGGCCGACATGTCTTCGCACATTTTGTCGCGCCCGGTCGATGTCTCCAAATATGGCGTCATCTTCGGCGGCGCGCAAAAGAACATCGGCCCGGCCGGTGTGACGGTCGTCATCGTGCGCGAAGACTTGATCGGCAAGGCGTTGCCATTCTGCCCATCGGCGTTCGACTGGCAGAACGTGGCCGACAACGATTCGATGTACAACACGCCGCCTACCTACGGCATCTATATCGCCGGCCTGGTGTTCCAGTGGCTGAAAAAGCAGGGCGGCGTGGCGGCGATGGAGCAGCGCAATATCGAGAAGGCGGCGCTGCTGTACGCGGCGCTCGACGCGGACGATTTTTACCAGAACCGCGTCGCCAAGGATTCCCGTTCGCGCATGAACGTACCGTTTTATCTGCGCGACGAAAGTAAGAATGAAGCATTCCTGGCCGGCGCAAAAGCGCGCGGCCTGCTGCAACTGAAGGGCCACAAGTCCGTCGGCGGTATGCGCGCATCGATCTACAA
>JAZJZT010000001.1:0-433368 GCA_040389645.1 Pseudomonadota bacterium | reverse complement strand
GGGATGGAATCTTGCAAAGATGTGGGCATAGATTAGCGCCTGCGCGGGAATGACAGGCATCAGAACGTATAGCGCATTTCGATGTGGGCGATGCCCGCCTCGAAGAATTCGTCGCCGGCCACGACAAACCCGTGCCGCAAATAAAACGGCGCGGCGTGGCTTTGCGCGCTGAGCACGACTTGCGTGTCTCCGCGCGCCTTCGCCTGCGCCATCAAGCCTTGCAACAATATGCCACCGATGCCGGTGCCGCGCGCCTGCTGGCGCACCGCCATGCGACCGATATGGCCGTCCGGCAATAAACGGCCGGTGCCGACCGGCGTGCCATCTTCGGCATAAGCGACCGCATGCAGGCAGACCGCGTCCTGGTGATCCATTTCCAGCTCGACGGGAACGTTCTGTTCCTGCACGAAGACTTCAAAACGGATCGTTTTCGCGTCGTCCTGCAAGCTGTTCCAGTCGCCGAAGCGGAGAGTGTGCGTGTGCTGAGTATTCATGAGTCCTGAACAATGAATCCAAAGCGCAATTGTCGCACACCGTCTTCAGGTGTCGCTACCGGCTTTGAGCATGTCTTTCAGCATCTGGCGGTGCGGCGATCCCGCGTTCGGATCGGTCGGATTGCGCGACGTGAGCATGTCTTCCATGCGGGTCTGCAAACTGCCCAGCGCCTGCGGGTGGGTATAAATGTAGAATTGTCCGTCGGCAATCGCCTGGAACGTCATGTTCGCCACATCGACGGCCGTGACCTTGCCGGAGGTGACGGCCTTGGTCGTCATCGCCTGCGACGCCAGCTGGCTGGCGGTCGGTTTGCTCTCCATCTTGACATCGTCCGGACGGTTGCGGTGCGACTGGTTGATGCCGGTCGGTACGAAGAACGGGCATAGCACGGACGAGCCGATCGGCGCGTCGACCAGGTTCAAGTCGTGGTACAGCGATTCGGACAGCGATACCACGGCGTGCTTGGACACGTTATACACGCCCATCGCGGTCGGATTCAGTACGCCGGCCATCGACGAGGTGTTGACGATATGGCCTTCGTAGGCCGGATCGTTTTTCGCGCATTCCAGCATCAGTTTCGTAAAGATGCGCACGCCGTGGATCACGCCCCAGACATTCACGCCCAGTACCCATTCCCAGTCGGCGACCGAATTTTCCCAGACCAGGCCGCCGGAACCGACGCCGGCATTGTTGAACACCAGGTGCACGGCGCCGAATTCCTTCATCGTCGCGTCGGCCAGGGCTTGCACTTGCTCTCCCTTGCGCACGTCGCAGATCAGGCCGATGACATTGGCGCCCTGCTGTTTCAAGTCCGCCACCGTGCCGTCGAGCGCATCTTGCTGCACATCGGCCAGCACCAGTTTCATGCCGAGTGCATGGGCCTTGAACGCGAATTCACGACCCAGTCCCGCCGCGCCGCCGGTGATGACGGCAACCTTGTCCTTGAAATTTTTCATTGGATTGTCTCTTTTTTAAATTAATTATTTTTAGATTAATTTCACGAGCTGCTTGCCGAAGTTTTTGCCCTTGAGCAGCCCCATGAAGGCTTCCGGCGCGGATGCCAGGCCGTTCGCGACCGAGACGCGGAACTTGATCTTGCCCGCCGCTACCAGTTCAGCCAGTTCCCGCAAGCCTTGCGGCCACAGGTCGAGGTGCTCGGTGATGATGAAGCCGCGCAGGCTCAGGCGGTTGATCAGCAGCAATCGTGCATTCTTGATCGGCATCTCGTCGCCGCTGTAGCCGGCGATCATGCCGCACAGCGCGATGCGGGCGAAGGCATTGGTGCGCGCCAGCGCCGCATCGAACACGGTACCGCCGACGTTTTCGAAAATCGCGTCGATGCCGTCCGGCGTGGCCGCCGCCAGGTCGGCGTCGAGCTGGCCGGCCTTGTAATCGATACAGGCGTCGAAACCGAGTTCGTTGACGACGTAATCGCATTTCTCTTTACCGCCGGCGATGCCGACCACGCGGCAGCCGCGCAGTTTCGCCAGTTGCCCGACCACGCCGCCGACCGCGCCGCTGGCGGCGGAAATGACCACCGTTTCACCGGCTTTCGGCTGCATGATCTGGTGGATGCCATACCAGGCGGTCATGCCCGTCATGCCGACCGGTCCCAGGTAGGCTTCCAGCGGAATGCGCGTCGTGTCGAGCTTGCGCAGCAGCGCGCCGTCCAGCACGCTGCTTTCCGACCAGCCACCCATGCCGGCGACGAAATCGCCGGCGGCGAATCCCGCATGCTTCGATTCGACGACTTCGCCGACGGTGCCGCCGATCATCGTTTCATCGAGCGCCTGCGGCGCCGCGTAACTTTTCGCGCTGCTCATGCGCCCGCGCATGTAGGGGTCGAGCGAAAGGTAATGGTTGCGGACCAGGACTTGTCCGTCGATCAGCTCCGGCACGTCCACCGTTTCGAGGCGGAAGTTGGCGGGAATGACCTCGCCGCGCGGGCGCGCGGCCAGGACGATGCGTTGGTAAGTAGCCATGCCCGATTTACGCGCAGACCGCCGAGACGCCGCCGTCGACCGGCAATGTCTGACCGGTGATGTGCTTGCCTGCGGCGGACGCCAGCAGCACGACCGGGCCTTTCAGATCTTCATCGTCGCCGAGGCGGCGCAGCGGCGCGGCGCTTGCCATTTTCTCTTCGCCCATGGTCGCGATCAGGCCGGCGCTCATCTTGGATGGGAAGAAGCCCGGCGCCAGGGCGTTGACATTGATGCCGTGCACGCCCCATTCGGCCGCCAGCGCGCGCGTAAAATTGATGACCGCCGCTTTCGACGTGTTGTAGGCGATGGTTTTCATGTCCTGCGGATTGCCGCCCAGGCCGGCGATCGACGCGATATTGATGATGCGGCCGCTTTTACGCGGAATCATCGAACGCTTGGCGACGGCTTGCGAGACCAGGAAGATGCTGCGGATATTCAGGTTCATCACCTTGTCCCACGCCTCCAGAGGATAATCCTCGGCCGGCGCGCCCCAGCTGGCGCCGGCATTGTTGATCAGGATATCGATATGGCCCAGCTTTTCCAGCGCGGCATCGACCAGCGGGCCGACCGCGGCTTCCTTGCCCAGGTCGGCGGCGATCGCGTATGCCGTCACGCCGTGTTTTGCCAGGAAGGCGACCGCTTCATCGAGATCGCCCTGCTTGCGCGAGGTGACGACGACTTGTGCGCCCTGCTCGCCCAGCGCGAGCGCCATTTGCAGGCCGAGGCCGCGGGAGCCGCCGGTGACCAGTGCCGTCTTGCCGGCCAGGCTGAACAATTCTTGAGTGGTAGTCATGGTAGATACTCCTTTATATTTGTCTTAAATTAAAACCACGCATCTTGCATGTCCAGCGTGGTCGTGTCTATGCTTTCCAGCAGGTCAAGTTGTTGCTGCACCTTCGGCAATTCCCAGCGGAAGAAATAGCGGCAGGCTTGCAGCTTGCCGCGATAAAAATCGGCATCGTCGCCGGCCGCGCCGGCGGCCAGCTTGCGCTCGGCCACCAGGGCTTGTTCGAGCCAGATCCACGCCACCGCCACGTGGCCGACCGCTTCCAGATACGTGCTGGCGTTGGCCAGCGTCTTGTTCATGTCGCCGGCCGCGTACAGCGCCTGCGTCACCTGTTTTACGCGGCGCAAGCTGGCGTCGAGCGCGTCGGCATTGCCGCGCAGTTCGGCGGCGACGTCCGCCTGCGCGCCGTGGGTTGCCGCATGCTCTCCCAGTTCGCGCGCCCGTTCGACGGTGCGGCGCACCTCGCCCGCGAAGGTTTTAAATAACAGCCCTTCCTGCATCGATACCTTGCGACCCAGCAGGTCCAGGCCGTGGATGCCATGCGTGCCTTCGTGGATCGCGTTCAGGCGGTTGTCGCGATAAAACTGTTCGACATTGTATTCGCGCGTGTAACCGTAGCCGCCGTGGACCTGGATCGCCAGGCTGTTCGCTTCCACGCACCATTGGGAAGGCCAGGATTTCGTGATCGGCGTCAGGAAATCGAGCAGGCGGCCGGCGTGCTCCCGCGCTTCCGGCGTGACGCCGGTGCGCTGCTCGTCGACCAGCCGCGCGCTGTACAGCACGAGGCCCATCGCGCCTTCGACATACGCCTTCTGTGCCAGCAACATGCGCCGCACATCGGTGTGCTGCATGATCGGCAACTGCGGCTGGGCCGGATCTTTCGCGGCGGGATGGCGGCCTTGCGGACGGTTGCGCGCGTAATCGAGCGCGTGCAGGTAGCCGGTGTAACCGAGCACCGCCGCGCCGAGGCCGACGCCGATGCGCGCCTCGTTCATCATGTGGAACATGTTCGCCAGGCCCTGGTGCATATTCCCCACCAGGTAGCCGATCGCGCCAGCTTTGCCTTCCGGCTGGAATTTGCCTTCGCCGAAATTGAGCAGGCAATTGCTGGTGCCGCGGTTGCCCATCTTGTGATTCAGGCCGGCCAGCACGACATCGTTGCGCTCGCCCAGCGTGCCATCCTGATTGACCAGGAACTTGGGCACGATGAACAGCGAAATGCCTTTGACGCCGGGAATCAGCTTGCCGTCCGGGCCGGGGATCTTGGCCAGCACCAGGTGCACGATATTGCCGGCCAGGTCATGTTCTCCGGCCGAGATCCACATCTTGTTGCCCGATAAACGGTACTGGCGCTCTCCTTCGAGGCCGGCGACCGGGTCGGGATCGGCGCGGGTCGTGATGTCGGACAGGCTGGAACCGGCTTGCGGTTCCGACAGGCACATGGTGCCGAAAAAACGCCCGGCGAACATCGGTTTGACGTAGCGCCGCACCTGTTCCGGCGTGCCCGTCTTCAATAGCGTATTGGCGTTGCCGATGGTCAGGAAGATATACGCGGCCGTGGCGACATTGGCCGACGTGAAATAGGCCGACAGTACTTTTTCGACCGTGGTCGGCAACTGCATGCCATCCATCTCGAAATCCTGGCCGGCCGCCATCAGGCCGGCGGCGGAAAACGCGTCCAGTGCGGTCTTGACTTCGGGGATGATCTTGACATCAAGACATTTTTCGGACGGCACCGCGTGCGGTTCCTGCTGGTCGCTCTTCTTGTTGTGCGGCGCGAACAGGTCGGTGGCGATCTGCTCGGCGGTATCGATGGCCGCATTATAAGTTTCGCGGCTGTGATCCTGGAAGCGCGGGCGCTGGTTCAGCGCCTCGACGTCCAGCCATTCATATAACAGGAAATCCACGTCGCGGCGCGACAAGAGCTTCGATTGCATGGGAATGTCTCTTAGGGAAGTTGTTATGAAACGGGCGCCTCTGTGGGCGCCCGCTGGTGTTACGTTACTTGATCAAACCACTTCGAACAGGCCGGCCGCGCCTTGGCCGCCGCCGATGCACATGGTCACGACCACGTACTTGACGCCGCGGCGCTTACCCTCGATCAGCGCGTGGCCGGTCAAGCGCGCGCCCGACACGCCGTACGGGTGGCCGACGGCGATCGCGCCACCGTTGACGTTCAGGCGGTCCATCGGGATGCCGAGTTTGTCGGCGCAATACAGCACTTGCACGGCGAACGCTTCATTCAATTCCCACAGGCCGATGTCTTCCACTTTCAGGCCCGCTTTTTTCAGCAGTTTAGGAATCGCGAACACCGGGCCGATGCCCATTTCATCCGGTTCGCAACCGGCCACGGCGAAGCCGCGGAAGATGCCCAGCGGTTGCAGGCCCTTCGCTTCAGCCACTTTCGCATTCATGACGATGGCTAATGACGCGCCGTCCGAGAACTGGCTGGCATTGCCGGCGCTGATGACGCCGCCCGGCACGGCGCTGCGGATTTTAGAGACGGCTTCGAGCGTCGTGTCGGCGCGAATACCCTCGTCGGCCGAGATCGTCACTTCGCGCGAGACCAGCATGCCGGTTGCCTTGTCGGCCACGCCCATCGTCGTCGTCATCGGCACGATTTCCGCGTTGAACAGGCCGGCGGCCTGGGCCGCGGCGGCGCGCTGCTGGCTCTGCACGCCGTATTCATCCTGGCGCTCGCGGCTGATGTTGTAGCGCTTGGCCACGGTTTCCGCCGTCTGCAACATCGGCCAGTACACTGCCGGCTTGTTTTGCGACAGCCACACTTCGGTATACATATGCAGGTTCATTTCCTGCTGCACGCAGGAAATCGATTCGACGCCGCCGGCCGCGTAGATATCGCCTTCGCCGGCGATGATGCGCTGCGCCGCGGTGGCGATGGTCTGCAGGCCGGAAGAACAGAAACGGTTGATCGTCATGCCGCCGGTGGTCACCGGGCAACCGGCGCGCAGCGCGATCTGGCGCGCGATGTTGCCGCCGGTGGCACCTTCCGGCGTGGCGCAGCCGATCAGGACATCTTCCACTTCGCCAGCCTCGATATTGGCGCGGGTGATCGCCGCCTGCAGGGCATGGCCGCCCAGGGTGGCGCCGTGCGTCATGTTGAATGCACCTTTCCACGATTTGGCCAAACCAGTACGGGCGGTCGATACGATCACGGCATCAGTCATTTCTGTCTCCTGAAGGAAGTTGTGGTAAGTCGATGGAATGAGAATAGCATATTTTAGTACGATCGTTCGCAAATTTTTATCGGCCGGCCGCCGGGCGTCGCCACTGCCTGTTTTACCGGCACCGCGTTGTAAGCGTCGCGTAAGTTTGAAGCAAGCATGACGTAAGCTTACGCGCCCACACTGGATGTCATGCTGATCAGGCAACAGTGGAATTAGCTGACGAAGTTCAATAATTATTCTGGAGACAAAAATCATGGCAATCACATCCAGCTCCCCGGCCGACCTGCGCAAAGCGGGCGGCAAGACAACGCCGATGACGGCCGAAGAAAAGAAAGTCATCTTCGCCTCGTCGCTGGGCACCGTATTCGAGTGGTACGACTTTTACCTGTACGGCTCGCTCGCCCCCATCATCGCCAAACAATTCTTTATCGGCGACCCGACCACGACCTTCATTTTCGCACTGCTGGCCTTCGCCGCGGGCTTTATTGTGCGCCCGTTCGGCGCGCTGGTGTTCGGCCGCCTGGGCGACATGATCGGCCGTAAATACACCTTCCTGATCACGATCCTGATCATGGGCCTGTCGACCTTCATCGTCGGCCTGCTGCCGGGCCACGCCGCGATCGGCATCGCCGCCCCGATCATCCTCGTCACCTTGCGCATCCTGCAAGGGCTGGCGCTGGGCGGAGAATACGGCGGCGCCGCCACCTATGTCGCCGAACACGCGCCGCACGGCAAGCGCGGCCTGTTCACCGCGTGGATCCAGACCACCGCCACGCTCGGCTTCTTCCTGTCGCTGATGGTCATCCTCGGCACCCGCCTGGCGATCGGAGAAGAAGGATTCAATGCCTGGGGCTGGCGCGTACCGTTCCTGGTGTCCGTGCTGCTGCTGGCGATCTCCGTCTGGATCCGCCTGTCGATGAATGAATCGCCAGCCTTCGCCAAGATGAAATCGGAAGGCAAGACCTCGAAAGCGCCGCTCAGCGAAGCCTTCGGCCAATGGAAAAATGCGAAAATCGTCGTGCTGGCGCTGATCGGCCTGACGATGGGACAAGCCGTGGTCTGGTACACCGGCCAGTTCTATGCGCTGTTCTTCATGATGCAGACCCTGAAAATCGACATCGCCACCGCCAACGTGCTGATCGCCATCGCGCTGCTGCTGGCCACGCCGCTGTTCATCTTCTTCGGCAGCCTGTCGGACCGCATCGGCCGCAAATACATCATCCTCGGCGGTTGCGTGATTGCCGCCGTCACCTATTTCCCGCTGTTCGGCGCGCTGACCCATTACGGCAATCCGGCGCTGGAAACGGCGCTGAAAAATTCGCCGGTCGTCGTCGTCGCCGATCCCGCTTCCTGCCACTTCCAGTTCAACCTGACTGGCCAGAAGAAATTCCCGTCGTCGTGCGATATCGCCACCGCGGTACTGTCTGCCAATTCCGTCAATTACAGCAAGCAGGATGCGCCGGCCGGCAGCGTGGCCAAGATCAAGATCGGCGACAAGGAAATCTCGTCGTTCAACGCCGTCATGACCGCCGACAACCTGAACTTCGACGCCGACAGCAAGGCCAAGGAAGGCGCCTTCAAGAAAGAAGCCGCCGGCGCGATCAAGGCCGCCGGTTACCCTGCGAAGGCCGATCCGGACCAGATCAACAAGCCGATGATGGTCTTGGTGCTGTTCATCCTGGTCGCCTACGTGACGATGGTGTACGGCCCGATCGCCGCGATGCTGGTGGAAATGTTCCCGACCCGCATCCGCTACACGTCGATGTCGCTGCCCTACCACATCGGCAACGGCTGGTTCGGCGGCCTGTTGCCGACCACCGCCTTCGCGCTGGTGGCCTTCAAGGGCGACATTTATTATGGCCTGTGGTACCCGATCGTGATCGCCCTGATCACGGCAGTGATCGGCACATTGTTCGTCAAGGAAACCATCCATAACGACATCTACGCTGCCGACTGATTATTCGCCGCTGGCTTCACCTGAAAGCCGCCGTCTGTTCGCAGACGGCGGCTTTTTTCATGCCTGTAAATTGCATTGATCACGGGTGCGCATTGCCTCGAAGGAGCGCTGTAGAATAATCGGATGCTTACTACGACACTGACACCGCTGGCCGGTATTGCCGATTTGCTCATGGACGCCATTTGCGTGGTCGACCGCGATGGACGTTTTATTCATGTCAGCGCGGCGGGCGAACGCATTTTCGGCTATCGGCCGGAAGAAATGATCGGCCAGCCGATGATCGACATGGTGCTGCCCGAAGACCGCGCGATGACGTTGCGGGTGGCGGCGGACATCATGGCCGGGCAAGCCCAGCCGCATTTCGAGAACCGCTATATCCGCAAGGATGGCAAGGTGGTCCATATCATGTGGTCGGCCCGCTGGTCCGAGGCCGACCAGGTCAGGGTCGCCGTCGCGCGCGACATCACTGAACGCAAACAGGCCGAAGCCATGCAGGCGGCGCTGTTCGCCATTTCCGAAGCGGCCCACGCGGCGGAAGATCCGGTCGCCCTGTTCCGGGACATCCATTTGATCATCGGCGGCCTGCTGCCGGTGCTCAATTTTTCCGTGGCCCTGTATCAAGAGCGCACCGGCCAGCTCAGCTTCCCCTACCATGCCGATGCGCACGGCCCCGTACCGCGCGATGCCGCAGCGGAATCTCTGTGCGACGAGATCGTCCGCAGCGGCTTGCCGCTGTTGCTGCCACCGGCGCTGGAAGGTGCCGGAGTCGATGCCTCGCCGTGCTGGCTGGGTGTCCCGCTGACCACCCAAAAAGGGACGATCGGCGCCGTGCTGCTCAAGCGCGATGCGGCCGGCGCCGGCTATAGCGAGCAAGACCTGGAATTGCTGCAATTCGTTTCCATCCAGGTCGCCACCGCCATCGAACGCAAGCAACTGTACGCCCGCCAGTTGCGCGCGGCGCATTATGACGAACTGACCGGCCTGCCGAACCGCGCGCTGCTGTTCGAGCGCCTCGCCATCACGATGGCCAGGACGCGGCGCCAGAAAGAACGCATGTCGCTGCTGTACGTCGATCTCGACAAGTTCAAGCAGGTCAACGACACCCATGGCCATGCCGGCGGCGATCTGCTGCTCAAGGAAGTCGCGCGCCGGTTGCTGGGCTGCGTGCGCGACACGGACACGGTGGCGCGCATGGGCGGCGATGAGTTCGTGGTGTTGCTGGAAAATATCCAGCTGCCCGAATATGCGCTGGCCATCACCGAAAAGATCAACGCCGCGCTGAGCGAACCGCTCCAGCTAGGGGAATACCTGGTCGATATCGAGGCCAGCATCGGCATCGCGCTCTATCCCGAGCATGGAGACGATACGCAGCAACTGCTTCAATACGCCGACCGGGCCATGTATGCCGTCAAACAGAATGGCGTCGTATTCCGCCACCCGCGCCCGCGGCCGGCCTAGACGGCGCCATTCTCAATACCATTGGGGTCAGGCCTGCGTTATTGACTTGTTAACCGTGGGGTCAGGCGTGACTTGTTGCGTTGTTGAGAATTTGTCCGGCACGCACGACCAGTCTCTTGGTGGCGTCATCGTCCGGCGCGCTTCTCACAATTTCTGTAAAACGGCTAAGCGACGAAGGATCACGACCAATGTGGCGTCCAAATTCCGCAAGCGTGCCGGCTTTGTACTGCATGATCAGAAAAGCGGCGGCGGCCCTCGCCCGGGCCAATGCGCGTTTTCTGCTGGGACTGCGGAGAGCCTGCTCGCTAATCCCGGCCGCAATGCAGACTGCCGCGCATATCGCTTGCCAGCCATGCGCAGGAAATGCTTGATGAGATACCGCCATCCCGATCATGTGATGTGCAACCTGTTCGTCACCGATCAGCCCTCCCGATCGTCCGCCGCATTTGAAGTCCGGCTCCTGTTTTGCGTCCGGATGGGTGCCGACAAAATGCCGGTAGCGCTGGCGCGCCGCGCGGAGATCACCGCCAAATTGCGATAATACCCATTCTGTACAGAGCCAAGGTTGCCGGGTCAAACCCAAATAGGCGCGATGGCCACTCCATGCAAATTGTTCCGCCACCTTCAACATGCCGGCGCGTACCGGATTGAGATGGATATAGCGCACCAGTTGCAGCAGATAGCTGTCCGCATCGACCAATATCGCCTTGAAGCGCCCCTGGAACAGGTGGCCAATATGTTCATGCCGCCAATTGAAATAACTCGTATAGCGAAAACTGAGGTTGTGCATGATCTTCGACAGCGGTATCACATCGACCTGCACCGCCAGGTGAATATGGTTGCCCATCCAGCAGTACGCATGGATGCGATGCCCGAAGCGCCGCACACCATCGCCGACCAGTTCCTGCAATTTGATCCGGTCCGCATCGTCATGAAAGATAGCTTGTCCTCCATTTCCACGCAGCATCACATGGTACAGCGCCCCTGGCGCATGAAGACGAGGTTTGCGCGCCATGGCGGGCTCCGTATCGCGGTCGAGATAGCTCCACGATAGGCTGCCGCCGACACTGGCGCTTGTGACAGCGCAAACAACGCAACAAGTCACGCCTGACCCCACGGTTAACAAGTCAATAACGCAGGCCTGACCCCAGGGGGGTACAGCAGGCGCTGCTGGCGGAATGCTTGCTGCACGCAGTCGCGCAACTGGTTTTCATCCCACGGCTTCGTGAAGCAACGGTGGATCGTGCCGCCGTTGACGGCGCCGAGCACGGATGCGAAATCGGCGTGGCCGGACAGGATGATGCGCAGCGTGTCCGGGTACAAGTCTCTGACGCGGCTGAGGAATTCGGTGCCGCTCATCTCGGGCATGCACTGGTCGGACAGCACCACTTGTACGCTGTTCAATGCGAGCAGTTTCAGCGCGTCGGCCGCGCTGGTGGCGGCCAGGATTTTATAGCCGTCCGGGCGCAAGGCGCGGTTCAGCGCGCGCACGATGTTCGGCTCGTCGTCCAGGATCAGCAGGGTGCCCTGCCCGTCGTCGGCTTCGCCCAGCGGCAGCTTTTTGTTGGACGCGAGCAGTTGCGCGAAACCGTCCGCCGGCAATGCGCGGCAGAACAGGAATCCCTGCATCGCATCGCAGCGCTGGCGCCTTAAATATTGCATCTGCTCTTGCGTTTCAACGCCTTCGGCGATCACCGTCAGATGCAGGTTGTGCGCCAGGTCGATCACGGCCTTGCAGATGGCGGCGTCGTCCGGCTGTGTCGTGATGTCGCGCACGAACGATTGGTCGATCTTCAAATGGTCGACCGGGAAGCGTTTCAGGTAGCGCAGCGATGAATAGCCGGTGCCGAAATCGTCGAGTGCGATGGTCACGCCCAGCGCCTTCAGTTCGCCCAGCGTGACGATGGCGGCTTCGACGTCGCGCAATACCGCGCTTTCGGTGATTTCCAGTTCCAGAGAACTGGCGGCGATGCCGTTGCTTTCCAGCGCGTGGCGCAAGCTGCGCAACAAGTCCTTTTGCTGGAACTGGCGCGCCGACAGGTTGACGGCGATGGTGGGCACGTGCAAGCCCGCTTCCTTCCACGCACGCAACTGAGCACAGACGCTGTCGATCGCCCAGTTGCCGATCGGTAGCACCAACCCTGTTTCCTCGGCCATGCGGATGAATTCGGCCGGCGCGACCATGCCGCGCGTCGGATGACGCCAGCGCAGCAGCGCTTCGGCGCCGGTGATGGCGCCGGTGACCAGGCTGCAGCGGGCCTGGTAATGCATGATCAGTTCGCCGCGCTCGATCGCGTGGCCGAGCTCGGCCTCGAGCGCGAAGCGCGCCGCCATGCGCGCATTCATGTCGGCCGAGAAGAAGCGCAGCGTATTGCCGCCGCGCCGCTTGGCATCCTGCATCGCCAGCCCGGCGTTGCGCAGCAGCGCGGCGATATCGTCTGCGTCGTCGGGCAACAGGCTGACGCCGACCGATGCCGTCACCCGCACCGGCGGCGCGCCGTGCGGCAGCGGCTCTCCCAGCAGCGCGACCATTTTCGTTGCGATGGCGCCGGCCGCGGCGACATCCAGCACCGGCAGCAGGACGGCGAATTCGTCCGCACCCAGGCGCGCGACGGTGGCGCCTTCTCCGGCCACGCCTTCCAGCCGCTGCGCCACTTGCACCAGCACCTGGTCGCCGGCACTCTGCCCGTGCGCCTCGTTGACTGCCTTGAAACCGTCCAGGTTGATGAACAGCGCGGCCAGCGTTTTATGTGCCTTGCTCGCGCGGGCGGCATGCTGGGCCAGCCGCGTTTCCAGCGTGCGCCGGTTGGGCAGGCCGGTCAAGGTATCGTAGTTGACGTGGTGCGCCAGTTGATCTTCGGCGCGCTGGCGCTCGGCCGACTGGCGCCGGCTGACGATGCCGAACGCCAGGTCTTCGCTTAAATCCTGCAATAAGGTCAATTCATCGCCTTCGAACAGGTGGGCCTGGTCCGAATAAATGCCGAGCACGCCCAGCGGCACATCGCCATCGAGCAGGGGCAAGGCGATGCACGACACCAGCATCGGCGGCGGCGCGATGCCGCGCCACGATGCGAACACGATGTCTTCGGCGAGCCGGTTGCTGACCAAGGTGCGGCGCTGCTGGATCGCGCTGCCGAAGCCGCCCTGGCGCGCCACATCGGCGCCCCAGCTCAGGCGCAGGTCGCCGACGTAGCCGCGCTCTTCTCCTGCGTGCGCGGCCAGTTCGACGTCGTGCCCATCGTCGTCGCGCGCGTAGCCGACCCAGACGCAGCGGTAGCCGCCGATCTCGACCAGGTGGCGGCAGATCGTTTCCAGCAAGGCGGTCTCGTCGCCGGCCTTGACCAGCGCGCGGCTGCAGGCGGAGCGCAATGTCCAAGCGCGGTCGACCCGTTCGAGCCGCTCGGCCTGTGCGACTTCGCGCTCGGCGGCGATGCGCGTTTCGTCGGCGATCAGGTTCATCGACTTGACCAGCACATCGAATTCGCTGGCGCTGTCGGTTTCGTCCATGCGCCCGGCGCGCGCGCCGGGACGCGCGGCGCTGCCGCCGTGGCGGAAATTGCCGTCGGCGATGGCGCCGGCGAAGGCGATGCAGTCGCGCAGCGTGCGGTCGATCGCCCGCGTAATATTCATCGCCAGCGCAACGCCGCCAGCCATCGCCAGCAGCGGCACGAGCAGCAGCACGCCGAGCACGGTGCGCTGCTGGCTGGCCACGCGCTGGCGCGCCTGCCCGGCCAGCAGCTCGGCCTTTTCGCCGATCTGGATCAAGAGCGGTTCCAGCGGCTTGTCCGCCTTGTCCTTTTCATATTCATAGGTCAGCAGGCTGACTGCCTGCGCGGTGTCGCGCAAGGTGGAATCGCCGCTGAGCGCCGCGATCTCGTACATGTTCTTGCGGATGGCGACCAGTGCGTTGTGGCGCGCGGCCCTGTCTCCGCCGACGGCGGGCAGCGCCGTCCTGCTGGCCAGGCTCAGTTCGACGATCCGGGTGTCCTGGTCGAGCAGCCCCTGGTAGGCCCAGTTGATGTACAGGTGGCAGGCGCCGGCCGCCAGCGCGGCCAGCAGCATCGGCACAGCCAATGCCGCGACGGCGGCATGCAGCCTGGCGCGCAGGCTCAGGCGGCCGAGGCCGGCGAACAGTTCAGGAGAAGTCGACATTTGCAGCGCTCGCGCGGCAGCGACGACGGTGGCAATCGGGTAAGCGCATCGGGCATCTCCTGCTGTTCTGTCAGGAAATATTACTCTTATTTATGCCGGCGTGGGCGATAAAAATTGCCTGTAGTCATCTTTTATAGCAAGAAGTATAATCCTTCGCGGCGCGATAACACTGCGCTAGCGCCGGTTTCATCCTTGAGGGCGACGCCCGACAGGCGACGACGTTTCGCCTCGGCCAGCAGGTAATGCAATTTGTCGGCGGCATCGTCATACAGCAGGCCGGCCGGACGCACGTTCGAGATGCAGTTGCGACTGGCATCGCTCAAGCCGATGCAAGGTTGCCAGGTCAGATACAGTCCCATGCTGTCGGGAGAACTCAGGCCCGGCCGCTCGCCGATCAAGACCACCACCGCTTGCGCGCCGATCAATTCTCCGACTTCATCGCCGACCGCGACCCGACCCTGGCTGACGATGGACAGCGGCGCGATGCGCCAATGTTCCGGTTCTATCCTGCGCATCAGCGCTTGCAGGAAGGGCAGCGCGTGCTGCTCGATGGCCAGCGCGGACAGGCCGTCGGCGATGACGAAAGCGACGTCCCACGGGCGCTCCGCGTCGCCGGCCCCCGCCGGTTGCGGCAGCGCCCGCAGCGTTGCGCGCGAAGTGTCGTCGAGCTGGCGCCCCAGATCGGGCCGCTGCAAGTAGACGCCGCGGCTGCCGGCCGCGCTGTGCAGCAGCAGCGCCGGCGCCGGCAATTGCGGCAATGCGCCGGCCAGGGCTCGGGTCAACGTTTCGACATCGAGCGCCAGGTGGACTGCATCGCGGGCGCGCGCGTGGGCCAGTTGAAATGCCAGTTGCGGCGCCGTCGGCTGGCTGACGCCGGCGCGCCCCAACGCGATGCGCGCGGCCGTGAACTGGCGCAGCGCGTGCAAGGGGTTATCGGTCACCGATGTCTTGGGCTGGTTCACGTCCGGCGCTCCGTCAGGCCAGCCGCAACAGCGCGGCCTGGAATGGCGCCGGCACCGCCTGGTCGGGTGCAATGCAGCCGTCGCTCGTAAAAATCTGCATTGCCGTGAGCCAGGATTCGAATTCGGGCGCCGGTTTCAGCCCCAGCACTCGGCGCGCGTACAGCGCGTCGTGGAAGGACGTACTTTGGTAGTTCAGCATGATGTCGTCCGAACCGGGCACGCCCATGATGAAATTGCAGCCGGCCGCGCCGAGTAATGTCAGCAAGACGTCCATGTCGTCCTGGTCGGCTTCGGCGTGGTTCGTATAGCAGACGTCGCACCCCATCGGCAGGCCGAGCAGCTTGGCGCAAAAATGGTCTTCCAGGCCGGCGCGGACGATCTGCTTGCCGTCGTACAGGTATTCCGGGCCGATGAAGCCGACCACGGTGTTCACCAGCAGCGGTTGAAAATGGCGGGCCACCGCGTAGGCACGCGCCTCGCAAGTCTGCTGGTCGAGGCCGTGGTGGGCATTGGCCGACAGCGCGCTGCCCTGCCCCGTTTCAAAATACATGACGTTGTTACCGACGGTGCCGCGCCCAAGCGACAGTGCGGCTTGCTGTGCCTCGGCCAGCAGCGCGAGGTCGATGCCGAAGCCGGCGTTGGCCGCCTCGGTGCCGGCGATCGACTGGAACACCAGGTCGACCGGCGCGCCGCGCCCGATCGCGGCGATCGTGTTGGTGACGTGGGTTAGCACGCAGGATTGCGTCGGTATGGCGTAGCGCGCGATGATCTCGTCGAGCATGCCGACCAGGTGGATCACTTGCTGCACATTGTCGGTGGCGGGATTGATGCCGATGACGGCGTCGCCGCTGCCGTACAGCAGGCCGTCGAGCACGCTGGCGGCGATGCCGGACGCGTCGTCGGTCGGGTGGTTCGGCTGCAGGCGCGTCGACAGCCGGCCTGGTAAACCGAGGGTGCAGCGAAAAGCCGTCACGACGCGGCATTTTTTAGACACCAGGATCAAGTCCTGGATACGCATGATTTTAGAAACGGCGGCCGCCATTTCCGGCGTGATGCCGGGCGCCGCGGCGGCCAGTGTCATCGTGTCGGCCTCGTCGCCGAGCAGCCAGTTTCGGAAATCGCCGACCGTCAGGTGGCGCAGCGCGGCGAAGGCGGAGCTATCGTGGCTGTCGATGATCAGGCGCGTGACTTCGTCGCTTTCATACGGTACCAGCGCATCATTCAGGAAGGTGGTCAAAGGCAGCGCGGCCAGCGTCATCTGCGCCGCCACCCGTTCCTCGGCGCTGGCGGCGGCCACGCCGGCCAGATAATCACCGGAGCGCGCCGGCGTGGCCTTGGCCATCACGTCCTTCAGGTCGCGAAAACCATACGTCTTGCTGCCGACCGTGTGTGTGAACTGGTGCATGGTCTATCCCGTGCTGTCGTCACTGCCGAAGCGCTGGTCACAACCTCGCCCGGGCCAGCCCTGAGCCGGCCCGGTGTTTTACTCGACGATACGCAGCGAATAATCGGTCGCGTGCACATCCTTCGTCAGGCTTCCGATCGAGATGCGGTGCACGCCCGTTTCGGCGATGCCGCGCACGGTATCGAAATTGATGCCGCCCGACGCTTCCAGCAAGGCGCGGCCGGCATTGATCCGCACCGCGTCGCGCATCATGCCGAGGTCGAAGTTGTCGAGCAGGATAGATACCGCGCCTGCCGCCAGCGCTTCTTCCAGTTGCTCCAGGCTTTCCACTTCGACCTGGATCGTCACGCCGGCATTCAAGCGCCCGGCCGCCACCAGCGCGGCCGTCACGCCGCCTGCCGCCGCGATATGGTTTTCCTTGATCAGGATGCCGTCGTACAGTGCCAGTCTCTGGTTTTTCCCGCCGCCGACGCGCACCGCGTATTTCTGCGCCAGGCGCAGGCCGGGCAGCGTCTTGCGGGTGTCGAGGATGGCGGCAGATGTGCCGGCGATGACGTCGACATAACGGCGCGTGGCCGTGGCCACGCCGGACAGCAATTGCAGGAAGTTCAAGGCGCTGCGCTCGGCCGTGAGCAAGGCGCGCGCAGGTCCCTGTATCGTGCAGACGGCGCTGTCGGCCGTCATCAGGTCGCCTTCGGCGTAATGCCATTCGACGGTGAGGCCGGCATTAAGCGCATGCATGATGCCTTCGAACCACGGCGCGCCGCACAGCACGGCCGCTTCGCGCACGATCACGCGCGCGGTCACACTGCCACCGGCCGGCACCAGTTCTCCGGTCAAGTCGCCGCTGCCGATATCTTCCAGCAGCGCCGCGTGCAGGTTCGCTTCGAACGCGGCCTTCAACGGCGCGTCGAACGGGGCAAATCGGTTAATTAAAGTACTCATGCCGGACCGATCCCCGAAAACAGTGCCGCTTCCTGAGCCAGGTCGGCACTCGGCGCGACCTTGGCTTTCTTCGCCGCGGCGAAGTCGAGCATGCGGTTGATCGATTTCACGGCCAACTGGCCGACGGCCGGATCGACGTGAATTTCATTGCTCATATTTTCAAGAACGTCGGCCAGATTCTGCAAGCCGTTCATCGCCATCCACGGGCAGTGCGCACAGCTTTTGCAAGTCGCGCTGTTGCCGGCGGTCGGCGCTTCGATGAAGGTTTTGCCCGGCGCGGCGGCGCGCATCTTGTGCAGGATGCCGTTATCCGTGGCGACGATGAAGGTAGTGGCATCCATGTTGACGGCGGCGGCGATCATCTGCGACGTCGATCCGACCACGTCGGCCTGCGCCACCACGTTGGCCGGCGATTCCGGGTGTACCAGCACTTTCGCGTCCGGATATTCGGCTTTCAATAAATCCAGTTCGACGCCCTTGAATTCGTCGTGCACCAGGCAGGAACCCTGCCACAGCAGCATGTCGGCGCCGGTTTCCTTCTGGATGTAGGAACCAAGATGCTTGTCCGGCGCCCACAGGATTTTCTTGCCCTGCGCATGCAGGTGGGCGACGATATCGAGGCCGATCGACGACGTCACCATCCAGTCGGCGCGCGCCTTGACGGCGGCGCTGGTGTTGGCGTAGACGACGACGGTGCGGTCCGGGTGCTGGTCGCAGAAGGCGGTGAACTCGTCGGCCGGGCAACCCAGGTCGAGCGAGCAGGTCGCGTCCAGGTCCGGCATCAGGATGGTTTTTTCGGGGCTGAGGATTTTCGCCGTCTCGCCCATGAAGCGCACGCCGGCCACGACCAGGGTCTGGGCCGCGTGGTCACGGCCGAAACGCGCCATTTCCAGCGAATCGGAAACGCAGCCGCCGGTTTCTTCGGCCAGGTCTTGCAGGTCGCCGTCGACATAGTAATGGGCCACCAGCACCGCGTTGCGTTCTTTCAGCAAGCGCTTGATGCGTTCCTTGAGGGCGATTTTTTCAGCGGCGCTCGGCGTTGCGGGCGTACGTGCCCACGCGTGCGCGACGCAGCTGGTGCCCTGTTGCGGGTGTTCGTACTCGACGGATTTGATCGGTAAAATTTGTTGCATGGCAGTCGTAGTTGATCTGGACGAAAACGTGATGCGCCACTATCGCACATTACAAAAAAATTTGCCCGGCGCCGCTCGCAAGCGGTGGCCGGGCAATACTCAGGCTATCAGTTGATGCCTTGGCTGCTCAGGTAATCCTCGTAGTTGCCGCGGAAGTCGACGATCTCGTCTTCCTTGATCTCGATGATGCGGTTCGCCAGCGACGACACGAATTCGCGGTCGTGCGAAACGAAGATCAGGGTGCCGGCATATTTTTCCAGCGCGATGTTCAGCGATTCGATCGATTCCATATCCATGTGATTGGTCGGTTCGTCGAGCAGCAAGACATTGTGACGGCCCAGCATCAGCTTGCCGTACATCATGCGGCCCTTTTCACCACCGGACAGCACGCGCACCGATTTTTTCACCTCGTCGCCGCCGAACAGCAGGCGGCCCAGGCTGGAACGCACGGCCTGGTCGTCGTCGCCCTCTTTCGTCCACTTGCCCATCCAGTCGGTCAGGGTGATGTCGGTCGCGAATTCTTCGGTCGGATCTTGCGGCATGTAACCGACGTTGGCGTTTTCCGCCCATTTGACGGTGCCGTAATCCGCATGCAGGCCGGCGATATCGTCGCCGCCGATGCAGCGCAACAATGTCGTCTTGCCGACGCCGTTGGCACCGATGATGGCGATGCGCTCGCCCGCTTCGACCATGATGCTGAAATTCTTGAACAGCTGGCGGTCGTATTTCTTTGCCAGGTTCTCGGTTTCGACAGCCAGGCGGTGCAGCTTTTTCTCGCCGTCGAAACGCACGAAGGGATAGGCACGCGACGACGGTTTCAAGTCTTCGACCTTGATTTTTTCGATCATCTTGGCGCGCGATGTCGCCTGGCGCGCCTTCGATTTATTCGCCGAGAAGCGGCGCACGAAGTCTTGCAGTTCCGCGACCTTTTCCTTGGCCTTGGCATTGTTCGACAGCAGCTGGTTGCGGGCCTGCGTCGAGGCCAGCATGTACTCGTCGTAATTGCCCGGATAAATCTTCAGCGTGCCGTAATCCATGTCGGCCACGTGGGTACAGACCTGGTTCAGGAAGTGGCGATCGTGCGAAATGATGATCATCGTCGAATTGCGCTCGTTGAGCACATCTTCGAGCCAGCGGATCGTGTTGATGTCCAGGTTATTGGTCGGTTCGTCGAGCAGCAGGATGTCCGGGTTCGAGAACAGCGCCTGTGCCAGCAGCACGCGCAGTTTCCAGCCTGGAGAGACATTGCTCATCGGGCCCTGGTGCAGCTCGATCGCCACGCCGGCGCCGAGCAGCAGCTCGCCCGCGCGCGATTCGGCCGTGTAGCCGTCATATTCGGAAACCTTGCCTTCGAGTTCGGCCGCTTGCATGTAATCGTCGTCGGTCGCGTCCGGGTTGGCGTAGATCGCGTCGCGCTTCTCGATCGCTTCCCACATTTCCGTGTGGCCCATCATCACCACGTCGAGCACGCGCATGTCTTCATACGCGAACTGGTCCTGGCGCAGCTTGCCCAGGCGCTCATTGACGTCCAGCATGACGTTGCCGGCCGACGGATCCAGGTCGCCGCCCAGGATTTTCATGAAAGTCGACTTGCCGCAGCCGTTGGCGCCGATCAAGCCATAGCGGTTGCCATCGCCGAACTTGACGGAGATGTTTTCAAACAGCGGCTTGGCGCCGAATTGCATGGTGATATTTGCTGTGGATAACATGTTCTTCTAGTCTTTGCCCAATAAAATCAGGTGGTTAAATGCGTTTCCGCCATTATACAGCACGACCCATAATCCACTCCATGGACCCACTCCATAACAATGATTTATCCCTGTATATTCAATGCATTCCGGTGTGAACATCGGACATTAAAAGTGTTAATATTTCAATGCTGCAATGCGCAACCCGATATTCAGCAGGGAGGTCCATGGAGCTGATTAAAGAAGGCGATGTGGTCAGATTGAAGTGCGGCGGTCCCACGATGGATGTACTGGCCGTGCTCCCGGCTTACCCGTTCCAGAGCGGCATCGCCACGGCGGTCTATTGCATCCCTTCCAACGCGCAGTTCCGGTTCGAACAGATCCTGCCCCTGTACGCGCTGGACATCGTGCGCTACGAGCAGCGGCGCTTTATCCGCTAAGGCGGCAACAAAAGCGCTCAGGCACCGGCCAGCGTCGGGTAGTCGGAGACGGACAGGTCGAATCCATCGGCATCCGACACCAGGTGCGCCATGCCGCCGAACGGCAAGGTGCAGCGTTCCCGGACATGGCCGAACGGTAGTCCGGTCAGCACGGGAATCGGCAGGCGCTCGCGCAGGTAAGCCAGCATCACGTCGGCGTCATAACCATTGTCGGCCGGGTTCAGGCGGTAGCCGGAAATGTCTCCCAGCACCAGTGCGCGCTGCCGGTCCAGCACGCCGGCGTGCAGCAATTGCAGCACCATGCGCTCGATGCGGTACGGGTGCTCGTTGATATCTTCCAGGAACAGGATGCCGTCGTCGATGCGCGCGAAATACGGCGTGCCGAGCAAGTGCACCAGCATCGACAGGTTGCCGCCCCACAGCTTGCCGCGCACATCGACGGCCGGGTTGCCGGCGGCCGTGCCGCGCACCGTGTGCACCGGGCCGCGCAGGCAATCCCAGAATTGGCGCAGCGTGTAGTCGACCGGTTCGTCGCGTATAAAATCGTCGCACATCATCGGGCCGGCGAAACTGGCACGCCCGGTCGCCTGCATCAATCCCATGTGGAAGGCCGTGAAATCGCTGTAGCCGACAAACAGCTTGCCGCTGTCGGCCATGGCCCGGAAATCGATCTGCGGCAGGATGCGGCTGATGCCGTACTGGCCGCGCAGCGCGATCACGACCTGCGCGTCCGGGTCGGCGGCGGCGGCGGCCAATTGCGCCAGGCGGCCGGCGTCGGTGCCGGCGAAGCGCTGCATCTTGCGCGCGTCGTCATAGTAATTGTGGACGGTATGGCCTTGCGCTTCCAGGCGCGCGATGCCGCGCTGCAGCGCCGCGTTGTCCTGCGCGCAGCCGCCAGGGGCCGCGATGGCAATGCCGATGCCGGTGTCGGTTTTTTTCAAGATAATCCGCTGCAAAATGGAGGAGAGGCCCGGCGCTCAAGCCCGCCGGGGCCGGCCGCCATCTTACCGCGCACATGCGGCTCGATCAAGGCAAGCAGGCGCGCCACCAGTTGCGGCGGCAAGTCGTGCCCCATGCCGTCGATCACGTGCAGCACCGAGCCGGCGATCTGTTTCGCCGTGTCGACGCCGCAGGCCAGCGGCACCAGCGGATCTTCGGCGCCGTGGATCACCATCGCCGGCGTGCTGATCTTGCGCAGCAGCGCACTGCGGTCGCCCGACGCCGCGATGGCGACCATCTGCCGCGCCACGCCGTTCGGGCACACGTTGCGGTCGACCGAGCGCGCGATGCGCGCGCGCAGGTCTTCCTCGGACACCGGGAACGACGGGCTGCCGATCACCTGGAAGGTTTCGACCATGCGCGCGAGCACCTGTTCGCGCCCGGCCGGGCGCGGCGCCGGCCGCAACAAGACCTTGCGCGCCGCCGGCGTCGGTCCCGGCAAGCCGCGCCGGCCGCTGCTCGACATGATCGACGTCAGGCTCAGCGTCTGTTGCGGGAAGCGCGCCGCGAACAGTTGCGCGATCATGCCGCCCATCGACACGCCGATCACGTGCGCCCGTTCGATGCCGAGCGCAGACAGCAGGCCGTGCGCATCGTCGGCCATGTCGTTCAATGTATACGCCGGCTTCAAGGGCCAGCCGGCCAGGCTTTTCACGTAGGCCAGCAGCAGGTTCGGCTTGCCGGCGTGCTCGAACTTGGTCGACAGGCCGCTGTCGCGGTTATCGAAACGGACAACATAGAAGCCTTGCTCCACCAGGCCGTCGACGAATTCCTGCGGCCATGAAATCAGTTGCAGCCCCAATCCCATGATCAGCAGTACGGCGGGATTGTGCGGGTCGCCCGCCGTTTCATAGGTGATGTCGATACCGTTCGCGTTCACACTTGCCATGGTTTATGCCGCCTTGTTGCGAGTCCGGCGCTTCGGCGCGGACTCTGGGTTGGAATCAGCCTTGACGGCTGCCGTTGCGCGTTTGGCAGGTGCCGGTTTCAGCGCCGACACCTTCGCCGTGGCGCGCTTGCGCGCCGGCTTGACCGGCACCGGCGCGGCATCGGCCGCCATCGCTCGCGTCACGGCCAGCAGTTCCGCATGCGCGGCGTTCAGGCAGTCGGCGAAATCGCGCACGTCCGGCACCGCGCGGCGGCACGCGATCAGGCCGAAATCGAGCATGCCGTTATAGCTTTGCAAGGTCACGTTCAAGGCCAGGCCGTGCGTGACGATCGACACCGGGTAATTGCTGAGCATGCGCGCGCCGGCCAGGAACAGCGGCACGCGCGGCCCCGGTACGTTCGACACGACGACGTTGGCGACCGGCGGTAACGCATCGGCCAGGCGCGAACGCCCGTACAGCGACACCAGCCCGCTCATCAGCCAGGGCACGCCGAGACTCGGAAAATCGGTCGGCATGATCGCCTTCGCCGACGACAGCGTGCGCTTCATCGCCGCCGACGCCTTGACGATGGCGCGCATGCGCCGCGCCGGATCTTCTTCATCGCTGGCCAGCGACAGCAGCATCATGCTGACCTGGTTGTTCATGTCCGTGTTGCCTTCCGCGCGCAGGCTGATCGGCAACGCCGCCACCAGCGATTTGACCGGCAACGCATCGTGCAACTCCAGGTAGCGCCGCAATGCCCCGCTGACGATGGCCAGCACCGCGTCGTTCAGCGTGGCGCCGAAAGCCTTGCCGATGCCGGCCACTTCCGGCAGGGGAATGGTGGCAGTAGCGAACACGCGCTGGTTCGTGATGCTGACGTTGAGCGGCGTCTTCGGCGCCAGCGTCCAGCCCTTCGGCCAGCCCAGGCGCCGCTTGCCATCCTCGTCGCGCGACGGCGCCAGCAGGCCCGCCGCCGCCTTGACGCCGCCCGGCACGCCCTTGACGATTTTCAGGCATTGCGCCGCCGTGTTGCGCAGCGCCGCCGACACCATCGCCGACATCGGCGGTTGATACGGCGCTTTGTCGTGCGGCGGCGGCGGCTCCACTTCGCGCGGCACCGCCGTCACGTCGAGCAGCGTCTGCGCCAGCACCACGCCGCCCTGCCCGTCCAGCGCGGCATGGTGGATTTTCGAATAAAAGGCGACTTGACCGCTTTGCAGACCGTTAAACACATAAAATTCCCACAGCGGGCGGCTGCGGTCCAGCAGGCTCGAATGCAGCCGCCCGACATACGCTTCCAGTTGCTGCTGCGTGCCCGGCTTGGGCAAGGTGATCTGGCGGATGTGGTAATCGAGGTCGACATCGTCGTCATCGACCCAGACCGGGTTGGCCAGATCGAAGGGCATCAAGGCCAGTTTCTTGGTGAAGATGCTGGCCAGGTGCATGCGCGCGGCGATGTGCAGCTTGACCGCGTCGATGAATTCGCCTTCCAGGTCGTCCGGCGGTTCGAGCAGGTTCAAGGCGCCGACGTGCATCGGCATCTCGGGCGTTTCGACATGCAGGAAGGTGGCGTCCAGGCCGCTCAAGTGTCTCATGCTTATCCCTTGGTTTTTGTTGCCGGAATCAGTACAGGCCAAAAAACGGATTCGGCCAGGCTGCGCGCTGCGGATCGAGATATAACAGTTTTTTCAGGCCGGTATGTTCTTCATGGTCGAAACGGCGCCATTGCCCTTCCGGCTGCGCCAGGCGGTCGGCGATCGCGTACAGCGCGGTCGGATTCATGCCCATGCCGACGTGGCTCGCATGGACTTCGATATTTTCGGAATGCGCCGTTTCCTGCTCCAGGCTGCAATGCCAGTCGACCACGCCGTCGGTGCGGCTGAAGATCGATGTCGTCGGCACGCCCGGCGTCTGTTTCAGCGACTCGAAGCGGGCATGGTCGATCTCTTTTTCGCCCGACACCAGCTGGTAGACGCGCCACGCATTGGTCGCCTTCGGGTTTCCCGTAAACGGGGAACCGAGCGAAATGACCAGGCGCACGTCGTCCGGCATCAGCTTCGCCAGTTCGCGCGCATAGGCGCCGCCCAGGCTCCATCCCACCAGGCTGACGCGGCGCCCGTGCTCGGCGCGCAATTGCCGGATCTTGTCCATGCACGCTTCCAGCACGCCGGGACGCGGGCCGAAATTGAGCCCTTGCTCCCAGGCGCTGGCGGCATAACCGAGATTCGATAAAAAGCGGCGCAGGAACAGCGTCGTGAAATCGCCGGCGGCCAGGCCGGGAAAGACCAGTACAGGGTGGCCATCTCCCTTCGGCGCGCCGCGCAGGATCGGCATAGCCGCCAGCGCGATGCCGAATTCCCACGGCGCGCGAAATTCCATGGCGAGCCGCAGCAGGCCGGGCGCACCGTGGTCGGCATCGGATGGTGACAGTGAGGCGTGACGTCGCATGTAATCTCCTATACGCGCAGACGCCGGCCATGGGCCGGCGCACGGTTGATTGTATAGTCAGCTTAACATTTCTTTGAAAGTACGCCACACACGCAAGGACATCGCGTTGCAGGCGCGTCAGGCGGCGCCCTGTTGCGCGGCGCGGCGCGCTTCGGCGGCTGCTGCGCGGCGCGCGGCAAAGAAGCTTTTCAGCAGATTAGCACAGTCTTCGGCCAATATTCCGCCCTGCGCCTGCGCATGGTGATTCAACTGCGGCTGTTCGAACAGGTTGACGACGGAACCACAGGCGCCGGTCTTCGGGTCGGGCGCGCCGTACACCACGCGCGCCAGGCGCGCATGCATCATCGCGCCCGAGCACATCACGCACGGCTCCAGCGTCACGTACAGTTCGCAACCCGGCAGGCGGTAATTGCCCAGCGCCTCGGCGGCCGCGCGCAGCGCGACGATCTCGGCGTGCGCGGTCGGGTCGTGGCGGCCGATCGGCTGGTTGTAGCCGCGCGCGATGACGACGCCATCCTTGACGACCACCGCGCCGACCGGCACTTCTCCTTGATCCCATGCGCGCTGCGCCTGCTCCAGCGCCTGGCGCATGAAGCTGGCATCGGCCGCGGCGAGCGCCTCGGCGGCGGCATCGGCGACCGGCGTCAATGCGCCGTCGGGCGCGGCCGGCTGCTGCGGATCAGGCATCGGTGATTTCGGCCCAGCAGTTCGGGGTTTCGTGCAACACCAGTTTATGCAGGTGCAGGCCGGTGCCGTAACGGTCCTTGTAGGCCGCCTTCAGGATGTCGAACGCGACCTGCGCCAGGTTTTCGACGGTCGGGATGCGGTCGATGACGACGGTCTTATGGTTTGGCAGCGATGCGAGGAATTCCTTGACCGCGTGATCCTTGTCGTAGACCAGGAAGGCATGGTCCCAGACGTCGACCAGGTGTTCCTTCGCCAGCGCCTTGACGTCGGAAAAATCCATGATCATGCCGTTATCCGAATTGCCTTCGGCCGTGATGATGTTGCCGGTCAGCGTGATTTCCAGCGTGTAGCGGTGGCCGTGCAGGTTGCGGCACTGGCTTTTATGGTCGGGGATGCGGTGGCCTGCGTCGAATTCAAGCTTGCGGGTAATGGTCAGCATTTATTTCTTAGGGTATCTGTAAAAGTTTATGGGTTTGCAAGCTCAGCTTCCACTTCGGGTTGCGTTTGCAGGTCTCGATCGCCAATTTCGTGTTGAACTCCGCCAGCGGGCCATCCATCGGCTGCACAAAGAAATTCTCGAAGTCCAGGTGCTCGTAGGCGGCCAGGTCCTGGTCCTTTTGCGGAATCACGACCTTGATCTCGCTGCCTTTGTGCACCACCAGCGTGGAACCCATTTTTGGGCTGACGCAGATCCAGTCGACGCCGTCCGGCACCGGTAACGTACCGTTGGTCTCGATCGCGATCGTAAAACCGGCCGCGTGCATCGCTGCGATCAGCGCCGCGTCCAGTTGCAGCAGCGGCTCGCCGCCGGTGAACACCACGTACTTGCTGGCCGGATACGTGTCCGGCCACAGGCTGTCGATCACTTCCGCCAGCGCCTGCGGCGTGGCGAACTTGCCGCCGCGCTCGCCATCGGTGCCGACGAAATCGGTATCGCAGAACTGGCACACCGCGCTGGCGCGATCGCTCTCGCGCCCGGTCCACAGGTTGCAGCCGGCAAAACGGCAGAATACGGCCGGACGCCCCGCGTGGGCGCCCTCGCCCTGCAAGGTATAGAAAATCTCTTTGATGCTGTAAGTCACGATGAATAAACCCGGTTGGCAACCCTCTATTATATGCCGAGAAGCACCGTTTTACGCATGTCGACCCGATTAATACACTGTATAGGCGCGTCACCCTTGCCTCTTCCTCACATATTGACCATTAACAATACTTCCAAAAGGCAAGCAAGCTAAGGTCTGACGATCCAGGCCTACAGGGGAGTTTGAATGACACGGTCACCATACTCATTGTCACTCAACGCAGGACCATACTGGGCGCAAGCGGCACAGGTCGATATCCTGGCCGCATGCGCAATCCTGCTGTCGCTGATCGCCCTGGCGCTGCTGTGGCGCTGCCACCTGTTGCACAAGGCCTTGCGCGATGCGCAAAGCCGGCTCACCGAGCAGGACAGCCTGTTGCAGCAAGAGCGCTGCCGCATCGCCGCCGACCATTCCGACCGCCTGCGCCGAGGCGGCCAATCAAGCTGAATTTTGTGCCTGATCAAACGGAGGCCCGATGCCGCACCGCACAATGCGGTTTCCTTAGGTAAAGCAAGTAAATAGGCAATAAAAAGGATGGCCATGAAAAGAACGCGACAGGTTCAGCATCTGATGGAATATCCGCAGGCCGACCAGCAGCATGGTTTTGCGGTGAAATTGATGGAACTGCTGGTCATTCCCACCTTCGTGCTCGATCTCAACGGCAAAGTCTTGATCTGGAACCGCGCCTGCGAGCGGCTGACCGGCGTGCAGGCTTACGAAGTGCTCGGCACCTCCGAACACTGGCGCAGCTTTTACGATGAAGAACGCCCCACGCTGGCCGACCTGGTGCTGCTGCAGCGCACCAATGAAATCCGCTCCTTGTACGACCACCATGCGCACCGCAGCGAAGGTAGCGACAACCTGTGCGCGGAAAACTGGTGCGACATGCCGCGCGTCGGCAAGCGCCGTTACCTGGCAGTCGATGCCAGCCCGATCTACGATAACGACGGCCACATCGTCGCCGTGGTCGAAACGCTGCGCGACATGACAGAAGAAAAGCAGGCGCAACTGGCGTTGGAACAGTTGGCCACGCGTGACGGCCTGACCGGCCTGGCCAACCGGCGCAGTTTCGACAACACGCTGCAAGCCGAATGGCAGCGTGCACTGCGCCATCGGCAACCGCTGTCGCTGCTGATGGTCGATGTCGACAATTTTAAACAGTACAACGATGCCTATGGCCACCCCGGCGGCGACGCTTGCCTGCAGCGCATCGCCGCCGCAGTGGCCAGCGAAATGCGCGCCAACGACCTGGTGGCGCGTTACGGTGGAGAAGAATTTTCCGTGATCCTGCCGAACCAGTCATTGAAGGGTGCCGCCATCGTGGCCGAGCGGATCCGCTGCCGCGTCGAGCAGCTGCAATTGCCCAACCTGGGCGCGGGCGCTGCCAAGCGTTTCGTCACCGTCAGCATCGGCGCCGCCACCGCGCTGCCTGCGCCGGAAAGCGACCCGCACCAGTTGGTCGCCACGGCCGACGCCGCGCTGTACCGCGCCAAGCACATGGGACGCAACCGCATCAGTCTTAATAACGGCTGCGACACGGCGGGATGATGCGTCGTGCGCTGCGCGAAAGGAATTTTTCGCCATGCCGGGGATGCGGGAATGCGTTCATCGATCGGCGCGACCGGACCTGCCCTCCTTTCTGCAGACTTGTTTGAATGAAGTTGGGTATCCGAATTCCGTGTCTTTTATGGGTTTTTGCTTGGATTTTTCCATATGTTTGTTAATTGCATTTTTGATTTTGACGGATAAACGGGCCTGCTCTTTTTTGGTTATCATAGGGAGAAATCCTGCCCGTCCCGGGCCCGGCTTCACAGGCATGTCAGTCCGTTAATTGCATTTTTAAAGGTACCGCATGAATCCGCTTCTTTCTCTGTGGGACAGCCATCCGGCCGAACAATTCAAGCTGTTCGTGACATCGCAAGCCTTCGTCGAGACCAGCCGCCGGCTCGGCGCCGATGATGGGGCCGCTCCGATCTCCGACGAGTCGGCGCACGTCTATATCGCCATGTTCAACAAGTTCATCCGCTGGATGCGCCAGCACCGGAAAACCCTGTCCACGCTCGGCCATGGCGACCTGCTCGCCTTCCTCGCCAGCGGCAGCGACGGCAAGCGCGACTTGAACAGTGCCATCGCCTACCGTTACCTGCGCCTGATCGAGCGCTGCTATATCCACCTGGATGTGCAACCGAATCCCGCCCAGCACGCGATCTTCGGCGTCGCCAAGACCGGCCCGATCGCGCGCGACCACGAGATGGTCGTGCTCAGCGACGAGGAATTCGCCCGCTTCATCGCCGCCCTGCCCGAGCACACGGTCAAGTACCCGCGCGGCGGCCTGCTGAACGGCTGGAAACGCCGGCGCGACCGCGCCATGCAACTGGCCATGCTGTGCGCCGGCCTGCGCGTGGCCGAAGTGGTGGGTATGCAGATCGACGAGATCGGCATGCAGCCGGAACTGGACGGCTCACACAAAGTCACCGTCACGCCAACCGGCAAGCACAATACCAGCGTCGAACACGAAACCTATTTGACCCCGTTCGCCGCAGCCGAAGTGTTCAAGTGGCTGGACGAGCGAGGCAAGATGGGGATACCGGGCACGCTGCTGTTCCCCGCCAACGTCGCCGGCGACGCACTCGACAAGGCGACCGTCTACCGGCAAGTCAAGGCCACGTTCCAGCGCGCCGGCATCGCCGTCGCCCGCAGCGGCGGTCGCACGCTACGCAACACCTTCGCCGCGCGCGAATTCCACAATGGCACATCGGTCGATGAAATGGTCGAACGCCTGGGGCTGGCACTGGAACGCTCGACCGAAACTTATGTCCACGCCAGCGAGAAAAATGACGCGGCAGCGCAGGCCAAGCATCCGGAAGATCCTTTTAGCACCCCTACCCCGCCGCGATAACGACCGGCAACGAACAGCCTGCTCATGCCGGCGCGATGCCGGCATGCACCGACCACGCGGCAAACACCAGCAAGGCTGCGCCGGAAACGCCCTCGATCCAGCGCAGCGCGCTCGGCGGCAAGGCGCGGCGGCTGGCGGAGACGCCACCGACGAGCAGCATCCACCACGCGACCGAACCGGCGAACACGCCCGCGACCAGCGTCAAGCCGCCGCGCACGCTGCCGTCCGGCGGCGCCAGCGCGGCCAGCAGGCCGGCAAACGACAGAATCGTCATCGGACTCGATGCCGTCAAGGCGAAGGTCGAGCCGAAAGCACTGGCCAGGCCGGACGGCGTGGCGGCACGCGCGGCCACGGTCACCGGAGGTTTGGCCGCGCGGCGCAGCGCGGCGATGCCGAGCAAGGCCATCAGCACGCCGCCGACAACATGCAGTAGTTCCGAATATTCCAGCAGCACGGAAGCGAGCGCGCTCACGCCCAGCGCCGCAAGCAGACCGTACATGGCGTCGGCCGTGGCCGCGCCCAGGCCGGACGCCAGACCGGCGCCGGCGCCTTGGGCGAAGGTGCGCCGTATACATAACAATCCGACCGGGCCAACGGGCGCGGCGATCGCGAAACCGATCATCGCTCCCTTGGCCAAGGCCGCTGCCACATCCATCATGACGCACCCTCCTCGCTCAATGCGCCGGACGGCGCGACCGGGAATGCCA
Organism: Pseudomonadota bacterium; assembly: GCA_040389645.1. Classification (GTDB taxonomy): domain Bacteria; phylum Pseudomonadota; class Gammaproteobacteria; order Burkholderiales; family Burkholderiaceae_D; genus Rugamonas. The sequence continues at coordinate 403,082 of JAZJZT010000001.1, read as the reverse complement.
GTTCCGATGTTTCCTTGGCGGTATCGAGCGCAATGACGGTCTCGGTGCGCAGCACGCCGGGCACCATTTTCACCTGTTCGGTCAGCAGGCGCTGCAGGCCGGCCGTGTCGCGCACGCGCACCTTCAGCAGCCAGGAATGCGGGCCGGTGATGTGATGCGCTTCCTGTACTTCCGGAAAACCGCGCAGCGCGGCGGCGAACAGTGCCTCGTCCGCGCGCGGTTCCAGATCGACAAAGATGAAGGCGCATACCGTCATGCCGACCCGCGCCGGATCGACGACGGCGCGGTTGCCCCGGATCGTGCCGGAAGCGTTCAGGCGGCGCAGGCGGTCGCTGACGGCGGAGACGGACAGGCCGATTTCATGACCGAGATCGGCTGCGGAGCGCCGGTTGTCGGTCTGAATCAGATGTAAAATTTGCAGGTCGCAAATATCCATACAGGTAATTTACCTGCATATCCAGACAAAAACAAGCAAATTTACTGCTAAAAATTAAATTAACAGGTAATTTTTTGACGTAAAAAACTCCATTTTTCACCGAAATGATTCAGCGCAACTCGCGCATCATGTGGCATTAAAAACACACCCTCCCCCTGCACCGCATCGCACTTAAAGCGCAGCAATGCCGGGGATGAGGCTTTATTCGAACGGATTTTTTACGCTTTGCACGACCGGCGGCGGCAACTTGGCTGGCAGCGTCTGCGCGTCGAGCTTGGCTACGACGTCGGTCAACAGTTTATGCAGCGCGCGGGCGTCGGCCTGGCCGGCCTGGTCCATCGTCAGGTCGATATCGCCATTGATGGTGATGCGGTCGACCCGGTTTTCGATGGTCAGGCCGCCAATCTGCAATACATCGGATTCATTGGCGTACGGGACAAATTTACGGACCATGGTTTACTCCTGTCAGCGGTTATTTTTGCGTGGCTTGGCGCTCGGCAAGCGCAACATCTTTTCCTTCTGCTGTTGCGTCAGCGAAGGTAGCAGATTGATGCCGATCTTGCTTTCCAGTTGCGCGATGCTCATCGTGTCGTATTCGACGTCGGCCTTGTTTTCGACAAAATACGCGGCGCCGGCGCGTTGGCGCGGGCTGTAGACGACCTTGTACAGGTGGCTGGGCACGAGCACGTTGCCGACCTTGCGCAATTCGCTGCCGATGAAGGCCGGGCCGGTGATCACGTACAAGTCTCCTTCCGACTTGGCCAGCCGGCGCACGGCCTGCTCGATGGCGGACCAGACATGGCGATTGTTGTCGGCATCCTGCGGCACCATGTTGGCCAGCGTAAAACTTTCATGCTGGCTGGCGCGGTCCGGCATGTCGCCGTTCGGGGCCATGTGGCCGCGATCGAAACCGCTGCGGGCGTAATCGGACAATTCGGCGCGCTGACCGCGCGGCAGTTGGGTTTCGGGATGAAAAGAATTTTCGCGCGACAGGTTTTGCGCCGATGCGATATTTTGCGCCGTCAAGTGTTCGGCCGACCACAGCGGCGTGCGCGTGATCGCCGAGTGCATCACGCCGAAGACGCTGAAGCACAGTTCCTTGGCGGAACCGGCCATCTTTTCATTGCGGATTTCGGGCATGCGTCCGCCGACATAATGATCGGGGCAGGCGCCTGCCCAGGCTGCGCATGGGACCAGCAGGGCACCAGCCAGCGCCAGCGCGTTAATCGTTTTATGAATCATGTTTCCTTAGATGAGTTCGTGTCTCACTGGACTGCCGCTCAGCGGGCTGCGCCGTTCAGGACGCAAAATGGGATTCCCGCCTGCGCGGGAATGACAATTTCAGGGCATAACGGAAATGGCGAATCATCGAAGCGGCGTCAGCAATTGGCTGCCATTCTAGCGGACGTTTGCCATTTGCAACAGGCGGCGCGCGACGGTGGCCAGTTCGGCTTGCAGCGCGGCGGGGGCGACGATGGTGAAGTCGAATGGCAGGCTGGCGAGTTGGCGCGCGAACCAGTTCAGGTCGTCCGACTGGTTGTGCAGCAATACGCCCTGCTCCGTCTGCTCGAACAGGCCGATGGCGTCCATCAGAAAGCGCTGTGCCGTGCGCAAGTCGGTTTTCAGCAGGACGGTGGCGGCGTGGGCGCGCGGCATCAGCGCCAGCGCGGTTCTTAAATGGGCGAGCGCATCGAAACCGGCCGGCCGCTCGAAACGCCGTTCGAGCGGCGCCACCGCGACGATGCGGTCGAGGCGGAAGGTGCGCATGTCTAGCCGCAGCCGGCAAAAACCGAGCGCGTACCAGCAGCCGCCATAAAACGCCAGGCCATAAGGATCGAAGTCGCGCTCGCTGGCCGCGCCGGACGGCGGCCGGTAGTGCATGTGTACGCTGCGGCGCGCCTGGGCCGCAGCGCTGAGGGCGACCAGCGACGAATTGTCTTGCGGCGCGGTGGCGCGCGCCAGGTCGAGCCGCACGGTTTCATCGATGGCGCCGACCCGCTGCTTCAGGCCGGCCGGCATGATGCGTTCGAGCTTGGCCTGGGCGGCGGCGACGGCGGGAGCCGCTTCGGCCAGCCCCAGGCTGCGCGCGGCCAGCAGGCCGAGTGCCAGCGCCAGCGCTTCGTCATCGGTAAACATCATCGGCGGCAATTTAAAGCCGGGCATCAGCGCATAACCGCCATGCCGGCCGCGCTCGCTCAGAATCGGGATGCCGATCTGTTCCAGCATCACGATATAGCGGCGCAGCGTGCGCCCATCCACCGCCAGCCGGGTGGACATTTCGGCGCCACTCATGCGCCCGTGGGTTTGCAGCAGTTCCAGCACGGCCAGAACGCGGGTGGTGGGATGATACATGCCGCAAAGATATCATTAAATCAGGGCGAAATCTGTCCTATATCGGTTTTATGCTGTTTGTCACAACAACAGGAGATCGACATGGGTTTTTATCCTCATTTATGGCTGTACAGCGTGGTCGTGTTCGGCATCATCATCCTGCCCGGGCTGGACATGGCGTTCGTCATGGCCAGTTCCATGCTCGGCGGGCGGCGTTCCGGCCTGGCCGCTGTCAGCGGCATCGTTGCCGGCGGGCTGTGCCACCTGTGCATGGCGTCGCTGGGCATCGCGGTCGTCCTGAAATGGTGGCCAGCGCTGTTCAATGCCGTGCTGCTGGGAGGAGCGGCGTATATCGCGTGGATGGGTTATACCTTTTTGCGCAGCGACAGCGTGTTCCAGCCGGGAACGTCGCACGAAGTGCTGGCGCCGGCCGTCATCTTCCGCCGCGCGGTGATGACGAGCCTGCTCAATCCGAAGGCTTATATTTTCATGCTGGCCATCTTCCCGCAATTCCTGAAGACGGATGCCGGGCCGATCTGGCTGCAATCAGGCGTGCTCGGCGCGATCACGGCCGTGATGCAACTGGCCGTGTATGGCACGCTGGCGTTCGCGTCGGGCCAGGCCAGTCACTGGTTCAGCACGCATCCGCGCGCCGCCAGGGTGACCGCGCGCGCAATGGGCGTATTGCTGTTGCTGACGGCGCTACTCAGTGCGAGCCAGGCGTTGTCCGGGTTCGAGCCGGAATGGCATGCGGGCGATATCGGCCTGCTGCGCATCCCGCCCGTTCCCCGTTAATGCGATTTGCCGTCGTAATGCTGCACCGGCAACGCGCCGGTGTCGAAATCTTCGAGGCAATTCAGGTTGATCGCGGCCGTCGGGTTGCCCTTCGGGTCGACGGCTTCGCCAAACACGTGGATGCCGCAAGTCTTGCAGAAGCGGTGTTTGATGATGTGCTTATTAAATGTATAGGTGCCGATCGCGTCTTCCGGCGTCAGCAAGGTCATGCTGGTGCGCGGGAAGAATGCGAGCAGCGCGCCCTTGCGCTTGCACATCGAGCAATTGCAGGACAAGGCGCCCTTGATTTCGCCTTCGACTTCGAATTTCACATTGCCGCAATGGCAACTACCTTGGTAGCGCATGGTCTCCTCCTATTACTGTTATTAAACGGTGTGCTTGCCGCCCGTGTTCTTCTGCTCCTTGGTTTCGCCGTGTTCCTTGCGCTGCTTGTTGACGATGCGGGAAGCGACTTCCTCTTCGCGTCCCTTGTAACGTCCCTCCTTTTCAAATTTCTCCTCGAGTTCGTTGTACTCGCGTTCGCGCTTCGGGCTGGATCCGCGTGGCATGGCAGTTCTCCTGTGAGCTATTCACTATGCGGATCATACAAAATTGCCATCGGCGGGGGCGCACGCGCGGCAACCAGTCGGAACGCTTTATTATCAATGCCCATAAAACGATGCTATGCCATCGTTTTAACAGCGATGTTTGATAAGCAAACCAATAATCGATGTGATTGCATCGATTACATTGACTCAGCACACGGCATATTTGATAATCGATGCAATTGCATCGATCTGGAGCCGACATGCGCATTGAAATAACCTCCCCCCAGGAATTGGGCTTGCTGATCCGGGCAACGCGCAAGCATCAACATATCCGCATGGACGACGTCGCGGGAAGCGCCGGCGTGGGCCACGTCTTTGTACGCGAAGTTGAACGCGGCAAGGAAACCGTACAGCTCGGACGGGTCATGAAACTGCTGGCCGAACTGGGCATTGTGCTGCAAGCCGACATTTCCGACGACGTCGGGCCTGCCTACGCCGCCCTGAAACGCACCGGCGTCAAGCCGTTGAAACCACGCAGGCCGGCATCGAAGGCAAGCATGCCGGATGAGCCGCCCGGGAAACCGACATGAGCGCACGCCAGTTGGCGGTGCTGGTCAACGAGCGGCAGGTCGGATACCTCAGCGAAGTAAACGACCTTTGGCAATTTGCTTACGATCCCGACTGGATAGCATCCCCGGAAGCCTTCGATTTATCGCCCGCCTTGCCGCGCACCAACGACCTGCATGTGGACGGAGCGTCGAACCGCCCGGTGCAATGGTACTTCGACAACCTGCTGCCAGAAGAACTCTTGCGCAACGTCATCGCCGGTGAAGCGAATCTGGACGCGGACGATGCCTTTGGCCTGCTGGCGCACTTTGGCGCGGAGTCGGCCGGCTCCCTGGTGTTGCGCGATCCGGCACAGCCATTCGTGGCGGATCGCGGCACGCGGCCATTGCCATTTGCGGACTTGAGCCAGCGCATCCTCAATCTGCCGCGCGCATCGCTCACCAGGGATGCGCCGAAGCGCATGTCACTGGCCGGCGCCCAGCACAAGATGCTGGTCATCCTCGACGGCGATCGGCTGTTCGAACCGCTGGCTGGCACACCGTCGACGCATATCCTCAAGCCCAACCACCAGGGCGATCACTATCCGGCATCCGTGATGAACGAATATTTCACGATGCGCCTGGCGCAAGCCGCAGGACTCGACGTTCCCTCCGTTCATCGCTATTACACGCCACAACCGGTATACCTGGTCGATCGCTTCGATCGCGTGTCTCCCGGCGGTGCGCCATCGGTGGCGGCAGCCGACGCGGTACGGCGCCGGCATGTCATCGATACCTGCCAGTTGCTGAACAAGGCGCGCAACTTCAAATACAGCGCCGCGCGCATGGAGACGCTCGCACAGGCGGTTACTTATTGCCGCGCAAAAGCCAGTACCCGTTTGCAGCTGTACCGCTGGCTGGCCTTCAATATCCTGGTCGGCAATGGCGACAACCACCTGAAAAACATCTCGTTCCTGGTCGATGCCAGTGGCATCACCCTGGCTCCAGCTTATGACTTGCTCTGCACTGCCGTCTACGACACGAGGGCGCTGGCCAACGATAACGCCCGTTGGCCACATACGCCGCTGGCATTGCCGCTGGACGCGGCGCAGACCTTTGCCGAGGTGCGGCGGGAACACTTGCTCGACGCCGGCAAGGCGCTGGGCCTGGCCAAGGCGACCGCGCAGCGGGAACTCGACCGCCTGATCAAGACAATGCCGGCGGAAGCGGACAAACTGATTGCCGCCATCGAAGCAAACGCCGAGCGCGATATGGAAAACTGTCCCGCTCCAGTACAAGCCCGCCAGTTTTTGCCCGGCGAATTGCGCATGCTGCGCGCGCTCAGGCACATTGTCCTGGCCGACATGTGCAAACAATTATCAGTATCGGGCAATGCAGCAGCCTGAGGGCGCCTCGAACCGGCGCCGGCGGCAACGCAAAGGTCACGCCGGCGCGCCCGGTCGCGGCAACTTGTACAGCGCGTCCGGCGCCACCAGGGGCAATAAGAGCGTAAAACAGGCGCCGTCGCCCGGTGCGCTGCTGGCCTCGATGCTGCCATGTAGAGTGGCACTGACCAGCCGGTAGGCGATATGCAGGCCCAGGCCGCTGCCGCCATGACCCAAGCGGGTGGTAAAGAAGGGGTCGAACACGCGCTTCAGATTATTTTGCGGGATGCCGACGCCGTCGTCGTGCACGCTCAGGCGCACCTGTCCGTTGCCGGCCAGCGCGGCCGCGATGCGCACGGTGCCGCGTTCGCGTCCATCGAAAGCGTGCAGCAGCGCATTGCCGAGCAGGTTGGACAAGACCTGGCACAGCGGGCCGGGATAGCTGTCGAATTCGATATCGGCCGGGATCGCGCAGTCGATGCGGTGGCCGGTATTGTGCAAGGCCGGCGCCAGGTTCACCACTACTTCGCTGACCGCCTCGTCCAGGCGGAAGGTACGGCGATAGGCGCTCGATTCGTCGGCCGCGACCTGCTTGAAGCTGCCCACCAGTTCATTGGCCTGGCCCAGCGTGCGCATCAGGATGGCCGAGCCTTCGCGCACCGTGTCGATGAACTCGTGCAGCCGGCTGCGGGTCAGGCCGTGCTCGAGCGCGGCTGAAAACTCTTCCGCACGGTTTTGCAGCGTGCTCGCGGCCAGCAGGCTGCTGCCGATCGGCGTATTCAATTCGTGCGAAATGCCGGCCACCAGCGATCCCAGCGCCGCCATCTTTTCCGAGCGCAGCAATTCATCCTGCAGGGCCGTCAGGCGCGCCAGTGCGACATTCAATTCCCCGTTCGCCTGCGCCACCTTCATCGCTTCCGTCTTTTGCAGCGCCATCGCGCGGCGCAGATCGACATTGCTGCGCACCAGCTGCTCTTGCTGCCGGATCAGGCGGAAGTCATTTTCGATGTTGCGCTTGATTTCCCACAGCAGCTCGATGTATTTCGACTGGTAGATGCGTTTTTTGCTGTCGAGCACGCAAATGGTGCCGAACACTTGCTCGTCGGACCACAGCAGCGGCACGCCAAGGTAGGAAATCATGTTCAGCGCGACATCCGGGTTGTTTTGCCAGTGCGGGTCTTCCAGCGCGTGCGGCACGTGCAACAAGGCGCGGGTGGCCATCACGGTTTCGCAATACAGGCCGGTGTGCAGCGGCGCCTTTTCGTCGGCCTCGTACGGATTGTCGGCGCCGTGGCTCGATACCAGTACTTCGATCTGCTCGGGCAGCACGCGCATGATGAGGCCGGCCGGCACATCGAAGATGTCGGCCATCACATTGGTCGTGTCTTGCCACTTCGCCAGAAAACTGTCAGGAATGTCGCATGCGTAGCTCACAGGCACGGCCCTCGGGAAGGACAAGCGGAGCACGCGGCGGCGGATTGCAAGCGCGCTTCACATTGCCTTGTTGCAAATAATGAACTGCCATCCAAATACTATGCCTATTTCGTTGCAGAAGGCTACGACTTTTTCTTTGGACCACTTCCAGTTTTTTACAATCATGCAAAACCAATAAAGAATATTGTTTTCTTGGTAAACCGATAGCGCTACACTGTGCCACCCTGCCGGGACCTGGATTTCCCCCCACACTTTCTACGAAGCCGCCATGCGTATCGCAAACATCAAAATCGGTCACCGCCTCACCATCGCCTTTTCCCTCACGATCGTGCTGCTGGCGGTGGTGGTGGCCGTCGGCGCCACCCGCCTGACGGCGGTCGGCAACGAAATCGACGTCACCATCAACGACCGCTACCAGAAGATCAGCCTGCTGAACCAGAACAAGGATGCGATGAACCGGCAGGCGGCCAGCCTGCGCAATGCCTTGCTGATGAGCGACCCGGCCGCCGTGCGCGGCGAGATAGCGCAGGTCGGCCAGACCGGCCAGGAAGCCGACGCCGCGCTGGAAAAACTGGGCAACATGCCCCAGGCGACGCAGGCGCGCAGCCTGCTCGACGCGATCCACGCCGCGCGCAGCGCCTACGGTGCCAGCCGCGAACGCCTGCTGGCGCAACTGGGCGCGGGCGACAAGACGGCCGCCGCCGACTTCATGCAGCAGCGCGTGCGCGCCGACCAGCAAGCCTATTTTGACGCGGTCGAGGCGCTGGTCGATTACCAGGTCAAGCTGATGCACGCGTCCGGCCGCTCGGCGCAGGAAACGGCCAGCACGGCCAGCCTGATCATGGTGCTGCTGGGCGTGGCCGGCGGCGTGCTGAGCCTGGTGACCGCGTGGTTCATCACGCGCGGCATCGTCGGCCCGATCGAACACGCGGTGCGGGTCGCGCGCACCGTGGCCGGCGGCGACCTCAGTTCGGCGATCACCGTGCATTCCAGCGACGAAGTCGGGCAATTGTCGCAGGCATTGAAAGACATGAACGACAGCCTGGTAAAAATCGTCGGCCAGGTGCGCAGCGGCACCGATACCATCGCCGGCGCTTCCGCCGAGATCGCGTCCGGCAACGCCGACCTGTCGCTGCGCACCGAGCAGCAGGCCGGTTCGCTGGAAGAAACCGCGGCCTCGATCGAGCAGCTGACGTCGACCGTCAAGCAAAATACCGATAGCGCGCGGCTGGCCAACGAGCTGGCGCAGTCGGCCTCGGACGTGGCCGGCAAAGGCGGCGCCGCGGTGGCGCAGGTGGTCGAAACGATGGCCTCGATCAATGCCTCGTCGAGCCGCATCGCCGACATCATCGGCGTGATCGACGGCATCGCCTTCCAGACCAATATCCTGGCGCTGAACGCGGCGGTCGAGGCGGCCCGCGCCGGAGAACAAGGGCGCGGCTTCGCCGTCGTCGCCAATGAAGTGCGCAACCTGGCGCAGCGCTCAGCCGCCGCCGCGCGCGAAATCAAGGGCTTGATCGGCGCCTCGGTCGAACAGGTCGAAACCGGCGCCAGGCTGGTCGACCAGGCCGGCGCGACGATGCACGACATCGTCGCCAGCGTGCGCCGCGTGACGGACATCATCGGAGAGATCGCCTCGGCCAGCCAGGAACAATTATCCGGCATCGAACAGATCAACGCCGCCATCGGCGCGATGGATCAGACCACGCGCCAGAACGCGGTGCTGGTCGAGCAGGCGTCGGCCGCGGCCGGCGCCATGCGCGAACAGGCGCTGAGCCTGTCCGGCACGGTGGGCGTGTTTACGCTGGCCGCCGGCAGCGCGCCGGTCCAGCAGGCCAGCGTCAGCCGCATGCCTTCCACGCGCCGCGCCAGCGCCGAGCGCCTGCCGGCGGTGATCCCCGCGCAACAGGGGCGCAAGGTCGCCAACGGTGTCGACGACGCCTGGCAAACCTTTTAAAAATTGAGTTCGCCATCGTACAGACCGGCTAGCGCCGCGATGGCAATCTGACGCCAACCATCGGGGGGTGTCATGTCGCAAATACGCAAGGGCCAGGCGCCCGCCAAGCTGGACCGCAACGAATTTCACTTGCAATTCCGGCGCTCGTACGCCGATCCCGCCTTCGACGCCGCCGGCGCGGCGCTCGACCAGGTCGAGGAAATCGCCTGGGCCAATTACGATGAGGGCCGCAAGGCGCCCGTCACCAGCAAGGCCGGCGACGGCTTTGCCGATCCGGATTACGACCTGTCGGTCGAATGGCGAGCGACGCGCGACCGCCTGCTGGCGGCCGAGCAGCGCCAGCGGGATCCGGCCACGCGCTCGCGCGTGCTGCTGATCTGCGGCGCCGCGCGCAACGATGGCAGCTGTCCCGGCGAAATGTCGAAAACCTTCCGCATGACGCAATGGGCGCGCGCCGTGCTGGAAGCGGACGGCATCGAGGTCGATGTGCTCGACCTGAGCCTGCTGACCTCGTCCTACGACCTGCACATCCACCCCTGCAAGGCGTGCGTATCGACCGCGATGCCGCTGTGCCACTGGCCGTGCACCTGCTATCCGAACCACGCGACCCGGCAGACCGGCGACTGGATGGCCGAGATCTATGAAAAATGGGTGTCGGCACACGCGGTGATCATCCTGACGCCGGTCTACTGGTATCAGACGCCGGGCGTACTGAAACTGATGATCGACCGCCTGGTCTGCGCCGACGGCGGCAATCCTGATCCGACCAGCACGCACGGCAAGCATGCCGACGAGGCCAAGGCGCTGGAGCTGGCCGGATGGGATTATCCGAAGCACCTGGCCGGGCGCGCCTACGGCCTGGTGGTGCACGGCGACGTGGCCGGCATCGAAAGCGTGCGGCGCAACCTGGCCGACTGGCTCGACTGGATGGGCTTGATCGACGCCGGCAAGCAGTCCGGCCTGGACCGTTTTATCGGTTACTACAAATCGTATGCGGAAAGCCACGACGTGCTGGATCAGGACGAGAATTTTCAGCAGGAAGTGAGAAATGTCGCGCGCGCCGTGGCCGCCGCCGTCGGCCAATTGCGCGAGGGGCGGCTGACCAAGCCGGATGACGGGATACGGGCGGTGCGGCCTAAATAGCTGCGGGCGTCACATTGCGCTCGAAGATATCAGCCAATTCTTCCGCCATGCGCTCCTGATTGAAATCCTGGTGGCGCGCGGCAAAGGCACGCGCGGCTTGGGCATAGGATGGATTGTCCAGCAATAGACGCAACAACCTGTCCCAATCGGCCGGCTGCCCGGCCTGCGCGGCGTTGATGCCGGCGCCCATCGCCTGCACGCGGCGCGCCATCAGGAACTGTTCCAGTTGGATCGGCGCCAGCAAGACCGGCACGCCCGCCAGCAGGGCTTGCACCAGCGTCGCTTCGCCCCCGTGGTTGACACACAGTTGCGCTTCGCTGAACACGTCGTTCAGCGACAGCGGCCTGCGCGCATAGATGATGTTTGGTGCCGTCACCGGCGGCGCCCTGCCGCCGGCCACTTCGGGCAGGTAGCACAGCACGCGACAACCCTGCCGCACCAGCGCGGCCAGCACGTCGGCGTGTTCGGCGTGCTGCATGCGCAGGTAGGCAAAAACCTTGGGGCCGTCGCCGGGCGGCCATTTCGGCGCCAGCCCGGCTTGCGGCAGGAAGTTGGGACCGTGCCAGGTGGCCGATGCCGCCGGCCGGCCGTAATGATCAAGTTCCGGCCAAGTGCACAGCAGCGGCACGTCGCCCAATATCAGTTCGGCGGCCAGCGCGAACGGCGCCGCGCCGGCTTGCGCCAGCACGGCATTGGCCGTTTGCAGCACGCGCGCCTCGGCCGCCTGCAAGCGCTGCGGCGGAATATTCTCCCAATCGCGCAGGCAGGGCAAAGCCATTCCTTGCGGCGGACTGTAAAACCCGAGGCCGACCGAGGCGCTGCGCAAACCCATGCTGCGCGCGGCCAGGATCGCGGTCGGCGCATAGTCGGCCACGATCAAGTCCGGCTGCAACAGGCGGTACAGCGAACGCCAGCCCTCGACCATGCCGGTCAATTCGCGCGCTTCCAGGTAGCCGACGGACAGCAGGATTTCGGCCAGGCTGGACTGGTTAGCTGGCATGCCCGCCGTGCGGTGCATCCAGAACGGCGCCTGCAACTTGGGGATATCGAGGTCGGCCAGCACCGCGTGCGTATGCGGCAGGTCGCGCAGGCTCATGGTGACGCGGTGGCCTCGCCCGAGCAGCGCCAGCGCCAGTATCTTGAGGCGCCCGGCGTGACCCAGGCCGGCGCCGATTTCCCAGCACAGGTGAAAATGCGCCATCGCGTCAGTCCTGGGAATTGGATTCCCGCCTGCGCGGGAATGACAAGCTGGCCTTCGCTCCAGGCGATGCGCCCATCATGCCGTTTCCAGCGCGGACAGTTCCGCATACAGTTCATCCATGCCGTCGACGATTTTCCACGCTCCGGGAAAATCGTAATGGCGCGTCAATGCGTTGCGCAGCACGATGCAGCGGATGCCGGCCGCCGTCGCCGCCTGCAAGCCGCGCGGCGAATCTTCGATCACCACGCACCGGTCCGCGCCCAGGCCCAGGCGTTCCAGGCCGAGCAAATAAGGTTCGGGTGAAGGCTTGCTGTTGACATAGCTTTCCGCCGTCAGCACGAACCTGAAATGACGCAGCAGGTCGAGGCGGCCGTGGATGATATCGAAATGGTTGCCGATCGAGCTGGTCACCACGCCCATCGGCAGGCGCGCGGCCAGCGCTTCGAGCACTTGCGTCACGCCCGGTACGGGCACGATCTCCGTTTCCAGCAACAGCACCGAATACAGGCGGTTGCGTTCGGCGCGCAGTGCCGTGATCTGCGGCTCCGGCATGCCGCGCTGTTCCAGCAGGTGCCAGGCGCCGCAATTATCGGCCAGGTACCAGTTGAAAAAATCCAGTTCCGTCAAGGCGATGCCGTGCGGCTCGAACACCAGGCGGTTCGCTTCGTAGAACAGGCGCTCGGTATCGACCAGCACACCGTCGTTATCCCACAATATCCCTTCGATGCGCATCACAATTTCTCCAGCTGCTGCCTGGCGTAGTTCGCACCGCCGGCATTCGGCGCCAGTTCAAGATAGGTGCGGTAGGCGCTTTGCGCGCGTTTCGCATCTCCCGCGCGCACGCTGGCGTCGCCCAGGTTCAGGTAGGCGATCGCGCGCGACGGGTCCATTTTGACGGTGTTTTCGAACCAGCGCGCCGCTTCCTGGTAGCGCTCCTGCTTATAGAAGACGAAACCGAGGTTGTTGGCCGCCAGGGCGAAATCGGTGCGCAGTTTCAGCGCTTCTGTAAACTGGGCTTCGGCCGCGGCGTACTGCTTTTCCTTGAACAGTTGCAGGCCGCGGTCGTTGGCGCGCTGCGCCAGCTGGCGGCCGGAAGTCGGCACGGCGCCTGGCGGCACGATGGTCTGCTGGCCGCCCTGCAAATCCTTGACGGCGACCGCGACCGGGGGCGCCGTCTTCGCTTCGGCGACGGTCGCGGCCAGCGGAGGACGGGTCGCGTCCAGTCGGGAGTTCAGTGCGATCGCGTCGTTCGACAGTTGCGCCGTGCCTGCACCGAGGAATTCGGTCTCTCCCGGGAGTTCGAAGACGAAATCCCCGCCCTCGGAACCGGGCAGGCTGCCGAAGGCCGGCGTCTGGTTCGACACGCCGGCCACCGCCGGCGCGACATAGGCCGCCAGTTCGGTCGCCGTGATCATTCCATCGCCGTTCAAGTCCGCCTTGCCGGCCAGCCCTTGCAGCAGCGTCCACGTAAATACCGAGTGGCCGTTCGGGCCGCCGTCGGCCACCAGTTGGTCTCCGCCGCCGGCGGTCAACATCTGGCGCCCGATGCGCTTGGCATTATCGCGCAGGAAGGAGGACGAACCGCCTCCGCGCGTCAATCCGAGGCCGCTGTAGCAGGCGTCCATCACGAACAGCACGTGTTTCGCGTTCAGGCTTTCGGCGATGTTCTGGATTTCCGTCATCGGTATCGCGTCGGTCGCCAACTGGTTCGGGTCGGCGTCGAAGGGGACGATATATCCAAGGTCGCGCCCGGAACTGAGCTTGCGGGTGGCGCCGTGGCCGGCGAAGAAGACGAAAATGCGGTCGTTCTTTTGCACGCCGCCATTGGCCGTTGCGAGCTTGTCGTGGAAGGCGCCGAGAATGCCGGCGCGGGTGGCTTGCGCATTGTTCAGCGCGACCACCCGTTCCGGCGCGAAGCCGAACTTGTCGACCAGCGCCTGGCGCACGCCCTGCGCGTCGCGCACCGCGTATTGCAGCTTCGGCCATTTCTGGTAATCGTCGATGCCGACCACGATGGCCCAGGAATTGCCGTAACCGGCCGTGACGGGCGTTTTATCCGCCACCGGCGCGGCCCCCTGCGCGACCTTGAAGGTGCTGCCATCCCATCCGGCGAACTGGTAACCCTCGGCTATTAGCCGTTCCAGCACGGCCGGCAGCGCCTTGACGGTGCGTTCATGGATGTCGTGGAACAGGATGATGCCGCGCCCTTCCTTTTCGACCGCCTGCAGCACGCGCTCGGCGATCGAGCTGGGCACCGGGTCGGCCCAGTCGAGCGAATCGATATTCCACATCACCGATTTCAGATGCGCGTGGTCGAGCGCAGCCATGCCTTCGCTGTTGCGCGCGCCATACGGAAAACGGAACAGCGGCGAGCGCTCGCTGTCGATCGCCTTCAACAGCACGTCGGTATCGAGGATTTCCGATTTTAATTTGTCTCCGCTTTCCTTCGACAGTTGCGCGTGGCTGAAACTGTGGTTGGCCAGCGTGTAACCGGCGGCCTTCAGCTTGCGGCTGATGTCGGCGCCGCCGTTCAGTTTTGCCTTGCCGTCCGCGTCGAGGCTGCCCAGGTTGCGCCCGACGCTGAAAAACACGGCCGGCACGCCGTACTGTTTGAGAATGGCCGCGATTTCTTCGCTGTAGCGTTTATGGGGGCCGTCGTCGAAGGTCAGCACCACGGTTTTCTTCGGCAGCGTCTTGCCGAAGATCTCTCCCGTTTCCTGTTTGTCGTCGGCGGCCGGCACGGCGGCCGGCGGATACGGCAGCACCACGCCGTATTCCTTCAAAATCTGTTCGCGGCTGTACAGCTTTTTCAAGTGCGCGACGTAATCGTCCCAGCGTTCGCGTTTCAGTTCGATGCCGCGCTGCTCGAAGCGGCCGAAGATCTGCTTGATCTCCTTGTCGTAATTGCGTTCTATTTCCGCCAGCGCGTCGAGGTCTTCGGACACGCGTTTATGTAATTTAATCGCCGGCAGCGAGCCATCCTTGGCGACCTGCCCCTGCAGCGATTGCAGCAGTTCGCGGAAGGCCAGGCGGTCGGCATCGAACAGGCCGGGATCGGATTCGATATAGTCGAGCAGCGCGGCGATGCGCTCGAAACGGTTGCCGTCGGCCGATGCCGCCAGCGCGGTCAGCGCCTCGTCGGCCTTGGCCAGGCGCAGCTGGTTGTCGTGAAACAGCCCCTGGCCGACCCGGCTGGCCACTTCGCGCTCGGGCGCGGCCATGCTTTTTTCATCGGCCAGCAACACGATGGTCTTGCGGTAGGCGGCCAGCACTTCCTGCAATTGCGCGGCGAGCGCGCCGGCCTGCACGCCCCCTGGCGCGGCGGCGGCACGCGGCGCGGCCGGCGCCGACGCCGGACCATGCGCGGCGCGGCCGGCCACATAATAGCCGGCACCCAGTGCGGCGGCGACGGCGACGGAAACTGCTGCTACGACAGGCTTGGACATCGGATCGGTTACCTTGCAAAAAAATGCGATGCGGCAATTGTAGTGCAAGCGCCGGTATTTGCCTACTTGACAACGTATGTAAACAAATTCGCATGGCTTGCGCGGGGCGGGTGTGCAATACTCCACGCTGTTCACCGACTCCCACGTACAACATGGCCATTAAGGGCTTACTCCCGCGCAGTTTGAAATTCCGTATGACCAGCGTCGTCGTCCTGCTGGTGCTGGCCGCCGCCACGGTGGTGACCTGGCTGGCGCTGCTGATGGCCGAGCGCGACATGAAAGGCATCATCGGCGCGCAGCAGTACGCGGTGCTGTCGACCGCGGCGGCGTATGTCGACGAACAGCTCGAAAGCAAGCGCGCGCTGCTGGCCACGCTGCCCGAAGGAATGCCGCTGCAGGCGCAGGACCAGCCCGGTGCATTGCAGGCGCTGCTCGAATCGCGCCCCGTGGTGCGCGCCGAATTTTCCAACATCGTCGTGTTCGACCGCGCCGGCCTGATGGTGGCGACCTTGCGCCCCGACCTCAACACGGGGCCGGTGAGCGCCAACGCGCGCCCGTATTTCGAGCAGACGCTGCGCAGCCGCAAGGGCATGATCTCGGCCCCGTTCCTGAGCCAGCTGTCGGGCCGGCCGGTGGTGCTGGTGACGCAACCCGTGCTCGACAGCGACAACCAGGTGGCGTATGTCATCACCGGCAGCATCGACTTGCAGAAATCGGATTTCTTCGGCCCGATCAATGCACTCAAGCCGGGCAAGACCGGCTTCATGTTCATCATGACCACCGACGGCATCCTGCTGCACCACCCGACCCCGAGCCGGCTGCTGCAGCACATCAACAACCGCCCCGGCTACAACCGCGCCACCGAGATGGCGCTGGCCGGCTTCGAAGGCTGGACCGAGGCGCAGAACAAGGATGGCAGCGAAGGCATTTATTCCTATAAACGGCTGCACACGACCAACTGGATCGTGGCCGCGCGCTACCCGACGGCCGAAGCGTTCGCGCCGCTGATCGAACTGCGCGAGCGCGCCGTCATCGCGTCCACGGCGCTGGCCGCGCTGGCGGGCTTGCTGGCCTGGCTGGCCGTGGTGCGCCTGCTGCAACCGCTGCAACGCTTGCGCGGCAACCTGGCGAACATCCGCAAGGGCGGCGCAGACATCGCGCTGCTGCGTTCCGGGCGGCGCGATGAAATCGGCGAATTGAGCGACGCCTTCTATGAATTGATGGCCGAGCGCGCGGACGCGCAGGAACGCACGCGCGACAGCGAAACGCTGGTGCGCAACATCCTGCAACATGCGCCGGCCGCCTTCGTCAGTTGCGATACCGAGGGCAATATCACCGAGTGGAATGCGCAGGCCGAGCACACGTTCGGCTGGCGCCGCGACGAGGCGATCGGGCGCGACGTCGCCATGCTGATCGTGCCGCCGCAGATGCGCGCCGCGCACCGCGCCGGCATGGCGCGCTTTGCGCGCGAAGGCGCCGGCCCGCTGATCAACAACCGCGTGCGCATGCCCGCGCTGCACCGCGACGGCCACGAAATACCGGTCGAACTGTCGATCGGCGCGCTGCAGCATGGCAGCGAATACTATGCCACCGCCTTCCTGCACGATGTCTCCGAGCGGGTCGCGTTCGAGGAGCGCATCGCCGCCGGCGAAAGGCGCGCGCGCATCATCGCCGACAACATGCCGCTGCTGGTCGCCTATATCGACCGCGACCTGCGCTACCGCTTCACCAATGAGCATTACCAGTTCATGCTCGGCATCGACCCGAAGAGCATGCTGGGACGCACGATCGAAGAAGTGTTCGGCCGCCATGCCTACCTGCGCTGGCAGACCGGGATCGAAGCCGCGCTGCGCGGCGAACGGGTGCACGAGGAACGCTCCGGCGATGAACTGGGGCGCAATATGCACCTGCTGGTCGAACTGGTGCCCGACGTCGCCGCCGACGGCGGCGTGGCCGGCTTTTATATGGTCGGCATGGATATCACCCAGCGCAAGGAAGCGGAATTGACGCAGGCGGCCAGCGAAAAGCGCCTGCAACTGATCACCGACCACCTGCCGGTATTGATCTCGTATATCGACCGCGCGCACCGGCTGCGCTTTGCCAACGCGACCTTCCAGCGCTGGCTGGGGCTGGACCCGGCGCGCCTGACGGCCTGCCCGCTGAGCGAGGCGATCGGCCCGGCGCAATACGACAGGCACCGGCCGCTGCTGGAACAGGCGTTCAAGGGAGAGATGATCAGTTTCGAATTGCGCGCCCGCGTGCGCGGCGCCTCGCGCACGCTGGAAACGACGTTCGTGCCGGACGTGCGGCCCGACGGCAGCGTGGCCGGCGTGTATGGCTTGACGCACGACATGAGCCGCATCAAGGCCGTCGAGCAGCAGTTGATCGAGTTGGCGCGGCTCGATCCGCTGACCGGCATCGCCAACCGCCGCAAGTTCGAGGAAGTGCTGGGCCTGGCCATCGCGCGCGCGCGGCGCCACCCGCAGCAGATGGCGCTGGCCTACCTGGACATCGACCATTTCAAGTCGATCAACGATACGCTTGGCCACGGCGCCGGCGACACGGTGCTGAAGGAATTCGCGCAGCGCCTGTCCGGCGCGGTGCGCTCGACCGATACCGTGGCGCGCCTGGCCGGCGACGAATTCGTCATCATTTTCGAAAACATCCACAGCGATGCCGAAACGTCGCTGCTGGCCGACAAGATCATCGCCGCCATCCGGCACGGCTTCCACGTCGACGGCAAGCTGATGCAAGTCAGCACCAGCATCGGCCTGGCCTTGTACGGCTGCGACGGCGAAAGCGAGGCCAGCCTGGTGGCGCGCGCCGACCGCGCTCTGTACACCGCCAAACGCAATGGGCGCGACTGCTACGTGGTCGACGGCGTGCCGGCCTGACAAGACTTGTTGTTGCTTCAACGGTTATTGCATAAAACAATACATAAACTGTTGCGGCGCGCGCCTAAAGTGTGTCGGATTGTGATTTTTGGTGAGAATTGCCGCGCATAAATACGTCACAATGGATTCCACTGTCCAGGCCCGGTATCGGGCGGCCGCGTCCGCCGCCTGCCGCATGCGCAGCACGTTGTCTCGAAGCGCCACCACAAGGAGTCAGGTCATGCTGAAACGGATGAAAATGGAAACCCGCCTGCATTTCGGGATGGGCGGGATTGTCATGCTGGTGGTGTTGCTGGGGCTGACGGCCTTTGTCAACCTGACGGCGCTGCATGGCCAGTGGTCGGACTTCGAGGACGTCACGCTGATGCGCAAGGATGCGGTGCTGAACGCCGTCACGGCGCAGGGCGCCGCCGTGCAAAACTTCAAGAATTACATGGTGCGCGGCGGAGAGTATGCGGGCAAATTCCGCGCCGAACTGGCCGCCATCGACAAGGCGGTCGGCACCTACCAGTCCGGCGGCGCAGTCACGCATGAAGAGCAGACGCTGCTCAACGAGATCCTGGGCGGCACCAAGGCCTATGCCGACAGCATGCAACAGCTCGAAGCGATGCGCGACAAGGGTGCCAGCGTGGCGGAAATGGACAAGGCGATCAAGGGCGCCGACGCCGCCATTTCCAACGCCTGCAAAAAACTGCTGGCGCTGAACGCCAGCGAGACGCGCGCCGCTTCGCTGAACATGAGCCGCATCTCGGAAAACGCGAAACGCTGGATTTTATCGTTCGATGTCGTCATCGCGGTACTCGGCTGCCTGCTAGCGTTCTGGATTTCGCGCAGCCTGAGCGCCATCGTGCGCGAAGTGCAGTCCGTCGTCGGCGCGCTGTCGAGCGCATCGACCGAAGTGAGCGCCACCGCGCAATCGCTGTCGCAAGCCACCAGCGAGCAGGCCGCCAGCGTCGAGGAAACCAGTTCCTCGCTCGAACAAATGACAGCGTCGATCACGCAGAACGCGGAAAACGCAAAGATCACCGACGGCATCGCGACCAAGGCCGCCGTCGAAGCTAGCAAGGGTGCCGAAGTGGTCAAGGCCACCGCCGCGGCGATGCGGCAGATCGCCAAGAAGATCAGCATCATCGACGATATCGCCTATCAAACCAACCTGCTGGCCTTGAACGCGGCCATCGAAGCGGCGCGCGCCCATGAACACGGCAGGGGTTTCGCTGTGGTGGCCGCCGAGGTGAGAAAACTCGCCGAGCGCAGCCAGATCGCCGCGCAGGAAATCGGCGAAGTCGCCGCCAACAGCGTGGACCTGGCCGAACAGGCCGGCCTGCTGCTCGATGCAATGGTGCCGAACATCCGCCGCACGTCGGACCTGGTGCAGGAAATCGCCGCCGCGTCGGACGAGCAGGCGGCCGGCGTACGCCAGATCAACGGCGCCGTCGGCCAGTTGAGCCAGACCACGCAACTCAACGCGGCCAGCTCCGAGGAATTGGCGGCGACGTCCGAGGAAATGAATTCGCAGGCGGGCCAGTTGGACCAGTTGATGGCGATGTTCAAGCAGTACGCCAGCGACGAAGTCGCGCCGCGCCGTCCGTCCGGCCGGCCCGCGACGTCTATGAAGGTGGTGCGCCCGCGGCGCGACGCCCGCTCGGCGCACAATCTGGCCTATGCCGGCGAAACGCCGGACGAAGCGCAGTTCACCAAGTTTTAATCGTTCACGGTTACGCCGCCACAGACCCTAGAGATGTCGTTCCCGCGGAGGCGGGAACCCATAGCATATATGCCTTCTTCTATAATCGCATGATCCGCAAGCGGAATTAACGTGCTATGGGTTCCCGCCTTCGCGGGAACGACAGGTTTGGCGCTAACTTGACTGCGTCGGCATCACACCGTGATGATCAGGCAGTTGCGTCCATCCTGCCGGCAGTAGCTTGCCTGGCGCGCCAGTTGCCGTATCAGCAGCAGGCCGGCGCCGCCGACCGGCTGGTCTTCGATCGTCAGCGCCGGATCGGGCGCGACGCCGGCCGGGCCGTCCTCCAGCGGGTTGAACGGCGGAGCTTCGTCGACATAACAAAAGCCGTCCGCGCGTACGGCGATCCAGACCGGGCTGGCGCTGTCGCCGCGATAACCGTGCAATACGCTGTTGAGGAACAATTCCTCCAAGATCAGTTCGACGCGCGCCACCGTGGCCGGCGTCGCACCGGCGGCGCGCAGCGCGGCTCCCGCATGCGCCAGCGCGGCGGGCGCGTCAGAGCGCCGCGCATCGAAACGCGTGCCTAACTCGCAACCTTTTTCCGCCGAATTGTTTCCTTTTTGCTCCATACAAGCATATTATCGGAATGTCTATGAATGGAGGCGGTCATGCGCACAATAAAATTACAAATTCTCGCCGCGCTGGTCGGCGCGCTGGCATTGCCAGCCCTTGCCGCCGATCCGGCCGGTATGATCAAAACTTCGAAAGGCAGCGTGACGATCGAACGCGCCGGCAAGCAGATGGCCGGCCCGGTCGGCGCGGCCGTGCTGTCCAGCGATCGCATCATCACCGGCGCCGACGGCAGCGCCGGCATCACCTTGCGCGACGAGACGCTGCTCGCGCTCGGGCCGAACACCACGCTGGCGCTGGAAAAATTCGCCTTCGACAGCACCACGCACGAAGGCACGCTCGATGCGTCGGTCAAGCGCGGCACGCTGGCCGTCATTTCGGGCAAGCTGTCGAAACAGTCGCCCAAGGCCGTCAAGTTTTCCACGCCCAGCACTGTGCTCGGCGTGCGCGGCACGGAATTCGTGATTGAAGTCGGCGATGGAGACACGCAATAATGGTGGCACTGATCTGGATTGCCTGCCTGGTCGCCGCACTGGCGCAACATCACCCGGCGCCGACCGAACGCATCACATTGCTGCCCAGCCAGGATGGCAGGCCGAGCGCGCTGATCGTGACATCCAGCACCGGCGAGACCGTGCTGGACCGGCCCTACCAGGGCGCCAGCGTGGACCGCGGTGCGACGCTGACGTCGCGCGCCGAAGATCCCCTGGAAATCAATGGCCGCTACCGCACGACGCTGGCCGCGCTGCCGAAAGGCGCGACCGTGTTCACCATTTATTTTGAGACCGGCACCGACACGCTGGTGCCGGAATCGGCCGAGCGGCTCGGCCAGATCAAGACTGAACTGAGCCGGCGCGCCGCGCCGGAAGTGTTCGTCATCGGCCACACCGACCGCGTCGACACGCTGGCCTTCAACGATACGCTGTCGCTGAAGCGCGCCGAAACCGTCAAGCGCCTGCTGATCGAAGCCGGCGTGCCGGCCGACAGCATCAATGTGTCCGGGCGCGGCGAGCGGGAATTGCTGGTGCCGACCGCCGACGGCAAGGCCGAGCAGCGCAACCGGCGGGTGGAAATTCGCGTGCGCTAGAAAACGGCCGAAAGCCTTCATGGATAGAGTGACATCGATCTGGCCCGTCGCACTGCTGTTGCTGTACTGCGCGCTACCGCTTCCGGCCCGTGCCGGCGGGACGGCGCTGGCGGCAGTGGTCGAAGTAACCGTGTATGCCGACGACGCCTATCCGCCCTACTCCTACGCCGTCAATGGCGAATCGCGCGGCGTCTATTCGGCCATCCTGCGCAAGGCCTTCACCCGCATGCCGGCATACCATGTGCAGGTGCTGCCCGTGCCCTGGAAGCGCGGCCTGAAAATGCTCGAGCAAGGCGAAGCGTTCGCCCTGTCGCCGCCCTATTATCGGCCCGGCGAGCGTCCCTACATGGATTACTCGGAACCGATTCTGACTGAAAGCGTGACGCTGTTCTGCAACGCGGCGGTCGAACCGAAAAGCACCGCGAAACGCTGGCCGGACGATTATTTTGGCCTGCGCATCGGCACCAATACTGGCTTCCTGATCGGCGGCAGCCAGTTCGAACTGGCGCGCCGGCAGGGCCTGATCACGCTGGCCGAGGCCAGGGGCACCGACGAAAACCTGCGCAAGTTGATGCTGGGCCGGCTCGACTGCTACATGAACGACCGCTACGCGATCCTGCACAGCCTGTTTCGCATCAGGTCCGAGCCGGCCTACCGGCATGGTCCCGGCATCGTCGAAGAACTGGTGATCAGCCAGGAATACGGCTACCTCGGTTTTACGCGCAACGGCAACGAGAGATTCGCGTTCAAGGGCGATTTCGTGCGCCAGTTCAACGCCATCCTGCACGACATGAAGCGCAGCGGCGAAATAGAGCAGATCGTCGAATCCGAACTGCACCGCTGAGGGCACGGCCTTGAACAATACAAAAGACGGCGACGTGATCGTCATCGGCAGCGGTTTCGGCGGCAGCATCGCCGCCAGTCGCCTGGCCCGCGCGGGCAGCAAAGTGTTGCTGTTCGAACGCGGCCCGTGGCGCGACACCGCGCCGGTGCGCGCGATGGGCATCGCCGGGCGCGCACCGCTGCCCTATGGCGCCAGGGCCTACAGCCACCTGCTGCGCGGCGCCAGCTGGAATGGACGCCACCTCGGTCTGAACCGGGCCGGATTGCTGGAACTGGCGATGCATCCGGGCCTGAACATCGTCACCAGTTCGTCGGTGGGCGGCGGCAGCCATGTCTGGGCCGGCATGCTCGAACGGCCGCACGCACCGGATTACTGGCAAGGCCACCATCCGCTGCTGGCGCCAGGCCAAGTCGAACAATACTATGACAGGATCATCGCCGACCTGGGCGCCGAACGCGCTACCCGCAGCGACGCGATACCGAATTCGATCTGGAGCCACCTGCCGGGCGCCGGACGCTGCCAGCCGGCCGCCACGCAACCATGCACGGCGCTCCAACTGGAAGAGCATGTGCAACGCGGTGCCGGCCCGCCAGGCACGCTTGCTTCGGTGGCGCGCGCCGCCTGCCGTTTCGACGGCGACGGTTTTCTGGGCTCGCGCCACGGCGCCAAGGCCACGCTCGACGCGATTTACCTGGCGCCGGCGCTGGGCTGCGGGCTGACCGTGCGCGAGTTGTGCGAGGCGAACCGTATCACGCGCGCGGCCGATGGCTACACCGTCCACTATACGGACTTGCGCACGGGCCGGGCCGGGACCGCGCGCGCCACGACAATCGTGCTGGCCGCCGGCACCATGAATACGCTGCAGTTGTTGTTCGCTTCCGCCGGCGCGCTGGGCGCCATGCCGGCGCTGGGCCGCAACTTCGGCGCCAACGGCGACCTGTTCGGCGCCTGGCTGCGCGAGGCTGCCGCGACGCCGTTGTACCGGGCGCCGCCCATGCTCGGGCGCCTGCTGGTGGACGGCGCCAGTGCGCCCTGGCTCGGCCTGGCCGGCATGCCCGGCATCGATACGGTACCGATGCCCGCTTTCCTGAAACGCATGCTCGCGCGCACGGTGCCGGTGCTCGGCATGGGAATCGACAGCGGCCACGGTGCCGTCTCGTGGCACAACGGGCGCCTGCGCGTGCACTACGACGCGGCGCACGAAGCGGTGTACCGGAAAATCCGCGCCGGCTTCGAGGTACTGCGCGAGGAACGCGGCGGCAAGCTGTGGCTGGCCGGGAAGGCGCTGACGATGCATCCCTGGGGCGGCGCCAGCCTGGGCGCCGATGCCGCGCACGGCGTGATCGGCCGGCACGGTGAAATTCACGGCAATCCCGGCCTGTACATCGCCGACGGCGCCGCCCTGCCGGCAGCGCCCGGCGTGCCGCCGTCCCTGACGATCGCCGCCTGGGCGCACCACGTGGCCGAATCGCTGGCGCACCGCATCGCATGATCCGCATCGGACAAATCGGCAAATTCGCTGCGGACAGCGCCGCGCTCCACTAAAATACCGGCTACCGAATAACAGTGGCATCAACTCATGCAAATCAAAGACAAGGCCGGCCCCCGCCCCGATTTTCGCAACGATATCAACGGGCTGCGGGCCTGGGCTGTCCTCTCCGTCATCCTGTATCACTTCGGCATCCCCGGCTTCAAGGGCGGCTTCGTCGGCGTCGACATCTTCTTCGTCATTTCCGGATATTTGATGACCGGGATTGTCGTCAAGGGACTGGAACGGGGCACGTTCTCGCTGACCGGATTTTATATGGCGCGCGCCAAGCGCATCGTGCCGGCGCTGCTCGGCCTGTGCGCCGTGCTGCTGGCGCTGGGCTGGTTCGTGCTGCTGCCGCCCGAATACAAGACCTTGAGCAGTCACGCGATCTACAGCATGTCCTTCCTGTCGAATATCGAATACTGGCAGGAGGCCGGTTACTTCGACAGCGCATCGCACGAGAAATGGCTGCTGCATACCTGGTCGCTGTCGGTTGAATGGCAGTTTTATTTGCTGCTGCCGGTCGTGCTGTGGGCCGCCTGGCGCCTGAAACCGGGCCGCGGCGCGCAGCGCTGGACCATCGCGCTCGGCATCGCGCTCTCGCTCGGGGCATCCGTGTTCACGTCCGGCGCCAATCCCACCGCCGCCTTTTACCTGTTGCATACCCGCGCCTGGGAAATGCTGGGCGGCGGCCTGGTGTTCTTGCTGCCGGCATTTACCTGGATGTCGTCGACCCGGCGGCGCTGGATGGAAACGGCGGGGCTGCTGCTGATTTTATTGTCGATCGCGACCTTCGACAAAAACGTGCCTTGGCCAGGCTGGCGCGCGATATTGCCGGTGTCGGCCGCGATGCTGGTGCTGTTCGCCAGCCGCGTATCGCCGTGGACCGGCAACCGCGTCGCACAATGGATCGGCGACCGTTCTTACTCTCTGTACCTGTGGCACTGGCCGGTGTATGTCAGCCTGGTCTACATCGAACTGCGGTATGACGCGGCGGCGCTGGCCGGCGGCCTGCTCGCCACCTTCATCCTCGGCCATTATTCCCATGCGTGGGTGGAGCAGCCCGCCAGGAACCTGCTCGGGCGCATCCGGTTCCGCTCGGCGACGGTCGTGCTGATCGCCGCCGTGACAGCGGTGACGCTGCCGGGCATGGCGGTGTGGCGCATGCAGGGGATCGGCGGGCGTTTTCCGGCGATCGTCGAACGCGCGGCGGCCGAGACGGGTAACGTCAATCCGCGCCGCGCCGTGTGCCACCCGCGCGTCGGATCCACATCGCCATCGTGCATCTATGGCGGCGGCAGCGACTGGAAGGCGATCGCCGTCGGCGACAGCCACGCCGAAGCCGTCGTCACCGGCTTTGCCAAGGCGGGGCCGAGCGACAATGCCGGCGTGGTGCAATGGTCGTACAGCAGTTGCCCCTTCGTCTCCGGCCTGAAAAAAGTGCCGTCCGCGGTATTGAACCAGCCGCCGGAATACAAGTGCACGGAATTCATCGAGTGGGCCGACAGGCGGCTCGATGCGCTGCCGGCCGCCATCCCGGTCGTCATCATCGGCAGGTATGCGGCGGCGGCGTTCGGCCCCAACGAGGACCGGCTCGACGTCGATACGCCGATGGTGTATTTCTCGAAGATCTATCCGGTGACGACGCCAGCCTTCATCGATGAATTTTCACACAAGGTCACCGATTCGGCGTGCGCGCTGGCCAAGCACAGGACTGTCTACATGATGCGCCCGATCCCGGAAATGGGCGTCGACGTGCCGAAGACGCTGTCGCGCAGGATGAGCTTTGGCATGAAGGGAGAGGTATCGATTTCGATGGATGCCTATCACAAGCGCAACGACTGGATCTGGGCCGCCCAGGATGCCGCGCACAAATCGTGCGGCGTCAAGATCCTGGACCCATTACCCTATCTTTGCCACGATGGCCGCTGCTACGGCAGCCGGGATGGCCGCCCGCTGTACCACGACGACAACCACCTGAGCGAGTCCGGCAACAAGTTGCTGGTGCCGATGTTCGCCGAGGTGTTCAGGCAGCACTGATCCTAATGCTGTCAAGCTGCCCCTCCCCGAACGTAAAGTTGTCATTCCCGCGAAAGCGGGAATCCCATCTTTTTGCGCCGTTTGCGACTCTAAAATGGGATTCCCGCCTGCGCGGGAATGACAATTTGGCGCTAACTTAACGGCATTAAGCACTGATCCGGGAACTCCGGTCGAGCGGCCAGGCGGCCGTCAGCGCAGCATGCGCCGCGCCGCGTTGGGCAGCGGGGCCGGGGGTTGATGGGACGCGCCCGACGACTGGTGCAGCTTGAAGATGGCGACCGCTTCGCTGAGCTTGACGGCCTGGTCTTCCAGGCTTTCGGCCGCGGCGGCGGCCTGTTCGACCAGCGCCGCGTTCTGCTGCGTCATCTCGTCCATCTGCGTCACGGCGCGGTTGATTTCCTCGATGCCGGAACCCTGTTCGACGCTGGCCGATGTAATCTCCGTCATGATGCCCGCCACGCGCTGCACCGATTCGACGATGTCGTCCATGGTCGCGCCGGCCGCCGTCACCTGCTTGCTGCCCGATTCGACCTTCGACACCGAATCGTTGATCAATTCCTTGATTTCCTTGGCCGCGCTGGCCGAGCGGTGCGCCAGGTTGCGCACTTCTCCGGCCACCACGGCGAAGCCGCGTCCCTGTTCTCCGGCGCGCGCCGCTTCCACCGCCGCGTTCAAGGCGAGGATATTGGTCTGGAACGCGATGCCGTCGATCACGCCGATGATGTCGACGATGCGCGAAGAACTGGCGCGGATCGAATTCATCGTAAACACGACATCGCCGATCACCGCGCCACCCTTGCTGGCCAGCGCCGACGCGGCCGCCGTCAGTTCGTCGGCGTGTTTCGCGTTGGCGGCGTTCTGGCGCACGGTGGCCGTCATTTCCTCCATCGACGCGGCGGTCTGTTCGAGCGAACTGGCCTGCGATTCGGTGCGCGCGGACAGGTCGGCGTTGCCGCCGGCGATTTCCGACGTGGCGGCCTGGATCGCCACGCTGCCGTCGCGGATGCGCAACAGGATATCGTTCATCTTGTCCGTAAACAGGTTGAACGCGGTGGCGATCTGCGCGACTTCATCCTGCCCGTGCGCCGGCAACTGCTGCGTCAAGTCTCCGCTGCCGGTGCTGATCTCGTTCATCGCGTCGCGGATTTCAGACAGGCGCGCGAAGGCCGACGTCACCAGCGCGCCGACCAGCAAGACCGCCGCCACCGCCAGCGCGATGATCGATACGACCGTGGTTTTCAGTACGCTGCGCAGGCCGGTCGTCGCTTCCTCCTTGTCGAGCGCGACGATCAGGTACCAGTCGGTGCCCTTGATCGGCCGCGAGCGCATCAGCTTGACCGCGCCACCCAGTTCGACCTCGATCGGCTCGGGCGACGCCGCCAGCGTCGCGGCGGTCGACGCCGTCAATAAGGGCGACAGTTCCGACACCGGCTTGCGGCCGTATTTTTCATCCGAATGCGCGATGATCGTACCTTCCGAATCGACCACGAAGCCCAGGCTGGCCGGCGTCGGATGCACCGAGGCGACGACGTCGCGCACGCCGGCCAGCGACATGCCGGCCGACACCACGCCCTGCACCCCGTCGTCGCGCACCAGCGGGCTGGAGAACGACACCATCGGTGCCTTGGTCTGGAAATCCGCGTACGGTTTTGTGACGAGGAATTTGGCAGCCTGCCGGGTCTCCTTGTACCACGGCCGGCTGGTCGGATCGAAGCCGGCCGGCGGCGGCGGCGAACCGAACACGGACTTGTCGTCGAGACCGAGCGTGGCCACCTTGAAGCCACCCGACTGCTGCAATTGCTGCATCACCAGCAGCGGATCGCCGCTCTTGGCCATCGCCAGGGCGGCGAGCACCGCCATGCGCTTGGCCGCGACCCATTCGTCGATCGCCAGCGCATGGCCGGTCGCGATCGCATCGAGGTTTTGGCGGATGGTTTCCTGCCCGTTGGCGCGCACGATCCAGTAGGTGACGCCGCCGGTCACGCACAAGGCGACGGTGACGATCAAGGTGGTGATGACGACGATGCGGGTACGGATCGATGAAAACATGAACACCTCCAGTGGTGGGGCCGCCATCAAACAAAATGGCAGGTCATCTTCGCACTATCGGGCCGCTTGTGTCCATAGCCCTTCCACCGGTTCGCCATTTTGCTACAGAAGCGCGGCGACGCCTTCACCACTCTGCCGCACGTGCACCGGCTCGGCGGGAGATCCATTCCAGCGCAGCACCAGCAGCGTCAGGTCGTCGGACGCTTCGGCCGTGCCGACGTGCACGCGCACATCCTCTCGCAGCGCGGCGGCCAGTTCGTGCGGACCGGCGCCGGCCACGCGTTCGAGCAGCGCGTCGAGACGCTCGTTGCCGTACAAATCACCCTGCTCGTTCATCGCTTCGGAAATGCCGTCGGTGGTCAGACACAGCGTGTCGCCGGGACGCAACTGGTAGTGTTGTACCGGGTAGTCGAAATCTTCCAGCACGCACAGCGGCGGGCCGTCGGCCGCCTGCATGCGTTCCAGCGTACCGTCGGCGTGCAGCATGCGCGGCGCGTCGTGGCCCGCGTTGCACAGCGTGACCTCGCCGCTGTCGGCGTGCAGGATGCCGATGACGGCCGTGACGAACAGCATCTCCGGGTTTTCGCGCAACAGTTCGCGGTTGGCGCGGTTGACGATCGCTGCCAGGTCGGGCACGCTAGCCGTCTCGCGCAGCGCGATGCTCTTCGACAGCGCCTTGGCCACCACCATGAACAGGCTGGCCGGCAAGCCCTTGCCGGACACGTCGCCGATCAGGAACAGCATGCGCTGCTCGTCGAGCATGAAGAAATCGTACAAGTCGCCGCCGACTTCGCGCGCCGGTTCGAGCAGCGCTTCCAGCGCGAAGCGGGGTTCGCACGGGAAGGCGCTGGCGGCCTGCGGCAGGCTGGCCATCTGGATGCGGCGCGCGGCGCCCAGTTCACCGGCGGTTTTCGCGGCCTCTTCGCGCGCCAGCTGCAGGGCGCGTTCGCTGCGGCGCCGCTCGCTCACCTCGCCGACGAACAGGCTCGCCAGCAGGCTGGCGCAGGTCAGGCACATCGCCAGCCAGACGCCGAGCGCATCGAACAGCAGGCCCGCCTGGGCGAACAGCAGCGCGCCGCCGCCGAACAGCGCCAGAGATAATATGCCGGCCGTCAGCGTGGCGCGGTTCAGGTGCTGGCGCGGCATCAGCCAGATCAGCAGCAAGCTGCAGGCGGCGAAGGCGGCCACCTCGGTCCAGCGCATCCAGGGTGGACGCTGCAGGAAGCGGCCGTCGAAAAAGCTTTCGATCAATTGCGCGTGCACGTCGACGCCGGGCAGGAAATCTCCGCGCGCATTGGTCTTGAAATCCATCAGGCCCAGGCCGGTCAGCGCGACGATGACGATCTTGTTGCGCAGCGTGTCCGGCGCCGCGCGGCCTTCCATCAAATCCAGCGCGGACAGGTAGCGTTCCGGCGCGGGGCGCGAAAAATGCACCCAGACCGCGCCGTTGGGCAAGGTTGGCACATTCAGGTCGCTGACGGAGACGGAATGGACACCGTGCGGCCCGACCGCCAGGTCGACGGCGGCCGTGCCGGTGGCCACGCGCAGCAGTTCCATCGACAGCGACGGCAACACGGCGTCGGCCACCGCCGCCACCAGCGGCACGCGCCGCACCACGCCGTGTTCCAGGTCGGCCGACAGCAAGCCCTGCCCGCTGGCGGCGGCCTGCAGCGCCGGCAGGCTGGCCAGCGCCTGCGGGAAGCGCCGCACGTGGTGCAAACCGTCTCCGCCGCTGACGTGGATCGGCCAGGCGCGCAGCGCGGCCGTGGTGCCCGGCGTCGGCACGTCGAAGCCGGCCGCGCCGAGCACGATCGGAGCTTGCCGCATGACGCCGGCCAGCATGTCGTCGTAGGCCGGCAAGGCGGACAAGGCCTGCCGCAACTGCTCATCTCCGGGCGGCAGGCGCCGCGCCAGCGATTCGGGGGAAGTCACGTCGGCTTCGGGCATGAAGATATCGAGCCCGATCGCGAGCGGCTGCTGGTCCGCGGTGCGTTCGAGCAGTTCGGCCAGCAGGGTGCGCGGCCAAGGCCACTGGCCATAGTGTTTCAGCGCCGCCTCGTCGATGGCGACGATCTGCACCGGGCCTGAAATGCGCTCGCGCGGCATGACGCGCTGGTAGCCGTCGAACAGCGCCAGGCGCAAGCCCGGCAGCAGGCCGTCGTCCGGCTGGCTCAGCACGACCGCGAACAATAGCGTCAGGAACAGCGCCGTGGGCCGGCCGTGCACGCGCAGGCCGGTCACGAAACGCTTGAGGATGCGGCGCATGGCTAAGCCTTGCCGCCGCGCTTACAGTTCAATTTCCATGCCGTCGTAGGCGGCCACGACCTCCAAAGGCGCCTCTCCGGTGATCTCGGCGTAGCGCCGGGTTTCGGCCAGCACGCGCGCGATCTGCGCATCGTCGTAGATCGGTTCGTGGTGGAACAGGCACAGGCGCCGCGCCTGCGCCAGCTGGCACAGCTCGACGCCGACCACGTTGCTCGAATGGCCCCAGTCGGCTTTTACAGAGATCGAATCGGCCAGCGAATACATGGCGTCGAAGATCACCAGGTCGGCATCCCTGAAAAATTCGACGAAGGCTTCGCGCGCGGCCGCGTCTTCCAGCTTGTGCTCGGAATCGGTGCTGTAGATCAAGGTGCGCCCGCCGTGTTCGAGCCGGTAGCCGTAGGAATCGCCGGCGTGCAGTTGCAGCTTCGGGATCACGCGCAAGCCGTTCAATTCCAGCGCCACGCCCGGTTCGAGCTGGCGGAATTCGATGGTTGCGCCGAGCTGGTCGAAGCCGACCGGGAAGCTGATCGATTCCTGCTGGCGGCGGAACGCCGTTTCCAGTTGCGCGTGGCAGCCGTAAATGATGATGCGGTTGCCCGGGATATAGGCCGGCGTGAAAAACGGGAACCCCATGATGTGGTCCCAGTGCAAATGGGACATGAACACGTGGTAGGTTTGCGGCTTGCCCGGGCCGTAGCGCGCCAGCTTGGCGCCGCCCAGCGGGCGCACGCCGCTGCCCATGTCGAGGATGATATGTTCCTGCGTGGTGGCCGGGTCCCACACTTCCACTTCGACGCAGCTCGAATGGCCGCCGAAGGTGCCGCGCACTTCGAAGCCGAGCTCGTTGTCGATGTAGTCGGCGATCTTGTCGCTGTCGTCCAGGTTGCGCCCGACCGCGCCTTCCAGCGCGGTCACCAGCTTGGCGCGGATCTGCTGGTGCGTCAGCGCCACCGGCAGCGAACCGCGCGCGCCCCAGATGCGTGCCTTCATGCCGGGCTACCCTCCGCCAGCGCGGCCAGCGCCGCATCCGAATCCGGGAAAATTTCGAACAGCATGTCGAAGCGGCTGATTTTAAAGACTTCCTGCACCTGCGGCGTCAGGCCGGACAGCACCATGCGCCCGCGCTGCGCCTTGACCTGCTTGATCGCCAGCATCAGGGCACGCAGGCCGATGCTGCTGATATAACTGATGTCGGTGAAATCGATCACCAGGCGGGTGCCGTCCGCCGTGCACTGGCTCAGATACGGATCGAGTGAAATTTTGAAGGCGTCCGCGTGGGTGTGGTCGATGCGGCCCGCCGGACGCAGCACCGTGGCGCTGCCTGCTGCTAACGGTTGGAGTTCCATGATTGCGCTACCTGTGTTGCGTTAAATTGACAGCGGCAAAACGCCGGTCTGCTATCGTGCCAGTGTACCACTTGATGCTTTAATAAGTTACTTATTTACATGACCTTTTGCCCGTGTAGTCTTATTCTTACAAAGCGGCGGGAAGATGTCTGCTACGCGCGCAGGCAACTAATTCACATACTGGCAAAAACCGTTAGAGACAACCATGCAGAATACCGTAGCAGCAATCCCCTCGGACTCATCCCTGCGCATTTATCGCGCGCTGTTCGATAATACCGATACCTTGTGGCCCGGCGAAGCGGCCGATTACCTGCGCGAACAGTTGCGCGCGGCGGCCGGACTGGCCGACGGCCCATCCGTACATTACGACGGCCTGGCCGACTGGTGCGCGGCCGATGCCGACGCGGCCAGCGACGCCTATCACGCCTACCTGGCCGCGCGAGAGGATGGCGCGCCGCGCCGCCATTTCGGCACGCCGGCGCAAGCCTGCCAGTTCCTGTCCGCGGTGGCGCCGGCGCGGCTGTGCGACGGCGCCTCGCTGTACGGCATGATCGAACGCTGGGACGATATCGATTTCCAGCCGCTGGTGGCGAGCTATCTTGAACAACTGGGCTATGGCGTGCCCGAGCGCAACCACCTGCTGCGCTACCGCGTGCTGCTGGCCACGCACCATTGCGAGCCCACGCGCGAACCGGACGACGAAGCTTGCCGCGGCGCGGCCGTCGAACTGGCGCTGGCGCAGCAGGGCGAACACTTCCTGCCCGAACTGCTCGGCTACAACCTGGCGCGCCAGCAACCGTCGGCCGCCTTGCTGGTGGCGCGCCATGAACTGGCCGAACTGGGCTTGCAGCCCGACGCCTTCGCCACCGACAGCGCGGCGGCCGGCAGCGCACCATCCGCCTTGCTGGCGCTGCGCGGCGTCATGCAGCGCGTCGGCGACGGCGCCGCGTTTTACAGGAGAGTCGGCGACGGTGTTCGCCTGCAGCGGCTGGTGGCGGATGTGCCGCTGCCGCAGGCCGGCCCCGGCCCTCAGCCGGCGCCGACGCCTTGGCGCACACCGGAACCGCCCGCCGCCGCGCCCGAACCGGTGCGCGCGACGCGCGAACGCCCGGTGATCCGCCACCATTTTCCGGCCGACGAACACGCGTGGGAAGCGATCGGCTGCGAACTGCGCCTGCTCGAAGCGCGGCTGGCCGCGTCCGACAGCAAGGAAGAAGCGATGGGCACGCTGGCGAAACTGCTGTCCCCGGCGCAGCAGCATACGCCGGCCGGGCTGATGGCCGCGCGCATCTTCAGCCAGCTGTTCAACCTGTAATTCAACCGGTAGCGCGGCCGGCCTGCGCCAGCACGGCGCGCAGGCTGTCCGGCGACAGCGGTTTCGTGATGTGCTGCGCAAAACCGGCGTCGAGCGCGCGCCGGCGGTCCTCGTCGGTGCCGTAACCGGTCAGCGCGATCAGATACATGTCGCTGGTGGGAGCTTGTTCCCGCAAGGCGCGCGCCAGCGCATAACCATCCATGCCGGGCAGGCCGATGTCGATCAGCGCCAGTTCCGGCGCGCCGTGCTGCGCCAGCGCCAGCGCCGATTGACCGTCGCCGGCGGCCAGCACGACACAACCGTGCTGTTGCAGCAGGCTCGTCATCATCTCGCGCGCATCCTGGTTATCCTCGACCAGCAGCACCGTGCGGCCCAGGACTGGTGGCGCCGGCGCCGCCAGCGCGTCGGGCGCGGCCACGGCCGGCGCCGCCGCGGCCGGCAAGCGCACCGTGACGGTGGTGCCGAGGCCAAGCCCGGGGCTGGCGATGACGATAGTACCGCCATGCATTTCCACCAGGCGCCGCACCAAGGTCAGGCCGATGCCCAAGCCGCCCTGCACCCGTTGCAGGCTTTGCTCACCCTGCACAAAGACATTGAACACGTGCGGCAACAGTTCGGCCGGGATGCCGGCGCCGTCGTCGCGCACGATCAATTCCGCCCAGTCGCCGCGCAGCGCGACGATCAGCGCGATGGTCGAGCCGGCCGGGCTGTACTTGACGGCGTTGTCGAGGATATTGTCGATCACTTGCGCCAGCCGGGTCGGGTCGGCCAGCACCGGCGCGGCGCCGGCCTGCAATTCGACGTGGTGGGCGCCGAGGCGCCCGCCGGCGTGCAGCGTTTCCAGGCAGGCGCGCGCGCAATCGGCCAGGTCGAGCGGGCGGCGCTGCAGCGCCAGCTTGCCCATCAGCGCCCGGTTCACTTCCAGTAAATCGTTGACCAGCGAGCGCAGGTGCGCGGTCTGGCGCCGCAGCACGTCGCGCGCGCGGCCGGCGTCGGCCGCCTGGCCGCTGCCGGTGGCGTGGTCGAGCACGGCCACGGCGCTGGTGATGGCGCCGAGCGGGTTGCGCAATTCATGGCCGAGCATTGCCAGGAATTCATCCTTGGCCGCGTTCTGCTGTTCGGCGTGTTCGCGCGCGGCGCGCTCGCGCACCAGTAATTCGTTGCGTTCGCGTTCGACCTCGGCGCGCGTCAGCATTTCGCTTTGCAGGCGGGCGCCGGCTTCGCGGATCGCCTCGTTCAGCGCTTCCATTTCGCGGATATTCGTCTTCTGCAAGCCATTGACTGCGGCGCCGCCGCCCAGCGCCAGCGCCGCCTTCGATGCGCTGGAGACGAAACGCACCAGGCGCCGCCCGGTGTGCACGCCCAGCGCAACGGCGGTGGCGATGGCGATCACGAAACCGGTGAACGCCACCGCCACGCCGCGCCAGACCGCCGCGTCGACTTCCTTGACCGGCGCGCCGACCAGCACGACCCAGTCTGACAGTTTCGAATGCATGAAATAATCGTAAACTTCGACATTGTCGCGGTTGGTGTGGCGCAGGTAGCCGGCGGACGTGCCGCGCAGCGCCGCCTGCACCTCGGCGCGGGCCGCCTGGCCGACCACCTGCTCGGCGTTGTAGCGGCGCGCGATGACGACGCCGTTGCCGTCGACGATGCCGACCGCCCAGCTGGCCGGCATCGCCAGGCCGGCGAAGGCGCGCGCAAAATAACTCGGCGAAAAGGCTTGTGCAATCACCAGGCGCGCGCCCGAGGCGCTGGTGATCGGCTGTTCGACGGTGACGAAATTGGCGTTCAGGCTGGCGCCCCACTTCATGCCCGAGACGACGCCCGTGCCGCTCGCCAACTGCTGCGCGACGACCGCCGCATCGGGCCGTTTCGGCAGCGCCTGGCCGTACGGCAGACGCGTGTTGGCCAGTTGCTGGCCGTCGGCGTCGTACAGGATGATCCAGGCGCCCGGCCCGGCGTTGGCGGCGAGCGCCTCGTCATGGAAACGACGCATGTCGCCGATGGCCAGCGCGTGCGAGCCGGCCAGCGCGCCGAGCACCGAGCGCGCGCGGCGGATATCGGCGTCGATCTCCAGCGTGGTGGCGCGCGCGCTCTCTTCGATGCGCGCCGTCACGGCGCTGCGCTGCGTCACCAGCAGCATATTGAGCGCGATGGTACAAAAAACCGCCACCGGCAGCACGATCGACAATGCCAGCAGCCAGTAATGGGTACGTAGTTTCATTGCGTTCATTACAACAGCGATTTGGCGTTTGTGCAACTCCGTCGTCGCCGCCAAACACCGCGCGCCGCTCTGCATTCCGTTGCAACAATGGCATATGGCAACGCCTCCGAAAGTGATATGCTCGGGCTGCGATCATCCTCAGGAGACTCTCGTGTCGATCATGGAAAAGCTATTCAAACTGAAGGAAAGCGGAACCGATGTACGCACCGAAGTGGTGGCGGGCATGACGACTTTCCTGACCATGGCGTATATCATTTTCGTCAATCCGGCCATCCTCGGCGACGCGGGCTTGCCCAAGGATGCCGTGTTCGTCGCCACCTGCGTGGCCGCCGCGCTGGGCACGATGATCATGGGGCTGTACGCAAACTACCCGATCGGCATGGCGCCGGGCATGGGCCTGAACGCATACTTTGCCTACGCGGTGGTGCTCGGCATGGGCGTGCCGTGGCAGTCGGCGCTCGGTTCCGTCTTCATTTCCGGCTGCCTGTTCCTGCTGGTGAGCGTATTCGGGCTGCGCGGCATGATCGTCAACGGCATCCCGCACTCGCTGCGCACGGCGATCACGGTCGGCTTGGGCCTGTTTTTGGCGCTGATCGCGCTCAAGGGCGCCGGCATCGTGGTGGCCAGCAAGGCGACCATGATCACCGGCGGAGATTTGCACCAGCCGCCGGCCCTGATGGCCATCGCCGGCTTCATGGTGATCGTCGCGCTGGACCGGCTGCGCGTCAAAGGGTCGATCCTGATCGGCATCGCGCTGGTGACCGTGCTCAGCTTTGTTTTCGGCGGCAACCAGTTCCACGGCATCGTCTCGATGCCGCCGTCGATCGACGCCACGCTGCTGAAACTGGACGTGCCCGGCGCGCTGTCGGTCGGCATCGTCAACGTCGTGCTGGTGTTCTTCCTGGTCGAACTGTTCGACGCCACCGGCACCCTGATGGGTGTGGCCAGCCGCGCCGGCCTGCTCGTCAGCGGCAAGATGGAACGTCTGAACAAGGCGCTGATGGCCGACAGCGTCGCGATCGTCGCCGGCTCCATGCTCGGCACATCGAGCACCACCGCCTATGTCGAGAGCGCGGCCGGGGTGCAGGCCGGCGGGCGCACCGGCCTGACGGCGGTGACGGTGGCGCTGCTGTTCCTGGCCAGCCTGTTCATCGCGCCGCTGGCCGGCGTGGTGCCGGCCTACGCCACGGCGCCGGCGCTGCTGTTCGTCGCCTGCCTGATGCTGCGCGACCTGTGCGACATCGACTGGAGCGAGACGACGGAAAGCGTCCCGGCCTGCATCACCGCGATCGCGATCCCGTTCACCTATTCGATCGCGCACGGCATCGCGTTCGGCTTCATCACCTATGCGCTGTTAAAACTGCTGACCGGACGGGCGCGCGAAGTCAAGGCCATCGTCTGGGTCATCGCCGCCGTGTTCGCGTTCAAGTACGCGTATCTGCCGGGGTGATAAGCCGGGCCGGCAGCCGCGCGCGGCATCAGCCGTAGCGCGCGCTGTCGAACCAGGCCGCGATGTCGGGACGGCGGAAATGCGCGACCACGTGATCGACGAAGGCGCGGGTTTTAGCAGGCAGCATCTTCTTGCTCGGATAGTAGATCGAGACCGGCCCGGCGTCGCCGCGCCAGCCGGGCAGCAAGCGGACCAGCGCGCCGGACACGAGCCAGCGCGCGGCGTGCGGGATCGGCAGCAGCGCCACCCCCAGGCCGCGCACGGCAGCGCAAGCCATCGCTTCCGGGTCGTCGAAAATGACGCGGGGCCGCAACAGCGCCTGGCCCTCGTCCCCGTTATCGTGGCGCAGCGTCCAGACCTTGGCGCGGCCGGTGCCCGACGAGCGGCGCAAGATGCCGTCCAATTGCGCGAGTTCGGTCGGGTGCCGCGGCGACGGGCGGCCCGCCATGTAGGAAGGAGAGGCCACCACCAGTAAATCGGCGCGCAATAACTCCCGGGCGATGACGCCGGGCGTGAGTTCGATCCCGCCACCGATGGCGGCGTCGAAGCCGCCGCCCACCAGGTCCACGGCCCGGTTATCAAAATGCCAGTCCGGCAGGACGCCGGGGTATTTCAGCAGGAAATCGTCCAGCAGCGGCACCAGGTATTCGCGCCCGAAGGCGAGCGCCATCCCGACTTTCAGCAGGCCGGCGGGCTGGCCGTCGTCATTGGCGACGCCGGCGATGGCGTCCTGCAGCGTCGAGAATGCGCCACTGACCTGTTGCAGGAAGCGCTCGCCGCCGGAAGTCAGCGTCAGGCTGCGGGTGCTGCGCTGGAACAGGCGCAGTCCCAGGCTCGCTTCCAGGCGCGCCACGTTCTTGCTGACGGCGGCCGGCGTCAGTCCCAGCCTGCGCGCGGCGGCCGAAAAGCTGCCGGTTTCCGCGCTGTGGATGAAGGATTCAAGGTAATTCAAGGGTTCCATGAGCTTATTTTATACCAGCAGTTGAAACTGTGACGACAGATTACTAGCTACCGCTACGCTAATCTTTAGACCATACTAGCCTTCATCCACTAACCAGACGGAGAAACAAAATGACTGCCACACAGACCACCACCCCTACCTTCGCCGGCAAAATCGCTTTCGTCACCGGCGGTGCGCGCGGCATCGGCGCGGCCATCGTGCGCCGCCTCACCGCCGGCGGCGCCACCGTCGCCTTCACCTATCAAAGTTCGGCCGATACCGCCCAGGCACTGGTGTCGAGCATCGAAGCAGAAGGCGGCCGCGCCGTCGCGATCAAGTCCGACGCGGGCGATGCAAGCGCGCTGACGGCGGCCATCGGGCAGGTGGCGCGCGATTTCGGCAAGATCGACATCCTCGTCAACAATGCCGGCGTGCTGCGCATGGGCGATATCGGCGAATTCTCGCTGGAAGATTTCGATGCGACCGTGGCGGTCAATGTGCGCGCGGTGTTCGTGGCGGTGAAGGCGGTGCTGCCATTCATGGGCCAGGGCGGGCGGATCGTCAACATCGGCAGCACCAACGCGGTGCGCATGCCGTTCGCTGGCGGCGCCGCCTACGCGATGAGCAAATCGGCGCTGCTTGGCCTGGTGCAGGGGCTGTCGCGGGACCTGGCGCCGCGCGGCATCACGATCAACAATGTGCAGCCCGGTCCTGTGAATACCGACATGAACCCGGAAACCAGCGATTTTGCAAAGGTCATGCACGGCCTGATGGCGATCCAGCGCCACGGCCAGGCGGACGAAATCGCCGGCATGGTGGCCTATGTCGCCAGCCCGGAAGCGGCCTTCGTCACCGGCGCCAGCCTGCATATCGACGGCGGCTTCGCGGCCTAAGCGGGATCGCCATGCGGTGACAATTCGTTACGCATGGCTTGCGGTGCGGCCGGTATCCTTCGGGTACAATGCCGGCTCACCGCATTTGACCCGACTGCCGCCGCGCGCGGCCTGCCATGCAGGCGAACGACGGCGGCACCCTCGCCCATGACATCGATTTCCCAATACTCGATTCCCCTGCTCGCGCTGACGCTGGCCGTCGCGCACGGCGGCGCATCCGCGCAAGACATCCCTGAACGCACGTGGAACACGTCGGCCGAACTGGGCGCCATCAGCACCACCGGCAATACCGTCGGCGCCTCCGTCACCGGCAAGATCGATGCGCGCCAGGAGCTCGACAACTGGAGCAACGAATACATCCTCAGCGCCTATTTCAAGGAAGATGAAACCCATCAAAGCGATGGCCAGGCGGTGCGCGAACGCTCGGCCGAACGTTATTCGATGTCGGCCAAGGCGGCCTATAAACTGCTCGACGAAGGCAAGAAACTGTTCGTGCTCGGTTCGCACGTGGACGACAAGTTCGGCGCCTACACCAGTTATACGTCGATGGCGGTCGGCCACAGTTCGCGCTGGTACAAGTCACGCGACAAGTCGCTCGATGTCGAACTCGGACCCGGATACTTCAGCGGCACGCGCGCCAACGGCGAAGCGGAAAACGGCGTTACCGTGCGCGGCGCGGCGGCGATGCGCTGGCAAGTGAGTCCGTCGGCGCTGCTGACGCAGACGCTGAGCATGGAGCGTGGCACGTCGAACCTGCATTCGCAAGCCGAGACGGCGCTCAGCACCAAGATCAACGGCACCATGCAGATGAAAGCCGCGTTCAGCGCCCGCAGCGATACCAACGTCCCGGAAGACAAGAAAAACACGGATACCCAGACATCGCTGACGCTGGTGTATTCATTCTGATTTGAGATCGACAACCAGCGGCAAAGGCCGGGGTCAGACCCGCGGGTCTGACCCCAGGGGTTGCGTCTGATTTTGGTATTTAAACTAACCAGCGCGGCAGCCAGTGCAGCGCAACGGCGCAAGCAAGGCCCTGCAGCGTCGTGTAATGCCAGATCAGTGCGATGTTGTCGAGCGTGCCCCGGCTGGCGTGCATATGGAAATTGCCGGAACTGACCCCGCCGCCGCTTATGTCGTGGCCACCTGCTTTTGGGTCTGGTACAGGCGCGCGTAATGGCCGCCTTGCGCCAGCAGGCCGGCGTGGCTGCCGGTTTCGGCGATGCGGCCCGATTCCATGACGACGATGCGGTCGGCATTTTCGATGGTCGACAGGCGGTGCGCGATCACGACAGTGGTGCGCCCGCGCATCAGCACTTCCAGCGCGGCTTGCACCTGCCGTTCGGATTCGGTATCGAGCGCGCTGGTGGCTTCATCGAGGATCAGGATCGGCGCATTTTTATACAGCGCGCGCGCGATCGCCAGGCGCTGGCGCTGGCCGCCGGACAGGCGCAAGCCATTCTCTCCCACTTCGGTCAGGTAGCCACGCGGCTGCTTCTGGATAAAATCGTGCGCG
Organism: Pseudomonadota bacterium; assembly: GCA_040389645.1. Taxonomy (GTDB): domain Bacteria; phylum Pseudomonadota; class Gammaproteobacteria; order Burkholderiales; family Burkholderiaceae_D; genus Rugamonas. The sequence continues at coordinate 363,165 of JAZJZT010000001.1, read as the reverse complement.
TAAGCCGCACGCGCGGCGGCCTCGATGCGGGCGGTATCGGGCGCAGGGTCTCCGTAGGCGATATTGGCCGCCAGCGTATCGTTGAACAGCACGACATCCTGGCTCACCAGCGCGATCTGCGCGCGCAGGTCGCTCAGGCGGTAATCGCGCAAGTCGTGGCCGTCGAGCAGGATGCGGCCGCTGGCCACGTCGTAAAAGCGCGGCAGCAGGCCGGCCAGCGTGGTCTTGCCGCTGCCCGAGCCGCCGACCAGCGCCACCGTTTCACCGGCCGCGATGTCGAGCGAGACGTCGCGCAAGGCCGGCGCGGCGTCGGCGTCGTCCGTGTTGTACTGAAAACCAACCGCCTGCAGCGACAGGCTGCCCTCGGCGCGCTCGAGCGTGCGAGTGCCAGTGTCCGGCTCGGCCGGCGCGTCGATCAGGCCGAACACGGATTTCGCCGCCGCCAGGCCGCGCTGCAAGGGTTCATTGATCTTGGTGAGATTCTTGATCGGCGACTGCATCGCCATCAACGATCCCATGAAGGCGACGAAGGCGCCGGGAGACAAGGCGCCGGCGTGCGCGCGCAGCAGGGCGAAATAAATCACGGCCGACAGCGTGATCCCGACCAGCATCATGATCGCGCCCGAATTCATCGCCGCCGTCGCCGCGTGCTTGACCGCCAGGTGGCGGTTGTGCGTGACGACGTCGTGGAAGCGGCGCTGCTCGTACTTTTCTCCGCCGAAGATCTTGACGACGCGCTGGCCGCCGATGCTTTCATCGAGCACGCGCGTCAACTCTCCCATCGACGCCTGCGCATCCTCGCTCAGGCGGCGCATGCGGCGCCCGGCGATGGTGACCACCACCGCCACCAGCGGCAGCAGGCCCAGGCAAAAACACGCCAGTTGCCAGTCGATCGTGATCAGCGACACCAGGTAACCGACGGTGGCGACCGAATCGCGCACGAACACGTTGACCACGCTCAGGCCAGCCTGCGCCACCTGGCTGGCGTCATACGCCACGCGCGACAGCGTGGTGCCGGTGGAAGTCTGGTCGTAATAGCGGTTCGGCAGGTGCAGCAGGCGCGCGAACATCTGATCGCGCAGGTTGGCCTGGACCCGGGTGCTGAGCCACGCCGAACCATAATCTCCCGAAAAACTGCTGACCATGCGCATGAACGCCAGGCCGACGATGATCAAAGGGATGCTCCACAGCGCGGCCTTGGCCGGATCGCCCGGCAGCACCATGTCGAGCCAGCCCTGCACCAGGCCGAGCATGCCCGCCGGCGCGCCGTGCGGCGTCAATGCGCCGGCGGCGGCGCTGGCCGGGCGCAGCGCATCGACGACATTCTGCAACTGGCGGATCAACAGCACATCGGTCGCCGACGCGATGCCCACCGCGAGAAACGTCGCGGCCACGACTGCGCCATAAGGACGAAGAAACTGCGCAAGCAGGCGGAAATAGAGTTGGCGACTTTGCACTAGAAGAACTGTATCTTGAGGAAAGATGGCATTGTAACCGGCCGTCCCGGCCCGCGCCCCCAAATCCCCTCATTCTTGCTACCCCTTGCACACTTGACCAGTGCCGCATGTCATGATTTACTGCATCAAGTCACTATTTCAGCCAGGAGAACAATTGCCTCTCGCCAGTCCACGCTCGATCCTGCAAAGCTTGCTGCTGGCGGCCTGCGCCTGGTCCATACCCGTCCACGCGGCGCCGCTGGTGTTCGCCTTCGAGGAAATGCTGCCGTGGAAAACCGTCAGCGGCAACCAGTACGGCGGCGCTTACACGGAAATCGTGCGCGAACTGGCGCGCCGCGTCGAGCTGCCGCTGGAAATGCGCAATTGCCCGCTGAAGCGCTGCCTGTACTGGCTGGAGAAGGGCGACGCCGATATCCTGATCGGCGTGCGCGACACGCCGGAACGCCAGCGCTACCTGCAATTCCTGCGCACGCCCTACCGCGAACACAGTTCCGACAAGGTGTTTTATGTGTTGAAAAACAAGGGGCTCAGCATCCGCAGCTATGCAGGCCTGGAGCCGCTGCGCATCGGCATCACGCCGGGCGCGCGCTATTTCGAACGCTTCGACAACGACCACGCGCTGACCAAGGATGAAGGCGGCACGATGGAGATCAATTTCCGCAAGCTCGTGCTGGGCCGGCTCGATGCCGTGGTCGCGCCCGAAGACCAGGGCGAAGCGCAGGTGACACGCCTGGGCCTGGGCGACGTGGTCGAAAAGGCGCCCTACCGCGAGTCCGACGCCAGCCCGCGCGCGATCGCGCTGTCGAAAAAATCCGTCCATATCGCCAGACTCGAACAGTTCGAGCGCGCGATGGCGGCCATGGCCAGGGACGGCACGCTGGCCGCCATCATCCGGCGCCATTATCATGAAGCCTACCGCATCGCGCCCGACGCGATGCCGATCCGGTAATTCCGGCATTTTTCCCATTTTCGCGAGGACGCAACATGCACTATGAAACCCTGGCCGTCGGCCTGGAACAGCACATCGCCACCGTCTGCCTGAACCGCCCGGACAAGGCAAACGCGATGAACCTGGCGATGTGGCAGGAAATCCGCCGCGCCTTCGAATGGGCCGACGCCACGCCCGAGGTGCGCGTGGTGGTGCTCGAGGGCGAGGGTAAATTGTTTACATCGGGTATCGACCTGCAGATGATGACGGGCCTGGGCGCGTCGATCCACAACGATTGCGACGGCCGCACGCGCGAGAATCTGCGCCGCACCATCCTCGACCTGCAAGATACGTTGAGCAGCCTGGAGCGCTGCCGCAAGCCGGTGCTGGCGGCCGTGCACGGCGCCTGCATCGGCGGCGGCATCGACTTAATTACCAGCGCCGACATGCGCTACTGTTCCAGCGACGCCTGGTTCAGCGTCAAGGAAATCGATATCGGCATGACGGCCGATGTCGGCACGCTGCAGCGCCTGCCCCGGCTGATCGGCGAAGGCATGGCGCGCGAACTGGCGTATACCGGGCGCAAGGTCGATGCGGCCGAAGCGCGCGAAATGCGCCTGGTCAACCGCGTATTCGACTCGCGCGACGCCCTGCGCGCCGGCGTGCGCGAGATCGCCGCCACCATCGCGGCCAAGTCGCCGCTGTCGATCCGCGGCTGCAAGGAAATGATCACCTATGCGCGCGACCACAGCGTGGCCGACGGCTTGAACTACATCGCCACCTGGAATGCGGCCATGCTGATGTCGAACGATTTACAGGAAGCGATGATGGCGAACATGGGCAAGCGGGCGCCCGAATTCAAGGATTGAGCGGGACCCGGACGCCCGGCCGGCACCGGCGATGATCGGCCGGCGCGCCGTAGCGGCGCGGTTCGTCACGCCGGCCGCCGAGAACGCCTGATCCGAAACAAATATCAACATATCAATATTGCCTTTCCATACACTTGAATGACATCGCGCATCGTGCGCAATGGTGATCAACAGTGAAGGAAAGCGCATCATGAAAACGTTTTTCGCACTACTCGCCGCCGCGGCGATGTTGCCGCAGGCGCCAGCCCGTGCCACTTCGGCGCCTTTGCTGGAACAGGGCTTCGACGATATCGGCGCGCTGTCCGGCTGGCAATTCACCAAGCAGGGCACGCCGCCGGGCCTGTCCTGGTTCCAGGGCAACGCCGGCATCTTTCCCGCGCAGGCCGGGATTGGCGACACCTCTTATATCGCCGCCAACGCGCCCGGCGCCACGCAAGAATTCGGCAGCTTCGCCTTCCGCCCCACCGGCCCGGCCGCCATGGCCGACTACATGGGCATCGACAGCGTCAGTGTGTCGGCGCTGCCCGAACCGTCGGCGTACACGATGCTACTCGGCGGCATGCTGATCCTCGCCTGCGGCCAGTACCGGTCGCGCCGGCTGCTGTGCGCCGGCGCGGCGCTGACGGTGCTGGGGCTGTCGCAAGGGTCGCTGGCGGCCGGGCAAGGCATGGTGATGGTGCGGGACAGCGAAACCGGCGCCATCCGCGCCATCACGCCGGTCGAATTCAAGGCTTTACAGGCGATGAACCAGCGCGCCCAGGTCAGCCAGGCGCCGCAAATGACACGGCGCGCGGACGGCGCGCTGTACGCCCGCGTCAGCGACCGCGCCGTCTACACGGTGATGACGCGCGGCGCCGACGGCCGCCTGCACAGCCAATGCGTCAGCGCGGAAAACGCTGCGCAGGCGGCCGCCAATATCCCGGAGAAAAGCCATGAAGATCAATAACGGCGCCATTTGCAGCATGCTGGCTACGCTGGTGCATTTGGCTTGCGCACCACGGCATAACGCAAGGCCAATAAGCACAGCAAGAAAATCGCCAGCGATCCCGGTTCATCTACTTCGCGCACGTCGAGCGCCAGATTGTCGAAGCCTGCCGGCGCACCGGCGGACGAACTGAAGACGAGCCATGCCAAATTGGTCCATTGCGGGCCGCTAAAATCGTAATGGGTCAGATTCCCCCCGCTCCAGTCGTAAGTGCCATCGCCGCCATTCGACGATTTCAAGTGGAAACCGTTCGAATTCGGGTCAATGGTGACGAAATCGAACGATGTCAAATCGAACACGTGGCCCGCAATGGCTGGCGCCACATACAGGCGTCCGCCGCTGCCGACACCGGCCGGCCCGATGTAGTCATGGTTATAGCCGACGGCGCTGCCGTCATAGCAGCCGCTGAAGTCAAACCCGATCCATTTCGAAATGACCGTGGCGCCGCCATCGGTGCGGTCTTCCAGGTCGTAGTGACAGCTCGGGGAAAACGTGAAGTTGTTGCTGGTCAGATCGACGATCGACGAACCCACAGGCTGGTCGTCAAAATCGATGGTGACGGGTACTGCGCTTGCCACAGGGGAATTGAACAGGAAGCAACAAACCACGGCGAGCCGGGCCAGTCCATTGATCTTGGCGGATGGAGAAATTGTCATCATCATACCTTTCCAAAGATTTATCGGGGATAATGGCAGCGGCATTTTCCCGTTGGCCATTACTGCAATAGTATCAAAAAAATAATGTTTTGACGAAAAATTGGCCAAACACCCATGAAAAAGTCCGTCATCGCTGTGACGATCGCTTGTGCCGTTGCATTTCAGGGACGCGCCCACAGTGAAGTCGTCAATGTGTACACAAGTGCGATATCGGCGCCGCTGGTGATTTCCGACACGCAGGGCGTCTATCCGGACATGATCGCTTACCTGAACCGGCAAAACCTGGACAGGCTGACCTTCAAGCTGAGCTACCTGCCGCGCAAGCGGCTGCAGTTAAAAATCGAAAAAGGTGAAATAGACGGCATCGTCATCGGCATGATGCCGCACTGGTTCGACGATGGCGCGCAACAGAAATACCTGTGGACCATGCCGTTCGCCATCGACCGCTACGTCGTCGTCATGCGCCCCGACCTGCCCTACAACGCCAGGCAGCCGGGCTCGCTGTCCGGGCGCTCGGCCGGCATGGTGCTCGGTTATAACTACCCGGACCTGGAGCCCTGGATGCGCGAGCAAAACCTGGTCCGCAACGATGCCGCTTCCGAAGATATCAACCTTGAAAAACTCAGGCTGGGCCGGGTCGATTGCGTGATTACGATCGAATCCGTGGTCCGTTATTACCTGAAAACCCACGCGGTGACGGACCAGTTCAAGCTCTACGAACTGCCTGCCAGGCCCACCGAGCGGCGCTTCCTGGTGCCGCACTCGAAAGCGGCCGTATTCGACAAGATCGCGCCGCTGATGCGCAAGCTAAAAGACGATCCGGACTGGCAGCGCGACGCCGCCAGGTACCGGTAATCGCTGTCCGGCTAGCGCTCCAGCCGGAAACGGCCGACCGCGCCGGCCAGGATGGCCGCCTGGTCCTGCATGCTGCCGGCCGCCGCCGCGGCCTGCCCGACCAATACCGCGTTCTGCTGCGTGACCTGGTCCGTGTAACCGATCGCGCGGTTGACTTCGGCGATGCCGGCGCTTTGCTGCTGGCTGGCGTTGCTGATCTCGCCGATGATGTCGGCCACCTGCCGCACCGCGCCGACAATACTCGCCATCTGCGCGCCGGCGTCGCCGGCCAGGCGGTTGCCGGCTTCGATCCTTTGCAGCGCGTCCGCGATCAATCGCTTGATTTCCTGCGCCGCCGTGGCCGAACTCTGGGCCAGGCTGCGCACCTCGGACGCGACGACGGCAAAACCCCTGCCCTGCTCTCCGGCGCGCGCCGATTCCACCGCCGCGTTCAAGGCCAGGATATTGGTTTGAAACGCCAGCGCGTCGATGACGCCGATGATGTCGACCATCTTGCGCGAGCCGTCGCGGATATGGTCCATCGTGCGCACCACGTCCTGCACGACAGTACCGCCGGTATTGGCCGCCGTTGCGGCCGATATCGCCAGCGTGCTGGCGGCGCGCGCGTGGGCGGCGTTGCCCTGCACGGTGGCCGTCAACACCTGCATCGCACCGACGGTCTGCTGCAAGGAACCGGCCTGCGCCTCGGTGCGCGCCGACAGTTCCCCGTTGCCGCCGGCGATCTCGCCCGCAGCCTGCTTCACCGCCGCGCTGGCGATGCGGATCTGGCGCAGCACGGCGCTGATCTGGTCCGTAAAACGGTTGAAGGCACGCGCGATCTGAGCCAGTTCGTCGCTGCCGCTGTCGTCCAGGCGGCGCGTCATGTCGCCGTCGCCGCCGGCGATCTGCGCCAGCGCGTCTCGCACCAGGTGCAGGCGGCGCAAGGCCCGGCTGATCAGGATGGACAATAACAGCGCGGCCAGCGCCGCCGCCAGCAGCGCCGTCACCGCCGATGCCGACAGCATCGCGTCCAGGCCGGAAGTCGCTTCGGCGCGGTCGAGCACGAGCGCCAGCAACCAGTCGGTGCCGGCGACCTGCGTCACATACAGCAGGCCGTCGCGCCCGTTCAAATTCAGCGCGCCGCCGCCCGCTTCGAGCATCGCGCGCGACAGGCCGCCACCCAGCGCGCCGACCGGCTGCAACAGCATCGCGGCCTGCGGATGGGCGATCAGTCGGCCTTCGCGTTCGACCAGGAAGGCGTAACTGTGCGGCGTCGGTTTCAGCGCCAGCACTTGCCGTACCACGTTCGCCAGAGAGATATCGGCCGCCATCACCGCCGGCCGTCCCGCTCCAGTGCCGCGCGGCGCCGGTTCGGCGAAAGTGACGACCAGCTGGCCGCGGCCGGCGTCGGCATACGGCGCGGTGATGACCGGGCCGCCGGCCTGCAACGGCTGGCGGTACCACGGACGTTTGGTCGGGTCGTAGTCCGGCGGCGCCGGCTCGTCGCGCGAGGAGGCCACCCGTTTGTCGGCGTAACCGATATAGGCGTTATCAAAACCGCCCGCCAGCGCGGCGGCTTTTAGTAGTGGAGACGGGTCAGAGAGGTCGACGGCCAGGCGGGTCGAGGCGACCAGCGCGCGGCGCGCCGCGACCCACTCGGCGATGCCGGCCGCCTGGCTGCGCACCAGTTGCTGCATCTGGCTGTCGAGCGAGGAAACGGTGTGGGAACGGGTGGTTATAAAATTGGCGGCCACCACGGCCAGCATGGCCAGCACGACGATGGACACGCACAGGGCGATCAGCCGGCTGCGCAGCGTAGCGAACATGGGGTGTTCCTTGGCAAAAGGGGTACGCGGAGTGGCGGGGGGCGCATCCAAAAATCAACGACAACTGCCGGGGTCAGACCCATGGGTCTGACCCCAGGGTTTGCATCTGATTTTAGTCAGACGGGGACGCCGAGTCCCGTGGGTCTGCCCCCGACTTTTGCACTGGGTTTGGCAAAAAAGGGGCCGAAGGATGGCCCCTGCAATGCGCGTCAGCGCAGCCTTACTTCTTCAGCGGCATGCCGAACACCGGCGCGCCGAGCACGGGGGTCGATACCGTGTAGATGCCGTGGTTCGAGAACACCCAGACCAGGTTACGGTCCCATTCGACGAAAATGCTGTGCACCGGGTTGGGCAAGGCGCGGATCGACAGGGTCTGGCCGTCGGTCGTCTTCTTGGCCGCGTCGATCATTTTCGGCACAAAGTATGCGGCGATGGTCGGTTTCAACGGATCCTTGACGTCGAAGATCTGCAAGCCGGCGTTGTAGTACGAATACGGCATGTAGCGCGGGTTCGGCGTGCCGGGCTGGATCTGCGCGTAACCGCTGCGCTTCGGTCCGAAGCTGCCGCGACGCTGGCAGAAATCGGTGAACGGCGCTTCTTTCGGCGGCGTCGGCGTCGGCAGCGTGTTGACAATCTTCGGACGCAGCGGATCGCGCACGTCGATCGAGTAGATCGCCTTCAGCGGTTCAAAGCAGTCTTCCGACATCGGGTAGCCGCTGTAATACACCATGCCGGTCGATTCGACCTTGGACACGTCGATGTTGTCGCCTTCGGTCCCGGTCACGCTGACCGGCATGTCGATGTGCGCGACCGCCTTCATCGCCTTCGGATCGGAGATGTCGATGACGTAGAAGCCGAAGCCACCCATCGCGGCATATCCGTACTTGCCGCCCTGCTCGACCGGCTTCGGAATGAACAGCGGCATGCGCGCGCCCATCCACGACGTCTTGTTGCCGGCGCGCGGATTCTTTTTATATTCTTCCTCTTCGCCGATGCGCGAACCGGGCGCCCACCAGGTCGACAGCCGTTTCGGGTGACTTGGGTCGGACACGTCGAACGCCAGTTGCGCGCCGGCGTGCAGGTAAGTTTTATATTCCGTGTTGGCGAAGCTGTTGTCCGGCGCGCCGGCCACGAACAGGTACTGGTCGCCGTTATACACCGGCACGTCCTGGCAGCCGGAGCCTTCCTGCGGCTGGTCCTGCGCCGAGTGGTTCGGGTCGAGCGAGGTTTCCGACAGCAGTTTCCAGTCGGTCCACTGCGGGCTGGTCACCTCGTAGATGCGGAAGCCGCGCAGCATGCGCTTTTCGCGCGCGGCCTTGACCTGGTCCGGGCTGGTGTACTTGTTCCAGATCAGGCCATAACGCGAGATCTCGTAGCACTGCACGGCGATCATCTTGTCGAGCTTCTTGTTGTACTTGACGTTGAACGGGCCGAACTGGTGTTCGCCGCCCTTGGTATTGAAGGTCTTTTGCTGCACCACCTTGACGTCGCGCGGGTCGGTGATGTCGAACAGGTTGTACATCCAGGTTTCGTAGTCGTACAGGTAGCGGCGGCCGTTCCAGTCGAAGCTGGCCTGCCAGCTGTGGCCCGCGCCGGCGACGTAGGGCTGGAAGCCTTCGACCTTGACGTTTTTCAGGTACTGGTTCTGGTCCAGGTAATCGAGGCTGCCGGCCACCGGGTGGGCGCCGTAGGCGTCCGGCGTGATGTCGGGGCTCTTGAATTTTCCGGTCTTGGCGTCGTAACCCCAGGAACCCGCTTCCGGCATCGCCGGTTCGCCCGGCATCGGTTCGAATTTCTTGCTGTTCGGCCCCGGCGCGTCCGGCGCGTTCAGGTTGGCGCCGCTGCGCGGCTGCTGGGCGTAAGCGCTGCCGATGGCTGCCGCGCACAGCGTCAGCACGAGGTGGGATACAAAGGTCTTTTTCATGTGCGGCTTTCTTCTCTCGTTCGTCAAAGATTAAAACGCGTGGCGGATGCCCAGTTGCGTGCCGGTTTCCGGATTGCCGCTGCCGTTGTAGTTGAAGGTCAGCGGGTACGGCACTTTCGGGCTGCCCTTGGTCAGCACGCGGCCATAGTTGACGTAGACGTCGGTGCGTTTCGAGAAGCGGTAGTTATAGCCGAGCAGGATGCTGTCGGCATTGGTCAAGTCCTTGCCGATATCGTCGTGGCGGTGCACGGCGCTGACGTAGACGCCGTGGAAGGTGTCGATCTTCCAGCGCGCGCCCAGTTGCACATCCCAACCCTTGGTCTGAAAGCCGACGTAGGGCGGATAGGCATAGTATCCGTTGTAGGTGTGGTAGATGAAGGTCGGTTCCAGGCCGCCCATGCGGTAGGTGGCAGACAGGTAATTGTCGCGCGAGGATTCGATCTTCGTGCTGCCGATGTTCTTGATGTCCTTGTGGTCGCTGACAATCCCCGCATACCACGGGCCGTTGCGGTATTCGACGCCGGTGCTGATCACGCGGCCGTTATGGTCGGCCGTTTCCTGGCCGGTGGTGGCCAGGAAACGCCCCTTGAAACCGCCGAACGACGGCGTCATGTAGGAGATCGCATTGCTTTCGCGCCAGGGCGCATAGAAATACTGGTTGTTGCTGACGCGGCTGTAATCGCCCGACCAGCTTGGGTCGGCGTAGCCGACGATCCAGTACGACGGCGTGTTCTGCCGGCCCAGCGCCAGCGAACCCCAGTTGCCGCGCAGGCCGACATAGGTTTCGCGCGGGGTCGGGCCGACGCCGGTGTCGGCGGCGAACTGCATCTGGTGCAGGAAGAACGCCTGGTTGCCGCCGCCCAGGTCCTCGACACCGCTGAATTCCAGGCGCGACTGGCTCAAGCCACCGCTCGATATGCGCGTGACGCCTTCCTTCGGCGTCGACAGGCGTTCCAGGTTCAAGTCGATCACGCCCGAAATCGTCACATTGTCCGCCGCCGCCTGCCCTGCCACGCCGGCGCCGAACGCCAGCATCAAAGCCCAAACTGTTCCCTTGAATTTCATCTCCACTCCTCGTTGAATTGTATCGTTATCGTTTCGGAAGGTGCTATTGATTTGCCATCAATTTTTTAGGTCACTGCTTTTTTGGTCAAAAATTTATCCTGGTTCCATTCGCCGGACGCCATGATCTGCGCCAGCGTGTCGACCGTGTGCCAGACATCGACGTAGCGCACGTACAGCGGCGCGAAGCCGAAGCGCAGGATGTCGGGCATGCGGAAATCGCCCGTGATGCCGCGCGCAATGAGCGCCTGCACGATGGCGTAACCCTGCGGATGCGTCAGCGCGACCTGGCTGCCGCGCTGCTGGCAGTCGCGCGGCGAACCGATGCCGAAACCATAGTCAGACAGGCGTTCGTCGACCAGGCGGATGAACAGGTCGCCCAGCGCCTGGCTTTTCAGGCGCAGCTGGCGCAGGTCGATGCCGTCGAACACGTCGAGCGCGGCGTCGAGCGCGATCATCGACAGCAGCGGCGGCGTGCCGCACTGCATGCGCTGGATGCCCGGCGCCGGCTGGTAATCCTGGACGAAGGCGAACGGTTGCGCGTGGCCGTGCCAGCCGCACAAGGGTTGGCGCATCTGTTCCAGGTGACGCTGCGCGACGTAGACGAAGGCCGGCGCGCCGGGGCCGCCGTTCAGGTATTTGTAGCCGCAGCCGACCGCGAAGTCGACGTTGGCCGCGTCCAGTTCCACGTGCAGCGCGCCGGCGCTGTGCGCCAGGTCCCAGACGGTTATCACGCCGGCGGCCTGCGCCTGGCGGGTGACGGCGGCCATGTCGTAGATCCGGCCGCTGCGATAATTCACGTGCGTCAGCATCAGCACGGCGACGTCGTCATCGAGCGCATCGACGATGGCCGACTGGTCGGAATCGGCGTAGCGGATTTCGGCGCCGAACAGTTCGGCGATGCCCTGCGCGATATAGAGATCGGTCGGGAAGTTGCCGCGTTCGGTGAGGATCACCTTGCGCTCCGGGTTCAGGCGCAGCGCGGCGGCCAGCGCCTTGAACAGGTTGACGGAGGTGGAGTCTCCGACCATGACTTCGTCGGCGGTGGCGCCGATCAGGGGCGCGACCTTGGCCGCGACGCGCTGCGGCAGGTCGATCCAGCCGGCGTCGTTCCACGAGCGGATCAAGCCATTGCCCCATTCGGCGGCGACGGCCTGCTGCATGCGCTGCGGCAGCGCAGCCGGCATCGCGCCGAGCGAATTGCCGTCCAGGTAAACTTCGCCCTCGGGCAGCGTGAACAGGTCACGGCAGGCGGCCAGCTGGTCGTTGGCATCGAGTTCGATGCAGTCTTGTCGGTTCAATTTCATGTTAAGTCGTCCTGGTTGAATTGCCTGATTTCTTTTACTTCTTGCTTGATATCAAGCTCGATGAAACGAGTATGTATTGATTCTGAAATAAGTGAAAATGAATAATTGAGCGCCAGCTATTCCATATTTTCATATCAAAACTGGACGCGGGAATACCTTCCCGATGACGGGAGATAGCGTACCTATAGGGGAGGTCCAATCTGCGGGGTCTGGTCCTAATACTGTTAAGTTAGCGCCAAATCTGTCATTCCTCCCATTGGGAGAAATGACTTCCCGCGAAAGCGGGAATCCCATTTAGAGTCGCAATCGGCGCAAAAAAGATGAGATTCCCGCCTTCGCGGGAATGACAACTCTACGGTCGGTGGCTTAACTTAACGGCATTAGGGTCTGGTCCCAGGTTCGGGACCATGAGTGAATCTGCGGCGTAGCTACAATATTCCCGGCTGTGCGGGAGGCGCTAATCCATGGTCCAGGCGGACCAGGCCATGCTGCGCGCGGGATGCGGATTTTACATCTGCGCTGTCGACAAGGCATTGCGCATCAAGGTCCAACCCAGTTGGCGTCGGATTTCCTCGATCGATGGTGGTGGCGTGCGCGCGGACTGCCGCTGTTCCAGATACTGACGCACCTGTTCCTTGGTCGGTTGTGCTTGCTGTTGCATGGCTCGCTCCTGGTACTCATCCCTGATCGATGCATTCTTGTCGCCTGAACGCGCTTGTACGCAGTTAATATAGGCCGTCCTCGCCGGCTCCACACCACCCTCCTGGAGGGGGGAAATGTCGGGCGAGATGAAGAGATACGGCACCGCCGGGAAGACAATGGCGGCGCCGTTCGGCGACGAGGCGGGGTGACCGCGACTGGGCATTGCACTGTCAATACCGGGGATCGCCCGGCTGTCGCGGTGCGCTGCGCGATCGCCCTGGGAGGGGTGGCCAGGGCTTGAAGTTCTGGCGCCACCAAGCGACAGTCCGGTGACGGCCATGCGTTTCTACAAGGTGGTGCTGGTGCGGCTGCTACTGGCGATGCGGTGTCTTCACAGCCTGTTTGCGGGAATCAGCCACCATCCCAGTTCCTCGCGAATGCGCTCCGGCGCGGGTGGCGGCGTCGGTTCGCTGCGGCGCCGTTCCATCTGTTCCCGGACCGATTCCTTGCCCGGATGTGTGCCTTGCCTGTGCTGATCCATGATCGCCTCGCTGGCTGAAGATCATTGTGGTACTGCTGTAATGACGATAGTGCGCCCGGGCCGGCTTCGCCGATGCCGCAAACAGCGCGGTGTTCATGCTGCTGTTGCGGCTTTGACCGCCTTCTCTCTCACCAACCGGCCGTCCCTACTTGTATTAGCGACCAAAACGCCGGGAACTATAAGCCTTAATTTGTAACGGTGGTCCGCGCACGTTTGCCCGCTGCGATAATCCCGGTTACACTTCCGGCAAAAATTCCACGCCATGACACCACTCTCCGACACCCTCCAAGCATTTTCTTCCAGCGGCGGCATCGTGCTAGCGGCGCTGACCATCGCCGCCGTGCTGCTGACGCCCGGCCCGACCAACACGCTGCTGTTCCTGGCCGCCGCAAAACAGGGCGTGCGGCGTTCGCTGCCGCTGATCGGCGCGGAACTGCTCGGGTATTGTTTCTCGATCGCGGGCTGGTGCGGTTTTCTCGGTTTGACGTCCGCGCTGTTCCCGCAAGGACCGTCCGTCGGACGCGCGCTGGCGGCGGCTTATGTCGCCTACCTCGCCGTCAAGATGTGGGGAGAGGCGAACAGGGAACATGCGCAACAAGCCAGGGCCGTGAGGGGGCGCACGCTGTTCGTGTCGACGCTGCTCAATCCGAAAGCCTTCTTTTTTGCCGCCACCGTGTTCCCTCCCGCCAGCGCCGGCGCCACGGCTTTTATCCAGGCTTATACGCTGTTCGTCAGCCTGGCCATTCCGATCGGCGTCACGTGGATGACGTTCGGCGCCTGGGTCGCGACGCGCGGCGCGGCGCAGGGCAACCACCGGCTGGTGCATCGCGGCGCCTCACTGGTGCTGGCGGTGTTCTCGGTGTCGATCTGCGCGTCGCTGTTCCGCTAGGAGTATTAACTTTCCTCTTCGCCGGGAATGGCGATCACGCGGTTGCGTCCTTCCTGCTTGGCGCGGTATAGCGCCTGGTCGGCCATGCCGAGCAGCGCGGCGAAGTCCTGGTGCCGTGGCTCCAGCCGGGCCGCGCCGACGCTGACGGTAAACCGCAGCGCATCGTCTCCAGCCGCCACCGCGCACGCTTCGGCCATGGCGCGCAGACGCTCGCCTACCTGGAGCGCGCCGGCCAGGTCGGTGCCGGGCAGGATCATGACGAATTCCTCTCCGCCGCAGCGCCCGGCCGTATCGATTTCCCGCAAGCCGTCCGCGCACAGCCGGGCCGCGGCCTGTATCACCAGGTCGCCGGCCGGGTGACCGAAGCTGTCGTTGATGCGTTTAAAATGGTCGATGTCGATCATCAGCACCGTCAACGCCTGGTCCGAGCGCCTGGCGCGCGCCAGTTCCCTTTCCCCCACCTCGAACAGGCGGCGCCGGTTGGCGATCCCGGTCAGGACATCGGTGGTCGCCAGTTGGCGCAATTCTTCTTCCATCTGCTTGCGCTGGCTGATGTCCGAATTGACGGAGACAAAATGGGTCGTGCCCAGTTCCGGGTCGTGCACCGGCGCGATCGCGATGTCCTGCCACAGCAGCGTTCCATCCTTGCGCCGGTTGCGCAATTCTCCGCGCCAGCTGGCGCCGCCCTGCACCGTCTGCCATAACTCTTCATAGGTGGCCGGCGGCGTGTCGCCGGATTTTAATAGCGCCGCGCTCTGGCCCAGCGCTTCCTGCGCGCTGTAGCCGGTCAGTTCGACGAAGGCGGGGTTGACGTATTCGATGCGCGCCTGGGCGTCGGTGATCATGATGCCGGCAGACGAGCTTTCGATGGCGGCCTTGAACTTGCGCATGGCGGCGTTGGCTTGCCGCAGTTCGTTGCGCGCGGCCACCAGCGCGAGCTGGTTGCGCACGCGGGCGCGCACGATCTCGGGGCAGAACGGTTTTGTGATGTAATCGATGGCGCCCAGCGCCAGCCCGGCCGCCTCGTCGCCGTCGCTGCTGGCAGCGGTCACGAACAGGATCGGGATGTCGCGTGTGCCTGCGGCCTGTTTCAGGCGGCGGCAGGTTTCGTGTCCGTCGATCCCCGGCATCATCACGTCGAGCAGGATCAGGTCGGGCCGGTGCAGTTCGGCCTGCGCGATGGCGGCCGCGCCGTCGCGTGCGAATAAAATCTGGCCGAGATCGGCCAGCAGGCTTTTCAGCAGCCGGATATTTTCGACGACATCGTCGACGATCAGGATAGCGGCCATCGGCATAGCTCCAGTTTATACAGTGTTATTTCAGACGGACGGCGCGCCAGGCGCGCAGGCATCCATGATCCAGCCGCCCTGTTCGAGCAGCGCCAGGGCGGCATCATACTCCAGCGCGTCGACGGCGGCGGCGATCTCGCGCAGGCCCGGCATGGCGCCGCCGGCCTGCTGCAACTGCGCCAGCAACTGGTCGGCGCGCGTGTCGCCGTTGCGCAGGCAGTGCACCAAGTCGTTCAGCAGCGGCTGCAATTCGCGTTTCAGCGCGTCGCCGTCCGGCGGCGCGGGCGACGGCAGCACGGCATCTACTGGCGGCGCGGCGGCCAGCAGGCTCAGGCCGGCGTGCACCTGCGCCAGCGCTTCGCAGAAACGCTGCAGCGGCAATCCGACGCCGGCCGCAGCCTGCGCTTGCGGCGGCGCAGGGGGTAGTGCGGCGACGACATCGGCCACCGGCGCATCGGCGACATCGAAGGTAATTTCGACGAAAAAGGTAGCTCCCTCCCCCTGCCGGCTGTCGACCCAGATTCTTCCTTCCATCATAGCCACCAGGCGCTGGCAGATCGCCAGTCCCAGCCCGGCGCCGCCGAACTTGCGGGTGTGCGACTGGTCTCCCTGCGTAAACGCGTCGAACAGTTCTCCGGCGTGTTCCGGCGCCAGGCCGACGCCGGTGTCGCGAAGAGAGAACAGCAGGCTGACCCGGTCCGCGCCACCGGACTGCACTTGCACCTTCAGTTCGATCTCGCCGCTGGCCGTGAATTTCACGGCGTTGTTGCCGAGATTGACCAGCACCTGGCCCAGCCTCGGCGCGTCGCCCAGCAGGCAGGCCGGCAAACCGGCGTCCAGCGTGACGATGAGAGATAAACCCTTGCGTTCGGCTTGCGGCCGGATGCGGGCCAGCATCGCGTCGAGCACTTCGCCCACGCTGAACGGCAAATGCGCCAGGTGCATCTGCCCGGTCTCGATGCTGGAGTAATCGAGCAGGTCGTCGACCACGCGCAGCAGCGCGCGGGTGGCGCCGTCGATCTGGTCGACATACGCGGCCTGCCTGGAAGTCAAGCCGGTGCGCGCGGCCAGCGTGGTGTAGCCGGCGATGGCGTTGATCGGCGTGCGGATTTCATGGCTCATGTTGGCCAAAAATTCGCTCTTGCTGCGGCTGGCGCGGTCGGCGCGTCCCAATGCTCCTTCCAGTTCGCGCGTGCGTTCGGCCACCGCCTCCTCCAGTTCGGCGCGGTAGCGCGAATCCGACGCGGCGCTGGCGCGCCGCAGCACGTGCGTACGGTCATATTGCGCCATCATCAGCAACAGCAACTGGCCGAAGAATGCGCATTCGACCAGGATGAACACATCGTACGAATATAAACGCACGCGCAGTATGCCGATAAAGATCAACGTGGCCATCACGGCGCTATATAACAGTTGCGCCGCCATGTACCAGCGCGCATACAGCAGGCCGCGCCGGTAGGCGAGCCAGCCGACCAGCGGCGTGCCGGCGTCGAGCAGCAGCATCGCGATCGTCAACTGCGTCACCAGCGTGTAGACGCCGCACAGGCGCAGCGCGATGATGGCCAGCGCACTCCAGATCATGCATTGCAGGTAGCGGTCGGACCAGGGTTGGACCGCGCGCGTGCCGAGGAAGTCGCGCGAGAACATCGCGGAAAACACGATCGCCAGCAGGAAGAACAGGTGCAGCGTGTCATTGGCCAGGTCCGGCATGTCCAGGAACAGGTATTCGGCCAACTGGCCGTTCAGGCCAAGCCAGGATGCAAGCACGCAGGCGGCGTACAGCGCGTACAGCACGTAGCGGCGGTCGCGCGTGGCGGCCCATCCGGCCAGCGCCATCAGCGCCAGCGTGATCGGCACGCCGTACAATGCTCCCAGTCCCAGCTGGTCCTGGCTCATGTCGAGCAACAGCTTGCGCGCCGGCTCCAGGCGGAACAGCAGGTGCACATTGGCGGCCTGCTCGTTGTTCAGGCGGATATACAACTGCACCGTCTCGCCCGGCGCGCTGGCATAGCGCACGGCCGGATAACGATAGGGCACCGCGCGCTCGGCCATCAAGGTGCGGTCGCCGCCAAGCGCGTGCGCGCGCAGCGCGCCGCCGGACAGCACCCAGTATTCGACGCGGTCCGTGAACGGCAAGCGGTGGTGCACCGCCCATTCCTGCGCCTGCGCGCCCGGGTTGGCCAAGGTCACGCGCAGCCAGAATGCCGAAGCGGTGAACTGGCGCTTGAAATTGTCCGGCGTGAGCGCCTGGTAACGACTGTCCGGCAGGGAGATCACCTGTTCCAGCGCCAGGCTGCGCTGCGCATCCTCGATGAATTCGAGGCGCCCGAACAGGTCCGGCGGCAGCGGCGTGTCAAGCCTTACAGTCGCCCCTGACGCCAGGCCAGCGGCCAACAGCGCCAGGCAGGCCAGCAGCATGCGCAACGCGTTCATGACGCATCTCCCGCGCGCGCCGGCGAGGTAGCGTGGTCTGTACCAGCGGCGGCCACTTCTACCGCATGCGCCGGCACGGCGCTCGCCGCCTGCAGCACGCTTTCCAGCGCCAGCGCCGCTTCGACCAGTTGGTCCATCGCCAGGTTGGCTGCCGCGCCCTTGATCGCGTGCACCAGGCGGGACGCCTGTTCCAGCTCGCCGGCGTCGCACAGTTGCTGCACCTGCGCGGCGGTGGCACTGAAATGGCCGTGGAATTGCGTCAGCAGGCTGCGATACAGTTGCACGTTGCCGCCGCAGCGGTGCAGCCCGGCCGCCAGGTCCACGCCGGGCAGCGTCGACGGCAAGCCGGCAGCGGTAGCCGCCACGGAGGCGCCGGATGGCTGGCCGGCAGTGGGCATGGCGGCCGCGCCGTCTGGCAGCGCGACTCTCTCGCTGCCGGACATGGCGGCGACGGCGTCGGGTGATGCGGCGCGGTGCGACGCCTGCGCCATCGCAGCCGGGCCAATCCAGTGCGCCAGCTTGGCCACCATCAAGTCGGTATCGACCGGTTTCGCCAAATGGTCGTTCATGCCGGCGGCCAGGCAGCGCTCGCGTTCTTCGAGCATCGCGTGCGCCGTCATCGCGATCAGCGGCAGGTGCTGTCCTCCTTCCATCAGGCGGATGCGGCGCGCCGCTTCGTGACCATCCATTTCCGGCATCTGCAAGTCGAGCAGCACGGCGTCGAAGTGGCGCACGCCGAGCGCGGCGAGCGTATCCAGCGCGAGGCGCCCGTTGGCGGCGACGGCCACCTGCGCGCCTTCCTGCTCCAGCAATTCCTGCGCCAGTTGCTGGTTGACCGGATTGTCTTCGACCAGCAGCAGGCGCACGCCGGGCAGCCGCTCGGGACGGATGGCTGGTGCGCTGGCCGCGCCGCCGCTGTCGGCCTGGCCGGTGCGGCACAACGCTTCGGCCAGCAATTCCGGCGTCACCGGCTTGAGCAGGATGCCGTCCGGCGCCCCGCCGTCGCGCGCTGCTGCGCCGACCTGTTCGCGCCCGTAAGCGGTCACCATGATGACGACCGGCGTGCCGGCGATGGCGGGATCGGCGCGGATCGCGCGGGTGGCGGCGACGCCGTCGAGTCCCGGCATCTTCCAGTCCATCAGCACCAGAGGGTAAGGAGATTGCGCGGCCGATGCGCGGCGCAGTTCGGTCAACGCCGCTTCTCCGCTGTCGACCGCCTGCGCGATCATGTCGAGCTGCGCCAGTTGTGCCACCAGGATCTGGCGCGCGTTGGCATTGTCGTCGACCACCAGCGCGCGCCGCCCGCGCAGCGCCGACGGCAGGCTGGCCGGCGTGGGCAATGGCGCCGTGACCGTCCCCAATTCGACTTCGAAGAAGAAAGTGGTGCCGACGCCAGGTTCACTTTCGAGCCAGATGCGTCCTTCCATCATGCGCACCAGGCGCTCGCTGATGGCAAGTCCCAGGCCGGTGCCGCCGAAGCGGCGCGTGGTCGATGAATCGGCCTGCGTAAATGCGTGAAACAGCTTTGCCGCCTGTTCCGCGCTCAGGCCGATGCCGGTGTCGCGCACAGAGAACAGCAGGCGCGCACTGTCGCCGCGCCGTTCGGCCAGCAGCACGCGCAGTTCGACTTCGCCGCGCGAGGTGAACTTGACGGCGTTGCCGCATAAATTGCTCAATACCTGGCCCAGGCGCAGCGGGTCCCCCAACCATTGTGCAGGGACGTCGGGGGCGATGTCGACCAGCAGTTCGATGCCCTTGCGCTCGGCCATCGCGCTGACGTGAGCCACCGTGGTATCGAGCACGGCGCCGAGCGCGAACGGGATGCGTTCCATTTCCAGGTAGCCGGCCTCGATTTTCGAGAAATCGAGCAGGTCGCTGATGATGCGCAGCAGCCCCTGCGTCGCGTCGTGGATTTTTTCCAGGTAGTCTCCCTGCTTCGGCGTCAGCGCCGTGCGCAGCGCCAGCGTCGTAAAACCGGCGATGGCGTTGATCGGCGTGCGGATTTCGTGGCTCATATTGGCGAGGAATTCGCTCTTGCTGCGGCTGGCCGCCTGCGCCCTGGCGCGCGCCTGCTCGGCGATTTCCTTCGCTTCGCGCATCGCCTCCGCATTGCTGCGCAATTCCGTCACGTCGCGCACCATCGCCAGCAGGTGGCGCCGGCCGTGCAATGTAAATGCCGAAAAGGTCCAGTCGGTCCACAACTGGCGACCGAAGCTGGTGACGATGCGGCCCTGCGTATGGCTGGCCGCGCCGGTGTGCAACGTGCGCTCGGCCAGTTCCAGGATGTCGTGCGCACGCCAGGATTCGATGCGGCGGAAATTCTGTTCAAGCAGTTGCTGTTCGCTGCCGCCGACCAGGTCGCAGACGGCGCCATTGGCCAGGATGCACTGGCCGTCGGCGCGGTAGGCGAGAAAGCCGAGCGGAGATTGACCGATCAGCGTGTGATTCAAGTCCAGCGTTTCGTTCAGCGCCACGGTGCGCTCGGCCACCGTCTGTTCGAGCTTTCGGTGCACGGCGTCGAGTTCGTCGCGCGACACGGACAGGCGCTTGCGCATGTCGTTCAATGCGCCGACCAGCACGCCGAGTTCATCGTTGTGCGGATAGCTGAACGGCGCGGCATCGACACCGCGTTCATCGAAATTGACGCCGGAGACGGCGCCGGCGATGCGCGCCAGCGGCCCGCTCAGCCAGCGGTTCACGACCCAGTAAAAAATCAGCCACAGGCCGGCGGTCTTGATGATGGAATTGAACAGGATGACGAGGAAGCTGTACTGGATCCGTTCCAGCACGACGCTGCGGTCCGAATACAAAATCATGCGCCCGAGTTGCTTGGGCGCGCCCTGCGCGGTGGCCTGTTCGAGCGGCACGATGTGCTGCTGGTAGGCGGCCAGCCAGCCCTGCGCGGCGTCGCCTTGCGGGATGCGGCCGGCCACGGCGATCGGCTGGCCGTCGCGCGTTTCGATCTTGACGCCGCTGATGAAGGCGGTCTGGCCGATGCCCTTGGCCATCGTGCTCAGTAGCGGACGGTCGAACAGCCACAATGCTTCGCGCACGCTGGGGCCGAACGAGCGACCCAGCGAGACCAGGTCGGTGCCGATGGTGCGGCTGACGGAGGCATATTCGAGTCCCAGCTGGACCAGCGTGACGGCGATGGCGAAGGCGAGATACCAGCGGAAGACCGTGGCGATCAGGCGCGTGGCGAGCGAGCGCTGGTGCGGCGCCACGCGCGCCACGTCAGCGCCCATCCTTCAGCATTTGCGGATAAAAGCGGCGCACCCGCGCCTTGTCGTCATCTTCATACCAGCGCTCGGAAAACTGGCGGTATTCCGGCGTGGCCAGTTGCTGGTCCAGCACCGCATTGACCTTACCGATCACCGCCTTGCCCCACGCGTTCTTGCTGCAGGCGACGTGCGTGTAGATATAAGGCGGCACACCGGCGATGCGCAGGTTCGCGAATTGACTTTGCGGCACGCCGAATTTATCGGCCAGGAAGGTGGTTTCGTGGGCGAACAGCAGCAGATAATCGACATTTTTATTGAGCAGCATTTCAAAAAACTGCTCGATCGGCATCGAGCGGATCACCAGGTTCGGCGCATCCTTGTGGCTGGCGATCAAGGGGTCGACCGCCGGCGCGTACGAACGCCCGGCCAGGATGCCGCCGGTGACGTCGCGGCGCTTGAATAACGCTTCCAGATCGACCTGGCCGCCGCCGAAGCGGGCCGCGTTCTCTTTTAAAAAGACCAGCCGGTTATCGAGGTGCAGCAAGGCCGGCTTCGAAAATTCCCATATTTTTTCGCGCGCGGCATTGCGGAAGATGCTCGGCGTGCAGATGTCGTGCCCTTCCCGTAATTCCTCGTCGCGCCGCGTCACGCTCATCAACGACACCTGGTGTTTATATTCCGGCAGGCGCGTCATCATCGTTTGCAGCAAGCCGTCGAAACTGCCGGTGCCCTGGTGCGCGCCGCTGCGGATCTGGAACGGTGGGAAGTGGGTCACTGCCCAGGTGATGCCATCCTGCGCGCAGGCCGGCGCGCACCATGGCGCGATGCAGACCGCGGCCAGCGACAACAGGCGCCGCAAGCGCGCCGCATGGAATGGATAAAAATGCATGGGCAGCCTTGTGGGGTGGGAGCGTATCGCGTTGTCATTTATATTTTTGAACCAAATTTTAACGGAAACAGCTATTTAGTTGGTGGAAATGGCACGACGCGACGCAGCCACGAGACCGCGCCACAACCCGGGCGCATATAATTGACGCCCTGCGAACGGGCGCGCTTGCGCCGGCGAGACAACACGAATGACCATACAAAAGTCCGATGCCAGCTGATTCCACCTTGCCTCCCCACGCGCTGGGTGGCGCCACCGTCTACGACGTGGCGCGCCTGGCCGGCGTGTCGGCGATGACGGTGTCGCGCGTCATTAACGGCCGCGCGCACGTGGCCGAGGCGACGCGCGCAAAAGTGACGGCCGCGCTGGCGTCGCTGCACTACCAGCCGAACCTGGCCGCGCGCGCCGCGCGCACGGGCACGCTGCGCATCGGCCTGTTGTACAGCAATCCGAGCGCGGCCTTCCTCAGCGAACTGCTGGTCGGCGCGATGGATCAGAGTAGCCAGAGCGGCGCGCAACTGGTGTTGGAACGCTGCGATACGCTGGCCAGCCAGAAAATCGCGATCAATAAACTCATCGCCGCCGGCGTCGACGGCGTGCTGGTGCCGCCGCCGCTATGCGATTCGGCGGCGGCGCTCAAGCAATTGAAGGAGATGAACATGCCGGTCGTCGCGGTCGCCACGGCACGCCCGGCCGACGGCATCGCGGCGGTGCGCATCGACGATTACCAGGGCGCGTTGACGATGACGAATCACCTGCTGGCGCTGGGCCATACCGACATCGCCTTCATCAAGGGCGATCCGAAGCACACGCCGGCGCAATTGCGCTTGATTGCGTTCCGCGATGCGATGAAGGCGGCGGGATTAACGGTGCCGGACGGACGCATCGCGCAAGGACACTTTACGTACCGCTCCGGCCTGGATGCCGCGCGCTGCCTGCTGGCCGGACCTTCGCTGCCGACGGCGATCTTCGCCAGCAACGACGACATGGCGGCGGCCGTGCTGGCCGTGGCGCACGGCATGCGCCTGCGCGTGCCCGAGGATTTGACGGTGTGCGGCTTTGACGATACGCCTGTGGCGACGACGGTCTGGCCGGAATTGACGACGATCCGGCAGCCGATCGCGGAAATGGCGCGCGCCGCGGTGCTGCTGCTGGCCGACGATATCCGGCGCCGCCACGCCGGGGAGCCGGGCAGCGCGGAACACCGGCTGCTGGCATTTAGCCTGGTGGTGCGCGCATCGTCCGGGGTGCCGCCGGCCTGAATTGCGCGGCGGTGCGCATCCGGGTATGCGCAATCATGTGCCAATAATTTGACTCAGTATGGGTTCCCGCCTTCGCGGGAACGACAGCTCTTCATACTGAGCCGAATTTACGGTGAAGATTGCTTAATCTGGCGCCATCGAGTTCACGTTCCGCTTCCGACCGCGCTCAATGCTTCGTAACACGCGCCCATCGTGTGGTAATCGACCTTGCCAGCCGGGCTTTTCTCGGCGCTCACCTTGGTATTGTCGGGATGTAGAATCCGGTACCAGCCACCGTATTGATGGTCGACGAAATGGCGCCAGCTGTAATCCCAGATCCTGTCGTACCATTCCCAGTAACGCTCGTCGTCGAAGCGCGCCGCGAGCAGCGCGGCGGCGGCCATGCTCTCGGCCTGCACCCAGAAGTACTTGTCGCCGTCGCACACGGCGTGATCCGGTCCGAAACCGTAGACGATGCCGCCATGTTCGTCATCCCACGCCAGCGCCAGCGCGATGTCGAACAATTGCGCGGCGCGCGGCGCGAGCCAGTCCGCCGCGCCTTCCAGGCCATCCGCATGGCGCTCCAGGATCAATAACAGCTTGGCCCATTCAGTCAGGTGGCCGGGCTGGAAGCCCCAGGGGCGGAAGATATTGCTCTTGTCGTGGCGGTTGTAATCCCAGTCGATGCTCCAGTCGGCACGGTAGTGTTCCCAGATCAGGCCATCTGCCAGCGCCGCCTGGCGCTGCGTCACATTCTTCGCCAGCGTTTCGGCGCGCAGCAGGTAGCGCCTATCTCCGCTAGCGTCGAAGGCGGCCAGCATCGCTTCGCAGGCGTGCATGTTCGCGTTCTGGCCGCGATAGGGATCGAGCACCTGCCAGTCCGCGCTGGCCTGGTCCGCATACAGGCCATGGTCCGCTTGCCAGAAATGACGTTCCATCAACTCGAAGGTCTCGTCCAGGTAGCCGCGCGCCTCGGTCACGCCGGCCAATAGCGCGTGCGCATAGGCCAGCAGGACAAAGGCCAGTCCGTAACAGTGGTTGGTGCCGTCAAGGATTTGCTTGCCGCCCTCTTCCCATTTCAGTTCCCAGGCATAGCCGCCGGTTTCGTCATCGCGATGCACGTCGCGCAGGAATGCCAGGCCGTGGCGCAGCGCCGCAAGATAGTCATCGTTGCCGAACTGACGGTAAGCCATCGCGTAATTGAAGATGAAGCGGGTGCTGCTGACCAGGTGGCGCGTGGTGGTGTCGTAGACGACGCCGTCATCCATGAAGAAATGATAAAAGCCGCCGCTCGGATCGATGCAGCGCGGGTGATAGAAACGCATCGTGTCGGCGATATGCCCGAGCAGCATGGTACGGGAACGGAAAGGAGGATGCGTCATCGGAAGGGCCGCCTGTGAAATGTCTGTTATCGATAACAAATATCATAACACAGGAGCCGAAAGCGCTTCAATCGATATCGGGCAAGGATTTTCCTGCGCAGCAATGCCGTTTAATCAACATTCTCATCTCAATGCCTTCGATTGAAATCGCTGTCGGAAAATTTTACATTTCCTAGCGGTAAAATAGATAGATTGAAAGCAAGTCATTGAATGTAATGGGCATTTCCTTTTAGGCATAAAAATTGCTTATTTACAATTTTTTATTCTCAAGCAAATAAACCGATGAAAAACCTCGTTGCCGCCGCTCTTTTGTTCTTCAGTTTGATCGGCCCGGGGCACGCCACCTTGATCAGCAGCGCCGACAACGGCGAGAACTGGCTTTTCACTTTCACCGACACCGCCACCGGATACAAATGGCTAACGCTGGAGATGACCGCTGGGGCGACCTACACTGCAGCCGCGGCTTTCCTACCCACCGGCTTTCATGTCGCGTCCTCGGATGAGATGGCGACGCTGACCAGCGCCGCACCTGCGGTACCCGACAATTTCTTGTCGGATTACATAACAATTTATGGGATGTCGAACGACCTCTACTCAATTATTCAAGGCTACTTTGGCGACGGCAATCAATTGGCCTGGAAAAGCAGTTCTGACACGACCTGGCATACCAACAATTCCAGCGATCACGGCTGGGTCAATCACAATTTCGTCATCTCGACTGAGACCCGGAATCACTACGAGAGTTTTAAGCTGGGCATTTTTGCTGTCGACACATCCGCGTCCGTCACCGTTCCCGAACCTTCGTCGCTGGCCCTGATGGCATTGGCCCTCGGCGGCTTGTTCTTTATCCGCCGCAAACGCGCCTGAACATCGCAAGCCGGCATCGCAGGCACGGCGGCGGGTGCCGCCGTGCGGTGGAATCAATCAGTGATTGTGCGACGCTTGCTGGTCGAAGCAGCGGGCGGCCTGGTAGCACGAACCGGCGCTGATTTCCATGCCGGCGCGGTCCAGTACGACGATGACGCCGCGGCGGCACTGGATCAGACCTTCGGACTGCAACTTGCCGGCGGCGGCCGTGATGCTTTCGCGGCGCACGCCGAGCATGTTGGCGATCAGTTCCTGCGTCACTTTCAATTCATTGCTCGGCAGGCGGTCGGCGCGCTCCAGCAGCCAGCGGCACAGCTTTTGTTCGATGCTGCTGTGGCGGCTGCTGACCACGTTCTGCGCCATCTGGGCGAACATGCTGCTGGTGTAGCGCATCAACTGGTAAGCCAGCGCGCCGCCTTCATTGAACGCGGCGCGCAGCGCCGCTGTCTTGAGGCGATAACCGTAACCGGGCTGCTGCACGATCGCCATGTTGCTGGCCAGTTCGCCCGGATACATGGTGACGCCGACCACACCTTCGCGGCCAACCACGGCCACTTCGGTCGTCGCGCCATCTTCGGTCACGTATTGCAGCGACACGATCGCGTTGGTCGGGAAATACGTGTATTCGATTTTTTCGCCGAAATCGTGCAAGTGCTTGCCAGCAGGGAGCGCCACCATTTCCAGATCGGCAAACAGGCGCTCCAGGTCTTCACGCGACAAGGCGCGCAACAGATCGTTTTGCTGTGCGCCGGTCACGCTGACCGCTTGGGTCGGCAGGCGGGCATTGCGCAGCGATGGATGGGCGACGGCAGCGGATTCGATGGTTTTAGTGTTGTACATGATGCACCCTTATATTTTTCTTGTTGATGTTGCGGCTGAAGTGGTTTTAATTAACGTGTTGCGTTGTCATGTGTTCACTATAGCTGTGCAAGCATCTCAGCAGTATCGGAGCAGGCTACCCCCTCGTGTAGTCCGGAAACATTGTGCGATGTCATCTTTGTCCTACGTGAGGTATCGCACATTCAAAACGGGCAAAAACCGGGACAATAAGACTTCTCTTAGGCAATTACCCCTGCCGAGCTCAGCCAGGAATATTTGATGAACAACTTTATACAAATCTCGTATGCCTTGCAGCGCCAGAAAATGGCGGTCGAACGCACGCTGACCGCCAAGTCCATGGACGAATGCGTGGCCGCATCGCGCTGGGTGGATGCGTGGCACCGCCTGATCCAGAGCAAGCTCGACCAGGCTCCTGGCGCGCACGGCAAACGGGTTCGCCACTACGGCTTGCGGCGCGAGCGGGTTTTACATTAAATGAAACCCCGGGCGTGTCCGGCATCCCGGAACACACCCTGCCCCGCTACAGCCAGACCGCCAGCGCGGAATAGGCGGTCAGCGCCACCATGACGCCGCAAAAGACCTTTTGCCACAGTGGATCGGCCAGAAAGCGCCGCAGCAGCGCGCCGGCGCCGGTCCAGACCGAGATGCACGGCAGGTTGACGGCGCAAAACACCAGGCAATACACCCCGATCGCCAGCGACACCGGCGCCAGTTGCGGCAGGAAGGCCGAGCCGCCCGTGATCGCCATGATCCAGGCCTTCGGATTACAGAACTGGAACACGGCGGCGGCGACAAAGCCGATCGGCCGCTGCGCCTGTTCGACCTTGCGATCGAACCGCATGCTACGCATCTGCCAGGCCAGGTACAGCAGATAGGCCGAACCGGCGATTTTCAGCACCGTCTGCAACAAGGGCACGGCCATCACCAGCGCGCCGATACCGGCCGCGCACAGCGCCAGCAGCACGCCGAAGCCGATCGTAATGCCCAGCATGTGCGGAATCGAACGGCGGAAACCGAAGCGGATGCCGGACGACGTCAGCATGATATTGTTCGGTCCCGGCGTAATCGACGATACGAACGCGAACGACATCAATGGAATCAGCGGCATCAATGCATCCATCGCATGCTCCTGCTGGTTGTAAATATGGACATGGGTTTCTCCTTTGCGTGAACGTCCATGCTAGTCGACTATGCAGCAACCGTACCGGTACAGTTGCCGAGATAAGCACCATGCGTGTGACGGCGATTCGACCAGTACAGGCCAAAGCCCGCGGCACCGTTGCTGCAACTGCCCTTCCCCTCCCCGCCACAGGCTCGCAGATTGCAAGCCGCCACTCCATCGCCACCACCGTAATGCCGTGTGCTAGTATGCGCAGCGTTCATGATCGACCAGGTCATGGGCACAAACACCTCCCCCAAGCCCAAAAAGATTGGAGAATCTGCAGTGAGCATTTTTAGAACAAAAAACTTGGATGACATGATTGCCGCAAGCCGCGCTCCTGGCGGCCTGCAAAAAGTACTGGGGCCATTCGACCTCATTTTGATGGGCATCGGGGCCATCGTCGGCACCGGCATCTTCGTGCTGACCGGGACCGGCGCGCTGACGGCTGGCCCGGCTCTGACGATTTCCTTCGTCATCGCGGCCGTGGCCTGCGGCTTCGCCGCGCTGTGCTACGCGGAATTCGCTTCCAGCGTCCCTGTCGCCGGTTCGATCTACACCTATAGTTACGCCACGCTGGGCGAAGTCGTCGCCTGGATGATCGGCTGGGATTTATTGCTTGAATACGGGCTGGCGACATCGGCCGTGTCGGTCGGCTGGTCCGGCTACTTCCAGTCGCTCGTCGCCGGTTTTGGTGTGCACCTGCCCGCCGTGCTGACAGCCGCACCGGGCGCGCTGCCGGGCGTGACGACCTGGTTCAACCTGCCCGCCTTCCTGATCATGATGGTGCTGACGACCATGCTGTCGCTCGGCGTGCGCGAATCGGCGCGGATCAACAACATCATGGTCGCCATCAAGATCAGCGTCGTCCTGCTGTTCATCTTCGTCGGCGCGCGCCACGTGCAGCCGGCCAACTGGCAGCCCTACATGCCGTACGGCCCGAGCGGAGTCCTCAGCGCCGCCGCTTTGGTCTTCTTCGCCTTCATCGGTTTCGATGCAGTCACCTCGGCGGCCGAGGAAGTCAAGCGCCCCGAGCGCGACCTGCCGATCGGCATCATCGGTTCGCTCGGCGTCTGCGCCGTGCTGTATGTCGTCGTATCGGCGATCATGACCGGCATTGTCCCTTACCAGAAATTCCTCGGCGTCGACCACCCGGTCTCGCTGGCCTTGAAATATGCGGGAGAGAATTGGGTCGCCGGCTTCGTCGACCTGGGCGCGATCCTCGGCATGACGACCGTGATCCTGGTGATGTCCTACGGCCAGACGCGCGTCATCTTCGCCATGTCGCGCGACGGCCTGCTGCCTAAAAAACTGTCGGTGATCCATCCGAAGCACGGCACGCCGTTCTTCGCCACGTGGATGGTCGGCATCCTGTTCGGCCTGATCGCGGCGGTCGTGCCGCTGAACGTGCTGACGGAATTGATCAACATCGGCACCTTGGCCGCCTTCAGCCTGGTGTCGATCGCCGTCATCATCCTGCGCAAGAAGCGCCCGGACTTGCCGCGCGCCTTCCGCTGCCCCGGCGTGCCGGCGATCCCGCTGATGGCCGTCGCCATGTGCCTGCTGCTGATGACGTTCCTGAGTCTGATGACCTGGATCGCCTTCGGCATCTGGCTCGTCATCGGCCTGGCCGTGTATTTCGGCTATGCGCGCCACCATTCGGTCTTGAACGGACCGCGCCCGGGCGCCGCAGCACCGACCGTCTTACGCCGCGTCTGAGAAAATAAGGGGCGAGCCGCCCGCCAGCGCACGCGCCAGGTATGGCGCCGTGCGGCTGCGCGGCGCGCTTGCCAGTTCGGACGGCGGCCCCGCCGCCACGATGGTTCCCCCCTCCTCTCCCGCGCCCGGCCCCACGTCGACGACCCAGTCGCTCGCGGCCAGCACCTGCATATTGTGTTCGACGACGATAACGGTGTTGCCGGCGTCGACCAGCCCGTGCAATTGCGTTACCAGTTTGTCGATGTCGGACGGATGCAGGCCGGTGGTCGGTTCGTCGAGCACATATAAGGTATTGCCGCGCCCCGTCCTTTGCAATTCCGTCGCCAGCTTGATGCGCTGCGCTTCTCCGCCGGATAATTCCGTGGCCGGCTGGCCCAGGCGCAGGTAACCGAGTCCCACTTCGCGCAACACGGCCAGTGCGTGGCGCAGCGGCGCTTCATCGGCAAAAAAGGCCCAGGCGTCGTCGACCGTCATGGCCAGCACTTCGGCGATGTTCTTTTCGCGCCAGGTCACTTCCAGCGTCTTGCCGTTGTAGCGCGCGCCGTGGCATACCGGGCATGGCGCATACACGCTGGGCAGGAACAGCAGTTCGACCATGACGAATCCCTCGCCGGTGCAATTGGCGCAGCGGCCCTTGGCGACGTTGAAGGAAAACTGCCCGGCATCGTAATGCCGCGCGCGCGCCGACTTCGTCGCCGCGAACAGTTTGCGGACATGGTCGAACAGGCCGGTATAGGTCGCCAGGTTCGAGCGCGGCGTGCGCCCGATCGGCTTTTGATCGACCTGCACCAACCGACGGATCGACCCGATGTCTCCGCCGATTTCTCCATCGAGCGCGGCCGGCTCCGTGTCTGCCAGCGGGTCCGCCGATTCGTCGGCCGGCGTGGGCGCTTGCCCCAGGCGGGCCGTCGCCAGTTGCACCAAAGCCTGGCTGACCAGGCTCGATTTGCCCGAACCGGACACGCCGCTGACGCTGGTCAGCATGCCGAGCGGGAAGTCGGCATCGAGTCCGTTCAAATTGTTGCGCACCACGCCGCGCAGGTGCAGCCAGCCGGCCGCCGCGCGCACTGCCCTCGCGGCACGCGGCGCATGGTCGAACAGGTAGCGGGCCGTGTGCGATTCTTTTATCTTTTCCAGCCCGGCCGGCACGCCGCTGTACAGCACGTGGCCGCCATGCTGGCCGGCCTGCGGGCCGACATCGACGATCCAGTCCGCGTGCCGTATCACGTCGAGCGCGTGTTCGACGACAAATAAAGAATTGCCGGACGCCTTCAACCGGTCCAGCGCGCGCAGCAGCGCCTCGGTGTCGGCCGGGTGCAGGCCGGCGGACGGCTCGTCGAGCACGTAGACCACGCCGAACAGGCTCGAACGCACCTGCGTGGCCAGGCGTAATCTCTGCAATTCTCCCGGGGACAGCGTCGGCGTGCTGCGCTCCAGGCTCAGGTAACCGAGCCCCAGGTCAAGCAGCACGTCGAGACGCGCGGCCAGGTCTTGCGCGATGCGCTGGCTGACGATGGCCTTTTCGGGATGCAGCGCAGCGGCGCGCTTGCCGCCAGCCGGCGCGCGTCCCTGCGCATACGGGTGCAGTACTTGCGCCAGTTTTTGCAGCGGCAGGCGGGAAATGTCTCCGATGTCGTGCCCGGCGAAAGTCACCGACAGCGATTCCGGCCGCAAGCGCTTGCCGTGGCACGACGGGCACTCGGCGCCGACCATGTATTGGGCGACGCGTTTTTTCATCGACGCGCTTTCCGTGCCGGCGAAGGTTTGCAGCACGTATTTGCGCGCGCCGGTAAATGTGCCCTGGTAACTCGGCGTTTCCTTGCGCTTGAACGCGCGCCGCGCCTCGTCCGGCGTCAGCCCGGCATACACCGGCACCGTCGGCTGTTCGTCGGTGAACAGGATCCAGTCGCGCTGCTTTTTCGGCAACTCTCTCCACGGCTTGTCGACGTCGTAGCCCAGCGTGACAAGGATGTCGCGCAGGTTTTGTCCGTGCCAGGCGGTCGGCCAGGCGGCGACGGCGCGCTCGCGGATCGTCAGCGTATCGTCTGGCACCATCGATTGCTCGGTGACTTCATATACTCTCCCCAGGCCGTGGCAGTGCGGGCAGGCGCCTTGCGGCGTATTCGGCGAAAACGATTCGGCGTACAGCAATTCCTGCCCGGCGGGATAATCGCCGGCGCGCGAATACAGCATGCGCAGCGAATTCGACAGGGTGCTGACGCTGCCGACCGACGAGCGCGTGGTCGGCGCGCCGCGCTGCTGTTGCAGCGCCACTGCAGGCGGCAAGCCTTCGATCGATTGCACTTCCGGCACCGGCATCTGGTGAAACAGGCGCCTCGCATAGGGAGAAACCGATTCCAGGTAGCGCCGCTGCGCCTCGGCGTACAGCGTGCCGAACGCCAGCGACGACTTGCCGGAACCGGAAATGCCGGTAAACACGACCAGCGCGTTGCGCGGGATGTCGACATCGATATCCTTCAAATTGTGTTCGCGCGCGCCGCGCACGCGCACGCAATTTTCGGCGGTGGAAATGGCGGAAGTGACGGCGCCGGCCACGGCAGGCAGGGCGGGACGGGAATTCATCGATTCATCCTGGCAAGAGTTGTACTGCAGCTTAGCGGTCGCTGGCAGTGCGCGTATGTGCGTGCACGAACATGCGCTACCGGGCGCCATGTCCAGGACAGCCCATCTATACTGCTTGTGCAATGCACAAAGCCGGTTTCCGTCTCATCACCGTCAACTCTCTTTGGGGAATCCACCATGCACATGCCATACTTTCCATCTTCCTTACGCTCTTCCTTCACCTGGAAAACACCGCAACCCGCCGTCGACATGTGGTCGAAGATCGGCGCCGCCTACAGCCGGCCGATGCAAAAGGCGGCGCAGGAATGGTGGACCAGCTCGGCGATGATCATCCAGGACCACGCGGCGCGCGCCTGGCTCGAATCGTCGCAAGCCTGCATGAACGCGCTGGCGAAAAATGCCGCGGCGATCCAGCAGCGCACGATGATGCAACTGATGGGCGCCAACCAGGCCGCGGCCATCATCGCCACCGAGGAAATGACGGAGGCGGCGCTGGCTCCGCTGTCGCAATCGTAGGAGTGCAACGCCGCGCGGCTCAGCCGCTGGCCCGCTCTCTCTCGCTTTCGGCCAGCACCAGCGCCAGGATCTCGTCGCTGCCGACCGCCTTGCTGTAATAAAAACCCTGGCCGCTGTTGCAGCCGTTCGACAACAATAGCGCCGCCTGCCCCACCGTTTCGATGCCTTCGGCCACCACCTGCAAATCGAGGCTGTGGGCCATCGAAATGATGGCCTTGGTGATGGCCACGTCGCGTGTGCTGCTGAGCAGGTCGTGTACGAAGCTGCGGTCCACCTTCAGGGTATTGATCGGGAAGCGTTTCAGATAGGTCATCGACGAATAGCCGGTGCCGAAATCGTCGATGGCCAGCATCAGCCCGGCCGCGCGCAAGGCGTCGAGTTTGGCGATGGTCTGCTGGTTCGCATCCATCAGCATACTCTCCGTTAATTCCAGTTCCAGCGCATGGGGCGACGCGCCGGTTTCGGCCAGCGTGTCGAGCACCATCTGCACGAAATTGCTTTCGCTGAGCTGCCGGCTCGACAGGTTGACCGCCATCCGCAGGTGCGTCAGCCCATGGTCGTGCCATGCCTTCAACTGCAGGCAGGCTTCGCGCAACACCCAGTTGCCGATCGGGATGATCAAACCGGTCTCCTCGGCGATCGGGATGAATTCGAGCGGGCTGATGGTGCCCAAGTCCGGGTGCGCCCAGCGGATCAACGCTTCGGCACCGGAGATGCGGCCCGTGTGCAGGTCGATCTGGGGTTGATAGTGCAGCACGAATTCCTTGCGCTCCAGCGCGCGGCGCAGATTGCCGTTCATCGCGAAGCGTTTTTGCGCTTCTCCCTGCATGCCCGGTGTAAATACCCGGTAAGTGTTCTTGCCGGCGTTCTTCGCGTAATACATCGCCGTGTCGGAAAATTTCAGCAAGGCGTGGACATCGATCGCATCGTCCGGGCAACTGCTGATGCCGATGCTGCCCGACACATAGATCTCGTTATCGTTGATGCGGATGACCTTGGCCAGCTCGGTCAGGCATTTTTGTGCAATTTGCTCTCCGACCTGCTGATCGCCGACGTTTTCCAGGATGATCGCGAATTCATCGCCGCCGATGCGCGCGACGGTGTCGTCCAGCCGCACGCACAGTCCCAAGCGGCGCGACACGATGCGCAATAATTCGTCGCCGGTGTCGTGGCCGAGCGTATCGTTGACGGCCTTGAAATTGTCGAGATCGAGGAACATCACCATCGCGCGCCGCTGCGATTGCTGCGCCTGCGCCACGGCCGCCGCCAGCCGGTCGTTGAAGTAATAGCGGTTGTGCAGGCCGGTGACGTTGTCGAAATGGGCCAGGCGGTCGAGCTTGGCCTCGACGCGCTTGCGCTCGGCGATTTCGCTGAGCAGTTCGGCGTCGCGCTTTTCGATCCGTTCCAGCATCGTATTAAAAGCGCCGGCCAGCAAGCCGATGTCGGCCGACGCATAGACCTTCGCACGGATCGAAAAATCGCCGTGGCGCGACACGGTTTCCGCCGTCTTGGCCAGCGCCAGCAGCGGCTCGGTGACGATGCGCTGCAAACGCACCAGCACCGCATTGGCCAGCCCCAGGCTGACCACCATGACCAGCCACACCAGCAGCGCATACCAGGCGATGCGCCGGTAGGCCGGCGCCATTTCCGCCTCGATCTGGATGCTGCCCAGGCGCCGGCCCTGGTAAGAAATCGATTGCGACACGCTGAGGTGGTCGGCGTCGAAGCGGTAAGCGCCGGCGTCGAGCGCGGCGGCCGGCGCGGAAACCAGGCCGGCACGCGTATAGCTGGCGAACGGGCGGCCGTCGGCGTCGCGCACCTGCGCCTGCGCGATATCGTCGAAGGCCCTGAGCGCGGCCAGGATGTCGGCGCCGGACTTGCGGTCGCCGAACACCATCGCCGCCGACAGGTTTTCACCCGTCATCGCCGCCGCCGTGCGCGCCTGCCGCAACAGCACGGAGCCGGCCAGGTAAGCTTGCAGCGCCAGCAGCAGCACGCCGGCCAGGAAGATGACCACGCCGCTGGTAAACAGGTTCGCCAGTTTCAGCTGGCGCGCCACGGGCTGCCGGCGCAGCGCGTCGAGACGGGAATCGAGAGCCATGTCAATGCACCTTTCTGGCCAGGCGCAGCAGCTTGGAGCTGATCTGCACCTGGCATTTGCGCGCGCTTTCCTGGTTGAATTCAAAGCCGATCTTGCGCGCTTCCATCGTCATTTCGATCATGATGCCCTGGCGCGCGGCGCCGTCGCGGTCGGCGATCGTCAGCACGCCGCTGGCGTCGCGCGCGCCGTTGCGGCTGGCGATAAAATTGTCGACCTCGGCCTCGGTAATAAAAACGATCTGGCAGGCGCCGGCCGTCTCGCCGACATTGCGCATCCGTTTCACGGCCAGGCGCGCGGCGCCGACCTCGCGCCCCTGCAGCGCATCGAGCGCTTCTCCAAACGGGTCGCGCCCGAGCACGCACAGGCTGATGGTGCGGTCGGCGCGTTCTTCCCAGGTCGTAAACAGCGCGAAGTTATAGATGAACGCCGCCTTCAGCGCATACTCTTGCGGCGCCGCCGGGTCCGCCGCGCGTGCGCCCGCCGCCAGCCACGCCAGTCCTAGTGCACACAATACCCGCAAACAGGCCGGCAGCGCCATGTCATTCAAAACCGGTACAGCAGGTTGATACGAAAACTGCGCCCATCCTGCCGGATGCCCTGCAAGAAACGGGGCGGACTGCTGTTATCGAAGTGCTCATCGCTAGGCGGATCCGCGTAATTTTTGTCCAGGACATTATATAGGCTGGCCGACACTTCGGCATGGCGCCCTAGTTGCAATCCAGACATAGTCAGGTTGACGACGGCAAAAGCGCCTACTTCACCCTCGAACACCGTGGCGCGCCGGCTGGTGTATTGCGCCTCGACGCCGAGGCGCGCCTGCCGCCACAGCGGACGACTGTAATTGAGCTTGACCAGCCGGCGCGGCGCATTGGTCAGCCACGCCCCGCTCAAGTCGTTGCGCGCATATTGAACACTGGCGCTGCCCCGCAACCTGGCGCCATCCGGCCCCAGCCACTCCGCCTCCAGTTCGATGCCGCGGGCCGTGGCCGCATCGATGTTCGTAAAATACAGCAAGCCGTCGGCCGGGTCGGTGACCAGAGAAATCAGGTGGTTCAGCCGGTAGGCGAACAGCGAAGCGCCGGCGCGCAGCGTCGATGCCGGAAAATATTCGACGATCGCTTCATAGGTCCGGATGTTTTCCGCGCGCAGGCCGGGCATGCTTTTATAGGAAGCGGCATCGGTCACATAATATCGCTCGTAGGCGTTGGCCGAGCGGAAGGCGGTGCCGTACAATAATTTCCCGGTGAGATCCGGCGTCAGCTTGTAGATGATGCCCAGGCGCGGACTATTCGTGCTGCCGCCTTCGCCGTCGTGGTCGTGGCGCAGGCCGGCGCTGACGATCAGGCGCTCGCTCCAGTGATACTCGTCCTGCAGGTACAGCGCGTGGCCACGCTTCGGATAATCGGCATCGAGCGCCAGCAGATACGGATCGAGATTGAAATTCTGCTGCAGCCGCTCGGTATCCTTCGACAGCTCCACGCCGTAGATCAGCTTGTGGTTCTTCCAGCCGCGCTCGAGAAAACGCAGCTCGGCGCCCAGCGTCTTGCTGCGCGCGATATCCCGGTTCAGGCCGGCCGCATCGGTGGAATAGGCGAAGTCGCCCTGGAACACGTATTGCGCGAGGTTGACATGCGCATACAGGTCCAGCGTCGGCGACAGCCTGCTTTGCCAGGTGGCGGCGGCGGAAAAATAGCGGTCGCTGCTGCGGCTGCGCGGATCGTTGAACTGCTCGCCGTAAGACGCGGTCGGCACACCCTTGGTGCGCTTGCCATAATATGCTTCCAGCGTCAGGTCGTCCCAATTGAACTTGGCGAACAGGCGCTGGTAACGGTCTTGATCGAGCCGGCGCGCCACCCCGTTGTTGCTGGCGGCATCGTCGAATTCCGGGAAATACAGGTCGGCGCCGCCGCTGTGGTAAGCGGACGCGCTCAGCACCGCTTCTCCGCCATGTTCAAAGCGCGCGCCGTAGGTCACTCTCTGCTTGTAGGCGCCGTGGCTGGCCGCCTCCGTGGCGCCCTCGGCGCCGCCGATCGCCTTGCCCTTTTTGGTGATGATGTTGAGCACGCCGAAAAACGCATTGCTGCCATAGATCGCCGAACCGGGACCGGGCACGTATTCGACCCGCTCGATCAATTCCAGGTCGACCGGGAATTCGGTGCCGATCGACGCCTGCCCGAAGATGCCGTCGTTCAGGCGGCGGCCGTCGACCAGCAGCAGCACGCGCGAATTGAAATCGCCCGGCCGCCCCGAGCCGCGCGTGCCGAGATAGCTGTAGTTGCGGTCGTACGCGACAGAGATGCCGCGCATGCTGCGCAACAGGTCGGCCAGCGTGCGGTAGCCATAGGTCTTGATCTCGTCGGCCGTCAGCACCGTGACGGCCGACGGCGCCTCGCTGATCTTTTGCGCGAACCTGGATGCGGTGACCACCTCGACGTCGAATAACTGGTCGAGCGACAGTTGCGTCAAATCCTGCCCCTGCGCCGGCAACGCCAGCAGCATCGGCAACAGCGCCGGCAATATCCATCCCGGTTCGACGTCCGATCCATCGCGCATGCATATCTCCAATCGAATGGGAGAGAAAACCTGTGACCAGCGGTAGAAGATCGAAGCTAATGGTAACTTATGCGCAGCAAGATTTGCCATAGGAAATGTTGATCAATGCCATATTTTCATAAGTACGGCGTTGCAGCCAGGCCGCACATCTCAGTAGAGCGCCATGCGCCGGCGATCGATGCAATACTGATTGCCCATTCGGCTACTCAAGGAAACACCCCATGCGCCTGCCCCTGATCGCCCCGGCTGACCTCACCGCCGAACAGAAGGTCCTGTACGACGAAATGCGTCGCGGGATCGCGAGCAATTTCAATGCCTTCAAGGTCGAACGCGAGGATGGCGCCCTGATGGGGCCGTGGAATCCGTGGCTGCACGAACCGGCCATCGGCAAGGCGATCTGGGACTTGACGCTGGCCATGACCGCGAACGCGACGCTGCCGGACAATCTGCGGCAAATCGCGATCCTCGTCGTCGGCGCGCACTACAACGCCGCTTACGAAATCTATGCCCATATCGCCGTTGCCGAACGCGAAGGCATGTCGGCCGAGCGCCTGGCGGCGCTGGTGGCGGACCTGAAGCCGACCGATCTGAACAAGGAAGAAAATGTCGCCTTCGATTTCTCGTATGCGCTGTGCCGCGGCGGCACGCTGCCCGAACCGCTGTACCGCCTGGCCGTCGCCACTTTCGGCCAGCACGGCACCAACGAATTGATCTACCTGGTCGGCCTGTACGCGCTGGTATCGACGACGCTGAACGGTTTTAACGTACCGGTGCCGGAACGCGAATAAGCCAGGGCCGCGCCGCCCGCATTGACCAACCCGCCTCGCCCACCAAAGGAACACATCATGAACATGCAGGACAAAGTCGCCGTCGTCACCGGTGCAGCCAGCGGCATCGGCAAGAACATCGCCAAGGTATTTCTGGAAAATGGCGCCAAAATCGTCATCGCCGATCTCGACCTGGCGGCGGCGCAAGCGGTGGCGCTGGAATTCGATCCTTCCGGCGAGCGCGCCATGGCTGTCGCGATGGATGTCACCAGCGAAGAACAGGTCGATGCCGGCATCGCGCAAGTCGCAACGAGATTCGGCGGGATCGATGTGCTGGTCTCGAACGCGGGCATCCAGATCGTCGCCCCGGTTGAAACCTACGATTTCGGGAACTGGAAAAAAATGCTGGCGATTCACCTCGACGGCGCCTTTCTGACCACGCGCGCCTGTCTCAAATTGATGTATGCGCAAGGGCGCGGCGGCAGCGTCATCTACATGGGTTCTGTGCATTCGAAGGAAGCGTCGGTGCTGAAGGCGCCGTACGTTACGGCCAAGCACGGGCTGATCGGACTGTGCAAGGTCGTCGCCAAGGAAGGCGCGGCGCACGGCGTGCGCGCCAACGTGATCTGCCCCGGTTTCGTGCGCACGCCACTGGTCGAAAAGCAGATCCCGGAACAGGCCAAGGCGCTCGGCATCAGCGAAGACGCCGTGGTCAAGAACGTGATGCTCAAGGAAACCGTCGACGGCGAATTCACAACCGTCGACGACGTCGCGCAGACGGCGTTGTTCCTGGCCAGTTTCCCGAGCAACGCGCTGACCGGCCAGTCCATCGTCGTCAGCCACGGCTGGTTCATGCAATAAGCGGCTTGAGCGCGGCGTGCGTGGAAAACTGTTCGCCGTGGCGGCGGTTTGCCGCGCCACGTCAGCGCTCCTGCTGCGCGCCGCCGGCAACCCCGCCCGGCATGGCGCGCACCCGCAGCACCCGCTCGGCGCCGACATAGTTGACGGCAAAACCGTTGCGCCCCGCCGCCTTGACGCCATATAAGGCCTGGTCCGCCGCGCGCATCACATCGTCCGCTTCCACCAGCCGCGTCGTGGCGACCGCGATGCCGATGCTGGTCGTGACCGTCAACTGCTGCTCGCAGGCGATGAACGGTTCCACCATCGCGTCGAGTATTTTACGGCCCAGCAGATGCACTTCGGCGTTCGAAGGCAGTTGCTCGAACACGATGACGAATTCATCGCCGGCCAGCCGGGCCACGGTATCCGTGCAGCGCACCGTCTGGCCCAGGCGGCGCGCGAACTCGATCAGGACGGCGTCGCCCGCCGCGTGTCCATGCACGTCGTTGATCGTCTTGAAATGGTCGATGTCCAGGAAAGCCAGCCCCACCTGCTGCCCGGCGCCACAGGCGCGCGCCAGCGCCTCGGGCAGGAAGGCGTCGAACATCCTGCGGTTGTTGATGCCGGTGAGCGCATCGGTAGTGGCCAGGTGCTGCAACTCCTGTTCTGCCTGTTCGCGGTGCCGCGACAGCGCGAAGAAGGCGCGGCTGAGCAGGCCGAATTCATCCTGGTCCGCCACGTCGAACACCTTGATGTCGGCCGTGCCGCAATTGATATCCTCGACATTTCCCTGCAGCGTATTCAGCGGACGCAATAACGCCTTCGTCAGGATCCAGCCGAACAGCGCGGCAAACGCGGTGACCAGCGATGTCGCGGCCAGCGCGCGCAGGCGGACGCTGTCGAGCGGCGCGAAAACGCTACGCGTGGGGTAAGAAACGGCGATCGTCCAGTCGATATCGCGCAAGCGCTTGTGTGCGAGCAGGCTGGGCACGCCCTCGTCGAGCAAGTCGTCCTGCCATCCTTCCGCGCTTTGCAACACCACCTCCGCCAGCGCGCCCTGGTCGCGCTCCACCGGCTTGAGGATCATCGCCTTGTCCGGATGGTGGACCGTGATGCCGTCGTTCGTCACGATGAACAGGTAACCATCCGTATTCGAGCGCAACGCGTCGAGCTGGGCGGAAAACGAGGGGCGCAATAAATCGATGGCGCCTACCAGCACGCCGATCACCTCCCCTTGCGCGTTTTCCAGTGGCTGCGTGATGGCCACCACCGGTTTACCGGACAAAAAACTTTTAAACGGCGCCGATACCAGGCCCTCGCGCATGCGCAGCGTATCCTGAAAATACTTGCGGTCGGCGATGTTGATGGAACCGTTCAGGCGCCGGTCGCGCAGGTTGGCGACCAGATTGCCGGAGAGGTCGAACGCGGTCACGTTAAAGAAAGTATCGCGCAGCGTGCCGTGCGATTCGAGCAGCGCCTGCACCCCATCCAGATTCACTTCGCGGCCGGCCACCTGCTCGGTCAGCGATTTCATCAATTGCCGTTTGCCGTTGATATCGTTGTCGATGAAAGCTGCCGCGCTGGTAAGCAGCGACAATTCCTGGCGGGCGATCACTTGCCGCATTTCCGCTTCGGCGATCAGCAGCGAGACGCCGCCGACGCCCATGGCCGCGATCAGCACCATGGCCGTGACGACCAGCGTGATCTTGAACTTGAAACTGTGGTAAATGCCGGTAACTGGCCGCACGAAGCCTCCTGCAAACGCAACGTAGCAACAACGTGCGCAACATCATCCGGCAGCACTTGGGCCAGAAAAACAGCGGGCGCGGGGAATGGGCGCAGGCAGATATAAGATCCCAGTATAGCCCCAGCCAACAGGTGCGCCACACCTGCTGGTGCCTGTTTGCTGCCTGTTTGCTGCATTTTAGCAACAATGCAGGCAGCGCTTCCCTCCGGCCCGGTTGCCGTAACACTCAGTTTGCGCCACCGGCAGATGCGAGCCCCTGCACAAAACAAATACTATAATTTATTTTCTTGTTTTAATATTTTAAAGTATATATAGTGACGCTATTCACTCCTTCACTGTGGCGTCACCGTTCCACTACTGCGAGTTGGATATTTAAGCGCACTCAGGAGACAGACATGATTCAAGGCAACAAGACCATCTGGCACCACAGCGGCATCTGCGCCCTCTTGGCACTGGCGATTTCCACCCATGCCGATGCGCAGATCAAGGTAGGCGTTTCGATTTCGACGACGGGCCCCGCCGCCTCGCTGGGCATTCCCGAGAAGAACACGATCGCCTTGTTTCCCGCGGAGATAGGCGGCCAGAAAGTCCAGTACATTGTTCTCGACGATGCTTCCGACAGTACGCAGGCGGTCAAGAATGCGAGAAAGCTGATCTCCGAGGAAAAGGTCGACTTGCTGATTGGCTCATCGGTTTCCCCGCCGTCGCTGGCCATGCTCGAAGTGGCGGCCGAGACCGAGACGCCGATGATTTCGATCGCAGGGTCGGCACGCATCGTGGAACCGATGGATGCGAAGCGCCACTGGATTTTCAAGACGCCCCAGCACGACGGCCAGATGGCGGCGGCGATCACCCAGCACATGTCGGACAACGGAGTGAAAACCATGGCTTACATCAGCTTCAACGATGCCTATGGCGATGGATGGTGGAGCGAGCTCACGAAATTCGCGGCGCTGCGCAAGATAACGGTGTCGGCCAGCGAGCGGTTTTCGCGCACCGATACGTCGGTGATCGGGCAGGTCTTGAAACTGATGGCGGCGAATCCGGATGCCGTGCTCATTGTCGGTGCCGGCACACCCGCCGCGCTACCGCAGAAGGCGCTGCGCGAGCGTGGCTATCGCGGGAAAATATACCAGACGCACGGCGTCGCCAACAGCGACTTCCTGCGCGTGTGCGCAGCCGATTGCGAGGGCACTTATCTGCCGGTCGGGCCGATGCTGGTCGCGACGCAACTGCCGGACAATCATCCCGCCAAGAAGTCCGCCATGACGTATGTGACGAAGTATACGAGTGCCTTCAATAAGGACAGCCTGTCGACATTCGGCGGCCATGCCTGGGATGCGTCGCTGCTGTTCCAGGACGCGGCAAAGCGGGCGCTGCTGAAGGCGAAGCCGGGCACCCGGGAATTTCGCGCCGCCCTGCGCGATGGCCTGGAAAGTATCAAGGATCTTCCCGTTTCCCACGGCATCGTCAATATGAGCGCGGCCGACCACCAGGGCCTGGATCAGCGCTCCCGTGTCATGGTCCGCATCGAAAAAGGCGCATGGAAATATGTACCCTGACACCGCCTCTTTACTGATCCATCAATCCGACACGGTGCCATCATGCCTGTAAGCCCAGTACCAATTCCCGAGGCATTTATCTTGCCAGCCGCGCGCATCGACGCCGCACAAAGGGTGCAGTTTTCCAGCCTGGACGATATCGTCGCGATCGAACGGCAACCCTATGATGAAGCCGTGCCGTTCGCCACCACCGCCGCCCTGCTCGCCGCCGCTGCGGCGACCTATGGCCAGGCGCCGGCGCTGCGTTTCCTGGTCGATGCCGAGGCAGGACAGGCGCCCGTGGTCTGGTCGTTCGATGCACTGTGGCGCAATGTCCGGCGCGCAGCCAATCTTTACCGTTCGCTTGGACTGCGTCACGGGGAGCCGGTCGCGCTGCTGCTGCCGCACATCCCGTCGGCCCACTTTGCCTTGTGGGGAGCGCAACTGGCCGGGTGCGCATTCCCGATCAATTACCTGCTCAGCGCCGAGCACATCGCCCTGCTGCTCAAGACGACGCAGACGAAAATCGTCGTCTCGCTTGCCCCGCACGCGGACTTGCCGATCAACGCCGAAGTGCGCAAGGCGATTACGTTGGCCGGGTGCGTCGAACATTTTCTGGAAATCGATCCGGACGAAGTCACCCCGGCCGAAGGCGCATTCCAGGCCCTCGTGCAACAGATGCCGGAGCAGTTGTCATTCGATCCGGCGCTGGACGCGGACAGCCTCGCCGCCCTGTTCCATACCGGCGGCACCACCGGCTTGCCCAAAATCCTGCGCCACAGCCACCGCAATGAAGTCCATACCAGCTGGTATGCGTCGATGTATTACGACATGCGGCGCGGCGATGTCATCCTGAACGGATTTCCCCTGTTCCACGTGGCCGGTACATTCGTCTACGGCCTCGGCCCCCTGGCCAGCGGAGCCTCGCTGTTTCTGCCGACGTTGACGGGCATGCGCAACCAGGCGTTTTCCCGCAATATCTGGGCCTTTGCCGAAGAGAATGCGTTGACGCACCTGGGATGCGTGCCGACCATCCTGTCGGCGTTGCTGGCAGTTCCCAGGCTGCCGGGCCAGGCGGCGAAGGTCAAGGTCGCATTGAGCGGCGGATCGTCGCTGCCCAACGAGCTCGCACTGAAATTCGAACAGGTGCATGGCATCCCCGTACGGAATATCTTCGGCATGACCGAATGCTCGGGCATCGTGTCGATCGAGCCGGTCGGCGCGCCCAGAAAAACCGGCTCGGCCGGTCTGCGGCTGCCCTATTCGCAAGTCGTCGCGATACCGCTCGACGCCGCTCCGGACACGGGGGGAAGCGCAGCCTGTCCGACCGGAGAGATGGGCATCCTGGCCATCCGGGGGCCGCACGTCAGCGCCAGCTATCTCGACCCGGCGCGCAATGCCGGCACCTTCACCGCGGACAACTGGCTGATTTCCGGCGACCTTGGCCTGGTTGCCGAAGATGGCTATATTTATTTGACGGGGCGCTCCAAGGACTTGATCATCAGGAGCGGCCATAATATCGAACCGGGCATGATCGAGGAAGCGTTCCTGAAACTGCCGGATATCGCAACCTGCGCGGCGGTCGGTGAGCCGGACAGCTATGCCGGTGAATTGCCGGTGGTATTCATCACGCTGAAGACTGGCTCGGATACCAGCGCTTCGGCCATTCTGGCCAGTGCGGCGCCGCATATCCATGAGCGCCCGGCACTGCCGAAAAGAGTCGTCATCCTGGAGCAACTGCCCACCACGCCGGTCGGCAAAGTGTACAAGCCAGCCTTGCGCGCGCTGGCGGCACAGACGAAGGTCGAGGAATTGCTGGCGGCGATCCATGCGCAGTATCCGCTCCAGGTCACATCGAGCGCTGAAACGGCAGGCATCGACGTCGTCGTCCAGTTTCAACGCGCTCCGTCGCAAACCGTGCTCGCCAGCGCCATGGCGGCAGTCGAGGGATTGCCGGTCGCGGTCCGTATCCTGGCTTGATATCCCGACCAGAGAACAGCATGCATACAGACAAACCGGACGACAGCGCGCAAATCGATTTTTACTTCGACTTCATCTCGCCCTTCGGATATTTCGCGAGCCTGCGC
This sequence comes from Pseudomonadota bacterium, assembly GCA_040389645.1. Taxonomy (GTDB): domain Bacteria; phylum Pseudomonadota; class Gammaproteobacteria; order Burkholderiales; family Burkholderiaceae_D; genus Rugamonas. The sequence continues at coordinate 319,473 of JAZJZT010000001.1, read as the reverse complement.
ATCGATGAACTGGCAGGCAGGCATGGCGCCACAGTCACCTGGCGCCCCATGCTGCTTGGCATATCGGTACTGAAGATCATGGGTTCAAAACCGCTGATGGAAATCCCGCTCAAGTCCGATTACATCCGGACCGAAGCGGCTCGTTACTGCCGCAGGCATCATGTCACGCTGGGACGCCCGATCGACGCTCCCCCCATGAATCCCTTGCCGGTGGCGCGCGTTTTCAACTGGATTGCCCAACACTCCCAGGAAAATGCCCAGGCATTTGCACGCAGCGCCTTGCGCTCATACTGGGAGTCCGGCCGGCCGCTGGATCAACCCGAGGAAATCCTGAACGCCGGCAGAAGCGCACTGCTGCCCGAATCCATCCTGCACGAAGCGCTGAACGATCCGCGCGCCGGCGCAAGCCTGCGCCAGAGCGTGGATGCCGCGGTGGCGCGGGGCGTATTCGGTTCGCCCTTCCTGATAATCGATGGCGAACCGTTTTTTGGCGTCGACAAGCTGGAGCTGGCCGACGCATGGTTATCATCCGGCGGCTGGTAGCGCCGCCGGAGCACTGCGCCTCAGGAACAGGTATAGCTGGCCGCCTGGTTCGGGTCTCCGCTGGTGTAAGTCGCTTTTTGCGGATACAGGCACAGCGGACGGCTTTTCGCCGGGCCGGCCGGGCTCGCGCCGGTGGTAATGCCGACCGTGCCGGGTGGCGCGTTCTTTTCGACCCAGTCGGTCAGCAGCGCGTACAGTTGCTCGTTGGTCGGCAGCGGTGGATTGGCGTTCGGATTGGCCGTGCCGTTGGCAAAGCCGTGCGCCATGCCCGGCACCAGGTAAAAGCGGTAAAAGCTCTGGATCGCTGCGATGCCGCCCATCTGGTTCGCCACGCGGTTATAGTAATTGATCGATCCCTGCGGCGGAATCAGCGTGTCGGCCAAGCCGTGATACATCAACAGCTTGCCGCCCCGGCTGCGGAATGCGGACAGGTCGGGATTATCGGTATTGATGTTGGCAAACGCGGATTGCAGCGCCACGCCACGCTCCCAGGCATTGGCCAGGTCGGCATAGGACATGGTTTTCCAGCGGTCCGCGCCATTGCCGGTGGCGTTCGCGAACGGGACGCCGCTCGATACCGAACCTGCAATCGTCGGGTTTTGCAATTCCAGCGCGACCATATCCGACGCGATCGGGAATGGTGTGGCGCCGGCCAGGCCGGCCAGGCTCGTGCCGCGCGTCAGCCCGTACCATTTCTGATTGGGCGCCGTCGCGATGCCGAAACCGTTGTCGAGCGCGGGATCGGGTACGCTGCCGTCCGGCGTCTGGCCATACCAGATCTTGTTGAGCGCACTGGCCTGCACGGCGCTGACGCAATCGGCCGAGGTATTGCGGCCGGCGCTGGCCTGGCACAGCACGTTGACGTCGGTGGCGGGGTTGTAGGCGCACTGGGATGGATCGGGAATATAGCCCAGGTGCTGGCCGCCGACCATATCGCAGGCATTGATCGCCGCGTTGGACACCAGCGCCAACTGGCCGGCAGTCAGGCCGTTTCCGCCCAGGTCGCGCTGGTAGACGATCTGCGGATACAATTCCGTGGTGATGAACTTGGTCCAGTTGAATGCCGGCGCACCGGCCAGGATGCCGTCGAAGTCGGCGGGATTGGCCTGCGCCTCCTTGTGGCCCTGGCGGCCGCCGGTGGAAAAGCCGTCCCAGTAACTGTATTTGGCATCCCTGCCGTAATATGCCTTGGCCAGCGCCTTGGTCTTGACCGCCATTTCATGGATGCCGCGCTCTGAAAAATCTTGCCACAGCACGGTATTGACCGTGCCGTCCGGATTCATCGCGAACGAGCCGTTGCCGATGGTATGGCCGGTATCGGTCGACGCGGAGACGGCTCCTTCGAGCATCGCGGTCGCGGCGGGCGAACCGGCGCTGCTCGACGAGACACCCGCCAGCGCCGTGAGCGAGCCCTGCACGCCGCCGGCCCAGCCGCCGCCGCCCTTGACGTGGATACGGTTGTTCCAGCTGGCAAGCGCCGGCAACCACACTTCGATCCCGATCCCGGGCGACGTCGATGCCGCGTCGGCCGGCCCGGCATGGCCCGGACCGACGTTGAGTTTCACGACGCAGACATCGTTGTCGGCCTTGGGCGTGCTGGCGCCCGCCGTGCCGGACAGCAGCAAGGGATCGCCCTTTTTGAACGATTTTACTAGCAGCACCTTGGTGTTCGCATCGGGCGCGAAGGCGGTTTTCATCGACTCGTCGCACGCCAGCGGCGCCTGCGCGACCGGCGGCGCGGGCACCGCATCGTCACTGTTGCTATTGCAGCCGGCCAGGCCGGTCAGCGTCCCCGCAGCCAGGATGGCCAGACTGATCCGGGCGCCTGTCCAGTCATTTACTTGCATGCTCATGCGTATCTCCATATGGTTGTTTTTGTATTGTTACAAAAAATACTTAAGCATTATATTTCTTAAAAATTTTACGAAATATGATATTTATGCATTATTTTGCAAAAACAAGTCTACATCGATAGCAATTTATATAGCAATAAGTAAATATAATGCATGTAATAATTAAAAATTATGCATTATATTTTTACGATGCTTCAAAGGCCCGAGCACCGATCCGGGCCATAAGTCAACACTATGCCCCCAGTCAAAATGATGGTTTCCCGGCTCGATTCCGATTCCATAAAATCTTGCTACGGATTGACACCGTAGCTGACAAGGAAAACGACATGAGCAAAGATTTGAAGAATGTATGGCAAGCGCCGGTCAAGGTGAGCAATGAAAAGCGCACGGCGCAACATGCCGAGATGCGCAGCAAATGCCCGATCGGATTCATGAAAAACCTGCTCAACAACAGCACCGTCTGGACGCTGTTTCGCAGCGCCGACATCGCGCAGGCGGTGCGCGACACCGGGACGTTTTCGAATGCGCAGCGGGTGCGGCTTGCGGCGCGCCGGATACCGCTCGAATCCGACCCGCCGGAACACACGCTGCTGCGAAAACTGCTGATGCCATTTTTTTCGCCCAAGTACATGCTGCAGTTTGAAGCCGTCACCCGGGAAATCACCCGTGACATCATGGGCAGCTTCATCCGGAACGGCGGCGGCGATTTCGCGCGCGAGGTCGCCCGCGCGCTGCCGACACAGGTGCTGCTGGCTCGCCTGGGGCAGCCGCGCCAGGATTGGGAAGACATCAAGAACTGGAGCGAGGCCACGCTGCCGGGCGACTTCAAAAACGACGCACATGCCCGCAGCTTCCAGGCCGCCGACGCCGCGTTATGGACATATAGCCGGCAAGTGGTGGAGGACAGAAAGCGGTGTCCTCGCAATCCGCAGTCGGATATCGTTTCCGCGCTGCTGCATGCGCGACCGGACGGAGCGGCGATCGAGGATGACTTGATTGTCGGTTGCGTACGGCTGATGGTCGCGGCAGGTCACGACTCGACGTCGCAAGCACTCGGCATTTGCGTCCACTACCTCGCCGTCCATACCGACCTGCAAACGACATTGCGCGCAGAACCGGCGCTGATCCGCAAGGCCATCGAAGAGATTCTGCGCCTGGAATCGCCGGTCGTCGCCATGCCGCGCATCGTGGCGAAAGACGTCGAGTTGCATGGCTGTCCCATGAAGGCCGGCGACCGGCTGATGCTCAACTGGGCATCCGCCAATCGCGATCCCGACGCCTTTGACGATCCGGACGCGTTCCGCCTGGACCGCGGCCCCGTCACACACATGGTTTTCGGCGATGGCATCCACAGTTGCCTGGGCGCCCCGATGGCGCGCCAGGAACTGCGCCTCGTCCTCGAAATGCTGCTGTCGGCGACATCGCATTTTGACATTGCCGGCGCCACCGAGTTGATGGACATGCACCACTTCGGGTTTGACGCCCTTCCGCTGCGGCTGCTCATCGCGCCATCTTCCGCAGCCGCCTAAGCCAGGCGGCCGGTTTTAATTTACCCCTTCAAGAGAGCCATCATGTCCAACATAACTTTCATCGATCCGGATAATAACGTCCACACGATTGGCTACGCCAATCAAGCCACCGTCATGAGCGTGGCGATTCAAAACGGCATCAACGGCATCACCGCCGAATGTGGCGGCGCCTGTTCCTGCGCCACCTGCCACGTGTATGTCGAACAGGGCTTTGACTCATTTCCAGATGCAAATGAAACAGAAACTGAACTGCTGGAATTCACGGCGGCGCAGCGCAAGCCGCACAGCCGCCTGGGCTGCCAGTTGAAACTGTCGACGGAGCACGCATCGGTGGTGATACGGCTGCCGGAGGCGCAATGATGGACGGCGCGGGAACGGTCATCGTTGGCGGAGGCCAGGCGGCGGTCGAGGTGGCATCGGCCTTGAGAGCGAATGGCTATGACAGGCCGATCCGGATTGTCAGTAACGAAGCCCACTTGCCGTATCAGCGGCCGCCCCTGTCAAAAACTTATTTGAGCGGGGCAAGGGAGGCCGCGTCACTGATGCTGCGCTCGCCGGCATTTTTTCTGGAAAAGAAAATCGAGGTCCTCCTGCGGCAAAGCGCCGGCAATATCCGCCGCAACAGCCGCGAACTCGTGCTTGCGTCGGGTCAAACCTTGCGCTATGAAGCCTTGGTGCTGGCCACCGGAGCGAGCAACCGGGAATTGCCGCTTGCCGGGGCGCGCTCGCCGAACGTGTTCAGTTTGCGTTCACTGTCTGACGCCGACTCGCTTCAGCGCTACATCAGGCCGGGCTTGCGCTGGCTCGTTATTGGCGGCGGATTCGTCGGGCTCGAAGTCGCCGCGACGGCACGCCAGGGAGGTGCCGGCGTCAGCATCGTTGAAGCCGCCCCGGCGCTGCTGTCACGGGCGACAGGCGCCATTACATCGGCGCATATCGCCAAACTGCACCGCGATGCCGGCAGCGAAGTGATCACCGGCACCACCGTGTCGGCTCTTGTTCACGACCAGGGACGGGCAGTGGCGGCCTTGCTGCGCGACGGCCGGACAAGCGAATGCGACGTGATTTTCTATGGCATCGGTGCAAGCGCGAATACGCAGTTGGCAGCGCAAGCCGGGCTGGAAGTGGAACGCGGCATCCTGGTCGACACCAGCATGCGCACGAACGATCCGCATATATTTGCGGTCGGCGACTGCGCCGAGCACATCGACAGCCGCTCGATGAGGCGTTGCCGCCTGGAGTCGGTTCAGAATGCCATCGATCAGGCGGGCGTCGCAGCCCGGGGTATCCTCGGAGAGGCAGCGCAGTACACCGCCCTGCCGTGGTTCTGGTCGGATCAATTCAAGACCAAGTTGCAAATCGCAGGCATCGGCGCGGGCTATACGCGCGAAGTCTTGCGCCCCGGCACAGACGATGCGAGCTTTTCAGTGTTTTACTTCTCGGCCTCCGATCAATTGCTGGCAGTCGACTCTGTCAATGCCCCCGGCGAACACATGCTCGCCAGGAAACTGCTGTCGAGCTCAACGCCGGTGCCAACCCACATGGTTGCAGATGGCAGCGTCGATCTCAGATCATTGCTGTAAGATCGACCGCATGGATCGACCGACTTCGGCTACGCCTTGCTTATGGAAACACAAAAATTAAAATATTTTATTGCCATCTATGACAGTTGCAGCATCACGAAAGCGGCAGCGCAATGCGGCATCGCGCAACCCGCGTTAAGCCAGCAGCTTGCCGTGCTGGAAGCGCAATTCAAGGTCAAGCTGTTCGAGCGCTCGCCGCAAGGCGTCGTGCCGACGCCGGCGGGAACGCTGCTGTACCGGCGTGCCCACAGTTTATTGTGGCAGTTGGGCGAACTGGGGATGGACTTGCGCCAGCAATCGATGCATCGCGTCGAGCGCGTCTCGGTGGGCTTGCCCAGTACGCTGGCAGCCGCCTACGGGTTGCCGTTGATCAAATCGGTGCGTGAAAAAGACAGCGGGATTGCGCTGCAGATCGTCGAGAGCCGGGGCGATTCGCTGAGCGAACTTGTGGAAAGTTCAAAGCTCAGTGCCGCCATCGTGTTTACGCGCGGGACGCAGGCCAATCTCCATTTCACTTTCCTGCGGTCAGAAAAACTGTATTTCATCTCGCCCTCCGCCTGGCATTTACCGCCCGCTGTTTCGATACAAGACATCGCGCCATTGCCGATGATATTGACCAGCCGCCCCCATACGATACGGGTACAGGTCGACGCACTGTTCGCCCGGGCCGGGCTGGAGCCCATGCTGGTGGCGGAAGGCGACTCCATTTCCGTCTTGCGGGATACCGTCATGGATGGCGTTGCGGCAAGTATTTTGCCGCTCGGGATGTTTGGACAGGCAGATGAAAAGCGGATTGGCGTTTCCGGTCTCGACACCGACCTGTCGCGCGCCCTGTTCCTTTGCAGCAGGGCCGGCAAGCCGATGACGACTGCGGAAAAACTCGTCACGGACTGCCTGGCGCAATTGATCGGTGCTACCACTGCCGGCAACCCAGACTGAACGGCATCAGGCGCGCCAGGGAAACGCTCACACTTCTTCGCGCGTGGCGCTGAAACACGCTTTCAGCGCCAGCAGTTCGCGCAAATGCAGGCTCGACGCGCGATAGGCGAACACCATCAATATCTGCCCCCATGCGCTTTCCGTTTCGATGATTTTCAAACCCAGCGCATCGGCCAGCGCGCGCGCGGTCGATTCCGGCGCCAGCGTGACCATCCGCGCGGACGCGACCAACAATAAACTGGTCTGAAACGACGCCGACGTGATCGTCGCGACCGGCGGCAAAAAGCCGGCGCGGACGAACCATTCGGTCAACATCACGTACGCCAGCGAATCCTTCGGTGGCAAGACCCAGGCCTGGCCGGCCGCCAGCGCCGCCATATCCAGCGGACCGTTGCCCAGCGTACTGTCGCGCGCCGCCACCAGCACCATGCGCTCGGTGCCGACCGTCTCGAACATCATCCCCGGCATCATCAATTCAAATTGCCCGGCATTGGGCATCCGGCACACGATCGCATCCAGGTCTCCCGCGTTCAACTGCGCCCACAACGCAGGCACGCTGGATTCGACCAAGCTGATCCTGACCTTCGCATGCGGCGGATCTTCAAAAAAGCGCGCCAGCGCCAGGGGCAGGATTTTCATCGACGCCACGGGAGAGCAGCCGAGCCTCAGGTGCGGCGCCTGCGGCTCGACAGCCATAGCGTAAGCTGCCGACAATTCCTTGCGCCCCACCGTGATACGGCTCAGGATCGCTTCGCCGGTGGCGGTCAGCGTCACGCCGCGCCGCCCGCGCTGCACCAGGGGCACGCCAAACGCATCTTCCAGTACCTGCAATGCCAGCGTCACAGCCGGCTGGGTCACATTCAAGCGTTCCGCCACTTTCTGCAGCGTGCCGAGCTCGTGAACGTATTCCAGCAGCAGCAAGTCGCGCACGCGCAGCTTTCCAATCCGGGCCGGTAAATCTGACATTAGCAAACCTGATCGATATCACATAAAAACTCAGTATATCTTATTTTAGTGGCGATTTATTATGGTTCACAGAGACGCAATGATTGGCGCTGCCGGCATCCCGGTCTCGCCCCGACTACCCGAACAGGAATTTTCATGGACCATACCGCCGCCATCCCGGAAGACTACAATCCCCTCGTGCAAGAAGACTTTGATACCGCGCACCAGGAATACGAGCGGCTCAGGGCGCAATGCCCGGTTGCCCACAGCGATGCCTACGGCGGCTTTTGGGCCCTGACCAAATACAAGGACGTTCAAAAAGTGTTTTCGGATCCCGACACGTTCATCACGTCGGTGCAGAACGTGGTGCCGAAAGTGGCATTTTCCGGCCGCCGCCCACCGCTGCATTTCGACCCGCCGGAACATACCCCTTACCGCGCGGCCCTGAATCCACTGCTGTCCGAGGACAAGATCAAGCGCCTGCTGCCGGATATCCGGCGCTGCATCCGCACCGAATTGCAACCGTTGCTGGCGCGCGGCCACGGCGACATCTGCGGCGAATTCGCGAGCCATTTCCAGGTCAAAGTGTTCAGCCTGTGGATGAACCTGCCGAAGGAACTCGAAGTGCAACTGGCCGAAGCCGGCCCCGCCTTTGTCAAGGCGGTCGAATCGGCGCAGCCGGACTTGATGAAGGAAACCAGCCTGGTGCTGTACGACATGGCGCGCGCGCTGGTCGCCCTGCGCCAGGCGCACCCGATGGACCCGCAGCAAGACCCGGTCAGTTCCTTCCTGGCGGTGCGCACCGACGGCCAGCCTCTGCCGCAGGACATGGTCATCGGCGCGATCCGTCAAGTGCTGGTGGTGGGGATCGTCGCGCCGATGATCATGATCGGCAACATGGCGATCCACCTGGCCAGGGACAAGGAATTGCAGCGCCACCTGCGCGCCCATCCCGAAAAAATTCCTGCCGCGCTGGAGGAATTCCTGCGCTTATATACGCCGTATCGCGGTTTTGCCCGCACCGCCACGCACGACGTCGTCATCAACGGCCGCACGATCAAAAAGGACGAGGCGATCGCGCTGATCATGGCGTCGGCCAACCGCGATGAAGACGTGTTCCCGGACCCTGCCACATTCCAGCTGGACCGGCCGAACATCAAGGAACACCTGGCGTTCGGGCGCGGACCGCACTACTGCGCCGGCGCCAACCTGGCGCGCCAGGAACTGGCGGTCGCCCTTGAAGAACTGCTCCAGCACACCGAAGACTTCGATATCGATGGCGAAGTCTTGATGAGTCCCTTCCCGGAATTGGGTCCCTGGTATGTGCCGCTCCGCTTTCAGTGCGGCGGCGCGCAGGGAGCGTGAAGCGGACCGCAATCGCGCAACACCTGCCGAGCCTTAGCCGATCGTTATAAATAAGGCCATCATTTTGCATCAATGGAGACTTCCCGTGACTTACAAAAAAATGCTGCTTTTCGTCGCCGTGGCCCCTGGCTTCGCCCTGGCCCAGTCCAGCAATGTCGAGGTGTACGGCATACTCGACGCCGGCTTTTCCCATATCAGCAACGTCAAGGGCGTCTCGCTGAACGCTGTCGACTCGGGCATCTGGCAAGCCGGACGGCTGGGCTTCCGGGGCAAGGAAGACCTTGGTGGCGGCATCAGCGCGCTGTTTGTCCTCGAGATGGGCGTCGGTGCCGATACAGGTTCCGGCGGTACGGCCAGCGCGCTGTTCAATCGCCAAAGTTATGTCGGACTGGCAACACCGTACGGCGCCATCAGCGTCGGCCGGCAGTATGATTTCCTGTATGTCAACAGCCTGCCTTTAGGCGCTGAACTGTTCGCTGGCCCGATTGTGGCGGGGACTACCGGCGGCCCGGGCGGCACGGCTGGCACGATCGGACCGATCGACGTTCACTTTGGTGGATATCGCTATGACAACACCATCAAATGGGTCGACCGGATTGGCCCCGTGACGATCGGCTATATGCGCGGACTGGGCAAAGAAGGCGCAGTGGTCGGCTCGACGGGCAAGGTCGATTCCGCCCTGATCGCCTACAAGGACGGTCCGCTCTCGGTCGGGCTGGGCTGGACCCGGGATGACTTCGACGCAGCCAATTCCGGCAATCTCGCCAATCGCGTGCTCGCCGTCAAGGTCAACTACAAGATCGGCAAGTTCACTGTACTGGGCAACTACGCCAGCGCCGGCAGCCGCAACTCGCGCGCCACCAACAAGCCGCTCGAAGCGGGTCTCGCCTATCAGGTGGCGCCGCAGATCAACATCGGCGTCACTTTGGCCCAGGCGAAAGTGCACAATGCCAAAGGGGCAGAAACCACGCTCCAGCAAGTCCTGCTTGGGGCCAATTACGCACTGAGCAAACGCACGTCCCTTTACACGATCGCTGCCAGAAATCACTCCACAGATATCGCCGTCTACCAAGGGTTTGTCGGTGCGCCAGGCGGTGCCACCTCGCCCTCGTCGACCGCGACTCAAATAGCGATCAGGGCCGGCATCTTTCACGCGTTCTGACGGACCAACACAGGCACTATTACCCCATTGAGATTGTGAGAAAAAATGAGCGATTATCCTTTAGCCGTGCAAAAGATCCGTCTGCGGCTCATTCTGCCGTTTATGCTGTTGCTGATCATCAGTTCGCTGGACCGCGCGAACGTCAGCTTCGCGGCATTGCAAATGAACGCCGAACTTGGCTTGAGCCCGAAAGCCTACGGGCTGGCCGTCAGTTCCTTTTTCGTCGGCTACCTGCTGTTCCAGTTCCCCAGCATGGCGATCTTGCGCCGCATCGGGGCCCGCAAATGGATCTTTGGATCGGTGTTAATGTGGGGAATATTCGCGACAGCGATGGTATTTGTCCACAATGCGATATCGCTGTATATCCTGCGCTGCCTGCTCGGGCTGGCGGAAGCGGGCTTCGCGCCGGGCATCGTCTACCTGTGCAGCCGCTGGATGCCGAAACAATACCGCGCGGCGGCGATCGGCACGACGATGCTGGCGGTGCCGGTGTCGGTACTGTTCGGCGGGCCGTTCTCCGGCTGGCTGATGTCGATCCAGAATCCGCTGTCGATGGCGGGCTGGCGCTGGATGTTCCTGGCCGAAGGCGCGCTGACGATCACGTTCGCACTGCTCGCCCTGAAAATCTTCGTCGACAGCCCGGCCCAGGCCAGCTGGCTCAGCGCACAGGAAAAGCAATGGCTGAAGGATAAAATCGCCGATGACGACCGGGATGCCGCCGCCACCGGCCTCGCCTCCACCGGCGCCGCGTTCCGCAGCCCGCGGCTGTGGGCCTGCGCCGGTGTCTGGTTCGTGATGATTGCCGGCGCCTACGGCATCCTGTTCTGGCTGCCGCAGGTGGTGAAACAGATCGCCAACCGGTCCGTGCTAGAAACGAGCATCATCAGCGCGCTGCCATGGCTCGGCATCGGCCTGGGCATGTTCTTCAATGCGCGCCATTCGGACCGCACGCAGGAACGGTTCTGGCACGTGATGCTGCCCATGATCCTGTGCAGCGCCTGCCTGGCGCTCGCCACGCTGTCGAGCAACAAGCTGCTGTCGCTGGCCCTGCTGTTCATCGGTGGTGTCGGCCTGGGCGGTGCGCAGGGCGTGTTCTGGGCAATACCAACCAGTTTTCTCGGCAAGGAGGCGGCCGGGCAAGGCATCACGGCGATCAACTTCTTCGGCAACCTCGGCGGCCTGTTCGGCCCATATGCGATTGGCCTGATACGGGAAGTCACCGGCTCATTCGTCGCGCCGGTGTACGCGATGGCGCTCATGGTGCTACTGGGTGCCATGCTGATGCTGATCGTGCGCGGGCACGGCGCCACCAGGGCCGCAACGGCGAATATCGGCGCGGTGCGTAAAACTGGCTGAGCATAATGCCGCGGTGGCGCGAGGCGTGTCCGGCTCGCCATTCCTGCCGGGAGCGCCTAGCCCCCGCAGTTGGCGAAACAGTCCCACTGGTTCCTGCCGGCGCGGGCGCGATACTTCATCGATTTTGTCGTGGCACGGCTGGCGACCAGAAGCTGACCGTCGAAGATCTCGGCACGGCCAGCCGGCGGCATGCCCATGCAGGTGCCCCAATCAGGCCGGTCTTTGCACCTTGTTCGCCTTCAGTTCAACGAAGGCCGTCAGGCGCTGCTGGGTATCGGGATCGCTTTGCGCCACGGCCGCCATCAACGCTTCGGTCATCATGCCGTCCTGGATCGACTGTTCGGCAATGCGCGGCAAGACATGCATGACGCCGTAGTTCGTCAGCGGCGCGTTGCCAGCGATTTTTTCAGCCAGCGCCATGGCCTTGGCGAGTCCTTCGCCATCGCCGACCAGGTATTGCGACAAACCGACCTGCTGCCCTTCGGCGGCATCGAGCACGCGGCCGGTGAGCATCATGTCGGTGACACAGGGCACGCCGATCAGGCGCGGAATCCGGACCGAGCCGCCGCCGCCGAGGAACAGGCCGCGCTGGCCTTCGGGCAAGGCATAGAATGCCGACGATTCGGCGACGCGGATGTGCGTGGCGGCGGCGATTTCCAGGCCGCCGCCGACGACCGCCCCTTTTAAAACGGAAATGACGGGGACGCGCCCGAACTGGATGCGCTCGAACGCGGCATGCCAGCTGCGCGAATGGAACATGGCTTCGCCGGCATTGCGGCCCCGTACTTCCGCCAGGTCGAGCCCTGCACAAAAGTGCTCGCCCGCGCCCTGCAGGACAACCACCTTGATGCCGGATGCGACGTCGTCGAAAAACGCGCGCAGGGCGGCGATGGCTTCATCGTTCAAGGCATTGCGCTTGGCGGGACGATTGATGGAAATGAGCGCGATCGCCCCGTGCAATTCGACCGACAGGGTTTCAATGGTCTTCGTGTGATTCATATCGAGATCCTGAAAACTAGCGCGCATCGACTTGCGCGGCGATGGCGGCCTTGCGGCGCGGCAGGCCCATGATTTCCCGCGCTTCGGCGGCGGTGGCCGGCTCCATGCCCAGGTCGCGGATGATGCGCACCAGGCGCTCCATCAGCCGGACATTGGTGGCCAGCTCGCCATGCGCGAAATACAGATTGTCTTCCAGGCCGGTGCGGGCATGGCCGCCGAGCAGCAGCGAATTGATCCCGGAATGCAGCTGCGCCGGACCGATGCCGCTGACGCCGAAAATGCAATCCTTGGGCAGCAGGTCGACCATGCTTTGCAGGATGCGCGGCGTGTACGGCATCGCATTCTGAAAGCCACGGTGTGCGCCGAGCACCAGGTTGATAAAATACGGCGGCTCGTCAAGACCGCTCTCGATCAGCGTCGTCACATCCTGCAGGATATGGGTCGGACTGAAGACTTCCCACTCGGGCTTGATGCCGAGTTCTTTCATCCTTGTCGCCAGCTCCAGGCAGCGCGACGGCGGCGTGTTCATCAACAGTTCGCGCCCTTCGAAGATCGCATTGATCGTGGTCGCGTCCAGCGTGCACATTTCGGCGCCCGCTTCCATGCCCTTGATGCGCTCGTCCCACATGATTTCCCAGTAACCGTTCGGCCCCTGGCGCACCATGTCGCCGTTGACGCCGCCGCCGGTCGAGTTGTTGATGACGATGTCGCACCTGGCGCGGATGCGCTCATTGATGTCGCGGTAAATCGCCGGGTCGCACGTCGCGCCGTCGTCCGGGCGGCGCGCGTGCACCGCCACCACGCTGGCGCCGGCGTTATAGCAACCGTAGGTGTCGCGCGCGATTTCGTCGGGCTGGGTCGGCAGGTGGGGATTCTGTTTTTTACTCGCCATGCCGCCGGTCGGGGCGATCGTCACGATAATCTTCGGGGTTTTCATATGCTTCCTTTACAAGTTGGAGGACGCGATAGCGGGACGTATCCCGTATCGTCAACGATGCTTCATTCAGTTCAAGGCAGGACCTTCGCGGCGGACTTGGCTTCGATCAGGCCGATCAGCAAGCGGTCGCGTTCCGGTTCCAGCATCGCCTGCGCGATATCCCGCACCTGTTCATCGACGCCGGCGCAGATTTTTTGTTTTAATTCTTCGGTGATGGCAGGCGCACCCAGGTCGGCCCACCAGCTTTCGATCGGCGGCCCAAGGTGATCCAGCAGGTGGCGCATGCCGCCTTCTCCACCGGACAGGTGCAGGTTCAAAAATGGTCCGAGCAAGGCCCAGCGCAGGCCGGGGCCATAAGCGATCGCGGTATCGATGTCGGCCACCGACGCCACGCCCTGGTCGACCAGGTGAAAGGCTTCGCGCCACAGCGCCGCCTGCAGGCGGTTGGCGATATGCCCCGGCACTTCCTTGCGCGGGTGAATCGGGCGCTTGCCGATTGCGGTATAAAAAGCCATCGCCTGCGCCACCGCCCGCGGCGCCGTGTGTTCGCCGCCGATCACTTCGACCAGCGGGATCAGGTGCGGCGGATTGAAGGGATGGCCGAGCAGCACGCGTCCCGGATGCGCGCAGGCGGCCTGCACGCGGCTCATCAACAGTCCCGACGAACTCGATGCCAGGATTACGCCGGCCGGCAGCGCCGCATCCATGCGGCGGAACAGGTCGACCTTTAAATCTTCCCGTTCCGGGCCGTTTTCCTGCACAAAATCGGCGCCCTGCAATGCCGTCTCCAGGTCCGCGTTGAAGGACAGGCGCGCCATCGATGCGCCTGCGGCCAGGCCAAGCTGCTCCATGGCCGGCCAGTGACGTTCGACCGCCGCGCGCAGCCGCGCTTCGGCGCCCGGCGCCGGGTCGGTGGCCGAGACGTCCAGTCCCCTGGCCAGAAAATACGCGGTCCAGCTGGCGCCAATGACGCCGGTGCCGACGACCGCCACACGTTGAATGTTATTAAGTGATTCCATATTTTCCTCACGCTGCCTTTTTATTCAAACCCAGGTAGGTATCGATGACCCGGCTGTCGCTGGCCAGTTCGGCCGCCGGTCCCTGCATCGCCACATCGCCCGTTTCCAGCACATACGCGTAGTCGGCCGCCTGCAATGCGGCGCGCGCGTTCTGCTCGACCAGCAGGATGCCGACGCCGGTCTGCTTCAGGCGCACGATGATGTGAAAAATCTCCTTGACGATCAAGGGCGCCAAGCCCAGGCTCGGCTCGTCGAGCAGCAGCACCTTCGGCTTGGCCATCAACGCACGGCCCAGCGCCACCATCTGGCGCTCTCCGCCGGACATCGTTCCCGCTTCCTGCAGGCGCCGCTCACGCAGGCGCGGGAACAGGTCGTACACGACGTCGAGCTGGTCGGCGTAAGCGGGCTGGCGCTGCCTGTAGCGCGGATAGCTGCCCAGCAGCAGGTTGTCCTCGACGCTCATGCTGGAAAACAGTTCGCGGCTTTCCGGCACCAGGCACATGCCCTGCGCGACGCGTTCCTCGACCGGAGAGGCGCTGACGTCGCGCCCTTGCAGCAGCACCTGTCCGCGCATCGAGCAATCGAGGTCCATCGCGCCGGCGATCGCGTTGAGCATGCTGGACTTGCCGGCGCCGTTCGGGCCGATCACCGTGACGATCTGCCCCGCCCCGAGCCGCAGGCTGGCGCCGTGCAGCGCTTCGACCTTGCCGTACGCGACATGCAAGTCCCGAATTTCCAGTAATGTCTGTTCCATGTTCAATCCAATCCGCCGAGATAGGCTGCCAGTACCGCCGGGGCCTGCTGTACATCGGCAGGCAAACCTTCGGCGATCTTGCTGCCGAATTCCATGACGACCAGGCGGTCGGTCAGGTTCATCACAAAATCCATGTCGTGCTCGACGACCAGGATGCTCATGCCCTCTTCCTTCAACTTGAGCAGCAGTTCGGCCAGCGCCTGTTTTTCCTTGTAGCGCAAGCCGGCCGCCGGTTCATCGAGCAGCAGCAGGCTCGGGTCGCAGCACAGCGCGCGCGCGATTTCCAGGATGCGCTGCTGGCCCAGCGCCAGGCTGCCCGCTTCCTGGTACAGCATCGCGCCGAGACCCACCCGCTCCAGCTGGCGTTTTGCTTCGAACAGCAGGCGCTGTTCCTCGTCCCGGTCGAGCCTGAAAGCGCTGCCGGCGATACCGCGCTTGCCGCGCAGGTGCGCGCCGAGCGCGACGTTTTCGAGCACCGTCATGGCCGGCAGCAAATGCACGTGCTGGAAGGTGCGACCGATGCCGAGGCGGACGATCTCGCGCGACGGCAGCGCATCGATGCGGCGCATGCCGGCCTCGGTGCGGAAGCGGATCTGGCCGGCGCTGACCGGCAGCACGCCGCTGAGCAGGTTGAACATGGTCGACTTGCCGGCGCCGTTCGGCCCGATCAGGCCGACGATTTCTCCGCCGTGCACTGTGAACGCCATGTCGTTGACCGCGACCAGGCCGCCGAACTGCTTGCGCGCGCCGGCCACTTCCAGCAGCGGCTGACCGTGCGGCTGGCGTGCGCGCAGCGGCAGCGCTTCGGCCGACGCGGGCGCCCGCGCCGCATGGCGCCGCGGCAGGTATTGCTGGATGAAGGGCCACAGGCCGTTGCGTGCCCGTTGCAAAAGCAGCACCATCAGCACGCCGAACACGATGATCTCGAAGTTGCCGCTGCTGCCCAGCAGGGCCGGCAAGTGGCTTTGCAATACATCCTTCAAAATCGTCAGCACGGCCGCGCCGAGCACAGCGCCCCACAGGTAGCCGGCGCCGCCGACCACCGCCATGAACAGGTATTCGATGCCGGCATTGAGGCCGAACGGCGAAGGATTGACGGTGCGCTGCAAGTGCGCGTACAGCCAGCCGGACAGGCAGGCCAGCATGGCGGCGATGACGAAGATGCGGATCTTCATCGCCGCCGTGTTGACGCCCATCGCCTCGGCCATCAGGCCGCCGCCCCTCAGTGCGCGGATCGCGCGGCCGGAGCGCGAATCGAGCACATTGCGCAGGATGACGATGGCGCCGGCCACCGACAGCCAGATCAGGAAGTACATGCTCTGGCCGGAACCGAAGGTCCAGCCGAACACGCCGATCGGCGCGATGCCGGTGATGCCGTCGTATTTACCGAGGAATTCCAGGTTCCCGAACAGGAAGTACAGGGACAAGGCCCAGGCGATCGTCCCCAAGGGCAGGTAATGCCCGGACAGGCGCAGCGTGATGGCGCCGATGAACAGCGCCGACGCCGCGGTGATGGCCATGCCGCACGCCAGCCCGAGCCACGGCGACAGGCCGTACACGCTGGATAGATAGGCGGTGGAATACGCGCCCAAGCCGACGAACGCCGCCTGGCCGAACGAAGTCAGGCCGCCGACGCCGGTCAGCAGCACCAGGCCGAGCGCGACCAGCGCATACAGGCCGATGTAGTTGGCCAAGGTGACCCAGTAGGATGGCATCGGCAGCAGGCCGAACGCCACGGCGGACAAGGCCGCGATCCATATCGAATAACGCATCATTCTTCTCCTTCGGCGATGTGCGGATGGCGCAGCGAGCGCCAGAACAGCACCGGGATAATCAATGTAAACACGATCACTTCCTTGTAGGCGCTGGCCCAGAACGACGAATACGCTTCCAGCAGTCCGACCAGCAGCGCGCCGCCGGCGGCGGCCGGGTAGCTGGCCAGGCCGCCGATGATGGCGCCGACAAACCCCTTCAAGGCCATCAGGAAACCGCTGTCGTAATACATCGTCGTCAGCGGCGCGATCAGGATGCCGCACAGCGCGCCGATCGCCGACGCCATCAGGAAGGCCAGCCGCCCTGCCTGCGCGGTGCCGATGCCGACCAGGCGCGCGCCGCGCCGGTTGACGGCGGTCGCGCGCAGCGCCTTGCCGGACAGGGTGCGGCCGAAGTACAAGTAGAGCGCGCCGATCAGCAGCAGCGCCGCGGCCAGGATGGCGATGCTCTGGCCGGACACCGTGAGCGTACCAACTTCAAGCAGCGCGCTGGAAAACGGCGCGGTGCGCGAACCTTCGGCGCCGAACATCGCCAGCCCGGTGCCGAGCATGGCAAGATGCACGGCCACCGCAACGATCAACAACACCAGCACCGACGCCTCGGCCAGCGGCTGGAACGCCAGCCGGTACATCAATGGTCCCATCGGCGCGACGATGGCGAACGTCAGCAATACCTGGATCGCCATCGGCAGAGAGGCGCCACCGGCCCACCTGGCGCAGAAGAACACGGCCAGCGGCAACAGCAAGAATTTGCCGGTGGTGACCAGCAGCAGGCGGGAGACGGCGCGGCCGTCGCCACGCTGCGCGGCGGGCCGGCGCAGGATCGCATGTATTTCCTGCAGCAGCGCCGCCACGCCGAGCGCCAGCAGCAAGGTGGCACTCGGAGGAAAATGCCCGGTTTGCAGTGCGGCCAATGTCAGCGCGCCGAAGGCGGCGAATTCGCCGAGTGGAATGAAGATGATGCGGGTGATGGAAAACACCAGCACCAGCGCCAGCGCCAGGAGCGCGTAGATGGCGCCGCTGGCGATGCCGTCCTGTGCCAGGATGGCGAAGATCGATAAATCCATAATGCGACCGGATGGCGCGCGATGGGTACACCGTTTGCAAGCGCCGACGACGCGGCTTGCCACGGCGCACCATTGCTGGCGCCGGCCGGCTCCTCCTTTATTGAATGGCTTGTTGCGAAACCACGCTGCGTCGCCGCGTCGCGATCCGCACCCCATTCAACAAACGGAGGATGCGGCGCTAGGCTTTACTGTGCGACAGCAGCGTGACCAGTTCCTTCACTAATTGCTCGACACTTTTTTCGGACGTGACGACCTGCGCGTGCGCGAGGCTGTACAGCGACTCGCGCGCTTCGAGCGTGCGCAAGATGTTTTCCATCGCGTCCTGCCTCAACTGCGGGCTGGCGATACGCGCATCGTGCTGCGCCATCACCCTTTCAAAATGCTCTTCCGGCCGGGCTTTCAGCCAGATGTTGTAAAACGAATGCTGCAACAGTTCATACGTCGCCGCTTCGGCCACGATGCCGCCGCCCGTCGCCAGCACCACTTCCGGATAAGTGGCGATGACGCGTTCCAGGCAGCGCCGTTCCAGCTTGCGGTAGCCGGCCTGGCCGTAGATCCAGAAGATCTCGTTCAGGCTGATGCCCGCTTCCTGCTCGATCTCGCGGTTCAACTCCACGAACGGCACTTTCAAGGCCGCCGCGACCAGCGGTCCCAAGGTCGACTTGCCGGCGCCGCGCAAGCCGATCAGCGCCAGCTTGCGCGGCGGCGCCGCCCCCGCCTTGCTGCCCGACAGGTGGGCGCTGAGCAGGTGCCGGATCTCGGCCAGCTGCTGCGGCGACTGGCGTTTCAGCAGCTCCACCACCAGCAGATAATCGCCGCCGTAACGCTCGTTGTCGGCCAACAGGTTCTCGATCGGCAGGTTCAGCGCCGCCGCCAGGCGGTACAGCACCGCGATCGAGATATTGCCGTCGCCCTTCTCGACGCGCGACAGGTAAGGCAGCGAGATGCCCGATTCGGCCGCCAGCTGCTTCATCGTCATCGCGCGCGCGGCGCGCGCCGAGCGCACGCGCTGGCCAAGCTGCATCGACAGTTCGGCGGTTTCGGCGGCGGTCGACTTGTCGTCCTGCTCGTCCGGGCCGCCTTCGCCCGCCTGGATACGCTGTTTGGAAATCGGCATAGTGGTTGTCCGTGAAAAAAAGCACATTGTAGGTAAATATGCTTCCAGCGTACATGATCCCCCCGGCTTTCGGCCGCCTGCCTTACAAGCAGATCACATCCTGGTCCCCGTCCGGCGCGTATAAACGCTGCACCAGCGCCGCGCGGTGTTTCAGCACCGCCGCCTGGTTGATGTAACCCTTGTCCGTGATTTCCTGCGCATCGACCGAGGCCGGCTGCTCCATCAGCAAGGCCCGCACCGCGAACGTGGACGAACCTGTGCCGCCACGCTTCGCTTCCCGCAGCGCGCCACGCACATGCGCGGCGACGGCAGGATGGCGCAGCACTTCGGCCACCGCCGTCCCGGCCGGCAGTTGCGCCAGCTGGCGGCAAGCCGCCAGGTTCGGGAATACCAGCAGGCAGATTTCATCGCGGTCATGGCCGGTGACGACCGCATCCTGCGCCAGCGGCGCCATTTTGCCGATCGACGCCAGGCGCAGAGAGCCGACGCTGACCCAGGTACCGCTGAGCAGTTTAAAATCCTCGGTGACGCGGCCGTCGTACATCAGGCCGAGTTGCGGCCGTTCCGGATCGACGAAGCGCACCGCGTCGCCGATCATGTAATAGCCCTCCGCATCGAAAGCCTTGGCCGACAGGTCCGGTTGTTTAAAATAACCCGGCATCACGTTCGGCCCCTTGACCCGCACTTCCAGCTTGTCGCCGTTCGGCACCAGCTTCAGGCTCACGCCGGGCACCGGCAAGCCGATCACGCCCGAACGTGCAGCCTGGTAGCTGCAATCGGTGGCCAGCGGAGACGTCTCGGTCGAACCCCAGGCCGTCACCATCGGCACCTCGTAACCCAGTTCCGTCATCGACAGTTCCTTCAATGCCTCCCACAGGTGCTGCGGCAGCGCGGCGGCGGCATAGAAGATCACCTGCAGGCGCGAAAAAAACTGCCTGCGCAGCGCCGCGTCGTCGCGCAGCATCGGGATCAGCATGTCGAAACCGCGCGGCACGTTCAGGTACAGCGTCGGCGCCGCCTCGCGCAGATTCGCGACGCTGGTGTCGAACAGGCCGGGCGCCGGCTTGCCGGCGTCGATGTACAGCGTGCCGCCGTGCGCCAGGATCAGGTTGAAATTGTGGTTACCGCCGAAGGTGTGGTTCCACGGCAGCCAGTCCAGCAATACCGGCGGCGTCCCGGCCAGGAAGGACCACAACTGCGCCTTGCCCTGCTGGCTGGCGCACAGCATGCGCTGGGTATTGATCACCCCTTTCGGTTCGCTGGTCGAACCGGACGTGAACAGGATCTTCGCCACCGTGTCCGGTGCGACTTGTTCGTATGCGGCGTCGACCAGCTCCCTGTCCTGCCGTTCCAGCAGCAGCTCGAACGACACCGCACCAGGAAATGGCGCCGCATTCGTCCCGCTCACCAGCACGGCATTGTGCAAACCTTCGACCGCCCGCAGCGCGGCGGCATAGGGAGCGGGATCGGCGACGTAGATCACGGCCGGATCGAGCCGTTCGATCAGGGTCTTGAGTTTGCGGTGATCGGTCGATACCAGAGAGTATGCCGGCGAAATGCCGGAATACGGTATGCCCACGTGCATGCAGGCCAGCATCAGCAAGGCGTGTTCGACGCTGTTGTCGGACAGGACGACCAGCGGGCGTTCAACGCCGGTATCGCGCGCCAGCAGCCAGGTCGCGATGCTTTGGACCTTGTCCAGCGCTTGCGCATAAGTGACGCCGGTCCAGCCGTCGTCGCCGCGTTCGAGCAGGAAGGCAGTGTCGGGCGCCTGCGCGGCCCAGCGTTCCAGGTACTCACCGATGCAGCGCGGCGCAGCTTCCAGCGCCTCGGACGATTCGATGAAAATGGCGCCGTCGTCGCGCCGCGTGACGCGCACGTCGGGACAGCGGAACAGGTCGGGCGCGCTGCGGATAGGGTTCATGTCCTGGTCTCCCGGTCACTGCGCATCGATCAGTTTCCAGTCGCCCTTTTCGACCCGCACCAGCACGCGGGAACGGGCATCGTGGCCGTAATGGTCGGTGGCGGACATGTTGAACACGCCCTGCGAGCCGGCGATTTCGCGCTCGGACTCGATCGCGTCGCGCAGCGCCAGGCGGAATTCGGGCGTGCCCGGTTTCGCCTTTTTTAAGGCGACCGGCACCGCCGCGGCAAAGATGCGGTAGGCGTCGAAGGCATAGGCGCCGAACGAGGACAGCGTGCCGGCGCCATATTTTTCTTCATACAGGCGGGTGTATTCGAGGCCCGGTTTTTTCGACGGATGGCTGTCGGGCAGCTGGGCCGCGACCACCACCGGGCCGACCGGCAACACCGTGCCGTCGACCGCCTTGCCGCCGACGCGCATGAATTCGCGCGTGGCCGTGCCGTGGGTCTGGTAGATCTGCCCCTTGTAACCGCGCTCGCCCAGCGCCAGTTGCGGCAGCGCCGACGGCGTGCCCGACGCGGCCACCAGCACCGCGTCCGGGCGCGCGCCGACCAGCTTCAAGACCTGGCCGGTGACGCTGGTATCGGTGCGATTGAAACGCTCGACCACGGATACCTTGATGCCGGCCGCTTCCGCCGCCTTCGTCATTTCGCGCAGCCAGCCTTCTCCGTAACCGTCGGAATAACCGATGAAACCCAGCGTGCGCACCTTGTTCGCCTTCATGTGTCCCGCCAGGGCGCTCGCCATCACCGCGTTGTGCTGCGGCGTGCGGAATACCCAGCGGTTCTTGTCGCCGGCCAGTTCGATCGGCGACATCGACAGTTGCGGCGTTGCCGTTTCATTGGCCACTTCGGCGATCGCCAGTGCCGGCGGCACCGAGGACGAACCGATGATCAGATCCACGTGATGTTCGGTGACGAATTTGCGCGCGTTTTTCGTCGCCTGGGTGGCATCGGTCGCATCGTCGAGCACAATATAGTTGATCTTCTCTCCGGCGATGGTGGTCGGGAACAGCGCCACCGTGTTCTTTTCCGGGATGCCGAGCGACGCGCCGGGACCGGTGGCACAGACCGAGATGCCGACGTTGATGTCGGCCCAGGCCGGCGCCGCGCCGCAAGCCAGCAGGCACAGCGCCGTGACCGCCGCCGTATGGGTGGGTTTCTTGATCATGTCTCTCCTCCTTGATTGATGGACAGCCTTGCCGCTCTTGGTGCCGGCTTGGCCAATGAATAAACTATACATAATAAAAATAGTAAACACAACTATAGTTTATTTTTTGACGAAAATTGTGCGAGACGGCGCCCGTTCGAGGGGCAGGCTGCGGGGAGAATTGGGATGGGGATGGGGTTATGACTGCGCCGCCGAAAGCGGCGGGCGATAAAGCTGTCGTTTCGCATGGAAAGACTGCCGCGAAGGCGAAGATGACACCGGCTTCAAGATATGTCATTCCCGCGAAGGCGGGAATCCCATTTTGCGTCCTGGACGTACGTCCCGCATGGCGCTGCGGAATGGGATCCCCGCCTTCGCGGGGATGAAAGGAATCAGCGGCGCTGGTCAGGGATCAGCGGTGCTGGCCGATCAGAAGCTGTGGCGCAAACCGGCCATCACGCCGTTTTGCGTCTTGCCTGCACCGACGGTGCCGCCTGCGTCGAGCGCCACGGCGGAAACGCCGCTATTTTTCATGCGTCCGATCGAGGCGTAAGTCGCGGTGCGCTTGGAGAAGTAATACGTCGCGCGCGCCACCACCATCGTCACGTCGTCGTTGCTACGCTTCGTGTCGCGGCGGGCCACCTGGCCGTCGAGCGTCACCGCCGGAGAGACAGGATAGCTGACACCCAGGTTGTACAGGTCGGAATCGGTCACGCCGGTGACGGCCTCGGTCTTGCGGTCGAGCACACCGCCGGCGAGCTTGACGTCGCCCAGCATGACGAAGGCGCTCAAGGTCACGCGCTTGTCGCTGTTATTGCTGCTGGTCAGACCACCGGCCGCGCCGACGTTCCCGTACAGGATGTCGTAGGACGAGTACACACCGAAACGCTTGTTGTCATAGGCGAGCATGCCCGTCACCTGGCGGCAAGCCTTGGAATTGCCGGCAACTTCACCAGCGCAACCGGTGGCGGCCGGGCCGCCGGCGGCGGAGGCGTCGCGGCCGAAGCTGTAGGTCGCGCCGGCCGTGATGTCACCGAAATTGCCCAGGTAGCCGATCGCATTGTCGCTACGCGCATTCGGCAGGTAGCCGTCGATGCTGCCGATCGCAAACAGGTTCGGCCCGAGGATGTCGGTCTTCAAGCTGGCCAGGAAGGTCATGTTGACCTGGCGCCCCAGCGTCAGCGTGCCGAACGCGCCTTTCAAGCCCACCGAAGCCTGGCGGCCGAACAGGCGGTTGCCCTGCCCGATGGTGCCAGTGTCGAGCGCAAAACCGTTTTCCAGGTTGAACACCGCCTGCAAGCCGTTGCCCAGGTCTTCGGTGCCCCGGAAGCCAATGCGCGACGGGAAGGAACCGGTCAGCGACGGCATCTTCGTGATCGAATCGCCGGCCGCATTGATATTGGTGGTGTAGACCAGGCCGGTGTCGACCAGGCCGTAAACAGTCACCGAACTTTGCGCCATGGCGCCGGTTGCCGCGATCCCGCCCAGCAGCGCGACTGCGCTGCGAATTGCTTGCTTCATCTGTATCTCCATAGTTATTAGTTGCCTTATCAATGATTGCGCATCATCGATTTATATACTATTATTTATCATAGTACATTTTTTATACTATAATTTACATCACCTACTGTCAAGAAAAGACCGATACCTGCTAAAAAATTGCCATGGCACGCAACACTTCCATGCTTAAAAACAGGACACACTACGCTGTCAACCCCGCCCCGGAAGGCCGGTTCGGCTTCCAGGCAACCCACTGGAGAAGAAAATGATGATCTTGAAAAAACTGTTGACTACCGCCCTGCCGGCCATGCTGATGCATGCCGCGCTGGCTTCGGCCGCACCGGCGGCGGACGTCGGCACACCTGACGAGGCGGTCGCGATGGTGAAAAAAGCCGTGACTTATTACAAAGCCAACGGCAAGGACAAAGCGTTCGCCGCCTTCAATGACCCGAAAGGTCCGTTCATCGACCGCGACATGTATATCCTGGTGCTCGATTCCAATATGGTCATGGTCGCGCATGGCGCGAATCCACGCATGATCGGCAAAAGCGTGGGCGCCATGAAGGACGCAGACGACAAGCCGTTCGGCAAACAGTTTTCCGACATCGGCAAAGGCAAGGGCACCGGCTGGATCGACTACAAATGGCCCAATCCGGTGACCAAGGTGATCGACGCGAAATCCACTTATGTGGAAAAGGTCGACGATCTGCTGATCGGATGCGGAATCTATAAAAAATAACAGAGTTCGCGCCGGAGCGGACATCAGACGCTAATACCGTTAAGTTAGCGCCAAATCTGTCATTCCCGCGAAGGCGGGAATCCCATTTTTTGCACCGTTTGCGACTCTAAAATGGGATTCCCGCCTTCGCGGGAATGACAAATTTAAGGTCTGCGTCCTTAATTTAATGGCATTAGCATCAGACGCGGCCCGGTGTGTTCATAAAAGCCGCCCGCTAAAGTCTGGCGCGCGCTTTTGGCGGAGGGCGGCAAAGCCTTCGCGCGCATCGGCTTCGGCAAAGCCCATGAATTCGGCGTGCAGCGACGCTTCGAACGCAGGCCAGGCCGCGCGCAGCCAGTGGTTCAATGCGCGCTTGGTATGCGCCAGCGCGCCGGCGCTGCCAAGGGCCAGCTTGCGCGCCACCGCCAGCGCTTCATCCGCCAGTTGCGCGGCATCGACGGTCACGCTGACCAGGCCGATGCGCTCGGCCTCTTCCCCTGTGACCGTTTCGCACAACAGCAAATAGTATTTGGCCTTGGCCATGCCGCACAACAGCGGCCAGATCACGGCGGCGTGATCGCCGGCCGCCACACCAAGCTTGGTATGGCCGTCGATCAGCTTCGCGCCGCGCGCGGCGATGGAGATGTCGGCCAGCAGCGCCACCGCCAGCCCGGCGCCGACCGCCGCGCCGTTGATGGCGGAGACGATCGGCTTGGAGCAGTCGAGCATGCCCTGCACCAGTTCGCGCGCTTCCTGCATCACGCGCCGGCGCGCCGCTTCATCCGACAGCAACGCTTCGACCAGCGCCATGTCGCCGCCCGCGCAAAACCCTTTACCTTCGCTTTCGACCAGGATCGCCTTTACACGCGGGTCCGCGTCGAGCCGGCGCCAGACCGCCGCCAGTTCGGCATGGCCTCCCGCATCGAGCACCGGCATGCCGCCGGCTGGCTGGAACACCAGGTGGGCGACGCCATCGGCATCGATATCGATCCTGAAATTGCTGCTCTCTACCTGCATCGTGCCGCTCATGCCGCACTCCTCTCTATCCAGTAACGCCGTTGCAGCAAGGGGCTGACGCGATACCGGTCGCTGCGGCAGGCGTCAAAAAGATGGTCCAGCAAGTCCACGGCGCTTGCAACGCCGATGCGTTCGAGCCATTCGAACGGGCCGGCCGGATAGTTGGTGCCGAGCCGCATCGCCTGGTCGGCTGCCTGCTCGTCGCAGACACCCTGCCAGACCGCGTCGGCCGCTTCGTTGACGAGCATGGATACCGTGCGCGCCACCAGCAGGCCGGGCGCGTCGCGCAGCACGCGCGCCTGCCAGCCGCAAGCGGCCAGCATGGCGCGGATGCGTTCCTGTTCTCCCGCCGTCACGGCCGGTGCGAAGGCCACGCCGAGCGCGCCGCCGGCATCTCCCAGCGGCCAGTCGATCACGGCCAGCGCGGACTGGCTGCGCTGCGCCGCCAGCCGGGCCGCCGTGCGGCCGTCGCTCAGATGCAGTTGCACGCCGTCGGCCAACAAACCGTTCCAGCCGCTGTCCACGATCCTCGCATGTGGCAGGCCGCGCCGCTCCAGTAGATGCGCAAGTTTTTCGGCCAGCAGGCTGGCGCCATGCACTTCGAGCGTGGCCGGGGCCAACCCTGCAACGGATTCCGGCGCGGGCTGCGGCACGTTGACGCCATAAAAACCCTGGCCGGATTTGCGGCCCAGGCGTCCGCCGTCGACCAGTGCCTTTTGCACCAGCGAGGGTTGAAAACGGCGATCGCCATACGTGGCGTTGAAGACGGATTGCGTGACCGCGTAATTGACGTCGTGTCCGATCAGGTCCATCAGTTCGCACGGTCCCATGCGAAAACCCGCCGCGCGCGCCAGTTCGTCGAGCACGGCCGGCGTGGCCGCCTGTTCCTGCAGCAGTTGCAAGGCTTCGGCGTAAAACGGGCGGGCGATGCGATTGACGATGAAACCGGGTGTCGATGTCGCATGCACTGGCGTCTTGCCCCAACGCTGCGCCAGGTTGAATACGGCGGCGGCCACTTCGGGCGAGGTTTCGGCGCCGGAAATGACTTCGACCAGTTTCATCTGCGGCACCGGATTAAAGAAATGCATGCCGGCCACGCGCTGCGGATGGCGCATGCCTTGCGCGATCGCCGTCACAGAGATAGTCGACGTATTCGAAGCCAGGATCGCCTGCGGAGATACATGGTTTTCCAGTTCGCGCAACAGTCCCTGCTTGGCGACGAGATCTTCGACGATCACTTCGATGACGATGGCGGCGTCGGCCAGGTCCGCCATCGATGCGGCAGGTACGATGCGTGCCAGCAGAGAATCGCGCTCGCCCGCATTCAATCTTCCCTTGTCGACCAAGGCGGCCAGCGATTTGCCGATTTGCGCATGCGCGGCCTGGGCAGCGCCGGCGCGCGCGTCGAGCAGGCGCACCGGGTGGCCGGCGGCGGCCGCCACCTGCGCAATGCCCGCGCCCATCGTGCCGGCGCCGACCACGCCAACCATCTGTCCCGCGGCGATGGCGATCATTGCGGCACCCACGCGGCGGCGCGTTTACCGAGGAAAGCGGCAAAGCCTTCGCGCGCTTCGTCCGTCGCGCGCACGCGGGCGATGGTTTGCGCACTGCGCTCGCGCACCTCGGCATCGACGGGAGCAATCGACAGGCTGCCGAACCATTGCTTGACCTCAGCCAGCGCCTGCGGTCCGTTGGCCAGCAACTGCGCGACGATGCGTTCGATCGCCGCATCCAGTTCTTCCAGGTCGAGCACTTCGTGCACTAGCCCGATTTGCTCGGCACGGGCGGCCGTGACGGTTTCCGCCGTCAGCGCCAGCCGCAAGGCGTGCCGTTTGCCGACCGCGTTGTTCAGATAAGGACCGATCACCGATGGCAGGATGCCGAATTTGACTTCGCTGACGGCGAATTTCGCCTGCGGCGCGGCCAGCACAATGTCGCACACGCAGCACAGGCCGACGCCGCCACCGAAGGCAGCGCCTTGCACCCGCGCGATCACCGGTTTCGGGCAAGCTTGCATGATCTCCAGCATGGCGGCGAAGCGGCGCGCATCGTCCAGGTTCGCCTGCGGCGGATTGCCGGCGGCGCGCTCCATCCAGCGCAGGTCGGCGCCGGCGCTGAAGGCGCGCCCGGCCGCCGCCAGCACGATCACCCTCGTGGCCGAGGCATCGCCCAGCCGCCCGAACGCGTCGGCCAGCTCGGCGATCATGGTTTCATCGAAGGCGTTCAGCACTTCCGGGCGGTTCAATGTCACGCGGGTGACACCGCGCTTGTCCGTCTCGACGGCCAGTGTCTTGTAATGTAAAGCGTCCAATTGGCTTTCCTGTTTAGTATGTTTCGACGTGGAAGCGGCCTTCCTGCACCATGCGCCGGTGTAGCGCAGGCCAGTCGATGCCGGCCGCGTCGCAGCTCTCGGCCAGCGCTTCCATGACGCCGGTTTCCATTCCCTTCAGGCCGCAGATGTAGATATAGGTGTCGCCTTGCAGCACGTCGGTGACGGCGCTGCCGGCCGCGCGGATCTTGTCCTGCACGTAGGCGCGCTGCCCTTCGACCCGCGAAAACGCCAGGTGCATGTCGATGAAGGCGGGCGGCAGTTTCAGCAAGGGGCCGAAATACGGCAATTCTTCCGGGCGGCGCGCGCCGAAGAACAGCATCAGCTTGCCGCTCACGCCCTGCCCTTTGGCGGCCAGGCGGCGGCGGTGTTCCGTCATCGCGCGCATCGGCGCCGAACCGGTGCCGGTGCAGATCATGATGATGTTCGATCCCAGTTGATTGGGCATCAGGAAGTTGTTACCGAACGGGCCAGTGACCTGCACCGTCGCGCCCTTTTGCAAATCGCACAGGTAGTTCGAGGCCACGCCCAGCGCCGGATTGCCGTCGTGGTCGGACACCACGCGCTTGACCGTCAGCGCCAGGTTGTTGTAGCCGTCGCGCTCACCTTCGCGGGGACTCGCCACCGAATACATGCGCAGGTAATGCGGCTTGCCGTTCGCGTCCACGCCGGGCGGGATGATGCCGATCGACTGGCCTTCGAGCAGCGGCATGAAGTTATTGCCGAAATCGAGCACGATATGGTGGATATCGCTTTCCGTGTCCTGCGCGGTGAGCCTGTAATTGCCGGCCACGGTCGCCTGCACCGGGGTTTTCAGGCCGTACAGGTTGACGTAAGGGTGGGCCGCCGACCAGGGCGCGCGGGTCGACGACGACGATGCCGCCGCGTTGACCTGCTGGCCGCCCTGTTCCAGTGGCGCGGCGGGTTCCATGCCGGCCGGCGGCTCCGGCAAATCCTGCTGCGGCGGCAGTTCGTCCCAGGTCAATTGTTCGGCCACCGTGTAGGCGCTGGTGCTGTCGACGGTGCGCCAGTGGTCGATCGAGCCGGTGGGACACGGCGAGATGCAGGCGTTGCAGCCGTTGCAGAGCGCGACATCGACCACGTAATTGCGGTCGTCATGGGTGATCGCATCGACCGGACAGGTTTCTTCGCAGGTGTTGCAGCGAATGCAGACCTCGGGATCGATCAAGTGTTGCCGTATCAAGACGACAGGGTGCGCAGCGTTCATGTCAGTCATCCATTCAGTGCGTGCAGGTTATCCGCGGGCGGCCCGTTTGATACCGGGCCGCCCGCCATGCTTAGTTGAAGCGTACGTATTCGAAATCGGCAGCCTGGCGGTTGATGCCAACCGGTGGCGGCGCGATCCAGTTAGCCATCTTGCCCGGCTCCGTCACGCGTCCCATCAACGAGGCGACATAGGCGCGGTCTTCCTCGCTCGGCAACCAGTTGCGTGCATTGGTCGCCCATTCCGCTTCGCTCAGCACGCGGCCTTCCGGAGAAATTTTAAAATCGCCGAAGGCGCCGATATGGCGGTTGAAGGCCTTGTGCGGTGTGCTCAGGCGGAATGCCAGGCCAGCCTTCTCGATCACCTTGTTCCAGCGCGCCACGCCGGCCACCGAATCGCGGATGTAATCGTCGCGCAGCACTTCGTTGAGAGAGTTCAGCATCGGCATTTCGCGCTCGACCAGTTTGCCGCCCGAGACTTCCAGGATGCGGTACTGGTGGTTTTTCAGCAGGTGATCGTCGTCGCGCTTCATTTCCTCGTAGCGTCCTTTCAGGCCGGCCGAATAAAACGCGGCGGCATTGGACGACTGGTCGGCGCCGAACAGGTCGATCGTCACGCTGAAGTGGAAGTTCAGGTAGCGCTGGATCGTCGGCAGGTCGATGACACCCTTGCTGCGTACCTGTTCCGGGTCTTCGATGCCGAATTCCTTCATCACCTGGCAGGTGCGGTTCAGGATGCGCGAGATGCCGGATTCACCGACGAACATGTGGTGCGCCTCTTCGGTCAGCATGAAGCGGCAGGTGCGCGCCAGCGGATCGAAGCCCGATTCGGCCAATGCGTTCAACTGGAACTTGCCGTCGCGGTCCGTAAAATAGGTGAACATATAGAAGGCCAGCCAGTCCGGCGTCTCTTCGTTGAACGCTTCGAGGATGCGCGGCTTGTCCTGGTCGCCGGAATTGCGCTGCAACAGCGCCTCGGCTTCCTCGCGGCCGTCTCGGCCAAAATACTTGTGCAGCAGGTAGACCATGGCCCACAGGTGGCGGCCTTCCTCGACGTTGATCTGGAACAGGTTGCGCAAGTCATAGTTCGACGGCGCGGTCAGGCCCAGATGGCGCTGCTGTTCGACCGACGCCGGTTCAGTGTCTCCCTGCGTGACGATCATGCGGCGCAGGTTGGCGCGATGTTCGCCCGGCACTTCCTGCCACGCGTCGGCGCCCTTGCTTTCGCCGAAATTGACCTTGCGTCCCTGCTCCTGCTGCGCCAGGAAAATGCCCCAGCGGTATTCCGGCATCTTGACGTGGCCGAAGTTGGCCCAGCCTTCGGGCGTGACGTTGATCGCCGTGCGCAGGTAGACGTCGTGGTTGCTGGAATTGTCGGGACCCATGTCGCGCCACCAGTTCAGGTAGTTCGGCTGCCATTGTTCAAGCGCGCGTTGCAGGGTCTTGTCTTCCGAGAGGTTGACGTTGTTCGGGATTTTTTCGCTGTAATCGATAGTGCTCACGGTGTTTTCCTTGGTTCGATGTTGTTGACGGTCGATCGCTGACGGGACTTAAACTTGTCGTTCCCGCGAAGGCGGGAATCCATAGCACGCTTGCATACACCGCATATTTCGCAGGACAGGACACGTGGTATGGGTTCCCGCCTGCGCGGGAACGACAGTGGCCTGTACACGCTTCCTTTCTATATGCAGCGCTGCTCTATACGTGTTTTCATTCCATATAAAGCTGCGCTCTACACGCGGTTCATATCAAACTGGGCCTTGTTGCCGCTGCCGTAGACTTTCAGGGCGCCCAGTTCGCCGACGGCGTTGGGGCGGATGAAGATCCAGTTCTGCCACGCGGTCAGGCGGCCGAAGATACGTGTCGCCATGTTTTCCTTGCCGTTGAAGCGCAGGTTGGCCTCCATGCCGGTCAGCGCGTCGGGCGACATGCTGGCGCGTTCTTCCAGCGCCAGGCGGGTTTCGTCGGCCCAGTCCAGGTCGTCCGGATCGGCCGTGATCAGGCCGAGTTGAAGCGCCTGGCCTGCGTCGAGCGACGCGCCCAGCGTGGCGCGCACAGCGCCGACCTGTTCTTCATCTTCATAAAAGCGGCGGGCGATGCGCGACTGGTTTGTCACCATCGGCAGCACGCCGAAGTTCATGGCCGACACGGCGATGCGCGGTGCGCGCTGCGGCTCGTTCGGCAGCGCCAGCATGTAGATGCGGTCGGCGCTCAGGGCGATTTCCAGCAAGGTGCCGGCGAAGCACGAACCTTCGTCGACCAGTGCGAACAGGGAGCGCGACGATACGTCCAGGCGCGCCAAGGTGCGGCGCAGCATGCCGGTGGTTTCGCGCACCAGCCAGTGACCGGCGTGCGCTTCCAGCGTGGCGTCGGATGCGAGCACGGCCTGGGCATCTCCACGCGTTTTCAAAATCCAGGTGCCGATATCGAGTTCATTGCCGCGCAGGTGCAGGATCGCGTCGTCGAGTTCGCGCGCCATCTGCAACGGCCACCAGTGCACGCCGGCCGCTTCGATGCCGGCGATGTCGGCCGGTTGCGCGGTATCCGGTGAGCGCACGGTCAGCGTGGCGTTGCGCGCGGCGCGGTCGATGACGATGCTGACATATTCGTATTCCACGCGGTCGGCGCTTTTTTCCTTGCGCAGCGGCGTCAGTTGCACGCCCTTGCCGTCGGCCGGACGGTCGCTTTTTTCGGCCAGCGCCAGCGCATGCTCGCGCACCACTTGCTGGAACTGGGCCGGCTTGGCGACTTCGTCGACCAGGCGCCAATCCTTGGCGCGCTGTCCGCGCACGCCTTCGGACGTGGTGCAGAAGATATCGGCCAGATCGTGGCGCACCTTGCGTTTGTCGGTCAGGCGGGTCAGGCCGCCGGTGCCGGGCAAGACGCCGAGCAGCGGTACTTCCGGCAGGCTGACCGACGAGGAGCGGTCGTCGACCAGGATGATTTCATCGCAGGCGGCCGCCAGTTCATAGCCGCCGCCGGCGCAGGCGCCGTTCACGGCGGCGATGAATTTCAGGCCGGAGTACTGGCTCGAATCTTCCAGGCCGTTGCGCGTTTCGTTGGTGAATTTGCAGAAATTGACTTTCCAGGCGTGGGTCGATTTACCCAGCATGAAGATGTTGGCGCCGGAGCAGAAGATGCGATCGCGGCTGCTGGCCAGGATCACGGTGCGCACTTCCGGGTGCTCGAAGCGGATGCGCTGCACGGCGTCGTGCAGTTCGATGTCGACGCCGAGGTCGTAGGAATTGAGTTTCAGCTTGTAGCCTTCCTTCAGGCCGCCGTCCTCGTTGACGTTCATGGTCAGCGTGGCGACCTGGCCTTCGCATGCCAGGGTCCAGTGCTTGTACCGCTCGGGTGCGGTCTCGTAGTTGATGTGCGGCGTGGTAGTCATGACACTCCTTCAGGATCGGTGGTAAGCGCCGGTGAGCCTTGCGAAATATGTTGCATCTCTGGCGCGATGAATGAATTATATTGCATGCACAAAGCAAGGTCAAGCAAAAAAATGCATGAAATGATGCGCAGGAGACTGCAATGCCATTTAACCAGTGCCAAATCTGTCATTCCCGCGCAGGCGGGAATCCAATTTTTCGTCCCAGTCGGCGCAGCGAAATGGGATTCCCGCCTGCGCGGGAATGACAGAGCTACGGTCTGCGGCCTTGAATTAAGGACACTAGAACATCGTCAAAAGCTGACGTTAGCTCGCGCGGAGCTATCGAAAAGAGAGGGAACTCGAGAAAAAGGGGGAAAGAGAGGAAAGAGGAAACGAGAGAAAGCAGAAAAAGACGGCGCGGTGCGCCGCCTTGGGTGGGACTATCAGAAGAAGGCTTTGTCCTGCTTCAGCACTGCGGGGCGCAGCAGGTCGAGCAGGCCCATGAAGCTCGCTTCCTGGGTCATGTCGGAAGTATCGAAGGTCTGGTCGGCCTTCGAATAGAACTCGGCGCGGCTTTCGAGGATCTGGCGCAGATCTTCCATCGCTTCGCGGTTGCCGGACATCGGGCGCGTATCGCCCTGCGCCAGCACTCGCCCCATGTGCTCCTCGGGCGATGCCTTCAGCCACACGGTATAGCAGTGCGACAGCAGCAAATTAAACGTGGCGGGATCGGAGACCACGCCGCCCGGCGTGGCGATCACCGCGCGCGGGAAGCTGCGCACCGCTTCTTCCAGCGCGCGCCGTTCATAGCGGCGGTAGGCGTTCGGGCCATACAGCGCGTGGATTTCGGCGATGCTGCAACCGGCCAGCGCTTCGATCTGCCGACCCAATTCGATGAACGGCACCATCCAGTGGTCGGCCAGCATCTGCCCCAGCGACGACTTGCCGGCGCCGCGCAGGCCGATCAGCGCGACGCGCTGGCGGCGCGCGATGTCGCTGGTCGGCGTGTCGAACAGGCCGGCAAGCTGCGCCCGGGCCTTGGCCAGTTCCGGCTCGGAACGCCCGCGCAGGATTTCGCGGATCATCAGCCACTCGGGAGAAGACGCGGTTTCGTCGCCGATCATTTCCGCCAGCGTGCAATTGAGCACGGCCGCCAGCTGGCGCAGGAACTGGATCGACGCATTGCCGACACCTGATTCGACGTTGGCGACGTGGCGCTCGGACACATCGGCCAGTTGGGCCAGCGCCTTGCGCGTCAGGCCGCGCCGCGAACGCAGGCTTTTCAGCCGCTCGCCCAGCGCGCTCAGGAACGGGTCCCTCTCTTGTTCAGTCAACTCTGTCATAGCTATTAGAAAGTAAGGGATGCAAATGAAATATATTATGGATTACTAAGTTGACACACGCAAGATATTGCATCTATACTGATTTCAAGATGCACTATAAGTTGAGCGTCACCGGTATTTTAACCGCTAGACGCGACCTGGAACCTGATCGGAGAACTTAAATGGATGTAAACGGATTTCAAGCGCTGGTCGCCCGCATCACCGGAGAAATTGCCGGCGTGCCGCTCGACGGTGCACTGGAAGCACACCTCAACGCCGAAC
This sequence comes from Pseudomonadota bacterium, assembly GCA_040389645.1. GTDB lineage: Bacteria > Pseudomonadota > Gammaproteobacteria > Burkholderiales > Burkholderiaceae_D > Rugamonas. The sequence goes on along the minus strand of JAZJZT010000001.1, from coordinate 285,698 downwards.
ACGGCCCCGGCAGCGATACCTATGAAGCACTGGCCGCGGCCTGCCGCATCGGCGACCGCGACGGCTGGCTGTGCAACCGGGAAGGCGGCGGCATCCGCTACGGCCGGGTAATCAAGGCGGGCGACGCCACCCACGGCTTCAGCGTGGACGTGGTCGACATGGAAAACCTGGCCGGTCCGCACCACGCGCACCCGAACGGCGAGATCGACCTGATCATGCCAATCACCGACGGTGCCAGTTTCGACACCTATCCGGCCGGCTGGTGCGTCTACGAGCCGGGCAGCGCGCACCGCCCCACCGTCCGCGGCGGGCGCGCCTACGTGCTGTACCTGCTGCCGAACGGCGCCATCGATTTCAGCGCCGCCGCCTGACACTCCCACCTTTCCCGAAAACCCGACACCATGATTCCCTACCTGCAGAATTACCTGGGCGGCGACTGGCAGCCTGAAACAGCCCCCGCCGCCACGCTGCTCGACCCCGTCACCGGCGCCGAACTGGCGCATACCGGCGGCGCTGCCACCGGACTGGCTTCCGGCTTCGACTTCGCCCGCAAGCAGGGCCGCGCCGCGCTGCAAGCGATGAGCTATGGCCAGCGCGCCGCGATGCTGGGCGAACTGGTGAAAGTGCTGCAAGCGAACCGCGACGCTTATTATGAAATCTCGTGCGCCAATTCCGGCACGACGAAGGCCGATTCCGCCGTCGATATCGAAGGCGCCTGCTTCACGCTGGGTTACTACGCGAAGATCGGCACCGCGCTGGACAACAATACGCTGCTGCTCGACGGCGCGCCGGCGATGCTGTCGAAAGACCAGCTTTTCCAGTCGCAGCATATATTGGCGCCTGTGCGCGGCCTGGCGCTGTTCATCAACGCATTCAATTTTCCAGCCTGGGGCTTCTGGGAAAAGGCCGCGCCGGCGCTGCTGTCCGGCGTGCCGGTCGTGATCAAGCCGGCCACCGTGACTGCCTGGCTGACGCACCGCATGGTGGCGGACGTGCTTGCCTCCGGCCTGCTGCCGGCCGGCGCCTTGTCCATCGTCTGCGGCAGCTCGGCCGGCCTGCTCGACGCCTTGACGCCGTTCGACGTCTTGTCCTTCACCGGTTCGGCCGACACCGCGAGCACCATCCGCTCGCACCGCGCCATCGCGCGCGATTCGGTGCGCGCCAATATCGAGGCGGATAGCCTGAATTGTTCGATCCTCGGTCCGGACGCCATCCCCGGCTCGGCGCCATTCAATTTGTATGTCAATGAACTGGTGCGCGAAATGACGACCAAGAGCGGCCAGCGCTGCACCGCCGTGCGGCGCGCGCTGGTGCCGGCCTCCTGCTACGACGCGGTGGCCGAGGCGGTGTCCGCGCAACTGCGGCAGGTCACGCTCGGCAATCCGCGCAACGCCGACGTGCGCATGGGCGCCCTGGTCAGCCGCGCGCAATACGATTCGGTGCGGGACGGTATCGCGACGCTGCGCGGCGAAGCGGAACTGCTGTATGAGGGCACGCGCGAACTGATCGACGCCGATCCGGCCATCGCCTGCTGCGCTTCTCCCACCTTGCTCGGCGTGCGCGACGCGTCGCAGGCACGCCTGGCGCATGAACACGAGGTATTCGGCCCCGTCTCCACGCTGCTCGGTTACCGCGACGGCGCCCACGCGCTGGAACTGGCGCACCTTGGCCAGGGTTCGCTGGTCGCTTCCGCCTTCAGCGACGACCATGCGTGGCTGGCCGAAGCCGGGCGCGCACTGGCGGGATCGCACGGCCGCGTGCACCTGGTCAGCGCCGATGTCGGCAAGACGCAGACGGGGCACGGCAACGTGATGCCGGCGTCGGTGCACGGCGGCCCGGGCCGCGCCGGCGGCGGAGAGGAACTGGGCGCGCTGCGCGCGCTGGGCTTCTATCACCGCCGCACGGCATTGCAGGCATCCGGCGCCACGCTGCGGGAATTGCCGGCATCCGCCAGCTGGAACGCTTGAAACAGACAGGCAGTTTTCATGACGCACCGGCCGCGCGACTGTAAATGACGGCCAGAAGGAGATGGAAATGGAAATGAACTACGCAACGTCGGATTTGCCCGAGCGCTTCAATTTCGCCGCGCACGTCCTGCAACTGAACGCCGGCCGGCCCGACAAGCCGGCCTATATCGACGACAACGGCCAGTTGACCTATGCTGAACTGGCAGGCCGGGTGCGGTGCTGCGCGGCCGGCCTGCTGGCGCTGGGCCTGCAACCCGAACAGCGCGTGCTGCTGGTGATGCACGATACGGTGGATTTTCCGGTCGCCTTCCTCGGCGCGCTGTATGCCGGCCTGGTGCCGGTGCCGGTCAACACGTTGCTGCCGCCGGAAGACCATGCGTACATGCTGGTCCACAGCGGCGCGCGCGCCATACTCGCCTCGGCCGCGCTGCTGCCGGGCGTGCAGCAGGCGATCGCGCTGGCCGGTAGCGCTTTGCCGCTGGTCGTCAGCGGCGACTGCGCCGCCCTGCCGGAAGGAGCACACTCTTTCACCGGCCTGCTCGACGCGCCTGAACTGGCTGTTCACGCCGACACTGCCGGCGACCAGTTCGCATTCTGGCTGTATTCGTCCGGCTCCACCGGGCGTCCGAAGGGGACCGTGCATTCGCACGCCAACCTGTACTGGACTGCCGAACTGTATGCGAAACAGGTGCTCGGCCTGCGCGACAGCGATACCGTGTTCTCCGCCGCCAAGCTGTATTTTGCCTATGGCCTGGGCAATGCGCTGACCTTCCCGCTGTGCGCCGGCGCCACGGCGATCCTGATGGCCGAGCGCCCGACGCCGGCCGCCGTGTTCGAACGCCTGCGGCGCCACCGTCCGACCGTGTTCTGCGGCGTGCCGACTTTGTATGTCGCGATGCTGGCGGCCGATGCGCCGCCGGCGCGCGCCGACACGGCGCTGCGCATCTGCACGTCGGCCGGCGAAGCGCTGCCGCGCGAGATCGGCGAAAAATTCCACGCCCACTACGGTTGCGACATCCTCGACGGCCTGGGTTCGACCGAGATGCTGCACATTTTTATTTCCAACCGCAGCGGCGATATCCGCTACGGCGCGACCGGCAAGCCGGTGCCGGGCTATGAAGTGGAATTGCGCGACGAAGGCGGCCAGCCGGTGCCGGCCGGAGAAATCGGAGATTTGTATATCCGAGGTCCCAGCGCCGCGCTGCTGTACTGGAACAACCGCACCAAGAGCCGCGCCACCTTCCTCGGCGACTGGATCAAGAGCGGAGACAAATATGTGGCCGATGCCGATGGTTACTACACCTATGCCGGCCGCAGCGACGACATGCTCAAGGTCAGCGGCCAGTATGTCTCTCCGATCGAAGTCGAGGCGGTGCTGATGGGCCACGCCGCCGTGCTCGAATGCGCGGTGGTCGGCGTGCCGAACCAGTTGGGACTGACCCACACCCAGGCTTATGTCGTGGCGCAGGCCGGCCACGATGGCGGCCCGGCGCTGGCGCAGGAATTGCAAACCTGGGTCAAGGCGAGGATGGCACCGCACAAATATCCGCGCGAAGTGATTTTTATTGCGGAACTGCCGAAAACGGCCACCGGCAAGATCCAGCGTTTTAAATTGCGGGCGGTGCAGTGATGGGCGCCGCCACGCACATGCTGACGCTGGACTGGCGCGGCCGTCCGCTGGATATCGAATATGCCTGGGTCGGCGCGGCATCGTCGACGCGGCCGGTGGTGGTGTTCCTGCACGAGGGACTCGGCTCGATCTCGCTGTGGAAGGATTTTCCGGACACCTTCTGCCGCGAACACGGCTTGCGCGGCCTGGTGTTTTCGCGCTACGGCTACGGCAATTCGACGCCGCGCCCGGCCGCCGAACGCTGGCAGCCGGATTTCATGCACCGCCAGGCGCACGAAGTGCTGCCGCTGCTATTGAAAACGCTGGACATCGAACGTCCCTGGCTGTTCGGCCACAGCGACGGAGGCTCCATCGCGCTGCTGTACGCGGCCCGCCATTCGGCGCAGTTGAGCGGCATCGTCGTCGCCGCGCCGCACATCCTGGTGGAAGACATCAGCGTCAGCAGCATCGGCGCCGCGCGGCAGGCGTACCTGGACGGCGAATTGCGCCAGCGACTGGCGCGCCACCATGCCGACGTCGATTCGGCATTCTGGGGCTGGAACGATATCTGGCTCGATCCCGCCTTCCGGGACTGGAATATCGAAGCCGAACTGGAAACCATCAGCTGCCCGGTGCTGGCCATCCAGGGGGAAGACGATGAATACGGGACGCTGGAACAGGTCTACGGCATCCCCCGCAAGGTGCCGCACGCGCAGGTCGTCGTGCTGCCGCAATGCGGCCACTCGCCGCACCGCGACCAGCCGGGGGCGCTGGGAGAACACGTCGCGCGCTTTATCCTCGATCACCAAAATCAGAGGCAAAATCCGGGGTCAGACCCCTGGGTCTGACCCCAGCCCTTGCATCTGATTTTTATAAAAAATATCAACGGAGACAACCATGCAAATCGTATCGAAACTGACGCTGCGCGCCACCATCCTTGCCTTATCGATCGCCGGCCACGCCGGCGCGCAGACCACACCGGTCAAAGTCGGGCTGATGCTGCCGGCCACCGGCACCTACGCCAACCTGGGTTCGATGATCGAAAACGGCTTCAAATTGTATGTCGCAGAACAGGGCGGCAAGCTGGCCGGGCGCGAGATCGTGTATGCGAAAGTCGACGACGAATCCGATCCATCGAAAGCCGGCGACAACATCAACAAGCTGATCAAACGCGACCAGGTCGACGTGGTGGTCGGCACCGTGCACTCGGGCGTGGCGCTGGCGATGGCAAAGGTAGCCAAGGAAAGCGGGACATTATTGATCGTGCCGAACGGCGGCGCCAACGCGATCACCGGCGCGATGTGCGCGAAAAACATCTTCCGCAGCTCGTTCTCCAGCTGGCAGTCCGGCTACGCGATGGGCAAGGTGGCGGCCCAGCGCGGCCACAAGAAGATCGTGACCATCACTTGGAATTACGCGTTCGGCAATGAATCCGTGCAGGCATTCACCGAAGGTTTCGAGCAGGCCGGCGGCAAGGTCGCGCAAAACCTGACCTTACCCTTCCCGAACGTCGAATTCCAGGCGCTGCTGACGCAGATCGCGGCGCAGAAACCGGATGCCGTGTATGCCTTCTTCGCCGGCGGCGGCGCCGTCAAGTTCGTCAAAGATTACGCGGCGGCGGGCTTGAACAAGACCATGCCGCTGTACGGTCCCGGTTTCCTGACCGACGGCACGCTGGAAGCGCAGGGAGAAGCGGCGCAAGGCATGTACACGACGCTGCACTATGCGGACAACCTGAACACGCCGCGCGACAACGCCTTCCGCCTGAGTTTTGCGAAGACCTATAAATTGAACGCCGACGTGTACGCGGTGCAGGGCTACGATGCGGCGCAGATGCTGGAAGCAGGTCTGAAAGCGGCCGGCGGCGACGTGCGCCAGCAGGATAAAGTCATCGCCGGCATGGCCGCCGCGCAGATCGACAGCCCGCGCGGCAAATTCAAAATGTCGCCGTCGCACAATCCGGTGCAGGATATCTACCTGCGCCAGGTGAAAGCCAACAACAACGAATTCAAGAACGTCGCCATCAAGGCGCTGGCCGACCCGGCGCGCGGCTGCCGCATGTAAGAGCCCCGGCAGGCGCATTTTCATTTTCCCTGACTGTCCGCGCGCGCCACCCGGCCGCGCGGCGGGACAGGTGCGCCCGCCGCATCCGCCGTTCCCCTTGTTACAGGATGCATCATGGATATTCCAACCTTTCTGACCCAGTGCCTGAACGCCGTCCAGTATGGCCTGCTGCTGTTCCTGGTCGCCAGCGGCCTGACGCTGATCTTCGGCATCATGGGTGTGATCAACCTGGCGCACGGCAGCTTTTACATGCTGGGCGCCTACCTGGCGTGGGGGCTGGCGCCGCTGTTCGGCGACCAGTTCCTGCTGCAACTGCTGGCTGGCGTGCTGCTGGCCGGCCTGCTCGGCTTCCTGCTCGAATGGGTGTTTTTCAGCTACCTGTACCGGCGCGACCACCTGCAGCAAGTGCTGATGACGTATGCGCTGATCCTCGTGTTCGAGGAAGTGCGCGGCATGCTGGCCGGGAACGAGGTGCACGGCGTGCAGGCGCCGTCCTGGCTGTCCGGCAGCATCGCACTGGGCGGCCTGATGAACTACCCGGTCTACAGCCTGTTCGCCTGCGCCGCCTGCCTGCTGGTGGCGGCCGGCCTGTACGCGGTGGTCAACCGCACGCGGCTCGGCATGATGGTGCGCGCCGGCGCCAGCAACCGCGACATGGTGCGCGGCCTGGGCATCAACATCACGCTGCTGTACCGCTGCGTGTTCGCCGCCGGCGTCGCGCTAGCCGCGCTGGCCGGCATGATCGCCGCGCCGATGAGTTCAGTCTATCCCGGCATGGGCGGGCAAATTCTGATCATCTGCTTCGTGGTCGTCGTCATCGGCGGCATCGGTTCGATCTCGGGCGCGCTGATCGCTTCTCTGCTGGTGGGCCTGGTCGATACCTTCGGCAAGGTCTTTTTTGCCCAATTCAGCGGCCTCAGTGTTTACCTGTTGATGGCACTGGTGCTGGTCTGGCGTCCGCAAGGCTTGAAAAGCAAAGGATTTTAATCGTGACTTCTTCCACCCTGCCCCGCGCCGCGCACGCGCACGCGCCGCGATCCGAACAATTCGAACCGTCCGCGCAAGCCACGCAAGCCGCCGTCCCCGCACCGCCGCGTGCCCGCCGGCCAATCTGGCCGCTGCCGGCCGCGCTGCTGCTGGCCGTATTGCCGCTGGTGCTGCCGCCCTACCTGCAAGACCTGGCCGTGAAAATCATCACCTATGCGATCTTCGCACTGAGCCTGCAACTGCTGGTCGGCGGCGCAGGCCTGATCAGCCTGGGCCACGCCGCGTTCTATGGCATCGGCGCCTATGTCACGGTGCTGGCCTCGCCTGAGTCGGCGTCCGCGTCGCCGCTCTGGTTATTGCCGCTGGCGATGCTCGGCGCCGGCGCCTATGCGCTGTGCGTCGGGGCGCTGAGCCTGCGCACGCAGGGCGTGTATTTCATCATGGTGACGCTGGCATTCGCGCAGATGGCGTATTTTGTCTTTCACGACACGGCGCTGGGCGGGGGCAGCGACGGCATCTTCCTGAACGTGCGCCCGGCGCTGCGCATCGGAGACATCACGCTGCTCGACCTGGACAAGCCGCTGCACCTGTACTGGATGGCGGCAATCTGCCTGGCCGGCTGTTACGGTTTATTGGCATTGATACGCCGCTCGCGCTTCGGCCACGCGCTGGCCGGCATCCGCGTCAGCGAACAGCGCATGCGCGCCACCGGCTACAACACATATTGGTACAAGCTGGCCGCGTTCGTGATCGCTGCGATGCTGGCGGCGCTGGCCGGCTTCCTGTCGGCGGCCAAGAATGGCGCCGTCAATCCGGAACTGCTGTCCTGGCACGAATCGGGCGCGGTATTGCTGATGCTGATCCTGGGTGGTACCGGCAGCCTGCGCGGCGCCGTGCTCGGCGCGGTGGCGTTCATTTTATTGAAGGAATTCTATTCGTCGGAAGCGATCCTCGGCCAGCTGGCGCAGCGCTGGCAACTGACCTTGGGCGTGACGATGATCGTCATCGTGGCCGCGATGCCGCACGGACTCACCGGCCTGCTGGCGCAATGGCGCAGCCGCCGCGCCGGCAAGAGTAACAAGACGGCGGCAGCCGCGAAGGAGACTCGCCATGCATGACATTTTCGAGAATCCGGTCCCGCTGCTTCAGGCGCAGGCGCTGACACGCCGCTTCGGCGGCCTGGCCGCCGTCGACCAGGTGTCTATCGCGCTGCATGCCGGCCAAGTACACGCCGTGATCGGCACCAACGGCGCCGGCAAGTCGACCCTGATCAACATGCTGTCGGGCGAACTGGCCGCGTCCGGCGGAGAAATCCGCCTCAGCGGCGCCGACGTCACCGGCTGGAGCCAGGCGCGCCGCGCGCGCGCCGGCATCGGCCGCAGCTATCAGCGCACAACGATCTTCCCGCAATTTACACTGCTGGAAAACTGCCGGCTGGCCGCGCAGGCGGCGGCGCAACATGTGTGGCGGCTGTGGGAAGCGGCGGCGGATTGCCCGCACAGCGTGGCCTGCGCCTGGGAAGCGCTGGAAGCGGCCGGCCTGCGCGACGCCGCGCAGCGCCTGGCCGGCGCCATCAGCCACGGCCAGCAGCGCCAGCTCGAAATCGCGATGTGCCTGGCGACGCGTCCCAGGGTGCTGCTGCTCGACGAACCGCTGGCCGGCATGGGAGCGGAAGAAACGGAACGCATGCTGACCATGCTGGAGCAACTGAAACGTGAGCACGCGATCCTGCTGGTCGAACACGACATGGACGCGGTATTCCGCGTGGCCGACTGCATCACCGTGATGGTCAACGGGCAGGTCGTCGCCAGCGGCACGCCGGATCACATCCGCAACAACGACGACGTCAAGGCGGCCTACCTGGGCGACACTTTGGAAGGAGCGCACCATGCTTGAGATACGCGGACTGCATGCATATTACGGCGACAGCCACATCCTGCACGGCGTCGACCTCGACATCCCGCAAGGCAGCGCGGTCGGCCTGCTGGGACGCAACGGCATGGGCAAGACCACGCTGATCCGCAGCCTGATGGGCTACGTGCCGGCGGCAGCAGGCCAGGTGCGCTGGCGCGGCAGGGAATGCGGCGGCCAGGCGCCGGAACGGATGGCGAGGCTGGGCATCGGCTACGTGCCGGAAGGACGCGGCATCTTCCCGAACTTGTCGGTGCGCGAAAACCTGGTGATGAGCGCGCGGCGCGGACCTTCCGGGCGCGCCGACTGGACTTATGAGCGGGTGCTGGAGACGTTCCCGCGCCTGACGGAACGCTTGAATCACGGCGGCCAGCAACTGTCCGGCGGAGAACAGCAGATGCTGTCGATCGGCCGCGCGCTGATGACCAATCCGGATCTGCTGGTGCTTGACGAGGCCACCGAAGGTCTGGCACCCTTGATCGTGCAAGAAATCTGGCGCGTGATCCGGCTGATCGGCCAGAGCGGCATCAGCACGCTGCTAGTCGACCGCAACTACCAGGCCGTGCTGGCCCATACCGATACGGCGCTGGTGATGGAAAAGGGACGCATCGCCCATGCCGGCGTTTCGGCTGCGCTGCTGGGAGATCAGGCGACGCTGTCGCGTTATCTGGGTGTTTAGGACAAAAGCGGAAAACCTTAAATCCAAAGGCAAATGCTGGGGTCAGACCCGTGGGTCTGACCCCGGATTCTGCCGCTGATTTTTGCTTGCAATCCCGGGAATTCATAAAGGACTCGAAATGAAACACACCATCATCGCAAACCTGGCCGCATCGCTGTTCATCGCCATCGCACCAGCCCAGGCCCAGCAGGCGAACAAGGACGCGGCCGTGGCGCTGGTCGAAAAGGCGGCGGCCCACGTCAAGAAGAACGGTGTCGATGCCGCCTGCAAGGACTTCGCGGACCCAAAAGGCGGCTTCATACAGGGCGAACTTTACGTGTTCGTCCAGGACATGCAGGCGAAAATGATCTGCCACGGCGTCAACGCCAAGATGAACGGCAAGGATCTGTCCGAACTGAAGGATGCCGACGGCAAGCGGTTTTCGAAGGCGATGGCTGAACTGGCCCAGTCCAAGGGCTCGGGCTGGGTCGATTACCAATGGGTGAACCCGGTGACGAAGGCCATCGAACCGAAGACGTCCTATATCCAGCGCGTCAACGATGCCGTGTTTCTGGGCGTCGGCATCTACCGCAAATAAGACGCCGGCCACCGTAAGCGCCGCGCCCTGCCGGGATACCGGTGCCGCCCATCCCGGCGGCGCCCGGAGTTCCCCGTTATAGATCCAGCACCAGCCGCTCCGACCTGGCGCGGGAACAGCACGGCGTGAATTGGTCGTTGCGTTCGTGCTCGGCCGCGTTCAGGTAACTGTCGCGGTGATCGGGAACGCCGTCCAGCACGCGCGTCACGCAGGTGCCGCAGACGCCCTGTTCGCAGGAAAACGGGACTTGCACGCCGTGTTCTTCCAGCACGTCGATGACGGTGCGATCGGCCGGCACCGTGTAGCACTGGCCCGAACTGGCGATGCGGATCTCGAACGCACGGTCGGCGCCAGTCTCCCGCGGCGCCGCGCCGAAGTATTCGAAGTGCACCCGCACACTGTCCCAATCGAGCCGTTGCGCGGTATCGACCACGTGCCCGATAAAACCGGCCGGGCCGCACACGTAAAGATGCGTTTGCGCCGGCTGGCTGGCGAGCAGGCGCTCCAGTTCGAGGCGCCGCTCCGCCGGCCCGCTATCGAAGTACAAATGCGCGCGGTCGGCGAACGAAGATGCCTTGATGCGCTCATAAAATGCCGTGCGCTCCGGCGACCGCGTGCAGTAATGCAGTTCAAACGCCGCGCCGGTGACGGCCAGCCGCTCGGCCATGCACAATATCGGGGTGATGCCGATGCCGCCTGCCAGCAGCAGCGAACGTTGGGCCGGCACCAGTGGAAAATGGTTTTTCGGTGCGCTGATCCGGATCACGTCACCTTGACGGATGTCCTCATGCATGGCTTGCGAACCGCCACGCGACTGCGGATCGCGCAGCACGCCGATCAGGTAACGGTGCGATTCGCCTGGGTCGTTGCACAGTGAATACTGGCGCACCAGGCCCGGGCGAATCTGCACATCGATATGAGACCCTGCGGAAAACGGCGGCAGCGCCCCGCCCGCCGCGTCGGCCAGTTCGTAGGTGCAGATATCGAGCGCCTCCTGCACCTTGCGGGTGACCCTGACCTCGATCATGCCGGCTGCTCCTGTTTCAGCATGCGCTCCAGCGTGCGCCGCATGTGGATGCGCGCGCGGTCGGATACGATATCGACCAGGCTGTCCTGCCCCAGTTCATCGAGCCGCCGCTGCTGCCCTTCGACCAGTACCTTGTCTTCCATGAATGCCTTGCCGATCGCCTCGAACAGTTGTTCGGTCGCGGCCGGATCGTCCTGCCGGTAGCCGTTGGCGGTGGACCAGAAATAAAAACAGCTGCCATCGGTTTCCGGCGTCAGGCCGTGGAACAGGCGCAGCGAGAAGCCGGGCTGGTCTCGATTGTCGCGCGCGCCCTTGCCGGCGTCGATCGCGCCGCTCCACTGGACGATGCTGCCGGGCGCCGTGTATTCGAATTCCTGCCAGCGGTCGACCTTGCCCTTGAATTCGACGGCCGCCGCGTAGGTCGGCGGCGCCACTGAATCCGGCATCCAGCGGATGAATTTGAGGCCGGTTTCGGTCGGCGTGGTTTCCATTTGCGCCGTCACGTGCGTCAAGGGATTGCCGCCAATGGTATTGCCGTGGACGTAGCCGACGTGGGTCAGGTCCATCAGGTTATCGACCAGCAGTTTATAGTCGGCCTTGCAGTGGTACAGGCCATGCTTGTGCGGCCACTGGCGGTAATCGTTGTGGTACGGATAGTCGATGATCTGCGTCACGTCGGCCAGTGCCGGATCGCCCATCCAGATCCACAGGAATTCATCCTTCTCGTGCAGCGGATAGCTGCGCACGCGGGCGCGCTGCGGAATCCTGTCCTGGCCGGGAATGGCGACGCACTGGCCGGCGCAGTCGAACGTCAAGCCGTGATAGCCGCACTGCAGTCCGGATTCGACCACCTTGCCCAGCGATAGCGGCGCGCCGCGGTGGCAGCAGCGGTCAGCCAGCGCGCCGGCCTTGCCCTGCGCGTCGCGGAACAGCACCACCGGTTCGTCGCAGATGCGGCGTGCCAGCGGTTGCGCGCCGACTTCGTGCGCCCAGGCCGCGATATACCATGCGTTCAGTATGAACATGTCAGTCTCCTCTTTTATTTGGATCACAAAAAATTGCGGATTTCGGCGGCCAGGCGCGCCGGCTCCTCGACGTTGGACAGATGGCCGCCCGGCAGTTCCACATAACGCGCCCCGCCGATGGCGCCGGCGATGTAGCGGCCGTCCGCCGGCGGCGTGGCCGCGTCCGACGCGCTGCCGACGACCAGCACCGGCGCGGCGATGGCGCCGATCGATATGCGCTGGTCCATGTCGCGGATCGCCGCGCACGAGCCGATGTAGCCGGCCGGCGCCGATGCCAGCGCCATTTCCACGACGCGCTGCGCGGCCTGCGGCTGCCTCTCGCGGAAATCCGCAGACAGCCAGCGTTCCAGCACCGCCGGCCGCACGGCTTGCATGCCGTGTTCGCGCACCGCCGCCGCACGCATGTCCCACGATTCCGGCGGCCCGACCTGCGCCGCCGTGTTACACAGCACCAGCCGGTCCACCCGCTGCGGGTACGCCGTTGCCATTTGCATGGCGACCATCGCGCCCAGCGACAGGCCGCACAGGTGCACCTTTGAAAGATCCAGCCCGTCGAGCAGGCTTACCAGGTCTTGCGCCAGCATCGCGATGGAATACGGCCCGTCCGGCGCCGTCGTTTCTCCCTGGCCGCGCGCGTCGTAGCGCAGGATACGCATGCTTTGCCGCAGTTCGTCGGTCACTTCGCCCCATACCGACAGGTCGGTCGCGATGGAATTAAGCAGCACCAGCACCGGCGCATGTTCGGGGCCGTCGATGCGGTAGTGGATACGCAGGGTATCGGTCTGATAAAAAGGCATTGATTGCTCCGTCAAAGTGATTAAATTGAGGCTTGGTTCAGGTTTGTTGGTAATGCCGTTAGTTAGCGCCAAATTTGTCATTCCCGCGTAGGCGGGAATCCCATTTAGAGTCGCAAACGGCGCAAAAAGATGGGATTCCCGCCTGCGCGGGAAGTCATTTCTCCCAATGGGAGGAATGACAGCTCTACGGTCTGTGGCTTAACTCAATGGCACTAAGGTTTGCCGGCGGCGTCCTTGCCGGGGTCTTTCATGTTCTTGAAGCCGTCGAATTCGGTATTGGCCATTTTTCCGTTGACCCGGGTGACCTTGCGCACATAGACCGTCTGCACCGGGTCGCGCGTGGCCGCGTCGATGGTCAAAGGTCCGCGCGGGCTGTCGATCTGCAAGCCCTTGAGCACTTCCATCGCTTTGTCGCCATCGATCTTGCCGTTGAGCCGGGCCGCCACCGCGTAGATCGCGGCCATGCCGTCGTAGGCCGATACCGCCATGAAGTCGGGCACCATGCCGGATTTTTCGATGTCGAAATACGCCTGCACAAAGCGCTTGTTGGTCGCGCTGTCGTGCGTCATCGAGTAAAAGCCGGTGGTCACGGCATCCATCGCCGGTTCTCCGATCAGCGCCAGTTCCCGGTCGTCGGCCCAGCCCTCGGTGGACAGCACGCGGATGCCGGCCTGCTTCAAGCCGCGTTCTCCATACGCCTTCATGAAGGCGATCATCGGCTCGCCGGCCGCCAGGAAAACGAACACGGCGTCCGGCTTCGCATCCTTGACGCGCTGCAGATAAGGGCCGAAATCGCGGTTCGACAGCGGCACCTTGACATCGCCGACGAGCTGGCCGCCGGCAGCTGCATATCCCTTTTTAAAATACGCTTCGGCGTCCGCTCCCGGGCCGTAGTCAGAGACCACCGTATAGACCTTGCGGATGCCGTTTTTCGCCGCCCATTCCCCCATCGGCATCGACACCTGCGGCGTCGTAAACGAGGTGCGCGCGATATACGGCGAGCGGGTGGAAATGACCGACGCCGCCGCGTTCATGACGATCATCGGCGTCTTGCTGGCGGTGGCGACTGGCGCCGTGGCCAGCGCATTGGGCGTGAAGCCGAAGCCTGCCAGGAAGTGCACCTTGTCGTTGGTGACCAGTTCCTTGGCCAGGCGCTTGGCTACTTCCGGCGCCGGGCCTGTGCTATCGCGCACGAACAGTTCGACCTTTTTGCCGGCGACCCTGTCGCCGTGGATTTTCATGAAAGCCTGGATGCCGTTTTCCATCTGGCGCCCGTAGGAAGCGTAGGGACCGGTCTTTTCCAGGACCAGCCCGACCCGGATCGTGTCTTCCTGCGCGCTGGCGCCGGCCGAAGCGAGCAGGCTGCCGATCGCCGATGCGCACAACAGCATGAATTGCCGACGAATATACATGTCTTGTCTCCTTGTTTTTCAGCCCTGTCGAGAGTGCAAGGCATGGACGCATGATGGCATTTGCCCTATTATTTGCCAATCAGATGGACAAATAACAGGAATCCATGGCATGGATATAGATAAGATTGACTTGAATTTGCTGCGCATTTTCGATGCGCTGATGCGCACCAAGAACGTGACGCTGGCGGGAGAAATCGTCGGCCTGAGCCAGCCGGCCGTCAGCTTCGCGCTGAACAAGTTGCGCGCGCTGACCGGCGACACGCTGTTCGTGCGCACGCCCAAGGGCATGGAGCCGACGCCGCGCGCCAGCAGGATGGCCGACCCGATCCGTCACGTGCTGGAAGTGGTGGAGCGCGATGTCTTCCAGCAGGAGCAGTTCGATCCGGGCGCCAGCACGCGCACTTTTACGTTGAGCCTGACCGACATCGGCGAAATGGTGTTTTTGCCCAAGCTGCTGAAGCGGCTGAAAAGCGAGGCGCCGGGCATCGTGCTGAAAACGCTGTCGATGCCGCCGGCGCAACTGGCCGAGGCGATGGCGGCTGGCGACGTCGATCTCGCGGTCGGCTATTACCCCGACATCACCCGCGCCAATTTCTACCAGCAGCACCTGTTCACGCATTCGTTCGCGGGACTGGTGCGCATTGATCACCCGGTGATCGGCGCGCAGCCGACCTTGCAGCAATTCCTCGAAGCGACGCACGTGGTGGTACGCGCCGAAGGCCGCAGCCAGGAACTGTTCGAGCGCTACCTGGAACAGCAAGGCATCGAGCGCAAGGTGGGACTCAGTATCCCGCACTTCCTCAGCATCCTGCACCTGCTGCCAGAGTCCGACATGATCGCAACCGTGCCGTTTTCCTGCGCGCGCGCATTCTCCAGGTTCGGCACGCTGCGCATGGTGGAACTGCCGCTGAAGACGCCCAGCTTCGACCTCAAGCAGCACTGGCACGCGCGCTACCACCGCGACACGGCCAACCAATGGCTGCGCCAGCTGGTCTACGACTGTTTTTCGATGGGGCTCGATTAGCCGGTCACCGGCCGGCAACATACCGTCAAGTTAAGGCCACAAACCGTAGATCTGTCGTTCCCGCGAAGGCGGGAACCCATAGCACGTCTGCAGGCCAGCGAAATTTATAGAAAATGCATACATGGTATGGGTTCCCGCCTTCGCGGGAACGACAAATTTGGCGCTAACGTAAAGGTATTGCCACCGGACAGTGACAGCCGGCCGTCATCCGTCAGGAAACGGCATCGTACACGCCGGTGGTGGCGAAACGTTCGCGATAAGTCTTGGGGGTGATACCCAACTTTTTCTGGAACACACGCCGCATCTGCGCTTCGTCCGTAAAGCCGCTGCGCGCGGCCACGCTCTTGATGGGCAGCGCGAGATCGGCCAGCAATTGCGTGGCGCGCTCGAAGCGGCACGCTTCGATGAATTCCTGCGTGCTCAGCCCGACCTCCTGCTGGAACACGCGCGTAAAATGCCGCTCGCTCATCATCGCCTTTTGCGCCAGCAGCGTCACCGACAGGCGCTGGTGCAGGTTGTCCAGCACCCAGCTTTGTATCTCGCGGATGCTGCTGCGCGCGGTGCGCTGCACCAGCAGGTGCGAACTGAATTGGGACTGCCCACCCGGGCGTTTTAGATACACCACCATCTCGGTGGCCACTTCCAGCGCCAGTTCCCGTCCAAAATCCTCTTCGACGAAAGCCAGCGCCAGGTCGATGCCGGCGGTGACGCCGGCGGACGTCCACAGGTTCCCCTCGCGCACGAAGATGGCGTCGGCATCGACGGCGATGCCGGGGAATTCCGCCTGCAGGCGCGCGGCCACGCCCCAATGCGTCGTGGCGCGCTTGCCGTCGAGGATGCCGGCGGAGGCGAGGAAGAACGCGCCGGAGCACAGCGCGGCGAGCCGGTTGATGCGCGGCGAGACGGCGCGCACCCAGTCGACGATGGACGAGGCGTTTTGCAGCGCCGCCTCGATATGGCGCGCGCCCACGATGATCGCATCGTCCGGCAAGGCCAGCGGCGACAGGATTTTAGAGGCATGCAAGGACATCAAGGTGTCGGACCGGACTTCGCCGATCTGCGTCGAGGCGATCCGCACGTCGTAACCGGTACCCTGCCCGCGCCGTTGCAGGTGCAGGTTGGCGTACTCGAATACCGACATCGGTCCGACCGCTTCCATCGCCTTGAAACCGGGATATACGATAAGGTCGACCGTCCTGGGCGGGCGCGACTTTTTTGAATTCATGACTAATTAAGCTGGTGAGCGTTTTGGGACATCAAGATCCGGTCATTATGGCATCAAATGCGGCCAAACCGGCCCCCGCTTTCGCCCTCAACCCCGTTCCGCCGGCACAATCAATTTCAGTACCAGATCCTGATGCCGTTAAACCACCGACCGTAGAGTTGTCATTCCTCCCACTGGGAGAAATGACTTCCCGCGAAAGCGGGAATCCCATCTTTTTGCGCCGTTTGCGACTCTAAAATGGGATTCCCGCCTGCGCGGGAATGACAAAATCTGGCGCCAACTTAACGGCATTAGCATCACATCCGGAATCGATTGTTCATCACATCACATAAGGGAACACCATGAAAACCAAAGCAGCAATCGCCTGGCAAGCCGGCGCACCATTGACGATCGAAGAAGTCGACCTGCAAGGTCCGAAGGCTGGCGAAGTGCTGGTCGAACTGAAGGCCACCGGCATCTGCCACACCGATTACTACACCCTGTCCGGCGCCGACCCGGAAGGCATTTTTCCCGCCATCCTCGGCCATGAAGGCGCCGGCATCGTGGTCGACGTCGGCCCCGGCGTCAAGACGCTCAAAAAAGACGACCACGTGATTCCGCTGTACACGCCGGAATGCCGCGAATGCAAATTCTGCCTGTCGCGCAAGACGAACCTGTGCCAGGCGATCCGCTCCACGCAGGGACGCGGCCTGATGCCGGACGCGACGTCGCGCTTCTCGCTCGACGGCAAGCCGCTGTTCCACTACATGGGCACGTCGACCTTCTCGAACTACATCGTGGTGCCGGAAATCGCGCTGGCGAAAATCCGTGAAGATGCGCCGTTCGACAAGGTGTGTTACATCGGTTGCGGTGTCACCACCGGCGTCGGCGCGGTGCTGTTCTCGGCCAAGGTCGAAGCGGGAGCGAATGTCGTCGTGTTCGGCCTGGGCGGCATCGGCCTGAACGTGATCCAGGCGGCGAAGATGGTGGGCGCCGACAAGATCATCGGCGTCGACATCAACCCGGCGCGGCAAGAGATGGCCCGTAAATTCGGCATGACCCATTTCGTCAATCCGAAGGAAGTCGAGAACGTGGTCGACGCCATCGTGCAGATTACCGACGGCGGCGCCGATTATTCGTTCGAGTGCGTCGGCAACACGACGACCATGCGCCAGGCGCTCGAATGCACGCACAAGGGATGGGGCAAGTCCTTCATCATCGGCGTGGCCGCGGCCGGCCAGGAAATTTCGACCCGCCCGTTCCAGCTGGTGACGGGACGCGAATGGCGCGGCTCCGCCTTCGGCGGCGCGCGCGGACGCACCGACGTGCCGAAGATCGTCGACTGGTACATGGAAGGCAAGCTCAATATCGACGACCTGATCACGCACCGCCTGCCCCTGGAACGCATCAACGAAGGTTTCGATCTGATGAAAAGCGGCGAATCGATCCGTTCCGTCGTGCTGTACTAATTTAAACGGAGCATTCGATGCTTGAACTGATCAGCGAGCACGCCTGCTTCGGCGGCGTGCAGCGTTACTATCGCCATCATTCGGCGGCGATCGGCCTGCCGATGCGCTTTTCCGTGTTCCTGCCGCCGCAGGCCGCCGCCAGCAAGGTGCCCGCGCTGTTTTACCTGGCGGGTCTCACCTGCACGGAAGAGACCTTCATGACCAAGGCCGGCGCGCAACGTTACGCCGCCAGGGCCGGCCTGGTACTCGTCGCACCGGACACCAGCCCGCGCGGCGCCGGCGTGCCGGGCGAAGCGGAGAGCTGGGACCTGGGCGTCGGCGCGGGCTTCTATGTCGATGCAACCGAGGCGCCATGGAGCACGCATTACCGCATGTACAGCTACATACTGGAGCTGCATGAACTGGTGATCGCGGAATTTCCGGTCAAAGCCGACGCTGTCGGCATCATGGGCCACTCGATGGGCGGCCACGGCGCGCTGGTGCTGGCGCTGCGCAATCCGGAGCGGTTCAAATCGGTCTCCGCGCTGGCGCCGATCTGCGCTCCGAGCCAGTGCCCGTGGGGAGAAAAGGCGTTCAGCACTTACCTGGGACCTCGGCGCGAGGCATGGGCCGACTACGATGCCAGCGCCTTGATGGCGCAAATGCGCAAGCCGTTCCCGAACGGTATCCTGGTGGACCAGGGGCTGGCCGACAAATTCCTGGCCGACCAGCTGTTTCCGCATGCGCTGGAAACGGCTTGCGACACCGCCGGGCAGCCGCTGGAATTGCACAGGCATGCGGACTATGACCATGGCTATTATTTTATTGCCACCGTCATCGAAGACCACCTCCGCTTCCACCACGAATCCCTCGGCATGCCGTGACGACGGTGCCGGCCGGGAGTAAGCCTCAATCCTCGGGCTTCGCGGTCGGCAGTCTCAGTAAATAGATGGACACGCCGCAGGCGATCAGCAACAGCATGATCTTCAGCGGCAGCATGTTCACGCGGTACATCGAGTACAGCATCGAAGGCCACATCAGCGCCAACGCCAGCACCTTGCCGCGCAGCGGTATGCCGCGCCCATCCTCAAAATCACTCAGATAGCGGCCGAAGACGCCGTGGTTGCGCAGCCACTGGTGCAGCCGCGTCGAACTGCGCGCAAAGCAGGCCGAGGCCAGCAACAGGAAAGGCGTGGTGGGCAGCAGCGGCAGGAATACGCCCAGCACGGCCAGCACCAGGAAAATGCCGCCGAGGGCGATCAGGATGAATTTCACGGATATCGTCCAGGGCAGGACTGTTGCTTGAATGACACAGTATAGCCGATTCACGGCCCATCCCGCGCGCTCGGGCAGCGCGGCATCGCATCCGCACTGGCTTATGGCCGGTGTGATACATCCAGCGTATCACTACAGCAATTTCGGTATCTTCCCTGCACCAATAAAGCCCCCTATTCTCACTCGGGCCAGTACCGCGCCGACCTTCATCCCCTCGATTCGAGTCGTCGGACCCGCTGGCGATGCCGGTGCAAGGCATCCGGCGCGGATCGTCACGGCCACTGTGGCTGCATCGCCACAGTGACCGCGATCTGAAAATGACATTTTATCTATTTAAAATAACAAGGCTGCCAATGGCAGCCCACGGGAATCGATTTTTAGCCTGCCGACCCGCATTCCGGCAGCATTTTTTCTGATTGACGAACCGTCTATTTAAGATCTATTATTTACTCAATAGACGGTATGTCATTTTAACTAGACGAGGCTCCCGGCCGCATCCGCCCAAGCCCGGCACCAAAGCAAAGGAGAAGTCGAAACATCATTACATGAAGACCGGCGCAAGCCGGCAGGCAGTCAGGTAAAACTCTTACAAAAATCTGGGGACAAAAATGAAATCCAAGCTTACTTTCGCAATCCTGGCGCTCGGCGCCGCCACCGGCGCCAGCGCGCAAAGCAACGTCACCATCTATGGCCTGGTCGATTCCGGCGTCGAATTCGTGAACCATGCCGGACCGACCAATACGAGCCTTGTGCGCATGCCCAACCTGACGGCGACCGCGCCGTCCAGGATCGGTTTCCGCGGCACGGAAGACATGGGCGACGGCCTGAAGGCGATTTTCGTGCTCGAAAGCGGCATCGCCATCGATACCGGCTCGCTGAATTACGGCAACCGCCTGTTCGGCCGCCAGGCGCTGGTCGGCCTGTCGAACCGCTACGGCACGCTGTCGCTCGGACGCCAGTACACGATGACCTTCTATGCCCTGCTCGACAGCGACATCCTGGGACCGAATATCTACGCGATGGCCGATCTCGACAGCGCACTGCCGAACACGCGCAGCGACAACACGGTCGGCTACCTCGGCAAGTTCGGCGCGATCTCGGTCGGCGCCACCTACAGCCTTGGCCGCGACGCGGCCGGCCCAGGCGGCCCGCAGGCGACCAACTGCCCCGGCGAACTGGCGGCCGACAAGCAGGCATGCCGCGAATGGACGGCGATGGTCAAGTACGATGGCAGCAGCTACGGCGTTTCGGCTTCCTACGACAAGATGCGCGGCGGCCCCGGCGCCCTGTTCGGCTTGACGAAGGGCGATTTCACCGATGAACGGACGACGGCCAACGGCTACGTCAAATTCGGCGGCGCGAAAATCGGCGGCGGCGTCATCCACCGCCGCAACACCACCGCGGCCAGCTTCACGTCGGACCTGTACTACATCGGCGCCCTGTACCCACTGGGCGATGCCTGGACCGTGGACGGCCAGTACGCCTACCTCGACATCAAGCGCAGCGGCAACGATGTCGGCTACGTCGGCCTGCGTGCGACCTACAATTTCTCGCGCCGCACGGCAGCCTATATCACTGCCGGCCACGTGGTCAACCATGGCGTGTCGGCGGTGGCGGTTTCGCCTGGCGTGACGACCCTGGCCGGCGCCAGCCAAAGCGGTACAATGCTCGGCCTGCGTCACGTTTTCTAAGGGTCCGCGCACGCCAGCGGCGCTTGCACCATCCTGGCGCCGTCGCGCACTGCGCGGCGGCGCCAGTCAGAACCGGCCGGGCCATGCCAGGCCTATCACCAGGAGACGACCATGAAACGTTTTGTATCGACAGCGCTGCTGTCCCTGTCCATCTGCTTCACCGCGGGCGGCGCCAGCGCCGCTCCCAATGTCAGCCGCGACGAGGTGCCGGGACTGGTCAAGGAAGCGATCCAGTACATGAAGAAAAACGGCCGGCCCAAGGCCTTCGCCGAATTTAACAACCCGAACGGCCAGTTTACGCGCGGCGAATTTTATATCGTCGTCGCCACGCTGGACGGCGTCGTGCTGTCGCACGGCTCCAATCCCAGGCTGATCGGCAAGGATATCCATGAAATCAAGGATATGGACGGCAAGCTGTTCGTGCAGGACCAGATCAAGATGGCCAAGGAAAAAGGCAACGGCTGGATCGAATTCCGCGCCCCCAATCCGGTCAGTAAGCTGATCGAAGAAAAGACCGTCTACATGGAGCGCGCCGACGACGTCATGGTCACCGGCGGCATCTACAAGGAAAAGAAATAAGACAGTAGCAAGCAGTATACGACGCGGGGGCGGTGCCAGGCAGGCACCGCCCCCGCGTCATTTTTTTTGGATCTTCAAGGATTGCGGGGACCGCCAGCAAAAATCAGCGGCAAAATCTGGGGTCAGACCCATGGGTCTGACCCCGGCCTTTGCATCTGATTTTTGCTGGCGCGCCCGCGCAAGCTCCGACTGGCAAGCCTTGCATATATAACTCAGGTAGCGCTCCGACATCGCGAAAAACTCCGCGTCGACCGGCCAGTACTCGCCGCAAGCCTGGCACAATTGTTCTTCTCCGATCTCGCTCGATCGCATGCGGCGAAATCCGCCCATGACCCTTTTGAATTGACCCGCGTCGCAAGTCGTGTCGATATCCGCCATTGTCCGCTTCAGAATCCGACGCTGTCGCGCCCCTTCAATTTCAGCATGTCGCGCGCCTCGCCAGGTGTCACCGGCAAATGGGGTGACATCGAGGGCGTGTGGATCGCGCCGGTGATGGCGCAACCGATGATGACTTTCTTGTTCATTGCATTCTCCAGCGGGGTTGGCGAGCGGGCCGGCGCTGCGCCGGCCCGCCCTGTTTCAGTGAGCGGCGTGCTGCAGCGCGGGTGCGTTCAGCGCCTCCGCCGGCGCGGCGGCGACAGCTTTCGGCTTCAACAGGAAATGCGCAAGCGCAGGCAGCAGGATCAAGGCGCCGAGCATGTTCCCGATGAACATGAAGGCCAGCAGCAGCCCCATATCCGCCTGGAAGCGGATCGGAGAGAAGGCCCAGGTGGCCACCGCGATGCCCAGCGTCACGCCGGTCAGCACGACCACCTTGCCGGTAAACAGCAGCGCGCGGTAATAGGCCGCCGACAGCGATTCGCCCGCGCGCAGGCCGGCCAGCACCACCGTCAGCACGTACAGCGCGTAATCGACGCCGATGCCGACGCCGAGCGCGATCACGGGCAATGTGGCGACCTTGACGCCGATGCCAAGACCGACCATCAGCGCTTCGCACAGGACCGACGTCAGCACCAGCGGCAGCACCGCGCACAACGCCGCGCGCCACGAGCGGAACGTGATGAAGGCGAGCAGCGTGACGGCGGCGTACACCATCAGCAGCATCTCGGTGTTGGCCTGCCTGACGACGATATTGGTCGCCGCTTCGATGCCGGCGTTGCCGGCGCCGAGCAGGAACCTGACTTCGTCGGAATCGTTGACGGCCGCGAAGGCATTGACCGTATCAACCACCGACGTCAGCGTGACCGCCTTGTGATCCTTCAGGTAGACATACAGCGCCAGCATATTGCAGGCCTGGTTGAACAGTTCGCGCGGCGCGCGCGTGATGACGGCGTTGATCGCATCCTGGTTGCGCGGCAGCTCGGCCCATTTCAGATTACCCTCGCTCATGCCGGCCACCGCCCTTTTCGTCAGACCGGCGAAGGACGATGTCGCTTCCACGCCGGGCAACTGCTGCAAATGCCACTCCAGCGCATCGACCTTGGCCAGCGTCGGGTAGCCGGCGCACTGGTTGTCCGGCGTCGTCACCATCACCACCAGCGTGTCGCTGCCGGCGGCGTAGCTGGCGGCGATGAAGGCGTTGTCCCGGTTGTAGCGCGAATCGGCGCGCAATTCCGGCGCGCCGGGATCGAGATCGCCGATTTGCAGGTGCAGGCTGACGGCGAATCCCGCCAGCCCGAGCACGACCGCGCCGGCGATCGCGCGCGTGGCCCAGCGGCGTTGCGTAAACCGGTCCAGCCACGCCCACAACGCGTGTTCGCCACGCTGCGCGGAAGGCGCATCGTTCACTTCGGACACCAGGCTGCGCAAGGCCGCCTTGCGACTGACGCCGGTGTACGACAGCAGGATAGGCAGCAGCACGAGATTTGTGAAAATCAGCACCGCCACGCCCATGCTGGCCGCCAGCGCCAGGTCCTGGATCACTTCGATGCGAATGATCATCAGCACGGCGAAGCCGACCGCGTCCGCCAGTAGCGCCGTCAACCCCGCCAGGAACAGGCGGCGGAACGTAAACCGGGCCGCGACCAGGCGGTGCGTGCCGCGGCCGATGTCGAGCATGATGCCGTTCATCTTTTGCGCGCCGTGGCTCATGCCGATGGCGAACACGAGGAAGGGGACCAGGATCGAATACGGATCGAGTTTCATGCCCAATACCGGCAGCAGTCCGAGCAGCCAGACCACGGCCACCATCGAACAGGTCACAACCAGCAGCGTGCTACGCACGCAGCGCGTGTAGGCATACAGCACCGCCGTGCAAATGGCGATCGCGGCGGCAAAGAACAGCAATACCTGCCGCAATCCCGCCATCAGGTCGCCGACAATCTTGCCGAAACCGGTGATGTGGATGCCGATGGCGGCCGATTCGTGCCGCGCGCGGATCGCCTCCAGCGACGCCGACAACTTGCGGTAATCGAGCGCCTCTCCCGTCTTCGGATCGGCATCGAGCAGCGGGACGAAGACGATGCTGGACTTGTAGTCGGCCGCGACGAGCTGGCCGATCTCGCCCGAGCGCTCGACGTTGGCGCGCAGTTGCGCCGTGCTTTGCGCGGAACCGTCGAAGCTGTCGACCATGACCGGGCCGCCGTCGAGGCCATCCTCGGTGACCGCCAGCCAGCGCGTCGATGGCGTCCACAAGGATTTCATGAAGGAGCGGTCGACGCCGGGCAGCAGGAACACTTCATCGTTGATCTTGCGTAGCGTTTCCAGGTATGCCGCATCGAAGATGGTGCCGTTTTTGGCGGCGACGGCGATGCGGATCGCATTGCCCTGCCCCTTCAGGTCATCCTTGTGCGCCAGGTAGTTGACGATGTACGGGTGGCGGGTCGGGATCATGCGCTCGAAGCTGGCGCGCAGTTCGACCTTGCCCGCCTGGTAGCCGAGCAGGCAGGTCGCCAGCAGGCACAGTAACAGCACCACGATGCGGTGGTTGAACAGCAGGCGTTCGCCGAAGGAACCTGAATTGCGGTCGAAATCCGCCAGGTCGGCGACGACCGGTTGATCGTGCGAAGCGGTCGATATCATGGCGCCCCCGTTTTATTTGAAGAAGGATGGGCCGCGATGCGGGCCGGGCCGCGCGCGCCGGCGATGACGACGCCGCCATCCCTCGCCTGCGCGATGCCGACGATAGGCGCCGGACTCGATTGCTGCATGGCCGCGAAGGACAAGCCCTGGTCGCGGCTTGTAAACAGCGTGCCGGCCTGGCTGGCCAGCACCAGCGAGCCGTCCGCCAGCAGCGCGCCGGCCGTCAGCGAAGCGGGACTGGCCAGTTGCGCCGGGCGCCAGTTGGCGCCGGCGTCGCCGGAGGCAAACACGCTGCCGCGCAAGCCATACACCACGACGTTCGATGCGGACAGCGCCGTCAGCCCGAAATAACTGCCCTTGTAGGGCGTCGCCAGCTCCGCCAGCGTGGCGCCGTTGTCGCCGGACTTGAAAAAGGCGCCCTGCTCGCCGGCGACGAAGATCGTATTGCCGGCTTTCGCGATGCCGTACAGGTGACTGCCCCTGGCGCCGAGCACCTCCGTCTGCCACGGACGCCAGGTCTTGCCGGCATCGTCGGTGCGCATCGCCAGGCCGAAGGCGCCGACGACGATGGCGCCCGATTCGCCGTCGGCCAGCACGTCGAGAAACGGCTTGTCGGCGCCGTCGCGCACCAATTGCTGCGCGTCGGCCACCTGTTTTGCCAATGCCGCAGCGTCGCCGTTGCCGGCCTGCGCGCGCTGCTGCGCCGCCTTCAGCACCAGTGCGGCGGCGGCATTGCCGTCGAGTTGTGTGCTCCAGGTCTCGCCGCCGTCGTTCGAGCGCAGCACGACGCCGCTGTGGCCCACGGCCCAGCCCTTGGCCGCGGAGCCGAAGCGCACCGCGGTCAGCAGCACGCTGACCGGCACGCGCCTGGCTTGCCGCCAGTTGCGGCCGCCATCGTCCGACAGCAGCACCGTGCCGCGCTCGCCGACCGCCACCAGGCGCTCGCCGGCGCGCGTCACCGCGCTGAGCATGGCCTGTTGAAAATGCACGCTGGCCGGCGCCGGCCGCCCGAGCGGGTCGACGACCCGTTCAGCCACGCCGGCCGCCCGCGCACCGGCGCTGCCGAGGCAGGCCGCCGCCAGCGCGGCGAGGTAAAGATGTCGCATGAAGTTCATCATCGGTCCCGCTTAACGCACGCCGCGCGCGGCCATCGATTCGGGAGTGAAATTGGCGTCCGGCCAGCGCGGCACGCGCGCATATTGCGTCGCCTCTCCGTTGACCAGGGTGGCCGAATACGAACCTTTCAACAGATCCTGGATGCTGAACGGATAGCTGAGCAAGGCGGGATATTCGGGCACCAGCATCGGCATCGTCATGCCCGAGTGCCACAGCTGGTTTTGCGCATCCCAGCCGTCGTACAGCACGGCATTCCACGTGTCCTCGTCGAGATAGAATTTCTTGCGCGGGATGACGTGGCGCTTGCCCGCCGCCAGCGTCGCTTCGACCACCCAGACGCGGTGCAATTCCCAGCGCACGTGGTCCGGGTTCAGGTGGTTCGGCCCGAGCACATCTTCCGGCGCCTGCGCCGTAAACTTGTTCATGTTGTAGGGGATGAGCATTTCCTTCTTGCCGGCCAGCTTCCAGTCATACTTGTCGAGCGCGCCGATGAACAGCGACACTTCATCGAAGAAGTCGACGCCGGAATTGACGGCGTTCGGCGTGTCGTAGGCGATGCTCGGCGCGCGCCGCACGCGGCGCTGTCCGACCAGGTATTGCCAGGCTTGCCGTCCCTTGCCGACGTAATCGATCGGATCGCGCACCAGGATCGTCTCGCCCGCCTTGAACGCCGGCGCCGTCGTCACCTGGTACAAATTCCAGAAATCGCCCTTGAAGGTTTCCAGCGAATCTTCCTTGAACATGTATGGAAAACTCATCTCGTTGCGGAATTTCGAGGCCAGCACCGGCTTGCCGCCGGATGACACGTAACTGCTGGCGAGGTACAGCACGGCGTCGCCCTGCCAGCGCAGTTGATGATTCCAGATCGCTTCGGCGCCGGTCTTCGGAATCGGGAACGGGATGCCGCCGAACGCGCCTTCGATCGTATAGCCATTGTTGGCGGACTTGGCGCGGGTCGCGTTCTTGAACGTGTTGTCGTAAAAATAGGCGGGAGCGGCCGCGGTGCGGTGCGTCGGATAGACATCGATCCGGTAGCTCGGGTACTTGGACAGCATCGCCTGCTGTCCTTCCGACAAGCGGTCGGCATATTGGGCCATGTTCTTGGCGGTGATCGAATACAGCACCTTGTCGGCGGCGAAGGGGTCGGGACGGACATCGCCCGATTTGTAGCCGGGGGCGACTTTCGTGTAACCGCCGCTCCAGGCGGGGATCGTGCCATCCTTGCTGCCGGCCTTTTCGGCGCCGAACGGCGTCAGGTCGGATTTCAAACGGGCCGCTTCTTCCGGCGATACGGCCGCGCCGGCGAGGCCGGCCTGGCACAACAGGGAAACGGCAAGAACAGCCCATGCCGGACGTGCAAATACTTGATTGATCATTATTGTGTCTCCTGAAATCAGAACGAACGCTGGACGGTCAGACTCACGAAATCTCGGTCCCGCAAGCTTTGTTTAAAGGACAGCTGGCCTTTCGCATCGAGCCCGGTCCCCTCTTCGCCGATGAAATGGGTGTAATTCAGGCCGAAACGCCACACTTGCCGGAACTGACCCCGTACGCCGACACTGAGATCTCCGCCATCCTTGCCGCCCGGGTTGAACTGCGCGACCACCGAGGAATTGCCGTGGGTGCTGTAACCGAGTCCGACCGGCACGCTCAAGTCCAGTCCCGGCGCCGCCTGGAACCAGGACGGCTCGAAAATGAAGCGCATGGCCCAGGCGTCGCGCGATGCGTTCGCCGCCAGCGCTTCGGGATTGCGGGTGACGGCGGTGCGGCGGTTCCACGCGAGTTCACCGAGAAAATTCGCCGTGTTCCACAGAGAAGAACGCGGCACGATGTAAATCGCCGACAGTTGCGCATGGGCCGAATTGCCGACCGCGTAGGCGGGACTATCTCGGTTGTCGCCGGCGATGGCGGCCGTCGTCACGCCGAAAATGGTCGGGTCGGACACCAGCGGGGTGTTGCGCCGCACCGACGCTTCGCCGGCGACGTTGAAATCTCCGAGCTGCGTGCTGAAGCTGGCGCCGTAGGCGCGGATGTCTTCCGCGTAGGCCAGGCGGTATTCTCCGAACTGGCCGATGGCGGGATTGGCCGCGCCGCCGGTCAATATGGTCGACAGGTAGACTTGCGGCGTCTTGTCGTGATAGCGCGTCGCATAGAATCCGAATTCGGCATCGATGGCGGCCGGGCGCCAGCGCAATTGCACGCCGCCCTGCCCGCCGTTGCGCGCCTTTTCATCGTCGCGGCGCAGCAGGTAGGCACCCGGAGGAAACGGCGGCCCGGCCAGGAAGCGTTCGCCGCCTTCGAGCACGTCGGCCGTCGAAAAATAGCTGCCGGCGGACGGGATCAAGGTCTTGCGCCATTCGAACTGGTAGTAGCCGCCGATGGTGACATTGCCGTTGACCTGCAACTGCGTCGACAGTTGGCTCACCGGGCGCACGATTTCCTTGAATTGCGAGTTCGGCACCGACAGCAGTTTGATGACGTCGATCGGCGCCTGGCCGGCGGCGATCCCGTTACTGCCGAAGAACAGGCTTTCGCCGTACAGCAGGCTGTGGCGCCCCAATCTCAGGTTGGCGGCCATACCGCCGATATCGCCGTTGGCGTAGACGAAGGCATCGAGGATTTCGCTGGCGCCGCCGTGCAGGTTGCGGGTACGCGTATTGAAACGGTCGAACGGCACCGACAGGTTGTTGGCGGTGGCGGCCGAATCGTTGTCGTTCGACTGGCGGTAGAGCGTGTCGTGCCAGGCCGCGCCGCTGACACGCAAGCCCATTTTTTGCTGGTAGCGCAGATCGAATTCGGACAGCAGGTCGAGCCGGTTCGAGATCGCGCCCTTGTCGAAATTGCGGTCGCCGTCGTCCTGGTTCGGATCGGACACCAGCGTCGCTGAGCGCTCCTTCAAGCGATAGCCGGCGCTGTATTTAAGCGTGTTATCCCATTGGATCTTGACGTCGGCGTTGCCCGTTTCGAATTCCAGCGAATATGCCGGCAGCGCGCCCTGGCACGCGGCGACCAGCGCGAGCAGCTTGAGCCGGCCTTGCCGGCTATTTCGTTTCTTCATTGTCTCCTCCATTTTTATAAAAATTTTTGCAAGTCCAGCGATTGGCCCCCTGCATTTGGCTCAAAGCTGTCGTTCCCGCGAAGGCGGGAACCCATACCACGCATGATTTCCAGATACAGTCGGCCGAACTTGACGGCATGGCAGACTGGCGCCGTAGCGGCATTGCCATGCCCGGTCTTACGCCGCTATTTCGGCATTGACGATGAATTCGGGCGGCGGCGGCGGCCCCCACAGGTACAGCGAATCCTCGGGCGCGTGGTCGGCGGCCGGCCATTGCTGCCCGGCGCCGACGTGATCCATGTCGGCCGAGTATTCGCACCACGAACCCCACGGGTCCTGCACGTAGCAAAAGTAATTCGAGCCGAGCACGTGCCGTCCCGGTCCCCACACGCGGGAATAGCCGGCCTGCTGCATCTGCATCCAGCCCAGGCCGACATCTTCCATCGCGTTGACATCCCACGAGGCGTGGTGGAAACCGGCCCGCTCCGCCTTGGCGAAGGCGACCAGGTGGTGGTCGCTGCCGTGCGGCGCGTGCAGGAAGGCGACGATGCCGGCCGATTCGTCGGACAGGCGCAGGCCCAGCGCGTTTTCATAAAACGCGCGCTGGCGCGCCACGTCGGTGGCATACAGCAGCACGTGCGACAGGCGCTTCGGCATGACCTTTTTTACCTTGTCGCGTCCAGACACGCCGCGCTCGCCGGCGGGCGGCGCGCAATACAGCGCCTTGGCGTCGATCGTCGTCTTCGGGCCGACCCGCACTTGCAGCAGGATGCCGTCGGGATCGCGGAACCAGTGGCCGTCGGCATATCTCGCCTGCGGATGCGCCTGGGCGGCGGGCGCCAGCGCGGAGATGCGCTCGACCAGTTGCGCGTAGTCTTCCTCGTAACAATTAAAGGTGAGGCTGGCCAGGCGTTTATGGGGCGCGCGTACCAGGCAGCCCCAGACTTGCCCGCTGTCGGCGGCGCGCAGCAGCAGGCGGTCGGCCTGCGATTCCGTGCCGAGGCCGAAAGCGTCATAGAATTGGCGCGCCTGTTCCAGGTCCGGCACGGCCAGCATGAAGTGGTCGATCGAATGGATGGCGCACGGGCGTTGGTTGTCGTTCATGATGATCTCCTTGACTGGCGGCCGGACTGCACTGGCCCGGCCGGCCGTGAATGATTTTTCAAACCGGATTACCAGCAGTCGTCGTTGACAGCCCAGCCGAAGGCTGGCGCGTGGGCGTCGACCTGCTTGTATTTACCGCTGAAAAACACCAGCGGCTTGCGTTGCTGTCCCAGTTGCAGGTGCTCGACGCGGCCCACATACAGCAGGTGGTCGCCCGCCTCGTGCACGGCGCAGGTGCGCGCGACGATGTGCGCCAGGCTGCCGCCGATCAGCGGCGTGCCGTCGTGGTCGATGAACGGCACTTGCAGCTGATCATTCCAGCGCCCGCCGAAGTGCGCGCTGATGTCCTGTTGCGCTTCGGCCAGGAAGTTGACGCCGTAGCACACGCCTTCGCGCATCACCTGGTTGAAGCGCGACTGGCGGCGCACCGAGATGAGCACCAATGGCGGTTCCATCGAGACCGACATGAAGGCGTTGGCCGTCATGCCGGCCGGCTCACCGTCGCAGGTATGGCTGATCACGGTGACGCCGGTGGCGAACAGCCCCATCGCCGACCGGAACAGTTTGGGATCGATATCCATCGCGGTGTCCGGGGAGCGCGCGGCCATCAGACCAGCTGGGTGACCGTGTTTTCCACGCCCAGCAGCGCCTTGCCGTAGACCTCGATGCCGATCTCCGGCATGACGATCGCGTGGCGCGCGGCGGTATTGGCGTCGCGCCACATGCGCTGCAGCGGGCTCGCTTCGGCGAAGGTGCCGGCGCCGTGCGCCGAGATCAGCAAATTCAGCGCTTCGAGCACGCTGGTGGCGACGGTGCCGGTGTCGGCGCGCACGCGGGCCCGGGTCACGTAGTCCATCAACTCGCCGCGCTGGGCTGCATCGTCGATGTCGGCGGCGGCGCGGAAGGCGTGCAGGTGGGCGGTGTCGATCTTTTGCGCCGCCTGGGCGATCTGGGCCTGGAACATCACCGAGGAACTCTGCTTGTCGAACGAGGTGTAGGCGATATTGCGCTGCGGCGCCTTCTCGATCACGTATTTCAGCGCCGCGCGGCCGATGCCGAGCTGGGCGCCGACCAGCACCAGCGCGGCGACCGGCACGAAGGCCGCGCGGTATTCCGCCTCGTCCTTGAACTCGGTCGGGTAATCTCCGGCCACGCCGGCGCGCACGTCGAGCATGCGGTAGTCGGGAATGAAGACGTCCTTGGCGACCACGCAATTGCTGCCGGAAGCGCGCATGCCGACCGTGTACCAGGTGTCTTCGATGGTGATGTCGGCGCGCGGCATCAGCGCCAGGTACTGGCCGACGAAGGCGCCGTTTTTATCGTGCTCGATGATGCCGGCGCAGATCCAGTCGGCGTGCAGGCTGCCCGACGACCAGTACCACTTGCCGGATACGACCAGGCCGCCGTCGACGCGGCGCGACTCGCTCGACGGCGTCAGCACGCCGGCCACGCGCGCATTCGGGTTGCTGCCCCAGACATCTTCCTGCGCCCGGCGCGTAAAAGTGCCGGTGAACCAGGCGCAGACATTGCTCAGCGCCGTGACCCAGGCGGTGCCGCCACAGGATTCGGCCAGCGCCGCCGTCACTTCGAGGTGGGTGCGGATCGTGCTCTGGTAGCCACCCAGGCGCTTGGGCACCATCAGGCGGAACAGGCCGGCCTGCTCGATGGCGTCGATATTTTCCTGGCTGGCGCGGCGGTCCTGTTCGGATTTCAGGGCGTTCTTCGCCAGCAGCGGTTGCAGCGCACGCGCCTTCGCGATCAGTTCGGCGGCTTCGGCCTGGCGTTGCTGGGTGCCCGATGTCATTTCTGCTTTCATGGTGTATCTCCTGGTTTTGAATTTCCGGTTTTTCGGCGACCGCCATGCGTGCCCTGACAAGCCTATTCCGCCTGCCTTTCCACACACTGACGAATCGTCTATTCGTCAAATATATCTCACGATAGACACTTCGTCAAACGGAAATTTTTTTGAGGATCGATGCCGCGCCTCCCGATAGACTATCCGTCATCGCTTCGAACGATTCCGGCGCGGCACGAGCGCAAACCGGCGTGGAGGTAGTACACTGTTGTCTTTACAAAACAACACAATGGAAACGCAGGGATGAACAAGCCGAAGAAAGTTGACGCACGGGCCGAGCGGCGCGCGCAGACGGCGCAGGAGCAGCGCACCCGCACCCGGGCGGCGATCCTGGACGCGACCTTCCAGGTCATCGGCCATGAACACGGGCGGCTGGCGCGCATCGAGGACGTGGTAAAGGTCGCCGGGATCGCCCGCCCGACCTTCTACACCTACTTCAGCAGCATGGAAGAACTGTTCGCCGCGCTGTCGTATGACTTGAGCCTGGAATTCAATTTCAAGGTACTGTCCTATGGCTCGACGCTGAAGACGGCGGCAGAGGAAGTCACGGCGGCGATCCGCTACCACCTGGGACGGGCGCAGACCGATCCCAAGTGGGGATGGGGAATGGTCAACCTGAGCGTGGGCGGCCCGATCTTCGGAGCCGAAATCCACGCCGCCTGCACCTCCACCGTGCAATGGGGCATCGACAGCGGCGCCTTCAAGATCACCGACGTGCGCATCGGGCGCGACATGGTGCTCGGCACCGGGCTGGCGGCGATGAAGACGATTCTCACCAGCCCGCGTGAAAAATCCTATCCCGACCAGGTCGCGCGGCAGATCCTGCTGGGCCTGGGCCTGACCACGGCCAAGGCCGAAAAACTGATCGCCCAGCCGCTGCCGCCGATCCTGACCGGCGTGGCGGATTAAAAGGAAACGCCGTCAGGCGCCGCGCAACTCCGGCGGCAGCGGGTAATCGTCATTGTTGCGGCCCCAGGTGGGATGCAGCGCGAAGTCCGCGCGCGGCGGAGCAAACACGTCAACCAGCAGCGCGCCGCCGTCGATCGTCGTGCTGCGCGAAGTGTGAATGACGCCGGCCGGGATCACCGTCACCGAAGGCGAGCCCACTTCCGCATGCAGGTCGTCGCGCCAGTGGTGCAAGTCCGGCGTCCACGGCGTGCGCAGATGGTGGATGAACTGCCCGCGCACGCACAGCGTCGCCTGCTCCAGATCGTCGTGCTTGTGCGGCGACAGCGTGCGCACGTCGCGCGGCGCGAAGGTCTCGACGACGACATTGACCATCAAATTCGTACTTCGGAAGATGCGCATGCGCTCACCCGGCGGGGTCAGTTCCGGCAAATGATAGATACGCACCTTGTAGCCACCGGGCGGCGCCGGCCACGGTTTCAAAGGCGCCACTTCCGGGCGCGGATTACTGAAATCGGCGCGGTTGCCGGCCAGGACCATCAGTTCGGTCGCCAGGTGCGAGCAGATGCGCACGATGGTGCCGTCGCCCTGCGCGACGATGCGAACTCTCCCGGGCGGCAGGATCACCAGGCTGTCCGGCAGGATGTCAAAAGACTCGCCGCCAATCTCGACGCGCGCACCGGTGTCGGGCAGCAGCAGCATCGATTCGTCCGGCAAGTGTTCGCCGTCGATCACGGCGCCCGCCCGGCACAGCGCGGTGGCGACGACAAAATTGCTGGCGCGGGTGATCCAGGTGCGGGTGCCGTCGGCCGCGCTGATCTGCGGCGGGTGTTGGCTGGCGTCGTTGATGGACGGGATCGAAAAGGGAGAACTGCTCATTGCCTGGATTCCTGTATCAAGTGGAGTGAATGGCGGGCTGCCGCTCCAGTTCGGGGCGCAGCGCGGCGGCTGCGCGGCGCAGCAGCGACTGGTCGGTGCCGACCACGAAGCCGTGCATGCCCAGCGCGGCGAATTGCGCGATCTCGACCTCCGATTCGAGCGCGATCACCACCGGCACGCCGGCCGCCGCGCAGGCGGCGCAGATGCGTGCGACCGCCGCCATGACGACCGGGTGGCGGCCGGAATCAACCCGCAGCGACATCGACAGGTCGGCGCGGCCGATGAACAGCGCCGATACGCCGGGCACGCGCGCGATCGCCTCGACCTGCTCCAGGCCCGCCACGCTTTCGATCTGGCACACGACCAGGCTGGCGTCGCCCGCCGCGATGACCTTCTCCCGGCTCATGGTGCCGTAGTCTCCGAAACGGGGAGATGGAGAGAAACCGCGCATTCCCCCCGTAAAACGCGCGCTGGCGACGGCGGCGGCGGCCTGCGCCGCGCTGTCCACGTGCGGCACGACGACGCCGGCCGCACCCATATCGAGCATGCTGGAGATCGATGCCGGCGCATGGTCCGGCACCCGTACCAGCACGGGGATGCGGGCGGCCCGCCCGGCCAGCAGCATCAGGTCCGCGCTGTCCCGGCCGAACGGCGCATGCTCGCCGTCGAGCACGACGAAGTCGAGCCCGGCCAGGCCCAGCACTTCGACCACGTGCGGCGATGCGGTCTTGACGAAGGTGCCGACCGAGCGCCGGCCGCGGCTGAACTGGAACATGGCGCCGTCCTTAGCGTTGACCAAGACGCGGGAACAGCGCCAGGGCGTTGTCGCGCATGAAGGCCTTTTGCATGGCCGGCGTCAGCTGGCGCGACTGGTCCAGTATCCTGGCCAGACCGGCGCCCAGCGGTTCCGGCGTGTACGGCCAGTCGCTGCCGTAGACGATATGGGCCGGATCGGCCACCTGCAGCAGCGCGCCCATCGCCACCGGCTCGGGCCAGCCGGCCAGGTCGTAATACAGTCCGCGCAGCGTCCGGCGGAAGTGATCGGCGTCCTGCGGCTGCCCCAGCTTGAGCAGCGAGGCCACGGCGCTGACCCGCTCGGCCAGCACCGGCACCGTGGCGCCGGCGTGCGGCACGATGAATTTCACGTTCGGGAACTTGTCCATCGTGCCGGACAAGACCATGTTGAAGACGGTGCGCGTGGTTTCGAACATGAATTCCAGCATCGGCAATGGATAACCCGGCGCCGGCATTTCTCCCGGCACCTGGCAGCACGGGCAATGCGGGTCGAACGGGTGCAGGAACACCGTCGCCTTGCGCCGGTTCAGTTCCGCGAACACAGGCTCGAAGCGCGCGTCGCCCAGGTAGATGCCGCGGTAATTGCTGGACATGATAAAACCGTCGGCCTTCAGCACGTCCAGCGAGTGCGCGATTTCCTTCAAGGCGCCGTCGACATCCGGCAGCGGCAGCGTGGCGAACAGGCCGAAGCGGCGCGGGTTCGAGCTGACCACGGCGGCGCCCTCCTCGTTCACGTGGCGCGACAGTTCGCGCGCGGCGGCATCGTCGCCGAAGTGCACGCCGTTGACCACCGAGATGATCGCCGTCTCGATGCCGTTGCGGTCCATCATGCCGAGCGACGCTTCGATACTCCACTGCGGAATACCCGGCATGCCGGATGGCTTGGCCTGGCCCGCCGCCACCAGCGCACTGCGATACCTGGGCGGCACATAATGGTGGTGCACATCGACGCGGCGCGGATTGCCCGCCGCGGCGGGCGTGGCCGCTGGCGCGTCGGCGGCGCCGGCGGCCGGTGCGGCAAAGGCGGCCGGTGCGGCCATGCCGGCCGCCATGCCGATGGCGCCGAGTATCGCTCCGCGCCGGCCAAGGCTGGCCGCGCGCGGACTGGATACGGAAGGCGGATCGATTTGCTGATTGTTGGACATGTTTGTCTCCATGATGGTCACGAATGCGGTTTCAATTCAGGGTTCAGTGCTGGTGGCCCGATTCGGCCAGCAGTTTCACGGAACCGAGCGGCTGGGCGGCATGGCCCTTGGCCACGTCATCCTTCAACTTGTCCAGCGCCGGCTTCGCGAAGTACTTCCCGCCCAGCATGACCCCGGAGATCTTGCCCAGGTTGGCGACATCGTCGACCGGGTTCGCGTCGAGCAGGACAAGATCTCCCTTTTTTCCGGCATCGACGCTGCCCATCGTGCTTTCGCGGCCCAGATATTCGGCGCCGTTCAAGGTTGCTGCTTGCAGCACTTCGAGCGGCGTCATGCCGGCGCTGGCCAGTTCGCGGAATTCCTGGTGCATGCTCACACCCGGTACCAGCCAGATGCCGCCGGCATCGGTGCCGACCAGGGTTTTTACGCCCTGGCGCTTGAACAGGATGGCGGATTTGACTTGCAAGGGGTAGTACTGCTGCTGCACGGCGGCGGCCGACGGGCGCACGTCGCTGGCGTACATGTTCGCCAGTTGCGTCCACAGCGCGCGCGTGGTCTTGCTGACGTAGACCAGGTTCGGGTCGTTGCGGTAGACCGCATCGGTGTTGAACGCCATCGTACGCACGCGGATCAGCGTCGGCACCTGCCACGTATTGTTCTTGATGAAGGTGGCGGCCAGCGCCTTGCACTTGTCTTCGTTATAGCTGTTCAAGATGCTGCGATAAAAACTCTCGTAGGCATTCGCATCGAACAGGTGCGGACTGACCGGGCCACCGAGGCCCAGTTGCACGGGCGGCGCCGCCAGGATCGCCTGGCGTACCGTCGTTTCCTCGGCCGAGCAGTCCAGTAGCTGGCCGACGCCGCCGCCAAGGTGTTCGACCGAACGCATGCCCATGGCCGACATCTCGGACGCGGGAATGGTGATCGGCAGGTGACCGGAGACGGTCAGCCCGTTTTTTTTCGCTTCATCGAGCAGGCCGGTGAGCGCCACCCGGTTGCCGGCCACCATCTTGACGAAATCGGCGCCGGCCTTTTTCTGGTCCTGCACGAAAGCGCGCGCGCCGGCTTCGGTCGGAGCCTGCCCGCCGAAGATGGTGCCGGGGACCATGACGACTTCGGGCGCGGTGACGCGGCCGGCTGCGCTGTCGGCGTTCAACTGGCGGGTGCGCGCGATGATGGCGGGTGAGCCGGACATCTGGCGCACGCCGGTGACGCCGTTGGCGATATACATCGGCCAGTCGCTCGGATTGGCGTCGGCGTTTTCCATCGAGTGCGTGTGCATGTCGAGGTAACCCGGCACCAGGAATTTGCCGCTGGCGTCGATGGTGGTGGCCGTGCCGCCGATGCGCAGCGCGCCGCCGGTGACGTGCTGGATCTTGCCGCCGTCGATCACCACGCTCATGCCCTTGGCAAGCGAGCCGTCGCGGGTATTGACGACAGTGACATTCTGGATGACGGTGCCGCTCTGGACGTCGAGCACATCGCCGCCGCCGCAGGCCACGACGATGGCGCCCAGCGCCGCAAGGGTGGCGCCCGCGCCGGTCAGTTTAATAATGGACATACTGGTCTCCTGGTATTTTAGTTTTGGTGATGCTGGTGGTAATTGTCATTCCCGCGAAGGCGGGAATCCCATTTAGAGTCGCAAACGGTACAAAAAAATGGGATTCCCGCCTTCGCGGGAATGACAGATTTGGCGCTGACTTAAAACGGCATTACCCACTGCCTTTGCTGCTGTAAAACGGTAAAGTCATCGGTCTCGCAGGGGCTTTCCTCCTCTAGGCTGAACAAAACGCCAACGCAGCCGCCATCAGGGCCGGTTGCGCGGGCAGGGTCAGGTGGTCGACACCGGCCAGTGTCAGCTGGCGTGCTCCCGGTAAAGCTTGCAGCAGCGGCTCCAGGGGCTGGGCCACCGTATCGAGCTCGCCCGTCACCAGCAGCAGGGGGCAGCGCAGGGCGCGCAGCTGCGCCGGGTTCAATTGCGGGTTGGGCGGTCGGCGCAGCACCGCGGCCAGGCGGTGCGCGCTGTTGCCGGCGGCCAGCCCGTACGCAACCAGCGCGGCCAGTCCCGCCGGCGTCTCATCGTCCACCCCCTGCTCCAGCAGCGCGGCCAATGCGGCGCCGTGCGTTTCGGGCGCGAACGCATTGCCGCCCAGGCCGCACAGCACGGCGCGCCGGACCAGGCCCGGCTCGCGCACGGCCAGCGCCAGCGTGATCTTGGCGCCGAGCGAATAGCCGATCACGTCGACCTGCCCCTGGCGCGGCAAGCGTTCGCGCACCAGCGCGGCCAGGTCGGCATAGGCGGCCGGATCGGCGGAATCGGGCGCCGCGCCGTGGCCAGGCAGGTCGATGCCGATCACTTGCCGGCCCCGCGCCCGCAGGCGCTCGCGCCAGCCGCTGGCGACCCAGGTCGATTCGTACGAACCGCCCCAGCCGTGCAGCAGCACGACCGGCGGCAGCGCCGACGTGACCGGAGCCGGGACAGGGACCGATGCGCCGCCGCCCATCACTCCTCCGTCGAGCCGTGCGCCACGCCGGCGCCGACGGCCAGCTTGGTCAGTTCCGAATAAAAGTCCGCGTGGATTTTGCGCACGCCGGCCGCCTGCGCCGCGGCGGCCGCCGCGATCCACTGGCGAATTTCTCCGCCGCCGTAACCCGCTTCCTCGGTCACGTCCTTGCAGCGCCAGTCATCGAAATGGCGCATGTCTCCGGCGCCGAAAGCGGCCATGAATTTCTCGTCCCACGCCTTGTTGATCCATGGCGCGTGGAAGCGCTCGGCGACCAGTTCTCCATTCAGGCCATCCATCGCGACCTGCACGCCGGAGAGCCACTGGTCGCGCGAAATGCTGTTGCCGTTGGCGCCGCCGTGCACGATGTAGTCGCGCACTTCGTCGTTCTTCGCGGTGTGATATTGCGGGAACAGCGAATCGGTCTGGTGCGACAGGCCGCCCGAACCGAGGAAGGCGACGCGCTTGCCCAGCGTGGCAGCGTAGCGGCCGATCGCTTCTCCCAACTCGCGGCAGCGTTTAAAACTCGGCTTCGGATCGCACATCGCGTTGATCAAGACAGGCAGCACCGGCCGGCCATCGAGTTCGCCCAGGAAGTTGTGGGCGACATTGGTGAAACCGTGATCGACTTCCATCGCATACGAGGTGGCGATGTCGAAGCCCTCGTCCATCAGCGCCTGCGACAGGCCCATGGCCGCATCCATCGGCACATCGAGCTTGCCCGGATAGCCGCCGCAGTCGGACAGGCCGGTGGCGATATGGCCGACGACGAAGGTCGGCATCAGTTTCAGGTGCATGCCGTCGTAGTGGTCGCCGCCGAAAATGATCACCAGTTCGGGATCGAAAGCCTTGAATTCGGCTACGCGCGCTTCATAGGCATCCCACAGCGCAGGATTGACGCCGCGCTCCTGCATCGCGAGCAGGGGAACATGGGGCACGCAAGCCATGTAGGCGGCTGCGCCGGAAAGCTTATTCAAAGACATGAGGACACTCCAATCGGTTGGTCAAAAATGTGCCGGGCTGCCGGCAGGCGGAGTTCAGCGGGCAAAGGACGACGCGCCGGCGCCGGAAAACACGACCCGCGCGCGGCGGTTCTCGATGCGCCAGACGCCGGGCGACACTTCGACCATCACGTCTTCGAAGTCGGCCAGCGTGGCGGCGGGGGCGGAAGCGAGCGGCAGGTCGCCGTTGCCGGCCATGACCTGCACCGTGCTGTGGACGCGGATGCGGCCCGCTTCGACCGGCACGATCAGCAGGTTAGACACCAGGTGGCGCGTGGTGCGCCGGGCGGCGATCTCTCCCTGCCGGCGCTCTTCGAAGAACTGGCGGATCTGTTCCCGTCCCTCGCGGCGCGCGGTGCCGATGTGCATCAGGCAGTTTTCCGCATACAGCTCGTCGACCGGCCGCTCGCTGCCGCCGTCGACGCGCCACCAGTAATCGGCCATCAGCGTGGCCACCGCGACCCAGGTTTCGGATGTGATCATTGCATTGTCTCCCGCTGAAAGGGCCTGCCTGTCGCTTGCCGCGCGTATCGCGGAGAGGAAGGCTGGGCCTTGTTATAACAAAATGACATATCGTCTATTCAGTAAATAATAGATGATAATAGACAGTTCGTCAAACAGTAAATTCAGCGTCTTGGAAGAATGCTTTTGCCGATGAAAAATCCTATAAATCCAGCGTCAGGCAGTCGCTCCTGGCGCGCGAGCAGCAGGGCGTGAACTGGTCGTTGGCTTCGTGCTCGGCATTGGTCAGATAATGGTCGCGGTGTTCCGGCACGCCGTCGATGACGCCGGTCAGGCAGGTGCCGCACACGCCCTGCTCGCACGACAGCGGAATCTCGATGCCATTGTCGAGCAGCACACTGGCCACCGAGCGGTCGGGCGGCACCGTGTAGCGCTCGCCGCTGCTGGCGATATGGATCTCGAACACCCGGTCGCCCAATACCGGCGCGGTGCCGGCGCCGAACGATTCGGCATGCACGTGGCTGTCGGCCCAGCCGCCCTGCTTCGCCGTGCTGGCGATGAATTGCAGAAAACCCTTGGGGCCGCAGACATACAGGTGGCTTCCGCCATCGGGCGCGGCCAGCAACGCCGCCAGCCGGGTGGCGCGCTGCGACAGGTCGTCGTCGAAATGGAAGACGATCCGGCCGGCGAAAGCCGAGCGCGCCAGGCGGCTGTAAAACGCCGCGTGCCCGAGGGAGCGGGCGCAGTAATGCAGCTCGAAATCCGCGCCCAGGCTATGGAGTCTTTCCGCCATCGCCAGGATAGGCGTGATGCCGATGCCGCCGGCCAGCAGGATCGAGCGGCGCGCGCCTTCTTCCAGCGCGAACAGGTTGCGCGGCGCGCCGATGCTGATCACATCGCCCTCTTCGAGCCGGTCGTGCATCGCGCGCGAGCCGCCGCGCGATTCGGACGTGCGCAGCACGGCGATCTGGTAACGGTGGGTTTCCGCAGGATCGTTGCACAGCGAATACTGGCGCAGTACGCCGGTCGGCCCGTGCACGTCGATGTGGGCGCCGGCGCTAAAGGCCGGCAATGGCTGTCCATGCCATTCCACCAGTTCGAATACACAGATATTGATCGCTTCCAGGGTCTTTTTAGCGACCCTGACCTGGATGAGTTCTCGGCTCATGTCTCACTTTCCAAAAAAATCATCACAATGCGGGCCGCGCCCGCGCCTTACATGCCGACATACTGGCGCAGGATGTCCGGGCTGGCCTGCAGCTGCGCGGAATCTCCCTGCCAGACGACGCGTCCCTTCTCGATGACGTAATGGCGGTTCGCCAGCCGCAGCAGCGGAGCGATATGCTTGTCGATGACGATCAGCGCCATGCCCTCTTCCTTCAGGCGCCGCAGGCTGGCCCAGATCTCGTCGCGAATCAGCGGCGCCAGGCCCTCGGTCGCCTCGTCGAGGATCAGCAGCAGCGGATTGGTCATCAGCGCGCGGCCGATCGCCAGCATCTGCTGCTCGCCGCCGGACAGGTTGCAGCCCAGGTTGCGCGCGCGCTCGCGCAGGCGCGGAAACATGGTGTAGATCCGCTCCAGCGTCCAGGGTTGCGGCGCGTGGCGCCGGTTGGCGGCCGTGGCCAGCAGGTTTTCCTGCACCGTCAGGTTTGGAAAGACATGCCGCCCTTCCGGCACCAGGCCGATGCCGGCCTGCGCCACCCGGTGCGCGGGCAGCGCGTGAATCGATACATCCCCCCAGGCGATCCGCCCCGAGCGCGCCGCCTGCAAGCCCATGATGGACTTGACCGTGGTCGACTTGCCCATGCCGTTGCGGCCAATCAGCGTCACTACTTCGCCGGCGTGCACTTCCAGCGAAATGCCGAACAGCGCCTGGCTGGCGCCATAAAAGGTGGCGACGTCCTTCAGTTCCAGTAATGCGCTCATGCCGCTTCCTCCTCGTCGCCCAGGTAGGCGGCCCGCACCGCCGCATCGGCGCGGATCTGCGCCGGCGTGCCGCAGGCGATCGGTTTGCCATAGACCAGCACCGAGATGCGGTCGGCCAGCGCGAAGATCGCATCCATGTCGTGTTCGACCAGCACGATGCCGTAGCGGCCCTTCAACCGCAGCAGCAGTTCGACCACGGCTTCCGATTCGCGCTGGCTCATGCCGGCCATCGGCTCGTCGAGCAGCAGCAGTTTCGGTCCCATCGCCAGCGTCATCGCGATTTCCAGCTGGCGGCGCACGCCGTGCGCCATCGCGGCCACGGGCGCATTCGCCTGGCCGGACAGGCCGGCCAGCGCCAGCATCTCGTGCGCCGGTTCGAGCAGCCGGCGCTCGGACAGCACCGGGCGCCAGAACGAAAAACTGTGGCCGTTGGCTGCCTGCACCGCCAGCATGACGTTTTGCAGCGCGGTGAATTCCTGGA
This sequence comes from Pseudomonadota bacterium, assembly GCA_040389645.1. Lineage (GTDB taxonomy): Bacteria > Pseudomonadota > Gammaproteobacteria > Burkholderiales > Burkholderiaceae_D > Rugamonas. The sequence continues at coordinate 244,169 of JAZJZT010000001.1, read as the reverse complement.
ACACGGACGTGATCTGGTAAGAACGGGCGATGCCCATCAGCGCGCGGCGCTCGACCGGCTGCGCCGTCACATCGACGCCCTGGAACAGGATGCGGCCCGCGGTCGGCGCCAGTTCGCCCGACAGCTGGTTGATCAATGTCGTCTTGCCGGCGCCGTTGGGGCCGATGATGGCGTGCAGTTCTCCGGGCCGCACTTCAAGATCCAGGTGGTCGGTGGCCAGCAAACCTCCGAAGCGTTTTACAAGACCTTCGACTTTCAGCAGGCTCATTGCTGTTTCTCCTTCGGTTCGACCAGGCTGCCATACAGGCCGCGCCGGAGCGTCAATGTGACGACGACGATGAAGGCGCCCAGCAGCAGCATCCAGTGGTCGCGCACGAAGGCGTCTGCATTGCCGGGCAAGCCGAGCTGGAACACCGAGAACAATTCTTCGAGCACCAGCCAGACCAGCGCACCGACCAGCGGTCCGACCAGCGTGCCGATGCCGCCCAGGACGATCATCACGATCAGTTCTCCGGACAGCGCCCACTGCATGTAGGACGGCGATGCGAAGCGGGTCAGGTTGGCCAGCAGCATGCCGGCCAGCACGCACACCAGCGCCGAGATCACGTACGCGGCCAGTTTATAACGCAGCACCGGGAAGCCGAGCGCGCGCATGCGCCGCTCATTCGCCTTGCAGCCGCGCAGTACCATGCCGAAGCGGGCGTGGATCAGGCGGTGGAAACACAACAGGGTCAGCATCAGCACAGCGAAGATCGTGTAATACAGCGCCATCTCTCCGTTCAGGTCGAGCGGGCCGAATGCGCTGCGGGTCGCCAGTGGCAAGCCGTCGTCGCCGCCGTACTGTTTCAGGCCGATCATCAGAAAATAAAACATCTGGCCGAATGCCAGCGTGATCATGATGAAGGCCACGCCGCCGGTGCGCAGGCAGACGGCGCCGATCAGCAGCGACGCGGCCAGGCCGGCGCCCAGTCCCGCGGCCAGCTGGATAAAACCGTTGTCGATGCCGTGCGACGACAGGATGCCGACCGCGTAGGCGCCGATGCCGAGGTATAGCGCGTGGCCCAGACTGACCATGGCGCCGAAGCCCAGGATCAGGTTCAAGCCCAGCGCGGCCAGCCCGAACACCATGATGCGGGAAAACAGCACGATATAAAACGGCTGGCCGATCCAGGCCGCCACCAGCGGCAGCAAGGCGAAGATGGCGACGATGATCGTGACGGCCAGCAGGCGCGGGTCCGGCGCGCGCGCCGGGACGGGCACGGTGGCCGGGACAGGCACGGTGGCCGGGACGGGCACGGCGGCCAGTACCGGCCGTGCGGTGTTAGAAATAATGTTATCCATGTTTTACGGGGAAAAGTCCTGCGGGTTTGACGGCGAGTACCACCGTCATGAGGATGTAGATCAGCATCGAAGCCAGGGCCGGGCCGGCCGCCTGGGCCAGCGTGCGTTCCATGATTTCTCGCATCAGCGTCGGCATGAAGGCGCGCCCCATCGTATCGGCGATGCCGACGATCAGCGCGCCATAAAAGGCGCCGCGGATGGAGCCGATGCCGCCGGTGACGATGACGACCAGCGTCAGGATCAGGATCGATTCGCCCATGCCCGGCTGCACCGACAGGATCGGCGCGGCCATGACGCCGGCCAGGCCGGCCAGCGCGGCGCCGAGGCCGAACACCATGGCGTTGATGAAACCGATGTTGACGCCGAGCGCAGAGACCATCGTCGCATCCGAGGCGCCGGCGCGGATCAGCATGCCCAGGCGGGTACGGTTGATGACCAGGTACAGCGACGCGGCGACCAGCAGGCCGGCGGCGATGATGGCGAAGCGGTAGCGTGGATACGGCAGGCCCATCAGGCTGACCGTGCCCGACAGCGCTTCCGGCACGCTGATGAACAGCGGCGACGGTCCCCAGGCGATGCGCACCGTTTCATTGAGCATCAGGATCAGGCCGAAGGTGGCCAGCACCTGTTCGAGGTGGTCGCGCTGGTACAACCTCGCCAGCACGACGCGCTCGATCAGCATGCCGAGCGCCATCGTGCCGGCCATCGCGGCCACGATCGCCAGCACGAAGGAGTCGGACCAGGCATAGGCCGCGGCCGCAAAATAGGCGCCCATCATGTACAGCGAACCGTGTGTCAGGTTGACGAAGTTCATGATGCCCAGCACCAGCGTCAGGCCGGCCGACAGCAGGAACAGCAAGATGCCGAGCTGGAAACCGTTCAGCAATTGCGTCAGCAACAGGATGATATTCATGGCAGTTTTTCCCGTCGCATCACTGCATGGCGCAGGCCGCGTGATAGGCGTCCTGGTGATCCTTCAGCGGCGTGGCGATCCAGTTCAGGCTGACGCGCCCCTTGGCATCCTTGCCCGCCTCGAACATGTGCATGTCGTGGATCGGGAAGTTGTTGTTATTGAAGCGGAAATTACCGCGCACGGACTTGAAGTCGGCCTGCCTGAGCGCCGCGGCAAAGGCTTTTTTGTCGGCGACGTTGCCCTTGACCTTGGCCAGCGCCGAATCGAGCAGCAAGGCGCCGTCATAGGCCTGGGCCGCGAAATTGGAAGGAATGCGGCCGTATTTTTTTTCGAACGCATCGACGAACTGGCGGTTGGCGGGATTGTCCAAACCCGGTCCCCAGAAAGCGCCAGCGGTCATGCCCAGCACGGCATCCTTCAGCGCCGGCAGCGTGGTGCCGTCGAGGATGCCGGTCGTCAGCAGCGGCATGGTTTTCAGCAGGCCGGCCTGCTGGTACTGGCGCACGAAGTTTACGCCCAGCGCGCCGGGAAAGAAGGCAAACACGGCGTCCGGCCTGGCGGCGGCGAGCTGCGTGAGCTCGGCGGAAAAGTCCGGCTGGCTCAGGGAAGTCAGGATTTCCTCGGCCACCTGCCCCTTGTAAAAACGCTTGAAGCCGCCCAGCACGTCCTTGCCACCCTGGTAGTTCGGCGCCAGCAGCGCCACTTTTTTATAGCCCTTGTTGGCGGCATACATGCCGACCACTTCGGCGATGTTATCGCCCTGCCACGACACGACGTACTGGAACGGCGAGCAGCGCGCGCCGGCCAGCGGCGACGGGCCGGCATTCGTGCTGATCAGGAACACTTGCTTATCGATGATGGGGCGCGCCACCGCCATGATCACGTTGGAACCGGTCATGCCGGTGATGATCGGGACGTTTTCCTTCTCGATCAGCTTTTGCACGATCTGCGTCGCCACGTCGGGCTTGAGCTGGTCGTCTTCCTTCAACACCTGGACCGGCACGCCGCCCAGCTTGCCGCCGCGCTGTCCGACGGCGAGCATGAACGCATCGTACTGGTCCTGTCCGAGCGCGGCCATCGGCCCGGACAGCGTCGCCAGGAAGCCGATCTTGACGGGCGCCTGGGCGAAAGCGGCCGGTATGGCGCAAGCGGTGAATATAAAAGCTGCCGCGGCAGCGTGGCGCAATGGGCGCATCGATAAGTCTCCTGATTGTCGTTGTTATGGGGTGTTACGGCGCGGCGCGACTCAGGCAGCCTTGGCCTTGGTTTCCGCGGCGGCCTTGACTTCGGCATCGAGCATCGCCTTCAATACGCGGCGGATGCGCACCGAACCGATGTCGGTGCCCAGCAAGACCGGACCGAGCGACATCAGGTCGACGTCGCCGACCGATTGCTGCTGGGCTTCGAGCATCGGCTTGTCCTGTTCGACAAAGCCGATGCGCTGCCAGTCGCGCACCTTCTGGTCCGCCTCGGCATCGCCGAGCGCGTAATCGCGGCTGTTGGCGAAAAAATAATGGCATGTCTGTTCCGTTTCGGCCGACACGATATGGGCGCTGCGCGTATCGAACAGCGGCGTGCCGCCGCGCTCACCGGCAGGATAGGCGCGCGCCCGAAGCATCGCCGTCGACGGCGCGTCCCAGCGGACTTCATAGACCAGGTCGACCAGCGCCTCCGGGTCAGACACGGCATTGGCGAAGAAGTATGGCAAGCGCCCGCCGGGCAGCGTCAGGCGCGTCGTGACCGTATTACCCTCCTGCTCGACCTCGCATTTCAGGTCGGGGAACGCTTCGGACGCCTGGTATTCGCCATGCACGAATTGCACGTGGGTCAGGTCGCTCAGGTTGTCGATGGCCAGCTGGTAGTGGCACTTGGTCAGCATGTAGCCGTGCACGCTGGCGCGGCCTGCCTCTTCCAGGAAAGAGAAGTCGGGGATCAGAGCTGGATCGGCCAGCTCGGGCTGTCCCATCCACACCCACAGCATGCCATGGAGGCTGAGAACCGGGTAGGAGCGCACCTTGGCCGCGCGCGGAATCGCCGCGCCGGCCACCGGATTTTTTACGCATTTGCCGTCCGCGCCGAAGCACAGGCCGTGGTAGCCGCACTGCACCGTGTCGTCCACCTGCTTGCCCAGGTGCAGCGGCACGAAGCGGTGCGGGCAACGGTCGTGGATCGCGGCCGGGGAGCCGTCCTGGCGCAGGAAGACCATCACCGGTTCGCCGGCCAGCACGCGGTGCACGAAGGCGCCGGCTTGCAGTTCATGCCGCCAGCCGATCGCATACCAGGTATTGAGTAGATTTGCCATGTTGTCGTCTCCGTTTTGATGAATGGTTATCAGTCGAATCATGGGCATGGTAGGCGGGCGTTGCGAGAGCGGTAAGATTTCAAAAAGTGTGCCGCGATACATGAAATGGATCACTGTCGGAATCGCAAAATAACGCATAGAATCGAGCGCTTGATCCCTCACCGAACGATTCCGGAGACACCAATGAAGCTGAACCAGTTGCGCGATTTTCTTGCCGTTGCCGAGCGCAGAAGCATACGGGCGGCGGCGCGGCAACTGAACCTGCCGCAGCCGAACATCACGCGCAGCATCCACGAACTGGAACGGGAACTGGGCGTGGTGCTGTTCGAACGCCGCGCGCAGGGAGTCGACCTGACGCCGATGGGGGAAGTGTTTTTAAGGCGCGCGCGCTCGGTGCGGCGCGAACTGGAACGCGCGCAGGAAGAACTGGATCAGTTGCGCGGCGAAACCCATGGCCACCTGACGGTGTGCATGTCCAGCGTGCCCTATATCGCGCTGTTCCCGGAAGCGCTGCCGGCGTTCCGCAAGCGCTATCCGCTGGTCAAGCTGGCGCTGTTCGACGGCGTGTTCCCGCGCGTGGAAACCTCGGTCAAGGATGGCACCATCGATTGCTACATCGGGCCGCCGCCGGAGATCGTGCCGCCGGACATGCTGGTGGAAAAACTGTTCGACAATACGCTGGTGGTGATGGGCCGCAAGGGCCACCCGCTGGCCCACGCGCGCTCGCTGCGCGAACTGACGGGCGCGGAGTGGATGACGACGTCGATCACGCGCAAGGCGGAAGAAGAACTGGCGCCGCTGTTCGAGCAACACGGCTTGCCGACGCCGCAACTGGCGGTGCAGGCGCAATCGGCGATGAGCTGCATGATCACGCTGGCCCATTCCGACCTGCTGATAGCGGCGCCCGTGCAATGGCTAGGCTCCGGCATGTGCGATGCGCTGCAAATAATCCCGGTCGTCGAGATCATCACGGCGCCGCCGATCTGCATCGTCAGGCGCGCCGGCCTGCCTTTGACGCCGGCGGCCGATTATTTTTGCGACATGATGCGGCGCGCCAGCCTGCACATGGAAGCGGCGGCCGCATGACGCGGGACGCCGCCCAGGCTTATTTGCGGTAGATGCCGCTGGCCACCATCATGTCGTCGAGCCGCTCCACATAGGCGGTCTTGTCTTCCATCGCCTGGCTGACCGGATTGAGTCCGCGGTAATCGACCCAGCCGCTGCCAACGTCCCTGGCCAGCTTCGCCTGCTCCTGCACGAACAGCTTGCCATCGACATCGCGCATGGCATAGATGTACTTGCCTATCAGCCGGGGGTTGGCGCCATGCGCCAGCACCGTGCCGTCCAGCGTCACGGCGACGACGTACAACTCGCCGCGCACAAACAGTCCTTTCGGATTGCTAATCTCCGCGTAGCCTTTTTCCTTGCCATGCTTCTTCAGGTACTGCACGGCGGCCCGAACGATGGCGACCGCGTCATCCCGGTTGGCCACCGGTTCGGCGGCGGCACTGGCGGCCATCAATGCCAGCGCTGGCGGCAAGATCCATTGTGTAATAAAACGTTTCATCTTTTCTCTCTCTGGTTGGCGGCTCACGCGGCGTGCCGCAGCAAGGCGTGTGGATCGATGACGAATTTTTGCGGCGCGCCCGCGTCGAAGCGCGCATAGCTGGACGGTGCCTGCTCCAGTGTGATCAATTGCACGCCGACAATGTCGGCGATATGCAGGCGATCCCACAAGATCGCCTGCATCAACTGCCGGTTGTATTTCATCACGGGCGTCTGCCCCGTATGCAGGCTGTGCGACTTGGCCCAGCCTAGTCCCAGGCGCAGACTCAGGCTGCCCCGTTTGGCCGCCGCGTCCGTCGCGCCCGGGTCTTCCGTCACGTACAAACCCGGAATGCCGATTCGCCCTGCGGCGCGCGTGACTTCCATCAGCGCGTTGAGCACCGTAGCCGGCGCCTCGACCTGCGCGCCCGCGTGGCCATGGCCGCGCGCCTCGAAGCCGACACAATCGATCGCGCAATCGACTTCCGCGTCGCCCAGGATCTGGAAGATCTGCTCGGCCAAGGTCACATCGAGCGACAGATCGACCGTTTCGAAGCCCACTTTGCGCGCATGCTCCAGGCGCGCATGATTCATGTCACCGACGATCACCACCGCCGCGCCCAGCAGGCGTGCCGAGGCGGCCGCCGCCAGTCCGACCGGACCGGCGCCGGCGACATACACCGTCGCTCCCGGGCCGACCCCGGCCGTCACCGCGCCGTGATAGCCCGTCGGCAGGATGTCGGACAGGCAAGTCAGGTCGGTGATTTTTGCCATGGCGCGATCGCGCTCGGGGAATTTCAGCAGATTGAAATCGGCATACGGCACCATCACATATTCAGCCTGCCCCCCGATCCAGCCGCCCATGTCGACATAACCGTAGGCGCCACCGGCCCGCGCCGGATTAACGCTCAGGCATACGCCGGTATGCTGCTCCTTGCAACTGCGGCAGCGGCCGCAGGCAACGTTGAACGGCACCGATACCAGATCGCCCTTGCTCAGCGTCTCGACGCCACGTCCGACCTCGATCACCTCTCCCGTGATCTCATGGCCCAGCACCAGGCCGGACGGTGCGGTGGTGCGGCCTCGCACCATATGCTGGTCGGACCCGCAAATATTGGTGGCGATGACCTTCAGGATCACGCCATGCTCGATTTTTTTTCCTGCCGGCGTTTCCAGCTTCGGAAACGGTATTGCCTGTACTTCCACTTCGCCCTGCCTCACATATACCACGCCGCGGTTCTCCGCCATGCCAGCCTCCGTTGTTATCGATTATCACTCTGTTAAAACATGTGGTTGATGCCGATGCCGACCAGGCGGTCGGCGCCGCCCGGCGTGCCGGGCGTTTGCAGGCTTGCCAGCGCATCGTTGTGCGTGCGCGAATACGAACTGTAGAGCGCGGTGCGACGCGACAGGTTATAAGTGGCGCCAAGCGCCACCTGGCGCGAATCGGCGTGCGCCAGCGCGCGGTTGGTGTGGCGCATGTACGAGCCGAAAAAAGCCCACGCGCCGAACGGCGCCTTCGCGCCCACTAACCAGTCGCGCGCATCGAGTCGCGTGGCGGCATTGTCCTTGTTGACCTGGTAGATGCCCGACAGGCGCACGACGCCGAAATCCCAGGCCGCGCCCAGCAGCGTGTTATTGGTGTGGACGACGGGGAGCGCCGGCGCCGGATTGCTGTTCCAGTCGTTGTAGCCGAGGCCCACGCTCAGCGGACCGTTGGCATAATTGAGGGACAATCCCGCCGCGCGCGCCCGCGCACTGTCGCCGGCCACTTCGCCCAGGCTGTACGCCGCTTCGGCGTTGAAGCCGCCGGCCAGCGTCGGAGATGTGTAGACCACCGCGTTGTTCAGGCGCTTGCCCGGCCCGAGCGACATGAAGCGCGTATAGGCGCCCGCCATGCCGCCGTTGAACGGGTCGTACGGCGCGCCGACCAGGAACAGCGGGTTGTACTGGCGCCCCAGTTTGACGGCGCCGAAGCGGCCCTGCAAGCCGACGAAGGCCTGGCGGCCGAAGCCGATGCCGGTGCCGTCGAAAGCGCCGGTATCGACGCCGAAGCCCATTTCGGCCGTGAAGATGGCCGACAATCCGTTACCCAGGTCTTCCTGGCCCTTGAAACCCAGGCGGGTCGGCACGTAAGTGCTGCCGGCGTAGTCGAGGGCATTGACCGTGCCGGCCGGGTTGCTGCCGGTATCGTGGGCAAAGCCGATATCGAGCACACCGTACATCGTGACGGAGGATTGCGCCAGTGCGCCGCCGGCGGCGGCCAGCAGGACACAGGCAGTGAATGCCTTTTTCATTGAATCGTCTCTCTTTTATATGGATTATTGAAGGCGTGGTGCGATGGGTGGCCACGCAGCCCGCGGCATGGCGCGCGGGATGTGAAGATCTTATGCCGGACGCGGCCGCCGATTAAGATCCCGGTTTGTGCGCGCCGATATCAGGAATGGATCGAGTTGGCGCAGCGCTGCAAGGCCGGCCGCGGCACTGCTATAATATAGTGACATACCGTCTATTCAATCCATATCAAATCCGGATAGACAATTCATCAAACAGGAACCGCCGTGCCCGATTCGCCAGCCAACAACAGGGACATGCCGCGCAGCGACGCGCCGAAAATCGATGCCAGGGCCGTGCGCCGCACTCAGCTCGCACAGGAGCAGCGCGCGCGCACGCGGGCCGCGATCCTGGACGCGACGTTCCAGGTCATCGGCCATGAGCACGGGCGCCTGGCGCGCATCGAGGATGTGGTGCGCGTGGCCAGGATCGCCCGCCCCACCTTCTATACCTATTTCAGCAGCATGGAAGAACTGTTCGCCGCGCTGTCGTTCGAACTGAGCCACGAATTCAACACCAAGGTGCTGTCCTATGCGTCGCGGCAGGAAAACGCGGCGGCCGAAGGCGCGTTCGCGATCCGCTATTACCTGGAGCGGGCTGCGATCGATCCCAAGTGGGGATGGGGGATGGTCAACCTGAGCGTGGGCGGCCCGATCTTCGGCGCCGACACCTATGCGGCCGCCACGTCCACCGTGCAATGGGGCGTCGACAGCGGCATCTTCAGGATCGCCGATGTGCGCATCGGGCGCGACATGGTGCTCGGCACCGGGCTGGCGGCGATGAAGACGATTCTTACCAGCGAGCGCGAGCCGTCGTACCCGGCGCAGGTGGCGCGCCAGGTGCTGATGGGACTGGGCGTGAGCGCGGCCAAGGCTGAAAAACTGGTCGACAAGCCGCTGCCGGTGCTGATCGGAGCGGTGGATTCGCCTGGTGCCTCACTATGAGGGGGCCTTACTTCCGGGCATTTCTCTCTTTTTCACTCATTTACACTCGTTTTCACTCTTTTTCAGACACATGCGGGGCAAAATTATTAAAACGAGAGAAAACAAGAGAAAAAAGAGAGAAATGAGAGCAAATAAGAGGAAACGAGAGAAATGCCCGGAAGTAAGGCACCCTGCATATATACCGAGCGGGATGCAGGCGAATCGATGACTAGCCCGGAGCACCGGGCGTCAGGCCGGCGATGATCTCGCCCGCCGTGTCAAAATCCAGGTCGGCCATCGCGGTATCCAGGCGCTGCATGCGTTCCTGCGGCAGCAAGGCGCCGATTCTCCGTTTTAATGTCCCGTACAATTCGCACGCCCCCATATCCTGCTCGACCAGCATCGCGTGAAGGCGTTGCAGTTCCGCCGCGGCCGGTGCATCGTCCTTGGTGGGTGACGTGGCGTGCCCGGCGAGCCAGGCGTCGACCGCTTCCTTGAACAGGGCGAGTTCGCGCTGGACGGCGCCGAACACGTCCGGACCGGCGTCGCCGCCGGCGCGGATCGCGGCTTCGGCCTGCAGGCTCGCCTCGGCAAAGCGCCGCCCGCCGACCGAGCCGAGCGAACCGCGCAAGCCGTGCAGCAGCGACAGCGCGGTGGCGGCATCGCCCGATTCGAACGCTGCTTTCGCGCGCAACAATTCCGGCCCGGCGCGCTCGGTGGCGCCGCCGATAATCGACCGCAAGACCGCCTGCTGCGCGGGTTTGGTTGCGTTGACGGCCATCAGCCGGCTGGGGTCGAAGACACCAGGGGCAGGCGCCGCCTCCGGTTCGGGGACCTGCGCCTCCGGTTCGCGGCTCGGCTCCCCCAGCTCGCGCCCTTGCGCTTCCTGTTCACGGCCCTGCGTCTTCGGTTCACGGTCCGCGCCTTCCGGCTCGCGGCCCTGCGCCACCGTGCGCAGGCGCAGTTGGCGCGTCATGGCCGCCTGCAAGGCCAGGAACTCGACCGGCTTGGCGACGAAATCGTTCATTCCCGCGTCGAAGCAGCGCTGCCGTTCGGCCGCCATCACGCCGGCCGTCATCGCGACGATCGGGATAGCCAGTTTGAGCGTGTTGCGGATTTCCCTGGTCGCTTCAAAACCATCCATTTCCGGCATCTGGATATCCATGAAGACGAGGTCAAAAAATGCGCCGTCGCGCCTGAGCGCCTCGACCGCTTCGCGGCCGTTGGCGGCGACGGCGACGACGGCGCCGAGCTGGCTGAACATGCCGCGCGCCACCACGCGGTTCAATTCATTGTCTTCCACCAGCAGGATGCGCGTGCCGCCGAGCACCGGCGGCGCGGCGGCCGGCACCGGCGTCGGCGCCGCGCCATCCCTGCCGGCCAGCACGCCGCGCAGCGCCGACGGGGTGACCGGCTTGCTGACGGCGGCATACCCGTGCAGCGCGGCCGCTTCCTGCGCCTGGCTGCGCGTCCTGGCCGAACAGATCAGCAGCACCGCGACGTCTTTCGCCAGGCCGGCCGCGTGCAGCCGCCACGGCAGCGCGGCCTGCCGGTCGAGCAGTTCCAGGCTGACGGCGACATCGGTCACGCGCGACAAGGCCAGCTTGCCGCTGGCGGCGTCTTGCAGCAGGCTGTCGAAACCGTCGTAGGCAAGCGCGTCGATCCCGACAAAGCCGGCGGTGCGCGGCAGGCAGTCGCGCGTGGCCGGCTCGGCGCACAGGATCAGCAGCAGCCGCCCGGGCAGGCGCTGCGGCAGGGCAGTCGCGGCGGGCAAGTGCATCGGCAGTTTTACGCGGAAGCAGGTGCCCTGCCCCGGCGTGCTGTCGACGTCGATCCGCCCTCCCATCAAATTCACCAGGTGACGCGTGATCGACAGGCCCAGACCCGTGCCGCCGTAGCGGCGCGTGGTGGAAGAATCGGCCTGTGAAAACGATTCAAACACTTGCGCCAGCTTGTCTTGCGCGATGCCGATCCCGCTATCGTCGACGGCGATGTCGAGCATGACGCCGTCGCCGGCGCCAGGCCGGCATTCCAGCCGCACCGCGATCGCTCCGCGATTGGTGAACTTGACGGCATTGCCGACCAGGTTAGTCAAAATCTGCTGGATGCGCACCACGTCACCGACCAGGCGCTGCGGCATGTCCGGGGCAATGCCGATCGCCAGGTCGATCGCCTTGTCGGCCGTGTCGAGCGCCATGATGCTGGCGACACCGTCGATCAGGCCGCAGACGTCGAATTCTTCGACCACCAGTTCCATCTTGCCCGCTTCCATCTTGGAAAAATCGAGCACGTCGTTCAGGATCGAAATGAGCGACAGGCCGGAAGCCTGGATCAGTTCAAGGTATTCGCGCTGGTCGCCGCGCAGCGGTGTGCTCATCAACAGTTGCGCCAGGCCGAGCACCGCATTCATCGGTGTGCGGATCTCGTGGCTGATGTTGGCGATGAATTCGCTCTTGGACTGGCTGGCCAGTTCGGCGCGCCGCTCGCTGGCGGCCTGGCGCAACTCGGACTCCTTGCGGTCGGAAATGTCCATCACCATGGCATAAAAACCGTTGACGCGGCCGTCGGCATCGATGTCCGGGATGTAATCGATCATGAAATGGATCTTGCGGGCCAGTTCCATGCCTTCGCGCTCGAAATGCACGCGCTGGCCGGCCATTACCTGGCCGACCTTGTCTTCGAGCTGGCGGTAGGATGCCTCGCCCAGCATCTCGCGCATGGTACGGCCGATCATCGCTTCCGGGTCCAGCCCCACCAAGTGCCTGAAATGGGCATTGGTGAAGCGGTAGCGCTGGTCGCGGTCGATGTAGGCGATCAGCGCCGGCATGCTGTCGGCGACCATGCGCAAGCGTTTTTCGCTTTTGACGATCTGCTCTTCGTAGGCGATGCGGTCGGAGATATCGTGCAGGAATGCCGTCACGATGACCTGGCCGTCGATCTCGACCGGCGCGAGCGACAGTTCGACTTGCAGTTCGGCGCCGCCTTTCGTCAGCGCCGGCACCCGTACCCGCTTGTCGAACAGCGGCCCGTGGCCCGTGCTCCTGAACGTCAGCATGCCTTGCCGGTGCAGGCCGCGCATGCGCTCCGGGATGATGACATCGGCGATGCCCAGGCCCAGCACTTCGTCCCGGGTCCAGCCGAAGGTGCGCTGCGCCTGCAAGTTCCATTCGGTGATGCGGCCTTCCACGTCGCAACAGACAAATGCGTCCGGCGCGCGTTCGATGAAGGTGCGGGTGACGAGGGCGCTGTGCCTGGCTTCGCGCTCCTGCACGGAACGCGCGCGCATGACCTCGCTGAACTGCCTGGCAAGCTGCCCGACCTCGTCGCCACGCTGGTGCAGCCCGGCGCCGATGTCCGACGTGTGCATGGCCGATGCCGCGACGGCATCGCGCAAGGTCGCCAAGGGACGCAGCAAGCGCCGCGTGATGAAGTAGGCGACCGCGCCGGCCGCCGCGGCGAACAGCAGCGCGGCCAGCGCGACCCGGGCTTGCACCAGCGCCATCGGCTGCAGCGCTTCGTCGGTCGGAAAGATGGCGACGATGATCCAGCCGGTGCTGCTGGCGCGCCGGATCGCCACGATGGAGTCCAGGCCGGCGGCGTTGCGCGCCTCCGTCCATCCTTCGAACCCGGACAGCGCCAGCTGGTCCGGACGCGTGAGTCCGGCCCCTTCGCCGACCTTGTGCAACACGCGCTGCTGGTCCGGATGGCTGACCAGCGTGCCATCCCCGGTCAGAATGTACATGTAGCCGGAACGTCCCTGGCGCGCGCCGGCCACCTGGTCCAGCAAGGTCGAGCCCTTGAGACTGATCCCGGCATTAAATACCTGCGCCACCTCGCCCTGCGCATCGAGCACCGGCACGCTGAGCACGACGACCGGCATCTTGCTCAGGCCACTGCTGAACGGTTCCGAGATGACCGGGCGCCTGGTCGCCAGCACCTTGTGAAAGAATGGCCGGCTGGCGGTATTGAAGGCCTTGTTCGAGCCACCCATCATGGACAGCAGCAGGTCGCCCTGGCGGTCGAACACGGCGATATTCGTGAATTGCGCGGTGAGATCGCGGAAGCGGGCGATTTTTGCCGACAGCAGCGCCGGCTGCGCGAAATCCTCCGGCTCCATGGCGCGGGCGACCATTTGCAGTGCGACCAGGTCGGCATTCAGAGCGTTGTCGAGGCTGCGCGCGGCCGAGATCAGCAGCGCATCCTGTTGCCGGCCGATCGTCTTCTTCAGGTTTTTTTGCGTGATCAGCAGGCCGATGCTGGTCATCGCAAAGGTCGCGCCCAGCACCAGCACCACGACGACGAGCGTCATGCGGCCGCGCAGCAAGGTCGGCAGGAAGGTACTTTTCAGCCACGCGCCCGGCGCCCCGGAGACGCCGCGCATCACTCGGTCGCGACGACGTGCATGTTGCGTCCGCCACGCTTGGCACGATACAGCGCCGCATCGGCGCTTTGCAGGAACTGCAGCGGGCCAAACCCTTCCGCCGGCACGCGGGTGCAAATGCCCATGCTGACGGTGAGCACGCCGGCCGTCGGCGAGGCCGGATGCGCGATGGCCAGGGCGGCGACCTTGTCGCGTATCCATTCGCCGTATTTTTGCGCATCGTCCAGCGTCGCATCGGGCAGGATCACGACGAATTCCTCGCCGCCGTAGCGCGCCAGCGTTTCGCCCGGGCGGCGCGTGGCCGCGTTCAGCGCGCCGGCCACCGCTTTCAGGCAATCGTCGCCGGCCTGGTGGCCGAGCGCGTCATTGAACAGTTTGAAATGGTCGACATCGAGCAGGGCGACCGACAGCACGGCCTGGCGGCGGCGCTGGCGCGCCACCTCCTTTTCCAGCTGGCGGTCGAAAAAGCGCCGGTTGAAGATGCCGGTCAAGCCGTCCAGGTCGGCCATTTCCTGCAGCAGCAGGTGCTGCAGGCGCAACGCCAGGTGCGTATTGACGCGCGCCTTCACGATGGCCGGCCGCAGCGGCTTGGCGATGAAATCGACGGCCCCGGCTTCCAGCGCCGCCACTTCGGCATCCTCGCTGTCGCCGGCCGTGACAAACAGGATCGGCGTATTGGCCGTTTCCGGATACGATTTCAGCCGCTTGCACACTTCGAAACCATCGATGTCCGGCAGGCTGACATCCAATAACACCAGTTCGGGCTGAATGCGCCGGGCCACCTCGATCCCGCGCACACCGCTGGTGGCGAAGGAAATATCGGCTCGTTCAGCCAGCAAAAGCGTCAGCAGCCTGATGATTTCAGGGCTGTCATCGATCACCAAGATTCGTGCGCGTTGTTCGGGCATCTATTTTTCCACGGAAAGGTACGTTGCTCTGGCCGCGAAGCGCAAGCCACACTTCTATCCGAATAGTACACTCGGGCGCGCGCCAATGACACTAGGAAATGTTACTGTTCAACCTTGCAGCCCTTCACTACCCGTTTCGGGACGGTGCGCGCGGCGGACGGGCAATACATATCACATTGACATTACCTCGTGCGCGATACCAATTTTCTATCAGTTGTATCCTTCCGCCATCTTATGACAAGGGCGGCGACCTTTTAGTCTCGAGTTTCAGCCAGGACCGGCGCAGTGCGCAGTCGGCCGGCCATAAAAAAACGGGAGACATTCACATGCAAGTCAAAAAATTGATCGTCGGCGGCGCGGCCATCGCCGCCCTTGGAAGCATCGTTGCCGCTTGCGGCGGCGACGACAGCGTCAAGATTTCCAGCGGCACCGTGCTGCTCAACGCCACCGTCGTCAGCACCGAGGACGGCTCGCTGACGGCGGGCCAGTCGATCGTCATCGACGGCGGCAAGATCCAGAACATCACCGGCAAATCGATCGACGCCGGCAGCGGCGTGCAGACGGTAGACGCCAGCGGCAAGTTCATCGTGCCGGGATTCCTGGACATGCATACCCACGCGATGCAGGCGGCCGACCTGCCCGTCACCTACTGGCCGCTGTTGATCGCCAACGGCATCACGGGCATCCGCGACATGGGCGGCAACGCCGCCACGGTGCAGCGCGTGCGCCAATTAAATGCCGACAGCGCGGCGGGCAAGGTCGACGCGCCGGAAGTGGTATCCATCACCAGCGACATCTTTGTCGGCCAGGCGCCGACGGCCGCCGCCGCGACGCAGTTCGTCGACCAGAAACTGGCCGAAGGGGCCGATTTCATCAAGGTGGTCGGCGGTTCGCGCGACGCCGTGATGGCGATCCTGGCCGAAGCGAAATTAAAAAACAGCCATGTCGCCGGCCACCTGGTGCCGACCATCAGCGCGCTCGATTCGTCGAACGCCGGCTGGCGCGCGTTCGAACACCTGGGTTCCGGCTGGGGCCTGCTGCTCGACTGCGCCAGCGAGCAGACCGCGATACGGCAAGCCATTTTGAGCGCGCCGCCACCGAATCCGCCCTATCCCGCCACCTACGTGATCAACCCGCGCGCCTACGACGGCGCCAACTATGCGCCGTTTTACCAGCGCATCCAGGATACGTACAGCGACAGCCAGTGCCAGTCGCTGGCCAAAACCCTGGCCGCCAACGGCACCTGGCAAGTGCCGACCTTGATCCGCCTGCGCACGCAAAGCTTCGGCAACGACCCGGCTTACCTGAACGACCCGAACCTGGTCTATGTCGACAAGACCCGGCGCGCGCTGTGGAAGCAGATCGCCGCCCAGTACGCCACGCTGCCGGCCAGCGCCAGCGCCACCTTGCAGCGCTATTACGGCTTGCAGCAAAAGGCGACGAAATTGCTGGCCGACAGCGGCGTGCCGATGATGACGGGCTCGGACCTGAGCGGCATCTGGGTGGTTCCCGGTTTCTCGCTGCACCAGGAATTCCGGGAATTGTCGGCATCGGGCCTGTCGCCGCTGACGGTGCTGCAGATGGCGACGCTGAACGGCGCCAAATTCCTGAAACGCGAAGCGACGATGGGGACCGTCGCAACGGGGAAAAACGCGGACCTGGTGCTGCTCGACGCCAACCCGCTGGCCGACACGGCCAATCTGTCGAAGATTTCCGGCGTCGTCGTCAAAGGCAAATATTTTGCCAAGACCGCGCTCGACAAGATGAAGAGCGATGTCGCGGCGGCGTATAACGCGCAGCCCTTGCAGAGCGTGCAATCGGTGCTCGATCCGCACCACGTCGACTGACGGTGCCGGAGTCTGGCCCGCGCCGCCATCAGCACCGCACGGCCACTGGCGGCCGCGGGCCTAAAGCCCCAAGCCGTGCAAGCCTTCGCGCAGCAGGCCGGGCGTCTGGCCAGTCCAGCGCTTGAAGGAGCGCCGGAAATTGGTCGCATCGTGAAAACCGAGATAGGCGGCCACGGTATCGTTGTCGGCGCGCCGGGTCTGGAACAGGTATAAGGCCACGTGGGTGCGCACCTGGTCCAGTTCGGCCTGGAAGTGCGTGCCGAGTTTTAATAAATGGCGCTTCAGCGTGGCCGGGCTGATATCGAAGGCGGCCGCGCTCATTTCCAAGGTCGGCGCGCAGCGCACGTTGTCCATCAGGTAATCGTACAGCGCGTCGAGCAGGCTGCCATGGACCGGCTGTTGCGCGGCGGCTTCCTCGACGGCGCGCAGCGCCACGGCGGCGGCCATCGCATTGCCGCGCGGCCAGGGCCGGTCGAGCCAGGCGGCGTCGATCAGCATCGCGTCGAGATGGCAATTGAAGCGCAGGTCCTGGCCCAGGTGCACCTGGTGCTGTTCCACGTGGCGCGGACTGGCGCGGTTGAAACAGAAACGCCACGGCAACCTGTCTCCGCTGAGCCAGCGGCACAGCGCCGCCAGCGCCGTCATGTGCATTTCCACCAGCGCCGGCAACAATACCGGCGCGCCGTAGCTGGCGCTCCAGTACAGCACGGCCAGCGGGCCGTCCTCGCGCAGGCGCGGGCGCAGCAGCGGGCAAATCCGCACGTGGAATTCGCACAGGATCTGCAAGGCCTGGCGCAGCGTGCGCGCGTGCAGCAAGGCCTGGCTGACGGCGCCGTAATGCCCGGGCAGCATCTGCTGGCCCAGCATGAAGCTGGTGTCGGCGCTATCGAGTTCGCGCAACACATTGCGCAGCAATTGCAGGTACTGCAAGGGCGTCACGCCAAGGGCGGCGGCCGGCATGTCGCAGCTGTCGAGGCCCGTATCGCGCAACAGCGCCGGACCGCCGGCGTCGCGGCTGCGCGCATAGTCAAGAAGCAGCGCGGGCTGGTGCCGCGCCACGATGCTCGCTTCGCCCGGACTGGCGTAGGCGATCATGCGCCGGCCGTTTCGGCGTGCAGCGGCGCTTCCAGCGCAAGGCTCAGGCGAGCCAGCAGCGCGTCCGGATCGGCGTCCAGCGCGCCGGCGACAAAGCGCACCGTCACCGGTACCCGGCCTTGGGGCGCGCCGTGGCGCATCTGCCCCACCATCGAGCACAAATGCCGTGCCATCGCATCGGCGGTGTCCGCGCAGGTATGGGGCAGCAACAGCGCAAAGCGGTCGCCGGCATAACGGCACAGCAGGTCCTCGCTGCGCAGGTTCAGCAACAGCATGTGGCCGACGGCCTGCAGCACGCGGTCGCCTTCCTGCTGGCCGAACTGGCGGTTAATCAGGTGGAAACCGTCGATATCGAACAGCACCAGCGCGCTGGCGCCGCGCGGCC
The DNA here is from genome assembly GCA_040389645.1 of Pseudomonadota bacterium. Lineage (GTDB taxonomy): Bacteria > Pseudomonadota > Gammaproteobacteria > Burkholderiales > Burkholderiaceae_D > Rugamonas. Next base: position 226,195 of record JAZJZT010000001.1, on the reverse strand, counting down.
GGCGCGCCGCTTCCACGCGTAACTGCTCGCGCAGGTAATCGGCGTTGGCCAGTTGCGTGATCCTGTCAAAGCCGTGATGGTCGCGGAACAGCCGCTCGCGCTTGTGCAGGTGTTCGTTCAGGCGGAACTGTTCCTGGCGCCAGTAATACATACCCACCGTGAGCAGCAGCATCCCGAACGGCACCAGCGCTTCGAGCCAGTTGTCCCAGACCTGGTCCTTGGGGATGCGGAAGAATTCGTCCAGGCAGTCGGCCCAGGAACCGAGCATGATCGCGGCCAATCCTCCGCCCAACAGGCGCGTCACCAGTCCGCCGGGACGGCTGCTCAAGGTGAACAGGAGCCAGACGCCCGCCATCAGCGCCGTGCCGCCCTCGCCGACGATATCCATCCAGCGCCACAGGTGCACCGGCTTGGGGCTACCTATCCAGGCATACAGCAGAAAGCAGGCCGGCAGCGACAGCAAGGCGGCGGCCAAGGGAAAACGGTGCAAACGGAGCATGGAGATGGACGCAATATGAATGCGTATGAGACTTGGGCGGAGCCAGCATAGCGTGGCGGCGTGACAGGGCGATGACATCGCGGCACAAATCGGGGAGGTGCAAACGGCTCACCGCGGCGCATCGAATCAGTCAAACATTCCGGCACCGGGCGCCGCGCCCCGGGGCGGGCGGGTCAATCCGGCTCAATCCGGCTCAATCCGGCCGCAATCCCGGCGCCGGAGCGCCTGGCGCCGCCGGCCTGTCACGGGACTGACATATTCGGTCCCTAGAATCCGGCCACCTCTTGCCATTCGATACCCACACCATGACCCTGAACTCCCTTCCGCCTTCCAATCCACACGGCCACGGCGGCCGCCGCAGCGCCCTCGCCCTTGGCGTGCTGGCCATGCTGTCCGCCCAAGCCGCGCAGGCGCAGGCCAACGACGACAACCACGCGCGCGTGGTCGTCACCGGCCAGCGCGCCGCCTTGAGCAAGGCCGTGGCCGCGCAGGAAAAAGCGAACAATATCGTCAGCATCATCAGCAGCGACGACATCGGCGGCCTGCCCGACCAGAACGCCGCCGAAGCGCTGGCGCGCCTGCCCGGCGTTTCCGTGCAGCGCGACCAGGGGGAGGGACGCTACATCACCGTGCGCGGCATGGGACCGGACCTGAACAGCGTCACCATCAATGGCGCGCTGGTGCCGTCGCCCGAAGCGAGCCGCCGCGCGGTGGCGCTGGATGTGCTGCCGGCCGGCCTGATCCGCTCGCTGGAAGTGAGCAAGACGCTGACGCCGGACCAGGACGCGAACTCGCTGAGCGGCACCGTCGAAGTAAAATCCCTGTCCGCCTTCGACCTGCCGGGCAATTTGTTGTCGGCGTACGCCGGCGCCAGCCGCGACCAGAACACCGGCCAGACCAGCCCGAACGGCGGCCTGCTGTGGGCGCAGCGTTTCCTGGACGGCAAACTGGGCGTGGCCGCCGGCTTGAGCGCGGAAAAGCGCAAGTTCGGTTCGGACAATGTCGAAACCGGCGGCGCCTGGGACGGCGAGCGCCTGGGCGGCTTTGAATTGCGCGATTACTTACCGGTGCGCGAGCGCGGCGCCTTTGCGCTGAACCTGGATTACCGCCCGGCCGCCGGCAGCAGCATCTACCTGCGCAGCTTCCTGAGCCGCTTCAGCGACGATGAAGTGCGCGACCGCATCACCATCAGCAATATCGCCGGCGGCGCCGTGTCCGAGGGCGCCACCGCCAGTGCGCGCGCCGAGCGCCGCCTGCGCCAGCGCAAATTCACGCAAACCATCCGCTCGCTGGTGCTGGGCACCGAACAGCAGTGGCAGGACTGGACACTGGAAGTCTCCGGCGCGCTCAGCAAGGCCAGCGAAGACACGCCGGAAGCGCTGAACGATGCGCGCTTCCGCGGCAACGCCAATTTTGCGGGCATCGGCTTCCGCGACGGCGCGCAACCGCAATTGATCGCGCCGGCCGCCGTCTTCGATCCGGCCAATTACAGCCTGAACGCGATCAGCCTGCAGCAGCGCTATTCGCAGGACAAGGCGAATCATTTGCGCGCGGACCTGAGCCGTACACTGGAAACGGGCGCGCTGCAATCGGTGCTGAAGTTCGGCCTGAAAAGCGCGCGCCGCGAGAAGAGCAACGACACCGAACAGTGGCAGTACAACAGCGCCAAGGCATCCAGCCCCAATTACTGGGGCGCCGGCTCCACATCGATGTCCGCCTTCACCGGGCCGGACACACTGGACTACAAGCTCGGCGCCATCGGCACGGCGATCGATCCGGCGCTGGTGCGCGCCCGCATCGCCGGCCTGGACCGCCCAAGCGCACGGCTGCTGCCGGAATCGACGCTGAACGACTACACAATGAACGAGGACATCGATGCCGCCTACCTGCAAGACAGCATGCGCTACCAGGCGTGGAACCTGCTGGCCGGCGTGCGCGGCGAACATACCCGCTTCGAAGCGCTCGGCTCGCAGGTGTCCGGCGCCAGCGTGACGCCGGTACGGCGCGCGCGTTCCTACACCAACTGGCTGCCGTCGCTGCAGGCGCGCTACGATATCGACCAGAAAACCAGCGTACGCGCGGCCTGGACCCACGCCGTGGTGCGCGCCAACTTCAGCCAACTGGCACCCGGCGTCAGCCTGGCCAGCGCCACCGAAGCGGTGATCGGCAATCCCGACCTGGCGCCGCTCAAGTCGACTAACCTGGACCTGGGCGTGGAACGCGTGCTGGGCAAGGATGGCGTGCTGTCCGCCTACCTGTTCCACAAAAATATCAAGAACTTCACCTACACCACCAACCTCGCCGGCACCGGGCAGTGGGCCGGTTTTACCAGCGCCACCTCGTACGCCAACGGCGACAAGGCCGGCGTGCGGGGACTGGAACTGGCATATTCTCAACCGCTGCGCATGCTGCCGTCGCCGTTCAACCGCCTGATCGTCGGCGCCAACGCCACGCTGACCGATTCCAGCGCCCGCGTGGCGCGCTACGATGTGGCGACGGCCAGGACGCTGGCGCGCGACATCACGATGCCAGGCCAGTCCGACCGCATGCTGAACCTGATGCTCGGCTACGAACAGGGACCGGTCAGCGCCCGCGTCGCGCTCAATCACAAGTCGCCCTATTTGCTGGAACTGGGCTCCGACATTTTGAAAGCGAGCCAGGACCGTATCGTCGCCCCCCAGACCCAGGTCGACCTGTCGCTGGCGTGGCAATTGAACCGCCAATTCCAGCTGGTGTTCGAAGCGGCCAACGTCAACAACGAACATTATTATGTTTATCAGGGCAGCAAAAACCACAACGCGCAGTACGAACAGTACGGCCGCACCTATAAAATCACGCTGAAGGCGAACGTATTCTGATGCGCGCACCTATTAATATGAACACTCCACGCGCAATGGTCGCGGCCCGCCCACTGCTGCTGGCCGCGCTGTGCGGCGCGGTACTCGCCGGCATCGCCCCGTCGGCATGGTCGAAACCCCCGACGGCTGCCCCATCCGCGGCGACAGCCGGCCTGCCCGGAATCGCCGCCCGCGCGCAGGAACTGGCGGCGCTGCCCGACGGCGGCTGGCTGGCGCTGGACAAGCAGGGCCTGCACCTGCTCGATGCCGCCGGCCAGGAACGCGCGCTGCTGCCGATGCGCGCCAAGCAGCTCGACACCCGCAGCCACCCCGACGGCGCGCTGGCGCTGGTACTCGACGCCAATACCGACCGCGCCATGCTCGTCGTGGCGGATTTGCAAGCCGGCCGCCTGATTGCACAGCCGCCGCTGCCCGCGCCGGGCTACGGGATCGAAGCCGCCTGCCTGTTCCGCGATGCGCAGCAGCTCGACCACCTGTTCCAGATCGGTAAAGATGGCCAGGCCGAGCAATGGCTGTCGTATCAAGACACGCACAGGCTGGTGCGCAAGCTTGCGCTGCCGCCGCACGTCAAGCACTGCCGGGTGGACGACGCCAGCGCGACCTTGCTGGTGAGCGAAACGGAGATGGGCCTGTGGGCCTACAGCGCCGATGCGGAAGGACCGGGCGGCCGCACGCCGGTGGCGCTGCGCGCTCCCTACGGCAAGCTGGACGGCGGCGCCGGCGCGCTCGCCGTGCTACCCGGCGGCGTGGCGCTGCTCGACCGGCATGGCACGACGCTGCACCTGATACGGCAACATGGCGAACAATGGCAGCAGGTCGGCCGGCAAGCCGCGCATGGCGCCAGGCAGCTCGCGCTGCGCAGCGGCGCCGGCAGCAGTAACGATAAAGCCCCCGCTAACGTCCCCGGTAACGGCGGCGGTTCCGGCGCCAGCGACGCCCTCGCCCGGCAATTGCTGCTGCTCGCCAAGGATGGCAAATCCTGGCAAACCCGGGCACTGGCATGGAAACATCAATCTTCGCCGGTACCCGCGATGGCCATCGTCGAACCGCGCGCCCAGACCGAGCCGATGGCCCGCCTCGGCGATGCTGCCGACGATCCCGCCATCTGGGTGCACCCGGCCGACCCAGGCGCATCGCGCGTGCTCGGCACCAACAAGAAGCAAGGCCTGCTGGTCTACGACCTGCAAGGCAAGCAACTGCAATTGCTCGAAGTGGGCCGCCTGAACAACGTGGACCTGCGCCAGAATGTCTTACTGGATCAACAGCGCTTCGACCTGGCCGTGGCCACCCAGCGCGACGACAATACGATGATGCTGTTTTCCATCGACGCCGGCGGCACCGTCAAGGAAGCCGGCAGCTTTCCGACGCCGCTGGAGCGCATCTACGGCATGTGCCTGTACCAGCCGCCGGCCGGCGGCCTGGAAGCCTTCGTCAATGACAAGGACGGCAGCTTCCTGCACTACCGCATCGAGCGGCGCGACCACCTATTTAGCGCCACGCTGCTGCGCCGCTTCAAGGTCGCCAGCCAGCCGGAAGGCTGCGTGGCCGACGACGCCAGCGCGCGCCTGTTCCTGGGCGAAGAAAAACGCGGCGTTTGGACCACCTCCGCCGACGCCGCCAGGCCGGACGCCCTCGGCATGGTACTGCCGGTCGGCCCCCACCTGACGGCGGACGTGGAAGGCATGGCCATCTATCACGGCAAGGCAGCGGACTACCTGGTCGTGTCCAGCCAGGGCAGCAACAGCTACGTGGTGCTGGACGCGCACGCTCCCTACCGGGTGCGCGGCGCCTTCCGCGTCGGCATGAATGCGCAAGCCGGCATCGACGGCAGTTCGGAGACGGATGGACTCGACGTGACCTCGGCCAACCTCGGTGGAGCTTATGCCAAGGGCATGCTGGTGGTGCAGGATGGCTACAAGCGCCTTCCGGACGGGCCGCAAAATTTCAAATACATCGCCTGGGACGACATCGCGCGCGTCCTGAACCTGCCGTAATCTCTACTGCATGATCAGCATTCCCTTCCGCAGCTAGCAGGCGCTGCCCGCCTGCCCCGCACCCGCAGGCAGCAACGACCACCCCAGTTGCTCGCGGATGCGTTCCGGCGCCGGCGGCGGAGCATGCTCGGCGCGGCGCCGCTGAAGATAATTGCGGACCTCTTCCTTGCTGGGCTGCGTGATTTGCGTGTGCGACTTCATACATGCTCCATGTGTGCGGTGCCAATGCCGTTGTTAATTGTCATTCCCGCGAAAGCGGGAATCCCATTTAGAGTCGCAAAAGGTGCAAAAAGATGGGGTTCCCGCCTGCGCGGGAACGACAGATTTGGCGCTAACTTAATCGCATTAGCACCGGCCGGTGCAGACGGAATAAGATCGGCGGCGCCGCGTTCGGGGCGCCGCTGGCAGGCCGTCAGGCTAGCAGCGTGTCCGCTTCGCGCAGCCGTTGCAGGATCGGCAGCAGTTCGGCGGCGAAGAGATCGGGGGCGATGACGAAGGCCAGGTGGTTGCCCGCCATTTCGACATACGGGCAAGCCAGCAGGTTGGCCATCACCCGCGCCGTGCGCGCATAGTAGGCGTCGACGCTGGCGCTGCCGGCGCAGGTCACCACCGGCACGCCGTCGCGCCGGATCTTGTCGAGGTTGGGCAGATAGCGCCCGATCGGCAGGTATTCGTGGGCCATGAAGTACTCCATGTTGCCGCCCTGGTCGCCGGGCGCCATGTCCCCCTTGTCAAAACCGACCAGCGTCTGGGCGAACTTGCGCATCGCCACCTGCGCGCCGTGCTGCTGGAAAGCGGAAAAGACTTCATCGATCATCGCCATCTGCTGCTGCGCGTCGTGCAGGATGCGCATCACCGGCGGTTCGTGCGCCACCAGGGCGCGCACCAGTTCCGGATGGTCTTCGGTCAGCTTGATGGCGATGCTGGCGCCGCCGCTGTTGCCGAAGACATAGGCGGGACCGAGGCCGAGGGCGCGGATCAGCGCGGCCGCGTCGCGGCTCTGCTGCGCCATGTCCATGTCGATCCCGGTATCGCCGCTGCTGCGCGTGCTGGCGCGCCGGTCGTAACGCACCACCGTGTAACTGCCGGCCAGGCGCGCCGACAGCGGGATGTAGCGCCGGCTGTCGCCGTTGCCGCCGACGATCAGCAACAGCAGCGGGCCTTGCCCTTCGCAGTCATAAACGATGTCGGCGCCTTCGGTATGCAAGGTCGCGGTTTTGCTGTTCTGATCCATCTCGGTCTCCAATGTCGATATGCGGGGAAGCACATCCAGTGTAGGAGGACGAGCAATATAAATCCATGCAATGAAATTTATATCTGGAATGCATGAAATTCATACAACCTTGAACACGCTGACCGCCTGCGCCAGCCGCTGCGCCTGGTCCTGCATCGCCGCGGCGGCGGCCGCCGCCTGCTCGACCAGCGCCGCGTTCTGCTGGGTCGCGCTGTCCATCTGCGTGATCGCCTGGTTGACCTGCTCGATGCCGACGGTCTGCTCGACGCTGGCCGACGTGATCTCGCCCATGATGTCCGTCACGCGCCGGATGCTCGATACCACCTGTTCCATCGTGCTGCCGGCCTGCGACACCAGCCGGCTGCCGATGTCGACCTTGTCGACCGAATCGTCGATCAACGCCTTGATTTCCTTGGCCGCCGTGGCCGAGCGCTGCGCCAGGTTGCGCACTTCCGACGCCACCACGGCAAAACCGCGCCCCTGCTCCCCGGCGCGCGCCGCTTCCACCGCCGCATTCAACGCCAGGATGTTGGTCTGGAAGGCGATGCCGTCGATGACGCTGATGATATCGACCACCTTGCGCGACGACGCATTGATGGACCCCATCGTCTCGACCACCCTGCCCACCACCGCGCCGCCTTCGACCGCCACTTCGGAAGCCGACACGGCCAGCTGGTTGGCCTGCCTCGCATTGTCGGCGTTCTGCTTGACGGTGGACGTCAATTCTTCCATCGACGACGCGGTCTGCTGCAGAGAGCTGGCCTGCGTTTCGGTGCGCGACGACAGGTCCATATTGCCGGTAGCGATTTCGGCCGATGCCGTGGCGATGGTATCGGTGCCGCCGCGGACCTCCCCCACCAGCTTCGCCAGGTTCGCATTCATCCGTTGCAGCGCCTGCATCAACTGCCCGGTTTCATCGCGCGACTGCACGACGATGGTCGCCGTCAAGTCCCCCTCGGCCACGCGGTTGATGGCGCGCACGGCTTCCCCCAGCGGTTGCGTGATCGAGCGCGTCATCGTGTAGGCGAAACCGAGTCCAATCGCGATGGCGGCGCCGCCGAGCAACAGCAACATGCGCCGGCCGCTGCGGTCATGGACGGCGATGTCCGCCATCATCGCGGCGATCAGCCCATCCTGCTGCTCCTTCAGTTCCAGCACCGCCGCCGCGTAAGCGTCCGACGCCGGAATCAACGTGCTGTCGACCAGCTTGGCGGCGGTCTCGTTATCGCCATCCTGCTGCGCCTTGAAGATCGGACCGACCGCCGCGCGCGTCGCGCGCCGCCGCTCGGCGAGCCTGGCCAGCAAGGCCTTGCCCGCGTCATCGGTGATCAGCGCTTCCACGTTTTTTTGCAATTGGTCGTTACTTTCCATCGTCTTCGCGACCTGGTCCTGAAAATACTTGCGCTCGTTCGGGTCGGCATTCTTGACCGCCGCCAGGATGCGCGTGCCATTGAGCAACACCGTCGACTGCCATTGCAGGATCAGGCGCACCTTGGCGATGCCGGTCTCCGCCACCTGGCCGCTCAACTGCCCCATGCTGCTCAGCCGCCATGCGCCGGTGACAGTCAACAAGGCAAGCAGCAGCAATACCGCACCGAAGCCCAGCCCGAGCCGCGCGCCGATGCGCAGATTATTCAATTTCATGGGAAACCCCTCAAGATGGATACGCGGCGGCTTGCGGCGCAAAAGACAGGAACCGGTGGCGGCAGGAGTTAGGCCGCCCCGGAAAGGACTTTATTTTCAACGCTACGGCGCCGGCGAACAAGTACCATATATGAAAGTGTTGCTAACGAGCACAATCTGCATATCGCGATGTTTTCATCCCGTGAAACAGCATTTCGAGCCCCGAAATGACAGTTTTACGCCAAATATTAGTGGGGACAGTCTAAAATAAGCGCCTTGAGCCAGCAGGTGTCAGCGCCAACGCACTCGCCGCTTAGAACAAGAAAGACCACCATGTGCCTGGCAAGACCCCTGCCGGGCACCGATTGCATATGAGGGAATGACCATGACGACACAAAAAATCATTTACACACTGACCGACGAAGCGCCGCTGCTGGCGACTTATTCCCTGCTGCCCATCATCAAGAAATTCACCGCGCCGGCCGGCGTCGACGTGATCGCGCGCGACATTTCAGTCGCGGCGCGGGTCCTGGCGGAATTCCCCGAATACCTGAGCGACGAACAAAAAGTACCGAATACGCTGGCCGAACTGGGCGCGCTGACCCAGAATGCCGACACCAACATCATCAAGCTGCCGAACATCAGCGCATCGGTCTCGCAACTGATGGCCTGCGTGCGCGAACTGCAAAGCCGCGGCTACAAGCTGCCCGACTACCCGGAAGACCCGAAGACCGACGCCGACAAGGCGCTCAAAGCCCGCTACGGCAAGTGCATCGGCAGCTCGGTCAACCCGGTATTGCGTGAAGGCAATTCCGACCGCCGCGCACCGAAGGCCGTCAAGGAATTCGCACGCAAGCATCCGCATTCGATGGGCGAATGGAGCCAGGCGTCGCGCACCCACGTCTCCCACATGCACCACGGCGACTTTTATCACGGCGAAAAATCGATGACGCTCGACCACGCGCGCGACGTCAAGATGGAACTGATCACCAGTTCCGGCAAATCGATCGTGCTCAAGCCGAAGGTCTCGCTGCAAGCCGGTGAAATCATCGACAGCATGTTCATGAGCAAAAAAGCGCTGCTGGAATTCTACGAAAAGGAACTGGACGACGCGTACAAGACCGGCGTCATGTTCTCGCTGCACGTCAAGGCGACGATGATGAAAGTCTCGCACCCGATCGTGTTCGGCCACTGCGTCCGCATCTTCTACAAGGAAGCGTTCGCCAAGCACGCCGCGCTGTTCGAGGAACTGGGCGTCAACGTCAACAACGGCATGGTCAACCTGTTCGACAAGATCGAGACGCTGCCGACCTCGCAGCGCGAAGAAATCCTGAAGGACTTGCACGCCTGCCACGCCAACCGCCCGGAACTGGCGATGGTCGACTCGGCCAAAGGCATCACCAACTTCCACTCGCCCAACGACATCATCGTCGACGCGTCGATGCCGGCAATGATCCGGATCGGCGGCAAGATGTGGGGTGCCGACGGCCGTCCGAAGGACGTCAAGGCCGTCATGCCTGAAAGCACCTTCGCCCGCATTTACCAGGAAATGATCAATTTCTGCAAATGGCACGGCAACTTCGATCCGCGCACGATGGGCACCGTGCCCAACGTCGGCCTGATGGCGCAGCAAGCCGAGGAATACGGTTCGCACGACAAGACCTTCGAAGCGCCGGAAGCGGGCGTCGCCAACATCACCGACATCGCCACCGGCGAAGTGCTGTTGACGCAGACGGTCGAAGAGGGAGATATCTGGCGCATGTGCCAGGTCAAGGATGCGCCGATCCGCGACTGGGTCAAACTCGCCGTCACGCGCGCGCGCAACTCCGGCATGCCGGCCGTGTTCTGGCTCGACTCCTACCGTCCGCATGAAAACGAGCTGATCAAGAAGGTGGAAACCTACCTGAAGGATCACGATACGCAAGGTCTCGACATCCAGATCATGTCGCAAGTGCGCGCGATGCGCTACACGCTGGAGCGCGCGATGCGCGGCCTGGACACGATTTCCGTGACCGGCAACATCCTGCGCGACTATCTGACCGACCTGTTCCCGATCATGGAACTGGGCACCAGCGCCAAGATGCTGTCGATCGTTCCGCTGATGGCCGGCGGCGGCATGTACGAAACGGGCGCCGGCGGTTCGGCTCCGAAACACGTCAAGCAGCTGGTCGAAGAAAACCACCTGCGCTGGGATTCGCTGGGCGAATTCCTGGCTCTCGCCGTCTCGCTGGAAGACATGGGCATCAAGACCGGCAACACCAAGGCCAAGATCCTGGCCAGGACGCTGGACGAAGCGACCGGCAAGCTGCTCGACAATAACAAGTCGCCATCGACCCGCACCGGAGAGCTGGACAACCGCGGCAGCCATTTCTACCTGGCGCTGTACTGGGCCCAGGCCCTGGCCGCGCAGACGGACGACGCGGAACTGAAGGCGCACTTCACGCCGCTGGCGCAGTCGCTGGGAGAAAACGAAGCGAAGATCGTCGAAGAGTTGAACAGCGCGCAAGGCGCGGCGGTCGATATCGGCGGCTATTACTTCCCTGATCCGGCGAAAACCGAAGCGGTGATGCGTCCAAGCGCCAGCTTCAACGCGGCCTTGGCCGCCGTGTCAGCGTAACGGCATAAACGAGTTTCGGCATCGGGGAAAGGTATGCCTTTTCCTGATGCCGGGCCGATATGCATGGCGCCGGCCGCGGACTGCGCGGCATCCGCGCCTATTTATCACGCAATCTCCCCAGCATCTGGAAATATCATATTTTCGCCGCTAGTACCTGCCTTCCCCATCCAGTCCCCAATCGGCCTAACGACGCCGAAGCGGGCAGCTTGCAGATGTAAATCAGTTCATTGAAGGTGCCTGTATGAAGAAAAAGGCAACGAAGACGACTAAGATGAAGCGCGGCCGCGCATTCGAGGAATGCGTAGCAGCAGTAGTACAGGTGATAGACCCACAGGCGGTTGTTCGTCAGGGAACATGGATCGACGGTCCCGATGGACGCCGAGACCGTGACGTGTCTATCGAAGGTACGGTCGATGGCGTATCTTATAGCGCCCTCATTGAATGCAAGGACTATGACCGAAAGACCACCGGTCCGGTCGGTATCGCGGTCGTTGACGCATTCGACTCAAAGCGTCGTGATTGTGGAAGCGATATTGCTATTATTTGTAGCAATGCCGGCTTCACTGATCCAGCTATTCGAAAAGCGAAACGGGTCGGCATCGTCTTGATCGGTGTGTTTCGCCAAGACGATGGACGGATTCAGCATCAATTATTCGACAGCGTGTATTTTCGCCGGTTGAAAATCGACCACATGGGATTCCGGCTGGAACACGTCTATGAAGGAAACACACGTCACTGCGCTGACATATCCATCATGTTCCAAGGCCAGCCCGTCGCAAATTGGCTGTGCCATTGGTTACGATCCTTAATTATGTCCAATCCTATCGGTGGCGGCAGCTATACAGGATTGTTCGAATTCAAACGCCCGACTGCGTTCGATGTCGCCGACGGTAGCGTTTTCGTTGCGACGCAGATGTTCTCGGAACTTATCCTTTCAGGCGGGTGGTTTGAGCAATCGGCAATCATCGATGGAACAGCTGGTGTATACGATTTTGTCCGTCGAAGAGTCCGGGTAGGTGCCGGACCCTACCAAGTTCAATTGAAAGGCATGGATGTAACGAAAGGGACTGCGATTGACTATCCACCCGACGCCGAGATTGATATTTCGTCGGATATCGCACATGACGAAGCCTGGTTTCAGATTCTTTATCTTGAAGACGCGAATTGCCATGAACCGATCCCACCTCTCGATGACCTTATTGTCGAGCGTGACTTGGATCCAATTGTCTTGGGGCTACCACCACAGCTCCAGCGCGCAAATTCTGGAGGTGTGCAGAAAAAATTCTACGTGTCCGTCAATCCCAAAGTTGGGCCGGACCACACTTTCACTCTGACATCTCCTGGGCAGAAGGAGTCAGGGTAAACGGTCATGACGACTGCAGCCACTGGGGTCCAGCCACTGGACTCAGTTCCGGCATTTGTTTGTCCAGTTGCCGGAACTGACCCCGATATCCCCAATATCCCCAACAAGTCCAGCGGTTCCTCACTGCGTCGGCAAAATCTCAAATCCCCTCCCCGCAGATACCTGCGCGCCTAAATCCTCGATGGAGACATTCGATACCCTTGCAGCGGGTGGGCTGCGTTTTGCCCAGAGGATGATGGCTTCGATTGCCGGCGCATTTCCCTCAACGCAGGCTTCCACGGAGCCATCCCGGCGATTGCGCACCCAGCCGTGCAGGCCCAAGGCGAGGGCTTCTTCCGCCAGGGACGCGCGATACCCGACACCCTGCACTCGGCCTTCAATTATTAATCGTTTTCCCATCGCCAATTTCACCTGGAATTTTTAAAATATCAACTTGCTGAAGATGGCAGTGCTTATACGCGGTTTTGGCAAATGACCGCCTCCGGCCGAAACCAGCCCACTTCCCGGAGCATAGCATCTCACCGAAGCGGAATATCGCCACCAACTCCTCCCCCCCTCAAGCCGGCATGCCATGCGCTACATAGCGTGGTTCAATTCGGCGATCAATGATCGATGTGCCGCCACACCTGCCATTGCACCATCGGCAACGGCAAAAGCGACGTTACCTGCCGCCCGCGCCATATCCCCGCAGCAGAAAACGCCTGGAACATTCGTCGCTTTTTGCGCGTCCGTCTGCACAAAATCGCCGAGCGGGCCTGCTTCCATCGCACAACCGAGCTCGCCAGCGAGCGCGCTCGTGCAACTGGTGCGTGACATGACGAACAATCCCGCCATGGACAGGCACCGTCCATCTGCCAGTATCACGTCGGCAATACCGTCGATCCGAGCGACCGGCGTTGTTTCGATGATCACGCCGCGGCTGTTCAACGCTGCCCGTTGCGCATCGTTCGGTATGAACGCGTCATTCAGAAAGAATGTAACGCGTCCCCAATCAGGCAGCATCAGCGCGTGGTGCATCGACATTTCACTGGTGGCGAGCACGCCGATATTGCCTTCGTCGAGCTCATAACCGTGGCAGTACGGACAGTGAAACACGCTATGGCCCCAGCGCTGCGCCAATCCTTCAACGGGCGGCAGCGTATCGGTCACGCCGCTTGCCAAAATAAGGCGGCGACCGAGCACGTTCCCGCCATCTGAAAACGTAATCCGGAAATGGTCCCCCTGTGCGGAGGCCGAGACTGCCGTTTCGTTGGCCCATGCGACATGGGGATAGGCTTGCAATTGGGTCCGGCCTTGGGCGGCAATTTCCGCTGCCTTGCTGCCATCCTGGGTCAGGAAGCCGTGCGAGTGCAATGCATGGCGATTGCGACGCTGGCCCGCGTCGATGACAAGCACACGGCGGCGTGCACGCGCCAGTTGCATGGCTGCGGAAAGGCCTGCATAGCTGCCGCCAACGACGATAACGTCGTATTCAGGCTGACGGTGGGGCGTGTCCATGATGTTGTTCTCCATGTTGTGCGTACTGCGCATTGAAGCGCCTGGACAGATCGGCAATCGTGATGTCGGCAAATCGGCTGATGAGCAGGGCTTCGGCTTCGTCAAAAGCGTTCGTCAATGACTGGTTGACGACTTTTTCAACCAGGCATTCTGGCTCGTCCACCCGGTTGCCCATTGCAAACACGGTAGGAGATCCGACGCTGATGTAGATATCGCGCAGGGTGACGCGATGTAAATCGGCCGTAATCACCCACCCGCCGCCATGCCCCTTTTCAGAGGCGACATAGCCGCGCTGACGCAGGCCGGCCAGCGTGCGCCGCACCAGTACGGAATTGGTTTGTAAAAACCCCGCCAACTCATCCGACGTAAATGGGCGCTCGCTGCGGGCCATGTGCAAAAGCAAATGGAGGATGGAGGATAGTTTGCTGTCGCGTCTCATGTAACTTATGATAGTACATGATTGCGTTTGGCGCAATAATTTCAGGTAAATCCGGCCGAAGGCGGCGGAATGCATGGAGCATAGCATCTCGCCGAAGCGGAAAATGCGTGCATTCTCACGTCCGCCGCATCGGCAACGCTGCTATCGCTTCTATAACGACCAGGCGTGGCGCATCGCCGAGCGGCATGCGGAAGAAGTGCTGAAGACGGCTATGCCAAGCTATACCAGGCTATACCAGGCGACGCCCTGCTCATCTTCGCGAACCACCGCATCTCCTTCGCACAGCAGATAGTTCAAATGGGCCAGGCTTTCGCCGGTCGCCAGGCCAAGCAGCACGGGGTTGTCGGCCGTGATGGTCTGCGCGTACAGCGCGCCGAACACGTCCACCGCGCGACGCGGTTCGCGCAATGCCTCGCGCAGGCGGTCCAGCCCGCGCAGTGCGCTGGCTTCCAGGTAATCGAGCCGCGCGTGCAGTCCGATAAAAGGTTCGTCGTGCGCGGGCAGCACTAGCACATCGTCCGGCAGCAGCCGTTTCAGCCGGGCGATCGACGCCAGCCAGTGGGCCAGCGGATTGGCGCCCGGATCGTCCGCGTGCACCGACACGTTGGAGGAAATGCGCGGCAACACCTGGTCGCCGGCGATCAGCAATTTCAGTTCGGGACAGTACAGGCAGGCGTGTTCGGGCGTGTGGCCTTCTCCCACCACCACTTGCCACGCATGGCGACCGATGAAGAACAACTCGCCGTTTACCATGCGCCGGTAGTGCTCCGGCAGCGGATGCACCAATTTCCCAATGGCGACGTGCACCGCGTGATGGCGCGCCACGGCATCCGCGTTCCAGCCGGCGCGCAGGTAAAAGGCGATGCTGGACGGAGTCGCCTCGGCGCCGATGTCTGTCATCGCGCGGCAACCCAGGTATTCGCTGCGCGTCATCCACAAGGGGCAGGCGCAAGTCTCGGCCAGCCAGCCCGCCATTCCCGAATGATCGGGGTGCATGTGCGTGACAAGTACCCGCGTCAGTGCCGGACCGCCGGCAGGCGCGGCCAGCGGGCCGTCCAGCAAGGCTTGCCAGGCCGCGATGGTGGGGGCGTCGCGCAGGCCGGTGTCGACCACCGTCCAGCCGTTTTCTTCTTCGATGGCCCACAGGTTGATGTGGGCCGGCTTGAACGGCATCGGCATGCGCAGCCAGCGCACGCCGGGCGCGATCTCGCGCGCTTCTCCAGGGCCGGGGGCCGCGCCGCACGGGTGCAGCAGTTCCGGCCTGCCATCGGCAGCAGCCCTGGCGGCGGCTTTGGCAGCCGCCCCGACGTCCGGTTCGACGATGTCCTTGTCCACGTTCAGCCCACGCGCCGCGTCTGGCCTTGCCAGTGCGCTTCGCGCAGCACGGTCTTGAGCACCTTGCCGGCGCCCGACAGCGGCAGAGCCTCGCGCAGTTCGACGCTTTTCGGGCACTTGTAGCCGGCGATGCGCGCGCGGCAATGCTCGATCAGCGAATCCGCCGCCGGCGCGCAGCCCTGCTTCGGTACCACCACCGCGTGCACGGCTTCTCCCCATTGCGCGTGCGGGATGCCGATCACGGCGCACATGGCCACCTCGGGGTGCGTGCTCAGCGCGTTTTCGACTTCAGCCGAGAAGACGTTTTCGCCGCCGGTGACGATCATGTCCTTGACCCGGTCCATGATGAACAGGTAGCCGTTTTCGTCCATGCGCGCGCTGTCTCCGGTGCGCAGCCAGCCGTCCGGCGGCAGCGCGGCGCGGGTCTGTTCCGGATTATTCCAGTAACCGCTCATCACGTTCGGGCCGCGCACGGCGATTTCTCCGATGGCGCCCTGCTCCACCTCGTTGCCGTCGCCGCCGAGGATGCGCACTTCGACCGACAGCATCGGCCGCCCGCACGAGCGCAGCATGCCGCGCGCCGCCGCTTCCGGCGTGTGCTGTTCCGGCCGCAGCACGCTGACGGCGGGCGCCATCTCGGTCTGGCCGTAAGCCTGGTACAGGCGCAGTTCCGGCAGCAGCGCCAGCAAGTCCTTCAGCACCTGCTCCTGGATCGGAGAAGCACCGTACAGCAAGGTCCGCAGCGACGACAGGTCGTGCCGGCGCACTTCCGGGTGGTTGACGATCATCTGTATCATCGTCGGCACCAGCAGCGTGCCGGTGACGCGGTGCCGTTCGATCGTTTCCATCACCGCCACCGGGTGGAACGACGGCACGATCACGTGGGTATTGTTCTTCAAAACGGCCGCGTAACCCATGGCCATGTCGGCAAGATGAAACATCGGCGCCGCGCGCAGCATGGTGCGACCCGCTTCGACCATGCCGTCTTCCGCCGCGATCGCCATCTGGCTGCACCAGAAGGCGCCGTGGCTCAGCATCACGCCTTTCGGAAAACCGGTGGTGCCGCCGGTGTAGAAGATGCCGAGCAAATCTTCGCCCGCGCGCCGCGTGTCCTCGACCGGTTCGGCCGCATCCAGCAACGCCTCGTAATCGAGCATGCCGTCCGGCGTTTCGCCATCGCCGACATGGATCACGTGACGCAGCGACGAGACCTCACCGCGCATGGCTTGCGCCATGTCCTTGAAGGCGTCGTCCACCAGCAGGATGGTGGTGCCTGAATCGCTCAAGGCATAGGCGTTTTCCGCCGCGCTCCAGCGCGTGTTGCAGGGATTGAGCACGCAGCCGGCCCACGGCACACCGAACTGGTACTCCATGTAGTGGTCGGAATTGAGGCCGAGCATGGCGACCCGGTCGCCGTCGGCGCAGCCCAGGCGGCGCAAGGCGCCGGCCAGCCTGGCCACGCGCGCGGCGAACTGGCGCACGGTCCGGCGCCGCTCGCCGCAGATGGTCATGACCTGCTCGGGACTGCATTGCAGGTTGCGGTGCAAAGGCTGTGTAAAGTACATGCTTGTCTCCTGGCGGGCCGGCCCTTGCCTGCCGGGCGCCGCCTGTTGATGGTTTTATTGCTCGCGTGCCGGCGCCTTACAGCGCGCGGCCGACCAGTTCGCGCTGGATTTCGTTGGTGCCGCCGTAGATGCGCTGCACGCGCGCATCGGCGTACAGGCGGGCGATCGGATATTCCTTCATGTAGCCGTAGCCGCCGAACAGTTGCAGGCACTTGTCCATCACCTCGCACTGGCGCTCGGTGACCCAGAACTTGGCCATCGACGCCGTCACCGGGTCGAGCTGGCCGTCGATCCACTTCTGCGCCACCATGTCGACGAAGGTACGCGACGCCGTGACTGTCGCCTGCACGTCCGCCAGCACGAAGCGGGTGTTCTGGAAATCCAGCAGCGGCTTGCCGAACGCCTTGCGCTCCTTGACGTATTCCAGCGTCAGGTCGAAGGCGCGCGCCATGGCACCGGCGCCGGTCAGCGCGATCTGGGCGCGCTCGAAGGGCAGTTGCGTCACCAGGTTGTAAAAGCCCCGGCCCTCGTGGCCGCCCAGCAGGCAGTCGGCCGGCACGGTGCAATCGTCGAAGAACATCTCGGAAGTGTCCTGCCCTTCCATGCCGATCTTGTCGAGCGCCTTGCCGCGCTCGAAACCCGGCGTGGCGCAGTCGACCAGCAGCAGAGAAATGCCCTTGGCGCCCTGCGTCGGGTCGGTCTTGGCGACCACGACGACCAGGTCGCACAACTGGCCGTTGGAGATGAAAGTCTTGGCGCCGTTGATGACGTAGTTGTCGCCGCGCCGCTCGGCCGTGGTGCGCACGCCTTGCAGGTCGGAGCCGGTGCCCGGTTCCGTCATCGCGATGGCGGCGATGATCTCACCCGAGGCGATGCCCGGCAGCCAGCGCTTTTTTTGCTGCTCGGTGCCGCAATTGAGGATGTAGTGGCCGACGATGTGGTTCAGGCCCAATCCGAATCCGCTGTTGCCGCTGTAGCCGAGTTCCTGGAACACCACGGCGGCGTGCGCCGGCGTGCCGCCCGAGCCGCCGTATTCTTCCGGCACGTCAGGCAGGATGATGCCGATCTCTCCAGCTTTCAGCCAGGCTTCTCGGCTGGCCTGCTTGTTTTCGCGCCAGGCCACGTCGGTCGGTTCCAGGTACTCCTTCGAGTAGCGGCGTACGGCGTCGGCGAACTGTTCCAGCTCTTCGTTCATCCAGGCCGCTTTGGGAGGTATAAACATGATCGCTCCTCAGACGCCGTTCATGCCGCCGCCGCAGGTCAAGACCTGCCCGGACACGTAGTTCGATTCCGGGATGCACAGCATGTAGACCGCGCCGGCCGCTTCCTCGGCGGTGCCGGGACGTCCCAGCGGGATGCCGGCCTTGGCCATCTCCAGGATCTGTTCGCTGACGCCGACCTTGATTTCACGGCCCTCGATGTTGACGGTGCTGCTGCCGGCCGCCGACGCCTCGGTCAGGCGGGTGCTGATAAAACCGTAGGCGACGCAGTTGACGTTGACCTTCATGCGGCCCCATTCCTTGGACAGCGTTTTCGTCATGCCGATGATGCCGGCCTTCGCGGTCGAATAATTGGTCTGGCCGGCGTTGCCGCCGGTGCCGGCGACGGACGAGATGTTGACGACCTTGCGGAACACTTCGCGGCCCTCGTCGGCTTCCGCCTTGCTCAGCGCGCGGATCACCGGCTGCGCGGCGCGCAGGATGCGGAACGGCGCCGTCAGGTGCACGTCCATGATCGCGTACCACTGTTCGTCCGTCATCTTCTGCACCACGTTGTCCCAGGTGTAGCCGGCGTTGTTGACGATGATGTCGATGCCCTGGTAATTGTCGACGGCGGTTTTTATAAAACGCTCGGCGAAGTCCGGCGCGGAAACGCTGCCCGCGCAGGCCACGGCCTCGCCGCCGGCCGCCTTGATCTCGGCCACGACCGCGTCGGCCACGTCGGCATCGAGGTCGTTGACGACCAGGCGCGCGCCGTCGCTGGCCAGTTTCAATGCCACCGCGCGGCCGATGCCGCGGCCCGAACCGGTGACCAGGGCGACTTTTCCTTCGAGTTTCTTGCTCATCATGTTACTCCGTAATGGTAGATATTGGGGTTGCCGCCGGCGCTCAGTCGAGCGCGATCAGCGCTTCGCCGACGACTTTTTTGTCGCCGTACTGGTTACTGGCCAGGAATTCGACGCGCACGCGGCGCTCGCCATCCTGTTCGAATTTTTCCGCCACCTGGCCGGTGCACGAGACCTGGTTGTACAGGTGGGTGATGCCGACGAAGCGCAGGTCCAGCTTGCGGATGCGCTCCTGCGGCACCCAGGCGGTCAGCATGCGTCCCAGCCAGGCGGCGGTCAGCATGCCGTGGCCGAACACGTCCGGCATGCCGGCCTTGCGCGCGAAATCGGTGTCGATGTGCAGCGGCACGTGGTCGCCGGAACCGCCGGCGTACAGCGCCAGCATGGCGCGCGACAGCGCCGGCACGGCCAGCGCCGGCAGCGGGGTGCCGACTTCGATGGTGTCAAAAGCAGGTGGCGTCATTTTTTTACTCCCGGATTGCGTACGACGAGGGAACACCGGGTTTTTGCCACGAGTTCGCCCAGCTGGTTGGTGACGGCCGTTTCCGTGACGACGAATTCCAGCGCGCCGCCCTTTTTTTCATAGATGTCGGTGACGCTGGTGACCATGCTCAGCGTGTCGCCTGCATACGCCATGCCGAGGTATTCGAAACTCTGCTCGCCGTGCAGGATGTGCTGCAGGTTGATGCCGAGTTCTCCCACCCAGGCCGTCGGATCGGGCTCATCCAGCATCGGCAGGCAAAAATAATAGGTCGGCGGCACCGGCAGCGAGCGGTGGCCCGCCGCCCTGGCGGCCGATTCGTCGGTATACACCGGGTCGGTCTCGCCGATCGCCTTGGCGAAGAAGCGCAGCCTGCCCTTCTCGACTTCGGTGCTGACGCGGGCCAGCGTCCTGCCGATATGCGAGCGGTCGATCATTGCGCCGTCTCCCCGACCTTGCCGTACATGGTCACGACGGCGGCGCCGCCCAGGCCGAGATTGTGTTGCAGCGCGATGCGCGCGCCGTCGACCTGGGTCGCTTCGGCCGTGCCGCGCAGCTGGCGGGTCAGCTCGTAGCACTGCGCCAGTCCGGTCGCGCCCAGCGGGTGTCCCTTCGACAGCAGACCGCCGGACGGATTCGTGACGATCTTGCCGCCATACGTGTTGTCGCCCGCTTCGACGAAGCGCTCGGCCTCGCCCACGCCGCACAGGCCCAGGCCCTCGTAGGTCAGCAACTCGTTTTGCGCGAAGCAGTCGTGCAATTCGCAGACATCGACATCGGCCGGGCCGACACCGGCCTGCTCGTAGACGCTGCGCGCGGCGGCGGCCGTCATCTGGAAGCCGACCAGGTCGATCATCGACTTGCTGCTGAAGCTATCCGGGAAATCGGTGACCATGGACTGGCCGAGGATGCGCACCTTGGGCGACAGGCCGTGGCGCTTGGCGAAAGCCGGCGACACCAGCACGGCGGCCGCCGCACCGCAGGTCGGAGGGCAAGCCATCAGGCGGGTCAGCACGCCATCCCACAATACCGGCGCCTGCATCACGTCTTCCTCGCTCAAGATTTTACGCAGCAGGGCCAGCGGGTTGTTGGCCGCGTGACGGCTGGCCTTGGCGCGGATCTTCGCGAAGGTTTCGAGTTTTGTGCCGTAACGCTTCATGTGTTCGTGGCCGGCGCCGCCGAAATAGCGCAGCGCCAGCGGCAGGTGGGCGCTTTCCGGGGACAGCTCGTCGCACAGCGCGTCGAAGTTGGCGAACGGTCCCGGGCGGTCGTTGTACATATTGACCAGCGCGCCGGGCTGCATCTGCTCGAAGCCGACCGCAAGTACGCAATCGAGCATGCCGCTGGCGACGGCCTGGCGCGCCAAAAACAGCGCGGTGGAACCGGTTGAGCAATTGTTGTTGACGTTGATGACCGGGATGCCGGTCATGCCCACTTCGTACAGCGTGCGCTGGCCGCAAGTGGAATCGCCGTAGACGTAGCCGGCGTAGGCTTGCTGCACGTCTTCATAAGCCAGGCCGGCATCGGCCAGCGCCTGGCGCACGGCCTTGGCGCCCATCTCGAAATAATGCTCGTTGGCGCCCGGTTTTGTAAACGGGATCATGCCAACGCCAGCCACCAGGGTTTCTTGTGTCATGTTGTCTCCTTCAGATATGTAGGTTTGTTATATCCAGACTGGCTTATAACCATGTTTTTTATAGCCATATTTCTTATAGCCATCATAGGATGCGTCGAGTAGGCCGCGCCATTGCGCTTCGTCCCGCCCGTATTGCAAATCACCTCATTCGGCGTCCGGCAGTAATGCCGTCAAGTTAAGCCACCGACCGTATTAAGCCACCGACCGTAGAATTGTCATTCCCGCGCAGGCGGGAATCCCATTTCAGAGTCGCCAACGGTGCAAAAAAATGGGATTCCCGCCTGCGCGGGAATGACAGGTTTGGCGCTAACTAATCGGCATTAGCGTCCGGCAGCAGGTGGGCCAGTTGTTGCGCGTCCAGTCCGAGCGTGGCGAGGATGGCCGCGCTGTGCTGGCCGCGCCTGGGCACCGGGCCGGGTTCCACTTGTCCGCCCGAAAAGCGCGGCGCCGGTGCCGCCTGCAGCAGGCCGTCGCGTTCCTGGTAGACGCCGCGCGCCGCCATGTGCGGGTGATCCATGGCTTCGCGCGGATCGAGCAGCGGCGCGAAGCAGGCGTCCGTTCCCTCCAGCAGGTCGATCCAGTGCTGGCGCGGCTCGCTGGCGAACAGCGCCGCCAGGCGCAGCCGCAGCTCTTCCCAGGTGCGCGCGTCATACGGGCGCTGGAAAGCGGGATCGTCCGCCAGGCCCAGTTTTGCAAGGAACAGGCGATAAAACTGCGGCTCCAGCGCGCCGACGGTGACGTATTTGCCGTCGGCGCAAAAGTAACTGCCGTACCAGTGCGGCCCGTCCAACAAACCCTGGCCGCGTTCGAGCGGCATGCTGCCGGCCGCGTGCAGCGACAGCAGCAGGTTCATCATGTTGGCGCTGCCGTCGACGATGGCTGCATCGACCACCTGACCACTGCCGCCCGCGCGCACCGCCAGCATGCCGGCCAACACGCCCATCGCGAGATACAGCGCGCCGCCGCCGATATCTCCGACCAGCGTAGGCGGCGCGGTCGGCGCCGTGCCGGGCCGGCCGGCATACCACAGCGCGCCGGACAGCGCGATGTAATTGATGTCATGCCCGGCCGCCTGGGCCAGCGGGCCGTCCTGGCCCCAGCCCGTCATGCGGCCGAATACAAGGCGCGGATTGCGCGCCAGGCACGCATCCGGCCCCAGGCCCAGGCGCTCCATGACGCCAGGACGCATGCCCTCGATCAGCGCGTCGGCGCCCTCGACCAGTTTTAATACGGCATCCACCGCTTGCGGGTCCTTCAAGTCCAGCGCCAGCGAGCGCTTGCCGCGATGGACGATGCTGGCCGCGCCCAGGTCGAGCGGATCGCCGGCCTTGACCGCGCTGCGCTCGACCAGGATCACTTCGGCGCCCATGTCCGCCAGCAGCATGCCGCAGAACGGCGCCGGCCCGATGCCTGCGATTTCGATGATGCGAAATCCAGAAAGCACACCCATAAACACTCCTCCGATATACAAAAATGGTCAACAGCGGCTTGAGCATCCACCGCCTTCTGATGTGAATGCCGTTAAGTTAAGGCCACAGACCGTAGAGTTGTCATTCCCGCGCAGGCGGGAATCCCATTTAGGGTCGCAAACGGCGCAAAAAGATGGGATTCCCGCCTGCGCGGGAATGACAAATTTGGCGCTAACTTAACGGCATTACCTTCCGATGTTCAGTTGTAGCCGAGGACGGCCACGCCTTCGTATTCATCTTCCGCTTCGGCCACCGGTGCGGCCGTCGTAGAATCCGCACGCGGCAAAGCGGTTTGCGGCGCGGTGGCGCGCTGCGGCGCGGTCAAGTCGCCCGGACGGGCGGCGACATCTGGCTGATTGCTCATGTCTCTCCTTTTTTGCGAACGGCGCCAAATTTATGGCATAAGCCATCATAGGCCAGTCCCGCCCCCGGCCGCTATTGCGCTTGGTGCGGTTCGTATTGCAAAATACCTCATTCCAGCCTCACGATCGACTCCATGCCCATTTCGCCTGTCACCATCTCGGTCGCCTTCGTTCACGGCCTGCTTTCCGGCGTCTGCGCCGGCGGCGTGCCGCCGGAATCCTGGCTGCTGAAGGCGGGCATCGCCCCGGCCTTGCTGGACGAACCCGCCGCCCGCGTCACGGCCGAACAATACGTCGCGCTGTTCCGCGTGCTGGTGGCGGCGCGCAACGACGAGGGATTGGGATTCTTTTCGCGCCAATTAAGACGCGGCACCTTCGAACTGCTGATGCGCAGCGCCATGGGCGCCGCCACGGTGGACGCGGCGGCGCGGCATTTTTGCCAGGGTTTTGGACTGATGCAGGACGACATGCGCTTCGAAGGAGTCAAGCAGGGAGCGTTATCCGGCATGCGCATCGTGCCCGCGACCGACCAATTCGCCGCGCAGGTGTTCGTGCATGAACTGTTGCTGCGCCTGCTCGCGCGCTTCACGGCCTGGCTCCATGGCGGCCGACTGCGGCCGCACGGCTACGACTTCGCCTATCCGATCCCGCGCCAGGCCAGCGAATACGGCAAGGTGTTTTCCGGGCAGGTGCGTTTCGATCAACCGTGTTCGGTCATCTGGTTCAATGCGGAGAAATTGCAGGTGCCGGTGCGGCGCGACGAAGCGGCGCTGCTCGATTTCCTGGCGCGCTCGCCCGGCACCCTGATCGTGCCGCGGCGCCACGACGAAGCGACCAGCCAGCGCGTGCGGGCCTACCTGCAGCAGGGACGGCCGCACTGGCCGGACTTGGCCGCGGCGGCGGGCGCGCTGCACATGTCGGTCAGCACGCTGCAACGGCGCCTGGCCGACGAACACAGTTCATTCCAGGCCATCAAGGACCAGTTGCGGCGCGACCTCGCTATCATGCGCCTGAACACGTCGTCGGTGCCGATGCTGGAACTGGCCGGGGAGTTGGGTTTTTCCGACCAGGCCGCGTTCCAGCGCGCGTTCAAGGCCTGGACCGGCAGCGCGCCGGGGACTTATCGGCAGAATCAGAACCTGGAGCCATAAGACGCGCGCACGGCAAAAAGCCCTGCTTCGGGCCGGTCCTTCTTTTTCTTGCCAAATCAAGTGCAAAGGCTGGGGTCAGACCCATGGGTCTGACCCCGGATTTTGCCTCTGATTTTAGACTGCGGTTTTTGACAGCAAGCGCTGCGGCGTGGCCGTAGCCGGCAACTTGAACCGGTTCACCAGTTCCGCCAGCGCGGCCGATTCGTCGCGCATCGATCCGGTGGCGGCGGCGGCCTGCTCGACCAGCGCGGCGTTCTGCTGCGTCATGCCGTCCATGTCGGCGATGGCGCGGTTGACCTGGGCGATGCCGGCGCTCTGCTCGGCGCCGGCTTCCATGATTTCTCCCATGATGGCGCGCACCCGTCCCACGCTGTCGACGATCTGCTCCATCGTGGCGCCGGCCCGGTCGACCAATGCACTGCCTTGCGTCACGCGCGCCGCCGAATCGCCGATCAATGCCTTGATTTCCTTGGCGGCGCTGGCGCTGCGGTGGGCCAGGCTGCGCACTTCGCTCGCGACCACGGCGAATCCGCGCCCCTGCTCGCCCGCGCGCGCCGCTTCCACGGCGGCGTTCAGCGCGAGAATATTGGTCTGGAAGGCGATGCTGTCGATCACGCCGATGATGTCGCTGATCCTGTTCGACGCCAGGCTGATGCCGCGCATCGTGTCGACCACCTGCCCCACCACCGCGCCGCCCTCGGTGGCGATGGCGGACGCCCGCATCACCAGCTGGTTCGCCTGCTGCGCGCTGGCCGCGTTCTGGCCGACGGTGGCTGTCAATTCTTCCATCGACGACGCGGTTTCTTCCAGCGCGCCGGCCTGGTGCTCGGTGCGGGCCGACAGGTCGTGATTGCCGTCGGCGATTTCATGAGAAATCGCGCTCATCTTCTCGGCCCCGCCGCGCACCTGTCCCACCAGTTGCGCCAGCCGCTCGCGCATGGCCGCCAGCGCGGACATCAGGCTGTCCTGGTCGCCGCGCCGCAGTGCGATCTCGCCGGCCAGGTCGCCGCCGGCGATGCGCGCGGCGATGGCGCTGGCCTGTCCCGGTTCGCCGCCCAGCTGGCGCAGCAGGCCGCGCACGATGACGGCCGCCGCCAGCGCCCCGGCCAGCATGGCCGACACGCCAAGAACCAGGATGTTGCGCAGCGCGGCGCCGTGCGCGGCGCGGCTGGCGTCGGATTCGCTGGCCATGCGCGCCGACTGCAATTCCACCAGGTCCGACAGCGCCTTCACGTATTCCTGCGAGGATAGCCTGACGCTGCCGTTGAGCAGGTTGCGGGCTTCGCCCAGCATACCCTGGTTCAGCAGTGCGAACAGTTCCTTCTGGCTGGCTTCGTCGGCCATGCCCGCCTTCGCGATCAGCGCCGGGCGGTCGGCGTCCGGCGTGCCGGCCAGGCCCGATTCCAGTTGCGCCAATATTTCGGCGTTGCGCTTGCGCAGCGGGACGATGTCGGCCAGCACCCGGTTTTCTCCCTGGTATTCGGCGGCCAGGATGGCGCTGCGCAGCAGCTGGTGGATGCGCGCCACGTTGTACTTGATCTCGGAAGCGGCGCCGACTTGCCGGTATTGCGTCTGCAATATCGTGTCGATCCGCCGCTGCATGCCGGCCATCGTGAACAGAGAGACGGCCATGATCACGGCGAGCAGCGCCAGCACCAGGCCGAAACCGATCGCCAGCCGCGCAGCGATGCCGCGGCGGGCGATAGCGCGGGACAGGAGTTGCAGCGGTTTTTTCATGATTACGCCTTTTTCAGCAGGAAGTGGGACAAGGCCGGGATCAGCACCAGCGCGCTGACCATGTTCCAGACGAACATGAACGTCAGCAGGATGCCCATGTCGGCCTGGAACTTGATCGGCGACCAGGCCCAGGTGACGACGCCGGCCGCCAAGGTGATGCCGACCAGGGCCGCCACCTTGCCGGTGAACTGCACCGCCGAGCGGTAGGCGTCGGCCAGGTTCATGCCGCGCCGCTGCTGGGCGATCTGCACGCTCAATAGATACAGGGCGTAATCGACGCCGATGCCGACCCCGAGCGCGATCACCGGCAACGTCGCCACCTTGACGCCCATGCCCAGCGCCACCATCAGCGCCTCGCTCAGGATCGACGTGATGGCCAGCGGCACGATCGCCACCACCACTGCGCGCCAGCTGCGGAAGGTAATAAAACACAGCACCGTGACGGCGGCGTACACGTACAGCAGCATCAGGCGGTTGGCCTTCTCGACGACGATATTGGTCGCCGCCTCGATACCGGCGTTGCCGGCCGCCAGCAGGAACTGGCGATCGCCGTCGCTGTGCTCTTGCGCGAAGGCCGCCGCCACTTTCACCACCTGGTCCAGCGTCTCGGCCTTGTGGTCTTTCAGGTAGGCGATCACCGGCATCACCGAACACTCGTTGTTGAACAGGTCCGGGTTGTTGACGGACGCCTGCTGCGCGCCATAGTTCAGCGTTTCCTGGTTGCGCGACAGGGTCAGCCACTTCGGGTTGCCCTCGTAGGAACCGGTGGTGGTCTGGCGCACCGCGTCCGGCAACGCCACCGTGGTCTGCACGCCCGGCAGTTGCTGCAAGGCCCAGGCCAGGCGGTCCGCCTCGACCTGGGTTTCATACTTCAGGCATCCTTCCTTGCCGGTCTTGACGATAACGGCGAACTGGTCGCTCGACAACTGGTAATGCGCGGTGATGTAGGCGTTATCCCGGTTGTAGCGGGCGTCGGCGCGCAACTCCGGCGCGCCAGGATCGAGGTCGCCGACTTTCAGCTTCAGGCTGACCGTAAAACCCAGCGCGGCCAGCGCGAAGGCCGTGCCGACCGCGGCCAGCGCCCAGCGGCGTTCCGTAAAACGGTCCAGCAGGCGCCACACCTTGCCAAAGCCCTTGCCGCTGTTTTCTTCGCGCTCGTCCATCAGGCTGCGCCCGGCCGCCGCGGGGCTGACGCCGACATACGACAGCAACACCGGCAGCAGGATCAGGTTAGTAAACACCAGGATGGCGACGCCGAAGCTGGCCGTCATCGCCAGGTCCTGGATCACCGGGATATCGATCACCATCAAGACCGCGAAGCCGACCGCGTCGGCCAGCAGCGCGGTAAGACCCGCCAGGAACAGGCGGCGGAAGGTGTAACGCGCCGCCACCAGTAAATGCGTGCCGCGCCCGACGTCCTGCATGATGCCGTTCATCTTTTGCGCGCCGTGCGAGACGCCGATCGCGAACACGAGGAAGGGGACAAGAATGGAATATGGATCGATCTCGAAGCCAAGCACCGCCACCAGGCCGAGCTGCCATGCCACGGCCACGATCGAACACGCGACCACCAGCGCGGTCGAACGCAGGCAGCGGGTGTATGCGTAGATGATGGCCGTGGCGATGACGGCGGCGGCGGCGAAGTACAGCATCACCTGCGCCAGGCCGGCGATCAGTTCTCCGACCAGCTTGGCGAAGCCGATCACGTGGATCCTGACCGGCGCGGCGTTTTTGGCTTTTTCCTTGCCGGCGCCATTTTCGAACCTGGCGCGCACATTGCGCTCCAGCCGCTCCGAGAAGGCGCGGTAATCCAGGCGTTCGCCCGTGGTCGGGTCCTTGTCCAGCAGCGGCACGAAGATCATGCTGGACTTCATGTCCCGGGCCAGCAAGGTTTGCGCGGAACTGGAACGGGCCAGGTTGGCGCGCATCTGCTCCATGCTGCGCGGAGAACCGTCGTACTGGTCCGGCATCACCGGGCCGCCCTGGAAACCTTCTTCCGTGACCTCCGTCCAGCGCACGGCCGGCGTCCACAAGGATTTCATCCAGGCCCGGTCGACGCCGGGAGTGAGGAACAGCTCGTCGCTGACCTGCTTCAGCGTTTCCAGGTATTGCGGGTCGAAGATGTCGCCGGCCGGGTTTTCGACGACGACCCGGATCGCGTTGCCCAGGCCGCGCAAGGCGGTCCGGTTGTCCAGGTAATTCTTGATGTAGGGATGACTTTGCGGAATCATCTTTTCGAAGCTGGCGTTCAAGGTCAAACGCGTGACGGCGCAATACGCCAGCACCACCGTGACCACCGCGCACAGCGCCACCACCCACAGCCGGTTATTAAAAATGATGCGTTCCAGCGCATTGCCCGAACGGACGTCGAAATCCTTCAAATCCTGCACGACCGGCATCGCGTCCAGGTCGTTTGCTCCAATTGCCATGTCTGTCTCCAGTACTGCATTTATTCAATTACGGCCACAGGCCTTAGGTCTGTCATTCCCGCGAAAGCGGGAATCCCATTTTTCTGCGCCGTTTGCGACTCTAAATGGGATTCCCGCTTTCGCGGCGGTCCGCCGATGCGGAATGACAACTCTCCCATTGGGAGGAATGACAATTTAACGCTAACTTAACGGCATCAGGGTTGACTGTGGATGCCGCGGGCGCCGGCGACGATGCGTCTGCCGCCCATTGTTTCCAGCAGCGCGGAGGCCGGGACGGCGCGATCCAGTTTCAGCTTGACCAGGCTGAGTCCCTCGTCGGACGAGGCCAGCACCTGGCCGCCCTGGCTTACCAGCAGGATGCGGCCGTCGGCCGCCACGGTGGCGCCGGTCAGCGCTGCCGTCACGCCGGTTTCCACCTTGCTCCAGCTGGCGCCGCGGTCGCCGCTGCGGAAGGCATTGCCGCGCAAGCCGTACACCAGCACCGCACCCGGCTTGCCGGTGATGCCAAAGAAGGAACCGTGATAGGGCGTCGGCACCGCGCGGAAGCGCTGGGACGCAGGGTCCAGGCGCAACACCATGCCCTGCTCTCCCGCCAGATACAAATCGTCTCCGACGGCGCGGATGGCGTTGAAGTGCAACTGTTTCGGATTGTCGGTGCGCTCCAGCAGCGGACGCCAGTTGGCGCCGCCGTCGTCGGTCTTGAAGATCAGGTTGAACAGGCCGACGACGTATCCGCTACGCTCGTTCTCGAACCAGACGTCGAGAAAGGGTTTGTCAGGACCCTCGTCGGCGAAGCGCTGCGCATCCTGGCGCAGCCCGGCCAGCTCGCTCTCGCCGACGCCGGCCGGGGCTGCGCCGCCATAATAGGATTGCAGCAGCTTGCCGATCGCGCGGCCGTCCAGTTGGCGGGTCCAGCTGGCGCCGCCGTCGCGCGTGGCCAGCACCACGCCGCCGTGGCCCACGGCCCAGCCGCTGCGGGCGTTGGCGAAGGTGACGGCCGTCAGATCGACGCTGACCGGCACGCTGGCCTGGGTCCAGTGATAGCCGCCGTCGTCCGAATACAGGATGTGGCCGCGCTGGCCCACGGCGACAGCGCGCTGGCCGGCCATGGCCAGCGCGTTGACCTGTCCCCGCGCGGCCAGTGGGCTGGCCATCGCCGGGGTGTCGAGCGGGTCCTTGAACGCGGCCCGGCAAGGCGCGGCCAGTGCGACGGCGAGCATACCCGCCGTCGCGATTCGAATCGTGATGCGCTTCATGACGATCAGCGCACGCCGCTGCCGGCCAGCGTGTCGGCCGACCATTCCTTGTCTGCCAGCTTGTCGACATACCGCACGCCGCCCGTCTGCGCCGGCCACAGGTGCATCGTGTAGGCGCCCGAGATCAGGTCGTAGTGGCCCTGGGTGTCGGCGAACGGAGCCGGCTGGTCGTAACTCTGCGTCAGGTAGGCGAAGCCGGAACGATATAACTGGTTGCGGCCGTCGTTTTCATCGCTGGCCAATACGACCCACGAATCCTCATCCAGGTAAAAGGTGCGCTTGCTGTAGATGTGGCGTTTGCCCTCGGCCAGCGTGGCTTCCACCACCCAGGCGCGGTGCAGTTCCCAGCGCACGAAGTCCGGGTTCAGGTGATTCGGCTTGAGGACGGTTTCCGGGTTCGACGCGTAAGCCAGCTTGTAATTGTTGTACGGGACATAGACTTCCTTCTTGCCGACCAGTTTGAAGTTGTAGCGTTCCATCGAACCGTTGAAGAGGAAAGTATCGTCATAGGTGGTGGCGCCGCCGGTGCTCGAACTCGGCGTGTCGAAGGAAATGTCCGGCGCCAGCTTGACGCGGCGCTGGCCGGGCAGGTATTGCCAGGCGCGGCGGCCCTTGCCGACGTAGTCGACCGGCTCCACCACCATCACGGCCTCTCCCGCGCGACGCGGCGGACCGGTGTAGCCGATCTTGATGCGGTAGAACACGTCGCCGCCCTGCTTGCCGCTGTCCCAATATGGATAATCCTGCGTCACCAGCCCTTCGGAAGACAGGTTGGCCTTGCCGGAGGCATCGACATTGAATGCCTGGTACTTGTACTGGTAAGCCTGGCCGCTGTAGCGCACCAGGTGATTCCACATCGCCTCGTTGCCGGTTTTCGGAATCGGGAACGGATAGCCAGCGTGGCAGCCTTCGATGCCCAGGCCATTATTGGTGGTCTTCGCGCTCACCGCGCACTTCGCCGTGTTGTCGGTGACGTATTTCGGAAAAGCGGCGGTGCGGTGGCTCGGATAGACGTCGACGCGGTACGTCGGGTATTTTTTCATCAGCGCCTTGGTGCCCTCGGTCAGCTTGTCGGCGTGCTTGTCCATGTTTTTCGCATCGATCGAGAACAGCGGCTTTTCATTGGCATAAGGGTCGGGACGGCTGCCTTCTCCCTTTTTGAAGCCGGCCGGCGACGCGGTCAGGCCGCCCGTGTACTCCGGGATCGTGCCATCCTTGTTGCCGGCCTTTTCGGCGCCGACGCCGGTCAGCGTCAATCCCAGTTTTTTCGCATCTTCCGGGCTGACCGCGGCAAAGGCATTGCTGGCGCAGGCGGCCAGCAGGGCCGCCGCGATCGTGGTGGTGGGGAATTTCATGATGAGGTCTCCAGTATTTTCAGAATGTGGTTTTCAGCGTCAGCATCAGGTGGCCGCGGTCCTTCAGCAGCGTGCTCAAGCCATTGGCGGCGGTGACGGCAGGCAGGCCGGCGACGACGCCGGTTTTCACGTGGCCGAAGAAATCGACGTATTTCAGCTCGATCTTGTATTTCTGCTGCACGTCGGCCGAGAAGCCAAAGCTGTAGTTGCCGTTGCCCTCGTTGCCACCCAGCGCCACCGGCGAGTTGCCGTGCATGGTGCGGGATATGCTGAACGGCATGGACAGGTCCATACCAGGCAGCACCTGGAACCAGGTCGGCGTGAAATTCAAGGCCAGGCCCAGTGCATCCTTGGTCGAGCAGCCATCCCACTTGTCCTTGTACTGGCCGACGGCCTTGGCCTTCTCGTTGCAGACGCCGTAACCTTCGCCGAAATACATGTCTTCGTTGGCGGTGACCTTGGCCAGGCGGCTATACGTCAGTTCGGCCGCGTAGCTGGCGCTGTCGAACAGCGCATTCCCCGCCAGTACGCCGAGCGCGTTGGCGACCAGGTGCCAGGTATTGCCGCGCGCCTGGTAGCTGTTGCCGATCAAGGTGGTGGCCGCCGCGCCGCGCGGGAACAATGCAGGCGACAGCGCCGCCAGCGGACCTTTCAAGGCGCCGGGCGTGAAGCCCAGCGTCTGGCCGTTCAAGGTGGTGTTGTGACGGTAGGACAGCTCGGTGCTGACGCTGATGCCGCCGATGTTCTTGGCCAGGCTGATGCCGAACAGGTCGATGTCCTCGCCGTAGAACTGGCCATATTGCAGGCCGAGCGGATTGGCGGCGGTAGACGTGGCGCCGCTGGTGATGGACAGCGCCAGCAGCTTGTCGGTGTAGTTGCGGTAGTAAAAACCGACCGTGCCGTCCAGCGCCTCGGGCGACCAGCGCGCGGCCAGGCCGAAGTCGCCCCGCTTTTTCGGTTGCTGGACGCGGAAATTGGGCAGGATGCCGGCCGCGCTCTGCACCTGGTCCGCGCCGTTGAAGGCGAAATCGGCCGGACCGAGGAAGGTGCCGGATTCGGGATAGCGGAACGATTCCCAGTCAAAGAAATACTGGGCCGCCAGCGACAGCGTGTTCGACACCTGTAACTGGCCGGAAACGTTGGTCAGAGGGCGAAACAGTTCCTTGGCGTCGGCGCCCGGCGTGGCGAAACCCTTGGCCAGGTCGATCGGCATCTGCGAATAGGACACGCCGTGCAGCGCGCCACCCAGCAACAGGGATTCGCCCCAGAACACGGTATGGCGGCCGGCTTTTACGGACAGCGGCATGTCGGCCACGTCGAAGCTGGCGAAGGCGAAGGCGTCCATCAGCTCGGCCGACGGTCCCTCGTAATAGCGCTTCGTGTAATTGCTGAAGCGGTCGTCGATCGAGCTGCCGACCTTTTGCGCGGCGGTGCTGATGGCGGGATTGCGGTTGACCGTGCCGTCCGAATAGGCATTGTCGTACCATAAGGCGGCGCTGGCGCGGAAACCGGCTTTCTTGTTGAAGACGACATCCATCTCGGACAGCACGTCGAGACGGTTGGCGACGATGCCCCCGCGCTTGAAGGAGAATTCTCCTTCGTCGAAAGCGGGATTGTTGCCGATGCCGCTCTTGTTCTGGCGGTTGACGCGGGTGCCTAGGTTGTAGCGCACCGTGTTATCCCAGCGCAATTCGATATCGGGGTTGCCGGTCTGGATTTCGCCGGCCTGGGCCGCGCCCGCCGCGCCCAGCGCACAGGCGACCGCCATGGCGATGGTGTGCAAGCGCATCGCGCCGGTCCTGTCATGCATCGTTCTCACTATTTGTCTCCTTATGGTTTTTATCTTCATGTGCTGCCTGCGTGGCATGTGGCAGGCAATGACCCTAGCGTAAGGAAAAACCGCGCCCCCTCCCCCACTCCGCGAGGGGGGGTACCGGCAAATCTTTCATGTCCCGCTTGCGGTCGACGATATACAGGTAACCCTGCCCATCCATGTAGCCAAGGTCGCCCGACTTCCAGAAGCCGTCGCAGAAGGCGGCGGCACTCGCTTCCGGGTTGCGGTAATAGCCGCGTATCGTGCCGCGCGAGCGCAGCCACAGTTCACCCAGCGCGCCGGGCGGCTGCTCGTTGCCATCCTCGTCGGCCACCATCACCTCCCCGCCCGGCGCGACACGGCCGGCCGAGGCCAGCAGGGAACCTTTGGTATCGTGTTCGGCCTTGCCCAGCATGGCGGCCGGCGCCACCTGCTCGGCGCCGCCATACACCTGCACGAAAATCGGGCCGAAGCGCTCTACCAGCGCGGCCAGCCGGTCGACGGCAAAGAGCGCCCCGCCGTAGATCACTGTCCCCAGCGTCGCCAGGCGCTTGCAGGGGCCGGGTTCCGGCGCCAGTTCCAGCAGCCGGTACAGCATGGCCGGCGGCAGCAAGGTGGCGGTGATGCGCTCGGCCGCCACGCTGTGGCAAAACCGCTCGGGATCGGACGCGTTCTGCGTCACCGTGCAGCCGCCCCGGAAAAACGGCGCCAGCAGCGCCGAACCGGAACCCTGGCTGAGCGGGGTCGCGTGCAGGAAGCGGCAATCGGGCGTAAACACGGTTTCGTCGTGTGCCAATAAGGTGTCGCGGCAACCGAGCCAGTTGTCCAGCGTGTAGGGTGCGCATTTGCCGTCGGCGGCGCCGCTGCCGGTGAAGCGGTACAGCACGATGTCGGCGCCGGCGTCGTGCTCCACTTCGGGCAGCGTGTCGGGCACGCCGTCCAGCAGATTCCAGAAATAATGCGCGCCGGCCAGCGGCGCCGGCAGCGGGTCCATGCTGACCACGGTGATCCCGAACTGGTGCAGCATCGGGTAGTACTGCTCCAGCAGCGCGCCCTCCAGGAACACCACGCGCGGCTCGATCAGGTCGATCTGCCACGCGTGCTCGGAAATCGGCGCGCCGTGGTGGGCGAAGGCAGCCGCCGCCTCGGCCTTGAAGCTGGTCCACTGGTGCATCAGGCTCAGGTTGTCGTTTTCCAGGATCAGCAGGTAGCGGTCGCCGCGCCCCAGGCCGAGCCGGCAGGACAGCATGTTGGCGATACGGTTGCCCAGCGCGTGCAGCGAACGGAAGGTATAACGGCGCTGGCGCTCGACATGAACCAGGGCTTCGCGCTCGCCATACAGGCGGGTCAGGTTGGCAACCAGGCGGCCAAAATTGATCTGCATGACTGAAAACTCCTTCGATGACATCATCGAAGCATGCTAGCCCGGCGATACCGCCGCGCGCCCCCCTGTCAAGAGGGGGCACCGGCCAGGAGAGGCCGCATACCATGCATGACAGTCCCATTCACCGTCAAGTTGGCGCCATACTTGTCATTCCCGCGAAGGCGGGAATCCCATTTTGTGTCCTGGACGGCGCGGAAAAATGGGATTCCCGCCTGCGCGGGAAGTCATTTCTCCCAGTGGGAGGAATGACAAAACTACGGTCTGTGGCATTAAATTAACGGCGCTAGGGACGGCGCAGCAATGGACGCAGCCGGCGCGGTGGACAGGGTCGCCATCACAGCCTCTATAATGAAACAACGACAACCGCCGCCCACTACCCAGGGAGTATCGCGCCGCACATGAACCGCAAGACGATCTTGATCGCGACCAAATTCTCTCCGCCGCGCATCGGCACCCAGACCGTGCTGCGCCAGCCCTTGCTGGCGCGCCTGCGGCGCTCGGCGCATTGCGCGCTGACGCTGGTCACCGGCAGCCCCGGCTTCGGCAAAACCACATTGCTGGCACAGTGGAGACAGGAACTGCTGAAAACCGGTACCGAGGTGTCGTGGCTGTCGCTGAGCCCGGACGACAGGCGGCCGCAGACTTTCTGCGCCTACCTGTTCGCCGCGCTCGAACGCGCCGGCGCCGTCATCGAGGACGATTTATTGCTGCTGCTCGAAGAGGGAGAGGAAGACCAACAGCAATACGCGGTCAACGCCGTGCTGGCCGCGCTGGTCAACGCGGTGGCCGAACTGCCGCGCGAACTGTTCCTGGTGCTGGACGATTTTCACCATGTCGAACACGAGCTGATCCTGCGCCTGCTGCAAGGCCTGCTCAATCACGGCCCGGCCAACCTGCACCTGGTCATCGCCTCGCGCGCGCAGCCGGCGCTGTTCCTGAGCCAGTTGCGCGCCAGCGGCCAGTTGATGGAGGTCGCCTGCGCCGAACTGCCGTTCACGGTCGACGAAACACAAGCTTTCCTGCAACGTAACCTGGGTGCGACGACGCTGGAAACCAAGGAAATCGCACAACTGCACGAACTCACCGGCGGCTGGCCGGCCAGCCTGCAACTGATCGCCATCGTCCTGAAAAACCACCCGCGCAGTTCGGCGACGCTGCGCGAACTGCTGGCCCGCAGCGGCGACCTGACCGGTTACCTGGCCGACGAGGTACTGTCCCACCTGTCGCCCGAACTGGTGAATTTCATGGAAGGCGTGTCAGTCTGCCGCCGTTTCAACGCGGCGCTGGCGCAACACTTGACCGGCTGCGCCGACGCGGCCGGCCTGATCGCCGCCATCGAGCACCAGAACCTGTTCATGGCGCGCGTCGAATCCGACGACGGCCAGCCCTGGTATCGTTTCCACCCTCTGTTCGGGGAATTTTTGTCGCGCCGCCTGGCCCAGCGCGACGGCCACGCCTCCGCCCTGCACCGCCGCGCCAGCCTGTGGTTCGCCTCCCAGGGCTTGCTGCTGGACGCGCTGCGCCACGCCAGCCTGGGCGGCCACATCGAACTGGCGGTGGAATTGCTGGAACAGGCGCAGGCGGCGACCTGGAGCCTGGCCTATCTGAGTCCGCTGGTGCACTTCCTCGACCACTTGCCGCCGGAATCACTGTTGCAGCGGCCCAAGCTGTTCATGCTGGGCTGCATGACGTTTGCGCTGACCGCCCGCCCCGCCAAGGCCGAAGCCTGGCTGCGCGCCTTCCACGCTGGAGACAATGGAGGCCGCAACCGCGTGATCGAAGCCCAGCTACCCATCATCAATGCCCTGCTGGCGCTGCAAAACGACGACACCGCGCAAGTGATCCGCGAACTCGAACCGCTGGGCGACATGGCCTGGCGCAATCCCACGCTGCGCAACCTGCACGCGGCGGCGCTGCTGCCGGCCTACACGGCGGCCGGCCGCTATGCCGACGTGCGCGCCTTCATCGAGCGCAACCCGGTGCCCGAGGGCGAACGCGAGCAAGAGATGGCGCTGATGGCCGCCAGCGTACCGGCGCTGGCGCTGATGGTCGAAGGCCGGGTGCAAGAGGCGCAGGCGGCCGGCGAACTGGTGCTGGCGCGCGCCGAAGCGGCGTATGGCCGCCGCTCCGTGTGCTCGTGCCCGGCCGCCACCATGCTGGCCACCGCCTACTATGAACTGGACCGCCTGGAACAGGCGCGCGAGGTGCTGGCCAACCGTATGAGCATGCTGCAGTTTTCCGCACCCGAAATCATGCTGCGCGCGGTCCTGTGCGCGGCGCGCCTGGACCGGCTGCAGGATGGCAGCCCGGCGGCGCTGGGCATGCTGGAGCGCCATGAATTGCGATTCCGCGAACTCGGGCTAGAACGCGCGGTGGCCTACATGCTGGCCGAACAGTCGCGCATCCACCTGGCCAACGGCCAGCGCATGCGCGCCGCCGAACTGGTGTCCAAGCTGGCCGCGCTGGCTGGCCGGCATGCGGGTTCCGAAGGTTTTATGGCTGAAATCCCGGCCGTGGCGGCGCTCTCTCGCGCACGCGTCTCGCTGGTCGCCTGCACGCCGGACGACGCCTTGCGGGAATTGGCGGTGTTGCGGCTGTTCGCCGAACGCCACGGCCGCCAGCAATGGCTGGTGCTGGCCGACCTGCTGACGGCTCAGGCGCTGTTCGATTTAAAACGGTCGGACGAAGCCAGTAGCGTATTGTCCGGCGCCGTGCGCCTGGGCTGGCGCCTGGGCCTGGTGCGCACCTTCGTCGACGAGGGAGATATCTTGCGCCAGCACCTGGTGATACTGGAAACGGCCGGCAACCTCGAAGGTCCGGTGCTGCTTTACCTGCGCGGCCTGATCGAACGTTTTCCAGGCTCCGCGCCGGCAACGGCCAGCGCCCGGCCGGCCATCGACGCCGACAGGGGCGACCGCCACCCGGCCCAGGTCACGCCGCGCGAGCGCGAGATCCTGCAACTGGTGGCGCTGGCCATGTCCAACAAGAGAATCGCGCTCACGCTCGGCATCTCGCTGGAAACCGTCAAGTGGAACTTGCGCAATATCTTTGAAAAGCTGGACGTGTCCAATCGCTACGACGCGGTGATGTGGGCGCGCAAACTGAATCTGATCCCGGCAGCGTAATCAACACTTGCCGCCGAACCGCTCCAGACACGCCGCCGCTACTGGGCGCGGCGGCGGAACCAGCCGGCCAGCGACAGCCGTTCGCAGGTCGCCGGCAGCACCTCGTGCAGCATGTCGGCCGACAGGAACAGCACCAGCCGGCTGCCGAACGGCATGATGTCGAGTGACGGCTCGCCCTGCGGGTGAAGGCGCAGCACGCCACCCTGCTCGGGCAGCCAGTCCGGGTTCAGATAAATGACAGCAGAAACAGTGCGCAGGTCGTCGTCGCGGAAGCGGTCGATGTGCCGGCGGTACGAGGCGCCCGGCGCGTATAGCGCGAAATGGCTTTCGTAGTTGTCCAGGCCAAGGAAAAAGGCGCGGTTCAGCGCCACGCGCAGCGTTTCCATGATTTGTTGATAGCGGTCGCAGGCGTCGGACTGGCCCGCCTCCAGCCACAAGGTCTGGTCGCCGCGGATCTCCGGGCGCAGCGCCTGCGCGGCGCCACGGCCGACGGCGGCGAAGTCGAGCACGCCCCCGGCCGCCAGCGCGCGGCATTCCGCCGCCAGCGCCACGGTCAAATCCTGCGGCAAAAACTGGTTCTGTTGCGACCAGCCATATGTAGAGAGGTTGTCCAGTGTGAGCTGGTGCAGCCAGGGTCCCGTCGTGAACGGGATGGCGGGTGAAACTTCATGCATCTGGAACGCTTTCCTGGTGGGCGTGCGGACAAAAATATCGTCAACCAGCCAGGAGTGCTGATCAAACGCCGCCACCTTGCCGGCAGCAGCGCATTCTTGAGCGGACATGGTAACACCTTCCATGCCAAACCGATGCCTCACGCATCCCCGAACAGCGCCGCGACGAGCGGATCGCGGCGGACCGGCTCGTCGCAGATCTGCAGCGCAAACCCGACGTCGTCGAGCATGATATGAAAATAGCGGCCGCCAACGAACAGGCCCCGTTTGCGGGAACGCTTGCCGGCGAAAATGAACCGGGCGCCATGCACCTCGCGCAACGTGTCAACGAAGGCTTCGACGATCGCAGCGTCCGCGTGCAGCGTGTAGGCAATACTGTCGCCACCGGCGCCGCCGCCGTCCGCGCGAACAGGAACGGGAACGATGACGCGCGCAGCCAGCAATTCGTACAGGTGGTTGCGCGCGGCGGCCGGGGAACAGCCGAGAAATGCGGCCGCCGCGGCCACATCCATTTGACGCGAGGACAGCGCCGCGATCAGCCGGCGCAGTTTCTCGACGCGCCGCAGCGTCGTCGGCCGCGCGGACGCGGTGCGCATGGCCGACAACGCCGCGCGGTTCGGGGAAGTAGCTTGCATGGCGCGTCCTTTCACGTCTGCGCTAAGGCAAGGCAAGGATGACTTTCACCGTGTCGTCCACGGCGGACTTGTCGATGTAGCCGATCGCCTTCGGATCTTCGGCCACGGCTTTCCTCACTTCGGCGCTGGTCCGGTATTCCTTCGGCGGCGTAGCCTTGCCGGTGAAGACCAGCTTGGACCAGATCGCCTTCACCTGGGCCGGGTCCTTTTCCGCCACCTTGTGATAGAACTCGGCGCGGATGGGCGAACCCTCGGCCTGGTCTATCGGGGTGAACATCGTCGATTTGCCGAGGAAAAATTGCGCGGCCTGCTCGGAAAACATCCGCGTCGCCGGGTTTTTCTGGCTGACGATGACGACCGTTTCAGCCTGCACCGGGCCGGCGGCCAGCATGGCCGTGGCAAGAAGTATGAAGCGCTGCATGTTTGTCATGGTGGCCACCTTTAGAAAACAAAGTCCAGAGACGCGCCGATCACGGTGACATCGCTGACCGCGGCCCCGGTCCTGGGCGAGGTCAGCGAGCCGGTTTTTTTACGCGGATGCACGCGGTCGGCCTGCACCTTCAGCGCAACCGATTGCGCGAAGTCCCAGCGCACGCCGACCAGGTTCGACGATTGCTCGACCGGCGCAAGGAAACCGGCGACGGCGGCGGCCAGCGGCGGAAACTTGCCCAGCGCCGCCGGCACGCTGATGGCGCTGCCAGCGTTGCGGTAGTCGGCATGGGCGTAGTACGGCAACACCTTGCCGATGCGATAGCCGCCCATCAGATACCAGGCATTCACCGGCGGCACCTGCACCGGCGATTGCGGACGGCGGCGCGCATATTCGGCTTGCAGCACGATATTGTTCCAATCCGTGGTCAAGCCGGCCGCCGTGAAATTCACGCGCTTGTCGATCAGTTCGAAGTCGCGGCCCAACTGGGCGAAGCCCGACGCGGTCAACGCCGACACCAGGCCGTTGAGCGGCCCGATCTCGTGGCTGGTGAGACTGGCGCTCATGTGCGCCAGCCTCACCGTCACCGGACCACGTTCAGCCGTGACGGCGAAGCCGTAGCTGGGCGCGCGGTATTTCGCGCCGACCGTGACGAACAGCTTTCCGCTGGAAACCCCGGCGAACCCTTGCAGCGTCACGTTGGTATCGCCGACGGCGCGCTGGTAAGTAAAATCCGCGCCGTCAATGCTTTCGACCGGGTCTTGCCCATACAGTTCGATCGGCGGGCGCATCATCGTGTTGGCGTAGCCGACATTTTGATAATCCGTGATCATGAATACGGGCAGGCCGATCCGCCCGGCGCGCACGGCAAATTCGTCGTTGACCTTCAGGCGCAGAAAAGCCCAGGTCAGGTCGGTGGTGAATTCGGGGCTGGTGTTTTTGCGGGTCAGCAGCTGCGCGGTGCCGGACAGGGAATCGCTGAACTGGTAACTCGCCTGCAAGCCCAGATTCGAATCGAGGCCGATGCGCGGAGTCTTCCTGACGCCGACCGCCTGGTTGTAGCGCGCAAACTGCACTTCGTCGGTGTCGCTCCTGGCCACGCCCAGCGTGCCGAAACCGGTCACGCTCAAGTTACCCTGATCGAGCGTGCCCGCCTGGGCTGGCGCCATGCCGGCCGCCGCCAATGCCGTGACGATCAAATAATATTTTTTCATGATGTTCTCTTTTATTCAAAGAACGAGGGGTGCAGCGGCGGCGCCCATTGCGCCAGTTCGCCCGGCAGCAGCTCGGCGTGCGTCGGCACACTGGCATCGTTGACGACGTCGCCGTCGGTCCAGTGTTCGATCTTGTTGCCGAAAGGGTCGCGCCAGTAATCGAAAATCTGGCTGCCCTGCACGTGGCGGCCGACACCCCAGCTGTGCTGCCTGCCCTGGCTGCTCAAATAGGCGCTACCCTGCATCAGGTCGTCCAGGTCGACCACTTCGAACGCGCTGTGATCGAAGCGGGTGCGGTTGTCCTGTGCGGCGATCAGCGCGATCGTGTGGTGGTCGGTCCACTGCTCGCCCAGTCCGCAGTGCAGGAACACGGCGATGGTATTGCCCTCGCCGCCGGCCCAGTAGCTGTCCGAAACCTTGAAGCCCAGGATGTCGGTGTAAAACGCCGCCACTTTCGGAAAATCGGCGACGTGCACCGCCACGTGGCCCAGGCGCAGCACGTTCGACGGCGCGGATGGCAGGCGCACCTTGCCGCCGTTGCGCCCGCGCTGACCGGCGCGGTTGAGTTCCACAGGCGCGCGGCATGCCAGCGGCGCAGAAGGATGCTGGCCACACACGACTTCCACCTGCAAGCCGGCGGGATCGGTGAAGCGCACCATTTGGCCGCCGCCCGGCTCGGGATTGGATTCCACTCTGGCGTCGAGGATGCCGGCCAGGCGCTCCAGGTCCGCCAGGCTCTGCGCGCGCAGGCCGAAGCCGATCTGCGTGGCCTGCTGCGCGAGTTCGGTGACGTGCAGGAACGGCGCGTCGCCGGCGCCGCGCATGTACAGCGCCGTATCGGTGCGGTGCGCCAGGCGCAGGCCGAAGTCTTCCAGGAAACCCTGCATGACATCCAGGTCCGGCGCTCCGTAGCGCACGTAGGCGATATCTTGTATTGCAATCATTGGCTTGTCTCCAAATGTGTTTAATTCGACCTGCCCGTATTGCCTTCTTTTATTTGACGGGCGGCAGGAAATTGCCGAACAGCGGCTTGCCGCACAGGGCGCGGCCGTAATCCTCGGCGCAGGTTTCGAAGTTGAACTGCGCGTGCACGGTGGCCACCCGCACGTCGCGCGCATAGCGCTGCATCGGGTTTTTTTCGTGGATGGTGGCGGCCCCGCTGCCCCGGTGCAGGATCTCGATCGCCTCGGCGCATTCGCGCACCGACAGCGCGACATCGAAGCGCACCTTGGCCCGGAACAGGTCGTCGCACGCTTCTCCGGCAACGGCGCGCCGGTCCAGTTCGGCCGCGTTGGCGCTCAGCCTCGCTTCGGAGGCGTCGATGCGGGATACCGCTTCGGCCAGTTGCAGATGCGTGATCGCCGCGTCGGCCTGCACCTTGTAGTCGGTGGCGGTGATGCCGCGCGTTTCCAGGCGCGCCATGTAGTAATCCAGCGCGCCCTTGGCCATGCCCAGCGGCGTCGCGCCGGACAGTGCGGTCGTATAGAGCGCGAAATTGTTCTTGTACAGCGGCTGTTCCAGCGGAGGGTTAGCCCAATTGCCGAGGATGGCGTCCATCAGGCCGATGGTGCGGTGCCGCGGCACGAACACTTCTTCCGGCAGCTTGACGCTGTTGCTGCCGGTGGCCTTCATGCCGCTGACGGCCCAGTCGTTGGCGATGGTCAGATCGGCGGCGGGCACCAGGGCCAGGATCGGTTGCACTGCGCCGTCCGGACCCACCGACACGGCGCCGA
The DNA here is from genome assembly GCA_040389645.1 of Pseudomonadota bacterium. Classification (GTDB taxonomy): domain Bacteria; phylum Pseudomonadota; class Gammaproteobacteria; order Burkholderiales; family Burkholderiaceae_D; genus Rugamonas. Next base: position 184,225 of record JAZJZT010000001.1, on the reverse strand, counting down.
GAATGGACCAGGCGGTGTGCGGGCAGCCGCTGCAGAATGGCCAGGTGCCTTGCAGCATGTAGCCGCCGTCGACCGGGCGCGCCTTGCCGGGACCGGTGGCGGTGATCACGCCGGACACGCGCGGCGCCGGCCAGTCGATGCCCCACACCTCTTCACGCGCCTGCTCGGAAAACATGGCGATCCAGCGCACGTGGGTGGTGGTGACCCAGCTGACCCAGCCGGTGGAGCCGGCGATCTTGCCCACCGCCGTGTAGACGCGGAACTGGTCCAGCGCGGACATCGCCGTGCCGCCGTATTCGGGCGGGATGGCCATGTCGAACACGCCGATCTCGGCCAGGCATGCGATGGTGCGCTCGCTGAGCCGGCCGGCCTGCTCTTCGCCCAGGCTCAGGGCCTGCAATTCCGGCAGTGCCGCCTCGATGCGCTCGATGAGCTGGTCGGCGGTGGTTTCGGCTTGGGGCTGCGCGATGTGCGCGACGTTGGCGGTCATGCTATCTCCTGTCGGTTTGTGTGTTTGGGGAGTCCAGTGTCGCGCTCCGCATCAAAAGTGTCAACACATTTTAATTAAAAACCGTGTTTATTACGATTTACACGGCAATTCATAGATAAACTGTTGACACATATTTTTCACAAAGCCAGAATGTGTTCACAGGCGGCAACCGCGCGCCGAAGCACAGGAGCATTCAAAGGTGATCAATACAACAGGCAGCCGCGCCGGCGGCACGGCACACAATGGCGAACAATCGGTGATCGACGTGCACTCGCACCCATCGATCGCGCCCTATCGCAAGATGGTGCGCGACATCGACACGCTGGGACCGGAGCAGCGCTTCTCTCATCGCACTTTTTTCCCGCCCGGGCTGCCGGAATGGACGCCGGAATGGGCGCTGGAAGTGATGGAGCGCGAGCGGATCGGCGCGCAAGTGCTGTCGCTGCCGGATGCGACGGTTGGTTTGCGCGGCGACCTGGCGCGCCGCACCGCGAGAGAGATCAACGAGGCGATGGCCGATATCGTCGCCCGCCACCCGGAGCGCTTCGCGGCGTTCGCCGTGCTGCCGCATGACGATACGGACGCCACGCTGGCCGAAATCGAATACGCGCTGGACGTATTGAAACTGGACGGTGTCTGCACCACCACGCATATCCGCGGCAGTTACCTGGGCGACCCCGCCTTCGATCCCTGGCTGGCCGAATTGCACCGCCGCTCGGCCGTGCTGTTCGTCCATCCGACGCTTGCGGTCGCGGCCGATCCGAAGGCGCCGCTATACATCGAATTCTGCTTCGACTCGACCAGGATGGTGATCAACATGGTGCTGTCCGGCGCCAAGCGGCGCTTCGACGGCATCAAGCTGATCTCGACCCACGGCGGCGGCACCATCCCGTATATCTCCCACCGCCTGGAGACGATCGAGCCGCTGCTGGGGGGCGGCAAACTGACATCGGAAGGGATCGCCGCGGACTTGCGCTCGTTTTATTACGATCTGACCAGTTGCATGGCGGCCGTCCCGCTGGCGGCGGCAAGCCGTTTCGCCGATCCGTCGAAACTGCTGCTGGGCTTTGATTTCCCCTATGCGCCGGCCAGTTTCATCGCCCCCGAGATCGACCGCTTCTTCGCCTTCGACGGCCTGGGCCAGCGCGAAAAAACCATGATCGCGCAAGACAACGCGCTGGCCCTGTTCCCGCGCCTGGCGTCGGCCCGCCGCGCGCCTGGCGGGCCGCGCTGATGCACTCTCACCGATAACCGGCAGCACACGACAGGAGAATCAAAATGGTAGACAAGACAAGCTTCCGCAGCGCCATGAGCAATATCGCCGGCGCTGTCTGCGTGATCACCACCGACGGCGCGCACGGCCGGGGCGGATTCACCGCCTCGGCCGTGTGCAGCGTCACCGACCAGCCGCCCACGGTACTGGTCTGCATGAACAAGAGCAGCCGCCAGAGCGCGGTTTTCCTGGGCAATGGCCGCCTGTGCGTCAACGTACTGGCCGGCGACCAGGAACATGTGTCGGCCGCCTTCGCGGCATCGACCGCCGACGGCATCGGCCCGCGTTTCGACGCCGGCCAGTGGGCGGCCACTGCCGGCGGGGTGCCAGCACTGGCCGGCGCCGCCGCCAGCCTGGACACGCGGATCGTCGAGCGCCACGAGGTCGGCACCCATTTGATCCTGATCTGCGAAATCGACGCCATCGCCTCGCGCGAAGAGGCCGACGCGCTGGTCTACCTGCAGCGCCGCTATTGCCGGCTGCCGGCCAGCGCCGCCGCGCCGCCGGCGCGCTGAGCACGCGCAAATACGGCGCGCGCGCCGCCCCGGCCGTGCGCCACTATCCGGCAACTCGCACACCTATAGAAAAAACAAGCATTCACTGAGGAGACAATGATGGCACTGGCCCATAAACTCGATACGAACCGGGAGCGGCATGTCCAGCCCGTCCCCGGCGGCAGGCAAGGCGGCGGAAAGTGGCTGGTGGTCGCGCTGCTGTCGCTGATGTTCGCCATGTCGCTGCTGGACCGGATGATACTGGGGATACTGGCGAACCCGGTGGGACAGGCGCTGCGCCTGGCCGACAGCGAACTCGGTCTGCTGATGGGGACCGGGTTCGCCGTGCTGTATTCCGTCGCCAGCCTGCCGATGGCGCATGCGATCGACTCGGCCAACCGCAAGCGCATGGTGATCTTCGGCGTGACCTTGTGGAGCGTGATGACCATCGTTTCCGGTTTCGCCACCGACTTCACGCAACTGCTGCTGGCGCGCTCCGGCGTAGCGATCGGCGAAGCCGTGCTGACGCCGGCGGCGGTCTCCCTGATCGCCGACCTGTTCGCCAAGGACCAGCGCCGCGTGCCGATGACGATTTTTACTTCGGTCGGCGCCATCATGGCCACCGCCGCGTTCGCGCTGGGCGGCCTGGCGCTGGCGCTGGGCGGCATGCTGACCAGCCGGCTGGGACTGGCGCCCTGGCGCCTGACGTTCATCATCGTCGGCATCCCCGGCCTGCTGCTGACCTTATCTTTCCTGATCTTCGTGCGCGAACCCGCGCGCAGCGGCGGCGCGGAGCAGGCCGAGGAAGCCGGTTTTCTCGCCTTTCTCGACTACACCAGGAAGCACTGGTGGTTTTATGTTCCCCTGTTCGCCAGCAGCGGCGCGTTTTGCCTGTTCAACTACAGCATGTTCAGCTGGATGCCGACCATCATGGTGCGCGCCCACGGTTACCAGCCAGCCGACGCGGGCTTTATTTTCGGTTTCGTCATGACGCCGATCCAGCTGGCCGCCATTTATTTCTGGCCGCGCCTGGCCATGCGGGTCGAACGCTCGGGGACGAACAAGGGCGTGCCGCTGGCGCTGTTTTGCGCGGCGCTGCTGGCCTTGCCGCTGTACGTGATTGCGCCGCTGATGACCAATAAATACCTGTTTATCGGCGGTTTGAGTCTGACCCTGGTTTCGGCGGCGGCATGGGCCGTGCTGCCCACCATCGGCTTCCAGCTGTTCTCTCCGAAACGCATGGTCGGCCGGCTGTCGGCGCTCAACCTGCTGGTCATGAACCTGGTGGGGTATGGATTGGGACCGGTATTGACGGTGTATTTCGGCCAGGCCTGGCGGCACGTCGATGTTCCGGCGCACTGGGGACTGGCGACGGATTCGCTGGCGCGCGGCCTGGCCACGAACGGCCTGATCGCCGCACCCATCATGATCGTGTGCACCTGGATTTGCCTGAAGACGGCGCACCGGCTGGGGACGCGGTAATCTTGGTTGGCTTTGAAACTGTCGTTCCCGCGAAGGCGGGAACCCATAGCACCTGTCCGTTCCTCTATAAATTTCGCAGGGCAGGATACGAAGTAGCACCTGTCCGTTCCTCTATAAATTTCGCAGGGCAGGATACGAAGTATGGGTTCCCGCCTTCGCGGGAACGACAGGTCGACGGCCGGTGGTCTTAAATTAACTTAACTTAACGATATCAGGCTCTAACCCCGGATTCTGCCTCGGGGTTTCGGTGCGATTCTTAATACTGGGACACCGGCAGCCTGACGATCAGGCCGTCAAGTTCGGCGGTGAATTTGATCTGGCAGGTCAGCCGGCTGTTCGGTGCGCGATGCGTGGCGCATTCCAGCATCGCGCTTTCGTCGTCTCCGGCGGCCGGGACCCGGCCCACCCAGGCTTCGTCCAGGTAGCCGTGGCAGGTCGCGCAGCAGCAGGCGCCGCCGCAGTCGGCGACGATGCCGTCAACCATGTTGCCGACCGCCGCCTGCATCACCGATTGGCCGATGCCGGCATCCACGTTGCGCTCAAAACCGTCGTGCGCGATAAAAGTAATCTTGGGCATATTGCTTCCTTTATGTTGGGGATCAAGCCTTGGCCAGCAAGGTCTTGAGGTCGACGCCTTCGTCCGCGAGGACGGCCGCATCGACCGGGATGGATTCGGCGATCAGCCGTTTCGCGACCATGAATTCGACCGGGCGATTCACGGTGTCGGCCGAGATGACGCGCCCGTCCTTCAGATAAAACGCCGAGAACGAACGGCCTTCGGGAGAGCCGCGCAACACCAGTTGCTGGTAACCCTGGGACAACCCCGCCATCTTCAGTTTGAGGTCGTACTGGTCCGACCAGAACCACGGCACCGCGTTGTGCGGCTGCCGCTTGCCGCACAAGGTGGCGGCGGCCGTCCTGGCCTGGTCCACCGCGTTCTGCACCGACTCCAGCCGCATCCGGCCGCCGCCCGCGCGGTTCACGTAACAGGCGCAATCGCCGGCGGCGACGATGTCCGCGTCGCCGGTCTGCGCGTACTCGTCCACCACGATGCCGTTGTCGGTCTCCAGGCCCGCCTCTCGGGCCAGCTCGATGTTGGGAATGAGGCCGATGCCGACCACCACAAGATCAGCCTCGACGCGCGTGCCGTCGCTGCAATGGAGCGCGCTCACCGCGCCTCGGGCGGCGCACGTTTCCAGCGCCGTGACTTCCACGCCGGTGCGGATCTGCACGCCCGCTTCGCGGTGCACCCGCTCGTAAAATGCGGACAATACCGGCGCCGTGACGCGCGCCAGCACGCGCGGCTGCGCCTCCAGCACGGTCACGCCGACGCCGCGCCGGCTCGCCGACGCCGCCATCTCCAGCCCGACATAGCCGCCGCCGACGATCACCAGGCGCGCCCCCGGTTTCAGTTGCCTCTGGATACGCTCAACGTCGGCTATCGTGCGCAGGTAGTGCAGATTGTCGGCGCGCGCGGCATCGCCCTCGTCCGCCAGCGCCAGCCTGCGCGGACGCCCTCCGGTCGCCAGCGCGAGCTTGGAATACGGCAGTTGCGCGCCGTTCGACAGCGTCAACGTGCGCAAGTCCCTGTCTATCCGTTCGACGCGCACGCCCGTCAGCAGCGTGACGCGCGCCTCGTCGTAACTCGAACGCGGCCTGAGATACAGGGCTTCCGGTCGCATGTCTCCAGCCAGGTAATCCTTCGACAGCGGCGGGCGCTGGTAGGGAAGATACGGTTCTTCGCCGACCAGTGTGATGCCGCCTTCCCAGCCATTGCGCCGCAAGGCGATGGCCAGTTCGCCGGCGGCGTGCCCGCCGCCGACAATGACAGCCTGTTCCCCATTGTCCATGGTGTGATTTCCACTCATGCTAGCTCCCGGCCTTCGCAAGACCGTCGTCGGCCGGCATGCCGGAAACGCCGACATCGGCGTCGAGGCCCAGTTGCTGCGCGAGGCGGTCCAGCATTTGCGGCAGTTCCGCCAGCGTGCGCACGGCGCCATACACATAAAAGTCGGGACGGACAACGATCGCGGCGACGCCGTGCTGCGCGAAGAATGCGCGGTATTTTCCGGTCGCGTCGAAGAACATGTTGGCCGCCGGCGGGGACACTTCACCGGCGCTCACGCCAAAGGCCGTGCCGCCGATGCCGGACAGGATGGATCGGCTGCGTTCATCCAGATATGCCATCGGGTCCGCATCGAGCGCGATCACCTGGAAGCCTTGCGGCACCAGTTCGTCGCAACGCACGGTTCGATCTCCGCTGCGCACCAATCCATGCACGCCGAGTTGTCCTGCCAGGTCTCCGTCGGCGATCACGCCCGTGCTCAAACCCGGGAAAGGCGGCAGCGGCGGCACCTGGCCGCTCAGGAATGCCTGGTCGCGCTGCGCCGCCTGCTCGGGGTCCGATACGCAGGCGACCCGGCCCATCGCGATCGAAGCGTCGATCACGGCACGGATCTGCGGGCGGCGCTCCTGCGTGTAGCCATCCAGCAGCCGCTGCGGCGCCACGCCGTCCAGCACCATCTCCAGGCGCCAGGCCAGGTTGCGCGCATCGCGGATGCCGGAACACATGCCCTGCCCCATGAAAGGCGGCATCTGGTGGGCGGCGTCCCCGGCCAGCATCACCCGGCCGTCGCGCCAACTGCGGGCGATGCGCGAGCGGAACTGGTAGACGGCGTGACGCACCAGCGTGGCGTCGGCCGGCGTCACCCAGGGAGATAACAGTTCCCACACCTTGTCCGTGTTCTGCAAATCTTGCGCGCTCTCTCCGGGCAAACGCATGAATTCCCAGCGCCGCAATCCCGGTCCGCCCGGCACGAGGGTCGTCGGGCGGGCCGGATTGCACCACTGGGCGATGTCCGGGATGTTGAGTACGACGCCCTCGTTGGGCCGGACGTCGACCACAAGCCATTCTTCCTCGAATCCCAGGTCTTCGAACTCGATGCCCAGCGCCTGCCTGACAAAACTGTTGGCGCCATCGGCACCGACGACGTAGCGGGCCTGCACCGTTTGCGTGTCTCCAGTCGCCTGCCAGGCGCCGTTGCTCAACGCACCGTGGCGCAGCGTCAGCTCGCAATGACCGGCCAGTTGCCGCAGCGCCGTGGCTTCCCAACCCTGCTCGACGCGCACGCCGGGCAGCGAGCGCGCCTTGCGGTCCAGCACCGCCTCGAGCATCGGTTGATTGAACAGGTGGCCGCCCGGGCCGCCGCTGACCGATTCCAGCGACCAGTCCATTTCAACCAGCATCTTCCAGTCGGCGTTGAACCACTGGTACAGCTTGGCCGGATACGAGATCGCCGCGACCTCGTCCTCGATGCCCATGGCGCCGAAGACGCGGCGGATTTCGTGATCGTAAAAGACGGCGCGCGGCAGCGGATACAGCGATGGCCAGCGGTCGAACGCCGCCACCTTGTAACCCATCTGCCCGAGCAGGATGGAGAGGGATTGTCCGACCGGGCCGTAGCCCACGATCGCGACGTCGTATATTTGTTGGTCAACCATGAAGTCACCTGAAAATGTGGGACGCGGACAGGCGCTGGCGGTCAGGCTGGTGTCCGCGTGGAGGAAGATGATTGGCGAGCGTGGCCGCTCCAGCCGGGAAAGTCCCGGCCAGCTGCGGCGCGCGCCGCCTGGATAGACGCCTAGTCGCGCCGCGCGACGAACTGCACGCTTTGCACCTGGGCCGGCGCGCTGACAGGTGCCGTTTCCGCCTCCTGCGCCAGTTTCTGCTGCAACACGCGCCGGGCCATGACGCCGCCGGCGTCGGTCGACAGCACCACAGGGCGGGCATCGCCGACGTCCGGACCTGACAGCTGGCGCTGGATCGCCCCCACCATCGGAAAGTCCTGGTTGGCGAACGCCATCGTGACGCCACCGTCGATGATGGCGTCCAGTTGCGGGTCGTCCAGCCGGAAGCCGCGGCTCAGTGCATGGAAATAATGGGTGGTGGTGTCGGTTTCCGGCGTGAGCACGTGGAAGCCGTTCATCACTTCCGCGCCTTCCCGGTTGGCGCCGGCCGGCGCGAAACCGGTGACCTGGTGGATCAGGCAGGGAGCGTGCCAGGTGCTGACCATCCAGTGGTCGACGCGCCCCGCGCACAGCGCCGGCACCAGCATTTGCGCGATCGGCGGTGCGTCGCCGTCCGGCGCCCACAGTTCGTAGACCACCTTGTCGCCGTCGCGGCGGGTCTGGCGGGTGGAATGGACGATGGCTTCGCTGCCCAGCGAGTCCGGATGCAGGTAGGCCGTGTGGCCAAGGTCGAGCAGGTTGTCCGTCATCAGCTCGTAGTGCGACGGCGCGTTCAGATAGCCGCGCACCACCGTCGCGCTCGCGCTGCGGGCCATGTCCAGCGCCGGAATCAGCGCCTCGTCGGCGCGCCCGGCTTCTCCCATCCAGATCCACACGGCGTCATGCCGCTCCGCCACCGGGTAACTCTTGACCTTGGCGTTGGCCGGAATATTGCCGTCGCCATGGGGATTGAACACGCAGGCGCCCTTGCCGTCGAATTGCAGACCGTGATAGCCGCATTGGACGACGCCATCCTTCACGCTTCCCATGTGCAGCGGCGCCGCGCGGTGCGGACAGCGGTCGCGCATGGCGACGGCCTTGCCGGCCGCGTCGCGGAACAGGATCACCCCTTCGTTCAGGATGGTGCGCGCCAGCATTGCCTCCGCATTCACTTCTTCGGCCCAGGCGGCAACGTACCAGGTATTTTTCAAAAACGTCATCTTGTGTCTCCCTCGTTATGAACACTGGATGAAATTCTGCGCCGCCCCAAAATAAGTGTCAACACATTTAATTTAAAAATCCTGAATAACAGCGATAAATCCCGTTATTACGTCAAAACTGTTGACACATTAAATTGCCAGCGACAGAATGCAAACACCATAACCGCACCGGGAAACCGCCATGACCATCGCCTTGAACACCGCACGGATCGACGTGCATGCCCATTACCTGCCCGCCCGCTACCTGGAGATGCTGCGCGCGGCCGGCGGCCGGGTGCTCAGCCCCGCCCACGACGAAGACACGCTGGCCCACTTGGTCGCCGGGCAGGATGCGGCGGGCGTGCAGACCCAGGTGCTGAGCACCGGCCCGCACAGCCCCTACCTGCACGACGCGTCCGCCGCGATCGCCTGCGCGCACGAAATCAACGACAGTTACGCCGCCGTGGTCGACCGCTCCGGCGGCCGCTTCGCCGCGTTCGGCAGCGTGCCTTTACCCCATGTCGGACCGGCCAGCGCCGAGGGTTGCCGCTGCCTGGACGAACTGGGTTTCGCCGGCATCCACCTGGGTTGCTCGATCCTGGGCCGGCCGCTGGACGATCCCGAATTCGACGAATTCTGGCAAGAGCTGGACCGGCGCGAAGCCATCGTCTTCGTCCACCCCGGCGGCGTGCTGATGGGCGCCGAGCCGGGACTAGCCGGCATGGACGATCCGATGCTGGCGGTGGTGATCGGCAGCGCGGCCGAAGTGGCCACCACGACCATGCGGCTGATCGGGCTGCGCCGCCGTCATGCCCGCATCCGCTTTGTCATCTGCATCCTGGGCGGCGTGCTGCCCTATCTGTATAAGCGGCTCGACCATGCCGCGGGCGCCTTCGGCAAGAAGCTGCTGGGCGACATGCAGCGCCCGCTGATCGAGGAATTGCGCGGCTTTTATTACGACACCACGCTCGACGACGACGTCGACGCGCTGATCAAGGCGCGCGACCTGTATGGCGCGGACCGGCTGCTGCTGGGCAGCGACGCGCCGAAGGGAACGCCGGCCGCGGCCATCGACTTCGTGCGGGCAGCCGGCTTTCCTGTCAGCGAGTGCAACGCCATCCTGGACCGCAACGCGGCGGATTTGCTGGCACACCGGCTGCGCCGCCCGTAAAAGTGTCTGCATTTATGCTACAGTACAGCGCCAGCAATGGCGCCATTCGATGCAATCGGCCTTTATTCGGCCATGAATGTGAACACTTAACCAGGATCAGGAGCCATACGTGAGCGACGTACTCAACACAAAAAGGGCGGGCGACACCGCCTCGATCATTTACGCCAGCCTGCGCCAGGAGATCTTGAACGGCAAGATCCCGCACGGCGCGCTGCTGTCGCAACTGACGCTCGCCAAGGAATTCGGCACCAGCCGCGGGCCGGTGCGCGAAGCGCTGCAGCGGCTGCAGCAGGAACAGCTGGTGATCGCGCGCACCAACCAGCGCTACGCCGTGGCCCCGTTCGACATCGCCGATTACGAAAACCTGCTGTGCCTGAAATTGCTGAACATGACGGTCGCGATCCGCGTCTGCGCCCCCTTGCTGAGCGCGGAGCAGTTGGGCCGGGTCGCCGAATGCGTCGCCCTGATGAACAATTCGGTCAACGTGCCCGATCCGACGCCGGAAAAAGACTGGGGAGAAGATGAGTGGGAAAAGGCATACCGCGAATTCTGCCTGGTGGTGGTGGAACCGGCCGGCAAGCGCACGGTGGCCCTGATCACCCAGTTCCTGGACAACCTGCAACGCTACCGCTCGAATTTCCAGAGCCGCCTCTTGACCGTGCTGCACAAGGATGACGTGCAACTGGTGCACCTGGCCGGCGTCACCGAGGCGGCGCAAAGCGGCGACGGCGAACTCGCTTCCCGCCTGTTCGCCGATTATTTCTACCGCATGGGCATGCTGGTGATGGCCGGCGTGGCGCCGCGCCACGATCCCGCCATCCTGCGCGCCACGATGAACGCGCTGCTGTGATGGACCACTTGCGGCAGCCATGGTTGCCGCAAGTGGTCCATCACAGCGTCGCCGCGAACAGCGCGAACAGCTGGCGCCAATGCCGCTCGGCGCCCTGCTCGTGGTACGCCGGCGAATCCGGCATGACCCAGCCGTGCAGCGTGCCCGGATAAATTTCGCAACTGTGGTTTACGCCCGCTTCCGTCAGCGCCTTTTCCAGGCGCGCCGCCATCTCGGGCGGATAAAACCTGTCCGTTTCCGCCCCCGCCACATAGATGCGCGCACGCATCCGCGCTGCCAGCCAATGCGGACTGGAGTCGGCATCGGTCGCCAGGGTGCCGCCATGGAAACTGGCGGCGGCGGCGATCCGGTCCGGATAATCGGCCGCGATGGTGAGCGCCATGCCGCCACTCATGCAATAGCCGGTGACGCCGACCTTTTTGCCTTTTACGTCGGGCCGCGCCAGCAGGTAGTCGAGCAAGGGACCCGCGTCGCGCGAAGCCATCGGGTTGCTCGGCGACTCGCCGACCGCCGCGCTGACCAGTTGGCGCGGATTTTCTCCGGCGAACACCTTCTTGACGTCGAGCGGCGCATACGGGCCATGCCGGTAAAACAGGTCAGGCAGCAGCACCACGTAACCGCCGTCGGCCAGGCGCTGGGCCAGCTGAAACAGCGTGGGGCGGATGCCGAAGCCGTCGGGCAACAGCAGCGCCCCCGGCCACGGACCCGCCCCTTCCGGCTTGAAGATATGCACCGGGCAGCGCCCCTCGGCCGTGGCGACCAGGGCGCGCTCGTGTTCCGGCGGGTTGGCGCGAAAACCCGGCATGGCGGCGCCGGCCGGCCCCGCCGCCAGCGCGGCCGACAGCGTGGTCGTGGACAGCGATGCGGCGGCCGTGGCGCCGGCGCCGAGTTGTAAGAATGTGCGTCTTGCGATTGTCATATCACTCCTTCAGGTTGGCCCCCGCTCGCGCGGGGGCTGCATTGATGACGGCGGCCGGATCAGAAGTTCTTGGTCAGCCGCACTCCATAGGTGCGGGGGCTGCCGCCGACGTCCTGGTACGTGGTGGCGGCCGAGATATTGTCCGTGTAATACACATTGCCGAGGTTGCGGCCATACAGTTCGACCGACCAATCTCCCTTTTTGAACGACAGGTTGGCGTTGACCACGCCATAGGCCCCCTGCGTGGTGCCGCGCGTGTTCAGGAAGTCCGCGACATAGCTGGAACGCCAGTCGTAGGAAACCCGCAGGCCGACTTTGCCGCCCAGCGACGGCACCGGTTCGCTGACGGTTCCCGCCACATAATATGTCCATTTCGAGACGTTGGGAAAGCGCAGCGCGAGCAGGTCGGTGACGCCGACGATGGGCGCGGTCTGCGCAGTGTAGCGCGCATCCGTATAGGCGGAATTCGCTTCCAGCGTCAGCGCCTTGAACGGGCGCGCGATGATCTCGGCCTCGACGCCGCGGATGCGTCCCTTGGCCGCGTTCACCAGGCTTTGTATCGGCCCGCCCTGGGTTTGTGGATAAGACACCACTTGCTGGATATCGCTGTAATTGTTCTGGTAGACGCTCAGGTTCAGGCGCAGCTTGCGGTCCAGCCAATCCGTCTTCGCGCCGACCTCGTAGGCGAGCACCGTTTCCGGATTGGCCGGGCCGACGCCCAGTCCCGCCGGATTGGTGATGCGCGGATTGTAGTTGCCGCTGCGGTAGCCGGACGACGTGCTGGCGTACAGCATGACCTGTTCCGACGGTTGCCAGCTGCCGATCAGCTTGGGCGTGAACTTGCTCCAGCGGTGGCTGTCGTTGAGGAACGATTGCGTGCAAGCCAGTTGCGGGCAGATGGCGATCGGTGCGAAGTCGATGACCTTGCGGTCCGTGCTGTAGCGTCCGCCGATCGACACCTTCACGGCGGGACGGATCGCCCAGTCGATATTGGCGTAGACCGCCGCCGAATCGGTCTGCTGGTCGAATTCTCCGCGTTGCATGACGAGCGGATTGATGGTGGTCTTGATCAGGCGGTTCTCGATCACGTGCGTGTCCGTGCTCAGGTAGAACAGGCCGGTGGTCAAATCGAGTCCCTTCATCAGGGGCACGTTGTAGCGCGCCTCGAACGAACTTTGATGATTTTTTTCGCGGTTATCTTCCAGGCGGACGCCAATAAAAGGGCCGCCGGCCAGGTTAGTGGTCGAATCGAAGCTGATCTGGCGGTGCGCCAGCGTCGTGGTCAGCACGCCGGCGCCGATCTCGCTGCTCAGTTCCGCGATGATGTGGCCGGCGCGCAGTTTTACGTAGCCGGGATCGAGCAGGTTCGTGTGGTAACCGGCCGGCGACGGGTAGAAGCCGAACTGGGTTTGCGCAAGGGAGGGATTGGCGCCTTGCGGCGTCGGCACGCCGCGCGCGGCGACGCCGTCGTCGTTGTAGCGCGCGAACTGCGTAAACAAGGTCAGCTTGTTGCTGTCGGAAAGGTCGAAATGGAAGGTCGGCTTGATGGTGAGTTCGTCCACCGCGCCGATGTAGCCGGTCGCGTGATTCGAGCCGGTGCCGGCGGGATTGGCCGGCGCCGGCACGAAGGTGCCGTCGTTGCGGTTTTCCGTAGTGCCGCTGTTGTTGCGGTAAAAAACCGCCACCTTGCCCTGGGCATTGTCCGATCCCAGCGGGCCTTCCACGCTGGCGTTCAGGTTGACATCATTGTAATTGCCGAACGAAACGTCGGTGCGCGCGTGAAAATCGCCCCTCGGCAGCCGGGTGCGCAGCGCGATCGCCCCGCCGGTGGAATTGCGGCCGAACAGCACGCCCTGCGGACCGCGCAAGACCTCGACCGATTCCAGGTCGAAGGTCGATGCGATCGCGCCGGCCGAATATGCGACCACCATGCCGTCCTGGATGATGTTGACGGCCGGGTCGATGCTGCGCGTCGACGCGTTGGCGCCGACGCCGCGGATGGTCAATGCCGGGAAACCGGGCGCGGTGCCCAGCGGCGCCAGCCGCGTTCCCGGCGCCAGGCCGCCGATGTCGACGATGTTCAGGCTGTGGGTATTTTCCAGCGCCAGCGGGTCCAGCGCGGTGAGCGCGATCGGCACGCTCTGGGACGACTCCCCGACCAGGCGGCGCTGGGCATACACGACGACCGACGGCACCGCCTGCGCCTGGCTGTCGGCCGCGGCCGTTGCCGCGGCCGGCGCCGCCTGTTGCGCGTATGCCGCCTGGTAGGCCAGGGCCACCGCCGACATCATCACCAGGTTGCGCATGCTTTTAGTATTGTGAACCATGTTGTCTCCTCCTTTTGTTGAAGCCATCATATGTCTCATCAAAAAAAGTGTCAACACAATTTGAATTGATACTGAATAGAACCGGCCTGCATCGACATCAACAAGGCATTCCCACGACAAAAGTGTCTACATATAAAAAATTTAATTGGTAAATGCGCTTGGACACGCCAATCGAAGACAGCGAAAATCCGCTTGCCTCGCCCTTCCGATCTGCCGTATTATTTTCCCAAGCGTAATATCAACGGTCCCCCATCCGCACCGTTGTCGCTTCCTGGCACGCCAGGCGCGCACCTAACTCCGTGGGCAATGGACATTCCGGGCCGAACCTGATTCAGCCCTGTGACCTTAACCATGGATCATCATGATCATCACGCACCTCGGCCCGCTAGGCCCTCTCCAGCTGGATGTGATCGCACGGGCGATCGATACCCGCCATGGCACGATCGCGGCGTGGCGCTTCCTCGAACTCTACAATCTCAGCCGCGACGAGATCGTGCGCATCCTGTCCAAAACCGACGAGACACAACTGCTTCCGGCCGTGGCGCATAGCTAGACCCGGAACCGCATCGCCGGCGCTCGCCGCAGCGCCGGGATGGCCGGTTGACAGCGCTCCTGAACTTGATTAAGCTAGGCCGACGATCCGACCGTCCAGTCGGTCGCAGAACAAGAGCGCGGCCGCCCAAGGCCCGAGCCGCGCCATCCCATACACTCCTGGAGGAACGATGTCCGACGTCATTCAATACGAAGTCAGCAACAAGGTCGCCACCATCTGGCTGAACCGTCCGCACAAGCGCAATTGCGTCAGCCCGGCCGTGCTGACCGAGATCGGCGTGGCGATCGACCGCGCCGAAAACGACCCGGAAGTGCTGGCGGTGGTGGTGCGCGGCCGCGGCAACACCTTCTGCTCCGGCGCCGATCTGGGCGAACTGGTCGGACCAACCCTGCACACCACCAACGACTCGATCAATCTCGCCATGCTGTCGGCCAAGACTTACGACCGCTTTTATTCTTGCAGCAAACCGACCATCGCCGCCGTCGAAGGCTACGCGGTGGCCGGCGGTTTCGAGCTGATGATTTCGTGCGACTTCGCGCTGGCCACCACCACCGCGCAGATCGGCGACTTCCATATCCGCCGCGCGCTGTTCGGCGGCGCCGGCCCGATCTACCGCCTGCCGCGCTACATCGGCATCCGCCGTTCGAAAGAACTGATGTTGACCGGCAAGCTGCTGAGCGGCACCCAGGCCGCCGAGTGGGGCCTGGTCAACGAAGTCAGCGAGCCGGAAGATTTCGACGCGCTGATCGAAAAATTCTGCGCGCCGCTGATCGATAAAAGCCCGTTCTGCATGAAGATCACCAAGATGGCGATCAACCGCGGCCTCGATGCCGACACCCAGAGCCTGATCACGCTCGAAACGCTGGCGTGCAACGTGGTGCACCAGTCGGCCGACGCCAAGGAAGGCGTGGAAGCCTTCCTCGAAAAACGCACACCGCGCTGGACCGGCCGCTAGACCGGCACGCCATCACACCATCAAATCCGCCGCGCGCCAGCCGCGCTGGCGGTCGCCGTCGCGGCGCCGGTCAGCGCGCCGCCCCCTCCTTTTCACCTCCACGACCATGCGCAATTTCCAGGTATGCCTGAAACGGCATCCGTCCGGCACGCCCGTACCGGACGACTTTATGCTGGCGCGGGCTCCCATGCCCGAGCCGGGTGACGGCGAAGTATTGATAGAACTGCTCTACCTGTCGGTCGATCCGGCGCTGCGCCCGCGCATCGAGCCGCTGTCCGCGTATGGCGGCGCGGTGCCGCCCGGCACGCTGATCCCCTCGTCTGCGATCGGCGTCGTGCGGGTCTCGCGCAGTCCCCTGCTCTCCCCCGGCGACCACGTGTTCGGCTTCTTCGGCTGGCAACTGTATTGCGCCGCGCCGGCCCACGCGCTGCGACGCATCCACCCCGAGCTCGCGCCGCTGCCCAAATGGATGAGCGTATTCGGCCTGTCCGCCTTCACCGCCTACATCGGCATGCGCGAATTCGGCCGCCCGCAACCCGGCGCAACGGTGGTGGTGTCGGCCGCCGCGGGCGCCACCGGCGCCGTGGCCGGCCAGCTCGCGCGCATCGCAGGCGCGCGCGCCGTGGGCATCGCCGGCGGCGCCGCCAAGTGCCGCTATGTCGTCGAGACGCTGGGCTTCGACGCCTGCATCGACCACCGCGCCACCGACTTCGCGCACCAGCTCGACGCGGCCTGCCCCGCCGGCATCGACGTCGACTTCGAAAACGTCGGCGGCGACATCCTGGCCGCCATCCTGCCGCGCATGAACCAGGGCGGCCGCGTGGTGCTGTGCGGCCTGGTGGCGCAATACGGCCGCGCCGGGCACGGCGGGCCGGACCTGTGGCCGGCCGTCTATAACGCGCTGACCATCCACGGCTTGCGCGGCTCGCATTATTTCGACCGCATCCCGGAATTCGTCGCCCAGGCGCTGGACTGGCACGCGGCGGGACAGCTCGTCCACAGCGAGCATATCGTCGAGGGCATCGCCAACGCGCCCGCGGCGTTCTGCACCATGCTCGCCGGCCAGCACCTGGGCAAGGCCATGGTACGGGTCGGCCCCGGCACTACGCTAGCCTGACAACGCCCCGGCTTTTTGCTGGCCAGGGGCTTGACAGCGGCCGCGCGGGCCGTCTAGTATGCAATTACCCGACCGACTAGTCGGTTGTTAAAAAATTCAAAAGCAAGGGACACCATGAGCAACACTACTCAGATGAGCGGCAAGGTCGTGCTGGTCACCGGCAGCGCGACCGGCCTGGGCCTGTCCACCGCGCGCGCCTTCGGCCTGGCCGGCGCCACCGTCGCCATCACCGACCTGGAACTGGCCAGCGCGCGCGGCGCCGCCGACACGCTGGTGGCCGAAGGGATCGATGCGCATGCCTTCGCGCTGGACGTGCGGCGCGAGGCGCACTGGCCGCGCGTGCTGCGCCAGCTGGAACGGCGCTGCGGCGGACTGGACGTGCTGGTCAACAATGCCGGCGTGGGCCGCTCGGCGCCGCTGGTCGAAACCAGCCTGGCGGACTGGCGCTTCGTCACCCAGGTCAACCTGGACGGCGTTTTCCTCGGCATCAAGTTCGGCATCGGCGCCATCAGCCAACACGGCGGCGGCGCCATTGTCAATGTCGCGTCGATCCTCGGCACGGTGGGCACCTTGAACAATGCTGCCTATGTCGCGGCCAAGGGCGGCGTGCGCCAGTTGAGCAAGGCGGCCGCCCTCGAATGCGCGGCCGCCGGCAACGGCATCCGCGTCAACTGCGTGCTGCCCGGCTATGTGGAAATGCCGCGCGCGCCGGCCAAGCGCATGAGCGCCGAACGGCGCAAGCAGTTGCTGGCCGCGACGCCGATGGCGCGCTTCGCCACCCCGGCCGAAATCGCCGACGCCATCGTCTACCTGGCGTCGCCGCAAGCGAGCTACATCACCGGCACCGACCTGATCGTCGATGGCGGCTTTACCGCGCTGTAATCCCAATTTCCCCCAATACACAAGGATCCATCATGACTGAAGCTGTGATCGTAGCGACCGCCCGCACGCCCCTTTGCAAGAGCTGGCGCGGCGCCCTGAATATCACCCACGGCGCCGAACTGGGCGCCCACGTGGCGCGCGCCGCGCTGGAACGCGCCGGCGCCGACCCGCGAGAAGTGGAAGATGTGATCATGGGTTGCGCCTCTCCGGAAGGCGCCACCGGCTACGATATCGCGCGCCAGATCGCGATCCGCGCCGGCTTTCCCGTCAGCGTGCCGGGCGTCACCGTCAACCGTTTCTGCTCGTCCGGCCTGCAAGCGATCGCCGACGCGGCCTACCGCGTGCGTTCCGGCGAGGGCGACCTGTTCATCGCCGGCGGCCTGGAATCGATCTCGATGGTGCAGAACGGCGTCAACCGCCTGAACCTGGAAGACCCGTGGATCGTCAACCACCAGCCGGCCGTGTACTGGCCGATGCTGCAGACGGCCGAATTCGTCGCCAAAAAATATGGCATCTCGCGCGAAGCGCAGGACCGCTACGGCGTGCAAAGCCAGCAGCGCGCCGCCGCCGCGCGCGCCTCCGGCAAGTTCGACGACGAGATCGTGCCCATCACCGTGCGCACCAAGCTGGTCGACCGCGCCACCGGCGCGGAAACCATCCATGAACAGACATCCAGGCAGGACGAGGGCATCCGCGCCGAAACCACCTATGACAGCGTGGCGCAACTGAAGCCGGTGATCGAGGGCGGCGTCATCACGGCCGGCAACGCCAGCCAGTTGTCGGACGGCGCCTCGGCCTGCGTGATCATGAGCGACCGGGCGGCCGCCGCCAAGGGCCTGGCGCCGCTCGGCGTGTTCCGCGGCTTCGCCGTGGCTGGCTGCGATCCGGCCGAAATGGGCATAGGACCGGTGTACGCCGTGCCCAAGCTGCTCCAAAAGGCGGGCCTGAAGGTGGCCGACATCGGCCTGTGGGAACTGAACGAAGCGTTCGCCGTGCAAGCGATCTACTGCCGCGACCAGCTGGGTATTGACAACGACATCTATAACGTCAACGGCGGCGCGATCGCCATGGGCCATCCCTACGGCATGAGCGGCAGCCGGCTGGTCGGCCATGCGCTGATCGAAGGCAAGCGGCGCGGCGTCAAGTACGTCGTCGTCACCATGTGCGTCGGCACCGGCATGGGCGCGGCCGGCCTGTTCGAAGTGCTGTGAATCGATCGCAAGCGAGGAGATCAAATCATGACACAACGTGAAGTCATCGTCGCGGGCATGGCCCGCACCGCGATCGGCAGCTTTGGCGGCAGCCTGAAAGACACCCCGCTGTCGGCGCTGGCCACCAGCGTGCTGCGCGCGGCCATCGAACGCGCCGGCGTGCCGGCGGACGAAGTCGGCCAGGTGGTGATGGGCAATGTGGTGCCGACCGAACCGCACGACGCCTACCTGAGCCGCGTCGCCGCGCTCGACGCCGGCCTGCCGCACTCGACGCCGGCCTATAACGTCGGCCGCCTGTGCGGCTCCGGCCTGCAAGCGGTCATCTCGGCGGCGCAAGCCATTTTATTGGGCGACACCGACGTCGCCATCGGCGCCGGCGCCGAATCCATGAGCCGGGGCGCCTACCTGATGCCGGCGGCGCGCTGGGGCGCGCGCATGGGCGACACCGGCATGCAGGATTTCATGGCCACCATCCTGCACGATCCCTGGCAAAAGAACCACATGGGTGTGACGGCGGAAAACGTGGCCGCGCGCTACGGCATCACGCGCGCCATGCAGGATGAACTGGCGCTGGAAAGCCAGCGCCGCGCTGCGCACGCCATCGCCGCCGGCTATTTCAGGGAACAGATCGTGCCGATCGAACTGGCCACGCGCAAGGGCACTGTATTTTTCGACACCGACGAACATGTGCGCAACGGCGTCACATTCGAGGCGCTGGCCTCGATGAAGCCAGCCTTCAAAAAGGAGGGCACGGTCACCGCCGGCAACGCTTCCGGCATCAACGACGGCGCCGCCGCCCTGGTGCTGGCCGAGGCGCGCCACGCGCAAAAGCTGGGATTGCGCCCGCTGGCGCGCCTGGTCGGCTATGCGCACGCCGGCGTCGACCCGCAATACATGGGCATCGGGCCGGTGCCGGCCACCCGCCTGGTGCTGCAAAAGACCGGCCTGAGTGTCAACGACATCGACGTCATCGAAGCCAATGAGGCGTTCGCGGCGCAAGCCTGCGCCGTCACGCGCGAACTCGGCTTCGACCCGGCGCGCGTGAATCCGAACGGTTCCGGCATCGCGCTCGGCCATCCGGTCGGCGCCACCGGCGCCATCATCAGCGTCAAGGCGATCAGCGAATTGCACCGCACCGGCGGGCGCTATGCGCTGGTGACGATGTGCATAGGCGGCGGCCAAGGCGTCGCCGCCATCTTCGAGCGCCTGTGAGCGCGCACATCACCATGCCACGCGACGAAACCAATATGATGAACGACGCCACCCTGCTCGCGCTGGCCGCCTATATCGCAGCACAGGCCGGCGCGCGCGGCGCGCTGGTCGAACATGCCGAGCGCCTGTCCGGCGGCGCGATCCAGGAAAACTGGCTGCTGCAGGTGCGGGTGGACGGCGGCCCGCACGACGGCCCACTCGCCCTGGTGCTGCGCACCGACTCGCCCTCCGGCGTCAGCGCCAGCCATAGCCGCGCGCAGGAATTCGCCCTGCTCACGCTGGCCTGGCAATGCGGCGTCACGGTGCCCGAACCGCTCTGGTGCTGCGCCGACAGCGCCGTCATCGGCCGGCCGTTCTGCCTGATGCGGCGCATCGCCGGCACCGCCGCCGGGCACCGCCTGGTGCGCAAACCGCAATACGGCGGCGACCGCGCCGAACTGGCGCGGCGCCTGGGCAGCGAACTGGCGCGCATCCACGCGATACGCCCGCCGCAGGCCGCGCTGGATTTTTTGCCGCCGCCGGCCGCGTCGCCCGCGCTGGCGCTGGTGGCCCGCGCCCGCGCCTGGCTCGATACCCAGGACATGCCGCGCCCGGTGCTGGAATGGGGCCTGCGCTGGCTGGAACGTCACGCGCCCGCGTCCGTGCCGCCGGTGCTGTGCCACCGCGATTTCAGGACCGGCAACTACATGGTCGATGGCGAAGGCCTGACCGGCATTTTGGACTGGGAATTCGCCGGCTGGAGCGACCCGCTGGAAGACATAGGGTGGTTCTGCGCCAAATGCTGGCGCTTCGGCGCCGACCTGCAGGAAGCCGGCGGCATCGGCCCGCGCGAAGCGTTTTATCGCGGATACGAGGCCGAAGCCGGACACGCCATCGCGCGCGAACAGGTGCGCTACTGGGAAGTGATGGCGCACATGAACTGGGCCGTGATCGCGTTGCAGCAGGCGCAGCGCCACCTGTCCGGCACCGAGTCCTCGCTGCTGCTGGCGCTGACCGGCCACATCGTGCCGGAACTGGAATACGAAATCCTCACCATGACCAGGGAGAACTGATGCGAGAACTACCCAACGGCGCCGGCCTGCTCGACACGGCGCGCCATGTCGTACGCAAGGAACTGCTGGCCGCGCTGCCGGCCGGACAGCGGCACCTGGCCCTGATGGTGGCCAACGCGATGTCCATCGCCCAGCGCCAGCTCGAACGCGGAGAAGACGGCCAGCGGCGCGAACAGGCGGCACTGGCGACCCTGCTCGGCATACCGGCGGCGCCGCGCGGCGCGCTGCTCGTGATGAGCCGCGAACTGGCGCGCGCGATCCGCGCCGGCCAGGCCGATCCTGGCAGCGCCATGCATGCGCCGGTCGCCGCCTTCCTGCTCGACGTCGGCCGGACCAGGCTGGAAGAGAGCAATCCAAAATACCTGGAAAATCAACCATGAGCAGCGTCACCGCCCCCATCCTGCTGGAACGCAGCGGCGCCGTCGCCAGCATCCACTTCAACCGGCCGGCGGCGCTGAACGCCATCGACCGCGCCATGGCCGAATCCTTCCTCGCCGCCTGCCGCCTGCTCGAAGGCGACGCCAGCGTGCGCGCCATAGTGCTGCGCGGCGAGGGTAAAGCCTTCATGGCCGGCGGCGACATCGCGCACTTCCATCGCGATCTCGCCAACGCCCCGCAACTGGCGGCCGACATCATCGCTCCGCTGCACACGGCGCTGGCGCTGCTGGCCTCCCTGCCGCAACCGGTGCTGGCCTGCGTGCACGGCGCGGTGGCCGGCGCCGGCGTCAGCCTCGCGCTGGCGGCCGACCTGTGCATCGCCGCCGACGACACCCAGTTCAATCTCGCCTACGCGCGCATCGGCGCCAGTCCCGACGGCGGCGCCACCTGGTCGCTGCCGCGCGTGGTTGGACTGCGCAAGGCGATGGAATTGACGCTGCTGACCGACAGCGTGGACGCCGCCGAAGCGCTGCGCCTCGGGCTGGTCAACCGCGTGGTGGCGCGGGCGGACTTGCCGGAAGCGAGTGCAAAATTGGCGCAGCGCCTAGCCAGCGGCCCGACGCTGGCGCTGGGCCACACCAAGCGCCTGCTGCGCGGCGCCCTCGGCGCCGGACTCGGGCAGCAGCTCGACGCCGAGCAAGCCGCCTTCCGCGCCTGCGCCGCCAGCACCGATTTCGCCGAAGGCTTGAATGCCTTCTTCGACAAGCGCAAGGCTGTCTTCACTGGCGGCTGACAGGCACATCGAAGCTGAAGCGGAAAATTTTGCACCAGTCCGCAATATTTCGCAATTCCTCCCGATTTTTCGCAGTACACCATTCTTTTGCAATTTATTGCATCGCAGCATTCAGGCATCCGCCACGAACACGCCGAGAGTAAATCGGCGCATGCTGCATCGCAATATGAATACCTATGGCACAGGTTTTGCACTTAAGGGAAGACCGAGTTTAACAATTCACGCTCCCGGCCTGTAACGGCCACAGGGAGCCTTCCCAACTTGCTATCAAAGTGCAGAAAACAATGACTCAAAGACTCAACTACAACGCCATTGCCCCGGGTGGTGCGAAAGCCTTTTTCGGCGTCTACACCTATGTCGCGCAAAGCGGCTTGCCGGCGCAACTGATCGAACTGGTGTATCTACGTACTTCGCAAATCAACGGCTGCGCCTATTGCATCGACATGCATGCCAGCGACCTCATAAAAAAAGGCGTGGCCATCCAGAAACTAATGCTGGTCCAGGCCTGGCGCGATGCCGGCCCCCTGTTCGACGCCCGGGAGCGAGCCGCTCTGGCCCTGACCGAAAGCGTGTGCAACGTGGCGCTGGCCGGCGTCCCCGACGTCGATTACGACGCGGCGGCGGCGCTCTTTCCCGAGGCGGAACTGGTCGACCTGACGATCGCCATCAGCCTGATGAATGCCTACAACCGGCTCAGCATCACCTTTCGCAACACTCCCGCCGCGCACTGAGCGGTGTAACAGCAGTAAAGCAATTTCAGCAGAAAGAAGACAACATGAAACACGCAGAAAAAAACCGGCCGCTGAACGCGGTCCTCCTCGGCCTTGCCATCTTGACCGGGCTGGCGATGCTCGCCAACGGCGTGGTGATGTTATGGGAACCGCGCTGGTGGTACGCGACGGTGCCCGGCGTCGGTCGAACCGGCCTGTTTAATCAACACTTCATCCGCGACATCGGCATTTTGTACGTCGCCATTGGTCTTGCCTTCATTTCTGGCGCGCAGCGGGAAAACATCCGCTGCGGCGTCTGGGCAGCGGCGACGCTGTGGTTGACTGCCCACGCCATTTTTCATTTTTGGGAAGTGGCGGCCGGCATCTGTGCGCCCATTTACCTGGCCACCGATTTCCCCGCGGTCACCATGCCGGCACTCATTGGCATCGGTCTCACCGCATGGTCCTGGAAAAATCCAGCTGCGTCCCCTCACCTTAAGGAATCGACATGAAGAAAAAATTACTCGCGCTTTCTCTGCTTTTCAATAGTCTGGCGTTCACCGGAAGCGCATGGGCAAGGGAACGCATGACCCCGGAGGAAGCGATCGACCTGGCAAAAAAAGCCTCGGCGTATATCAAGAAAAATGGCAAAGACAAGGCCTTTCTTGAGTTTTCCAAAAAAGAGTATACGGACTATGATCTCGGCGTCTTGGATATGGAGGGGAAAGTGCTGCTTTATACCGAAAACGTAAAAATCGTCGGCAAAGATGTACAGGATATCCGTGACGCCGATGGCAAGCAATTTGTCAAAGAATGCCTGGCGATTCTGAAAATCAAACCATCCTGTAGCGTGGAGTACAAATGGCCAGACCCGTTCACCCAGCAGATGGGACGCAAATTCGTCTACCTGGAACGCGTCGGGGACCTGGCAATCGGCTCCGGCGCCTATAAATAATGAGGCCGTTGCTCCAGCCAATTGATTGATGTCGCGGCCTCGTCTTTGCAGACCTGGCCGCGACGTTTGAATCAATACGCCGCACTGCCCCCAGCATGGATCAGCTCGACCGCGCGTCGTGCGAAGGCAAGGCTCAGTTTGCCGACTTCGGCGGCATTGCTGGCGCTGGCATTGCCACTGAGCGCACGCGCAGCGATGCCCTCGAAAATGACGGCAAGGCGGAACAGCGCGAATATAAAGTGGAAGACGCCGGGATCGCCGCCCGCCCCCGCGCCACGGTAATGGCGCAGGTACTCGGCTTCGGACGGGATGCCCAGCGCGGCGAGGTCAAGGCCGCGAACACCGCCGTATTCGGACGGGAGCAGGCGGTAGGCCAGGCAGTTATAGGCGACATCGGCCAGCGGATGGCCCAGCGTCGACAGTTCCCAGTCGAGCACAGCGACGACACGCGCTTCCGTGGGATGAAACATCAGATTGCCAAGCCGGAAGTCGCCATGGCTGATCGCAGTTTCGGATTCGTCCGGAATATGCGCACGCAACCAGCCGGCCAGGAAGGCGATGTCGTCATTCTCGCGCGTCTTCGACATGCTCCACTGCCGGCTCCAGCGGGCGAGTTGCCGTGTAAAGTAGCTTCCATGCCGGCCATAATCGTCCAGCCCGATCGTGGCCCAGTCAACCTTGTGCAATTGCGCCATCTGCCGCGCCATCGCCAGGTAAATGGCGCGGCGCTCGGCCGGCGCCATGCCGGGCAATGCCGCATCGGCGAAGACCCTGCCTTGCAGGCGTTCCATGATGTAGAACGGCGTGCCCACGATATCGGATTCCGCATGGAACAACAGCATGGCCGGCACCGGCACTTCGGTCCCGGACAATGCCTGCATGATGCGATACTCGCGATCGATCGCATGCGCGGACGGCAACAGGCTGGCGGACGGCTGCTTGCGCAGCACCACCGAACGGTTCGCGAAATTGACGAAATAAGTCGGGTTGGACTGGCCGCCGCCGATGCGCTCCAGCGTCATATCCCCCTTCAGTCCGCCAACGGCGCGTTTCAAAAATGCTTCAAGACGGTGCGGATTAAAGTCCATGGTATTCGCCGTCACGCTGCTGGCTGGTAAAGCAGGCGCAGGTCGCGTTTCAGCACCTTGCCCGTCGCATTCTTTGGCAGGGCCTGCGTCAATATCACTTTTTTCGGCACCTTGAACGCGCTGAGCCGGGCGCCGCAATGCGCCAGCACCGCCGACTCCGTCAACGTGCAGCCGCTCTTGGCAACCACAACAGCGACCACCGCCTCGATCCACTTCGGATCAGGCAAGGCAATCACCGCCACCTCCGAGACGCCATCCAGCAGGTAAATGACATCTTCCACTTCGCGGCTGGCGATGTTCTCGCCGCCGCTTTTGATCATGTCTTTTTTGCGATCGACGATGGTGATGTAACCCTCGGCATCTATCGTTCCCAGATCTCCGCTATGGAACCATCCGCCTTCGAAGGCGGCGGCGCTACGCTCTTCGTCGCGGTAGTAGGCGGACAGCAGCTGCGGCGAGCGATGCACGATTTCGCCGACCGCGCCGGCCGGGACATCGTTCATCTGCTCATCGACCACCCGCGACTCGACATTGAGGACAGGACGTCCGGCGGCGCCGGCCTTGGACAGTTGCTCTTCCGGTTTCAACACAATGGCGAGCGGGCCAATTTCGGTCTGCCCGTACAGATTCCACAGGCGCACCTTGGGGGCTCGCATCTGCAACTCGCGCAGCACTTCCACCGGCATGATCGAGGCGCCGTAATAACCTTTGTGTAGCGGGGACAGATCGGCAAGGTCGAACAGCGGCGAGCGCAGCAGCGCGATCCACACCGTCGGCGGTGCAAAGAACGAAGAAATCCGCTTGTGCTCGATCAGCGACAGCAAGTTTTGCGGCGTGGGCTTGGCGGTGATGATGCTGGTGGCGCCAACGTACACGCAGGGTCCGAGGAAGACATCGAGCTGGGCGCAATGAAACAGCGGCAGCGCATGCAGCACCCGGTCGCCTTCGGCGATGTCAATGCCGATGATGGCGCTGACGTATTCGGCGATCACCGCACCGTGGCTCAGCATCGCCCCCTTGGGACGCGATTCGGTGCCGCTGGTATAGATGATCTGCGCCAGCGCATTGCCGTCGATGTCATGGAAAGGTGGAGCTGCCCCATATGTCAGCAACTGGTCGAACGTCAGCGTTCCCGGCGCCGCCCGGGTCTCCTCTTCCCCTGGCAGCCAGACGATCTTGGCAACGCTGGTGTCGGCACAGGCTGTACGTCCGACGTCCATATGTTCATCGTCGACACACAGAAGTGTCGCGCCGGAATGGTGAAGGATGTAGCGGATATCTTCGGCGTGGAGCATGAAATTGACCGGCACCAGCACCGCGCCAATACGCGCCAGCGCGAATCTGACGGCCGCAAAAGCGTGTGAATTGCGGGCAAGGATGGCCACGCGGTCCCCCGCGCCCACCCCATTGGCGCCAAAGCCCGCAGCCAGCCGGTTGCAGATGTCGTCGAACTCGGCATAGGTCCACTCGGTGGCGCCGCATTGAATCGCCAGCTTGTCCGGAAAGCGCTTGCCGGTGCGCCGTAAAATATCGCCCAAGGTATGTCCCGTGGCCTGTATGTTCATGTCTATATCTCCTGGTGTTTTTTCAGCAGCCGATGAAATTGGCCGCACGCTTGTCAAAAAAGGCCAGCACGCCCTCCCTGAAATCATGGTCCGCGGCGCCGGCGCAAAACGCGGTGCGTTCGGCCTCGAGATGCTCGGCCAGCCGGCCCTGGTGCATGCGCAGCAGGCGCTTGATTCGTCCGTACGCGGCGGTCGGCCCGACAACGAGCCGGCGCACCAGCATCGCGACCTCGTCGGCCAGTTGCGCCGGCGGCACCACGCAATTGACCAGGCCGAGCCGCAGCGCCTCGCCGGCGTCGATCGTTGTGGCCAGCAGAGATAACTCCATCGCCTTGCGCAATCCGACGATGCGCGGCAGCGACCACGAGCATCCGGCATCAAGACTGGCGCCGATGCGGGCGTAGGCAATCGAAAAGCGCGCGTCATCGGCGGCGATGGCCAGGTCGCAGGCAAGTGCAATACTGACGCCGGCGCCGGCTATCGCCCCATGCAGGCATGCAATGACCGGCTGCGGCAATTCCGTCAGGATCAGCAGGGCCGCGTGCAAGGGCGTGATCATGTGGCCAGCGGTGGCGGGGGCATCTGCCAGACTGTCGTGAAAGCTGGCCAGGTCACCACCGGCCATGAATGCCCTGCCCTCGCCGCTCAGCACGACCACCCGCAATCCCGGCCAGTGCTGCAGCCGCCGGCAGGCCGCGTGCAGGGCTTCGGCCATCGGAACGTCGATAGCGTTGAGTACGGCAGGCCGGTTGAAATGCAGGCGTGCGACACCGGCTTCGACGCTGAATAACAGGGGGGCGTTCTGATCTGACACGATATTTTTGCTTTCAAAAGGACCATGATTTCGGCGACGTCTTTCAAGCCGCCTTACTGTTTAAGAAAGTCCAGGCACAGTGCGTTGAACTTCCCGGCATGTTCCCACTGCGCCCAGTGACCGCACTTGCTGAAAACGTGCAGTTGCGCGTTCGGCATGCCCCACAACAGCTTCAGTCCCCAGTCCAGCGGTACGAAGCGGTCGTCGCGGCCCCATATCACCAGGGTCTCCGCAGCGATGTTCGCCAGCGACGGCGAGTAATCGATCACATGCAGCGGAGCAAGTTCGGTGCTCTTGATGAAGTTCGCCAGATGTTCTTTATGCGACAGCATGTTGGCGAAACGCGCGCTACGCAGTTCTTCGGTGATGCGGCTCGGATCATGAACAAAAATCTCCAGCATCTTGTTCATATTCTCCATCGTCGGATGGTGGTACAGGCCGAACAAGGCTTTGATGCCTTCCATCGGCAACGCCTGGAACAGGCTGGGACCGACGGCCGCCGGCCCCATGAGCACCATCTTGTTCAAGCGCTCGGGATACTCGAGGGCAAAGGCCAGGGAACTGCCGCCACCGAGGGAATTCCCCACCAGGTGCGTGCGCTTGATATCCAATGCATCCATCAAGCCCTTGACGGCGCGGGCATTGAGCAGGAAGCGCTGCACGTCCGATACGATGGCGTCCGATTTGTTAAAGCCTGGACAATCCAGCAGAATCACCTGGTATCCGGCGTCGGCGAAGGCATCGATATTGCGGTGAAAATTGCTCCAGCCGCTGGCGCCCGGGCCGGCGCCATGCAGCATGATGACGCTTTCGCCCTCGCCCGCGACGTTGTAATGCAAACGCATGCCATCCACCGTGACATATCTGCTGGTGCCGGTTTCCGTTAACTTTGTCATGATCCATTTCTCCATTTGGTTATTTCACATTGCACTAATAAAACCGTACCGAGCAGCCACCGATGCCGCCAATGGCGACGCGCAGGTTGTCGCCCGCAGCCACCGGCACCATGCCCCCGAGCGCGCCGGACAGAATGATCTCGCCCGCCTTGAGCGCGATGCCGAGACGGCCCATGGTGTTGGCCAGCCAGACGACGGCGTTCACCGGCGAGCCCATGGTTGCAGCGCCGGCGCCGGTCACCACGACTTCGCCGTTTTTTTCCAACACCATGCCGCAGGTACGCAAGTCGAGCGTGCGCGGATCGACCATGCGGTCGCCGAGCACGAAAACGCCGCAGGAAGCGTTGTCGGCAATGGTGTCTTGTATGGTGATTTTCCAATCCCTGATGCGCGAATCGACAATTTCAAAACAGGCCATCACGCCTTCGGTGGCGGCCAATACCTCGGCCGCGCTGATTCCCGGCCCCATCAGATCCTTCTTCAAGACGAAGGCGATTTCACCTTCGGCCTTGGGCTGGATCAGGCTGCTTGCCTCGATGGCCGCGCCATCGCTATAAATCATGCCGTCGAGCATGTATCCGAAATCCGGTTGACCGACCTTCAACATCGACATCACCGCCTGGCTGGTCACCCCGATCTTCTTGCCGACGATGCGCTCGCCTTGTTCAAGGCGCCGGGCGATCATCCGCTGCTGGATCCGGTAGCCATCGTCGATGCTGATGTCCGGGTAGCGCTCGCTCAGCGGTACAATCGCGCGGCATTCGGCGAAGGCCGAATACAGTTCATTGCCTAGCTGGTTTGTCAGGGCTTGTTCCATTGCCATTGTTAACTCCTTGTTTTAGAAGCGCGCGCGCTGGCGTCCCAAGCCCAGCAGTCGCGCCAGCGCCGGAATCAATACCAGCGAACCGATCATGTTTCCTAAAAACATGAATGTAAGTAAAACCCCCATATCAGCCTGGAATTTGATGGGTGAGAACACCCACAGGACGACGCCGATTGCGAGCGTAAATCCGGTGAAGATCACCACCCGGCCGGTAAACAGCAAGGCCTTGTCATAGGCAGTCGAGAGATCGTCTCCGGCCTTGATCTGCGCCAGCGTGACGCTGAGGATGTACAGCGCGTAATCGACCCCGATACCGACGCCGAGCGCAATCACCGGCAGGGTCGCCACTTTCACTCCCATGCCGAGAAACACCATCAACGCTTCGACGAGAAGCGAGGTCAGCACCAGGGGCAGCACCGCGCACAGCATGCCGCGCCAGGAACGGAAGGCCAGCAGGCAGAGCAGGATGACGCCAAGATAGACGCCCAGATTCATCTGCCAATTGGCCTTTTCCACCACCTGGTTGGTGGCCGCCTCGATCCCCGCATTGCCGGCGGCAAGCTTGAATGCCAGGCCGCCGGACGGGTTCTCGCGGGCGAATTTCTCCACCGCCTGCCCGACCCGTATCAGAGTGTCGGCCTTGTGATCCTTCAGGTAGGCGTAGGTCGACAGCAGGTCGCAGGTTGCATTGAACAGCTCGCGGGGTGCGCGGGCAGCGGCGGCATTGATCAGGAACTGGTTCCGTGGCAAGTCGTACCACTTCAAGCTGCCCTCGTTGAGGCCGGCGCTGGTGCCGCGCACTTCGGCCGCGAACGAGCGCGTCGCCACGACCTCGGGCAATTGACGCAGTGTCCAGTCCAAGGCATCGACCAGCGCCAGGTTCTGGTAATCGGCGCACTGCCCCGGCGCGGTGACGGCAAACGTGACGAACACGTCGTTCCCCGCCTGGTAGTGATGCACGATAAAGGCGTTGTCGAGGTTGTAGCGCGAGTCGGAGCGCAATTCGGGTGCGCCGCCGTGCAAATCACCGACCTTCAGGTGCCTGCTGGCCGCGTATCCCGCAGCGCCCAGGCCCAGCGCGCAGGCAAGCGCCAGCAGAGCCATGCGCTGTCCCGTGAAACCGCCGAGCACGCGCCACAGGCCGCGGCCCGTCGACTGCGCACTGGTCTCGTAGCGCAGGCTGCGCTGGGCCGCTTGCATAGATACCCCGGTGTAAGACAGCATGACCGGGATTAGCACCAGGTTGGTAACGATCAGCACCGTCACGCCGATACTGGCGATGAGCGCCAGTTCGCGTATGCCCGGAATATCGATCATGGCCAGCACGGCAAAACCGACCATGTCGGCGAGCAGCGCCGTCACGCCAGCCATGAAGAGCCGGCGAAAGGTGTAACGCGCGGCGACGAGCCGGTGGTTGCCGCGGCCGATATCCTGCATGACGCCATTCATCTTCTGCGTTCCATGGCTGACGCCGATGGCAAAGATCAGGAATGGAATCAGGATCGAATACGGGTTAAATTCGAAGCCGAACACGCTCATCAGGCCGGTCAGCCAGACCAGCGCAAGCAAGGTCGTGCCGACCACCAGCGCCGTGCTGCGGGCGCAGCGGGTGAAATAGTAAAGCGCCATCAGCGCCAGCAGCACCGCGCCGGCGAAAAACGCCAAGATGGCGTGAAGGCCGGCGATCATATCCCCCATCACCTTGGCAAAACCGGTGATGTGGATCTTGACGCCCTGGTTCTCGTATTTTGCGCGAATGGCTTCCAGCCGCTCCGACAATGCCCGATAGTCCAGCCGCCTGGCCGCCGTCTCTTCGAGCGGCAGGTAAATGATCGACGAGCGCAAATCCGGCGCGATCAACTGCCCGACCTCGCCGGAGCGCAGCGCGTTGTCGCGCACGAGGGAGATTGCCGCAGCCGACCCGTCGTAATTGTCCGGAATGACTGGTCCGCCCTCGTAGCCGTCGTCCGTCACGCCGGTCCAGCGCACCGACGGCATCCACATCGAGCGCATGAAGGTCTGATCGACACCAGTGAGCAGATACACCTCGTCGTTGATATCACGCAGCGTCTTCAGGTAAGCCCGGTCGAAAATATTCGCCGTTGTATCATTGACTTCGATCGCAATCCTTAAGGAATTTCCCAGGCCCTTGACCTGGCTCTCGTATTTCAGGAAATTCGCAATGAAGGGATGGCTGCCCGGAATGGCCTTAAGAAAACTGGCGCGCATCTCCACCTGCGCGCCGAAATAGCCCAAAACCAGTGTCAGCACCGCCAGTACCGCGAGAATCCAGGCCCGGTGGTTGAAGACCAGCTTTTCAAAAAAATTTCCCGACTGCAGGTTGAAACTTTCCTGGTCGGCGATGACGCGAAACTGGTCTTTATCAATCTCTGATATGTTCATACATCCGTCCACACATGAGTAAAACCGCCATTTGCGGCTGTTCGTAATCCTGGAACCAGTGGGTCACTAGCGCAGTACTTGAGCAAAGCCAAGGGCGCCGACAATGACGAGCGCGCCGTCTGCCGCGATTTCCATCCCGGCAAACGGGAACACGGTGCTGGTCGCGAGGCGCCTGACCTCGTCGCCGAGGCGCGAAACACGCCAAGCGCCGCCACCGTCGTCGACCAGGACAAAGGCCTGTCCATCCGCACTCATGCGCCCGCCGGTCAGCGAATTTTTGCTGGGAATGTCGATTTTTCGCCAGTTCGCGCCGGCATCCCTGCTGTGGTAGGCCGCTCCGCGCAAGCCGAGCAGCAGCAAGTCGTCCCGCTCGCCGAGCAGTGCGAAATACGTTCCTTTTCCCGGCGCATTGAAAGGCTGGAAGGTGGCGCCGTTGTCCAGCGATCGATACAGCAGCCCTTGCTCGCCAGCCAGATAGACAGCCGCTCCGATCTTGCGCACCGCGTACAAATGGCGTTCTTCCACCTGGGCCAGGCGGCCAAATGCCGGTTGCCAGCTGGCGCCGCCATCGGCGGTGGCGAACATCAAGCCATATGCCCCGACCGCCAAGGCCTTGTCGGGCGTACTCACGTAGATATCCAGGAAAGGCTTGTCGGCCCCCTCATGCAACAAGCGTTTTTTACGCTCGTCCGCCAATCCCTCCACGCTTGCCTGCAGCGTCGCCAGCAGCGCGCGGCCGTCGAACTGCTTGGTCCACGTGGCGCCACCGTCGTCGGTGCGCAAAATGACAGCGCCATTGCCGACAGCCCAGCCGCGCCGGCCATCGGCAAAACGCAAGGCGGTCAAT
The DNA here is from genome assembly GCA_040389645.1 of Pseudomonadota bacterium. Taxonomy (GTDB): domain Bacteria; phylum Pseudomonadota; class Gammaproteobacteria; order Burkholderiales; family Burkholderiaceae_D; genus Rugamonas. Next base: position 152,259 of record JAZJZT010000001.1, on the reverse strand, counting down.
GTCACGCTGACGGGCACCATCGCCTGGGTCCACGTTGCGCCGTTATCGTCGGAATAAATGATATGACCGCGCTCGCCGGCCGCGACCAGGCGGGATTGCGCACGCGCGACGGCGACCAGCACCGAATGGCGTGAAAGCGGTGACATGACCGCCGCCGAATCGAGCGGTTCGGGCGGCGCCGCCAGCACGGCCGCCGGCACCGCGTACCACATGGCGGCCATGGCCGTGCACAGCAAGCCTGAAAGTGCATGCATATGAATCCTCTTGAAAAATAATCTGTTTTCGTTGGCGTACGCCGGCCCCGCGCCTGCGCCATGGCTGGCGAACAATGACCGGGCTGGCAGAGGGACGCCTCCCGGGATGGGCGCGTCCGGCCTTGCATCAATCGGCGGCGGCTATCGCACGCTGGCCCCCGACAGAGCTTCCGGCGAGAAGGCCGATTCGGGCTTCATCGGCACTGGTTTGACCTGGTATCCGGGCTCATAGAACATCGTGTTCCTGGAGGAATACGCGCCGTTCAGGACGTATAAAATATCCGAGTAGCCGGAAAATACGCCTGGCATGTCCGGGAAATAGAATTGCAGATTCATGCTCACCCGCTGCAGATTGCCGGCCGGGTCCCAACCATCCATCAAGGACGTGCTCCAGGTATCTTCGTCAATGTAAAAGACCCGTTTCGGCACGGCGTGGCGCCGCCCCTGCTTGACCGTCGCATCGACTTGCCACACGCGGTGCAATTCCCAGCGCAGCGCTTCGGGGTTATGGTGGTTCTTGCCGAAAATCTCGTCCTCTTTCAACTTGAATATCTTGTTGTTATTGTAAGGAATATATAATTCCTTCTTGCCGACCAGTTTGTAGTCATAGCGCTCGTCGCCGGTGATCGACGATCCCATCACCTCATCGAAGAAATCCGCGCCGGAATTCACGAAGTCAGGCGTATCCCAGCCGATGTTGGGAGCGCGCCGGACACGCCGCTGTCCGACCAGGTATTGCCACGCTGCGCGTTGCTCCTTGGTGTAGTTCGAGCGATCGCGCACCAGCAAACCTTCACCGGCACGGAACGATGGCGCTTCGGTCATCTGCAGGAACAGGAAACCGAGGTCGCCGCTCTTTTCCAACTGATCGGCGCTGAGATTCGGGCGGTAATGCTCGAACTGATCGAACTGCGTGGCCTGGGTGCCGAGCACTCTGTCGCCGCCGGTTGTCCATGAATAATGGCGCACGCGGCTTTCCCAGGAAGTGCCGCGCCAGCGCAGGTTATGGTTCCAGCGCGCCTCCAGTCCGGTTTTCGGAATCGGGAAAGGAATGCCGCCGAGCGCGCCTTTGATGCCGCTATTGGCGCCGGCTTCGATCAGGCTGGCGGCGGTGGCATTCTTGAACGTGTTCTCGTAGACCGCTTCCGGCGCGCAGTGCGTGCGGTGTGTCTTGAAGACGTTCAGATGCATGGTCGGATATTTTTTCAGCAGGGCCTGCACGCCTTCCGACAAATTCTCGGCATATTGCGCGGCGTTCGCGGCATTGATGGTCGCCACCGGTTTTTCGGCTTCGTACGGGTCCCAGCGGCGGTCGCCGGATTTGAGCTTTTCCATCGGCGCCTTCAAGTCGGGACAACCCTTCCATTCCGGAATCGAGCCCTCCTTGTTGCCGGCGCGTTCCGCCCCCAGCGGCGTCAACGTGGTTTTCAGTTTCGCGGCCTGTTCCGCCGTCACGGCGGCATGCACGCTGCCCATAACCGAAAAAATGACGGCCAGAGCTGCCAGCAGCGAGCGGCGCATGGCGCTTTCCATTTCAATCCTTTTCATTGCAATCCCCAATCATTTGATGTTGTCGTGACTATCCGCGAACGCCATTTAGAACGACGACTGCAAGGACAGCGAGATGTAATCCCGGTCCCGCATTGCCTGTCCGAAATTGAACTGGTTTCCCTTGGACGGATTCAAAGTCGGCTTTGCCGTGCCGAGGAACCTGGAGTAGTTCAAGGAAATTTTGATGTGTTCGAGGTAGGCGCCTTTGATGCCGATACTCAGGTCGCCACCGTTGTCCGCGCCGCCGTTGAAGGCACCGACCACGGCCGAATTGCCTGCCGGGTTGTATCCCAGCCCGATCGGCACAGCCACATCGAGGCCAGGCAAGACTTGATAATAGTTCGGCTCGAATACCAGGCGCAGCCCCCAGGCATGACGCGCGGTATTCGCATCGAGCGCCGCCCGGTTCCGGGTGACACTGATAAGGCGGTTAAACCCCAGCTCGGCGGTCAGAATGGCATTGTCGTAGAGGCTGGACTGGCCCATTCCATAGATGGTGGACAGATTCAGATGCGCGCTCCTGCCGACCGGATACAGCGACTTGCCCGAATTGTCCCCGGTTCCGGCAAGATCAATTTGGGCATTGCCGACCAGTGGCATGTTCGAGCGGAAGGAAAGCTCGGCGGCGACATTCGCGTCTCCCAGCAGGGTGCTATAACTGGCGCCGACGGTCTTGATACCCTCCGGATACACCAGCCGATATTCTCCGACCTGGCCGGTCACGGGGTTGAAACCGGCGCCTGGCGTCAGGTAGACCTGCGGCGTCTTTTCGTGGTAACGGGCGGCATAAAAACCGTATTCGCCATCGCTGCCCGGCGGACGGAACTTGGCTTGCAAGCCACCCTGCCCGCCATTCCTGGCTTCGATATTGGCGGCACGGTTAAACGAGGCCCCCGGAGCGACGAAAATGCGCTCGCCGCCTGCATCGAGGAAATCGAGGGTGCTGAAGTAACTGCCGACGCCGGGCAGGCGCGTCGCTTTCCACTCCAGCTGGTAATAGGCGCCCAGCGCCCAACTGGAATTGAGCTGCAGTTGCCCTGAAATCTGCTGGACCGGCATCAGCAGTTCCTTGAACTGGCTGTTCGGAACCGACAACAGCTTGATCACGTCGACCGGCCCCTGGGCCGCGGCGATCCCGTTTGCGCCAAAGAACAGGGTTTCACCGTAGACCAGGGTGTGTTTGCCTGCGCGAATGGTGGAGCGCATGTCCCCGACATTGAATTTGCCGAAGACGAAGGCATCGAGCAATTCGGCTTTTTTCCCGTGTAATTTTTTTGTCGCGCCGATGAAGTCGTTCTGGCCGGCACTGGCCGCGTTGACCGTGAAGGGCGAGTCATTGTTATTGCCGCGATTGTAAACAGCGTCATACCAGGCGGCCGCACTCAGGCGCGCACCGATATTGTCGTAGGAAACATCGATCTCGCTGAGCCAGTCGACACGGCTTGATACCAGGCCCTTCTTGAAGTTCCGGTCCGCGTCATCCTGGTTGGGGTCGGCAATCAAGGCTGCCGCAGGATTTTTTAGGCGCTGCATGCCGGTGTACTTGAAGGTGTTATCCCAGCGCACCTTCAGATCCTTGTTTGGCGTTTCGATGTCAACGGCAGAAGCGCCGGACGAACAGACCGCGGCCGATATCCCCAACACGGTGAGCATCAAGCCCGATTTGCTGCGTGGGCCAGTCGTCTGTGCGCCTGCTCCACCATCATATTTTTCGTTATTCATTTTGTCTCCTCCAGTATTCCCATTCACCGCCACTGCAGCAGCAAGCCATGCCCGAGAGGGGCACCGGCAGTCTGCCGCTCCTTATCTCATGGCATGTCCGGGAGATTGAACACCAGCGGCGGCACGCCTTGACCAAGCAGATATCCGCCCAGCATGCCGGTGGTGTCGTCTTCGTTCTGCGTGGTATGGTTGGCAGCGACGAGCACGCTGCGCATCCACAGTTGCACCGGGTTATCCAGCGAGATGGCACGGGCGCTCAGTTTTTTCCACAGCATGGTGGCCGCCTCCAGGCAATCGCGGCCGCAGCGCTGACTTTCCGCGAAGTGGGAAACCCGCACGTCCAGCGGCACCAACTGGCCCTTTTCCACATAGGGGGTCGATTCGGCCATGATCTGCATGAGACGGGCCTGGGCCGAACGCACCAGCAAGGCGGCGTTGCCGAGTTTGTCCTTCACATAGGGATTGTGTGCGGCCGAACCCGCCGGGCCGTAGATGTTTTGCCGCGGCTTCATCTGCTCGATATACAGATCGATCATGCCGCGGGCAAATCCGATAATCACCGCCGACACGGCGCCGAAGAAAATCTGGTTGAACGGATACAGGTAATGCGCCGGACGCTCCGTCTTGCTGTAGTCAACCACGCTGTGCGAACGGTAGTCCGGCACGAATACTTCACCTTTCAGGCGCAAGCTCTTGCTGCCGGTGCCGGCCAGGCCGACCACATGCCAGTCGTCGATAATGTCGTAGCTTTCGCGGGAAACGAGGAAAGAGCGGTGATCCAGCTTGTTGCCCTGTTCATCGACCGACAGTGCGCCGAGAATGGCGCCGCCGTTGCCGTGGTCGCAACCGCTGGAAGTTTTCCATTGCCCGCTCATCAACCACCCGCCAGCGACTTTCTTCGCCTGGCCGAACGGCGCGTAGGACGATGCCACCAGCACGCCAGGGTCGGTCGACCACATGTCGGCACCGGCCCTGGCATCGAACAGGCCGAACTCCCATTGATGCACGCCGAGAATCATCATATTCCAGGCGCTGGACGGACAGCCGCGCCCCAGTTCCATCAATACCTTGTAAAAAACGCCGGGATTCATCTGCCATCCGCCCCAGGCGGCAGGCTGGAGCATCTTGAAGAAGCCAGCCTCCTTGAACGCGTCGATGGTTTCCTTCGGCACGCTGCGAGCCTTTTCCGTGGCATCCGCTGCGGCACGCAGCATCGGTATCAAGGCGCGTGCGCGCTCCAGCAGTTCTTCCTCTGTCGGCACGATGTTCATCTCTTGTTTCGCATTCATTTTTTTTCCCGGTTTGATTAAATTTCTGTCGCAACCGAACTGAATCGGCCATTTACATAAATGAGAGGAGCCGCGCTCGCCTCTCCCAACACCACACCCAGCACATCGCAGATCAGGATCGAATGCGTGTGGGCGGATATCATCTCTGCCACGCTGCACCGAAAACTGACCAGCGCTCCCTGCAGCACCGGCGCCTCTTCCTGGCGCAGTTGCCAGGCCCCGCAACTGAAGCGGTCGACGGCCGCGATGTCGGGCTTCATGCCGCCGAAGGACTGGGCGATGGAGACCTCGTCGGTCGAGAGCACGTTGATGCACAGTTTTTTGCTCTGTTCGATCGCCGAGTGCGCAAACACCTTCTTGTTGACGCAGGCCAGCAAGCGCGGCGGATCGGCAGACAGCGAAGTCACCGCCGTCGCCGTCAATCCCACTACCTGGCCGGCGCATTCGGACGTCAGCACGCACACGCTCGCCGCCAGGCGCCGCATTCCCTGGCGGAATTCGTCCGCCGATATCAGCGCCGCGCGCGGAGGATGCGCGATTGGATTCGTATCGCCTGCTCGAATACACATGTCACACCGTCCCATCTTTTAAAAATTGGATTGTCGTTTCAAGCCGAAACCGGTTGACGGTGGCCCCAGTCGCTGAGCTGGCTGTAATTTTTCGTCTCCCAGGTCGCGTCGTCGACAGTGATGGCGCCATAACCGTATTCGAGGCCAAAGCCGGACGGTGTCTCCACATAGAACGAGAACATCCGGTCGTTCGGATGGTGTCCGAGGCCCGCATGGATCTTCAGGCCAGCCTTCAGGCAACGGTCGTATGCGAGTCCGACGTCATCCATATCCTGTACCTGCAGCAAGACGTGGTGCAGGCGCTTCGGATGCGGCATCGACGCGGTGGCCAGCGAATGGTGGCGACCGGTGCGGGCGTGGAAGAAGGTGGCATCGACGGTCACACCGGGTATCAACTGGGAGTCGCGGATGTAATCGGTGATGCGCAAGCCGAGGCGGTTTTTGTAGAAATCGACCGTGGCGCGGTAATCGCCGGCCACGACCAGGATATGTCCCAGACCGAGGCGCCCCGTTTCAAAACCCGCTCCGGTGAGAATCGGCGAGTGGAAGGTCTGGGACATCGGCGCCAGGGTCGGACCGAAATAAAATTCGTGCTGGAAGCCGTTCGGATCGTCGCAGACAAAGAGCCGTTCGGCGCAACGGCTCTGCGCCAGCGCAGGGCTGCCTTCGCGTACCGGCACACCGGATTTTTGCAGGCCCGACACGTATTGCTGCAACTCTTCTTCCGTGTCGAATTGCCAGCCGGCGACCACGAGATCATCGTCTTCGCCCTGCTCAATCAATAGACGTTGGGCATATTCATCCATGCGCAACCCCAGGTATCCGGCGCCACGCCGTCCCACCATCAGGCCGAGAATGTCGACGGCAAAGCGTTCCCACTCCGCCAGGTCGCGGACCTTAAAAACCACATAACCCAAATTTGAAATGCCAGACATGTCGTCTCCTCTGTTTTATTGACCATCCGCCGCCATGTCGCGGCTTGCAACAGTAAGAGCAACAGTCATGCCATATGCGTTCATATTGCGCCGCAACAGCACAGTTTTAGCCCTGCGCAGCACAATCGAAAAGTTGCCTTATGGCGCACCGCAACAAGATTTTTTGGAAATCCTGAGTTCGAAAATTTTTCAAAAAATGAAAAATTATGCGGAGGAGTGCAAAATATTCGGCGATGCCGCCTGTGCCCGGAACCTCGACGAACGGCGCGATCGCGCCGTCTGCGATGGCATGCGGCGCTGCGTAAATAAGCCGAACTGAAGACCTTCAGTGTTTGATACACTCCAGCGTCGACTGGGCTGGAGAAGCCCAATCCCTATAGGAGAACTACATGTACACCCCGCTCCAGGTGGCATTCCCGGATATCATCCTCAAGGATCAGTTGCACTTCTACCCGGAGAAAGCCCAGATCTATTTGGGACAGCAACGGATGGTGATGTTGCAGACGGCAGCGTTCAACGATTTGCGCAATGAACTGATTTCCTCGCTGGGCAGCCAGACTGCACGCACCCTGATCACGCGCATCGGTTTTTCTTCCGGAACACGCGACGCCGAACTGGCCCTGCAACTCCAGGAACCCGACGAAGCGGCGTACGACCTGTGCGCACGCGGCGCCCAGTTGCATGCCATGGTCGGCATCGCCCTGGTTAGCGCGCTCAATTTCGACGTCGAGGTCGCCAAGGGGCGTTGTTTTATTGAATTCCTGTGGGAGCATACATTCGAGGACGAATTGCACTGTGCATCGCACGGGATCGGCACCACCCCGGCGTGCTGGCTCGAAATAGGTTATGCCAGCGGTTTTCTCAGCGCATGCATGGGCAAGCTCATTCTGGCGCGCGAAGTCGAATGCCACGCAATGGGCGATGCCACCTGCCGCGTCATTGCACAGCCGGCGGATGAATGGCCCGATCCGGAACTCGATTTGCAGTATCTTGAAATGCCCATCGTCAGCGGTATGCCCGCCGGGCAAGAGCGCGTTTCCATCAACAGCAGGAAGGTCGCTGCGAAATCCCTGAGCCAGTCGAAGAGCACATCGGAAGTGGTCGGCCTGTCGCCGGCCTTTCAAGTCGTGCTCGGCAAAATCGGCCGCGTTGCGGCGACGAATGCGACCGTGCTGCTACTCGGTGAGAGCGGCGTCGGCAAGAGCGCTTTCGCTCGACTGCTGCATGAGCAAAGCCAGCGCGCCGGCAAGCCGTTTGTGGCCATCAACTGCGCGGCGATTCCCGAGACGCTGATGGAGGCTGAACTTTTCGGTGTCGAGCGCGGCGCGTTCACCGGCGCGGACGCAGCGCGCGCCGGCCGTTTTGACCTGGCCGAAGGAGGCACCCTGTTTCTGGACGAGGTGGCTACGCTACCGCTCATCGCGCAGAGTAAATTGCTCAGGGTGCTGGAAACGGGCCAGTTTGAACGCCTCGGCAGCGGCACGCTGCGCCAGGCCAACGTGCGCATTGTCGCCGCCACCAATGAAGACCTGTGGACGGCGGTGCGCGCCGGCCGCTTCCGCGAAGACTTGTTCTTCCGCCTGAATGTGTTCCCCATCGAGATTCCGCCGCTGCGCAACCGCAAGGAAGACATTCCAGTCCTCATCGAACATTTTATGAAACGTTTTGCGACGGCCTACTCGAGAGATATCAAAGGGCTCACGCCGGCGGCGACTGCGATGCTGTTGTCCTACGCCTGGCCGGGTAACATTCGCGAACTGTCCAACGTCATTGAACGCGCCATCATCCTGTGCGACGACAACCGGCCGCTGGACCTGGTGCATTTACTGACATTGAAGGATCTGTCGCGCACCAGCGCGCATGTGCCGCCACAAGCGCAGCAAGAAATGGCCGTGCCAGGCAAGTTGGCCGCGCCCGCTGCGCCAGCGAGCCATGGAGGGGAAGCCGACTGCGCCGCGGTCGTACGCCAGTTGGTCCGGCAGCATGGCGTGACCTTGGCCGACATGGAGAACATGCTGGTGCGCACCGCCATTGATCAATCCGCAGGCAACGCGTCGCGCGCCGCCGCAATGCTCGGGATTACGCGAGGCCAGCTGGCATACCGGCAGAAAAAACTGTCCACCGGCGAGCTGCCTGGCGCGGCCCCTACTGCACCGTAATCGCCCCATCCACCGGCAGCGCCATGCCCGTCATGTAGGACGAGGCGTCCGAACACAGGAACAGCACCACCGAGGCGATTTCGTCCGGACGCCCCACCCGTCCCATCGGGATGCGCGGGTTATCGTTCGGCAGCGGCAGGCCGCGCTCGGCGTAATATTGCACCGCCATCGGCGTCTCTATCGTGCCGGGACATACGACATTGATGCGGATGCCGGTGCGCGCATTGTCCAGCGCGGCGCCCTTCGACAGTCCGAGCACGCCATGCTTGCTCGCGCTGTAGAGCGCAGCGCCCGGCCCGGACACCAGCCCCTGCACGGAAGCGATGTTGACGATGGCACCGCCGCCCTGCCCGAGCATGGCGGCGATCTGGTACTTCATGCACAGGAATACGCCCTTCAGGTTGATGCCGATCACGCGCTCGAAATCGTCGGCTTCCTGCTCGACCAGCGGCGCGATCTTGCCGAAGATGCCGGCGCTGTTGACGGCGTAATCGAGCCGCCCGTAACGCGTCACCGTCGCCTGCACCAGCGACTCGACCTGCGCCGCGTCGGTGATTTCGGTGCGCACGAAGATGGCCTCTCCGCCGGCCTGCCGTATCAATTCCAGCGTCTGCGCACCACCCTCTTCCATCAGGTCCGACACGACCACGCGCACGCCGGCCTGCGCCAGCATCAGCGCGCAGGCGCGCCCGATGCCGGAACCGGCCCCGGTCACCAGCGCGACCTTCCCTTCCATCTGTCCTGCCGCCATCTCTTTCTCCTGTCTGTTTTAAGTGGCCTGGCGCTTGAGCGCCGCGTTCAGGCCGGCGAACATCACTTCGTAGGTTTTATAGAGTCCTATTTCGACCGCCTGCTCGCGCCCGGGCTCCGTGGTGACGTGGGCGCGGTGCTCCATGCGGCAGCTGTCCGGTCCCAGCGCGGTCAGGCGGCTGGTGGCGACATAGCCGGTGATGGCGCCGGGCCGCGGCGCGATGATGGACAGGATCAGCACCTTGCCCAGCGGGTCGAGCAACTCCAGGCGCTCGCTGACCGGCGCGCTGGCGCCCTTGTTGTAGATGTGGCGCACCATGCCCACGCCTTCTCCTTCGTTGACCACGTGGTCGATGACCACCTTGCCGTCCGCCGGCCACCAGGCCTCGATGCGGCCGAAATCGGCCAGCAGTGCCCACACCTTGTCCACCGCGCCGTTGATCGTCGCGCTCGCACTCACTTCCGCCATCACTGTCTCCTCGATTTACCTGCTTGAATAATAACGCCGCCTGTTCTAGATCACGCGCGCCAGGCGCTGCGCCTCGAACAGCGCCTGCGACATGCGCCGCGGCGTGACGCAATCTCCTATGCTGTGCACTTCGCGCATGCCGGCCGCCAGCAAGGCCCTGGCCGGTCCCGGCACGGACTCGCGGCCGGTCTGCAGCACCACCAGGTCGCACGCCATCTCTTCCAGCTCGCCCGACACCATCGGCATGATGCCGACCCGCCCGAGCTCGATCGTTTCCAGGGTGCTCAACACGCGAAATTCCGTCTTGCCCGTCGCCAGCCGTCCCAGCAAGGCGCCCACGCTCTCCACCGGGATCATGTGCCCGACCGAAGCGGACGGCGTCACCAGCGTCACGCGCCAGCCCGCGTCCATCAGCGCCTCGGCCACGCCATAATTCCACCAGAAGCCGCTGCCGTCGTCGACGAACACGGCGCGGTTCGAACCGGACGGAGGCGGCGCGCCACGCTCCAGCACGTCGAACCAGCTGAGCACCTGCGCGCCGCCGCCTTCCTGCCCGCTCGGGGCCAAAGGCCGCGCCACCGCGCCGGTGGCGACGATGGCCGCGTCGAACACTTGCCCAAGGTCGGCGACGCCATCCACCCGCGTGCCGAGACGGATGCTCACGCCGAGGCGGCGCAATTCGCCCACCTGCTGGTCGACCAGGCGCAGCAAGCCATGCCGGTGCGGCACGGCCGAGGCATACAGGAACTGGCCGCCGACGCCGTTTGAAGCTTCGAACAGGGTCACCTGGTGGCCGCGCCGCGCCGCCGTCAGCGCCGCTTCCAGCCCGCCCGGCCCGGCGCCGACGACGGCGATGCGCTTGACCTGCTGCGCCGGCAGCCATGCGCGGAATTCGGGCCACAGTTCGCGCCCGGTGCGCGGATTGACCGAACAGTGCAAATGCGGCGCGAAGCTGCGGCAATCCTGGTTGATGTTCAGGCAGGGACGGATACGCTCGGCCTGGCCGGCGGCCGCCTTGGCGATCCACTCCGGGTCGGCCAGGAAGGGGCGCGCCATGCCGACCAGGTCGCCCGCTCCCTCGTTCAGCAGGCGCTCAGCCAGCGCCGGCGTGTCGATGCGCTGGCCGACGATGACGGGCAGGCCGCTGGCGCTCCGGATGCGCGCGGCGGCGCTGGCGGCCGGCGCGGCCGGCCCGCTCATGTCTTTGACGTAGCCGCCGCGCGTGCCCATCGTGATATTGAGCACGTCGATGCCGCCGCGCGCGGCCAGCGCGCCGGCGATGGCCACCGTGTCCGCCACTTCCAGGCCGTCGGCCAGTTCCTCGTCGGCGCTCAGGCGCAGGCCCAGGCCGAAATCGGGGCCGCAATGGGCGCGGATGGCGTCGATGACGTCGAACAGGAAGCGCATGCGGCGCTCGGGCGTACCGCCGTAGTCGTCGTCACGCAGATTGGTCGCCGGAGAAAGGAATTGCGCCACCAGGTAGCCGTGCGCGCCGTGGATCTCGACGCCGTCGTAGCCGCAGCGCTGCAGATTGGCCGCCGAGCGGCCAAAGGCTTCGACGATGGCGGCGATCTGCTCCGGTTCCAGCTGCCGCGGCGGGAACGGGTCACGCGGAGAGCGCAGCGGCGATGGCGCCGAGGGCGCGCTATCGCTTTCCATGCCGATCCACTCGCGTCCCAGGTGCACCAGTTGCCCATACAGTTTGGCGCCATGCCGGTGGATCACCTGGGCGCGCCGGCGCAGGCCGTCGAGCACGCGCTCGTCGTAGACCTCGACCAGCTTGCGCAGCCGCATGGCCGAACCGGGATGCACGACGGTGGCGCCTGTGATGACCAGGCCCGCGCCCGACGCCGCCACGCTGTCGAAGTGGGCGATGTCGTCATCGGTGATGGCGCCGTCGTGCACCATGCTGGTCCCGTAAGGCAGCACCACGATGCGGTTCTTCAGCGTCTGCGTGCCGAGCCGATAGGGGGAAAAAAGGGTGTCGTAAGCCATGGCGCTTTCCATTACAGCAAGTTTAACAGTTTCGATATCAAATTTCAACCGACTGGACGGTCGATTGCGTTTCACGTATAGTCGCGGCTAGACCACCAAGATTCCGGGAACAATGTGAAACCTGACAAGATGCCAGTGGCGGACGCTTCCGCCCAGCGCGAACCCACGCAAGCGGCCGAACAACGGATACGGCAGATCGTGCAAGGCGCGGCCAGGCTGTTCGACGAGGTGGGTTACCACGCGACGAATATGGAAATGGTGGCGGAGGCGGCGCAATTGCGCAAACCCACGCTCTACCACTACATCAAGAGCAAGGAAGAAATCCTGCTGCGTATCCACCAGACGCTGATCGACGATTTCGCCGCCACCCACCGCGTGCGCGCCGAGCAGGGTTGCAGCCGCGAGGCGCAGTTGCTCGGCATCGTCACCGACATCCTGCGCGCCATCTCCGCCAACCGCGGTTATGTGCGGGCCTTCTTCGAACACTACCGGGAACTCGATCCCGCGATGCGCGGCCAGATCAGCGCCAAGCGCCAGGCTTACTTCAAGTGCGTCACCGACCTGCTGGCCGACGGCGTGGCGGCCGGCGCCTACCATACCGACGACGTGCGCCTGTCCGCACTGTTCCTGCTCGGGCAGGTCAACTGGGTCTACCAGTGGTATGTGCCGGGCGTCAGTCCGGCGCCCGAGGTCATCGCGCACCAGGTGCTCGACAACTTCCTGCACGGCCTGGCCACCCGCCCGGCTCCCGCCGTATAAGCGCGCCGCGCGCGCGTTCGTCACAGGCCGCTGCACAGATGAACACCATCGAGCACGATCCCGGCGCCGTTCAGACAGGGGGACAGACACCGCATCGCTCAACGGGCCAGCAGCTTGCGGGCGATGCTCATGCGATGCACTTCGCTCGGGCCGTCGTAGATGCGGAAGGCGCGCGCGTCGCGAAAAAGGCGCGGGACGATCGTTTCCCCCGTCACGCCGCGCCCGCCCAGCACTTGCACGCTGCGGTCGATCACGCGCCAGATGGCCTCGGAACTGATCACCTTGGCCATGCTCGATTCCAGGTTGCCGCGCTCTTCCCGGTCCAGCAGCGCGGCGCAATGCCAGATCGCCAGGCGCGTGGTGTGCAAGTCCATCTCATTATCGGCCAGCATGAAGCCGACACCCTGGTGTTCGCCCAGCGGCTTGCCGAACGATTGGCGGGTGCGCGCATAGGCGCAGGCGATGTCGTGGGCGCGCCGCGCGGCGCCCAGCCAGCGCATGCAATGGGTCAGGCGGGCCGGAGCCAGGCGCACCTGGGCATAGCGAAAACCCTTGCCGATCTCGCCGAGCACGTCGGCCGCCGGCACCCGCAGGTCTTGCAGGCGCACCACGCTGTGGCCGCCGCTGAAGCAGGTGTCGAGCGCATCCATCATGCGCTCGACGTGAAAGCCCGGGCGGCTGGTATCGCACAGGAACATGGTGGCGCTGCCGTCTTCCATCCTGGCCATGATGATGGCGAAGCTGGCGCCGGCCGCGCCGGTGATGAACCATTTGACGCCGTTGAGGATGTAATCGTCGCCATCGCGCACCGCGCTCGTCATCAGCATCGACGGGTCCGAGCCGGCGCCGGGATCGGGTTCCGTCATGGCGAAGCACGAACGGATCTCACCACGCACCAGCGGCAGCAGCCAGCGCCGCTTCTGTTCCGGCGTGGCGACCGTCTCCATCAGGTGCACATTGCCCTCGTCGGGCGCGTGGATGTTCAGCGCGATCGGTCCCAGCGGCGAATAACCCGCTTCCTCGAACAGCACCGCCTTGGCCACGTGGGACAAGCCCATGCCGCCCGATTCGCGCGACGCGTGCGGTGTGAGCAGGCCGGCCGCGCGCGCCCTGGCGATCAAGTCCAGCCGCAAGGCGTCTTCCGGGCCGTGCGCGCCCTGGCGGATATCGTTCTCCATCGGGATCACGTGTTCCGCGATAAAACGGCGCGTTTGCTGCTGCAATGCCTGCAAGGGCTCGGAGAGGGTGAAGTCCATCGGCGGTTCTTTCTCTGTTTTATAGACGGTGATTGCGCACACACGCGGCGCTCACCACACAGCTATTGCAAGGCGTGTGCCAGGCCTCGCGCGACGCTCCCCATTCCCCGCCGTTTCACTCTGCGCGGCGCCATGCGCGCGGCGGCGGCCCATACACCCCGCGTTTCAACTTTGAAAACCTGCAATGCAAGCTTGAAATGCACGCACACCAGGCAAGCCACGCCATGTCCACTCCAGCCCATCGTCCCCGCATCGTCGTCCTGGTCAGCCATTTGCAGACACCGGCGTCCTCCAGCCAGCTGGCGCAACTGATCGAACAGGTGCGGCCCGACTATGCCGCTGGCGCGCACATCCGCGTGCTCGATTGCGTGCTGGCGGACGCGGTCCGGCTGGCGCGGCAACTCGAAAACGAAGAGCAGGTCGACGCCTTCATCTGCACCGGCGCCAGCGCCGCCTACCTGCGCAAGCACGTGGCGCGGCCGGTGCTCGCGCTGCGGATGGGCGGGCGCGACCTGCTGCGCGCGCTCGACCAGGCGCGCATCCTGTCGGACCGGGTCGCGATTCTCAGCTATCCGCACGTGAACGCCGAACTCGATCGCATGGCGCCGCTGTTCACGCTGCGGATACGGCAAGGCGCCTACCGCACGCTGGACGAGGCGCGCGCCTGCGTGGCCGAACTGGCGGCCGACGGTTGCCGCACCGTCATCGGCTCGTCGCTGGTGGTGGAACTGGCGCGCCAGGCCGGCCTGGCCGGTGTGCTGGCCTTGAGCGGCGACGCCATTCGCGAGGCGCTCGACGATGCGCTGGCCATCTGCCGCAGCGCGCGCGTCGAAGCGGCCAGGAGAGAACAGCTCGACGCCGTCCTGCGTCACCTGAGCGATGGCGTGATCGCGGTCGATGCCGGCGGCCTGGTGCAATCGATCAATCCGGCCATGGCGCAACTGCTCGATGTGCGCGCCGACCTGGCTTGCGGACGGGCGCTGGCCGAGGTGGCGCCAGGGCTGGATGCACGCGCGGTGCTGGGCACTGGCGAGGGCGAAGAAAACCGCGTCGTCAAACTGGGCCGGCGCACGGTGGTGGCGCAACTGATGCCGATCCACGCGGCCGGCAAACTCACCGGCGCCGTGCTGGCCTGCCAGGACATGACGGCGGTGCAGCGCACCGACCGCCACCTGCGCGCGCAGACCCGGCCCAGCCAGTTCACCGCGCGCTATGAACTTGACCAGATCCACGGCGCCAGCGCCGCCATCTCGACGGTGCTGGCGCTGGCGCGCAACTACGCGGCCAGCGATTCGACGGTCCTGATCAGCGGTGAAAGCGGCACCGGCAAGGAATTGCTGGCGCAAGGAATCCACAACGCGGGCCGGCGCCGGCGCGCGCCGTTTGTCGCCATCAATTGCGCAGCCTTTGCCGAGACGCTGCTCGAAAGCGAGCTGTTTGGCTACGACGAGGGGGCGTTCAGCGGCGCGCGCAAGGGTGGGAAAATGGGCTTGTTCGAGGCGGCGCACACGGGCACCGTGTTTCTGGATGAAATAGGAGATATGCCGGCGCCACTGCAAACGCGCCTGCTGCGCGTGCTGCAGGAAAGGCAGGTGCTGCGCCTGGGCGGCACAGAACCCGTGCCGATCGACGTGCGCGTCGTCGCCGCCACCCATTGCGACCTGCGCGCGCGCATCGCCGATGGGCGCTTTCGCGAAGACCTGTTCTACCGCCTGAATATCCTGCGACTGGAAGCGCCGCCCCTGCGCCGTCGCATCGATGACCTGCCCGCCATCGCGCAGGCGATCCTGCACAGGATCATGGCGCCGGCCGGCAAGGCCGCGCGCATTCCCGCCCTGCTCGCCCTGCTGCTGCCGCACATGCTGGCCTACCGCTGGCCCGGCAACATCCGCGAACTGGAAAACATCCTGGAACGGGCCGCGCTGTCGATGACACTGCCCGGCGACAGCGGCACATGCGATGTGCGCGGCCTGATACCCGAGTTCTTCGAAACGGGACATCCACACGAGGGCCACTCCTCGCTGGTTCCGTGCTCCGATGGCGGCAAGCAAACCACCACGCTGCGCGCAGTTAGCAGCGCACACCAAGCCAGCCACATGCGGGCGGTGCTGGCCGCATGTGGCGGCAATCAGGATGAGGCGGCACGTCAACTCGGCATCAGCCGTACCACGCTTTGGCGCCGCCTGCGCACGACCAGTGCGGATGTTGGCGCATAGGCGGGTCTGATTGCGGAGAGCCGGATACCTGCCTATCGCTTGCGATACCCGAAGTAATACATCGCGCCCAAGGCCAGCATGAACGGCACGCCTGTCAGCAAGGTCATCTCGAACTCCTTGGTAAAGGCGGTCGTGATCATAATGGCCAGCATCAGCGCTGCCCCGAGCATCGTCAGCCACGGGAAGGCCCAGATGCGGAAGGCCAGCGGCGGCCTGCCTTCGCGCGTCCAGCTGCGGCGGAAACAGTAATGGGTGACAAAAATCATCAGCCAGGTGAACATCGCGCCGAACATCGACATCGCCATCATCAGCATGAACGATGCCTTCGGATAGGCGATGCTCAATACCGCGGCGATGCCGATGCCGACACAGGACAGGCTCAATGCCGCCAGCGGCACGCCGCGCTTGCTGAGCTTCCCGAAACGGGCCGGCGCCTGCCCGGCGCGCGCCAGGCTGAACATGGTGCGCGTCGTGATATATAACTGGCTGTTCATCGCGGACAGCGCCGCCACCAGGATGACGAAGTTGATCAACCCCGCCGCGCCCGGCACGTGCAGCGCCTGCATCGCCATGACGAAGGGACTGGTGCCGCTGCCGGCCTGCTGCCACGGCACGATCGCCAGCATGATCCCCAGCGTCAGCATGTAAAACACGACCAGGCGCAGCATCGCGGCGCGGAAGGCGCCGGTGATCGCGCGTTCCGGGTCGGTCGCCTCGCCCGCCGCCACCGCCACCATCTCGATGCCGAGGTAACTGAAGATGGAGACGATGACCCCGGTCCACATGCCCATCGCGCCGTTCGGGAAGAAGCCGCGGTGTTCCAGGTAATTCTTGAAGCCGATCGGCCCGGCCTGCGGCGCGCTGTACACCAGGTAGCCGCCGATCAGGATGAAGGCGACGATGGCGGCGATCTTGATGGTCGAAAAAAGATATTCGACGCTGCCGAAAATGTCCACGCTCAGCGCATTGACCAGCACCAGGCAGCCCGAAAACAGCACGATCCACAGCCATGCCGGCGAGCCGGGGAACCAGTACTGCATGTACAGGGCGACGGCGGTGACTTCGGTGCCGACCGCCAGCACGATCGAGGCCCAGTAGGCGTAGCGCACGGCGAAGCCGGCCCACGGGCTGACGTAATGTTCGGCATAGGAGCCGAACGAGCCGGACGTCGGATGCGCGACCGTCATTTCGGCCAGGCAGGCGATCAGCAGTATCGCGATCAGCGCGCCGATGGCGTAGCTGACCAGCACACTGGGGCCGGCGAAGCCGATCGCGAAACCGCTGCCGAGGAACAGGCCGGTGCCGATCGCGCCGCCGATGGCGATCATCGACATCTGGCCGCTGGACAGGCCGCGTTTCAAGCCGCTTTCGCGTTCGGCGATCGCGGCAAAGCCGCTGCTGGGGTGAGTCATGGTATCTCCTGTGATGCGTGGCGATCGCTGCTGCGCGATTCTGGTGTGGTGCAATTAGATGCCGAAGAAGGTGCGCGCATTGCCGCTCAACAGCCGTGCGTTACGCTCGGGCGTAAAGCCGGATTCCCGTATCAGCCTGCCGACATCCTGTTCGCCGAGCGGATACGGGTAGTCCGAGCCGAGCATCACGCGTTCCTCTCCCATCACGTCCACCAGCAGCGCCAGCGCGCGCTGGTCGAACACGGCGGAATCGACATAAAACCGGTTGACGTAGGACGACGGCGGATGCGGGCAATTCTCGCGCACGATGTCGCGCTGGTGCCAGGCATTATCGACGCGGCCGAGCAGGAAAGCAAAACTGCCGCCGCCGTGCGCGAAGCAGATTTTCAAGGAAGACGGCAGCCGCTCGAAGGCGCCGGACATGATCAAAGACAGGATGCCGAGCTGGGTTTCGGCCGGCATCGCCACCAGCCATGGCAGCATCCATTTTTTCATGCGGCTCTCGCCGCCCATCATGTCCCACGGGTGCACCAGCAAGGGGATGTCTTCGTTGGCGCAATGGGTCAGGAAGCACAACAAACCTTCGTCATCGAGGTCCATGCTGCCCAGGTGGTTGCCGATCTGGACGCCGACATGGCCGCCGGCCTTGGCGCGGCTCGCTTCACGGCAGGCCGCGTCGATATCCTGCAGCGGCACCTGCGCCAGCGCTTTCAGGCGGGCGGGATTGTGCGCGCACAGCTCGAGCGCGTAATCGTTCATGCGCTCGGCCCACGGCAAGGCCAGTTCGACCGGATAACGGTAACCGAACATCACCGGCGTGGCCGACATCAGTTGGACATCGACGCCAGAGCGGTCCATCTCCTCGATGCGGCGGGCCGGATCCCACAACGCCGAATACACGGGGCGGAACGGCTTGTCGCCGGTCATGATCATGCCGTGGTCGCTGTCCTCGATCTTCAGCCAGGGTGCGGCCTGGGCGTCGAGCGCGGCGGCTTCGGCCTGCGTGATCGGCGGGAAGAAGTGAGAATGGATATCGACCACGGAAGTGTCGGATTGTCGCGCCGTCATGCCTTGCTCCCCACCTGGGCCGGGGCGCTCGCGCGGGCGTGCTTGCCGGGATGGACGGTGCCGCACTGCGGGCATTTGCGCAGGCTGGCGTCGCCGTAAAAACGTTCAAATAACGGCGGCAGGTCGGTGACGATGCTTTGCAGCTGGATCTCGACGCGGTGCACCAGGTGGTTGCAGGATTGGCAGTACCACTCGAAGGCGTCCAGCATGCCGGGCGGGCGGCGGCGCTCGATCACCAGGCACAGGCTGTCCGGTTCGGGGCGCTGCGGGGAATGGCGCACGTGCGGCGGCAGCAGGAAGATGTCGCCCTCCTTCAGGTCCAGGCGTTCGACTTCGCCGTTATTCATGATGTCCAGGTAGGCGTTGCCCTTGAACTGGTAAAAGAATTCTTCCAGCGGATCGTCGTGGTAATCGGTACGCTGGTTCGGGCCGCCAACCACGGTGACGATGAAATCGGCGTCCTGCCAGATTTGCTGATTGCCGACGGGCGGCTTGAGCAGGTGCGCGTGTTCCGCGATCCACTGCTGGAAATTGAAGGGTTTGCCGAATTTGTACATGATGTCTCTCTTTTTTGTAAGGTGAAAACCCGTTCAGCCCGGAAGCCAGCCTGTCATTCCCGCGAAGGCGGGAATCCCATTTATTGCCCCGGACGGCGCAACGGAATGGGATTCCCGCCTGCGCGGGAATGACAACTCTGCTGGCGGTGGGTATTTCTTATCCCGGTTTATAAGCGATCGCCTTGATTTCAATAAGCAGATGCGGGTGCGGCAACTGGTGGACGGCGACCGTGGTGCGGGTCGGGCCTTCGTAATCGAAGTATTCTCCGTAGACTTCGTTGTAGCCACCGAAATCGTTCATGTTGACCAGGAAGGCGCTGATTTCGACGATGTCGCTCAAGTCCGCGCCGGCGCTGCGCAGGATGTCGCGCAGGTTGTCGATCACGGCGCGGGTCTGGACGCGGATGTCGAGCGCGGTCGTGCCCATCGCATCGACCTCGACCCCGGCCAGCGTATTGTCCGGCCGGCGCGAACTGGTGCCGGACACGAACAGGAAATCGCCGGCCCGCTTCAAATGCGGGAACTTGCCGCGCGGCTGGGCCTTGCCCGCCACCAGGTGTGCTGTCGTGTTCATCGCTGAGCTCCCGTCAAGAATTCCACGCGCCCCAGGCCGCCGATGTCGACGCTGACATGCAGCCCGGGTGCCAAGGCTTCGGCCGCCGTTGCGGCGCCGGCCATAATCAAGGAGCCGGCCGGCAGCGCCACGCCTGCGGCGCTGGCCAGTTGCGAAGCCTGCACCACGCTGCGCAGCGGATTGCCGAGAATCGCGCCACTGCTGCCCAGCGCCACGGTTTTACCATTAAAACGCATCGTCACGCCACGGTTGTTCAAGCGCTCCAGGTTCGCGCTGAACGGCCCGACCACCACGCCGGCCGACGAGCAATTATCGGCCACCACGTCTTCCAGGTTGAATTTGAAATCGCGGTAACGCGAATCGATGATTTCCATCGCCGGCGCCACGCCTTCCAGGTAGCCCGCCACTTCCAGCAGGGTCAATGGACGGTCGATCGCGCGGCTGGTGATGAAGCACAGTTCCGGCTCCACGCGCGGGTGAATGAAATCGGACAGGTCGATCACGGCGCCTTCCTCATACAGCATGGCGTCGGTCAGCAAGCCCCAGATCAGGCTGTCGACGCCCATCTGGATCATTTTCGCGCGGCTGGTGAAACCAAGCTTGACGCCGACCGGGCGCTCGCCGCGCGCGTGGCGCAGCGCCAGCGAGGCGCGCTGAATTTCATAGGCCTGGGCCAGGTCGAAGCCGTGCTGCGGCGTGAGCGGATCGATTTCGCGGCGAGTACGCGCCGCCTCGTCCAGCCTGAAGGCCAGCGCAGCGGTTTCATGCCCGCCGCCGCGCGGGTGTTCGATGTCTCTGTGTTGCATTGAACCTCCGAATATTTAGTTACCTTGTCGTTCCCGCGCAGGCGGGAATCCCATTTTGTTGCACCGTCCGGGACGCGAAATGGGATTCCCGCCTGCGCGGGAATGACAATCGAGCGCAAACTCAATCTCTAAAACCTACACCCCAAACGCCGCCCTCACACTGCCCAATCCCTCGATACTCGCCTCGAACACATCCCCCGGTCGCGCCACGGCCATCGCGCCGAGCGCGCCGGTCATGACGATATCGCCGGCCTGCAACGGGCTGCCCAATTTCGCCATCGTGTCGGCCAGCCAGATCGCGGCGCGCAGCGGGTTGCCCAGGCAGGCGGCGCCGGCGCCTATCGACACCTGCTCGCCGCGCCGCTCCATCACCATGCCGCAGCCGACGATGTCGAACGCGTCCAGTTTGACTGGCCGCGAACCGAGCACGAACATCCCGCTCGACGCATTGTCGGCAATCGTGTCGGCCAGCCGGATATCCCAGCCGGCGATGCGGCTGCCGACGATCTCGATCGCCGGCAAGGCATAGGCGGTGGCCCTTAAAATATCGGCCACGGTGTTCTGCTCGTGCGGCAGCGAACGCTCCAGCACCAGCGCGATCTCGGCTTCGACCTTCGGCTGCAGCACGCGCCCGGCGGCGATTTCGTCGCCATCGCACAGGCACATGTCGGCGAACAGCATGCCGAAGTCCGGCTGGTCGACGCCGAGCTGCTTTTGCACCGCCAGCGAAGTCAGGCCGATCTTGCGCCCGACCGGGCGCCGCCCGCGCACCAGCCAGCGGTCCGTGTTCAGTTTCTGCACCGCGTACGCGGCTTCGACATCGGCGGCGCCGATCAGTTCTCGCACCGGCTGGCAGGGTTCGCCGTTCTGGTGCGCCTGCCAGATCATGTCGGCGGCCTGCTGGATTTTCAGGTTCATGCCTGCCTCGCCTGGATAAAAGTGAATTCGATTTCGACGCTGGCGCCCAGCGGCAACGCGCTGACCCCGACCGTGGTGCGCGCCGGCGGCGTCACGCCCGGCTTGAACACGCTTTCCCAGGCGATGTTGATGTCGCTGAAAGCGTCCATCCGCGTCGTGTAGATGCGCGCGACCAGCAACTGGCCCAGGTCCACGCCGTAATCGGGCAGCGCGCGCTGCAAATTTTCCAGGATCGCCGCCGCTTCGGCGCCGGGGCCGCCCTGGACCAATTTTCCCGTGTCGGCATCAAGCGCGATCATGCCGGACAGTTGAATTGTCTCGCCGATGCGCACGCAAGGGCTGTAGCGGAAACGCGGCGCCGCGATGGCGGGCGACGTGATGGTGATGCGTTGATTCGATTGCATGTGCGCTCCCTTACAGTTTGATGCAGATGTTGGCGACGTCGGAATAAAAGTCGAGAGAATAACGCCCGCCTTCACGCCCCAGGCCGGACAGCTTGACGCCGCCGAAGGGCGTGCGCAGGTCGCGCAGGTACCAGGTGTTGACCCATACCAGGCCGACGTGGATCTGTCTCGCCACTCGGTGCGCGCGCGACAGGTTCGTCGTCCACACTGCGCAGGCCAGGCCATATTTGCTGTCGTTGACGCGGCCGACGATTTCATCCTCGCTGTCGAACGGAGAAATATGACAGACCGGCCCGAAGATTTCCTCGGTCGTGCAGCGCGCGCTGTCGGGCAGGCCGGTCCAAACGGTCGGCTGCACATAGGCGCCGCCGTCGCGCGCGTCGCCAAATTCAGGCACGCCGCCGCCGGTGACGACGGTTGCGCCCTCTTCCACGGCCAGCCTGTAGTAACTCAATACCTTGTCGCGGTGGCCGTGCGAAATCAGCGGCCCCATGTCGACGCCGTCGTCATCCGGGAAACCGATGCGCAGCGCCTCGGTCTTTTCCTTGATGGCGGCGACGAAGCGCTCGAATATTGGGCGCTGCACGAAGACGCGCTCGGAGCACAAACACACCTGGCCGGAATTGGTGAACGACGATTTCATCACGCCAGCCACGGCGGCGTCGAAGTCGGCATCTTCAAAAACCACGGCGGCGTTCTTGCCACCAAGTTCGAACGACACTTCCTTCACGCCGTCGGCCACCGCCTTCATGATGGTGCTCCCGGTGCGCGACTCTCCCGTAAAAGTCAGCGCGTCGATGCCGGCGCTTTCGGTAAGAAACTGGCCGGCCGAATCGGCGCCGTGGCCGTGCACCAGGTTGAACACGCCGGGCGGCACGCCGGCGTCGCGCATCACCTCGGCCAGCAGGGTCGCGCTGGCGGGCGATTCTTCCGACGGTTTTGCGATGACGGTATTGCCGCAGGCGAGCGCAGGCGCCACTTTCCACGTCAGCAGCAGCAACGGCAAATTCCACGGCGAGATGATGCCGACCACGCCGAGCGGCTTGCGCACCGTGTAATTGAGCGCGCCGAGGCCGTCGGGCGTGCTCATTTCGAAGGCGTCGGTGTTGGCGCAGGCAGCCAGGTCGGCGAAGGTGCGGAAGTTGGCGATGCCGCGTGCGATATCGAGATTGCGCGCCTGCGGCACCGGGCGGCCGGTGTCGGCCACTTCGGCGGCGACGAATTCGTCGAAGCGGGCGGCGATGCCGTCGGCGATCTTGTGCAGCATGGCGGCGCGCTGCTGCACGCTGAAGCGGCCCCACGGCCCGGCCAGCGCGCGGCGCGCGGCGGCCACCGCCGCCTCCACCGTGGCGCGGTCCGCCGTGCAGACCCGCGCCAGCAATTTGCCGTCGACCGGGCCGATATTGTCAAAAGTCGCGGCGCTGTCGACGAAGACGCCGTCGATGAAATGGCGCAGCAAGGCGGGCGATGTCGGTTTCAAATCTGTCTCCTGGTTTCTCATGTACAGCATGGAAACGAGTATAGGGACGACTTGAAATAAAATATAATGAAAAAAAAGGCTCCAGGTATTCCGTTAATTGATACCAAAATCAGAGGCAAAATCTGGGGTCAGACCCTAGGGTCTGACCCCGGCCTTTGCCTCTGATTTTCGATGTTGCTACAACTCCGTCTTCTCACCCAGCAGACTAAATTTCAGCATAGTGACAAAGCACGCACATTCGTCAAAGTAAAGGAAGTAACATTATTAAAATATCATGCACACATCAGGACATTTATGATCCATTCAAAAACAACGCTATCTTCACTCTTCCTGATATCGTCCATGCTGCTCAGCGCATGCGGTGGTGACACAGCCGCGCCAACGCTACAATCCATCACGATCGCACCTGCCTCGTCATCCCTTCCTCTCGGCATGACGAGGCAATTCACGGCGACAGGTCTCTATTCCGATGGCGCGTCAAAAGATTTGACGACATCCACAACGTGGTCGTCGAGCGCCGACACCGTTGCCACCATTTCCGCCAGCGGTCTCGCCAGCGGCTTCAAAACAGGTTCATCGACCGTCACGGCGACTTCGACAGGTATTGCCGGCAGCACGACGCTGACGACGACACCGGCCATTTTACTCAACGCCCTCGCATGGTCGGGAACCCGGATTACCGCTGTCGGCCTGACCGTGGGGACATCATCCGACGGAACAGTGTGGACGAGCAGTGCCTCTCCAATCAACGATCCGCTTACTCATGCCGCGCTCAATTCCATTGCCTGGAACGGAGTCCGGTATGTTGCCGTAGGATTAAATGGTGGCATGATCCCTTGCGGACCTGCCGGGAATTTGTGCTCGCTGCTCATCGCTTTGGATTACAGCGTCATTCTCAACTCTGCTGACGGAATTAACTGGACATCTACACTGCAATCAAGACTATCTTCGGACGTAGGGAGTGGCCTCAATGGCGTTATCTGGTCCGGTACCCAGTTTGTCGCTGTTGGAAAAAACGGCGCGATCCTGTCCTCTCCCGACAGCACTAATTGGGCAATGCAGGCATCCGGCACAACTAACACGCTCAATGCCATTTCCTGGTCAGGGACACAGTTTGCCGCCGTCGGTGCCAACGGTACGATCCTTACATCTCCCAATGGGCTGGCGTGGACGCCGCAAAATTCAGGTACCGGCAATACGCTCAACGGCGTTACCTGGACCGGGACGCGGTTTATCGCCGTGGGTCAGCATGGCGCAATTCTTACCTCTCCCGATGGTACGACATGGACCGCACAAGCGTCGGTCACCGATGAAACGCTCAATGCCATCGCATGGTCTGCAACAAGACTTGTCGCGACAGGAGAAAACGGCGTCATTCTCACCTCTTCCGACGGCGCTACGTGGACACCGCAAAAATCAGGCACTCGCGACAGCATCAAGGGAATTGTCTGGGCCGACAAGCAGTTTGTCGCAGGAGGCGGCGGCGCCATCCTCACGTCTCCCGATGGAATAACGTGGACTAGCCGGACCTCTCTATAAAAAGCTCTGGATATTCCATTAATCGATATCAAAAAATCAAAGGCAGAATCTGGGGTGAGACCTTAATGTCGTTAAATTAAGCCACAGACCGTAGACCTGTCATTCCCGCGAAGGCGGGAATCCCATTTGGAGTCGCAAACGGTGCAAAAAATGGGATTCCCGCCTTCGCGGGAAGTCATTTTTCCCAATGGGAGGAATGACAAATTTAACGCTAACTTAATGGCATGAGGATCTGCCCCGGCCTTTGCCTCTAGTTTTTTTGGGAGGGCTACAATTCCCCCGCCGCCTGCGTCAAACATTCGATGAAACGGGCGGCGGCCGGTGTGCTGGCGCGGTCTGCGCGCACCGAGTAGCCGATGCGGCCGAATGAGCCGATATCTCCCAACTCCAGCATCGCCAGCAATTTGAGTTGAACAAAATGCTGCGCCACCGCGCGCGGCATCAGGTTGATCGCCTGCATCGCCTGCATCAGGCCGATATTGGTCAGCAGCGACAGCGATTCGACGATATTGCCCGGCATCGGCAAGCCGGCATCCGTGAACAGGCGCTCGGCCGTCAGCCGCGCCGGCGATTCCATCGGCGGTAACAGCCATGGCCAGTCCAGCAACTGGCGCAGCGGGATGTTGGCCTGCTGCGCCAGCGGGTGCTCGCTCCAGACCACGGCGCACAGCGCATCCTGGTACAACTCGGTGTGTTTAAAACCGAACATGCGCGCCAGCGGCAGGTCCGCTTCCGGCAGGCGGCCCACGACAAGATCCAGCTCTCCGGTCGCCAGCGCCGGGAACAGGCGGTCGGTCGGCCCCTCTCGCACCGTCACCAGCACGCCGGGGCGGGCCTGTTTCAGTTTCGCGATCGCCAGCGGCAGCAACCGCGCCGATGCCGAGATCAATGTGCCGATGATGACGTGGCCGGAATCGCCGGAGCGGAAGGCGTTCAATTCGTCGGTCAGATAGCGTAATTCCGCTATCACGGCCTTGACCCGGTCGCCGAGCAAGGTCGCATAACAGGTCGGCAGCACGCCGCGGTTGGTGCGTTCGAACAGCTCGACGCCGAGGTCCGCTTCCAGTTCCTGGATCGCCTTGGTGACGGCGGGCTGCGTCAGATTCAATTCCTTGGCCGCGCGCGCGATCGAACTCGATGCCAGCACGCGGTCAAAGATCAGCAAGGGTTTCAGCTTTATCCGACGCAGCATCACGTCCACCAGCGGCACGTCGCCGCGCACCGGCAGGTCGTCGTCAGGCTGCTGCATGGCTGATCTGCCGTTCGCGTATCAATTCCAGCACGTGCACGCTGAGCCGGTTGGCGTGGTCGCGCATGGCAAGATAAGAGCGTTCCGGGTCGGAGGCGAGGATGGCGGCGATCACCGCCGCGTGCTCGTCGTGCGACACGGCCAGGCGCCGTTCGACGCCGCTCTGCGCGGCGCGGAACTGGTTCAAACGGGTACGCAGCTTGTCGATGCTGTCGGTCAGGCTGTGATTGTGGGCGCCGGCGCAGATCAACTGGTGGAACTTGGCGTTCTGTTCCAGGTAGGCTTCCTCGTCGCCGCGCTCGATGCACTCCAGGCTTTGCAGGTGCACCAGTTCCAGTTGTTTTTTCTGGACGGCGCTCATGCGCTCGGCGCTGATGCGGCAGCACAGCGCTTCCAGTTCGCCCAGCGCTTCGAGCATGTCGGACAGCTCGTTGAGGCTGATGCTGACGACGACGCCGCCCTTGCGCGGGCGCAGTTCGATCAGGCCCCGCGCGGCCAGTTCGCGCAGCGCCTGCCGGATCGGCGTGCGCGACACCTTGAAGCGCTCCGAGATCGCGTTTTCCTCCAGGCTGTCGCCCGGTCCCAGCGTGCCGTTGATGATTTCGTCGGCGAGGATGCGATAAATCCGCATCGAAATGGTTTCCATCGTCTTTGATCTTTTTTGCTATGTGGTTCGAGGGCACTTCGGGGTGACACTATAACGTGATTCGGGCCGGCGGTCAGCGCGCAAACAGCTGGTTCAGCGCGGCCAGGCCCTTGAATTCGAGCGCGTTGCCGGACGGGTCGCAGAAGAACATCGTCGACTGCTCGCCCGGCAGGCCGGCGAAGCGCACATGCGGCTCGACCACGAAGGCCACATTGGCGGCGCGCGCGCGTTCTGCCAGCGCGTGCCAGGCCGGCATATCGAGCACGACGCCGAAGTGCGGGATCGGCACGTTATCGCCATCGACCTGGCCGACCTGCGCGCTGGCCTGCATGTCGGCCTTCAAATGCAGCGACAACTGGTGGCCCAGGCAATCGTAATCGACCCAGCGCTCGGTGCTGCGGCCTTCGACGAAGCCGAGCACGCCGCCGTAAAAGCCGCGCGCCTCGTCAAGGTCGCGCACGAAAAAGGCTAAATGAAAGGGAAACAGGGCTTGCATGGTGGGTTCCTCGATTAAAAATCAAACAGTTAAAAAAGCGACGACAGCATCTTGCTGCCGACGATGAACAGCAGTAGCGCGAACATTTTTTTCAATTTTGCCACCGGCAGCGCGTGCGCCATGCGCGCGCCGAGCGGCGCGGTCAACACGCTGGCGCCGGCGATCGCGACCAGCGCGGGCAGGTAGACAAAACCCAGGCTGTGCGCCGGCAGTCCGGCCACGTGCCAGCCGTTGACGATGTATCCGAGCGCGCCGGCCGCGGCGATCGGAAAGCCCAGCGCAGCCGAGGTGCCGATCACCGTGTGCAGCGGTACATTACACCAGGTCATGAACGGCACCGACAAGGTGCCGCCGCCGATGCCGACAAAGCTCGACACCACGCCGATGGCGCCGCCCGAGGCGAGCATGCCACCGCCGTCCGGCAACTGGCGGCTCGGTTTCGGCTTGATGTTCATCAGCATCTGCACGGCGACGAAATAGGCGAAGCAGACGAAGATCAGTTTTAGTAATTTGCTCGACATGTGGGCCGTCAGCCAGACGCCGATCAGGGTGCCGATGACGATGCCGGGTGTCAGTTGGCGCACGACGGCCCAGTTGACGGCGCCGCGCCGATGATGCGAGCGCAGGCTGGCGATGGAAGTGAACAGGATCGACGCCATCGACGTGCCGAGCGCCAGGTGCAGCGTGTACTCGGGCGGGAACAGTTGCGCGGCGTAGATAAAGGTCAGCACCGGCACGATCACCGTGCCGCCGCCGACACCGAGCAGGCCGGCCAGGATGCCGGCGAAGGCGCCGAGGGTCAGGTATAAAGCTATATTCATCTTCTTTTCCAAAGTTTACTTTTACTTATATTATTAAAATCAGAGGCAAAAACCGGGGTCAGACGGGGGCGCCGAGCCCCATGGGTCTGACCCCAGACTTTGCATCTGATTTGGCATTACAAAAGCGTACAAGCCTGCCCAAACCCCAGCCTCGGGCTACGGGGGAAAATTTTTTCATGGTCGCCATAACCCAGGCAGCACAGGAAATTCACCTTCACCCTCCCATCCGGGAAAAATACACGGTTGACCTGCGCGGCGTCGAAACCGGACAGCGGCCCGCAATCGAGGCCGAGCGCGCGCGCGGCCAGCATCAGGTATGCGCCCTGCAGGCTGCCGTTGCGGAAGGCGGTCGCTTCGGCCAGCGCGGCGTTATCCGCAAACAGCGCCGCGCTGCCCGGGTTGTGCGGGAACAGTTGCGGCAGCAGTTCGTGAAAGCGCGTGTCGTAGCCGATCACCGCCACCACCGGCGCGGCGCGCACCTTGTCGACATTGCCGGGACTGACCATAGGCAGCAAACGCTCCCGCGCCTGCGCGCTGCGCAGGAATAAAATGCGCGCCGGCGAGCCGTTGACGCTGGTGGGTCCCAGCTTCATCAAGTCGTAAATCTCCTCGATCAGCGCGTCGTCGACCGGCCGCGCCAGCCAGCCGTTGTGCGAGCGCGCCTGGCGGAACAGCATATCGAGCGCAGCGTCATCCAGCCGGGATGACGCCAGCGGCACCGGCGGCACCTGCATCGCGGCCGTCATGCGCCCTCCTTTGCCGGCAGCGGCTTGTACGCGGTGGCCGTCAGTTCGACCGCCATGTGCGGATGCGGCAGTTCCCGCACGCCGACCGTGGTGCGGGCGGCGCGGCCGTTGAAGCATTCGGCATACACGGCGTTGTAGGCGGCGAACTGGCCCATGTCGCTCAAATAACTGGTGACGGCGACACAATCGGACAGGCTCGCGCCTTCGCGTTCCAGCGCCGCCGCGATCTTGTCGATCACGATGCGGGTCTGCTCTGCCACGTCGTACTGCACGCCGCCGTCCGGCAGCGGCGTGACGCCGCCGACGCTGCCGTCGGCCTGGCGCGCGCTCATGCCGGAGACGAAGATAAAATCGCCGGCGCGGCAGCATTCCGGGTAGCGCCCGAGCGGTGCGATCGCCTGTACGGCGGCGCTCATGGCCGCACCAGTGGAGGCATGCTGAAACCTGCGGCCTGCAATTCGGCCAGCAACGCCGTTTGCTGTGCCGATGTCAGGCCGCGCAGCGGTGGACGCTGGATCTGCCAGTTGCCCTGGTCGCGGAAATGGCTGATGGCCCATTTCAGCGCGGCGATCATCGGGTATTTCTGGAAGATTCCACGAACGACATCGATGCCCTTCTGCGCCTGCGCCGCGTCGTCCTTATTCCAGTTGGAGAACAGGTCGACGATGGCCACAGGATTCACGTTGACGGTGGCTGAGATGCAGCCGGCCGCGCCGAGCGGCATGGCGCGCGTCAAAAAACTTTCCGACGCGGGGAAGATCGACAGTTGAGGGAAGTTGCACAGCATCGCTTCGATATTGGTCCAGTCGCCCGAACTGTCCTTGACGCCGGCGATCTGCCTCGGATAGCGCCGCGCCAACCGGTCGATCAGATCGAGGCTGATCGGCACACCGGACACGGCCGGGATGTGGTACAGGAACAGCCTTAAATCATCCAGGCCGATGCGCTCGATCACTTCGGCGTAATAGTCGAACAGGCCGTCGTCGGAGACGCCCTTGTAGAAAAACGGCGGCAGCACCAGCACGCCGGCGCAGCCGTGCATCAGCGCGTGGCGGCTGAGAGCGACCGTGTCCGGTAGCGCGCAGCAACCGGTGCCGGGCAGCGTACGGTCGGCGTCGATGCCGCGCCCGATCAGGCGGTCGAGCAGCATCATGCGTTCGTTGACGCCGAGCGAATTGGCTTCGCTGTTGGTGCCGAAGATGGCCAGGCCGGCGCCCTGCTGCTGCAGCCAGCGGCAATGCGCCAGGTACAAATCGAAATCGGTGCCCAGTTCGGGCGTGAATGGCGTCACGGCCGGCGCGAACACGCCGGTCAATCGGGTCATCGTCATGCTGCTGTCTCCTGCATATGCTTGTTATTGAATTGGTCCCGCGCCTGCGTGCCGTCCAAAAAATCGATCAGGTCCGGGCCGAAGCTGGCGTCCGCCGTGTCCAGGTGGGCGACGATCGACGTGTGGTTATGGCCGGCCACCCGCAGCAATCGCGCGCGCGGCGCACCGGCCTGCACGGCGCGCTCGACGAATTCGGCGCCGTAGCGGTCCAGGTGCGGGTTTTCGAATTCGGCGATGGCGACCAGGGTCGGCACCGACAGCCGGTGCGCGTAAGTCACGGGAGATACCCGCTCGTAGCGCGCGGCGTCTTCTCCCCAGTAGGCGCGCACGCCGGCCGCGTTCGGGTTGTCCGGCAAGGCGTCGGCGCGCAGGCGCGCGCTGATCAGCACCAGGCCGGACAGGACGTGCTGTCCTCCCTCTTCCGCCAGCGCCGGGTCGAGCGCGAACGTCGCCGCGTGCGCGCCGCCGGCCGAGTGCCCGACCAGCACGATGTGGCGCGGGTTCCCACCGTAGCGCGCGATGTGGCGCCGTATCCAGTCCAGCGCCAGCGCGATATCCTGCGCGCCACCCGGATACGGCACTTCCGGCGCGAGCCGGTATTCCAGGTTGACCGCGACGTAGCCGTGGCGCGCGATGTAGCGCGTGACGTTGCCGTAGATTTCAGCATTGCTGTTCATGTTGCCGCGCATGAAAGCGCCGCCGTGCACGAACACCACCACCGGCGCATCGACGGCATGCTCTTGGCGGTAGATATCGAGCCGCTGGCGCGTATGGTCGCCATACGCGAGGCCGGCGTCGACCGCGATGCCGGCGCGGTCAGCCTGTTCCAGGTGCGGCGTGTAGATGGCGACGACCTGTTCGCGGTGGCGATTGATGTCGTCCGCCCAGCGCGGCCCGATCGCGCGCAGCGTTTCGCGCTCCGCGATCGACAGTCCCGTAAAAGCGGGGTTACGCATCAGTACACCCCCATGATCTGGCTGATCTGCGCGATATATTCTCCGTAGCGCGGATTGCCTTTGATGTTTTCCGGGCGGCGCGGGCGCGGCAGGTCGATCTGGATATCGTGCACGATGCGCCCCGGACGGGCCGACATCACCAAGACCCGGTCCGACAGGAACACGGCTTCCTGGATACTGTGCGTCACCAGCAGCACCGTCTTCATGTGTTCCTGCCAGATGCGCAGCAGTTCGACGTTGAGCAGGTCGCGCGTGAGCGCGTCGAGCGCGCCGAACGGTTCATCCATCAGCAGGATTTGCGGGTCAAGCGCCAGGATCTGCCCGATCGACGCGCGCTGGCGCATGCCGCCGGACAGCTCGTGCGGATAATTGTTTTCGAAGCCGGACAGGCCGAGAGTCCGCGTCAACTCGCGCACTTTCGGCGCCACCGCGTCGCGCGGCAGCTTGCGCAGGCGCGCGCCGAGCATCATGTTCTGCTCCACCGTCAGCCAGGGCAGCATGTTACTGGTCTGGAAAACCACGCCGATTTCCGGCACCGGCCGCGTGATGTCGCGGTTGCACACCTGGACGACGCCTTCGCTGTGCGGCACCAGCCCGGCCACGATGCGCAGCAAGGTGCTTTTGCCGCAGCCGCTCGGTCCCAGGATCGAGACGAATTCGCGGTCGCGCACCGTCAGCGACACGTCTTCCAGCGCATTGACGACATGCTTGCCAGGAAAACGCTTGACGACGCCGGCCACGCGGATTACATCCTTTATTGCTTCTTTCGGCGCCGGCGGCGCCGGCTGCTGGTTCACCATCATTGTCAGATTCATGTTCGCTCCCGTGTTCATGCCGATTTACCCCGCCACCAGACGGCCCGCGACAACACCTCGACCGCCCAGTACAGCAGGCTGGCGAGCAAGGTGATCGACAGGATGGCGGCGAACATCAAGTCCGTCTGCGCGTTGGCCGTGGCCAGCGTCATCAGGTGTCCGAGTCCCTTTTCGGCGCCGATGAATTCACCGACGATGGCGCCGATCACGGCCAGCGGCATCGCGATCTTGACGCCGTCGACAAAGCTCGGCAGCGCGGCCGGCAATTGCAGGCGCAACAAGGTGTCCCAGCGCGAGGCGCCGAGCGCCCGGAAATGTTCGTCCAGGTTGGCGGCGATGCCGGACAGTCCTCCCAGCGTCGCGATCACCAGCGGGAAGAAGGCGAACAAAAAGGTCGAGGCCAGCTTGGATGCAAAACCGTAGCCGAACCAGACGATCATCAACGGCGCCAGCGCGATCTTCGGCATGCTTTGCAGCGCCGTGACGAACGGGTACAACGTGCGCCGTGCGAAAGCGCTGAAGTGGATCGCCACGCCCAGCAGCAGGCCGCCGGCCACCGCCAGCGCAAATCCCGCCAGCACTTCGAGCAGCGTCACCCAGCATTCGGCCAGGATCAGTTCCCGCTCCTGCCAGCCGGCGGTGAGCACCTTGCTCAGCGACGGCATCAGGTAACTGCGCACGCCGGCCAGCGCGACGCCGTATTCCCACAGCAGCGCGAACGCGCCCCAGAACACGATGGTTTCAATTGTGCGTT
The DNA here is from genome assembly GCA_040389645.1 of Pseudomonadota bacterium. Classification (GTDB taxonomy): domain Bacteria; phylum Pseudomonadota; class Gammaproteobacteria; order Burkholderiales; family Burkholderiaceae_D; genus Rugamonas. Next base: position 119,764 of record JAZJZT010000001.1, on the reverse strand, counting down.
TCATGTCGCTCCCCGGTCAGCCCTTGTTGGTCTTGGCGTCGATCACCGCCTGCGGCGGCGGCACCACGAAATGTTTAAAACGGTACTGGTCGAACGATTCGATGTTGCGTTCCCAGACCTGCGCCTGGTGCGCGCTGCCTTCCGGGATCTGCGTCATCTCGCAATACACTTCGACGTTGTTGCCGTCCGGGTCCTTGAAGACCAGGAACAGGTTTTCGCCTGGACCGTGCTTGCCGATGCCGCGCACGATTTCGACGCCGTGTTCCTTGAGCACGTCGACCGTGCGCTCGATCTCGGCGCGGTCTTCGACCAGGTAAGAAAAATGCTCGACGCCGGGACGGCCGTAGCTGGGCAGATCGTCGATGCCGGGCGAACCGGGGGGAATTTGCGACAGCGCCAGGTCGTGGTGGTCGGCGCCGGCGCGCAGGAACACCATCTGGTCGCCGATCCAGTCCGATACCTGCAGGCCGACGACGTCCGTATAAAAGCGCGCGGATTTCTGGATATCGCGCACCATCAATACCAGGTGGCCGAGTTTTTTGGGGCGTAGTTTTTGCATGTCTTGTCTCCTTAATTAATCTGTACATATCGCCAAGCCGGGATGCCAAAATCAGAGGCAAAGGCTGGGGTCAGACCCTGGGGTCTGACCCCGGATTTTTGCCTCTGATTTTTATTCGACAAACCGGTTCGTATAAATCTCGGACGTCTTGACCGCGCCCGTCACGCCGAACGCCTTCTTGACGAAATCGACGGTCGACTGCATCCGTTCTTCCTGCATCCATCCGGCCTTCTTGCCGGCCGCCTCGGGCGCCTGCATCAATTCGGTGGTTTCGTCGATCTGCTGGCGCAGCACCGATCTGTCGATCAGCTTTTGCTGGCGCGCCACCAGTTCCACCGCTTCCTGCGGGTGTTTGGCCTGGAATTCGTAACCGCGATAAGTCGCCTGCACGAAGCGTTTGACCAGGTCCGGGTTGGAGGCGATCAGCTTTTCGCTGGTGACGATGCCGTTGCCGTACAGGTTCAATTTAAAATCGCGGTAGCGCAGCGCGCCGATTTTGATGTCGTTCTTTTGCGCCATCCGTTCCAGCACCGGCTTGTTGGCGCCTTCCCAGCATTCGGCCAGGTCGATGCTGCCGTCGAGGAAGGCGGTGTTGATGACGGCCGGATCGAGCCGCAGCAATTTGACGTAATCCGGCGGCAGGTTGTTGGCCGCCAGCCAGGCCGGCACCACGTTGTGCAAGGGAGAGGCCGCGCCGCCGCCGATCACGAGACCTTTCAGGTCGGCGATGTTTTTGATTTTTCGGTTCGGCTTGTCGACATAGCACAGCGCGCCCGGCCAGCGCGTATTGATCGCGCCGACCAGCACCGTCTTGCCGCCCTGCGCGCGGTTCAGCATGACGCTGATCGGATCTCCGTAACCGAATTCGAACAGGCCCTGGTCGATCTCGTTGACGGTACGCTGGCCGCCGTAACCGCGCTGCGTGCTGACATCGAGTCCGGCTTCGCCGTAATATCCCTTGGCGATGGCGACCAGCACGCCGCTGGTGCTGCCCTGCGGCAGCCAGGCCAGGTTGAAACGGACGGCGTCGGCGGCCAGCGCGGCGCTCGATGCGGCCAGCAGGGATAGCGCAATCGCGGCCCGGCGCACCCGGTGGTTGATCGTTGTTTTCATCCGATCCCCCTAGGCCGCGACGACGCGGTTGCGGATGCTGCCGATATGCTCGATGCTGGCGACCATCTGGTCGCCGGCCTTCAAATACACGCCTCGTCCCATGCCGACGCCGGTCGGCGTGCCGGTGGCGAGCAAGTCACCAGGGCGCAGCGTCAAAATGCCGGACAGGTAGGCGATCTGCTCGGCGATATTAAAAATCATCGCCTCTCCCGTACCGTCCTGCATCATCTCGCCGTTAACCGACAGTTGCATGCGCAAGTCTTGCGGATGCTCGATACAGGAGCGCGGCACCAGCCACGGACCGATCGGGCCGAAGGTGTCGTGGCTCTTGCCGCGGAACCAGTCGTGCTTGAATGGGTAATCGCTGCGCCGGTTCAAATCGCGCGCGCTGATGTCGTTGAAGACGGTGTAGCCGGCGATGTAATCGAAGGCCTCGGCCACCGACACCTTGCGGCAGGTCTTGCCGATCACCACGCCCAGTTCGACTTCCCAGTCGAGCTTTTCGGTTTCGGCCGGCATGACGACATCGGTATCGGTGGCTGTCACGCTGGTGTCGGCCTTCATGAAGCAGTACGGCGCGCTTTCCTCGCGCGGCGCCAGTTCGGTACCCATTTCGCGCGCATGTTCATAAAAATTGGACGCGGTGCAGAAAATGCGGCCCGGTACATACGGCACGCCGAGCCGGTACGAATCCGCGGCGAGCGCCGCCACGCGGCCCGACAGCAGCAACGCCGGCAGCGCTTCGGCCATTCTCCGCAACAGCGCGGCGCTGGCATCCCAGTCGGCCAGCGCGCCGGCCATGTCCGGCGCCACGCGGCCAGCGTTACCCAGCGCGCCGGCTTCCACCAATTGCGCCACGTCGTACAAGGCGTCGCCGACCACCAGCGCCAGCCGGGTGCCGGACTGCCCCTGCTTGAATTCATAACTTGCTATTGCGTGCCACATTTTTCCGTCTCCTCGTGATGACATCATTTGAACTTCTTAACCATCTTTGAGAATACGATAATTCTTATCCGTATACATAGCAAGCTAAATGTGTGAAAATTTTCACCATTCACACTTAAAAGGATGGAACGATGGAACGATTGAATGCAGGCGCGCACACCGCGCAAGAGCCGCGGGTACTGATCTTGATTAGCATGGCGCAGCCCTTTGTCGAGGAATTGCAGGCAAGATGGCCGCTGCTGGTGTTGCCGCACGCGCACGCCATCGCGCAACTGGAGGCGACACAGGCGCGCGGCATCACGGCCGTGGTCACGAACGGCACTACCGGCCTGTCGGCGGCGCAGATGGATGCCTTGCCGGAACTTAAAATCGTTTGCAGTTATGGCGCGGGATATGAACAGATCGACGTGGAAGCGGCGCGGGCGCGCGGCATCGCCGTCACCCACGCGCCCGGCGTCAACAACGCCACCGTGGCCGACCACGCGCTGGCGCTGATGCTGGCCAGCGCGCGCGGCCTGCCGCTGCTGGACCGCGCCGTCAAGGCCGGCCAGTGGTTGTCGCACCGCGCCGCGCGCCCGACCGTGCACGGCAAGCGGCTTGGCATCGTCGGCATGGGCAACATCGGCACCTTGATCGCGCGCCGCGCCGCCGCCTTCGACATGGAAATTTTCTACCACGCGCGCAACGCCAGGCGAGAGTTACCGTACCATCACGTCGGCAGCGTGCTGGAACTGGCGCAGACCAGCGATTTCCTGATATTGGCCTGCCCCGGCGGACCGGCCACGCGCCACCTGGTCGACCGGCGCGTGCTGGACGCGTTGGGACCGCAGGGTTTCCTGATCAATATCGCGCGCGGCAGCGTGGTCGATACGGAAGCACTGATGGCGGCGCTGCGACAGCGCGGCATCGCCGGCGCGGCGCTCGACGTGATCGAATATGAACCGGCGCTGCCGGCCGACGCCGCGCAGTACGACAACTTGATCCTGACGCCGCACATTTCCGGCCGCTCGCCTGAAGCGCAACTGGCCCAGCACGCGGCGCTGCTCGCCAACCTGCACGCGCATTTCGCCGCGCAAGCCTTGACGAACCAGGTCGCGGTACAGCATTGACACGGTGGGCAAGCTTCCCCCCCGCCCAGGTTTTTCGCGGAAATTGTTGCATCGGACGCACTACTATTATTGCTATGCAAGGTCTTACGTGCCACCATAGCGGCTGAGTCAATTGTAGGGTCGACTCTTTACCCAAAGGAAAAGTATGCCGCATCGCACCAACCAGTTGGCGCTCGTCAGCGCCGTCGCTGGCGCCTTGATTTTTGCCGCCGGCCTGAGCGGCTGCGAAGAACAGGCGTCAAGTGCGAGCCTGATCGCCCAAGCCAGGCAATACCAGCAGAAAGGCGACTTCAATGCTGCGCTGATCCAGCTGAAAAATGCGGTGGAAAGCAATTCGGACGATCCCGAGGCGCGCTACCTGCTGGCGGTGATGTATACCGAGACCGGCAATGGGCAGAGTGCGGAAAAGGAAGCCCGCAGGGCGCTCAGCCTCAACTATCCGGCCGAGAAGGTGGTCCCCGTGCTGGGCAAGGCCATGCTGTTGCAGGGCCAGTTCCAGAAGGTGCTCGATGAAACCCAGAAGGCGGCCGCGCACAACAGCCCCGAACTGCTGTGCGTGCGCGCCGACGCCTATCTCGCGATGGACAAGCGCGAACTGGCCTTGCAACTGTATAACCGCGTGCTGCAAATCAAGCCCGAATACGCCACCGCGCTGATCGGATTGGGCAGGGTCGCCTACATGACGCGCGATGTCGACGCGGCGCGCCAGTATGCCGAACACGCGCTGACGGCCGATCCGAAAAATACCGATGCCCTGATGTTCAAGGGAGATTTGCTGCGCGCGCAAAACCAGTCCGAACAGGCGCTGAAAACCTATGACCAGGTGCTGGCGATCAATCCGACCCACCGCACCGCCCATGTCGAAAAGGCTTACCTGGAAATTGCCCTCGGCAAATTCGCCGAAGCCCAGGCCAACCTGACGACGGCCAAGGAAAACACGCCCAACAGCCTGCTGGTGACATATACGCAAGCCTTGCTCGATTTTTCCCAGGGTAAAAATGCGGCAGCGCAGGAATCCCTGCAAACCGTGCTGCACGCCGCGCCCGAGCACATGCCCAGCGTGCTGCTGGCCGGGGCCGTCAACCTGAGCCTCGGCTCGCTGCCGCAGGCTGAACAGAATTTGCGGCAATACATGGAAAAAAACCCGGACAACCTGTATGCGCGCAAGATGCTGGCGTCCACGCTGTTGCGCAGCGGCCGCACGCCCGATGCCTTGAACGTGCTGGAACCGGCGCTGAAAAATGTGCAACAGGATGCGCAATTGCTGGCGCTGGCCGGCGAATCGTACATGCAGGTGCGCGATTTTAACAAGGCGACCCAGTACTTCGAGCAGGCCAGCGGACTCGAACCGAAGGCGGCCCACCTGCACACCTCGCTCGGCTTGAGCAAGCTCGGCAAAGGCGACAAGGCGCAGGCGATCAGTGAAATGGAACTGGCGACCAGGCTCGACGCCAAGTCGGAACAGGCGGGACTGGCGCTGGTGCGCACCGAACTGAGCCTGCAGCATTTCGACAATGCCTATGCCGCCGTCCTCGCGCTCGAAAAGGCGCTGCCGGACAACGCCGCGGTGCAGGATCTGAAAGGCATGGCCAGCGCCGGCAAGCAGGATACGGCGCTGGCGCGCGCCAGCTTTGAAAAAGCGTTGGCGTTGCAGCCATCGTACTTCCCGGCCGCGGCCAATCTGGCGCAACTGGCGATGAACGCGAAAAACCCGGCCGCGGCCAAACAGCACCTGCTCGATTTCCTGGGCAAGAACAGCAAGAGCATCGAAGCGATGACGGCGCTGGCGACCTTGGCCGTCAGCGAACGCAAGCCCGACGAAGCCACGCAATGGCTGGAACAGGCCAGCGCGGAAAACCCGGACGCCGTGGTGCCGGTGGTGCGCCTGCTGACGCATTACCTGCTGATCGGTCAAAACCAGAAGGCGATCACGCTGGCGCGCCTGGTGCAGGTGAATCACCCCGACAACCCGGACTTGCTGGACTTGCTGGGCAAGAGCCAGCTGGCCAACGGCGAACGGGTCGGCGCGCTGGAATCGTACAAGAAGCTGGCGGCGGCATTGCCGCGCTCGGCGCACGTGCAGATGCAATTGGCGGCCTTGCAGATCCTGCTGAACAACACGGCGGTGGCCGAAGATCACCTGAAGACGGCGCTGGCGCTGCAACCGGATTTCCCGGCCGCGCAACTGGCGCACGCGGAACTGTATGTCCGTAAAGGGTCGCATGAACTGGCGCTGATGATCGCCCGCAAACTGCAACGCAAATATCCGCAATCGGCGGCCGGCTTCCAGCTCGAAGGCGATGTGCTGATGGGACAGAAGAAGGCGGACCTGGCGCTGCCCGCCTACGAACAGGCGTTCGGCTATAACCGCAGCAACGAACTGTTGATCAAGATCGCCAACGCGCTGCGCGCGAACGGCAAAGACAAGGAAGCCGACCGGCGGCTGACGCAGTGGCTGCAACAATATCCGCAAGATATACGGACCCAGCTGTACAAGGCGGAAACGCTGCTGGCCGACAAGCAGTACAAGCAGGCCGCGACTTACCTGGAAGCGACCGTCAAGCAATACCCGACCAATATCGTCGCGCTGAACAACCTGGCCTTGGCTTACCAGCAACTGGCCGATCCGCGCGCGCAAGCGACGGCGGAGGCGGCCTACAAGCTGGCCAGCGACCAGCCGGTCATCATGGATACGCTGGGCTGGATCCTGATCGAGCAAGGCGACACGGCGCGCGGCTTGCCGCTGTTGCAAAAAGCCAACGTGCAAGCGCCAGACGCACGCGACATCCGCTACCACATGGCCGTCGGTTTGTATAAAAACGGCGACAAGGCAGCTGCGCGCAGGGAGCTGGAAGTGTTACTATCTGGAAATATGCAGTTCGCGCAAGCCGACGGTGTGCGTGCCCTGCTGAAACAATTGCAGTGAACCAGTGTCGGGAATCTTTACAGTCGACAGCGGCCTGCCCGCCTTGCAAAACTTAAGTAGCTGTTTACAAATGGAAATTTCCATTTGGCATGATTAATGCTTAAAAGAATAATGAATTGCTGAAGGGGAATTTTATGAAAAAAACGATCAATGTTTTGATGACGGCATTATTGCTGTTCGCGGCACAGGGCGCCAGCGCCGGCGGTATCAGCGATGTCGGCGTCAATGCCTATTGGGGCTCGGACAATCACGGCTATGGTGACGTGATCGGCAACAGCACGTACGACATCAGCGGCGCCACCATCACGCGGGTCGGCAGCGTGCTGACGGTCAAGATTTCGACCAACTTCGCCGGCCATGCCGGCGCGGACTCGTGGGCTGCCCCGGGCGGCATCGCCTATGGCGACGTGTTCCTGTCGCAGGCATGGAATCCGAACGGCACCGATGCCAATCACATCAACGACAATGCGGCCAACGGCACCAAGTGGTCGTACGGCTTCAGTCTGGATAACCGCTGGAGCAATACCGGCGGCACCTTCAAACTGTTCCAGTTGAATGGCGCGACCAATGCGCAAAACATCAAGAACTCGGAAACATTCCTGTCCTGCCAGATGGCGAGCCAGTGTTATTACCGTAACGGCCAGGCCGTCGCCGTCGATACCGCGTCGAGCTCCGTCAGCGATACCGGCCTGACCGGCAACTGGACCGTGACGGCCGACCAGCAACTGGAATTCAGCATCAATGTCGCCTCCAGCGCAGCGCTGCTCAATTTCTCCGGCTTCGCCATGCACTGGGGTGAAACCTGCGCCAACGACGTCATCGAAGGCTTCACCCGCGTCGTGCCGGCGCCGGGCAGCCTGCCGCTGCTGGCCCTGGGCCTGGGCGCGATGCTGATCCTGCGCCGGCGCCAGGCCGGCCCTGCCGCTATTTCCTGATCAATCGAGTCCGCTGCGGTCCGCCTGCAATCCAGGCTGCCGCAGCGCTGGTCCGGTTGCGCCGGGCACGACATCCTTGACCGCGCCGCCCCAGCCGTGGTCGGTCAGGTCGACGATGACGCCGTCCGGATCGCGGTATTTGACTTCGTAAAAGATATTGCCTTTCACCGGCACCTCTCCCATATAGTAACGTCCTCCCGCAGCCTCGGCATCGGCGCGCGCCTGCCCGATATCGTCGACCCACATGCCGATATGGTGCAAGCCGACGTAATCCTTCCCTCTCTCTTCCCCGGCCGCCTGGTCGCTCTTGTAATTCAATAAGGCCAGCGACATCACGCCGTCGCTCAGGTAGACGCCGCGCGCCAGCGACGAATCGGTCTCCCCTACTTTTTCAAATCCGAAGGCCTGCATATAAAACTCCGCCGTCTTCCAGGGGTCCGGCACGGAGATCGCGATGTGGCGTAGCTTGGTACTCATGGTAAGGCTCCTGTCTGTGTGGTCGATCAACATTAATCGCGAACCATTTTACTGAGGGCGTCCCATTATGTATACCTAAAAGTACATTGTAAAATTTTATGATTTTATAGGTATACATATAAATTCAACCGCTTTATCATGCTCCCACTACAATCACACCGGGAGAATGCCCATGCACACCAGCCTGATCGCCACGCCACGCCGTTTTATCCTGTCGCTCGCCGCCGCCCTGCCGCTGGCGGCGCAGGCCGCGCCGGACAATGTCGGCCTTTATGGTTTTATCAAAGTGGATATCGAAACCGTGCAGGCCGGCGGCGTGCGCACGCAGCGCTTGTCGAATGATCTGTCGGTGCTGGGCTGGCGCGGCAGCGAAGACCTGGGTGGCGGCCTGCAAAGCTTTTTCCAGATTGAAATGCCGGTCTCCGTCGATACCGGCGCCGGCGGCGACTTTACGCGCAACACCGGCGTCGGTTTGCGCGGCAGCTTTGGCCAAGTCTTGCTCGGCATCTGGGAATCGCCGTACCGCTTCGTTTCCGTGTACGCGGTCGACCCGTTCACGGCTGGCATCTTCGCGTCGAATGCCATCATCGGTAACGGTTTTACGACGGCGGCCAACGGCATCGCGCCAGCCTCGTTCGACCGGCGCCAAAAGAACCTGCTGCAATACACCACGCCAGCCTATGGCGGCTGGAACGCCAGGGTCGCCGTCAGCGCCCGTGAAGAAGGCAGCGCCACCGCCGGCAACCCGGGCATGGCGGCCGGCCTCGTCACGTACGAGGATGAAACACTGTACCTGGCATATGGAATGGAACGGCACCGCGATTATTTCGCGGCCGGCACCACCGACACCGGCCACAAGCTCGGCGCGGCCTACAGCATCGGCGGCACGCGCTTGCGCGCGGCCTGGGAACGGCTGCGTTACGAACCGACCGCCGCCACGCACCTGAGCCGCGACGCCTGGCAACTGGCCGCGACGCACTCAGTCGGCAGCCACATCCTGCGCGCTTCCCTGACGCGTGCCGGCCAGGCGCACGGCAACGCGGCGGCCGGCATCGGCGGCATCGGCAAGCCCGGTACCGATTCGGGCGCGCGCCAGTGGACGGTAGGTTACGGCTATGTCCTGTCGAAACGCAGCGAACTGTGGGCCGCCTGGACGCGCACGCGCAACGGCAAGACTGCCAGTTACAACCTGTCGGCCAACCCGGTGGCCGGCCTGGCCGCCGGCCAGGACCCGTCCGGCGCCGGCTTCGGCATCACGCATAAATTCTGACGCTGCCGGCGCGACACATTTTTGGCAAAAATCGTTATCAAACGCTCAATGATGCTAGACTGCGGGTGTAGCGATTGGCTCATTGAATGGATGTGACCGTCTATGAATATCATTCACGCCCCCGCAGCAATGCTGCCACTGCAAGTCAATGAACTCGCGGCAGCGATGCAATACATGCCGGTCGGCGTGTCCATCATCGACAGCACCTTGACGGTGCGCTTCTGGAACGAGGCGTTTTGCCGCCTGCTCGACTTCCCGCCCGAGATCATGCGCGCCGGCGTGACGCTGGAAGCGCTGTTTCATTTCAATGCGCAGCGCGGCGATTACGGCCCCGGCGACCCGGATGCGCAAGTGCGCGAACGCATCGCGCTGACATTGCAATTCCAGCCGCACCATTTTGCGCGCACCCGCGCCGACGGCACCGTGCTCGACATCACAGGCCGCGTCATCTACGACGAGCATGGACAGATGAGCGGCTTCGTGACCTTGTACCAGGATGTCACGCTGGAACGCCGCCACGAGCAGGAGTTGCAGGCGAAAAACAAGGAATTGCAGGTCGCCTACGACGACCTGAAACTGGCGCAGATCGGCTACGCGGCGATGGAGGAAGACCGCCGGAAATACTACCAGATGGCGGTGCGCGACCCGGTGACCGACCTGTTTACGCGCTACTACATGGAAGACGCGGCCGGGCGCCTGATCGAACTGCACGAACGCAACGCATCCGCGCGGCTCGGCCTGCTGGTGTTCGACATCGACCATTTCAAGACGATCAACGATACCTATGGTCACCTCAGCGGCGACCTGGTGCTGCGCCAGATCGGCCTGCTGCTCAAGCAGCAATCGCGCCGCACCGATGTCGCGGTGCGCTTCGGCGGCGACGAATTCGCCGTCTTCCTGGCCGGCGTGGCCGAAGGCGAGTGCTTCGCCTTTGCCGAACGCTTCCGGCAGGCGATCGCGGCGCTGCGCTTCGACGACGACCTGTCGGCGCTGACGCTGTCGATCAGCGCCGGCGTCACCGAACACCGCGTCGGCGAAACGATGGCCGACATGATGTTGCGCGCCGACGCCGCGCTGTACGAAGCCAAGCGCGCCGGCCGCAACCGCGTCTGCGAGGAACGCTGAACCGGGGCTGGCGCCTGGAGTGATGTATTTCAGCATCATTTCACCGCCGGCGGCAACCGGCGCGCGATTCCTGTATACACTGACGAAACCGCTGAAAAGGCATGCCCAGGCCGCGCGCCTTTTCGGAGTTGTCCTGCCGTTGAGACCGTGCCTGGATTTTTCGGAGCCGCCGCCATGGATCTGTTTCGCCACCATAAACTGTCGCACCGCTTCGCGGTCCTGATCGGCGTCTTCGCGCTCGGTTTCGCGGCCTACGGTTTCTGGTCTTTCAGGACGCTGGCCGAACTGAAGGTCAACGGCCCCGTCTACGAGCGCATCGTGCAAGGCAAGGATTTGATTGCCGACATCCTGCCGCCGCCCGAATACATCATCGAATCCTACCTGGTCAGCCTGCAACTGGCCGGCGCGGCCGGCAAGCCGGCGCAGGACGAGTTGATCGCGCGCCTGAAAGCGTTGAAGGGAGAATACGACGCGCGCCACGACTACTGGCTCAAGCAGACGCTGGAAAGCGACTTGAGCGAGCTGTTTTTAAAACAGGCCCATGTGCCGGCCGCCGCCTTCTATACCACCGCCTTCAATAACTTCATTCCCGCCGTCGAGCGCCAGGACAAGGCGGCGGTGGAAGCGGCGATGGCGCAGATGAAACAGCAGTACGATCTGCACCGCAAGGCCATCGACCAGGTCGTTCAGCGCGCCACCCAGCGCAACGCCGACGACGAGGCGCAGGCGACCACGCGCATCGCGTCGGCCAGCATATTATTGCCGGCGATCCTGGCCGCATCGCTGGGCGCGGGCGTGCTGGTCGCGGCCACCATCGTGCGCGGCGTGCTGGCCAGTCTCGGTGGAGAACCGGTCTACGCGGCGGCGATCGCGCGCCGCATCGCCACCGGCGACCTGACGCAACATGTCGAGGTCCGGGACGGCGACCGCGACAGCCTGCTGTTCGCGATGAAGACGATGCAGGAAACGCTGGCCGGCACGGTGGCGCGCATCAAGGATGCGGTGGACTGCGTCAGCACCGGCTCGCACCAGATCGCCGCCGGCAACCAGGACCTGTCGGTGCGCACCGAGCACCAGACCGTCTCGCTCGATGAAAGCGCCTCGTCGATGGCGCTGCTGACAGCCATCGTCCAGCGCAATGCCGACAGCGCCGGGCTGGCCAACGAGCTGGCCGCTTCCGCTTCCGGCGTCGCCACGCGCGGCGGCGCGGTGGTCGCGCAGGTGGTGCAGACGATGGGGGCGATCAACGCTTCGTCGCGCAAGATCGTCGACATCACCGGCGTCATCGATGCCATCGCTTTCCAGACCAATATTCTGGCCCTGAACGCGGCCGTCGAAGCGGCGCGCGCCGGGGAACAGGGGCGCGGCTTCGCGATCGTCGCGTCGGAAGTGCGCAACCTGGCGCAGCGCTCGGCCACGGCAGCCAGGGAAATCAAGGTCTTGATCGACGATTCGGTCGAAAAAGTGGGAATAGGCGCGCTGCTGGTCGAGCAGGCAGGCGCCACGATGGACGAAATCGTCACCAGCGTGGGGCGCGTCAGCGGCATCATCGCCGCCATCACGGCATCGAGCCAGGAGCAAAGCAGCGGCATTGAACGCACCAACCGGGCGTTGAAGTCGATGGATGACGCCACGCACCAGAACGCGGCGCTGGTCGAACAGGCCGCGGCGGCGGCGACCAGCCTGCAAGACCAGGCCGACAGCCTGGCCGACGCCGTCAGCGAATTCAAGCTCGACCGGCAAGAGGGGCACGAACCGGCCGCGCCGCGCCAGGCCGCGCGCGTCATCGCGATGCCGCTGCCGGCATCCCGGCTCAGGATCGCCGCATCGAAGTAACAGCGGCCGTGACGCGGCAAACTTCAGTTGGCGCCAGATTCTGTCATTCCCGCGCAGGCGGGAATCCCATTTTGTGTCCCATACGGCGCAACGGAATGGGATTCCCGCTTTCGCGGGAATGACAGGAATTGGCGCCAACTTGACTGAACAGCATTACCAGCCGCTCAGCATCCCGCTTGAATCAAAACTCTTCCCAGTCCGAATCGGAACCGCTGGTGACGGCGCGTTTCGGCGCGGCTGCCGTGGCGGATGCCGGTTTCGCGGGACGGGACGGGCTGGCCAGCTTGCGCATGGAGGCGGCGGCCGGCACGCTGGCGGGGGCTTTGCGCGCGGCCGGGCGCGCGGCCGGCGCCGTGTCGTGGATCGCGTCGAGCTTGAACACGCTGACCACGCGCGTCAGGCCGGCGGCGCGCTCGTACAGCGAATCGGCGGCGGACGCCGATTCTTCGACCAGCGCGACGTTTTGCTGCGTCAAATCGTCCATCTGCACGATCGCCGCGTGGATCTGGTCCAGGCCCGACGTCTGTTCCTGGCTCGCCTGCGTGATCTCGCTCATGATGCCCGTCACGCGCTGGATGCTGGTGACGATTTCCTGCATCGTCGCACCAGCCTGGTCGACCAGCCTGGCGCCGCTGCCGACCTTGTCGACGGAATCGTCGATCAGCGCCTTGATTTCCTTGGCCGCCGCGGCGGAACGCTGCGCCAGGTTGCGCACCTCGGAGGCGACGACGGCGAAACCGCGTCCCTGCTCTCCAGCGCGCGCTGCCTCCACGGCCGCGTTCAAGGCGAGAATATTGGTCTGGAACGCGATGCCGTCGATGACGCCGATGATGTCGACGATCTTCTTCGACGAATCGTTGATCGAACCCATCGTGTCGACCACTTGCGCCACCACGACGCCGCCCTTGATCGCCACCTCGGAAGCCGACAGCGCCAGTTGATTCGCCTGGCGCGCATTGTCGGCATTCTGCTTGACGGTGCCGGTCAGCTGTTCCATCGACGATGCCGTCTGGTCCAGTGAACCGGCCTGTTCTCCGGTGCGTTTCGACAGGTCGAGATTGCCGGCGGCGATCTGGCCGGACGCGCTGGAAATGATGTCGGTGCTGCCGCGCACCTCGGCCACGATGCCCGCCAGGTTGAGCGTCATCTTGTCGAGCGCGGTCAACAGCGAGCCGATTTCATTGGTGCTGCGGCTTTCCACCTTGCCGGTCAGGTCGCCCTCGGCGACGCGGTTGGCGATGTTCATCGCCTGTTCCAGCGGCGCGGAAATTGCGCGCAGCAGCACCAGGCCGGCGCTCACGCCGAGCACGACGCCGGCCAGCAGCACGATGCCCATCCCGTATTGCGAATTGTCCAGGCTGGACTTGACCAGCGCTTCGTTGCTCTTGGCGCGCGCGTCGCTGAATTCGGTCAGCGCCTTCAGCGCGCCATCGCCGGCACGGTAGGAAGGATTGATCTTCTTGATCAAGACCATCTCGGCGTCATCCCACTGGTCGGACTTGATCGCCGCCGCGGCTGCCTTCACGTGTTCCAGGCCCAGCCCGGCGCTCTTCGCATGCCACTCTTCGGCCAGCTTCTTTTCCTCGTCCGACTTGATCGAACCGACATAGCGCTCCCAGCGCGCCGCCACGCGCGCCGAGGTTTCGTCGATGATGCCCCAGTGCACAGTCAGCGGATGGTCGTGCAATTTCGACCATTCGAAGGCCGTATTGTGCTGCAATGCCTGCAGGATCTGGCTGCGGTTGGTTTCCATGTCGAGACGGATCGCATTGCGCTCATTGGCGTTGCGCTGGTCGCTGAGCGTCACTTCCTTGAGCAAGTCGACGGAATGATTGGCGCTGTAGAGACCCATCGCGCCGATCACCAGCATCAGTGAAATAAGAAACGCCAGCGCCACAATTACCAGGTTCTTGATCTTAAAATTAGCCAACATTTAATGCTCCTTGCTTTGTACTCAATTGGCGCGCGGCCCGGGCCGCGCGCCCCGATAATGCCATTCGCCCCTTACTTCACCTCCAGGGCTTTGCTGCTGAAGAAACGGTGCAAGCCGGCCCTCAATTCGTCCACTTCGTCAAACTCGATATAGGTCACGTCGCACAGGTCGTCCAGTTCGCGGATCAGCGTCGTCTTGATCGGCGCCTGTTTCCAGACCAGGAACAGGATCGGCGTGCGGCGGCCCTTGAAGATGTGATAGGCCAGTTCGAACGCGCTGCTTTCACTCATGCCGACGCGGATGTTGATCAACACGTCGGCCTGGTCCAGCAGCGCCAGCCGGTGGCGCCGGAAATTCTGCGGCGTGAACGGCAAGTGGTAATTGCGCTCGAACGACTTGCGGAACGTGTCCGCGCTTTCGGCCTGGGTCCCGGTCAGGTAGTCGAACGGGTACGGCAAGCCGTTGGCGCTGTCGATCAGTTGCAGGATGTCGGCGATCATGCGCTGCTGGCGCTCGTCCGATTCGGTGAACGGCTGGCGGATAAACAGCTTGAGCGGCGCCACGCCGACGCTGCGCTGGCGCGAACGGGTGCGCCGTTCCGGCAGCTCGGTGGCGGCGGCGGCCAGATCGGCCTCGGTCGGTTCCAGGCGTCCTTCGAGCAGGACGCCGGTATGGCGCGCCGTCTGCCGGTGCAATTCCTGCAGCGAATGCAAGGTGTAATCGTCGGCGTGGTGCATCGCCACCAGCGCCGCTTCGGCGCCGGCGATGGTCGTATAAAACACGGCACCGGAACCCAGCGTGGCCACGCGCAAGGCGCGCGAAGCGGCGATCGCCGTGCGCTTTTCATCGACGGTGACGACGACCAGCGCGATTTCCTTGCGCGCCAACATGCCCATCACTTCATCGTCCTGCAATTCGCGGATCGCGATCCCGCCGGCCTCGATCACCATCGACGTGAAATGGCTGGCGTACAGCTCGAAGCCGCGCGCCGACAGTTCGCGCGCCAGCGCCACGGTGCGCGCCTGGTCTCCCTTGCGCACGCGCAGGTAGACGCGGCCCTTGCGCGGCAGGCGCACGCCGGCGCCCAGTTGCGCCTTATAGTATGCTTCGCCGAAGGTGGCGCCGGTGCCCATGACTTCGCCGGTGGACTTCATTTCCGGACTCAGGATCGTGTCGACGCCGAGGAATTTGGCGAACGGCAGCACCGCTTCCTTGACGCTGAAATACGGCGGCACGACTTCGTCCGTGATGCCCTGCTCGGCCAGCGAATCGCCGGCCATGCAGCGCGCGGCGATCTTCGCCAGTTGCAGCCCGGTCGCCTTCGAGACGAAGGGCACCGTGCGCGAAGCGCGCGGATTGACTTCCAATACATAAATCGTGTCGCGCACGCGGCCGTCAACCTTGTTGCGCTGGACGGCGAACTGCACGTTCATCAGGCCGACGACATTCAGGCCGCGCGCCAGCAATACCGTCTGGCGCTTGATCTCGGCCACGGTACCGTCGTCGAGGGAGTATGGCGGCAGGGAGCAGGCGGAATCGCCCGAGTGGATACCCGCCTGTTCGACGTGTTCCATGACGCCGCCCATGATCACTTCACTGCCGTCGGAAACGCAATCGACATCGACTTCGACGGCGTCGTTGAGGAAGCGGTCCAGCAGCACCGGAGAGTCATGCGACACCTTGACGGCTTCGCGCATGTAGCGCTCCAGGTCGGCCTGCTCGTGCACGATCTCCATCGCACGCCCGCCCAGCACGTACGAGGGACGCACCACCAGCGGATAGCCGATTTCTCCGGCCAGGCGCACGGCGTCCGCCTCGGTGCGGGCGGTGCGGTTTTCCGGCTGGCGCAAGCCCATGCCTTGAAGTAGTTGCTGGAAACGCTCGCGGTCTTCGGCCGCGTCGATCATGTCGGGAGAGGTGCCGATGATCGGCACGCCGTTCGCCTCCAGTTCCAGCGCCAATTTCAACGGCGTCTGGCCGCCGTACTGGACGATGACGCCCAGCGGTTTTTCCAGCGCGACGATTTCGAGCACGTCTTCCAGCGTCAGCGATTCGAAATACAGCCGGTCCGACGTATCGTAGTCGGTCGACACGGTTTCCGGGTTGCAGTTGACCATGATGGTTTCATAGCCATCCTCCCGCATCGCCAGCGCCGCGTGCACGCAGCAGTAATCGAACTCGATACCCTGCCCGATGCGGTTCGGGCCACCGCCCAGCACCATGATCTTGCGCTTGTTGCTCGGCTGCGCCTCGCACTCCTCGTCGTAGGTCGAATACATGTAGGCGGTGCGCGTCGCGAATTCGGCCGCGCAGGTGTCGACCCGTTTATAGACGGGACGCACGCCCAGCGCATGGCGACGCTCGCGCACGGCCTGTTCCGGCGCGCCGAGCAAGGTCGCCAGGCGGCGGTCGCCGAAACCCTGCTGCTTCAGGCGGTACAGCACCGGCTTGTCCAGGTCGGACAGTTGCTGCGTCTGCACCCACTGCTCGACTTCGACCAGGTCGTGGATCTGCGCCAGGAACCAGGGATCGATGTGCGACAGGCGCTGCACCTCGTCCTGCGTCATGCCCTGCGCGAACGCTTCTCCCACGTACCAGATGCGCTGCGGGCCCGGAGCGGACAGTTCCTGTTCGATGACGGTGCGGCCGGTGTTGGCCAGGCGCAGGCCATCCATGCCGATGTCGAGCCCGCGCAAAGCTTTCTGGAACGATTCCTGGAAGGTGCGGCCCATCGCCATCACCTCGCCCACCGATTTCATCTGCGTCGTCAGGCGCTCGTCGGCGCCGGGGAATTTTTCGAAGGCGAAGCGCGGCACCTTGGTGACGACGTAATCGATAGACGGTTCGAACGAGGCGGGCGTCGCGCCGCCGGTGATGTCGTTGTGCAGTTCATCGAGCGTAAAGCCGACCGCCAGTTTCGCCGCCACTTTCGCGATCGGGAAGCCGGTCGCCTTCGACGCCAGGGCGGAAGAGCGAGACACGCGCGGGTTCATCTCGATGACGATCATGCGGCCGTCGCGCGGGTTCAGCGCGAACTGCACGTTCGAGCCGCCGGTGTCGACGCCGATCTTGCGCAGCACCGCCAGGCTGGCGTTGCGCATGATCTGGTATTCCTTGTCCGTCAAGGTCTGCGCCGGCGCCACCGTGATGGAGTCTCCCGTGTGCACACCCATCGGGTCCAGGTTTTCGATCGAGCAGACGATGATGCAATTGTCCTTCTTGTCGCGCACCACCTCCATCTCGAACTCTTTCCAGCCGATCAGCGATTCCTCGATCAACAGTTCGGACGTCGGCGACAGTTCCAGGCCGCGCGTGCAGATTTCATGAAAATGTTCTGCATCGTAGGCGATGCCGCCGCCGCTGCCACCCATCGTAAACGACGGCCGGATGACGATCGGGAAACCGAGCTTTTCCTGCGCGGCCCAGGCTTCGGCCATGCTGTGCGCGATACCGGAACGGGCCGACGCCAGGCCGATCTCCGTCATGCACTGCTTGAACTTGGCGCGGTCCTCGGCCTTGTCGATCGCTTCCGGCGTGGCGCCGATCAGTTCGACGTCGAATTTTTCCAGCACGCCGTGGCGGTGCAGGTCGAGCGCGCAATTGAGCGCGGTCTGGCCGCCCATCGTCGGCAGCACCGCCTGCGGGCGTTCCTTCTCGATGATGCGCGCCACCACTTCCCAGGTGATCGGCTCGATATAGGTGACGTCGGCCATTTCCGGGTCGGTCATGATGGTGGCCGGATTGCTGTTGACGAGGATGACTTTATAGCCCTCTTCGCGCAGCGCCTTGCAAGCCTGAGCGCCGGAATAATCGAATTCGCACGCCTGGCCGATCACGATGGGACCGGCGCCGATGATCAGGATGCTGGCGATATCTGTACGTTTAGGCATTCTGCGTGCCCTCCATTAAGGTGATGAAGCGGTCGAACAGGGCGGCCAGGTCGTGCGGACCAGGGGAAGCTTCGGGGTGGCCCTGGAAGCAGAATGCGGGGCGGTCGGTGCGCGTAAAACCTTGCAGCGAACCGTCGAACAGGGAAACGTGGGTGACGCGGCAATTGGCCGGCAGCGTGGCGGGATCAACCGCAAAACCGTGGTTTTGCGAAGTAATCATGACCTTACCACTGTCCAGGTCCTGCACTGGATGATTCGCGCCGTGGTGGCCAAATTTCATCTTGATAGTGCGCGCTCCGGACGCCAGCGCCATGATCTGGTGACCGAGGCAAATGCCGAAAGTGGGTATGCCGCGCTCGATCAAGTCGCGCGCAGCCTCGATCGCGTAATCGCAAGGCTGCGGGTCGCCCGGGCCGTTGGACAGGAAGATGCCGTCCGGTTTCAGCGCCAGCGCGGCGGCCGCGCCAGCCTCGGCCGGCAACACCGTCACCCGGCAGCCGCGCTCGGCGAGCATGCGCAGGATATTCGTCTTGACGCCGTAATCGTAGGCAACGACGTGGAAGCGCGGCTGTTCCATCCGGCCGTGGCCGCTGCCCAGGCGCCATTCCGTTTCGGTCCATTCATACGCCTTGGCGGTGGTGACGGTACGCGCCAGGTCCATGCCGTTCAGGCCGGGGAAGGCGCGCGCCAGTTCCAGCGCCTGTTCCGCCGTGCGGCCGGTGACGATGGCGCCGTTCTGCGCGCCGCCCTCGCGCAGGATGCGCGTCAGCTTGCGCGTGTCGATGCCGGCGATGGCGACGATGTCTTGCTGGCGCAGCCACCCCGACAGGCTCTGGCTGGAGCGGAAATTGGAGGCCAATAAAGGCAGATCCTTGATCACCAGCCCGGCCGCGTGGATTTTCGGCGATTCGCCATCTTCGCTGTTGACGCCGGTGTTGCCGATGTGGGGATAGGTCAGCGTGACGATCTGGCGGCTGTAACTGGGATCGCTCAGGATTTCCTGGTAACCCGTCATGGCGGTATTGAACACGACTTCACCACTGGTCTGGCCAGGGGCGCCGACGGCGACACCCTGGAAAACCGTGCCATCCGCCAGCGCCAGGATGGCGTGTTCCACCTCGCCCAAGGCATGCTTGAGTGGATGTTTCATTGTGTCTCCTCCGGGTTTTTCTCGTTATATAGATAAATGCACTACAGGTATTAACTTTTTTTACCCAAAACCCTGTTCGCCAGTGTAGGCACAATACGGGAAATCTATCGCGGAAATTCTCACCAATTTCCACCAAAGCGTGAAAACAGTGCATTCTGGAAGTTACCGTGAGGCAATCACACAACGGAGTGTAACCATAGTGTCATCGGCCCTAAACAATTCAACGATATAATGCCAACTGCGGGACTTTCCCCTATTGCACAATTGACTTTTATGACCCTGCTGACCATCATCGTCGCGGCCGACCGCAAGCGCGGCATCGGCATCGACAACACCTTGCCGTGGAAATTGCCCGAAGACATGGCGCACTTCAAGCGCCTCACCACGGGCCACCCGATCATCATGGGCCGCAAGACGTTCGATTCGATCGGCCGGCCCTTGCCGAACCGGCGCAACATCGTCATCACGCGCAACCTGGACTGGCGCCACGACGGCGTCGAAGCCGTCCACTCGCTGGACGCGGCGCGCCAACTGGTGGCCGGCGAAGCGGAAGCGTTTATTATTGGCGGCGCCCAGGTCTATGCCGAAGCGCTGGCCGTGGCCGACCAGGTGGTACTGACCGAGATCGGCGACACGTTCGACTGCGACGCCTTTTTCCCGCCGCTGCCGGGCGACGCATGGGAGCAGATGGAGCGCCAGGACTACGTCTCGAAGACGGATTTACCCTACGCTTTTGTTACACTGCGCCGCGTGCCGGCGTAATCATCATTATTTATATTATTAAGGATCAGCAAACATGTCAGGACACGGCTTTCACGTCCACGGCCCGCACGACCATGCGGTGGAGCACGCGGCGCACAGCAACGACAAGTTTTCGGGCAATATCGCCGTCACCACCGCCATCCTGGCCACGGTAGGCGCGCTGTTCGGCTACCAGGGCGGCGCGACCCAGAACGAGGCCGCGCTGTTCAAGAACAATGCCGCGATCGACAAGACGCAGGCAGCCAACAGCTGGAATTACTACCAGGCCAAGTCGAACAAGCAGAATCTGGCCGAGCTGGCGATGACGTTGCCGAACGTCGATCCGGAAAAATACAAGGCCGAGGTGGCGCGCTACCGCTCGGAAAAGGAAGACATCAAGAAAGAGGCCGAGAAATGGGAAGCCTCGTCGACCGATTGGAACAAGAAATCCGACGCCGCCATGCACCAGCACCACCAATGGGCGCTGGCCACGACCGCCGAGCAGATCGCCATTTCGCTGGCGGCGATCACGCTGCTGACGCACCGCCGCTGGCTGTTGTATACGGCTTACGCGGTGGCCGGCGCCGGCATCGCGCTGGGCATCTTCGCCGCCGCGCACATCGACCCGGTCGGCGCGCTGCTGGCGCAATTCGGCGGCGCAGCGGCGCATCATTAAAAATCAGAGGCAGAATCTGGGGTCAGACCCCTGGGTCTGACCCCGGCATTTGCCTCTGATTTTAAAGTCTGCGGAAATTTGTCGTAATTCCCCCCGAATTTGACGCTTTTCTGCGAGAATCCCGTTCTCATTTTTTTGCGCCGTCCGCGGCGCCCTGCCCGCTCCGGTGCCGATAAGCTGGGGCGGTTCTTCTTTTTGGAGATACCCATGAAATTCCGTTTCCCCATCGTCATCATCGACGAGGATTTCCGTTCCGAGAACACGTCCGGCCTGGGCATCCGCGCCCTGGCCGACGCGATGGAAAAAGAAGGCATGGAAGTGCTGGGCGTGACCAGCTACGGCGACCTGTCCCAATTCGCGCAACAGCAATCGCGCGCCTCGGCCTTCGTGCTGTCGATCGACGATGAAGAATTCGGCGCCGGTTCGGTCGAAGAAACCGACCACGCACTGAAATCGCTGCGCGCCTTCGTCGAAGAAATCCGCTACAAAAACTCGGACATCCCGATCTACCTGTACGGCGAAACCCGCACCTCGCGCCATATCCCGAACGATATCCTGCGCGAACTGCACGGTTTCATCCACATGTTCGAGGACACGCCGGAGTTCGTCGCGCGCCACATCATCCGCGAAGCCAAGTCCTACCTGGACGGCCTGTCGCCGCCGTTCTTCCGCGCGCTGGTGCACTACGCCAACGACGGCTCCTACTCATGGCACTGCCCGGGCCACTCCGGCGGCGTGGCATTCTTAAAATCGCCGATCGGCCAGATGTTCCACCAATTCTTCGGTGAAAACATGCTGCGCGCCGACGTCTGCAACGCCGTCGAAGAACTGGGCCAGCTGCTCGACCACACCGGCCCGATCGCCGCGTCGGAACGTAATGCGGCGCGCATCTTCAACGCCGACCACTGCTACTTCGTCACCAACGGTACGTCGACCTCGAACAAGATGGTCTGGCACTCGACTGTGGCTCCCGGCGATATCGTCGTGGTCGACCGCAACTGCCACAAATCGATCCTGCACTCGATTATCATGTGCGGCGCGATTCCCGTATTCCTGATGCCGACCCGCAATCACCTGGGCATCATCGGCCCGATCCCGCTGGAAGAATTCACGCCGGAGAGCATCGCCCGCAAGATCGAGGCGAATCCCTTTGCGCGTGAAGCCGTCAACAAGAAGCCGCGCATCCTGACCATCACCCAGTCGACCTACGACGGCGTGATCTACAACGTCGAGACCCTGCGCGAAATGCTGGACGGTAAAATCGACACCCTGCACTTCGACGAGGCATGGCTGCCGCACGCCACCTTCCACGACTTCTACAAAGACATGCACGCGATCGGCAAGGACCGTCCGCGCGCCAAGGAGTCGATGATCTTTTCGACCCAGTCGACCCACAAGCTGCTCGCAGGCCTGTCGCAGGCTTCGCAGATCCTGGTGCGCGAATCGGACAAGGTCAAGCTGGACCTGGACGCATTCAACGAAGCGTACCTGATGCACACTTCCACCTCGCCGCAGTATTCGATCATCGCGTCCTGCGACGTGGCCGCGGCCATGATGGAAGCGCCGGGCGGCACCGCCCTGGTGGAAGAATCGATCATGGAAGCGCTGGACTTCCGCCGCGCGATGAAGAAGATCGATCAGGAATGGGGCAAGGACTGGTGGTTCCAGGTCTGGGGGCCGAACGAGTTCGCCGAAGAAGGCATCGGTTCGCGCGAAGACTGGATGATACGCGCCGACGACGACTGGCATGGTTTCGGCAAGCTGGCACCGGGCTTCAACATGCTCGACCCGATCAAGGCGACCATCGTCAATCCGGGCCTGTCGCTGGACGGCCAGTTCTCCGATACCGGCATTCCCGCGTCCATCGTCACCAAATACCTGGCCGAGCATGGCGTGATCATCGAGAAATGCGGGCTGTACTCGTTCTTCATCATGTTCACCATCGGCATCACCAAGGGCCGCTGGAACACGCTCTTGACCGCGCTGCAACAGTTCAAGGACGATTACGACAAAAACCAACCGATGTGGCGCATCCTGCCGGAATTCGCGGCCGCCAATCCGCGCTATGAAAAAATGGGCCTGAAAGACCTGTGCCAGCAGATCCACGATTTCTATAAAGCCTATGACGTGGCGCGCCTGACGACGGAAATGTATTTGTCCGACATGATCCCGGCGATGAAACCGTCCGACGCCTTCGCCAAGATGGCGCACCGCGAAATCGAGCGCGTCGCGATCGACGAGCTGGAAGGACGCATCACGTCGATCCTGCTGACGCCATATCCGCCGGGCATTCCGCTGCTGATCCCGGGCGAGCGTTTCAATAAGACGATCGTCGATTACCTGCGCTTCGCGCGCGACTTCAACGAGCGCTTCCCCGGCTTCGAGACCGACGTGCACGGCCTGGTCAAGCGCGAAGTGGACGGCAAGCGCGGTTATTTCGTCGACTGCGTCAAGCAGTAATCCGCCGCACTTTGAAAAACGGCGCCGGCCTCATAGCCGGCGCCGTTTTTTTTTCGTCCGCAGCATTCAATTGACATCGCATTTCGGCGATCGGCTAGACTTGGTCGAATTGGTCAGCTTTTGGGAAACGCCCCCTGATCGCACAAACTGCGGACCCACGCGGTCCGACTTCGAGGAAGCAGATGCAAAAATTGATTTCAGAATTAACCAGGTTATATCTTGCGGCCGGCACCTTATCGCCAGAAGTGCTCGCCCAGCATTTATCAGGACAGGCGACCGTCGCCACCAGCCTGACGACAGCCGATGGCCTGACGCGCGCCATGGTCATCCCCTTCGACAAGATGCGCGATGGCGAAGAGGCGCACCATTGGCAGCAGTTATGCAGCGTGGCGAATGCCTTGCAGGCAGACCTTGGGCTTCCCGCACCGGTAGTGAGCATCTCTGGCGCCAACGGTTACGGCCTGTGGCTGTCGCTGGTGACACCCGCTCCGACAGCCAAGGTGCAACAATTCCTGGAACTGCTGCGCAAGGCATATTTTCCGGACATGCCCCTGCGTCCCGACGCCGTCCAGGCTTTGGTCGAATTGCCACCCTGCCTGCACCAGGGCACCGGCAAATGGGCCGCGTTCATCCATCCTGGCATGGGCGCTTCGTTTGCCGACGAATCAGGACTGGAGATGGCGCCGCCGTTTGCCGGACAGGCCACCTTTCTGGAAAGCGCGCACAGCATCAGCGAGACGCAATTCCAGCACGCGCTCGATGTGCTCCAGCGATCGCATGGCACGGTGCCGGTCACCAGCGCGCCGGTGCCAGAGCGTGCCACCGCTCCGGATGGCTTGCTGCTGAAGGACGCGACGCTGGAAGATATCATCAGGTTCCTGCATTCGAAAAATATTGAACCGACGTTTCGGCATTTGATACCGAATAAGTGAAGCAGATCGGCGTCGCAAAACGCAGTGCCGGGGTCAGTTCCGGCAACCGGACAAACAAATGCCGGAACTGACCCCAATGGCAGGTGTGATAATTCGTGAAATTGACTTGGGGTTCAAGATTGATGTTTGACGCAATTCAGTTTTTTCTGTTGAAATGATTGGTAGGCAATGATGAGTTGCGGGTGAAACCAAATTCCCGGATGCTAAAATTAAAATCTCCCCTTCTTTATAACAATTAGTGTGAAAGCATACAAATGAAAGCAATTATTACTGGTGGTAACCGAGGAATCGGGCTAGAGATTTCGAAAATTCTTTTGAGCAAAGGATTTGAAGTGCATGTGGTATCCCGTTCCGGTATCGCCTCGCCCCAAGAGGGACTGATTTCGTGGACGGCTGACATTTCAAATTATGAAAAAATGCAAAAAATTGTTGATGAAATAGGAACGCCTGATGTGCTGATCAACAATGCCGGAATGATGAATAGCATGACGGCAAGTGACTACAGTTCCGATGAAATCCTCCAGATACTTAACGTGAACCTGATTTCCACGGTACGGCTCAGCGTATGTTTGGCAGAACGGATGGCGGGCAATGGCGGAGGGCGAATCGTAAGCATGGGTTCGATTGCTGGCGAAATTGGTCACCCAGACATTTGGTACGGAATTTCAAAGGCGGGACTCATGAATGCGATGCGCTCGCTCGCGCGAGCTTATGGCTCAAGGGGCGTGATTGCCAACTCAGTTGCACCGGGGCCGGTCGAAACTGAAATGATGAAAAATATTCCACAGGAAAGAAAGAATCGCTTGATGGCGGCAACAATCACTCAACGATTCTGCCTTGCTGAGGAGGTTGCAAAAACAGTCAGTTGGCTCGCAACGGATGCACCGGCGTTCATCAACGGTGACGTAATTGACATGAACAACGGCACAAATTACCGCTAACTATTTTTGCCATCATGGGAAGGTCAAGTCCAAACCGAGCATCCTGCTAAGGAAGAAGGTGGCGAGCACCAGGCCCAGGAGCGATAGCAGGAAGACTGCGGCCACCTTGCCGCCCGCGCGTAGCACCGCGCGCTTCTCCATCTCCTTATTCTTCTCCTTCGTCCCTTGATCGTAATGCCACTTGATGGCGAAGAACATGCCCGTGCCGAGCACGAGGGCCTTGAACGTCACTAATACTATAGGGATCCAATCCATCATTTTGAGTATTTCCAGGCTATGACTTGACACTATCTATCGTGAGGAGCATTACCTCAAAACGCTGCTTCAGCAGCTTCATTTTTTTTCAAACCATCCCCCCAGGCATCCGGCTCGAATCTTTCATTATCTACCGATGAAATAACAATGGCATCCAGCGGAGTGATTTGTCGAATGCAGATGACAGAGGAGCAAACGTCAGCGACTGCCATGCAAGGATGCTGTTGCTGCACGTTCTGATGCATACTACTTGAAAGCAATTTCCATACATTGAGACAAAATGTCCCAGTTGAAAACCATGCAAGATGAAAATTTGCCAATCTGGTTGCCGCGATTGGCCGGGAACAAAGGGCCACGTTTTTTGCAGATTGCGGATGCGTTGCAGGCGGCGGTGGTAGACGGATCGCTGAAACCGGGTGACCGTCTACTTCCGCAGCGCCAGTTGGCGGCGCACTTGGACGTCGACCTGACGACGATCACGCGCGCATACGACGAAGCCCGACGCCGCAACTTGCTGGAGGGGCGCGGTGCTCGAGGCACTTATGTCGCGGCGCCGAAAGTCGAATTGACGTCGATCCTCGATCTGAGCATGAATACCCCACCACCGCCGGATGGCGTGGACTTCGACGACATGTTGAAACAAGGTTTGTCTCAAGTACTGATGAGGGCAGATAGTGAATTGCTGATGACTTACCACCTGGCCGGGGGAAGTGACTCCGACCGTAAGGCGGGAGCCAAATGGCTCCAACCGATGTTTGGGCAGCTGGATTCTCGACAGCTTGTTGTCTGTCCGGGTGCGCAAGCGGCGATCGCCGCATTGATCCTTGCGCTGACGGAGCCTGGCGATATTATCCTGGCAGAGCCAACGAGTTATCCCGGCTTGCGTGCCGCGGCGACCCAATTCGGCCGGCGCATCATTGCGGTGGAAGCGGACAAGCACGGGATGGTGCCTGAGATGCTTGAGGAAGCGTGCCGCCAGCACAAGGCTGGACTGATCTACCTCAATCCGACATTACAGAACCCGACCGCCATCACCATGCCGGAACGCCGGCGCAAGGAGCTCGCCAGCATCGCCAAGCGCTGCCATGTACGCATCGTCGAGGACGATCCCTACTGGCTCCTTGCCGATGCCCCGCCACCACCTGTTGCCACGTTTGCCCCGGAACAGGTGTCCTACATCTCAACCCTGTCGAAATGCCTGACGCCCGGCTTGCGTGTCGCCTTCGTGCTCATACGCGACCCGCACGAACGCGAACGTTTCCTGGTCGCGCTAAGATCATTTGCGCTGATGGTCGCTCCTCTGACGGCCGCACTGGCCACTCAGTGGATCCTCGACGGTTCGGCTGAGGGATTGATGGAAGGCGTACGCAACGAGGCGCGCCTGCGCCACCGGATGGCTCGCGATATTCTGGCGGGGAGGTACAGCGGCTTTGGTGACGGCCTGCATGTATGGCTCGAGTTGCCGGCGTATTGGAACTCCTCACAGCTTGCGCGCGCAGCCAACAGCGAGGGCATCGCAGTCACGCCGGCGGAAGCATTCGCAACTGGCAGCGGATACGTGAATGCAATCCGGATCTCTTTGGGTAGCATCAAGGACCGTGGACGCTTACATACGGGTCTTCAACGACTGTCCCATCTGCTTGCGCGGCCGCCCGAGCCGCTCAGCGCTGCTGGAAGTGCCGGGGTCAGTTCCGGCAACCGGACAAACAAATGCCGGAACTGACCCCAGTATCTTCTTATGGCTTCACATTGCGTTTCGCGTCGAAGTTGAGCAGTATCTGTTTGGCCACGTCATCCGCATATTCTTCGAGCAGGAAGTGGCCTGCCTTGTAAGTCACCAGCTTGGCGGCCGGCACGTCGCGTTTCACGCCATACGCACCTTCGACCGTGAACAGCGGATCGCCAGCACCCCACACGATCAGCGTTTTAGGCTGCGCCGTTTTCAGCCAGGTCTGCCATTGCGGATACAGGGCGACGTTGGTTTTATAGCTCTCGATCAGGTCAAGCTGGATGGCATCCTGCCCGGGACGCTGCATCAACGGCGTATCGAAGCTATAGCCATCGCGCGTCATTGTCGCAGGATCATTGGCGCCGGTCAGGTACTGCCACTTGATTCCCTCCGGAGAGAAGGCGCCTCGCACATGCGCCTCGGTTTCCGCGTTGCGATTGGCCCACAGGTCCCGCGAATGGCCCAGCGCGGGAGACAGCCCTTCCTCATGCGCATTCGCATTCTGGACCACCAGTCCACGTACCCGCTCAGGATGCGCGGTAGCGATCCGGTAGCCGACCGGGCCGCCGAAATCATGCATGTACAGGATGTAGCTGCTGGCACCCACTTTCTGCAAGAACGAATCCATGGTCTGGGCCAGGTGGTCAAAGGTGTAAGCATACTTGTCTCTGGACGGCACATCGCTGTAGCCATAACCCGGATAATCCGGCGCGATCACGTGAAAGCGCGTTGCCAGCTGTGGAATCAGGTTGCGGAAACTGTGCGACGAGCTGGGGAAACCATGCAGCAGCACGATCGTTGGCGCCGATGGGTTGCCGGCTTCACGATAGAAAATCTTGACTCCATCCACTTCCAGGGTACGGTTATAAACCTGGCTGGCACTGGCTGCGACGTTTGCCGCGCCTTTGGCGGTTTGCGGCGCCGCCAGCGCGCTGCCGGCGGAAAAGGCGGTATTGAGCGCGACGGCTGCGGCTACAGCGAAGATGGTTTTCATGGTCGATTTCATGGTGGTTCTCCTGTCGTGAGTTGTTCGGCGGTTTATCGGTAGCTGATGAATGAATGATAGAAGTTGTCAGGGGTCTTGATAAGATGGAGAATCATGACTTTACTATCCACTTTAAATTGACAATATATGTATGGCGCTCTGAGTGGTATCAATCTGAACCGGCTGCTGGTCTTCGTTGCCGTGGTCGAAGTGGGATCGATCACCGGGGCGGCCAGCAAGCTTGGGATCGCAAAAACGATGGCGAGCGCCCACATGCAAAGGCTGGAGGCGGAGGTGGGCGCCAGCCTGCTGTTGCGCACCACCCGGCGACTCGCATTGACCGAGGCCGGCGAGGCTTTCTATGAAGCTGCGCGCGCGATCGTTCAATCGGCGACGGAAGCGGTCAACGCGCTGGGACAGGATGTCGCGCAGCTGCGCGGCACCCTGCGCATCACCGCCCCGATTGATTACGGAGCGGCCGTTATCGCGCCGCTGGCGGTGAAAATCATGCGCGAGCATCCCTTGCTGAAAATTGAGATCGTCTCCGGCGATCGCCTGTTTGATCTGGTTGGAGAAGGAATCGATGTCGCCATCCGGCTGGGCAAGCTGGCGGACTCGAACTATCAGGCGGTGCGTGTTTCCAAACTGGACAATATTCTCGTCGCCGCGCCCACCTTCATGGCACGGAGCAAACGTCCAACCAAGCCGGAGGACCTGGCGGCGCTGCCATTCATCGCCCTGTCCGTGCTGGCCCAACCCCTGTCCTGGACTTTTAATGGTCCCGGCGGGACGCGTCAATCGGTCAATTTCGAAGCAGGACTCAGCGTCAACACCGCGCACGCCATGCGCTCGGCGGTACTGGCCGGCGGAGGCCTCGCCGTGCTTCCCGATTTCGCGGTCAGCGAGGACCTCCAGGCGGGAAGACTGGTGCAGATGCTGCCAAAATGGTCCTTGCCGAGCGGTGGCGTATTCGCTTTATTCCCGGCCACCCGCTATCGCCCCAGAAAAGTAAACGTGCTCATCGACGCCCTGAAAGTCCATCTGTCGGCACCTGCCGTCTGAGTCATCGCCGATGACTCCCTGGTGAGTACCGGGGTCCGAGTACCGGGGTCAGTTCCGGCAACCGGACAAACAAATGCCGGAACTGACCCCGGCACCGTTCAAAATCCCCCAGAATGGTCGGTTCACCTCAAACGCAACACTGGCATGCGCGCCTATAGTGGAAGTCTGTCCCTGCGCGACAGGCGGGGATTTTGTCGGATTGCATTGATATGGAAAATCCTGAAACGCTCCCGGTGTGGCTGCATGTCGTCGAATCGACGCCGCCCGGGATCGCCCCGCGCTTCGCTGATGAGCTTGCCAGTTGCGGGATCGCGCTGCGTCCGGTACCGACTCCTTGCAACGGATGCGGCGTCGTGCTGTTCCGCGACTATGACGCGCATCTTTGCGAACTGTTGCGGGAGCTGGGAACGCGCGCCACGGTGCTGGCGGTCTGCTGCGGCGCCGAAGCGTTATCGCGCGACGCCACATGGGCGTTACTGGATGCCGGCGCGGCCGATCTGCTGACGTGGTCCGCCGGTGCAGCCTGCGCGGAACAGGCCGCGGCGCGCTTGCGGCGCTGGGACGCGGTGCAGCGGATGATGGAATCAAATACCGTGCAATCCTGCCTCGTCGGCACCAGCCCGGCCTGGCGCGCGCTGGTACGCAACGTGGTCGAAGTGGCGGCATTTACGGATTCTCCAGTGTTGATCACCGGCGAAACGGGCACCGGCAAGGAGCAGATCGCGCAATTGATTCACCGCCTGAGCGGCGCGCGCGGCGAGATGACCGTACTCGATTGCACCACGCTGTCGCCGGAGCTGGCGGGCAGCGAATTCTTCGGCCACGAGCGCGGTGCGTTCACCGGGGCGGCCGGCGCGCGCGACGGCGCATTTGCGCTGGCGGACGGCGGCATCCTGTTCCTGGACGAAGTCGGCGAACTGGCGCCGGCGATGCAGGCGCAATTGCTGCGCGTGATACAGGAACAACAGTACAAGCGCGTCGGCGGCAATAGCTGGCAGCCGACGCGCTTCCGGCTGGTGTGCGCGACCAACCGCGACCTGGAGGCGGGGGTGGCCGACGGCAGTTTCAGGGCCGACCTGTATTACCGCATCGCCGGCTGGCGCTGCCGCCCTCCTCCACTGCGCGAACGCCAGGGAGATATCCTGCCGCTGGTCGAACATTTTTTGCGCCAGCTGGCGCGTGAAGTACCAGGCCAGGAATGCGGACTCGATCCGGCCGTGCGCGATTACCTGCTGACGCGCGATTATCCGGGCAATGTGCGCGACTTGCGCCAGACGGTGGCGCGCATCTGGCACCGTCATTGCGGGCCGGGGCCGATCACCATTGGCGACGTGCCGCCGGATGAGCGGCCACGGTGCGCGCCGCAGTGGCCGGACCGGGGCTTCGTGGACGCGGTCCGGCATGCGCTTGATCTCGGGGTCGGGCTGTCGTGCATCAGCCAGGGAGCGGCGGATCTGGCGATCCAGCTGGTGCTGGAACAGGAAGACGGCAACAACCAGCGCGCCGCGCTGCGCCTGGGGGTGACGGACCGCGCGTTGCAGATTCGGCGCAAGGCGCGTGCGATGATGGGCAGGTGAAACAGAGGGCTTGGCTTTGTTTTTATTGCCAAATCAGAGGCAAAAGCCGGGGTCAGACCCGTGGGTCTGACCCCAGTTTCTGCCTCTGATTTTTGGTGAGGTTCCCAGTAATCCGTGAAGAACCTTATTAATCGCGTCTAATCAGGCGCAGGAAATTTTCGCCCAGGATCAGGCGCTCGTCGCGCTCGGGCAGGTGCAGCAGCCGTATCTTTTGCAGTTCCAGACCCGGATGCAACCACGGTCCGTCCGATCCGAACAGCACCTTGTGCGCACCGGCGCGCCGCACCGCTTGCTGCAACAAGTCGAAGCGCCGTACGCCGGAGCTGTCCGTATAAATGTTCTTGTGCCGTACCAGGTGGTCGATCAGGGCCAGTTGTGCGGCCCAGTCGTCGGCGAAGCTGCCCAGGTGCGGCAGGATGAAATTGACGTCCGGGTATTGCGCCGCCAGCAGCTCGGCCACCGCGACTTCTCCGGTCGGATCGTACAATACCGGCAGGCCGAAGATGCGCGCCGTGTCGCATACTTCGCCGCTGATGCGGGCGTCGTGGCGGTGCAGCTTGATGCCGACAAAACCGTATTGTTCGACGGCGATGCGCACCATCTCGCCGATACGGCCCCGGTCGCGCTGCGCGTGGACGAAGGCAAAGCCGTAAAAACGTTCGGGTCTCGCCGCGACGATGCGCGCCACGCCGCTGTTCGCCACCGCGTAATCGGAGTGAAACGCGGCCAGCAGCACGGTGCGCGCGATACCTGCCTGGTGCGCGCGGCGCAGGTAGCGTTCCAGCCCGGCGTCGCTGTCCCACGGACCGGACAGGCCGTCGCCCGGGCCGGCGTGGCAGTGGGAATCGATGATCATCGCAGGCCCAGCACTTCGATGCGGCCGGCGCGACGCCGGCGCCAGGGGCCGGCATAGGCTTCGCCCTGCGCTTCGTTCAATTCGCCGGTCTCGCCGAATTCACCCGACGCGGACGGCGACGTCGCGGCAAAATGCGGTGCATGCCGCCGCAGCGCCGTCAAAAGTGCTTGCCGCACCGATTGCGCGCTGCCGTCGCCATCGCCGGCCAGTTGCGCGGCCGTGCCGGCGATGCGCACGAAACGCCGCGCCATTTCGAATTCCTGCTGCTCGTATTCCATGCCTTCGAATTCCAGTTCCAGCGCATTGCCCAGCGCGCCGCCCAGCGCCGAGCCGAGCGCGGTGCCGACGCCCGGGATCGGTATCAGCGAACCGAGCGCGCCGCCGACAAACGGCAATGCCTTCTTCGCGATGCCCTTCAGGACGCCGCCCAGCGGCCTGGCGATCTTGCCAACCACCGAGCCGACTTTCTTGATGCCCTTCCATACACCCTTGAACATCTTGCCCAGGAATTGATCCAGTTCGGCCTCGCTGGCGACTGACAGCAATTCCATCGCCAACTCCACTTCCTCGGCTTCGCTGAACGGACTGGATTGCGCGGCACCGAATTCGAGCACCTCGAAGCCGCCCGCGGCAGCGTTGCGGCAGGACGCGCAGCCGCATTGTTTGTTGTCCATGACATTCTCCTTGAATGAATGTTTACTCCCACCCGCTGCCGAACAGTTGTACTTCCAGTTCGCGGCGCTGATTGGTCAGCACGCCGGCCTGGTTCCTGAACATGTCGTCGTGGATGCGCGATTCGACGGCGCGGCGCTGGGCGTCGCTCAGCGAAGATGGGGCGACATAGACCTGGTGTGCCGTCAGCGGCAAACCCATCATCTGTCCGCACAGCGCGTGCTGCTGTAATCTCCGCCGCAAATTGTTGGTCTGCCCGCTGTAGGCGCGCTGCCGGCCATTGACGGTGAATTCGATCAGGTAGAAACCGGGACCAGTGGCGCGCGCATCGCGCAGCGCTCCCGTCAGCGCGCCCAGCGCCAGGTAGGCCGGACGCTGCGCAGCCGGCAGACGTCCCAGTGTCGCCACCAGCGTCGGCGGTGTTTCGCCGTGCTCCGGCGATGTCATGTCCATGCCGTCGGCGTCGTCCGGGAAGGGCGGTTCTTGCGTGCCATCCTGTCCCGCATCCGCGCCGGTATCCGGTCCCGCATACGGGTCTGCGTAGGGTTCGCGCAGCACGACGCCGTAAGGCCAGCCGCCATACACCGGTCCATAATATGGCCAGCGTGGGCCGCGCAGGTAGCCGCGCCCATAAGGGCCGGGCCGTCCAGGACCGGCGGGACGCGCGCGCCCGAGAGTTGGCTTCGTGCCCGGCGGCCGCGCCGGCGCCCTGCCACGGCTTGTCCCCATGCCGCGTCCCGGCGGGCGCATGCCGCGCTCCGCTTCCATCTCGCCTTCCAGTTCGAACGGCAAGGATTCAAATTCCTGGTTCATGCGAACTCCTTCCATAAATGTTCAAGCGCCGCCGTGGCCAGCATGACGTCATCCGGCGCATGGTCGGCGCGCAGCAGGAATGCCAGCGCCATGTGCCGGCCGGAAGACTGCAATACCGCCTCGACTCCGCCGCGTCTGAGCGCCGCATGCAGGCGCGGTCCGTCCGTCGACGGCAACAAGGGCACCGCCTGCACCGGGAACATGCCGCCACGGCAGGCGATTCCAGCCCTCCTCAATGCATTGCGAAATTGCCGCACGCGTTGCCCCAGCTCGCGGCGCAACTGGCCGCCATACCCCCGGTTCAGGCGCAAGGCCCGCAGCGCCGCGGCAATCGCCGCCGCCGACGCCGGACTGCAATGGCGCCGCGTCTGGCTGTGCGCGTCAAAACGTTCGAGCAGCGCGGCGCTGCCCGACAGCACCGCCAGCGGCGCCCCGAAACCTTTCGCCAGCGAGGCGCCGGCCAGCACCGGCGCCCCGCCCAAACCGTGCAAGGGCACCGAGCCGCCGCCGTCCGGACCAAGCACACCCAATACCTGGGTATCGTCCAGCACCAGGCAGCCGGCGCCGGACTGCGCGATTTCCGCATACGCAGCAAGCGGCGGCAGGCATTCGCTGCCGGGACAATAGCCATCGGCCAGGATCAGCGGGCGGCGTCCCGATTGCAGCCAGTGCCGCGCCAGGCTGCGCGCCTGCATCGCGTCGCCATGCCGGAAACGGCAGACAGGCACGCCGAGCAAGGCGGCCCGCTGCGCGCCCCATCTTGCGATCGGGTAGGCCGCGCCATCGATCAGCAGTACCACGGGGTCGCGCGCCAGCATCCCGAACAGGTCCCAGTACAGGTGCAAGGTGGACGGCAGTACGACAGCCGCCGCGCAGCCTTGCAGCAGCGCCAGTTCGCGCGCCAGCGCCAGCTCGCCCGGCGGTTCGCGCAAGGCGGCCGGCTTGCCCAGCGTGAGCGCGTTCCACTCTCCCAGCGCGGCGGCCGGATGGCGCAGCCCCAGGTACAGCGCGCTGCTGAAATCGGCGGTGCGGGCGGCCATGCATACACCGTTTCATGCGCCGGCGCTGCGCTGCTGCAGGGCCAGGCGCTGGCGCAGCAGCACCGATGGCAGTATCGCGTCGCCGGCCGGATCGCCCGCGTCGACCGACAGGTCGACACCGGTGGCGGCGCGGTAGGCGTGGATGTAGCCCTGCGCCTGCGGCCGCCAGAAGCGCGCCCAATTGAAGGCTTGCGTCGATTCGTAGATGTCGCTCCAGTTGCCGTAGCGGATGGACAGCAGCAACTGCTCGCCGAACATGGCGAGACTGCGGAAGTGCATGACGCTGGTGTCGCTCCAGTTTTGCAGTTTTTTCATGGCGTCGACGCGGTCCATCCACGGTTCCGGGTAGGCGACCATGACACGGGTCGGCAGGAATTCGCGGAATTCCGGGCGCGCCAGCAGCCATTGCTGCATCAGCATTTCGATGCGCGCGGTCGACGGCAACTCTCCGAACTGGTTGTGCGCGCCCTGCGACAGGATCAAATGCACTTCCTTCAACGCGTTCAGCACCGGGAAGGCGTCGGCCTTGACGGTGGTGTCGTCGTCCTGCTTGTAGAACGCCGTCAGCAGCCGCAATAAATGGTGGAACGCTTCAAGGAACTTGGAACGGCTGTCGGCCGGGCGGAAACGCTGCACCGCCTTGCCTTCCAGGCGCACGCCGTAATGGTGGTCGTATTCGTAATTGCGGCGCAGGACGGTTAATCGGTGCTGCTCGTCCTGCGTGTAGCCCCACAGCAGGCTGTTGAGCGGGCGCAGCATGTCGATTTCCGTGTTCGCCAGCGGGTCCGGGCCGGGACCCGGAGCGCGCAGGTTCTGGAAGCGCTGGGTGATCGCGTTCATCGTCTGCACCAGCATGCCTTCTTCGTGCCAGTAAGACCAGATCAACTCGATCAGGCAGGGATTGGCCAATCTCTCCTGGATGATGCCGAAGCACAGGTCGGCCTCGTGGCTCATCGTGCCCAGCGTGATCGGGATGTCTGGCAGCTTGCGCCGGATCACGGCGAGATAGGGCAAGGTCAGCGTCGTGCCATCGACCTTTTCAAGGTAATCGTTGACCAGCACATCGGCGAGATTGCCGCCGTTCGGGATGTCGCGCCGGTCCAGGTAGGCCGCGTCTTCGGCGGCGTTGAAGGCCAGCGGAGTGCTCAACACGCCGCAATTGACCATCACGAAGGCTTCGGTCGCCGCCTTCAGCACGCGGTACGATTCCGAATCGTTGAACGGCAGCGCGCGGCGCGTCTTCAGAGAGTTAAACGCCGCGTTCTTGCCGATAAAACGCTGACGCTCGAAATCGGACACGCTGACGCCGGCGTCGCAAAACAGCTGGTCGATGAAGTTCAGGTAGTTGGTGAACGACAGCGCCTCGGTGCTGTTGCGGATCAGGGTCCACAATGGCAAATCCTCGGTCGGCTCGGTCTCGGTGCGCGTCAGCGACACGCCGACATTGCCGCTGATCGGGTTCGGCGTGCGCTGGTCTGCCTCGAATTCGGCCGCCACCGGCAGCGCCGCCATGCCGGCCATTCCCATCTTGCCGCCCATCTCGTCCTCCACCAGCGCCGCGCCGGGCGTGCCCATGCTGCGCATCAAAGGCACGCCGGCGCCGGACAGGGCGCCCTGCGATGGCGCGCCGGCCAGCCGCCCGCGCCGCGCGAACAGGATCTGACCGTCGAAACGTTGCGGCCCGGCGCGGCGCAATGTCGTGACGAATGCGTGACCGTCGTCGCCGCGCGTCATCCATGGTGAGCGCGCGACGAATTGCAGCACGCTGTCGTCGAGCGGCGCATCGCCGTTGACGTGCACGGTGGCGATGGCCTTGTCGCCGACGAAGGCGCAAGCCTGGTCGACTTCCTTGCAGTTGGATTCGAAAGTCAGGTCGATGCGCGGCTCGAAGGCGAAGTCGAAGCAGACCGATTCGGTGCAGCCGTTGCGCACCACGACGCACTGGTAGAACAGGCCGTCCATGCGCATCGGCACGATATTGTCGTAGGCGACGATATAAGCCCCGGCGTCGAGCGGGCCGAAGGTGCACTGGCCGTCGCCCGCCGTGAAACCGGTGGCGCGCAGGTACTGTTCGTCCGGATGCCATTTACGCACTTCGTCCACTTCGCACGCCTTGAACGGCGCGCCGCCGACGCTGTGCGCCGCATACAGCTTGATGGCCGCGTTCACCAGCCCGGTGCCGGTCAGGGTGTCGTGCACCGTGACCTGGATCGCGCCGCGCAAGTCCTTCCTCGCCGCCGCATTCTTGATGTTTGCCATGTCTTTCTCCTTAGAGGATGGTCTTACGGGATTGGCTTGCGGCCGGCGCCAGCGTGCCGCAAAGGGCGCCGGTGTCGAGCGTGCTGCGCAAGGCCCAGTGTGTCAGCAGGCGCGCCAGCAGCACGCTTTCATGTTCGGGACTGAGACGGCCGTCGGCGCGCGCCTGTCCGATCACCGCGAACGCCAGCGCCGGCGCGGCGTCGTACATGCGCTGCGGGGCGCGGCTCCACAGCCGGAACAGTTGCGCCAGGCGGCGCGGCTGGCGCGCGCCGACCGCCATCACCTGCGTCAGCGTGCTGCCGCGCAGCGCGGCCGGGCGGTGGCGCGCCAGCAGCCGGGCCAGCGCCGGCAAGCTGTCCTGCAATTGCAGCAGCAGCCGGCGCTGCCGCATCTCCAGTCCGGCCAACGGATAAAACGCTTCCCACAGGGCGGCGATGCGGCGCCATTGCGGATGCGGGAACAGCAGCGCGCCGAGCGCGCAACTGAGCTTGACGCGGATCCACGGCACCGGGTGCGGATCGTCCGCGTTCAGGCGGAACACGAACACGCGCGGCAGGCTGACCACGCCGATCAGCCCCAGCGTCGCCACTACGCCGACCCGCGCCAGCGACCAGAAGTCGGCCACGACTTCCGATATCCAGCGTTCCCACAACTGCCACAC
Organism: Pseudomonadota bacterium; assembly: GCA_040389645.1. Taxonomy (GTDB): domain Bacteria; phylum Pseudomonadota; class Gammaproteobacteria; order Burkholderiales; family Burkholderiaceae_D; genus Rugamonas. The sequence goes on along the minus strand of JAZJZT010000001.1, from coordinate 82,837 downwards.
CTGCGCCTGCCCGTCGTCGCCGCGCTGCATGCCCTGCAGGATCGGACGCAGCGAGTTGACCAGGTCCAGCAGCGCCGCTCCCTGGTGCCCGACCTCGTGGAACAGCGACGAGGCGATGCTGCTGCCGACCATGCGTTCGCGCGGCACGCGGATGATGGCGACCGGGTTGTCTCCGCCGCCGGGCAACCGGGTGCGCGCGCGCCGGATCGCCGCGCCGGGACCTCGGTCCAGGTAGCAGATCACCGGCGGCGCCTGGTAATAGCCGCCCGGCAGCGCCAGCGCATCGGCCGACACCACGTCCAGGCCGGACAGCCAGACGCCGTTCTCATGCTCGCTGCGCTGCGTGATGACGTCGTTGAACAGGTCGAACTGGGTCAGCGCCGCGTTGAAGCGCAGCCGCAGGAAAGTAAAGCGGCGCTGCGCCTCGGCCGCCGTCGCGCGCCGCCCGCCTGGCCCGCGCAGCCAGGCCAGGAACCCCGTCACCATGCCATGCAGTTCGCGCCGCCCGCGTGCCAGGTGCTGTTCGATGGCCGTCTGCGCCGGCGGCAGCAGCGCGGCGGCCGGCACCATCGGTTCGATCAGCGCGAAGGGCCGCAGGCGCGCCAGCCGGGTCAGCAAGGAACGCGCTTCTTGCGCCAGCATCCACGCGGCGTAGGAGCCGATGGCCATGGCATTCAGGCGCCGTACAGGATGATCTTGCGGCCCTGGCGCGCCCAGCGCCCGCTGGCCGCGCCGCCGGTGGCGCCCATCTGGCGCTGCACGGTGCCGCCCATCGCCTGGCCGCGTCCCATTCCTCCATTGGCCGCGCCGGCAGCCACGCACTGGCCACCCTGCGCGGCAATTGCCTTGCCCAGCAACCCAGGCGCATATTGGCGCGCCGCCGCCGTTGCCGCCGCCTGGGCGATCTGGCGCGGATCGCCGCCGCGCGCCTGCGCCGCGCGGTTGACGGTGTCGGCCGCCAGCCGCACGAAGGTCCGTGCTCCCTCGAACTCGCGGTCCTCTCCCTGGAATTCTCCTTCCGCTTCCAGGCCCAGCGCGCTGCCGGCGGCCGAAGCCAGGCCGCTGCCGATCTTCGCGCCCAGCGGGCCGCCAAAATATCCGCCGATGGCGCCGCCGGCCAACGGCAGCGCCTTCTTCGCCACGCCTTTTAATACACCGCCGACCGCCTGCCCGATCGGCGATTTGATGACGGAGCCGGCCACCGAGGCCGCCTTGCGCAGGAAGTTGCCGAGAAATTGCTCCAGTTCGGCCTCGTTACTGACCGACAGCAGTTCATTGGCCAGTTCCATCTCTTCCGCCTCGGACAGCAGGCCGCCCTCTCCACTCCATTCGCCCTGGCCGAATTCGAACTGTTCCGCTTCATAGCCCGACATTTCTTGGCCAAATTCCAAGGTCGTACGATCGATGTCATGCATGATTACCTCCCGGTGGTGGTGGGTGAAACGATCAATACCGGCGCGGAGCCCGCCCGGTCAACAATCCAGGACCACGATGCGCCCGTCCTGGCGCTGCCAGCGGCCGCCGGACGCTGCCTGCCGCGCGCTGTGCCGCAGCAGCCCGGGCGCATGGCGCCGCGCCGCCTGCAACAGCGCCGCCTGCACCCTGCTGTCCGGATCCATGCTGGTCCCCGGCGCCAGCGCCGCGTCGATTACGCCGTTGGCGAAACGGACGAAATGGCGCGCCAGTTCGAATTCCTTGTCTTCCGGGCTGAGGCCTTCCAGTTCCAGGCCGAAGATGGTGGCGGCCTTAAGTTTCAGCGTCGCACTGTCGAGCGGCAGCACGCTGCGCGCGGCGTTTTTCAATGCAGCCAGCAGAGCGTGGCCAAGTGGTGAATGGAGCGCGGCGCGCCCGGACGGGCCGGCGCGCCGTATCAGCGACAGCAGGAAATCATCGAGTCCGGCGCCGCTGGCCGCCTCCAGCAAGGCAGCGCCGCCGGCCATCTCGGCATCCTCGTCGTGACGCTGCGCCGTGGCGGTATCGGCCGGGAATTCCATCTGCGGGATGTAGTCGAGCAAACGCTTGTTCATCGGCGGCTCCAGATCGTCAGGGCAGGCAGCGCTGCCGGTATGCGATCCTTTTGCAAGCGCCGTGCCACCGGCCGTGAGGGGTGGCCGGGTGCGCCGCGGCGAAACGGCTTTCGCCGGCCGGCGCCGTGGCGGGATTTATGGCGAAAGCGGCTTCGCCGCGCTTTTTCTCATTGGAAGATCAAAAAAAATCGGCCAAAATCAGAGGCAAAATCTGGGGTCAGACCCATGGGTCTGACCCCGGCCCTTGCATCTGATTTTGGCCAAAACACCAATATTCATATCTTATGGACGACCGTCAGCAGCCTACTCAGGCAGTACGACGACGCTGGTCAAGCCGAACTTGGGCAATTACGGCAGCCGCAACTTGAAGCCTTACGCGGCCACCGACACCGTCAGCGTGGCGACATAACCGTCGGTGACGTTGCCGGTCACGCTGGTCATCTGCAGCGAGGTGCCGTCGCTGAACACGTTGTCGGTCGCATACGAGATCTTCGCCAGGTTGCGCACACTGGTACTGTAGCCGGTGGCGGCATAGACTTCGTTCAAGGTCGCCATCGGGAAGGTGAACTGGGAAGTCTTGATGCGGTTCGATGCGCTGGCGCTTTTCGCCAAGGTCGGATAAACCTCGAAGTGCACGTGCGGCATGCGGCCGTCGTAGCAGCCGGGGAAGATCGTGGTGAAGGTGATTTCGCCGCTGGCATTGGCTTCCTGTACGCCACGCAGGTAGTTCTGGCCCGTCACGCCGGTCGAATACAGCGAGTAATTGCCGTCGCGGTCGCAGTGCCACAGGTAGACCGCCAGCCCGCCGCCGGCGGCGCAGCTGTTGTTGGCGTTGACGAGTTTCAGTTTGATCGTCAGCGGCACGCCGGCCGCTACGCCGGTCGCGCCATTGAAACTGCTGCGGATGTCGCTGCGCACGATGCCGCTCAGGTTCAGCACATTGACGGTGCCGCTGGCGTTGGCATTGGTGCCGTCGGCAGGATACGGGCCGCCGGTTTCTTCCGGGATCACGGAACAGGCGCCGGACGTGTCGGTGCTGCCGGTGGTGGTCGTCGTTCCGGTAGCGCCAGCAGGTGCGCCGGTGGGCGGCGCGGTACCGGTTGGAGGCGCGGTGCCGGTGGTCGGCGGCGCGACGGGCGTGGCCGTACTGGCGGCGGTGCTGGCCGTCTCGCTGCTGGTGGACGAACCGCCGCCGCAGCCGAGGATCGGCAGCGCCGCTGCGCCGGCCATCAGCCAGCGCAGCGAGGAACGGCGGTCGGCCGCGATCTTGAAGATGGCGTCCAGGTCGGCCGCCAGGCTGTGATGATGTGGTTCCATACAAACTCCATAATAAAAGGTAAAGCCGCAACGGCGGGGTGCATTGCTACACCGAGGTATTGATCAAATTGCCGCTGGTACCGGCGCCCGGCAGCTTGTCCGACAGCGCCTGCAGGAAGCTGGCCAGCTTCGAACTGGAATCGCTGCTGTCGCTGCTGCCGCCCAGCGCTTGCAGCAGATTGCTGAACGAGCTTTCCAGCGCCGAGGTGGCGCTGGCGGTCGTGTCGCTGCTATCGGTGCTATCGGCCGTGCTGTCGGTGGCGGTGCTGGTGGCGGATGTGCCCAGTTTCGATATCAGGCTTTTCAGGTCCGCTTCCAGCTTGCCGGGACCGCCGTCGCCCGGACCGCCAGGTCCGCCTGGGCCGCCAGGTCCGCCGCCGCCCTGCGGCGGGCCGTAGGACTGCGAATCGGTCGACGCGCTGCCCTGCTGCTCGTGCAGCGCGCCCATCAACTCGTGCAGGAAACTGCCGAGCGCCTGCGCGGCATTGCCGCTGCTGGCCGTATCGCTGCCACTACTGGTATCGGTGCTGCTGGAACTGGTGCTGGTGCTGCCGGTATTACTGACGCCGATCGATTGCAGCGCACTGGCGATCGCATCGATGAAACCGCCGCCGTCCGGACGTTGCGGCGGCTTGCCGCGCACTGCTCCACTTTCTCCGCTGCCGGAGGTGGCGTTCAATTTGCTCGTGTAGCTCAATTGGCTGGCGGCGCTGGCCGAACTCAGGGAACTGATCGTCATGCTGTGACTCCTGGTGAATGAATAAGGTTCAATGCTCAATGCAGTTAAGTTAAGCCACCGGCCGTAGAGTTGTCATTCCCGCGCAGGCGGGAATGACAGATTTGGCGCTAACTTAACGGCATTAGATTCAGTGCTTCACGGATGGGGCGGAACCGCCATGCGCTGGTCGAATTGCTTGCGCTGCTCCGGCGTCAGCACGGCCAGCAGCTTCTGTTCACTGCGCACATGCTGCAGTGTGAGGTTGGACATCGCCTGCGCCGCGGCCTGTGCCAGCGCGACGGCCTTGGCATCGTCGTATTGCGCCGCACTGCCCATGGCATGCAGCGCCTGCTGCGATTTCTGCAGGGCCTTGCCTTGCTCGCGCAGATAGGGAGCCTGGGCGTGCAGGATGGCGAACACCTTGTCCTGTTGCGCTTCGCTCAGCGCCAGCCCATGCAGGAATGGCGGCGGTCCCGGCATCGCTCCCGGACCGTCGTGCGGGCCGAACGGGCCGCCGAACGGCGCGCCGTGCGGACGCGGACCGGGGCCGAAGCCAGGGCCTGGACCGGCATGCCCACCCGGGCCATGGCGCCGGCCTTCCGCATCTGCCGGTGGCGGCAGGCCGGGACCGGCTTCGGCGCGCTGGGCGCTGCCCGTGCCATACGCACCGGCCGCCGTCTCGGCGCCGTCCGCGGCATGGGACGCCGGCGGCAGCAGCACCATGGCCGCGGCCAGCAATGTGCCATGCAAGTTCAATTTTCTGGTTTTCATGATGGCGCTCCTCGTTCAACAATTGAGCAGCCATTGTCCGGTCGCGGCATGTAAAGCGCGGTTAGCGCAACGTAAAACCATGTAAAGACCCTGTGTAAATCCGGGTAAAGCGGCACGGCACGGGGAACCTTGTTTGTTATGATGGGCAGATCGACACTCCATGAAACACGCCGCAATGAGCAAGGTACTACTGATAGACGACGATATCGAACTGGTGGGCATGTTCCAGGAATACCTGGAGCAGGAAGGTTTTGAAGTCAAGGCCGAATACGATGGCGCCGCCGGCGCCGCCGCCGCCCTCACCGGCCTGTATGCGATCGCCATCCTCGACGTGATGATGCCGCGCATGAACGGCCTGGACACGCTGCGCCGCATCCGCATGCACAGCCGCATGCCGATCCTGATGCTGACCGGGCGCGGCGACGACACCGACCGCATCGTCGGCCTGGAACTGGGCGCCGACGATTACGTGACAAAACCGTGCACGCCGCGCGAACTGACGGCGCGCATCCGCGCCATCCTGCGCCGCACGCTGGGTTCGCCGATGGAGTTAAGTGGCTCGCCGCCGCTGATGGTGGGCCAGTTGACGATGTGGCCGGAACAGCGCCGCGCCACCTGGGCCGGCACGCCGCTGGAACTGACCAGCACGGAATTCAACCTGCTGGAAGTCCTGGCGCGCAACGCCGGCAAACCGGTCAGCAAGAACACCTTGTCCGAGCAGGGGCTGGGACGGCCGATGGCGCGCTTCGACCGCAATATCGACGTCCACCTGAGCAGCCTGCGGCACAAGCTCGGCACCATCGCCGACGGCCGTTCCTGCCTGCAGACCGTCTATCGCCTGGGCTACCAGTTGATCAAGGAGTAAGGGCGTGGGCCGACTGTTCTGGAAGTTCTTCTTTTCCATCCTGCTGGCCCAGCTGGCCGCGACGGTGGCCATCGGCGGCGCGGTCTGGCTCAAGAATCGCGACACCACGGAGCAAAAACAGCACGACATCTTTACCGGCCCGCCGGCTGAAACGGCGATCGACGCGGCCGCCGCCACGCTGGAATTCGGCGGTATCCATGCGCTGCAAAGTTTTCTGGAAAACATGGACCGGCACCGCGTCTACGCGGTCAATGAACAGGGCCGCGAACTGCTGGGGCGCATCGTCAAGCCGGTCATGCTGATCGAAGCGCGCCAGATGCTGGACAAGGGCGAACGCCGGCGCGCCGTGCGCGAACTGAAAGCGGCCGATGGCCATCATTATTTGCTGTTCCTGCCGTCGCGCGAAAACCTGGGAGACATGAACCCGGCCGGCTCCATCGCGCTGCTGGCCGGTTCCGGCCTGCCGGGCATGGTCGCGCCGCCGGGACCGGGTCCAGGTCCGGAACCAGGTCGCGGACCAGGCCCTGGTCCGGACGGCGAACGGCGTTCCCCGCCGCCGGACGACTTCCGACGGTCCGGTTCCGGCCCAGGCCCCGGCGACGGCCATGGCCCCGGCGGCCCGGATTTCGAGCGCGGCGCCCGCGCGGGCGGTGGCGTCGCGCAGGCCGGCAATGTCCCAGGCATGCCTCCCGGGCAGGCGCCCTTCTCCCGTGGCCCGGACTTCGGCGGCGACCGGCCGCCACCGGATGGCGGCATGCAGCGGCCACCGCGTTTCAGGCCACTGGCGCCGTACGTGCCGGTGGTCGCCGCCGTGATGGTCAGCCTGCTGTTCGCCGCGCTGCTAGCCTGGTATTTTTCGCGTCCGATCCGCTCGCTGCGGCAGGCATTCGAAGCGGCCTCGCACGGCGACCTGGCGCCGCGTTTCAGTCACGTCTCCGGCAAGCGCGGCGACGAATTGAGCGACCTCGGACGCGATTTCGACCGCATGACGGCGCGCCTGCGCAGCCTGATCGACGGCCAGACCCGTTTATTGCACGACGTGTCGCATGAATTGCGCTCTCCGCTGGCGCGACTGCAGGCGGCGATCGGCCTGGCCCACCAGCAGCCGGACAAGATGCGCGCATCGCTGGAACGCATCGAACGCGAAGGCGTGCGCATGGACAAGCTGGTGGGAGAGCTACTGACGCTGGCGCGCCTGGAAGCGGGCGCGCTGAACGCGGCACGCGAAGAAATCAGCATGGCCGACCTGCTCGATGAAATCGTCGGCGATGCCGAATTCGAAGCGGCCTCGCACGACCGCGCGATCGAACTGGAGGGAGAGGCCGATGTAGCCGTCACCGGGCAGGCCGACCTGCTGGCGCGCGCGATCGAAAACATCGTGCGCAACGCCATCAAGCATAGCCCGGCCGGCGGCATCGTGCGGGTGGAATTGCAAGTGGATGCCATTGCGCGGCGCCTGCGCATCCGCGTGCTGGACCGAGGTCCCGGCGTCGCGCCGGCCGACCTGCAAGCGATTTTCGAACCGTTTTTCCGCAGCAGCGATACGCCGAAGGATGTGGAAGGTCACGGCCTTGGACTGGCGATCGCGCGCCAGGTGGTGCAGGCGCACGGCGGCGGCATCGCCGCCGAGAATCGTCATGACGGCGGCCTGTGCGTGGAGATCATGTTGCCCGTCGCGCAGCGCGCCTAGTTACCCGCCTGGGCAACAGGCGTCAATGCCGTTAGGTTAGCCGCTAAATTGTCGTTCCCGCGCAGGCGGGAACCCATAATTCGCCGCCTGCCCTGCGAAATTTATAGAAAAACGGACAGGTGCTATGGGGGAAATGCATGCATTTCCCCTGCGCGGGAACGACAGCTCCACGTTCTGTGGCCGTAATTTAACGGCATTAGCAACAGGCGTGGCGTGAAGGCGCGTCCTGTTGCACCATGCATCGTTGCGTGACCCGCTAGGCAGTGGTATCGATGACGCTGCCGATGGTGGAGGTCGGGTCGCTGCGGGAAGAAGTGCTGCTCTGCGCCGGCGCAACACTGCCCGACTGACTCGCCTGCTGGGCAGCCTGTTGCGCGGCTTGCGCCTGCAATTGCGCGATCTGCGCCTGCAATGCCTGCAACTGCTGCGAGATCAATTCCGCCTTCTGCTTGCCGGCGTCGCTGCTATCCTTCTGCGCTTCGGTCAATTGCTTTTGCAATGCGACCATCTGCTTTTGCAGCGCGGCGATCGCCGTGCCGCTGTCTGAACTCGTGCTCGAGGTGCTACTGACTGTGCTGGCGCCGCCAGCGCCGATTGCCGATACCATGCCTTGCTCCATCTTCAATGTATATAAGATGGTATCGGCACACGGCGCGGCAATTCAATGGCGCGCCGTGTAAAGAACGGTAAAGATCAGGCTTTCGGCAGCGTCACGCCGTGCTGGCCCTGGTATTTGCCGTTGCGGTCCTTGTACGAGGTTTCGCACACTTCATCGCTTTCGAAGAACAGCACCTGCGCACAACCTTCGCCGGCGTAGATCTTGGCCGGCAGCGGTGTCGTGTTCGAAAATTCCAGCGTGACGTAACCTTCCCATTCCGGTTCGAACGGCGTCACGTTGACGATGATGCCGCAGCGCGCGTAGGTCGATTTACCCAGGCAGACCGTCAGCACGTTGCGCGGAATGCGGAAGTATTCGATGGTGCGCGCCAGCGCGAAGGAATTCGGCGGGATGATGCAGACATCGCTTTTAACGTCGACGAAGGAATTCGAATCGAAATTCTTCGGATCGACGATGGTGCTGTTGATGTTCGTGAAAATCTTGAATTCGTCGGCGCAGCGGATATCGTAGCCGTACGACGAGGTACCGTAGGAAATGACCTTGCGGCCATCTTCCACGCGGACCTGCTCCGGGTGGAAAGGCTCGATCATCTTGTGTTGCTCCGCCATGCGGCGTATCCATTTATCGCTCTTAATCGTCATCTTCAAACCACTTATTCAGGATTGCAGGGGCGGCACGTGCCGGGGGCACGGCCTGTTTCACCCGCGATTTTACGCGAAAGCCCCGCTTTCAGGCCAATTTAGCAAGTTCCGGCCGCCTCAAGCCCGCCTGCGCGCGTGGCCGGCGGCCGATGCGCCCTGCTCGGCCAGCAGCGCGGAGATCATTTCATGCGTGGCTTGCGCTGCCAGTTCGGGCGACTCCATCGGGAATAAATGGCCGCCGGGGAGCAGGCGGAAATGGTGGCCGACCAGGCGCCGCGTCGCGCCCAGCCCGGCCTGGCTGTTTTCCTGCGACTCGGTGCCGCCGATGAAGCCGGCCGGCACGCGCAAGCCCTTGCCGACCAGGCGCCCGATATGGTGCGGCAGGCCGCGGTAGACCGCCGTTTCGTTTTCGCGCGTAAAACGCAGTTGCACGCCTTCCGGATGCGGCTTCAGGCCGGTCTCGATATAGTCGCGCAGCACGCCCGGCGCCCACGATGCAAACAGGTCCTTGCTGGCGAAGTGCTGATAGGCCGCCTCCGCATCCGGCCACAGCTTGCGGCGCTTGACGGAAAAGCGCGCCGGCGAGAATTTGTCGGCCAGCGAGGTGTAACGCATCACGCGCAGCAGCAAGGCGCGCCAGCCCGCCACCACCGGGGAATCGAGCATGACGACGCAGCGCACCAGGTCCGGCCGCATGGCGGCGGTCATCACGCTGAGCATGCCGCCCAGCGAATGGCCGACCAGGATCACCGGTTCCTTGTAGCGCGCCGTCAGTTCGGCCACCAGTTCCTCGACCAGGTCGTGCCAGCCGGTGCGCACCGGATACTCCGGATTGTGCGCGTGCATGTCGAGCGCCTGGATATCGTAATGCTGGCCCAGCAACTCGAACAGGCGGCGGTAAGTCCCCGCGGGATAGCTGTTGGCGTGGGAAAAATGCAGCTGGGGTTTGTTCATCTCTGTCATTGCGCCTCCGGGGTATGCCGGACGGCCTCCTTGGGTTCATTGTATAAGCAGAGCTTAATCGAAAAATTGGTATGAATGCTCTAATTTCATCGCCCGTACCAGTAGCGCGCGTGCGCCACGCGGTAGGCGCTGCTGCGTACATTGTCGTCGAAATCGATGACGATGGCGCCGGCTTCGTCGCTGCGCAGGCGCGCGATGCCGGCGCCGGCGTAGCGACGGTACACTTCCGGCTGCGGATGGTGGTAGCGGTTGCGGTAGCCGACCTGGAACACGGCCAGCGTTGGGCGCACGGCCTCCAAAAACGGCATGGTCGAAGATGTGCCGCTGCCGTGGTGCGGCGCCAGCAGCACATCGGCTTTTAATCGGCCACCGACGCGGGTAAGCAGTTCCGCCTCCTGCGGCGCTTCGATATCGCCGGCCAGCAGCATCGCCCTGCCACCGGCGCTGATCCGCAACGTGCAACTGCGCGCGTTGGTCTTCAGCGCCGCATCGTCATAACTGGCGGCGGACGGATGCAGCACCTCGAAACGCACGCCGTCCCAGGTCCAGCCTTGTCCCGCCTCGCAGCGCAGGTGGCGCTTTGCCGCGCGCACCACCGGGTGCCCGGGCGACAGCGAACTGGCGGTCCAGCCGACGCGGATATTTTCCAGCACCGTCAGGGCGCCGCCGGAATGATCGGTGTCGCCGTGGCTGACAATCAGGCCGTCCAATGCCGTGATGCCGCGCGCGCGCAGGTAGGGAACGATGACGCGGTTGCCGCCGTTCGATTCGGGAGAATAGGAAGGACCGGTATCGTACAGCAGGCGGTGCGAACCCGTTTCGACCAGCAGCGCCATACCCTGCCCGACATCGAACGCCGTCACACGCAGCGCGCCCGCAGGCGGATGACTGGGCAAGGCGGCCAGCAGCGGTATCCAGCTCGCGCCGCCGAGCCAGCGCACCGGCCAGCCGCGCGGCGCCAGCATCCACAGGGTGCCGAACAGCGCGCCGCAAAAGATCCACCACGGCGGTGTCGGCGCGCTCCAGACGGCGAATGATAGACCGCTGAGCCATTGCAAGCCATGCGCGAGCAGGCGCACGGCTTCATGCGCGGTGCCGAGCAGCAGGCCGGCCGCCGGCTGCGGCAACAGGCTGCCCAGCAGCGCCAGCGGCGTCACGACCAGGCTGACGAGCGGGATCGCGACGGCGTTCGCGAGCGGGCTGATGACGGAAAACTGGGCGAACAGCAGCATCGTCAACGGCACCAGGCCGAGCGTGACGACATACTGCGCATGGGCCGCCATTTTGAGACCTTCCCAGTAACGCTCACGACGCGACGGTAGCGCGACAGGTACCCCGTCCATCGTCGTATCGCAGACTTCGGCGCCGGCGTCGCCCGGCGGCACGCTGCGGGCAACCGTGCGTCCGACGCTGGCATATAAAATCATCGCGACCGCGCCGAACGACAGCCAGAAACCCGGCCACATCACGGCCCACGGATCGAGCAGCACCACCACACCGGCCGCCAGGCACAGCACGTGCGACACGCTGGCGATACGATCGAGCCACAATGCCAGCGCGATCACGGCCAGCATGTACAGCGTGCGTTGCGTTATACGGAAGCAAAATTATCACTAGATCTGTAAATGTTGGACTACTATGGAGCCATTCGATATGGAGCCACCATGACCTATGGTTTTCGAGTCGTCTATTCAACCCCTGGCGTCCTGGAATCAAAGGGATTCGGCAGAGTCGCCCACCTTCCTTTCATCATGGACGACCGTCCCGGATATCATCGTCTCGCAAACCAGTTCCTGATTGATCGCGGGCTTGGCATATGGGAACCGAAGCAACGTGGCAAAGAGGAATCTGCTCTCCCTCCCAGCTCGGTAACGATGAAAGATTACGCCCATTGGCTGGCGAACTTTCTTGAGTGGTGCCATGTGCGCGCGAAGGATCCTCTAAAAGCGAATTATAAGATTGACCTGATTCAGCACTATCAGGTCGAAATGCAAACCGGCATCTGGTCGCGCGACAACGCTGGACTGAAACCTAGAACCATTAACGTCCGCGTGTCAATAGCTGCCGAATTTCTGACTTGGGCTGCAGATAAAGGACTGCGAGAGCCATTCCACATTCCTAAAATAATTAAGACCTACTCCTCTTACAGTCCCTCGAGTTTTAGTGGGCGTGAAACAAAATCAGTCGAAACTCGAAAGGGGAAAGTTCGAGAAGAGAAACGACGGTTAGGCTTCCCTCAGGAAGTAGAGATTTTTGATTGGCTTCAACGACTAAATTTACGATGTACAACTGAAGCTCTTATAGCTGAGACTATTCTCGAGACGGCAATTCGACGAGCCGAGGCGGCTGCCTGGCGCGTTGATACGTTGCCAATAGATCCGAGGGAATGGCGAATCGTGAATCCTGAAAAGCCTATTGAGCATCAGGCAGTGCTTATTGACCTACGATTTAATACAAAAGGTCCTGAATATGGCCGAGATCACGGAGACAAGATCGGGCCTCACGGAATCATTCGCATTCCAATGCCTCTAGCCCAGAAACTCCATGTATACCGAGAGCGAGTACGCCCGAAGGCGCTAGTGCTCGCTACACGCAAAGCAAAGTCACGCAGCGAAGCCGAGAGGATAAGACACGATGCTGTGCACTTATTTCTCAATCCAAGGAACGGGAATCGGTACACCGGGGATAATATTTATGATTTTTGGCGAAGCGTGGACCGGCCAAGAGGATGGTCGCCGCATCTCGCTCGAGACTTCTGGGCTTGTTCCGTTTTGTGGAAGCATATCCAACAATACTGGAGTATCGTCGATCGCGCGTTGAACATGAAGGTCGATGAGTCAGTGTTTAAGATCTTACAACTACAGGCAGAGACTTGCATCCAATTGACAATTCAGCCTCAACTAAGGCACGTGAGCCGGGAAACGACGATAGTTTACCTACAATGGCTTTCTGACCGCCTCGGGATTAACATGAATTTCCACCAGAACTGGGTTGAGCAGCTGAGTCAAGACGATTTGGAAGATGGAATATGAGTATTCGTCACTACAAGAAGGACCACCTTAAGCAACACACAGGGCTTACGCCAGCCCCAGTGCAATTGCCCGGTGCGCCAGAATCGAATGACCCGTTGATCTTCTGGACGCGCCACGAATTGGAGCCTAAGGAGGTTAACCTTCACACACTTGCTACTGGGCAGACAGAAGTGGAAGGAGGAAGAAATAGCGCAAAGTTTGTTCCTTTTACTGGTCGTCATAAATTAATCCATCAACTGGCTCCCTCAATTAAAGACAGCCTGCTCCCCGCTCGTCCTGGGACGGTAGACGCTTACATTCAGTCGCTGCGCGCCTGGTGGCGCCTCTTTGACGCAGTAGAGGCTGCATCAGAACAGACAGGAGAAAGTACTGCCCGGATCGAGGACGTACGAATGCTTGAGATGATTCATTGTTACTTCGCGTACAAAATCCAAATGGACCGATCATCCTTTACTATCTTCAGGTCCATTGCAGATGCTACCCGTATGGCTCTCGGCGCACGCCCGCTATACTGGCAAACGCCAAAGAGCGGAGACCCAACACGTCACCAACCGCCAGAGGAACAGATCAAGGTGCTACGTTTGGCGCTTAAGCGAGAATGTCGGACTGTTCTAGAGAAGTGGGAGCTAGCAGATCGGCTCAACGAATCCGACACCGCACCTGAAGGACAGCAGGATGCCGACTTATATCATCATATTCAACACATGCGCGCAGTGCAGAAAAAATATGATAAAGAAGTCCCGACATCTGCCGAACTGAGGGACGGCATCGATCAATCACATTTTAAAAAAAAGTCTGGCTTCAGTATAAGTCGCTTACATGAAACCATATTCCCTACCAAATGGGACGCCGATGCTATTTTCCATCTATGCCTTTGCAACAGTGGCTGGAATCCTTCGACGCTTCAAGCCCTTGACGTAACTCAGAATTTTTTATTTTCACACCCGAAAGATAATTTTAGTGGCCTCCATAAGCGATTTGTACTCACTCCTGAAACTTACCTATTGAATGGGAATAAGGCGAGAGCCAAGAATAAGGAGCAAACGATAATTGGACTTTGGAAAACGGTATCTGGCCCTGGCCATTTGATAAAAACGTATATGGAACGCGTTTCATCGCTTCGCACCGTTCTTCAGGTTCGTCTTGAAGATGAAAAGTGCCGCTATATTGATTTTATTCGCGACGGCGCGGAATATAAAGAGCAGTCTAGGCAGTATGGTATTTTGCAACGGCTTGAGCAAGGTTGCCGTAGCGTTTGGCTTTACGTGGACAAACGCGGAAACATTGGCTGGCTTGGTACGAGATATCTGGAAGGAAAGACAAGCAAAGAGGGTAGAAAAATTTCGTATCTCGAAATAATATTGGAACGAATAAACGCCCAACGAACAGAACGGAATGAGTCTAGGATTCCGCATGTTACTCCAAGCGATTTTCGTGACTTCTTTGCCACATTTGTCTTCAGAAGCAGCGGCGGTAACATTCTCGCGGTGAAACGGGCTTTGGGGCATGCTCATCTTCGCACCAGCTCCGATTACATTAATAATAATGTTTTGAACAAAGAAGCCGATGACTCAGTTCGTCGCTTCCTCGAAATCCTGATGAGCGAGCTAGGAAAGGGCCGTGTGGATCTTACGATCCTTGCGCATCTACACCGCCATGGAGTAGTGACGCAGGAGATGGAACAGCGCCTGACAGAACATCGAGCACTTTCGCGCAGTCGCCTCAACATAGGTTGTAAAGATCCATACAATCCTTCGCTCCAAATCCGAAGCTCCGGCCAAGGTCCATGCAATGATAATCGTTGCCTGCTGTGCCCACAAAACGCGGTGCTTTTACCCGAGAGTTACGATGGCATTTCTATGCGTGTCGAGGAGTTACTTGCGCTGCAAGTGAACCTGCCGATTGAAGCATGGATTTCTGCGAGTTATTCAATGGAACTCACAAACAACCTCGCGGCACTGCGACTCTTTGAGCTCAATTTGGTGATAGATTCACGAAGGAAATGGGCGGATGCGATTAAAAATGGAAAACATTATGTTCCTGGAGTGCCACTATCCTTCGATGAATAGGCCGCCTTATGAGTACATCAGCCCCGACGCCCCCTCGCTCGTTAGAAAATCCCGTTGATCAATGCAACAGCCACGTCAACTTGATTGGAACATTTCCTTTGGTTGGTCTTCAACAACTGCCCTCCGAAGGCGCAAGACAGTGCCAGGCTATCCTCGGACATGGCGAAACTCTTGGTTTCTGGGAAACGCCTCAATCTATGATTGAACATTTTGGCTCACAATTACGCTGCATCAATCTTCGCCAGAGGCTCTTAAGCGCGCTCCCTGCCGAGCTTACCGCGTCGTCGGAACTCGATGCTTTGTTGGACGAGGGAGTGGTTTGGCTCACCCGGCTAGGTTTGTTAATGCGGATGGGGCCGTCGAGCCTTGGCAAAAACCGTCACAAGTCACTTGATGCTAGCACGATCGCTTCGGCTTTATATACGAAGTTTAATACGATTGTTGCACGAGGCATCCTAAACAGATTATCTACACCGACTTACACGAGCTTTGAGTTCGCTATCACTCTAACGGCTGAAGATTTGCGCGAACTGCGCTCCTCTCGTCATACCCGGGACCACTTAAGGCGACTTACAGAGCTCCGGAATCGCGGGCTTTGGGGCGATGCGCCACCGGCCATCGAGTTCGCTGGAAATACCACCTCACCCCGAGGCGAAGTCGCCGCGCGGAGTCCTGAGAAAGAATCCACACCATATCAACCAATCCCTGACGAATTCTTAGCCCAAATGGGGCCACGGGTACTATGGATAGTGCAGGTTTTGGGCCCCAATCTCATTCATCTATTAGATTCCCTCCCTGAGCTAATTGCCAACATAAATTTTGCTTCGAAGACTGAAAGCAATTCGATGAAGATGACGCGATCTATCGCGAGCTACTTTGATGCAAACCCTTGGCGAGATAGCGCTGGAGATACAATACTAGCGCCGCCGTTTCCAATTTGCCATGGCTCTTATCGAGGCGCTCGCCGAGCAATTGAAGAGATCGACCCTTTCGAGTGGCCGATCCGTAAATGGGCGAGTGTCGCAACCTTGGCATTGACCCTACAAAGCGCCCACCTGTGGATCACCCTACTGGTAATGGCTGGACGAATCGGTGAGATCATGACACTGCCACGAGAATCCATTGAATGGGCCCGGGACGGTCAACCGTATGCAAACGGAAAAACTTACAAACTGGCCTTCGCGATCAATGGTGAAGAACGCCAATGGCCAGCGCCGGAAATTCTAGTCGACGTTCTTGCACAACAGGTAAAGCTCATAGAAGCCTGTGAGAAGCTCGCCAAAATAAGAAAGGGAATAAAAGATGAAGAATACCCTGTCGGCGTGCCAGAGCACCTTTGGGCATCGTTGGGCTCCTCACCGAGGGCAGATGCGGAAGAACGATTGGCCGTTGCCAATGCATCCTTAACGCGATTGGCAATGCGAATAGGTATGACAGCTACCCCGGGAGGGAGAAATTTACATACGCACCGTTTCCGCAAGACTCTTTCACGCCTGGCAGGCTTGGCTATTGATGGTAGTCCAAAAGTGCTGATGCGGCTCCTAGGTCACAAGGATATCACGATGACCCTGGGTTATATGCTCACCGATAACTCGTTTGCTAAGGAGATTGATGACATCACCCGCGAACTTCGGGTCATACGGGCGCAGCATCTAATTGAAGACATGTATGAAGCTGTGCACAAGCCAACTGTCCTGCCATACGCAGGGCATGGCGGTCTGGGCGCTCCTGTTCTTAGTTCGACTGTAAGCAGCTATGAAAGCGAACTCCACCGAACGGGTAAAATTTGGGAAGTAGAAACTTCACATGAACTCGCAGTACTGCTCACCAATAATGGACAATGCATGCGTCTTGTGAATGCACACGTCGTATGTACGAAGACAGATGGCGAGATTGGATTGTGCAGTACAAAGAAAGGTATTCCGAATACCGCAAACTGTCAAAGCGAATGTATCAATCGCATTGAGGAGAGGACTGGGCGCCGCGATACACAGAGAATTATCCCAATCATTCTGATGAATGCGCGACAGGCAATCAAGGACAACGATCTCCTAACTGTAGCAAGTTATGCGCGGCAATTATCCATCGAGCTGAATCGCTTTGATGACATAAAAGAAAACTGGCGTGACAATCCAGAAGTCATCACCATTATGAAGGCTGGAGCATGAGCGACCGAAAAAAAGATGCGGCAAAGCGTCGTGGAGAGGCGCGCACAGCGCAAGTAGAAATCAGGGTGCGTGAGGCGATGAGGGAAATAGAAAAGGAAATGGGGGAAAACGGTAATATATATCCCCAAAATGGCGGGGCAATTTCTATGAACGAAGTGGCTCGACGCGCAAGGATCAGCTTAACCACTCTATTCTCACCGAAGCAGCAGGCACTTGGCCGGCAAGTGAAGACCTGGATTGATCAGCTCAAAGAAAATAAAATCACTGGGCGGACCAGAGTGCGGCGCGCATTTCAAGAGCGTGCCGATGATTGGCGCAAGAAATTTCTCGATCTGCAGGACGTGCACCGAGCTACGGAGCTAGAACTCCAGGATTCAGTGGCAGAATTGGAGAAGTGTAAAAGAGACGCCGACGATCTTCGAACAAAGAATCAGCTTCTCTTAGAACAATGTCGGCTCTTAGGCACGTCGATGATAACCCGCATTCCAGAGAAGCACTAGCCTATTGCATGTCCCGCACGGACATCGGCGGTCGCAACTACTTGTTTGCCGGTGCCGACCGCGGCGGCGTTGTTGCATAAATCGAGCCTAACTGGGACGTTCCCCTTTCCCCATGAGTTCACGCGATACGGACGGACTGAGGGCGCGCCAGCGAGGTCATGCGATTGAGCACGCCCGCGCGGATGGCTACCTCGGTGGCCTGTGCGCCAATCGTGCGCGCCGCCAAGTTCCTGCCCGTGAGCACCTTCAAGCGGTACATCAGCGTCTCGGCCAGCGAACGCCGGTGATATCGACATCCTTTCTTCCAGCCCCGACGGCTGCTTTGGCCGATGACATCGATGGCACCGTTGCGCCATGCCGCGCCAGGCGTTCGCTTCGACCAAGGCGCCGCACCATCGCGTGGCGGGATCGATGGTGTTGCCCCGCGTGCCGCAATAGCCGCGTGGCATTGCCGGGTGTCATACGCGCCATCGCCGCCGACGACGCCGATCGGCGTGTCGGCCGGGATCTGGTCGAGCAACTCGGGCAACACCTCGCCATCACCAACGTCCTGGTGCGTCATCAGCGCGGCACAAATCTGGCCGGTGTTTGCGTCCATCGCCAGATGCACCTTGCGCCAGGTGCGGCGCTTGGAATAACCGTGCTTACGCACCTTCCATTCGCCCTCGCCAAACACCTTCAGACCGGTGCTGTCGACTACCAGATGCAGCGCTTCGCCGCCACGCAGGGACGGCAGCACGACGTCGAGATCCCGAGCGCGGCGACACAGCGTCGTGTAGTTGGGCACCGGCAGATCGGCGAAGGCGAGCTTGTTCATGCTCCCCGCGAAGCCCTGCAGCGCGCGCAACGGCAGGCGAAACACCTGTTTGAGTCCGAGCAGCATCTGGATGACCGCATCAGCGTAGACCTGTGGTCGGCCACGCTTGACGGCCTTGGCCTCAGCGCTCCGTTGCCACAAGTCCCGCTCCATCCAGATCGTCACGTCACCCCTGGCGATCAGCCCGGCATTGTAGGCCGGCCAGTTTTTAACCCGGTACCTGCCCTTGGGTTCTTGCCGCTGTTGTTCGTCCTTACGCATCGTTTCAGGCAAAAGGCCAGAATCTACGCAAGTTCGTCCAAAGTTAACAGCCCTACGGCATCAGCTGTTGCGCGTAAACGTCAGCCTTGGTTGCAGCAGGATTTATGCAACAACGCCGACCGCGGCGGTGAGCGCGCTGCGGGCATAACGATGCAGTGATGCTGGTCAACGTAGTGATAAACCCTGCACGCTATGGGGCAACGAACCAGACAAGCTTGCCCGTCGCGCCAACTGCCTAGACATTGGAGTCCTGAATAATTACTAAGATCGTTACACCTTTGGTTTCTTGCAGTATTGCCTTTTGAGAAAACTGCAGAGCAGAGTCCGGCATACGTTTTGACTGACACACCGTACGTCCGCCCCGCAGGCCGATGTCATGCTAATTTTTATATCTTGAAATCATCAAACGCAACCTTGCGCACGCCAAAGTCTGTCAACATTTTGCGTGTAGCGGCAAGCATCTGCGGCGGCCCGCAGACGTAAAAGTCGCAATCCCGCAGATGCGGATGCTTTGCAAGCAGCTCGCGCTGCACCACCTCATGCACCATGCCGTGTCCCGCTTCGCCGCTTTCTGACAGCACCACACGCCAATCGAAATTCGAGTATTGCGCCGCCAGCGTCCGCATCTCCCCTTCATAAGGAACGTCACGGCCGCTACGAGCCCCATACCAGAAATGAATCGTCTCCGATGCCGCGCCATCAAGCAAGGAAAGGATCATGGCACGCAGCGGCGCCATGCCTGCCCCTCCACCGATAAAGATTTTTTCGGTCTTGCCGGGGCGCAGAGCGAACTCGCCGAACGGGCCATTGAACGAAACGGTGTCGCCGGACTTCAGCGAGTAGATGTACGAAGAGCCTCTGCCAGGCGCATGGCCGGCATCTGTGCTGCCTGGTGAAAAGCGCACCAGCAAATGAAGTCTGCCGTCTGCGCGCACCACAGGCATTGATAGCGAATATGAGCGACGAACCGGCTGCGAGGAGCGCAATATGGAAGGCAGGCGCAAGCCGTGCCATTCGGCGCGGTGATGCTCTGGGAGGTGCAAGTGCTCGCGCGCGAGCTTATAGCGCGGAATGTGCAGTTGGATGTACGAGCCTGGCCGGAACTCAGCGCCGGCCCTGGATTCCGGCACAAGGACGATTTCGCGCAGATACGGCGTCACAGCGGTCACGCTCTCCACCGTGGCGCTGGAAGCCCCGACAATCGCCGCACCATTAGCAACCGCCACCCGTAGATTGCCGTTAACTTCGAGGCTGCAGGCAAGGCGGTAGCCATCTCGTAAGCGCGCCGGAGCAATGTGCTCGCGATCTGCGCCGGTCGGTGCTGGCGGATTGCGGCCGACCCTTACCTCGCACAGCCCACAGCTCTGACCACCACCGCAGTTCGATGGCAAATTCATCCCGGCGCGAGCCAGGGCGAGGTAGACCGTGTCACCTTCGAAAGAAGGCGCGGTGGCCAGGGCTCTGCCCGCGCCGTCGACGACTTCCACCTCCCGCACCGGCAGCCATCGGCGCGGAATGAATTCGCGCAAGCGGAAACTCGTTGCAAGCAGCCAGATGCCGGACAGTGCCATCCAGACACCTCCAACTGCGGCCATTACCACCAGCGAATTGTTGAAGTCCTCGCGCCCGCTGTAATCCATGATGTGCAGCATCCACGCCAGGTCGAACCAACGCCACAGATCGTTGCGCCGTTCAAGCACTTTGGCATCCACGCTGGACAGATACAAGGTGGTGCCTTCGGCATCGGCGAAATCAACGCGCCAGACCGGGCCTGCATGCCGGCGAGCTTCCAGGCCGGGTGAGTCGAGCAATTTTGGAGTGCCTGGAGGGGCTGTCCCTCGGTAGTCTGCCTTGGCGGCGGCAAGCACGTCCGCGACGGCTACTTGCACTGGCTTACCGGTCGCCGCGTCCACTAGCCAACCATTCCCTTCGTGGCTTAGCTTGTAAACCGGGCGCACACCCAGCCAGCCGGTTTCAAGCAAGTCGGCAGGACGGCCCGCAGCGGCGAGCACACCAGACGGTGCCTGCAGGCCATTTAACGGCCAAAGGCGTTCCGCAGGCGCCGGTGCCCTGCGCGCCGCTCCCATCACGGCGTGATGGTCGAACAGGCTCATCACAAGGCCACTGGCCAGCCACAGCAGAAACTGGATTCCAACCACCAAGCCTACCCATTTGTGTAACTTGCGGAACATCGGTGTCATGCGGTGGCCCTCCGACGGAAGCTGAACCACAATAGCCAGATGCCGCTGAAGGCGAACAGCGTGCCCGCAGTGGCGGCTACCCGCAGCAGGTTGTTGTTGATATTGTCTCGGGTGTCGTAATCCATGATATGCAGCATCCACAGAAAATCAAAAATGCGCCATAGCGTGTGCCGCTTGGCGACCAGTTCTCCGGTCGAGGGGGAGATATAAAGCGAGGTTCCGTTGCCATCGCTGAACTCCGCGCGCCACAGCGGCCCTTTGCGCTTGGCGACCTCACCCGGTAGTTCGGTCAGCAACTGGAGCCGCTCCAGCTCACCTTCCCCCTGGTAATACGACAAGGCGAGCGCGCGTACAGCTTTCTCGTCCAAAGGCGCCAAGCGCTGGCCGGTCCGGGCGTTCACCAGTGCCACGCCGTCTGCATGGCGAACTTGGTAAAGCTCGCTGCCTTGCGACTGCTTTAGACGAAAGCCGGTTACCCCGGCATATGGGCTTGTGATCTGGGTCGGCGAAGCGGCCAACTCAGTAGGGCGCAGCTCGCCCTCTTCCAGGTGCGCCAAATGGTCACCATGGATAATCTCAATCGAGATGGCAGTCATATACAGACCGCTCGCCATCCAAAGAAGCGCCTGTAGCCCGACCAGCAAGCCAAGCCACTTGTGCAGGCGACGCGACCAAAATGCAGGTTTCATAGTTATCCTCGTGTTGCGTTAATATGCGGGCCACACTGTTGCGTGCGGCCCGCATTGGCTTACATGCGATATATCAGCTTGGCGTACCAGCGTCTGCCCAGCAGGTCGTAAGTCATCGTATCGGTGTTCGCGTCTGTCCAGCTCTGGATAAACGGCGGCTTCTTGTCCCACAGATTGTCGATGCCGAAGGACACGCTGGTGTTCTTGCTCAGCGCGTATTTAAGCTGCGCGTTGTGATACGTGACCGCAGGTGCGTGGTCTCCGATGTCGCCTGGCGAAGCGTTGATGTCACGCGCCTTGCCGGTGTACTGCAAGCTGTACGAACCCGACCAGACTCCATTGACGACTGTCAGTGTGTCGAACGAGCGCCACTTCGTAAAGCTGCCGCGCCCGCCGGTGATTTTTCCAGCGTACGAGAGCACTTCGCCGCCGGGGAATGGCGTGACGTCGAAGTTGCGCAAGTATGTTGCCTCGCCATTGAACGTGACGCGCGTGGAGCCCACCCGCATCGTGTACAGCGCTCCTAGATCAATGCCCGACATGTTTTCATTGGCTGCGTTGGAAGGCTGTGCCGACAGGAAGTCTACCTCGCCGGTCTGCCGATTTCGGGTTTGATGGGCACTGCTGCAAAACGGGTGGCTAAGGCCAACGGACTCGTAGCAGGCGCGCAGTTTGGTCGAACCATCCACCGTGGAGATGGAGTTCTCGATGCGGTAGCGGAAGTAGTCCAGCGTGAGCACCAGGTCGCGCGCAAACTGCGGCGTCCAGACCACCCCCGCCGTGAGCGTTTTCGCTTTCTCGGGCTGCAAGCGGCTGTTGCCGCCGGTGGTGGTCAGGATGGTGTTGCCCAGCTGAGTGTAGCCGGCCGGCACGCCAGCGGCACGGCAGTTCTGGCTCAGTACCGACGACGCGGGCAAGGCGCTCCAGCCGCTGCAAGGATCTGTCGTGGTCAAGTTGCCCTCGGCGTTTCCACCATACAGTTCCGGGATATTCGGAATGCGGAACGCCGTGGAGTAGTTGGTGCGCAGCTTGAACGAGGGCGCTACCTGCCAGTCCAGACCGACTTTGTAGCTCGTGTTCGAACCGAACATTTGGTACTTGGAGTAGCGCACCGCCGTGTTGAAGTCCAACGCTTGTGCCAGCCAGTGGTTTGCCAGCAGGGGAATGCCCGCCTCCGCGAAAACTTCCTTGGCGTCGTACTCGCCGGCAATCGGCGTTTGCTGGTTGGTGTTGCTGATGCCCAGCACGGTCAACTGGTCGGGGTCCAGCCAGCCCTTGTCCTTGCGGATCTCGACGCCGGTGGCGAAGCCGACGGCCCCGGCCGGCATTTGCCACAGCTTGCCGCGCAGGTTGGCGCTCGCGCTCTTTTGTTCATTGCCACCATGGTCGCGGATCGGCCCCATGATATAGCTCAGCACCTGTGGCGTGAGATCGCCGTAGCCGAGGTAGTCACCGCAGGGAATCGCGGCACCGGCCGCCTTGCCGCAAACGGCGGTGTTCAGGGTCTGGTCGACACGATCCAGGTTGGCGACGTTGGAGGTCGCCGCCACGCCTGTATTGCGGCCATAGTTAACGGCGGCATTCCAGTCCCAATGTTCGCCCAAGCGCCCCTCCAACCCTAGTACCAGGCGTGCCGTGTTGACTTCTTGGCTGAAAACGCGCGGTCCAGCCTCCAGCAACCGGCGGCGCTGCAGCAGCAGGCTTTGTCCGGTCGGGTTGGTGGGATGGTTCGCCGCAATATTTATTGGACGGTACACACCCAGCGCACCGGGCGTGGCCAACTGCTCCGACTGGCGGTTGGTGTACAGGACTTCGGTGAACAAACGCAATTCGTCATTGATCGCCAGATTGCCGAAAGTGCTGAAGCTGATGCGCTTGATCGGGTTGACCGCGTTCAGGTAAGGGTTGCTGTTGAAGTTGTGTTTGGCGCCGTTGTAGCGTTCGTAGAAATTGCCATTGCCGCCGGGTGTCTGGTTGAAGTTCACGCGGGTCCCATCGGCCAGTACAGCACGGCCGCCGATGGTCGAGGAGCTCCCGACGCATTCGAGCTTGCCGTTGGCTTCGCCCAACCCGCACGGGGCGCGGCTGGCCATGTTGACGGTACCGCTTTGCGAGTAGTCCAGCGCCGTCATCAAATAGCCGCGCTCGCCGCTGATGCCCCAGGCGACATTGGCCGCCTTCTCGCGGCTGTCGCTCCGGCTGGTCTGGCCATAACGTGTCTGCAATTCGAGCCCGTTGAAGTCCTTGCGTGCAATCAGGTTGACGACACCGGCCACGGCGTCGGCGCCGTAGATGGCCGACGCCCCGTCCTTGAGCACTTCCATGCGCTGGATCATGGCGACCGGGATCATGTTCAGATCCACAGAGCTGTTTGCGCCCGTGCCGCCGCTGACGACGCGTCGGCCATTGATCAGCACAAGAGTACGGTTCGCTCCAAGCCCCCGCAGGTTTACTTGCGTCGTACCATAACCGTTCTCGGCCCAATAGGCATTGGTCTGGTTGCCGGCGAAGCCCGCCGACGACGACATGCGCTGCAACAGTGTCTCCACTGAGGTGGCGCCGGAGCGCTCGATTGCGTCCTTATCAATCACTGTGACCGCACCGATACCGGTCATCATTGACCGGTTGGTGCTGATGTGGCTACCGGTCACGACCACGGTGGTCGTCTGCTTGCTATCCGGGTTGGCAGGGGTGCCGTCAACATTCTGCGCCAAGGCATGCAGACTGGTGGTGGCGGACAAAATTGCACTGATTGCCAGTGCCATAGGCTTGCGTTTCAAATACATCGGAAATCCTTTCAGGTGCTGGGACCGTAGCGAAATACGCCGCTCAAATTGGTGGACCAAGACGAAGCGGACGTCGCAGGCGCGACAGCGTCGCCAACAACTTGGCGCTGCGCTGACGGACGTGCGGACTTAACCGACGATATTGCGAGGGGGGCGTTCTATGCCGTCCGGTATGAAACCAGAGACAAGGGAGAGATTCGAGGACAGGTGAACTTCAGTGCGATCGTGCGGAGTGCGCGACACAAGAACCGGCGGTACGATGACGCCACCAAGGCAGCAGTCCACGCAGGTGCCGCAAGCCGAGTCCCCGTGCTGCGCAGCCTTTTCGACCGCGACGGCATTGCCGATGCCGGCATGCTTCTTCGCCACGCGCACCTTCGCGCGGTGCTGAGATGACTTTCCATGGCGCGTTTCCCCTGCAGCCTGTCGCGCATGGCCGGGTGGACATGTCTGTTGCACGACGGACGCCAGCGCTTGCACAGGCAAGGCGGCGATCATCAGATACAGCAACAGTAGCTTTAGCAATCGAACCATGGACCAAGTCTAGCATGAGCAATCCGGCAAATAGGGCCGGCAAGCGACTATAGCAGTCTGGGCAAGCGGTTGGCATGCGCAAATTGTCGTTTATTCCCCACATCTTAGTCCAAGCACTCCGAGCCGGACGGAGCCGCGCTGGAGGATCATGTGCGCAGGGTTGCTAGCGGTTTCAGCAAGAATACTCGAGTGGAATATAGCTTGAACGCTACGCGCGCCGCTGATTTGACCGTTGCGGTAACTTCCTCCTACAACCATTTCGTTGTATCGAACGCATAAAAAGGGGAAACCGTGAAAAATTACATAATGGCAATTTCTTTGGGATGTTTCGTTTTCTCGACGACCGTTTTGGCGCAGGACAAAGCGGTGATGAGGTCCAATGCGTCTATGGCTATGAGTTCGGCCAGTACGCACATGGACGACTCGAGCATGATGAGTTCGAAAGACGCCTCGAAGGCTCCGTACGACCTTCAGTTCTTGGACACCATGGCCGTGCATCATCAAAGTGCGGTAGAGATGGCTAAATTGGTCGACGACCGCTCTGAGCACGCTGAACTGAAGGCCATGGCAAAGAAGGTGATTTCTGACCAACTGGGCGAGATATCGCTCATGAAGACTTGGCGGGAGCAGTGGTATACCGGTAAAAGTCAGGCAATGAACATGAAAATGCCCGGCATGATGGATTCCATGAAGGGAATGTCGATGAATAAGCTTGCCGCAAGTAAGGGCAAAGAATTTGACTCGATGTTCTTGGACATGATGACTCAGCACCATGCCGGCGCGGTCAAAATGGCGGTATCGGCGGAAGTGAAAGCACAGCACCCGGAAATAAAGGACTTAGCCAAAAAAATGGTTTCAGCCCAGCAGGATGAAATCGCGCAGATGAATAAATGGAAAGCGCAGTGGAAGCATGCCGGCAGCTAAACCAGCCTGCTTTCTGACGCGAATGTAATCTTGGCGTTAGGCTGGCGTCACTATTCCAATGTAGACTGACCCAAGGATGCTGGTGGCATTTTGCCATCTGGGCGGAATGGGTCCGGTCTATTGCAGCGGGAAAGTGATATGAGATTATTGGTAGTGGAAGACGAGCAGAAGGCCGGTGAGTACATTCAGAAGGGGCTCACGGAATCGGGCTTCGTCGTTGATTGGGCAAAGACTGGCCCTGAAGGACTTCATGCTGCCACCACGGCTCACTATGACCTCATTGTGCTTGATGTCATGCTCCCTGGCTTAGATGGTTGGCAAATCGTGACCGAGCTCCGCAAAACAGTAGAAACGCCGGTTCTATTCTTGACTGCGCGGGACGCGCTTGACGATCGAATCAAGGGTCTCGAACTGGGTGCCGATGACTACCTGGTCAAGCCTTTCGCGTTCGCAGAACTCCTTATACGCATTCGAACGCTCTTACGTCGGGGCCCTATCAAGGAAGCTGAAGTACTTCAAATCGGTGACTTGGAGATTGATGTCCCCAAACGGAGAGTGACGCGTGCCGGCAATCGAATTGATTTGACGGCTAAGGAGTTTGCACTTCTTCACCTCATGTCGAAACGAGTTGGACAGGTTCTGTCCCGACCGCTCATTGCATCTCAAGTCTGGGACATGAACTTCGATAGCGACACCAATGTCGTCGACGTCGCAGTTCGAAGACTGCGCGCAAAGATTGATGACCCATTTCCGGCAAAGCTGATTCACACAATCCGGAGCATGGGCTATGTTCTGGAAGACAGAGGATGAGTAGGTTCGTCCGTTCTCTTACCATGCAGCTTGGCGCTTTGTTCGCATGCGTGGCTGTCATGGTATTTTCGGCAGTCGGATTTTACTTGTACCAAGCACTTGCCACGCAGCTGCAAGAACGCGACGACACAGACTTGGTTGGCAGGGTCCAACAAATCAGGCACCTATTGGAGGAGACTTCAAGCCTGGAGTCCATTCGCAACGAGCCTCACCGTTTTCTCGATGCTGTGGACAGTCGCCGAGGGCTGCTCATCGTGATGCAAACCCAAGATGGGCGTCTGCTGATGCAAAACACCGAAGAGCGGTCTTTTGTCCCAAACGGTGGTCAATTGCCCGCTGAGGTAGAGCCGTCACCGGCGGATACGAAGCCTGTAGAACTAGCCAATGGTATCCGGCTTCGTGTTATTTCCGCGCAAGGTAGGGTTGGCTCCACCGGCGAGATAGTTAGTATCGCAATCGCTCGGACCGCAGACGACCGCGCAGCCCTACTTTCTGCCTATCGTAAAAAAGTAATGACCGCAGTTTTTGCGGGGGCCGCCTTGACAGCGTTATTGGGATTCTTGCTAGTCCGTCAGGGCCTGCATAAAGTGAGGGCTTTGGCTGCGCAAGCTCAACAAGTGACGGCTCACAATTTGGAAATGCGCTTGAATGTAGATTCGGCACCAGAGGAGCTCAGAGTACTGGCCAATTCGTTTAACGAAGTACTCGACCGATTGCAGAGCAGCTTCAACAACCTGTCTCAATTTGCTGACGACCTTGCACATGATTTACGCACGCCGTTGAACAATTTGATGGTGCAAACTGAAGTGGCCTTCTCACAGCCTCGGGAGTCAGAGGAATACCAAAACCTTCTGTCGTCCAATTACGAGGAGTTTGGGAGGTTGGCGAGGATGGTGGAGAGCATGCTGTTCTTGGCTCGTGCTGACCATGACCAGATTGCTCTGACGACTGAGCGACTGGATACTGCGACCGAGTTGGCGCGGATTGCGGAGTATTTTGAAGGACCGGCATCGGAGGCAGGTATTTCTTTCGATATCGTCGCGACGGGGGTGGTGCTCGCCGATGCTCACCTTTTGAGGCGGGCCGTGAGCAATTTGGTGGCGAACGCTGTTCGATACACGCCTCGCGGCGGCGTTATCGCGATGGAGGCCAATCAAATGGCAGACGGAGTCATGATATCGGTGAGTAATCCCGGGCCGGGTATTGAGGCGGAGCATTTGCCCCGCTTGTTTGACAGGTTCTATCGTTCTGACAGGTCCAGATCTTCGCAGTCATCGTCTGCCGGATTAGGGCTTGCTATCGTGAAGTCCATTATGAGCCTGCATGGAGGGCGCGCAAGTGTTGAGAGCGAGCGCGGCGGACTGACACAGTTCTCGTTGTTGTTCCCTGGGGCGGGAGGCGGGCTTCACTAGCGGCGAGATCCGTTCAGCTGTTCAGGGATTTTGAGATGGCGAGGATTGCTTTTTCTCCATTTCCAAATCGCGCAATGGCGTCCCGATTCTTCGATAGCTCACCATATCCGATATACCGCACATTCAGCTCTTTGACGCGTGAGAACGCGGGTCGCGCAAACTGCGTTCGAACGTCAGCTTCACGCGCATCAGGTGCCACCAGGAAGAACGTTGAGCCTTCATGTTCCGGAACACCGAGCGCCAAGTCGAGCATGCGCACGATTCCAGAGTAGATACTGGTGCTGTGCTCGACTTCGAAGGCCATTGTTATTTTCCCAGTGGCCGGGTCTAGCCAAAGCACGTCAATGAGAGCGATGGTGTCGTGAGCGCTGCTGGCACGTATAGCCGCCGGCAGCTCGGTCAAACACCCGTGGCCAAGGCGCCCTTCTCCATACGATCGACCCTTATCGTTGCTTGCAATCCAAACCTGAAAGCCCAAGGACGTTCCCAAGTCTCTCAGCCACCCTTGAATCTGTGTATGGCTTTGGTCATTCTCGGAAGCGGCCACGCGGGCTTTATGGGCAGCCGCACTCTCTTCATGAACTTTGGCGAGGTCGGCCTCCCAATCAACTGAAACTGCATTGGTGGCACCAATCGAGTACCGCCCAGAGCCGATATCGAAGAGGAATCCTGCTACAGCGCCCAAGTCGTTCGACAACCATTTTCTGTGCATCGTATTAAATTCAATGACGCGCTCTCGCATTGCCAGGTATTCGTTCCATCGTCCCAGTTTTACGTTGGCTCCGAAAAAGGCGTTGAAGCCTTTCACGATGGCCGTATTGTTGGGCGGGAACACGGTGGGGTGCAGGAAATAAAGCAGGTTGGCGCAAGCGGGGCCCAGGCCCTTTATTTGATGCGAGTCGAGTTTTCGAACCGCCTCCACAACCTCGACGTCGGTACTGCAGCACAAGCAGGTATCGAGAAACTGAGCGAACGCCATCTGATTGCTGCGGTCCTCGTATATGTCGGGAATACGAAGTTTCGGCTTCCATAGAAAAGCGTGATCGGCACCCTTGAAAATTTGGCGTTGCTCTGCGATGGAGTGTACGACAGTCTCTAATGAGGAACCCCGATAGGCACTGCCAAACGTGTCGTCACGAATCTCTTTCACGACGGCGTGGAGTCCTCGTCGAATTGAGCGGAAATTTTTCAGACGCTCCTCCCAAAGGAACCAGCTGCGGTAGGTGGCTGCGGAATCAGCTTTCCATTGTTCGATGAGAAGCTGCTGTTCTTTTAGCGTAGGCGCTGAGACGTCGAGGTTCAAATGGACTCCAAAAAATCTAAAAAAGAAGAGGTGCTTGCCTGGCATTCTAGCCCAGTACACGGCATCACTGGCGTAGTGCTTTACCGCTGGCGATCAGCAAACATTTGGCAAGAAAGGCTGTAATGTAAATGTAATGTTCGGGTCATTCGGGTGTGCGGGTTGGCTCCGTAGAATAGCTTCATCGCTTCCACAAACGCAGCAACCCGAACCCAAGAAAAGGACCGAATCATGCAATCCATCAAAAACAAAATCGTAGCAATTTTCGTCGTAGCTTCGCTGGCCCCGCTCGCTGCAATGGCTCACCAAGGCGAGATGCACACCAATCCGGCATTCGGTAGTGCAGCCCCAGCCCCAGCTGCTACGCGCACCGTGGTGATTTCGGCGGCGACCAAAGCCGTCAATGTCGACCAGGGTGATGTCGTGACCTTCGAGCTGGAGGGCAAGACCTTCACTTGGCAGTTCGACACGCTGCGTGACAACGACCGCTTCGAGCTCTCCGCCATTGCACCTGAAGGCGTGAACACCCACGGTGTACGCGTGTACGTAGCGCCGAATCCTCTCTATCGTAACTAAGCTTCGCTCCGCTGGCGGTATACCGCCGGCGTTGCAAATCACTTCGACTTGCGGGACGACCAATGGATGTGAACGATGACCCATTTTTCGCCCTGCTTTTCAAGAAGTGCGGTCTCTGTGCCGAATAGATGAACACTGTTGCCCTTGTATTTCCCGGTCGTTTCGGTCTCTTGCATGACTACCGCGAGTTTGCCATCGATGCGTTCGCTTTGCTTAAGCACTTTATTTTTAGTCGCCTTCGCGAACTCGATATCGGCCTTGAGATGGTGGCCGGTATATTCTTCGCGGGAGCGTTCGACGTAGCCGGATTCGTAAATTTGAATCTCGGGACTGAGTAGTGCCCCCATTTGCTCAGATTTTCCAGTCGAAAGCGCCTCATGGAATTCTGCTACGGTTTCCGTAGGAGTGGCCGCGAAAAGAGGTGCGCTGATGGCGGATAAAATGAACAGGGAAATTGGCAGGCGCATGATGTCTCCAGAAATAGTTATTGAATTGTTGAAACTGTGCAATTTAATCAGTAGCAACCCATTGTTGCAAGGCTGATGCAAAGAATGTTGTGGCCTAGTGGAATTCGCTTGACCTTCCTCTAGTAGGAAGGTGTAGCCTATGAAACTTGGCATTCTACGAACGTCTGAGGTACCATTTCAAGTCTTATGCGCATATTCGTCCGTTACCTGCTCTGGCTTCTGATAGCAGCCCTCCCGTTGCAAGGGGGAGCCGTTGCTTTGATGTCGTGCAATCCAGGTTCCGAACAAACTCACTCGTCGTCGCATCAAGGAGACGAGAGCGCCATTGAGGCTCACGCCGACTCGCATCACGGACATTGTGACGAGGGTGGATCCGACCACGCAGGAGCCCAGCATGGCAAATGTAGCCATTGCGCAAGCTGCTGCGTGGGTGCAGCAGCTCCCCCGGCTATCCCGTCTGAGGTATTGCCAGCCACGTTCTCCACTTTCGCCACTGTCGCAGTCGAGCCTGCGATGACTGCTTACATCCCCGCCACTCTCGAGCGCCCGCCTCGTCGTCACTCCTAAAAATCGCTGAAGTTGCGGACTAACATCCGCCTCGCCAGGGGGCAATGTCTCCAGGTGCCAGTACATTTTTGAGGACAATCATGAAACGCTTTCGCCTACTGCTTCTTGCAGTGGTCAGCGCGCCTATGGCTATCTACGCGGAGCCCGTTCGAGTATCGACGGCTGTGACAGATGCCAACGCCGCAGTGCCACCGCCGCAATATCAATCTGCCTTCAGCAATTACAAACCAGCTGTGGAACTTACGGCGTCACCGGACAAGTTGTGGATTAAGGCTAATAAGGACGTGTCCGACCAGGCTGAACATGGTTCGCACGATGGCTCGTCAATGCAGATGGCGCCAACACCAAAGGATTCCGCCAAGCCTGCCGAGGCTCCCGTTCCAGACCCGCACAAGGGTCACCACATGAATAAGAAGGGGCAATGACATGTTGCGACTACATACGCCGCTGCTCAGCCGCACCGCTGTAGGACTGGGTGCGGTTTTCCTTGCAGGGTGCGCAAGCCTGTCGTCCGACGGCGGACTAAACGACGTTTCCTCGCTTACCAAAAACAGGGTTGGCCAGGCCGTGCAATTTACAAAGGACGCCAGCAGCAATGATCCGAAGGTGCAAGAGCTTTTAAGTCAGCCATTGACTGTTGAATCAGCTGTTCAGATTGCACTGCTTAATAGCTCGGCTTTGAAGGCTTCTTTTGCAGAGCTGGGGGTGGCGGAAGCCGACTTCGTTCAGGCTGGCCGCATGCGTAATCCGGGCTTCAGCTTTAGCCGGGTGCGCGGCGGCGGCGACGCGGAAATCAACCGTGGTGTCACGTTTGACATCGCGGGATTGTTGACGCTGCCCATGCGGACAAGAATTGAAAAAGGCCGCTTTGAGCAAGCGAAATTGCTCGCCGCTGCGCAGGCTGTGCAACTGGCAGCAGACACGCGTCGTGCATACTTCACAGCAGTGGCCGCCGCACAATCTGCAGCGTTTGCGGAGCAAGTTCGTGGCGCTGCGGAGGCCTCGTCAGACTTGGCTGAAAGCATGAGCAAGGTAGGCAACTGGAGCAAGCTTGATCAGGCGCGTGAGCGTGCTTTCTATCAGGATGCCGTGACTCAGCTCGCAAGAACTCGCCATGAAGCCATTGCCAGCAGGGAGCAGCTCATTCGCCTGTTGGGCCTTTGGGGGAAACAACAAGAATTCGTTTTGCCCGACCGCTTGCCTGAACTGCCAGCTCAACCGCAGGAGATGAACAATGCTGAAGCTCAGGCATTGTCACAGCGTTTGGACGTTCTCGCGGCTCGACGGGAAACTGAGGCTACGGCATCGGCGCTTGGGCTGACCAAAGCGACCGCCTTTGTCAATGTCTTCGACGCCGGCTATACAAACAAGAGCTCGACTGGTCTACCACGCGAGAACGGTTACGAGGTCTCGTTGGAACTTCCAATTTTCGATTGGGGCGGTGCCAAAGTAGCCCGCGCTGAAGCTCTCTATATGCAGTCCGTACACCGAACCACTGACACGGCAGTTCGAGCCCGGTCGGAAGTACGGGAGACCTATTCGGCGTATCGCACCACCTACGACATCGCGCGTCACTACAGAGACGACGTCGTGCCTCTTCGCAAGAAAATTTCGGACGAAGTTCTGCTGCGATACAACGGGATGCTAGCCAGTGTATTTGAACTGCTGGCCGACTCGCGCGAGCAATTGAACAGTGTGAACACGGCTATCGAAACCCAGCGCGATTTTTGGATAGCTGAGACCAAGCTGCAATCCGCCATCAACGGCGGGAGCAATACCGACACAAGGAATATTCCATGATTTCACGTAGAGACTTCTTCAGGGGCGCTGGGGCGGTAGCAGTGAGTGCCGCAGCAGTAAGCAAAGTTGGCGCGGCATCACTTCCCGAAGCGATGTCAATGAACAATGCGAATACGCAAGTTCCGCCGCCGCCGCCGAATGGCCGTCCGTTCAATCCGGTCGTGACACTCAATGGCTGGTCGCTTCCATGGCGTATGAATAGTGGGGTAAAAGAGTTCCACCTGGTAGCTGAACCTGTGGTTCGCGAGCTTGCGCCTGGCATGAAGGCCAACCTGTGGGGCTACAACGGCCAATCTCCAGGGCCGACCATCGAGGTGGTGGAAGGTGACCGTGTGCGGATATTCGTGACTAACAAACTGCCAGAGCACACAAGCGTGCATTGGCATGGTCAGCGACTGCCCAACGGAATGGATGGCGTTACTGGCCTTACTCAACCCGGTATCGCGCCAGGTAAAACCTTTGTCTACGAATTCGTTGCGAAGCGTCCGGGTACGTTTATGTATCACCCGCATGCCGACGAAATGGCGCAGATGGCGATGGGGATGATGGGGTTTTGGGTCACTCACCCGAAAGACCCGTCGCTGCACGCAGTGGACCGCGACTTCGTGTTCTTGCTGAACGCGTATGACGTAGAGCCTGGAAGCTATACGCCGAAAATCAACACGATGTTGGATTTCAATCTGTGGACGTTCAATAGCAGGGTTTTCCCTGGCATCGACTCGATGCCAGTGCGGCAAGGCGATAAGGTGCGTATCCGCGTTGGGAATCTGACGATGACGAATCATCCAATCCATTTGCATGGACACGAATTCTTCGTCACCGGCACCGATGGGGGGTGGACACCGCCAGCATCGCGCTGGCCCGAGGTCACTGCCGACGTCGCGGTGGGGCAGATGCGCGCAGTTGAATTTGTCGCCACCGATTTGGGCGACTGGGCCTTCCACTGTCACAAGTCCCATCACACCATGAACGCAATGGGGCACAACGTCCCGACGATGATTGGTGTGGATCATCGGGGTGTGGCCGAGAAGATTAACAAGATTGTGCCCGAGTATATGGTCATGGGCGACAAAGGGGGATCGATGGGCGGAATGGAGATGCCAATTCCGGAGAACACCCTGCCGATGATGATGGGCGAAGGGCCATTCGGCGGCGTTGAGATGGGCGGCATGTTCACCGTGTTGAAGGTTCGCAAGGACCAAAAGCGCGGTGACTACACTGACCCTGGCTGGTACAAACATCCGGCTGGGACAGTGGCGTACGAGTGGACCGGCGCATTGCCCGAGCCGTCGCGGAGCACGAGCGCAGGTGGCCAGTCAATGCCGGTAATGAATAAGCCAAATGTCGAGATGACGGTTCGAAAACCGTCGGGACATGGCGGACACTAATTTTTTATTAAACCTGAAAGGAAACATCATGAATCATCTGAATAAAGTAGTCCTCGCAGCCGTTATTGGCTTCTCGTTTGCATCGGTAGGTTCGGTCGCCTATGCGCAGCAGGCATCCGCCTCGGCAGCCCAGGCGGCAATGAGCGATGGCGAAATCAAGAAAGTAGACAAGGAGGCCGGCAAGCTGACCATCAAGCACGGTGAACTGAAGAACCTGGGTATGCCAGGAATGACGATGGTGTTCAAGGTTCAAGACCCGGCAATGCTCGATAAGGTGAAGCAGGGAGATAAAGTCCGTTTCGTCGCGGACAAAGTTGGTGGCGCCCTCACGGTCACTGCAATCGAAGCAGCAAAGTAATTTCAACAAGGAGAACTGAAGATGAAAGCATTGCGCACATTGATAGTTGCCGCCGCCATGGCAGCGGCAACTTTGGCTAGTCCGTTTGCCTCGGCACACGCCACCCTAAAGGGCTCCAATCCGGAGGCTGGCGCCACGCTGGCGGCAGCGCCAAAGGACATCACGCTGACCTTCAATGAGAAAATTGAAGAGGCCTTTAGCACCATAACCATAGTCGATGGCCAGGGTAAAGAAGTCACTCCAGGAAAAGCTAAGGTTGACACGACCAATCCTGCAATCCTGCGCTTGGACGTCCCTGCGCTCGCCGCCGGATCCTATACCGTGACCTGGGCCGTCGCCGGTCACGACGGTCACCGCCGTAAAGGTGATTTTAAATTTATGGTGAAATAAATGGATGCGGTCTCGTTGCTACAGATAGGTTCGGCATTTGCGCTTAACGTCGGATTTGCCTGGCTTGTTGGGTCGTGGTTTGCGCGCTATTGGATACAGTCCAACGGCACTAGCCGTGACGATTCTGAGGCGGCGCTTCGCAAGCTCGACTTACTAGCTTCGGGACTAAGTGCGGTCGGTAGCGCGGTTGCGCTGCTGGCCGCAACTGCGGTGATGGGCGGTGTTGGCCTACGAGAGGCCTGCCCCATGTTTTGGATGATGGTCTCCAGCACCGACTATGGGCATGCGGGATCCATCTCGACCTTGGCCATGATTGTCCTGTTTAGTATTCGGTGGGCTGGCAGTGCTAGTCGCACTAGCGACATTGTAGTGGCACTGACCTTGACTATATTCGCCGTAACTCGCGCATCTATGGGACATGCCGGCGAAGAAGGCTTTTGGACAATGGCGCTCGCAGCAGAGGCCTTACATTTTTCCGCAATTGGACTTTGGACTGGCGCGGTTCTGGTCTCGGCCTGGTTCGCTCTTCATGAGATGCGAGTGGCAGCCTTTGAAATTGGTTCTGCTGACCGATACCTGGACCTGATGTCGCAGGCTGCAATGGTTGCCGTGATTGGAATTGCTCTTACAGGCATATTCAGTGCATGGCACAGAGTGGGGACTTCTGACCATCTATTACATACCTTCTATGGCATGACGCTGTTGGTAAAGATAGCTCTGGTATTGGCTGCTATTGCGCTGGGAGGTTATAACAAATTCATTGGATTACCCGCTGCGAGTCGTTCACACAGAGGTGTCAGGTTGGTCCGCGCGACACTACAGATTGAAAGTTTCCTTTTGCTCGGCGCCCTTTTTTCTGCGGCAATTCTCACGTCCCAACAACCACCAACTGCAATGTAGAGATGTTGCAGTTTCGAATAACGGAGACTCAAATGAAAAATTTTAAGACAGTCACAATTGCGGCATTTTTACTTGCTGCAGCGTCCTCGCTAGCGGTAGCCGCCGTGCAAGACGGTAAGACGCCTGCTCATGGTGAACACCAACACGGCGGCCATGAGGGAGAAAGTTCGCTGATTGGTAAAGCGGGTGATCCTGCCAAAGTGACCCGCACAGTGACGGTGGAAATGAACGACACCATGCGTTTTACTCCCGCTTCAATTTCGGTAAGGGAAGGCGAAGTTATTCGCTTCGCAGTCAAAAATTCAGGCAAGCTCAAGCACGAGATGGTAATTGGCTCAGCCAGTGAACTTAAAGAGCATGCCCAGCTGATGGCTAAGTTTCCTGATATGGAGCATGCGGAACCTAACCAAGTAACGTTATCGCCAGGGAAAACTGGAAATATCGTCTGGCAATTCGGAAAGGCGGGGAAAGTAGATTTCGCCTGCCTGCAGCCCGGGCACTTTGAGGCAGGTATGAAGGGGCAAGTTGTGGTGTCCGCGAAGTAAGTGGTGTTATCCGGCAGGTTCTGTAATTCCTGCCACTCCTTGGTGGTACTCACAAAGGTAAATATCATGAAACTTTCAACACTGCCTGTTGGGCCGTTGAACAAGGAAGGTGGTTCTGTACAAAAACCGCCAAGCACTCTCAACAGCTCAAACTTTTCCGAGATGCTATCCCAGGTGCAGTTCAAGAATTCGATGAGCACTCAACTGCCGCTACGCGTGAGCGAAACATCATCATCAAACACAACGGCTTCGTCGCCGACAAATGGCCTATTGGGGCAGCTTGGTTCGCCTCGCGCTCATTTTCAACTACGGGATGCTCAAGCCCCCGATGCGGACGACAAAATTAACGAACGCGCGCTCTCCTTGCGCGAGTATCGTCTGGTGCTGCTCGCATCAAATATCGCCAATGCAGATACCCCAGGATATCGGGCCCGAGACATTGACGTTCAAGAGGCTCTTCGAACGGGAAAAACTGTGAAGACGGTAGAGGTGAAATATTCCATCCCAAGTCAAGGAGCAATTGATGGCAATACAGTGGAAATGGACACTGAACGAGCAAAATTCGCAGAGAACGCCATACTGTACGAATTTCACGTGAATCAGGTCCGAGGGCACTACAAAGATATGGAAGATCTACTTAAAAATACGCCGTACTAGTGATTGCTGGCGATAGAAAACAGCCAGGCTATGAGCTTATATATTTCGCCTTAACAGCCATTCGAGATGTTGAAAATAGTCAAT
Source organism: Pseudomonadota bacterium (assembly GCA_040389645.1). Taxonomy (GTDB): domain Bacteria; phylum Pseudomonadota; class Gammaproteobacteria; order Burkholderiales; family Burkholderiaceae_D; genus Rugamonas. The sequence goes on along the minus strand of JAZJZT010000001.1, from coordinate 45,991 downwards.
CTTATAGGAGCCTGAATCATGTCGAAAATTGCTGTTTTGGCGCTATTTTCCACCATATTTATCACGGGCTGCGCCTCGGATTCGGAACGAGCTGCCGCCGCCGAGCGGGATGTTCGGCGGCGTGTTGACGTGTATGGACCCGCATGCGAACAAATGGGTTTTAAGAAGGATACAGATGCTTGGCGCTTCTGTGTTGTTACTTACAGTCCGACTGGGCATCATCATTGAGGCCAATCGTCTGGCAATTCAACAGCGAAAAGGGGGAGTCAATTTGGCACGCCTCCAGCAGGGGTACTTCGAATCAGAAATAAAAGGGATACCGTGGGGTTTGCAAAATAGACAAATGGGCTCAGCCAATAGATAGTGACGAAGGGGAGATTCATGAACAGAAACGCAGTTGAAAATCACGAACACGCGCCAGACTCTGCGCATCGCCATTCAACAATCCAAGGCGGGCCCGGATCAGATAAACCCTTCATTGACCCGGTCTGTGGGATGAAGGTAGGTCCGGATAGGGAACGAGAGATTTCGTACGAACAGGTGGTCTATCATTTTTGCAGTGCGAAGTGCATGGCAAGGTTCAACACCACTCCTGAGGCGTTTCTTAACAAAGAAAATGCCGAAGTGCTGCCTGCGGCACTAGCTCAAGAGGGGGCCATATACACGTGTCCGATGCATCCTGAGATTGAGCAGGCCACACCAGGTAGCTGCCCGATTTGCGGTATGGCGCTAGAACCTGTCATGCCAACTCTAGATGATGAAGAGAACCCAGAGTTGGTCGATTTTCGACATCGGTTTTGGTGGACCCTTCCGTTCACGGCCGCAGTGTTCGTCCTCGCGATGTTTGGCCATATGATTTTTCAAGGAGCATTGCCCGGGCAAAATTGGATTGAGTTGGCGCTGAGTACTCCCGTTGTGATTTGGGCGGGCTGGCCCTTCTTCGAGCGCTGGGCGCAGTCACTTGCCCGCATGAGCCCCAATATGTGGACGCTAATTGGCACCGGCGTTATAGCTGCCTATGGCTACAGTGTACTCGCGACACTGACGCCGCAACTGTTCCCACCGACGTTCGCTGCTCACGGCAGCATCGCAGTCTACTTTGAGGCCGCAGCGGTCATCGTATCGCTCACCCTCTTGGGGCAGATACTGGAGTTGCGGGCACGTTCCCAAACATCGGCCGCCATCAAGTCGCTGCTGGGTTTAGCACCCAAGACCGCTCGCCGGATTCGCGAGGATGGCACTGAGGAAGATATTCCGCTAACGCACGTGCATGTTGGCGATGCTCTTCGTGTCCGTCCTGGTGAAAAGGTTCCGGTCGACGGTGTTGTTGCCGAGGGCGAGAGTTCGCTGGATGAATCGATGCTGACGGGGGAGCCTTTACCTGTTACCAAGCGCGCCGGCGACCGATTGATTGGCGCGACAATCAACACGAGCGGCAGCCTTATCATGCGTGCCGAGAAAATCGGTAGTGACACGATGCTCTCCCAAATCGTCCAGATGGTCGCTCAGGCACAGCGCTCGCGCGCGCCGATGCAACGGCTAGCCGATAGCGTCGCCGGCTACTTTGTCGTAGTCGTCGTGTCCATTGCGTTGCTAACTTTTGTGGTGTGGGGCGTATACGGTCCCGAGCCAAGCTGGGTATTTGGTTTCGTGAATGCGGTTGCTGTCCTTATCATTGCTTGCCCATGCGCGCTGGGTTTGGCCACCCCAATGTCGATCATGGCCGCTACTGGACGGGCGGCCACCATGGGCGTCTTGTTCCGCGACGCTGCGGCCATCGAAGACCTCAAAAAAGTCGATACGCTTATTGTCGATAAGACGGGTACGCTCACCGAAGGCAAGCCATCCTTTAACAGCGTGGTGGCCTCCGCCGGGTTCAAGGAAGAAGACGTCTTGCAGATTGCCGCCAGCATTGACCAAGGCAGTGAGCACCCGTTGGCACACGCCATTGTCAGCGAAGCGAACAAGAGGAAGTTGGTATTGACCAAACCCGATGCCTTTGAGTCAGCCAGCGGGATCGGTGTTCGAGGAGTTTTGAATGGGAATAAAATCGCCCTCGGAAATACTGCTCTTATGGACGCCGAAGGTATTGACTGGAAGCCACTTGCAGACGCAGCCGAAGGCCTGCGAGTCGAGGGGGCGAGCGTCATGTATCTTGCATCTCAGAGCCGACTGGTAGGACTGATAGCGGTGTCTGACCCCATCAAGACAAGCACCCAGGAAGCTTTACAAGAACTGCGGGCGGAAGGCCTGACCGTCATCATGGCTACTGGCGACGGCGTGACGACCGCGAAGGCTATTGCCGGCAGACTAGGCATCGAGGAGTACTACGGCGAGGTCAAACCGCAGGATAAGCTTGCACTGGTCGAGAAGCTGCAGAAGATGGGCAAGGTGGTGGCGATGGCCGGCGACGGTATCAATGACGCGCCAGCTCTTGCGAAAGCGAACGTGGGCATAGCCATGGGCACTGGTACGGACGTTGCTATAAATAGTGCGCATCTGACCTTGGTCAAGGGCGACCTTCGCGGAATAGCGCAGGCGCGTTTGATTTCAGTCGATACGGTGCGCAACATGTGGCAGAACTTAGGGTTTGCGTTCGTGTACAACGCGCTTGGGATTCCCCTGGCCGCCGGTGTACTGTACCCGTTCACCGGCCAGCTGCTGTCACCGATGATAGCTGCGTTGGCCATGAGCTTGAGCTCTGTATCCGTGATTACAAACGCGCTTCGCCTACGAAAGCCTAATACCAATAGGGAACTAAGGAGCGCCATACCCCCCCTATGACCGGGCATTCATCATCACCTTCCGTTTTCCGTTCGGTGTCACCAAAGATGCTAGTCGCAGTTGCTTATTCATACTCAACTGTAAGTACTATGTGGCTGGAGGGGTCATGTCATCACAAAATCATCTGCTGTATCAGGTTTTTTTGCTGAACTGCGAACCGTTACAGCTTCCAAGTGGACGCTTTGCGGCCCATCTCGTTATTTCCTTGAAAGATCAAAAATGTATTTTTGCCGGGCGTCTTTCGCCGGTCAGGGACTTTGGCAATATGGAAGATGCGGTCACATATTCCGCGAGCTGGGGAAAAGCATGGATTGACGATAATGAGTAGCAGCCTCCCGCGCATCGATTTTCTCTATATGATCGGTCTGCAATGAATCAGGAAATTCGCGTCCACTACGCAGGATATACGATTTGCGTGACGCCAATACAGTCAATTGACCGATCTTGGCGGTGCGCCTTTGTTATTCTTGAAGGCGGCAATATATTGCTAAGTGCCTGCACTTCCACGGCTTGTCGTACGCGCGATGACGCTGAACAACATGGAGTCATGGTTGGCGTCCAAGTCGTGGACCGTGAGATTTCTGAATCGAGCAACTAAGACGAGTCTCTTCTGACTTGGCACTGACCAATCTCACGCCATCACCCTCTCTACCGGCTTGCCAGCATGCCACTGACTGTAAATTCGACCTGGCTTGTCGCCACATTCATTACCAGCAGAGCCGACCAGTCGGAAGTATTTTCGGGTATCGAACAGCAGTTGCAGCACGGCGCGAATTGCCTGATCCGGATCGAGGACGACCGATCCGTTCGGGTGGTAGGTCAGACCGACCGGCAGCGGTAATTCCAGTTCCGCTACGGGCCTTATTGCGTATGCCCTCTTGCAGGCTGGCCTTTAATTATGGGGAATACATATGGGTTTGACTCAAGGGCTGCTCGCCACGATGGTGATCCAAACCGTTCCGCCTGAGCTGGAGGGGACCGCATTCGGCTTTTACAATTTATCTTCCGGCATCACTCCGCTCATTTCCAGCGCGATAGCGGGCGTTCTCTGGGATAGATTTGGCGCAGCTTCCACATACTATGCGGGAGCCTTTTTGGGGCCGTCACGTTGGCGTCGCTGGGGCTTATTCCTTAATCGGAGAACAAATCATGGGGCTATGTCATCAAGCTGTCAATATACTTCGATATTCTTTGAAATGTTGTAGCTTCTGCGCTATCATACTTCGACAATTACTGAATCATGGAAGTAATCAATATGGAAACCAAGGACGTTTTAGCCGCGCTGGCGGCCATTGCCCAGGAGAGCCGGCTGGCCGTTTTCCGACTGTTGGTTCAGGTCGGCCCTGACGGGATGGCAGCCACCAAGATAGCAGAGCAGCTCGACATCGCGCCCTCTTCGCTGTCGTTTCACCTGAAGGAGCTCACGTACGCCAGGCTGATCACCTCGCGCAGTGAGGGGCGCTTCGTGATCTACTCGGCCGATGTTGTGGTCATGAACGGCCTAATCGACTACCTGACCGAGAACTGCTGTGGCGGCGTTCCTTGCGGTCCAGCCGGCTGCGACACCAAACCCACAACTACCTGAATTGGAGAATTCCCATGCAAGAGAAAGTCTACAACGTACTGTTCCTCTGCACCGGCAACTCGGCGCGCAGCATCATGGCCGAAGCCTTGGTGACAACGATGGGTAAGGGCCGCTTCAAGGGCTTCTCTGCCGGCAGCCACCCTGGTGGCATGGTCAATCCTTTTGCCATCGAACAGCTGGCTCACACCGGCTATCCAACCGATGAGCTGCGCAGCAAAAGCTGGGACGAGTTCGGCACTCCGGACGCGCCGCACATGGACTTCATCATCACTGTATGCGACAACGCCGCTGGCGAGGTCTGCCCTCACTGGCCGGGCCACCCGATGTCGGCGCACTGGGGCTTTGAAGATCCAGCTGCGGCCCTGGTGAACAGCATCGAGGAAAAGCACGCGGTGTTCAACCGCATCTTCCGCCAGATCATGACGCGCATGAACATTTTTGTCAGCCTGCCGCTGCACATGCTGGAAAAGAACGCCATCCAGCGCGAAATCCAGGCGATTGGCGAAACCTCCGTTTAAATTTTTTACTTCACACTCACTATGAACATCCTGTTTCTCTGCACCGGCAACTCATGCCGTTCCGTCCTTTCCGAAGCCACCTTCAACCATCTGGCCCCGGCTGGCCTGAAAGCCATCAGCGCCGGCAGCCAGCCGGCCGGTAAGCTGCATCCCCGCGCTGTGGAGCTCCTGCATAGCAAGGGCATCTCCACCGAGGGCTATTACAGCAAGTCGTGGGACGATTTGCCAGTAACGCCCGATATTGTCGTGACCGTCTGCAGCAGCGCCGCTGGCGAAACCTGCCCGGCCTATCTGGGGCCGGTGCTGCGCACGCACTGGGGTGTTGACGACCCGGGCCACGTGGTGGGCACCGAGGAAGAGATCAGCACCGCGTTCGAACGGACCTACCGCATCATCCGTGCGCGTATCGAGGCGTTCCTGGCTCTACCACTCGAAGAGTTGCGGAAGGATCCCGCACGCCTGAAGCGCGAACTCGACAGCATTGGCGGTATTGAACCATGAGTTTTGCACGTCGCATCGTGGCGGAAGGATTGGGGACGGCGATGCTGCTGGCAGTGGTGGTCGGCTCGGGCATCATGGCCGAACGACTGGCCGGAGGCAACGTGGCGATCGCACTACTGGCCAACGCAATTGCCACCGGCGCCGGCTTGATCGCGCTGATCCTGATGTTCGGCACCATCTCCGGAGCGCACTTCAATCCTGTCGTGACGCTGTCGGAGGCCGTGCAAGGCAATCTTCCCGGCCGGGAGGTGCTGCCCTACATCGCCGTCCAAGTTGCCGGCGCCTTCGCTGGCGTGGCTGCGGCGCATGGCATGTTCGGTGAGCCGCTGTTCTTCGCCTCGGAGCACGCAAGGACCGGGGCAGCGCAATGGTGGAGCGAATGCGTGGCCACGTTCGGCCTGATCGCCGTTATCATCGGGTGCTCGCGCAGCCGGCCGGCCGTCACGCCGTTCGCGGTGGCGGCCTATATCACAGCTGCGTATTGGTTCACCTCGTCCACGTCGTTCGCCAATCCAGCCGTGACCCTGGCCCGCAGTGCGACTAACACCTTCGCCGGAATACGTCCCGTCGACGCGCCGGGATTTGTCCTTGCGCAGCTGGTTGGTGCCGCCGCCGCGACTGCAGTGTTCTGCTGGTTGTATCCAGCTGTGCCCGCCAACGCCACGGTGGCCGGAACCGTGGCTCCCGGCGATTTCACGGCTCGGTCCGAACAGCAATAAAGGACAAATTGTATGACCAATGCGAACCTTCCCAACATCAAGACCGAACTGCTCGACATCCCCACGGTCGGAAAACTGGACCCTGTGGGAGATTTAAGCCATCCGCCGCGCATCCTGATGCTATATGGATCGCTGCGGGAGCGCTCGTTCAGCCGCTTTCTGACCGAAGAGGCGGCCCGCATCCTCGAGCATTTCGGCGCCGAGGTCAAAATTTTCAATCCGATGGAGCTGCCAATGGCGGGCAGCGTGCCGGAGGACCACCCGAAGGTCGTCGAGCTGCGCGAGCTGTGCCTGTGGTCCGAGGGCCAGGTCTGGTGCAGCCCGGAGCGCCACGGCGCTGTCACGGCTGTGATGAAAAACCAGATCGACTGGATTCCGCTGGAGATGGGCGCAATCCGCCCAAGCCAGGGGCGTACGCTGGCCGTGATGCAGGTTTGCGGCGGTTCGCAGTCGTTTAACGTGGTCAACACGCTACGCCTTCTTGGCCGCTGGATGCGCATGTTCACCATCCCAAACCAGTCCTCGGTTCCGATGGCGTACAAGGAATTCGATGAAGCTGGCCGCATGCGCCAGTCAGGTTACTACGACCGCGTGGTCGACGTCATGGAGGAGTTGTTCAAGATGACGCTTCTGCTGCGTGGCCGTAGCGACTATCTGACCGACCGCTACAGCGAGCGCAATGAGCGCGCGCTGAAAGCGATCGACCGGCAGATTCAACGTATTTGACAATCGGTAAGTCAGTAATCCGGGTCGGCTGTCCATCTTCGGGAATGCTGCATATTCTCGTAAAAACGGCCACCGATTCCTGTTCCAATGCGGCCACTAATTCTTACCTCAAAGCGGCCAACCGCTCCTCGGTATGCCACCGATTCCCGCACAAGCCACCAATTCTTGTCCATGCCACTGATTCTTGTCTAAATCAGCTGCTCGCTGTCGCGCATATCGAAAATGGCTGGATACGGCCAGCTGGACACGGCCGTCGCGACTTCCGCGCCAACTGGACCCTGGCAAACTTGGTGTCAACTGACTTATGTTAGTCTTTGTGCTATGTTGAAATTCTTCCGGGACGCCAGCTATTTTGTTTGCTCACCTTCGTCTTGCAACTGGGTGACTGGCCATTTCTGGATGAGGTTTTGGAGGAGCAGTCGCTGGTTCAGCATGAATCTGTGGTCGCGTCCCAGACCAATCCGGTGGCCAAGCCCGATAGAACCCAGGTCAGTCATGCTGCCGGCCTTTACGCGTCACTGTCGAATTTGGCAGATATGCCCGTGCATTATTTTTTTATTGGCGCCGTCGAGCCTGACATTCATCAAGCGATAGTCGCAACTAATTTCACATCCGCCAGCCCCATCCCTTTGGATCGCCCTCCCATATTTTCCTGAACTAAACCATATCTTGATCCGGCGCACTTGCGCCTGCTTTGTCACGCTATCAGGTTTTACAGGAATCATTCATGGCCCATGTTTATACAAGGGGCGCACGGATATTGCGCTTGCCGCAAACTGTCCGCGCGACCGTAATTTGTATCGTCTGCGTATCAGGTGGCTACGCGCCCGCATCGTGCGCCTGGAGCGCGGGTACCGGCGCGGAATTCAGTGGCGTTCCAGCGCCATTGCCCGAAGGGGGATTCGTTCCGATCTTCTCGCTCAATGCAGCCACCCAGTTGGTCACACGGCGTAACAGCGATATTCGCGTCGCAACTGGTGAGATCGCCGCCACTGAGGCGGCACTGGTGCAGTTGGGAGCACACCCCAACCCCGAACTCGCGCATTCGCTGTAGGATCTCAAAATGGCGACCAGAACCACGACGTTGCAGCTCAACCAGGTAGTCGAAATGGGAGGAAAGCGGAATGCACGAATCGTCGCCGGCGAGCGCGCGTGAGATGCCGCTGCGGCCGACCGTGCTATCAAGGTGGCCGATATCCGCGCCAACGTGATTGCCGCATTTTTCGATGTGCTAGTTGTTCAGGAAAAACTCGTACTCGCGGATACAGCGGTGGTCCTGGCGCAGCGAGGGAGCGAGGTCGCCGGCAAGCGCGTTACCGCCGGCAAAATCTCCCCTGTCGAAGAAACGAAGGCGCGGGTCGCCCAGGCAAATGCCATGCTGGAAAGGTCCCAGGCGAACACGGATTTAGTCGCCGCGCGCGGCCGCTTATGCGCGATGTGGAATGGAGATGTGCAGTGTTTTGGCGTTGCCGACGGGGTAATTGACGACATGCCAGACGTCCCCTAGTTCGGGTATATCGCAACGCTGATCGACGCATCGCCGTCGGTGCGCAGCGCTGCCCTGAAGGTAGATCGCCGGAACGCGCTGGCCGAGGTCGAGAAGACCCGGCAGACTATGGAGGTGACCGTCAGTGTCGGCATAAAGCGGGCCGATGACATCAGATGCAATCAAGCGCTCATCGCTGTATCCGTGCCACTGCCGCTGTTCGACCGGAACCACGGCAATGCATAGGAGGCGCTACGCCGAACCGATACCGTTTGTGCTCCCATATCATCAAGATGGTTCGTGCTGGAATCCTCAGCGCGCACTTCCAGAAATCATCCTTCGTCAATCCGAGAAAGACATTCGCACCGCCTTTTACATTGTCCAGATTCAATCTCCTGCTAACGTTCGGAAGCACACGAAACATCAGTCGCTGAAAACGCCGCTGAGATTAGGGTGGGCGCTCGCCTTCCCTTTCGTTGCTGACTGCGCGCGATTGGAGCTGATTGCCTCTTTTACTTCCCATGTTTTTTGTGACGGCGCCGCCCGCGCACCTTTGGAGCCGGCTTGACCAGTTCCAGATGGGGGGAGCGATTCCTTTTGTTGCGCTGCTTGTAGCTGTAGTTCAACCACCAGATAAAGCCGCCCAATATCAGAAGCACTACAATGGAGCCATAGATTAGGGCTGTTTGCAGTTCGGCATGTGCCGCAGCTTCGGTGGGATTCATGATGGCGACCTCCTCGATTGAACGTTTTCCACGTGTAAATAACTCCACTAACTCGCTTCACAGCGATTCGTGAGAAGCGGCCGACAACTTGCCGGCCGTGCTTCACAAAGATTCGCTGGACTTAGTGAGCAGCTTGTGCGGCATCAGCAGCGATCTCGCTCTCTTCTGCGTCGTTGCGGTGCATCAGGCGGTACAGCAGCGGTAGTACCAGCAGGGTCAGGACCGTCGACGACAAGATGCCGCCAATAACCACCGTCGCCAGTGGACGCTGCACTTCGGCGCCAGTACCGGTAGCCAGCGCCATTGGCACGAAGCCCAGCGAAGCGACCAATGCGGTCATCAGCACGGGGCGCAGACGGGTCAGTGCTCCAGTAATTACTGCGTTATCCAGACCCATGCCTTCTTCACGTAAGGAGCGAATATACGAGATCATCACCAGGCCGTTGAGGACCGCCACCCCGGACAGGGCGATAAAGCCCACGGCGGCCGAGATCGACATGGGGATGCCACGCATCGATAGCGCAATGATGCCGCCCGTGAGCGCAAATGGAATTCCGGTAAATACCAGGAGGCCGTCTTTGACGTTGTTGAACATGACAAATAACAGCGTAAAGACCAAGAACAGTGCCAGCGGAACGACAATTTGCAGACGATGGGTGGCCGACTGAAGCTGTTCAAACGTGCCGCCCCAAGTCGTCCAGTATCCGGATGGAATCTTGACGTTTTTGGCGATCGCCTGTTCAGCCTCCGGCACGAAGCTACCGATGTCGCGTCCGGTCACATTGGCGCTGACCACGATACGCCGCTTACCATTCTCACGGCTGATCTGGTTCGGCCCAGGCGCAAATTCCAGTCCAGCCACTTCGCCCAGAGGGATGAACGAGGTCGCAACGCCTGCTTGAGAAGGCAGTGAAATAGGCAGTCGGCGTAGCGCATCCAGGTCACTACGCAGCGTTTCCGGTAGACGTACCATTATGTCGAAACGACGGTCGCCTTCAAACATGATGCCCGCCTCACGGCCGCCGGTCGCAATCGCCAGCGCATCTTGCACGTCGCCGATATTTAGACCGTAGCGCGAAGTCTTCTCGCGATCAATCTGCACGGTAAGCATAGGCAAGCCGCCGGTTTGCTCCACCTTCACCTCGGTGGCCCCAGGAATGCCCTGCAGCACATCGGCAATCTTCTTGCCGGTATCGGCGAGAACCTCCATATCGTCACCGTAGACTTTGACAGCAACATCACTACGCACGCCGGAAATCAGTTCGTTGAAACGCAGTTGAATCGGCTGGGAGAACTCATAGGCGTTGCCGACATATTTTTCGGCTTCCTCCTTGATTTCTGCGATCAATTCGTCGCGGGTTTTTTTCGGTCTAGGCCATTCCGACTCCGGTTTGAACATGATGTAGCCATCCGAGATATTCGGTGGCATGGGGTCCGATGCAATTTCCGCAGTACCGGTACGGGCAAAGATGCGGTCAATTTCCGGAAACTTGGCTTTCAAGCCTGCTTCCAGCTTCTTCTGCATCTCCAGCGACTGGCTCAGGCTGGTACCCGGAATGCGCAGTGCTTGGATCGAGATATCGCCTTCGTTCAGGTTCGGCACGAATTCGCTCCCCATGCGCGTGGCCAACAGGCCGCATAGCACAATCAACACCACGGCGCCCGTGATCACGGACGTCCCGTTGTTCATCACCTTTGCCAGCAGCGGCTCATAGGCATTCTTGGCCATCGCCATCAGGCGGTTTTCCTTCTCCGCGACACGCTTGCCGATGAACAGGGCTACGGCCGCCGGGATGAAGGTCATGGACAAGATCATGGCGCCCAGCAAAGCTGTGACCACGGCAAAGGCCATCGGATGGAACATCTTGCCCTCAACGCCCGCGAGAGCAAAGATAGGCAGGTATACGACCATGATGATCAACTGACCGAAGAGCAGCGGGCGACGCGCTTCCTTGGCAGCGGCGAATACCTCATGGAAGCGCTCTCGCAAAGTCAGCTCTCGCTTATGGTGCTCTTGCGCATGCGACAGGCGGCGAACACAGTTCTCAACAATCACCACGGCGCCATCGATAATGATGCCGAAGTCCAGCGCCCCCAAACTCATCAGGTTGGCGCTGACCTTGTACGTCACCATGCCAGTGAAAGTGAACAGCATCGCCAGTGGAATGACCATCGCTGTGATAAGCGCCGCGCGGATGTTACCAAGGAAGATGAACAGGATCGCGATGACCAGAATTGCCCCTTCGAGCAGGTTCTTCTTCACGGTCGCGATGGCCTTGTCTACCAGTACCGTGCGGTCATACACCGGTACAGCTTTCACGCCAGCCGGCAGTGAGCGATTGACTGCCGCCATGCGCTGGGCGACTGCCTGCGACACCACGCGGCTGTTTTCGCCGATCAGCATGAAGACTGTGCCCAACACCACCTCACGTCCGTTTTCAGTCGCGGCGCCGGTGCGCAGCTCGCGGCCGATAGCTACTTCGGCTACATCACGCACGCGAATCGGTACTCCCTGGACGTTGTTCAGGATGGTATTGCGGACGTCCTCCAGCGTGCGTACCTGGCCAGGCGCGCGGATCAGGAACTGCTCACCGTTGCGCTCGATGTAGCCGGCGCCCACGTTATTGTTGTTGCGATCGATGGCGCTCACAACATCTTTGAGAGTGAGGCCATAGGAGCTCAACTTCACGGGGTCTGGTGTGATGTGATATTCCTTCGCGTAACCGCCAATCGAGTTGATTTCGGTGACGCCTTCCACCTGGCGCAGTTGCGGTTTGATAATCCAGTCCTGTATCTCGCGCAGGTCGGTCGGCGTGTATGGCGTGCCGTCAGGCTTCTTGGCGTTGGGTTCGCTTTCGACCGTCCACAGGTAGATCTCACCCAGCCCGGTCGAAATTGGTCCCATCATCGGTACGACTCCGCGCGGCAGGTTTTCCTTCGCTTCCTGGATGCGCTGGTTAACCAGCTGGCGCGCGAAGTAGACATCGGTGCCATCCTTGAAGATCACTGTCACCTGTGACAGGCCATAGCGGGACAACGAGCGCGTCTGCTCCAGATTGGGCAAACCGGCCATCACTGTCTCGATTGGGAAGGTGACGCGCTGTTCCACCTCCAGCGGCGAATAGCCATTGGCGCTGGTATTGATCTGTACCTGCACGTTAGTAATGTCAGGCACTGCGTCAATCGGCAGCTTCTGATAGTTGTAGACGCCAATGGCGGCCATGGCGATCACGGCGAGCATGACAAGCCATCGGTGGCCGATGGCAGATTGAATTATTCGTTCAAACATGGTGGATTCCTTAATCAGTCTTCGTGTCCGGCACTGCCTTTGCCTTGCTCGGCCTTCACTACAAAGCTACCGGCTGCGGCGTACTGAGTTCCCACAGACAGACCTTCAACGATTTCAACGCGTTTGCCGTCATTGCTGCCGATCTTGACTGGCTGGACCTTAAAACCCTTTTCGACTTTGACGAACACCACGGTTTTGCCATCGATCGTCTGCACTGCATCGGCAACGACTGAGACAGGAACGTTCTTTTCACCGCGCGTCATCGCTGCATTGACGAACAGGCCAGGACGCCACGCCATATTAGGATTAGAGATCACGACGCGCGCCTTTGCCGTACGAGTTTGCTCACCTAGCAGATTACCTACGTAGCTGACCTTGCCGGTGGCGGAGGTGTCGTTGGCGGCAGAAGTGATCTTGACGGTTTCACCGACGCGGACCAATTCCAAATCCTTCGGTGTCACCACAACTTCTACCCAGACGCTGGTCAGATCCGAGAGCAGGAACACGTTGGCATCTTCCTTGACTGCTTCGCCCTGGGCTATATGCTTTTCCACAATCACGCCATTGAAGGGGGCACGCAGGACGTAGCGGTTGAGCGCGCCTTCCCCCTCACCGGCGCCCAATGCAGACAATTTGGAGCGAGCGGTCTGCGATTCAATTTCGGCTTCGCGCAGCGCGCTCTGGGCTTGCAGATAGTCTTGCTCGGCCGATATTTTGTCTTCCCATAACTTCTTCTCCCGCTGGAATGTGACCTGTGCAAGACTCAGGCGCTTTTGTGCTGCCAATGAGGCACTACGCAGATCTGCTAACGCGGGACTGGAGATCACAGCTAAATCTTGACCTTTCTTCACATTTTGGCCGAGGTCGGCGGAGACCGAGTCGGCCACTCCCGGCGTGCGGGGAACAATGTGCGCGGTCAGGTCTTCATTAAAACGAACCTCACCTGGCAACTGAATCACGTTCCCCATGGTCGCTGGTTCGGCTTTGGCGGTAATGATGCCCGCAGTCTGAATTTGCTTGGCGTTCATCAAGATGACACCTTCCTCGCCGACATGGGCGCCGCCTTTGCCGCCTTCCTTGGCACCTTCTTCCGCGTGCGCAGCTTCACTTGCAGGGCCTGGGCCATCTTTTTTCCAGAACAGGATAGCGGATCCCAGTACGGCGCCGATCAGCACGATAATCAGTGCGGATTTTTGAGATTTTTTGTCAATATTCAACATCATTTTGTATTCCTGTCAGTCGGGAAATTGCCAACGTTGTTTTCTACAGCGATAAAGCGCTCCAGGTCTGCAAGGGAGCGATAGCGCGCGGACAGTGCGCTCAGGTATTGAGCGCGGCTTTGAAACAGTGTGCGTTGCGCATCGAGCACATCAATGAAACCGAATTTTCCCAGCTCGAAGCCAGTAACCGCCGCATCGAAGGCGCTTTGGGCAGCCGGCAGGATTTCCTTGCGCATGCTTTCGATCTGTTCCTGCGAGACAGTAGCGCGTTGGTGGGCATCAGCCAGGGCTTGTATCGCATTGAGGTACTCGATCTCCGCATCCGTTCGGGCCTTGTCGACACGGCGCAGTGCGGAAAGGAGGTTACCTTGGTTGCGATTAAACAGCGGCAGCGGGACAGTCACACCAACAACGGTCTGGGAAACGTTGGTCAGGCTGTCTTTTTTTCTCCCCAGCGTAACGGTCAGGTCTGGCACGCGGTCGGCTTTGGCCAGATTGAGCCGGGCCTCCTCACGTGCGATCTGTATGCGCGCACGTTGCATTTGTGGCGAAGCCTCCAGACGTGTTTGCAACTCCGGTAAAGCCGGAATGGCAGCGAGGTTGATTTCAGGTGCCACCAGCGGTCGCGCCTCCGGCTGAGTACTCCCCCAGAAGGCCGCCAGGCGGCGTTTGGCCAGTGCCGCATCGGCCAGCGCTTGCGACAGCTCCAGACGGGCGCCGGCTTCGGCAACGCTTGAGCGCGTCTGCTCCAATGGAGATATCTTGCCCGCAGCAACGCGGCGGCCGGCAGCGTTGGTGGCCTTTCTTGCCAGGGTTAGGGACTCCTTGGCTAGCGCAACGTGCTCTCGGGCCGTCAGCGCCTCAAAATAGGCCGCAATGACGTTGGCGCGAAGTTCGGCTGCAGCGACGTTGGTATCGCCACGCGCAAAGGCTTGATCTTGCTCGGCGAACTTTATGCGTGCGCCACGCTTATCGCCTAGTTCAAGCAGCTGGCTGAGTTGATAGGTGTCGGTACGGCCGGTGGTCGAAGACATGCCTTCGCGTAGCAGCGACAGCTCTGGATTTGGCCGCATACCGGCTTGAACACGCGCGCCTTCTGCGATGGCCACGCTCTGCGCGGCGAAACGTAAGTGAGGACTGGTAGACAGGGCCTGCGTGATGGCCTGCTCCAGCGTCAAAGGGGCAGTGCTTGTGTCTGTTGAACGTGTCGACTCGCCAATGGTAAGGGACGCGCCTTGCTGGTCAGCAGCTTGGGTACTAAAGGAGATAAGCTGCGCCAATAGGACAGCCGCTCCCATAACAAAATATCGGGATTGCATGGATAACTCCGTAAATGAGTGACGAAGAAATCCGGCGGCGTGCAGTTACCTCCATCATTTTCAGACGTAGGTCATGTTCCTATAAAGACGAACAAATACAACCGCCGGAATTAAGCGGCGGCTACCCACTGAGGGCGCTCAGGAGGAGCGGTGGGGTAAGAAGAAAGAGTGATTTCAGTGGTCACAGGAGCAGCTTCAGCGATCTGCGGATGAGAGATGCTTTCAAAGCTATAAATCGACAACGCGCCGTGCGCGCATGACGCACAGTGCGAGTGCGCCGAAGTCTTTTTGGCGTCAGAAGGCTTTTCCTTCAACAACGACACGACCTCATCCGAAGCTTTGGCGTCCGGATGATGGCCCCAGTGATTTGCTGCGCGCCCCGTCTCGTGCGTGCAATAGGCAGCCACCACGCTCCAGCTAAACTGTAGCGCGAGTAGTGCAATCAGCAGGTAGAGAGTTCGACGGGGCATGATGGGCGTTAGTATATCACGATGAACGCGTACGAATAGCACCACGAGAATGGCTAAGTGCCTGAAGAAGATATGACCAGGTCATGCGCTGCGGACTTGGTCGCCGCGCGCCGCGGCCTTCTGTATAATCTTTCGGTATGAAACGCCTGCTTATCATGCTCTTAGTGTTGCTATTGCCGCTCCAGACGACTTGGGCGGCAATGTCGGGCGTACGAGACGTCATCTCGCGGACGTCAGGACAGAGCGCCACTGAGAGCGGCGTTCAAGCCTCAAACGCACATAGCCAGACTGCTGAAACCGACAAAAAAAGCGTGATCGGATGTTGCGCCGGCTGTCATGTCTTTTGCAATTTCTCTGTGCCTGTCTCCCCCTCGATTCAACTTTCTCTCCCAGTCGTTATGTCCGTCTCGGCGGAGATTGCAAGTTACCCCACGTATCAATCGCCCATTCCGGAGGAACCCCTTCGGCCCAAATGGACCTTCGTCGGAAACATCGCCATCTAGGCAGACGCCAGCTCTTCATCAACTGTATTTTGGTGCCTCAGCCATTCCTAGTGGATTGTTGTCGAGCCATCTATTGAGCCGCATGCGCCGATCATTTCGGCTCAGCGTCCTCACTAACTAGCCTTCATGGACGCAAACTCGCTGGCAATCAAAACTTGTAGCGTTCCGTTCTAATCAGCATCCGGGCAGCTGCCAACGGCAACTTATTCCGTTCCTTTGCAGAGCGAAGAATGTGACGTCGGATGAACTTCATCGCTTGCGCGTTGCGCTGGTATCGTGCGCACTTAATCGAAAGAGAAATTATGAAACAGCCTTTAAGATACATTGGGTTTGTCGTTGGATTGGCAATTGTCGGATGCAGCACTCCTGAACCTAGACTGGGAGAGAACAGCAGGAGCGGCTACGTCAGCAAGATATATACAGCAGAGGCTCTTATGAGGAAGCCCCCAACTTGCTTAACTTCACTAACGCCTCAGCAGCTAGCAACAAACCGATTCGTGGAAGTAAAGATTCCTCATGGCCGGCTACACGAATACATAACGGTATCGGCGCCACGATCGATCTCACTGGAAGTCCACGACAAAGTAGAATTCTCGCCGCGAGATTGCCATGAGGGCATAGTCCCCGAGATACTACAGAATCTGACGCGTCCCGCACGACCGGAGTAATAGTCGCGGTCATGGCCTAGAAGCATGCTGAGAGCCGCTTGACGCGGCTCCCAGCTATGTGATCCCGAACGCGGACGGACATTGTATTGCCGTCACGTTAAATGAGCATGTCCAAAGTGAACAAACCGATGAAGCCGAGGAAAAACATCGCCGTCTGGATCGGCGTCTCAGATTCCTCATGTGCTTCAACGAGCAGTTCTTCGGTTACTAGATATAACAATGCCGCTACGCCGAAGGCCAGCAATCCATCAACATAGACTGGCCAGACGCGGCTGAGTAAGACCGCACCGGCACCCGCACCGGCGAGCAGCGCCACAGCGAGCCCAATGCACACCAGTCCGATCGCCCACTTGGTTTTCCCTCTACTGCCAAGCGACGTGGCGCAAGAGACACCGAGAAAAAAAAGCTCCAGGACAAGCGCGATGGTGAGCAACAAGCCTTGTCTTTCGCCTGCGGCGAACGAAAGGCCAATGAGCATGCCATCCAGAGCAACATCCACGCCCATTGCTGACAGTAGTCCGCGGCTGCTTCGTGCTGATTCGCCTTTCTCGCCTTGATCTCCGGCCCATTTGACGGCAAGCATTACCGCGACCCCAATCGAAAACCCCATTAGGGTAGCCCATGGCATATGACGATGGACCAAGTCGGGTAGCAACTCGGTTGCCAGGACGCAGAAGATGACTCCGGCGGCCATATGCTGCACCGCGCTGCGTAGCTTCGCGCTAGGAGTACGCACGAACGTCACTAAGGCGCCCAGAACGACGGAGATAGCCGGGAATACTGCAAACATCAGGACACTACTTAAAGACGTATTCACGTTGTAGGCGCCTTCATGACATCGACTTTCGCGGTCTCTGCAGATGCCGGAGGCTGGGTCGTATTCGCTATGCTGCCCCTGTCATCATCCCGAAACGCCAATAGACGTAGCGCATTGATCACGACCAGCACGGTCGATCCTTCGTGAAAGAGCACGGCCGTGCCGATGTTCAAGCCAAATATTGTCGCTGGGATAAGGACAGCGACGACACCCAGGCTGACCCATAAATTCTGTTTAATGATGCGGCTAGTTTGCCGCGACAGGCCAACCACGAAGGGGAGTTGCCCCAAGTCATCGCCCATGAGGGCAACATCCGCCGCTTCAAGCGCGACGTCCGAGCCCGCTGCCCCCATCGCAATACCGACCGTTGCGTTGGCCATCGCAGGTGCGTCGTTGACACCGTCACCGACCATGGCGACCTTCCCGTGCTGTTCGCGCAATTGCTTAATCGCTGCCACTTTCTGTTCGGGCATCAGGTCTCCCCTGGCTTCGGTCAAGCCGACCGATTTAGCCACAGAATCGGCCACTTGCTGGTTGTCCCCCGAAATCATAATCAGGCGTTCGATACCTAGCGCGTGCAGTCGAGTCATCACCGAAGCCGCTACTTCGCGCGGAGTGTCCATCACGCCGATGGTACCCAGATACCGTTCACCCTTGCGAACAATCATCGTGGTGCGGCCATCCTTGATCAGTTGTTCGTTAGTCTTGACGAGTGCTTCGGGCAAGCTGGCTCCGTCCAGCTCGGAGAATAATATTGGCTTGGCGATGTAGACGACTTCCCCGCCAACACTCGCTTGAATGCCTCGCCCGGTGATGCTCTTGACGTCGTCTGCCGACGACACCTGTTCTTCCTGCGAAAGCCTCGCCTTCGCTCCTTCGATCAATGCGGAGGCCAGGGGATGATCGCTATGCGATTCGACGGCCAGAACAATTGCCAACAACTCCTGTTCACTGACGCCGTCCGCCGGCACGACATCGGTCAGTTTCGGACGGCCCTCGGTCAGGGTGCCGGTCTTGTCGAAAGCGATGGACGTCAAACTGCCAAGGTTCTCCAGCGGTCCGCCGCCCTTGACCAGGACGCCACCGCGGCCGGCGCGCGCAACCCCGGACAGCACGGCGCTCGGAACGGAGATGGCCAGAGCGCACGGACTGGCTGCAACTAGAACGGCCATCGCGCGATAGAAGCTGTCCGAGAACGATTCGTCGACGACCAGGAAGGCGAACATCAACAACCCTACCAGCGCAAGCGCCACTGGAACGAAAATACGTTCGAACTTGTCGGTGAATTGCTGCGTCGGCGAGCGCTGGGCTTCCGCGTCCGCCACCATTTGAATCACCCGCGCCATCGTAGACTGGGCGGCCAGGCGTGCGACCATGACTTCGATTGCACCAGAACCGTTGATCGTTCCGGCAAACACCCGGCTACTGGCGCTGGTGCGTTCGAACGTGGCGATCGCAGCGGCGCCGTCCTCAACAGGCTCCTTATCGACTGGAACACTTTCACCGGTCACGGGAGCTTGGTTGATGCTGGTACTCCCCTTGATCACAACACCATCAGCCGGCAGTCGCTCATTGGGCTTCACCAGCACGATATCGCCGGGTTTGAGGGTTTCCACTGGAACTTCGGCGGTTGCATCGCCGCGTTTGAGGAGCGCGGTTTCCGGCGCCAGCTTAGCCAACGCCTCGATCGCCCGCCGTGCCCGGCCCATCGCGAAGTGTTCAAGTGAATGGCCAAGACTGAACAGGAACAATAGCAAGCCGCCTTCGGCCCATTTTCCCAGGGCGGCGGCGCCGGCGGCCGCAACCAGCATCAGAGTGTCGATCTCAAAGCGACGCGCCAGGATGTTCTCGATCGCCTCTTTGGTCGTAAAGTAACCGCCGAAGAGGTAGGCACCGCAATAGAGCAAGACCGGCAGCCATTCGGGTCCCCAGCCGGCACTTTCGACAAGCCATCCTGCCAACACGCATACACCCGCAAGAACGGCGGAAATAAGCTCGGACCTTTCGCCGAAGATACCGCCATGGGCGTGGTCGTGACCTGCATGCGCTTCGGCCTCGTCGTCGTGGGCGTGCTGCGCTTCTGTCTCGTGCTCATGCTCATGCACATGCCCAGCATCATGACCATGTGCAGCGGCATCGACCGCTGACGTTGTTGCAGATGCGTGTTCGCTCTCATGTGGGGAGGTGGTCCCCGACTTGGCTATCCGGGCGCCCATAATAGCAACAATGTTCTGATCTGCAAGTTGGGCAGTACCTGGCGCATCGTCATGCCCGCGCCCGCTCGCGCCTTCCATTGTTCCCCCAATTGCGGCGATGTGTTGCGCCAGCTCGGCTTGCGACAGCAGGTCGCGTTCGTATTCGACGCGAACCGCGCCCGATGCCGATACCTCCGCCTCCAGCACGCCAGGCATACCGCGTAGCCTGCTCGATAATAACCGGGCACTGCGCGCATGCAGTGGGAGGTTGATACGGGTAGTGTAATGCCCGTATTTTTCCGTCAAGTCCGCCCCCACCGAATGGACTAACTCTCGCAGCCGCGCCACTGTGATCAGCGCAGGAACGTAATGCAGGCACAAGAGCAGCTCATCAAATTCACCCTGTTTCAGATGCACTCGCTCCAGGCCGGGACGGCCCGATAACGACTGGATCAACTTGTCAATGCACTGGTCCTGCGGATGTGTCACATCGGGCAGGACAAGTGGTAGTACGAGTCTTATTTTCTCGGCATGTTTCATATACCACCCTGTTGAAATTGTTGTTGGATTGTTAGCCAGGCTGACGCCCGCGTCTGTGCAGCAGCAAACTAAGCATGGCCAGGAACAAGAACGCTCCCGCCAGTATCCAATCACCTGCACTCATGATCATGTGCTCGACGGACCAAAACCAAATCGACGTTTCTAGCAAGACAAGCGTGGCGTACGCAATGTAGAAGCGATGTTCGTCCATCCGATGGTGCGCCAGTAGCGTCGTTGCCAGACACAGAGCCATCACATAGGCGAGCCACCATAGTCTGCTGTGCACGGTCGAGATGCACAGCAGACCGCAAGCAACCGTAAGCAGTATCGCCAACGCGGTTCCGGCCACAAGCGCGAAGCGGACGTTGTGTCCCTTCCTTTGAGAGGACATGCCTTCGCGCGCATGAACTCTGAGGCGTCGAGGGCGTAGTCTCATGCCCGCGACTCTAAGAGCCCGCTATTTCGGCAACCGCATCGATGGTTGTCGTAAATACCCAGCCCTTGCTGGGCTTGCCGGCCTGGACGATCAATGACACCAGTTGCGGTGCCAGGCCATCCTCGCAAATCAATTCCAACTTCGCTTCCGCCACCACCGGCTCGGCCAAGTCGAGCGAATAGTGCTGTTGCCCCTGATCGTTGCCCGAATAAAGGCGTTGAACGGTGGAAACAGTGAGGTTGTAGCAGCCGACCCCGTTGCTGATGTCGCACAATCCTGAATTGCGCAGCGCTTCCGTGACGAAGCGCACGCGGTGCGGGTGGATGAATGCTTTGAGCTGTTTCATTTAGACCTCCTGGTCTGGAAAGGTAGAGCCGCCGATGTCGTCGGCGCCGAACGTCACACTATCGCCGTCGTTGTCTGTGGCATGGACGCCGCGAGCGCCTTACGTTCTCGACGGTTCTCGACCCATTCGTACAGCAGCGGTAGCAAGAGCAAGGTCAAGGCGGTGGAAGTGAAGAGGCCACCCACGACGACCGTGGCCAACGGTCGTTGAGTTTCCGCCCCAACACCGGAAGATAGCAGCATTGGCACCAAGCCAAAGATGGCGATCGACGCGGTCATCAATACTGGGCGCAGGCGTAGCGCCGCTCCTTGGCGCACGGCTTCGCGCACACTCAGTCCTTGCTCTAGTTGCTCATTGAGGAAGGTCACAAGCACGATCCCGTTGAGCATGGCAACGCCGAATACGGCAATGAAGCCAATTGCAGAGGGTACCGACAGATACTGACCAGTAACGAACAGCCCAACAACACCGCCAATGGTCGCGAAAGGCACATTGGCGATGATAAGTGTGGCGTACGTAAGCGAATTGAAGGCGGTGTACAAGAGGATGAAGATCAATCCTATCGTCAGAGGAACGATGATGGCCAGCTTGGTCATTGCACGCTTCTGGTTTTCAAACGCGCCGCCCCATTCCATCACATACCCAGTCGGGATCTTCACTTGTGCGGCGATTCTTTGCTGTGCCTCCTGCACGAAGCTGTTCACGTCACGCCCTTTCACGTCCATCTGGATGACGGCATATCGCTGTAACTGCTCGCGCCGCACGAATGAATAACCCTCGTCCACTTCAAGCGCGGCGACGCGCCCCAGCGGCACGAGCGCGCCATTTTCGCTACGAATCGGAATCGAGGATATCGCCTCCACGCTGTTCCGGAATTCACCACCCAGCCATACCTGGATGTCAAAGCGCTTCGATCCATCGATAAGCGTAGAGACAGCCTTTCCGCCAATGCCCGCCTGTACGACGTTGAGAATGTCATCGGCATTGATACCGTAACGGGACGCCGCTTCACGGTCGACCTTGATGATGAGCTGGGGTTTGCCCTTGTTGGCCTCCAACGATAGGTCGGCGGCACCAGGCACTTTTTCCAATACTTCCTTCATCTGACTTGTCAGGCGATCGAGCGTATTTAAGTCCTCACCATAGATTTTTAAGGCTAGCGTCGCCCGCACACCCGAAATCAGTTCTTCGATACGCATCTGGATCGGCTGCGTTGCGGCGATTACTGCAGTCGGCGCTTTTCGTTCAAGCGCAACTTGCATCTCCTTGGCCAACTCCGGGATGGCCTTCTTCTTGGGCCAGTCACTCTGCGGCTTGAGGTTGACAAGCAGTTCCATGTAGTTCACATCCGCTGTTTCTCCCTTCTCGGCCCGGCCAATCATCGCCAACGAGGATGCCGTCTCGGGAAACTCCTTCAGACTCGCTTCGAGTTGTTTGGATATACGGATCGATTCGTCCAGAGATGTGGACGGGATGCTCGTGACGCGGAACATAATGCCGCCCTCCTGCAAGGAGGGCATGAATTCTTTGCCTAGGAAGGGGATAAGCGCGAGTGAGGCCACCAGCAAGCCAACCGCACCGATTACCACGATCTTCTTGTTGTCGAGAGCGCGGTCGAGCAACGGCAGGTAAAGGCGCTTGGCCGCAGCGACGACAAAGGTATCCTTCTCTTCTTTTGCTTTAAGAATCAACGCGGAAAGCACTGGAACGAGTGTCATTGTCAGGATCAACGACCCGACCATGGCGAAGGTGATGGTCAGCGCCATCGGCTTGAACATCTTGCCCTCCAGGCCGGTGAGGGAGAACAGCGGCAGGAAGACCACGATGATAATGAGGATCGCGAACGCAACCGGATTGATCACCTCGCGGGCGGCCTGCAAGATGATATGCGTCTTGTTAATCGGACGGCCCGATTCAGCATGATGAGATAGCAGCCGGAATCCATTTTCGACCATCACCACGGCGCCGTCGACCATCATCCCGATACCTACCGCAAGGCCCGCCAGTGACATCAGATTGGCAGACAAGCCCCATTGCTGCATCATGATAAAACTAATCAGCATGGCCAGTGGTAGCGCGACGATCACAACCACCGCCGAGCGAATCTCGCCAAGGAACAGATATAGGATTACAGCCACCAGGATGGATCCTTCCACCAGCGCGCTTTCCGCCGTTTTGACCGCCTTGTCCACCAGGTCGGTACGATCGTAGACCGGATTGATGGTTACGCCTTTCGGCAACGCCTGCTGCGTCGACTTCAACTTCTGCTTGACCTCGGCGACAACATTTTTGGCGTTCTCACCGAGCCGCTGTAGCGCCATGCCGAGGACCACCTCTTTCCCGTCCTTCGTCACGGCTCCCGAGCGCAAAGATGCACCTTCCTTGACCTGGGCGACATCGCGCACATAAATGGGCGTGCCTCGATGTGTCGCCAGTACCACGTTCCCGATATCGCTTGCGTTTGCTACCAGGCCCAGACCGCGCACCAGATATTGTTCCTGTCCTACATTCAGATACTGGCCGCCCACTTGGCGATTGTTCGCCGTCAGCGTTTCCATGACACTTTTCAAACTCAAGCCATACTTAATCAGCTTGTTCGGGTCGATCAGCACTTGGTACTGCTTCTCGTCGCCGCCCCAAGAACTCACGTCATCCACACCAGGAGCGGTGCGAAGCTTCAGGCGGATATCCCAGTCGTGCAGCGTGCGCAGATCCATCGTCGTCATGTTCTGGTCGACCGACTCCACCGTGTACCAGAACACCTGGCCCAGCCCGGAACTGTTCGGCCCCATAGTTGGCTCGCCGTAGCCGTCCGGCATGCGCTGCTTGGCTTCCAGGAGCTTTTCGCCCACCAGCCGGCGCGCAAAATAGATATCGACGTTGTCTTTAAAATTGACGCTGACGTACGACAGGCCGAACAGCGACACCGAGCGAATCGCTTCCACCCCGGCCAATCCCGCCATCGATGTCTCCACCGGCGTTGTCAGCAACTTCTCGACATCTTCGGCCGCAAGGCCCGGCGACTCCGTATAAATGTTCACCTGGATGGGTGTCACGTCCGGAAACGCATCGACCGGCAAGTCGCGCCAGGCCAGCGCGCCCATCATGACGACAATCAGAAAGCCGACGATGACGAGCACCTTATAGCGCAGTGAGAGGTCAACAATAGAATTGAGCATGTCGTCCCCTTAATCCGCGCTGATCTGCGACTTGAGCAGCTTGGCCTTAAGCGCATAGGCGCCCTGGGTCACCACCGTTTCACCGGTCTTGACGCCGCCCTTGATTTCAACCAGGCCCTGGCGCTTGTCGCCAAGCTCCACTGCTCGCGTGTCGAAACCTTCGCCGCGCTTGACGAACACCGTTGGTTGCCCCTGGACGAGCACCACCGCTTCATTCGGCAGCATCAGGGCTTTTTGGCTCCCCTCCGTCGAAATGGCCGCGCTGGCGAACATGCCGAGCTTGAGTTTACCTTCTGGATTGGGTACTTCAACGCGGGCCTTCACTGTTCGGGTCTCCTTGTCCATCACGCTGCTCACATAGGTGACTTTCCCGCGAAACGCTTCGCTGCCATACGCGGCCACAGTGACGACCGCTTGCGCACCTGGCTTGACTCTTGCCAAATCTTTTTCGAACAGATTGGTTTCAATCCAGACGTGTGACATGTCCGCGATCGCAAAGAGTGGCTTGTCGGGCTGCGCCAGCTCGCCGAGTACGGCCTTCTTGTCGACGACGGTACCGGCGAACGGCGCCGTTACCGGAAAAATCGATGGTGTCTTGCTCGTTTCACCGTCGCGACCCGACAGGCCTAGCGCGTGGCGACGATCACCAGCAGCGCGCGCGATCGCCTTCGCTTTTTCGAGGTCGGCCCGGGCGCGCAGAACGTCTTTCTGCGGGATGATTTGGTCGGCTTGTAGTCGTTCTGCGCGTTCGGCTGCTGACCTCGCCACGGATAATTCCGTCACGGCTTGGGCATAAGCCGATTGCGCCTCGCCCGCCTCGATGCTATCGACCAAAGCGAGCGTTTGCCCCGCGCGGACTTGCTCGCCAAGGCCGACCATCACCTTGTCCACTTTTCCGGATATGCGCGGCGCGATGCTCGCGTAGCGGTCCTGCGCAGGCTCGATGGTCGCCGTCACCGTAAGCTGATCGGCAAAAATTTGCTGTTCCAGCACGGCTGTGCGCACCCCGGAAGTAGCGCCTTCGTCGGCGCTAAGCGTGACGACCTTGTCGCCGCTAGCCTCCGCCTTCTCCGCACTTGGCGCTTTGTCAGGAGGGGCCGACGGTTTATCTTTGCTGCAGCCTGCGAAAATGGCCGAGATTAGAACAAGCGGCAGAGTGAGCCGACATTTGTGTTTGTTTGGCATGGTGATGAGGTTTCCATTTGTGTTCTGAGCGTTGGACAAGAAGTTCATGGTCGTGATAGCAGGCCTGCGGCGGTTCGCAGCGCGATGTCGGTCACGCGCAATTCCCGTTCGGCGTCGATCAGGTCCTTTCGGCCGTCGAGCAGCTGGCGGTTAACCAACAGAAGCTGCACAATGCTGATTTCTCCAGCCTGCAGCGATTTTTTTGACAACTCCTGGTTTTGTTCCAGGGTGGGCAAGATCGATGAGCGCAACGCCTTGACGCGTTCCGTGAGGCTTTGCATCCGTTGCCACAGCGCCGCGACAGCGGCTTGGGTGTCGCGCATTGCGGTCTCACGCTCAATCGTGGTTTGCTTCAGTTCCGTCGATGCCCGGCCAATTGCGCCAGCGTTCTGATGGAACAATGGGAGTGGAATCGACATGCTCAAACCCGTCAGACGCTCCTGCGCGCCGACCGGTCCCTCGCGCGAGGTAGATACAGCGACCGTCACGTCCGGATAACGTGTGGCCCGTTCCAGCGACAACCTGTTGCGGGCAGCGTCCTGCTTGTTGTCCAGCGCGCGCAGCAGCGGACGCTGCCTAGCGCGCGACAGCAGATCGGCCAACGTGTACTGCTTGGCCTGGCCGACATCGAGTGTGCCATCCGCGATGGGTAGTGCTCCCGCCGGCAATTGTAATAATTCGGCAAGGCGCTGGCGCGCTTCGATCAATTGCTCTTGAAGTACGCCAATCTGGTTACGGGCGCGCACCGCCTCGACTTGGGCGAGATTGCCATCGAGGCGGCTATCTTCACCCGCCACCACGCGCTTCTCCACCGACTGTGCCGTGTTTTGAATCAGGCCCAACGAGTCGTTCTCGGTCTTGACCCGCTCCTGCAGGGCGAGTACCTCGACGAAAGAAGTCTCCACTTCGGCCAACACAGCACGACGCGTTTCGTCCAGCGTTGCGACATGCGCCGCCAGTTGCGCTTGCGCGGCGCGGCGGCGATACCCTTGCTGGCCCGCGATCTCGAACGTCTGCTCGAATGAGGCGCTCCATTCACGTTGGCGCGTGGTAGACAGACCTTGCGCGGGCACCTCGCGGCGGACTCTTTCCGCGTTCAGCTTTGGATTGTTCCATAGCAGGTGTGAGGCGTCCGACAAGTCACCCGATAAAGCATCGCGATTGGAGGCCGTCTGACGAATATCAACGCTGACGCGATCGGCTAGTTCGAGCGCTTGGTCAAGGTTCAGCACCGTAGGTTGCACAGAGGTGACAGGCGATTGCGCCCCATCGTGGACGAGCGGCAACGCTAGAACTTGCGCCAATGCGATCACCGGCTGGCCAGCGACAGCCGCCGCTATGCCAAGCGGCAGTAATAGTTTGTACATCGAATTCTCCAAGGACCATGGGAAAAGAATTCGACGAGACACCAGCTCGCAGGTAGCGAACTAATAAAGCAATAAGGAATGTCCCGTCGGCTTAAGCGACGGGAGAGCGGTCAGGCCTACGCGGGCCGTCCGGGATATGGGAGGTGTACAGCAGAACACGCGGTTCGGCGGCGGTTTTATCGAGCGGGATGGTTACGGGTTCGACGTGCGTTAAGAACAATGCACAGCCAGCACCGTGGCACGAGGGGCAGTCGATATCGATCTTGCCAAGCTTGGCTTTGGCGTTCGATGTATCGGCTTTACCCTGATGTTGATGGGCATGATGACCAAAATGCACGCTGGTCGCCCCCGTTTCGTGTTGGCAATACGATCCCGCCGTTGCCCAGGCAAACTGGAACGGTACAAGTACCAACAACAGAATAAGGAGAAATCGTTTCACGGAAAAATCATAACATATCAAGGAAGGGCCGAAGTGGCGTTACCGTCTCTGTGCTGTGTGTTAAATCGATCCAGGCTACGCAACATACGCAAAGCGTTGAACACAACCAGCAAGCTGGCCCCCATATCCGCAAATACCGCCATCCACAACGTCGCTTGCCCCGCTAAGGCCAACACTAGGAAAACGGCCTTGATCAACAGCGCGAAACCGATGTTTTGCCGCAGTACTTTACGTGTGCGTGAGCTTAGATGCAAAAACGCGACCAGCTTGCTGAGATCATCGTCCATCAATGCAACGTCGGCAGTTTCAAGTGCCGTGTCAGACCCCGCCGCGCCCATGGCGAAGCCGATGTCAGCACTGGCCAGCGCAGGGGCGTCGTTGATGCCGTCGCCCACCATGCCTATGTAACCGTACTGTGTACGCAGTTCGTGGATGGCGGCGAGCTTCTCTTCAGGAAGCAGATTCCCACGCACGTCACCGATTCCGGCCTGACTCCCCATCGCTGCAGCAGCGTAAGCGTTGTCACCGCTCAGCATTACCACATGCAGGCCCAAGCCACGCATTGCCGCAATCGCGGCCTCACTGGTATCGCGCATGGTGTCGGCCACCGCCAGAACGAGCAACGGTGTAGTGGTCGAGCTCAGCACGACGACACTCTTTCCGCCGCGCTCGTATTCTCCAAGCACCGTGTCCAGCATGCCGCCGCCGATGCCTTGCTCCTGCATCAGCCGCTGATTGCCGAAGTAATAGAATTCGCCGTTGATCGTCCCATTGACTCCGCGCCCGGGCAGCGCCATGAAGTCGACCACATCGAGCAAGGTGTCGCCTGGATTGGCGGCGATCCAATCATCAACCACTGCCGCCGATACCGGATGATTAGAACGTATGGCAAGGCTTGCGGCATGGCGGAGTAGAGCAGCCTTGTCGCCAGAATCCAGCACACGCGTATCGGTCACAGAGGGCCGTCCAAGAGTGATGGTTCCTGTCTTATCGAGCGCAATAGCCTTGAGCTTATGTCCTTGCTCTAGATATGCACCACCCTTGATTAATATGCCGTGCCGGGCCGCTGCTGCAAGTGCACTGACAACAGTCACCGGCGTGGAGATGACCAAGGCGCATGGGCAGGCGATCACCAACAGGACGAGCGCCTTATAGAGCCATGGCTGGAAGGGAGCGCTCAGCAAGAGCGGCACAACGAGTGCCACCACAACAGCGAGCGCCACCACTGCCGGAATATAATACCGGGCAAATTCATCGACGAACCGCTGCGTCGGTGCGCGATCGCCTTGAGCCTGCTCGACGCTGCGCACGATACGGGCCAGTGTTGAATCACTCTGGACAGCGCTAACGCGATACTCGATCTCGCCGTGTTCATTAACCGTCCCTGCGAATACCGGGTCACCAGTGTGTTTCGTTACCGGCATACTTTCGCCCGTAATGGGAGCCTGGTTGATCGTTGTTTGGCCACGCGTGACCACACCATCGAGCGCGAGACGTTGACCGGGCTGGACGCGTACCTGCGCCGCGACCTTGACTTGTGAGGCTGGCGTCTCGATCCATGTTCCGTCCTGCCCCTGGACCGTGGCGGTGTCGGGTGTCATCGCCATCAATTGCTTAATCGCATTGCGCGCACGGTCAAGCGATAATGCCTCAATCATCTCGGCCACTGCGAACAGGAAGATGACTGTGGCCGCCTCGGGCCATTGGCCAATGACGGCCGCGCCGATGACGGCCAGCGACATCAGAAAATTCATGTTGAGTGAAAAGTGGCGTAGCGCGATCCACCCCTTGCGCAGCGTATCGACGCCACCGGCGGCGATGGCGAGCAACGCCAGCGTGACGACCGGCCAAGAACCGTCGGTCCCACTGGTCCATGCCAGTACTTCGGATCCAATCGCGGCCGCGCCAGAAAGGCCCATCAGAATCCATTGCAACAAAGGGACCCGGGGACCGGCGACCGCACGGTCCGATTGAAGCGCCACAGCGTCTACGTCTAACGAATCCGACTTGAGCACCGGGTCAAGGCCGAGTCCAGTCAACCCTTCGAGCAGCGTCTGCGTCGATTGCAACCGGTGCCGAACTGTCAATTCACGCTGCATGAGATTGAACTGCATGCTGTCGACGCCGGCCATCGTTTTGAACCTGTCACGAATGAGCTTCTCCTCCGTCGGGCAATCCATCTTTTGAATCAAGAAAACAGCTTCCTCGGCTCCCGCCGTATCCGTTCCTTCCTCGACCGCCTCCAACGCCGGGCCGCACGTGTTTTTGCTATCACAACAATGCATATGATCCATTCGTGTCAGCCAATTCAATTGGCGATATACTGAGATTAGAAACCCTATAGTAACTATAAGGTCAAGCAAACTCAGCATCCAGTTCAATCAAGGTGAATCCGATGTCCCACCCCGCAAGTCTTAAAATCAGCCAGCTCGCCACCGCGACCGGCGCATCGGCAGAGACGATACGCTACTACGAGCAGGAGGGCTTACTGCCCCAGCCCGCTCGCTCTGCGGGAAATTATCGACTGTATGGCGACGAGCACATCAAGCGCCTGCAATTCATCCGCCATTGCCGCTCTCTGGACATCGCGCTGGATGAGATCCGGATACTGCTGTCATTGCGCGATGCACCTGAGGCCAATTGCGATGAGGTCAATATGCTGCTCGACAGGCATATTGGTCAGGTCGCGACCCGCATCCGGGAACTGAAAAGTTTGCAATCGCAGCTCGAACAGCTACGAGCGCAATGCGGAGACGCGCGTCCGGCCCGCCAGTGTGGCATCCTCTTGGAGCTGGACAAGTCCGAGTAACGGACCTGGCGTACCGGCGCGCAACTACGCCGTGTGTTTCTGCGACCGAACGTTATACGCAACGCTCGCCACAATGACTGCCACGATTAGCAATTGCGCCAGCAAGGTTTGAACCGACGGATAGAGTCCCAGCAGGTCAATGCGTGGGATACCAATCGGAGTGCTGGCGAATACGCCCACTTTTTGCAGAGCGGCGACGCCTTTACCCATCAAGACGGTGGCAAGGATGGCCACCAGCGCCGAGCTGAAGGCAAAGAATTGGCTGATCGGCAAGCGAGCCGACGAGCGCAGCAGCACGATGGCCACTACAGCCAGAATTGCGATACCTGAACCCAACCCTGCAAGCATATAGGTGCCATTCCCTTCGGTCCACAGCGCCGCGTAAAACAGCACCGTTTCAAACACTTCGCGATACACCGTGACGAAAGCCAGGGTAAACAGCATGAGCGCTGAGCTCTTGTTGAGCGCCGACGATAGTTTGTCGCGCACATACGCCTGCCAACGGCCAGCCATGCTCTTCTGGTGCATCCAGATACCCACGCTTAGCAGCACAACGGCTGCAAATATGGCTGAAAATCCTTCGGTCATTTCGCGACTGGCACCCGATAAATCCACAAGATAGGTAGCTACTCCCCAAGTGGCGCCACCGGCGACTAACGCCGTGATCCATCCCGCATGCACGTAGGGAAGTACGTCGCGACGGTCCGCTTTCTTGAGGAAAGCGATCATTGCAACGACGACAAGCAGCGCTTCTAGTCCTTCCCGCAACAAGATGGTGAGCGCCCCCATGAAAGCCGAGAGCGGATCATTGGCGCCGGCGAGCGCCGCCTGTGCGTCGGTCAACAAATTTTGCAATCGCGCTTCGATTTTTTTTGCCTTTGGAATGTCGCCAGCCACAACTGCATTGCGGAAACTGCCCATCGTAATCTCGGTCTCTTCGAAGAGCGTCTTATTCTTGGCCGCCAGCGCCGGTTCCACTGGCTCAAAGCCATCGAGATAAGCCGACAATGCTAGCCGTGATGCCGTCGCCGCTTCGCCGCGAGTCAAAGCAGCCAGACTCTCCTTCAGTTTTTCCTTGGCTAATGGCAGCGTATCCGTCGACAATCCGGCGGCCTTAGCTGGCGCGCTGCGCAAGTACGCCAGTAAGGCCGCAGCATTCGGTTCTCCGACTTCGGCGGCGAGCTGGGTTTCAGTCAGCTCGCTTAGCTTGGCCAGGCTTGGCACACTCGCCCGCAATTCCGGGGACGAAGACCACAGACTGGCGCCGGTCTGGCGTTCCTTGTCGGTGTACGACAGGGACGACGCGAAATAGGCGATCGCCCATCGGTCCTCCTCGCTCAGCTGCGCAAAGCTAGGCATCGCTGTTCCGTCCACGCCATGCGAAATGATCTGCTGAAGGGCGAAAACGCTGCGTTCGCGTGCGCGGCCATGGTCGGCCAGGACGATTGGCGGCGGATTGAGCTTTGCCGCTAACGGGCCATCGGAGTGTCCGGTGGTGCCATGGCATGCAGCGCATTGCGCCAAGAAGAGCGTTTCGCCGCGCTTGATATCAGGGACGCGTTTCGGCGCCATCGGCACAGGATATGCTGCCACCAGCCCGGAAGCCAAGGCGCGGGCGCGAACTGCGACAGCTGAAGCAGCGGCCTTTTGATCGATTGTTACGCGAAGATCATCGGCCTGCTTCATGAGCATCGGCGTTGAGCCGTTCGATGGCAGTTCTTTTAACTGCACTTGCGCAGCCCTGGCGAACTCCTGCATTTCAGCGTATTCGCTGGCGCTCCTGACGCTGCCATCTTGCACCGCTTTACCATAATCCACGGCCAAGTAGTCAAGGAGTTGCCAGATCTGCTTTGCCTTGTTTTCCGCCTCTGCGCCCTCGGCATGCGCGGCCATAGGCGAAAAAAGGATGAGGAAGCTCAACACAATGAAATAACGGAAAATGGACATAAAACCCTTGTTAAATGGCAAAGAGGAAGCGAACCTTAAGTATCAGGCAGCACCGCAAATAATTCTCATTACGCATTTAACACCTTCTAGCCACTAGAAGGTCAAGTAGATTCTGTCCTACAAATTCGCCGCTGCATCTGGAAAGCAATGGCCAAAGAATCGATCCTGAACGCTAGTACGGCGGGGTCCCCTTCATCGTAAAACACCCGCCTGAACGGATACGATCAGAAAAATTCCCAGTGCTGCCCGATAAATGACAAACGGCCAAGCGGAAAATCGTTCCAGGAATCGCATAAGACCCCAGATCGCAACGAATGCCGAGATACTCGCCACGAGCAGGCCGAACCCGAGCAAGGCCCACGCTTCCACAGGAATGTGGGCGTGGTAGAGTACCCACAGCTCCTTCAGCCCAGCCAATGCGATCGCAGGCAGTCCAAGAAGAAACGACAGGCGGGCCGCCTCTTCACGCCGGAAGTTGAGAAACAGCGCTGCGGTCAGGGTCGATCCCGACCGCGAGACGCCAGGAATCAGTGCGCCAATCTGGGCAACACCAACAATAAGCGCATCACGCAAGCGCAGCTGGTCAAAATTGCGCCGATGGCGGCAAACAACTTCGGCAATGGCGAGCAAGACTGCCATCGCCACCGACGAGACACCAATGACCATTAAACTTCGCAAAGGCGACTCGCATGAATTCAACACGGAAGACAGTGCCAACCCCGCGAGCCCGATCGGGATTGTCGCCAGGCAGATCGCTACCGCAAGGCGAAACCATGGGCTGTTGAAGTCCCGGCGGCGAATAGCAGAGGCGCTGCCGGTGCTCACAGCCGCAACATCGCGCCAAAAGTAACTCACAACGGCGGCCAATGCGGCCAATTGCATCGCGGCCGAAAACGCGGAACCCGGATCACGCCAGCCGAGTAGCGCCGGCACTATGCGCATGTGGGCGGTTGAGGAAATGGGTAACAATTCCGTGATTCCCTGAATGACACCCAAAATACCGACTTGAATATAGTTGAGCGAGGCGAAGCCGATATCCAGAGCACCGCCGCAAGCATTGGCCAAATTGTTCTCCCGAAATTGCATCAACGCCAGTGGAAATACGCACTGGACGCGAAATGATTAATTAATAGACCACATTATCTAAGAACAAAAGTATAGTCTAGGACGCAGCATCTCCGCGACCGGGGGTGTACTGAATTCTGTGTAAACGGGTTTTCGTTTAAGCCTGTGGCACCCGGTCCTCAAACTGGATGGCGAAGCGGTTCAGCGCTGCTTTCCAGTCCCGTATTGGCATCGTCCACTTCTTGCTGATGTTGTTCAGCGCGAGGTAAAACAGTTTGCTGACGGCTTCGTCGGTTGGAAAGGAACTGCGAGTCTTGGTAACTTTTCGCAGGCTCATATTAATCGATTCAATCGCATTCGTGGTGTATATCACCTTGCGGATTTCCGCCGGGTAGTCGAAGAACGGTATGACGCGAGCCCAGTTGCGGCGCCAGGACTGGATTATTGGTTTATACTGTTTATCCCATTTATCCTCGAATTCTGCAAGCCTGAGTTCAGCCTCGTCGACGGTGGCCGCGCTGTAGACCAGCTTCAGATCGACGGCGACTTCCTTCTGATCCTTCCAAGGCACGAAGTTCAGGCTGTTGCGCACCATGTGGACGATGCACAGTTGAACGGCGGCCTTCGGATAGACCGCCTCGATGGCGTCAGGGAAGCCCTTCAGACCATCGACGCAGGCGATGAAGATGTCCTGCACCCCGCGATTTTTGAGTTCGGTCACGACCTGCAGCCAGAACTTGGCGCTCTCGGTTTGGGAGATCCACAGGCCCAGCACCTCCTTGTGACCTTCCATGTTGACACCGATGGCCAGGTAGACCGCCTTGGTGCGCACAGCGCCGTTGTCGCGCACCTTGACGTGGATGCAGTCGAGATACAGGATCGGGTACACGGCGTCGAGCGGACGGGCCTGCCAGAGCTTTACATCCTCGCTGACGGCGTCCGTGACGTTGGAGATGAGGGTGGGTGACACCTCGGCGCCGTACATCTCTTCCAGATGGCTTTGAATCTCCCGCACGCTCAGCCCGCGCGCGTACACGGAGATGATTTTGTCATCGAAGCCGGCCCAGCGGGTTTGGTTCTTGACGACGATCTGCGGCTCGAACGTTCCCTGACGGTCGCGGGGAACGTCGAGCGGCAGCGCGCCGAAATCGCCCTTGAGGGTTTTGGTGCTATGGCCGTTGCGGGTATTTGCGGTGCCGTTAGTCACCTCGCCGCTCTTGTCGTGGCCCAGGTGGCCGGTCATTTCGGTCTCCAAGGCGCGCTCAACGAGCATCTTGGTGAGTTGCTTGAGTAGACCGTTTTCGCCGATCAGGTCCTCGGGTTTCTGGTAATTGGCCAGCAGGCTGTCGGCCAATTTCAGCAGCTCGGGATCGGGCTTGGCCCGCTTGTTACGCTTTATAACGGTCATTGTTTCTCCTTGGTGGCGGCAGTGTCCTGCCAAATGACCGTTTACACAAAATTATTTAGTGCGACATGAAGCTGTGTACTTGATTGTTTCACCTGTTGAGAGAAAGGCAGAGAAACCGGTTGTTCCGTCAACCGTAGCCTACCGGAGCATGCGAAGTTGGTGACGACTTGGTGTGAAGCCTTCGGGACAACGTAACCTGCCTGCAAGGGCGGCATCGAACCTGTGAAGGAAGGATGCTTTCTGCCAGCGTCAAGGCGGATGAGGTGCCAGGCTGCGCGGTATGGTTAGCATATGCGAACTGCTGTCTGAATTGTCGTGATTTGTGACAAGCCAAAGACGCTGACAGGCTTGAGCCAAACAGGCAAGCGATTGGTTATTCCCGTTAAATTTGGGAATACACGGACATAATAATCGCCGGCAAAGAGGCAGGACCTAACCCGCGCTTGTCAAGTACGCGGAACATGGTAAACCCGATTCATCGCCAAGCCTTACAGAATATCGGAAGGCGGCAGGCAATCCGTAAGGAGCGCTGTTGGTGGAGCGGGCAGAGGATGGTGGAAAAAGCGAATGCCGAGCTGTAACGGCCCGGACAGGGATTCAAGATTTGTCCCGACCTGAAAGGGTGCCCACTTCCACCGGGTGCGGCAGTCGTCAGACGGCTGTGGCGATTCTGGCAATGCTCAGTGAGCGTTGTCCGGGTTCAGCAAGTGAGTAATCATCGGCATGACAGATGGTTCTGCGTCCCCGCAACGAGAATCTGGCAGTGTCGCTGGCGAAGACCAACGGACTGGGAAACTGCTCCGCGAAGTCGGCTCCGGTATCGGGGCTTTTGTCGTGCTTGAGCCGTGTGCGGTGAAAGTCGCAAGCACGGTTCTGAGGGGGCGGCGGTGCGGGAACGTGCTGCTGCTACCCGCCCACCCTCCCGCGACCGCTGTCCTGGATGGACGGTACTTTTGCGCGTGGTACACCCATCCTGCGCCTCCTTACTTTCGTCGCGCCTTAATCTTCTTGCGGGACACGCCAGCGGTATTCTTGTCTTGGTTCGAGCGCGGCGAGCGCTTCTGACGTCGCAGCCAGAGAAGCAGGACAACGACCAGTATTACCTCAATCGCCCAGAGCAGTACGAGGTGATTGGCGACCTCGATGGGGATCCAACGTCCGCCCATATTCATACATGCCTCGCCCGTTGTCGCAAAAGGTGAATTCCGCGCTCGCCGCTGCTATCACTTACTTCACAGCAGTGACGACGTAGTTCTGACCGTCCTTCATGAACTCAACATGCACCTTTTTGCCAACCGCAAGCTGGTCGTACAACGACTTGTTTTGACGCCGAACTTCATCGTCATGGCGGGCCAGTTCAACGTCTTGACGGCTTCGTGGGCGAGCATAACTCACCCATTGGATGGATCGACCGCTCTCACGACGGCCTCGGCTTCGTAGGTCACTGCCTTGGCATCCTTGTCGTGCCGCATGCCGCCTTTATCATCCATCATTGCTTTACATTTCTGCATGTCCATATCCTTCATGTTCATGCCCTTCATGTCGCTGTCTTTCATGCCCTTCATATCCATACATTTCTGCATGTCCATGTCCTTCTCCGCGCCCGTCATATTGCCGGGCTGCTGTGCATTAGCGAAGCCGGATGTGGCCAACGCCAAGATCAGGGAAAACGTTGCGGTGCGATTCATAGCACTTCCTTTCAGTGGTGAAAAAATTGAATTCCGTTGAGAGAGTGGGAATCAGTTGTGCACATTCGATCAAAAAATCAACGTGGCTCCTATACCGTACGTAATTTGTGATCGTCCGCTGCGAAACCGATTCCCATTGGTGAAGAAATCTGCATTTGAATGGTCGTAACGCACTTCGGGCCTCAGCATGATCAATGTCGTTGACCCGACCGCCACCTTGGTATTCCATGTGAGTGTGTATCCCCGTATGGTCTGAGCGAGCCCCGTTGTGAAGCCATCGGGGTCTCGATAGTCTTCGATCCGTACGGTCGGTTCGAAGGTGTCGTTGATCTTGTACTTGGCATATAGCGTCGTTCCGGACCAGCGCGCGTCGCTGCTGTTGGCCGGCGGAACACGTGCCTCCTTCGCCCGGTCATAGTTCAGCATGAAGGTGAGTCGGTCAAAGAATGGACCGACGGTCAGCTGTGTGTCGAACAACTTCCTTCGGTTGGCGGTGTTGTCGTTCTGCTCCGGTCCCTCCAAATAGTTGGCAACGATGGACAACCAGGGCGCCGGAGTCCAACCGACGCTCGGGCCCCAGGTTTTTCCCGAGTTGTTGTCGCGCGTAACGTTCCAGCCTTGCACCACATAGAGTTCCGTATATAGCGTGTCGCTCCACGCATAATTCAGACGCACGCCAGTGTCCTGAAACGGAATCGCGTAGGTATAGAAAAACGCGTGAGAATAATTCCAGTTCTTCGCCGTCTCGATCGTTTCAGCGCCGATATGCGTCACTAGCTTGCCGGCATCAATACGCAAACCGCTACCGATCGGAGCAAGATAACTGATGGAAGCGTGCTGGATGTTTTTCCCAGGACCGACGATGGTGCTTTGCGATGCAGTTGGGCCAATCGCTCCACGTATCGTGTTCGCGATCGTGCTCTGAGTCTCTCCAGTGGCCAGGTCGAGCTTGAAACCGAATCCGCCAAGGGCGGGAATCTTCTCGATCTCGATTTCCGCAAGCGAGAGTGATGGGCGGTTACGTTGAATGTCGAAGGTCCGTCCTTCAATGCTGACGTTCGATCCCTTCACCGCCGACGCGTCCTGATTCACATCCACTGTGGCGCGGTCAGGGCGGTTGCGGTTGTTCACGTAATACCCGTCGATCCAGCCGCGCACCTTCACACCCAACAGCCAGCTTGCTCCCGTAAGCACGCCGGCGTCTTTGGCATCGGGGGACATCCAGATGCCTGATACTGGCCATGCTGGTGCCGCCGGGGCGGATTCAGGTTTAACCGAATCGGTACTTTGCGATTGCGCTGACGCGGCGCCAATGAATATCATCAACAAGGGAATGGACGTCAATTTCGTCGTTTTGTTCATAGCCGTTCTCCAGGATTTGTTGGGATGGATCTGCATGCGACTGTGTTCGCGTTTTGCACACAAAAATTCCCAAGGGAGGGGAACCCCTTGGGAAAATCCAGCTGCAATTATTTATTCGGGTCTTGCGACGATTTCTCGGCATTCTCCTTGGCTTTCGCTTCCTGTTCGGCACGCAGAATACGTTGCTTGTTTTCCCATGGCGTTGTTTGCGCGCGCGGGCCGTGATCGAGCGGCAGCACAAGACGTTTTGGTCCGGTCGTACTGGCGCAAGCCGTCAGGATCATGGCGGCGCCAATCGTGGTCAATGTGGTGAAGAGCTTGTTCATGATGAACTCCTATCTAGGTTGGTTAGTGCTCAGGGCCTTTGTTGGGCACTGGCTGCAATAAGTGGTGATACGTTTAGCCACCTGTCGGCGGCCCGCGCCGCCGGCAAATGGCAATCTTCATTTCTCCGCCTGCGTGGATGGGCATGGCGTCTCCGATTTCGCTACCTGTGGCGTAGCAATGGGAGCCATCGTCGCCCCCTTGTACTGCTGATGGCGCAAGTGGCGTGGATTGCTCAAAGGTGAAACATCGGTCGCGCATGCGGAGAGCGCAAACGCGACAGCGAGCATCGATAAAGCTGGTCTTAGCATGTTCATGGCGACACCTCATATCAAATTGGATCGGTGCAGTGCGATACCTATCTAGTTTCGCCA
The DNA here is from genome assembly GCA_040389645.1 of Pseudomonadota bacterium. Lineage (GTDB taxonomy): Bacteria > Pseudomonadota > Gammaproteobacteria > Burkholderiales > Burkholderiaceae_D > Rugamonas. Next base: position 7,997 of record JAZJZT010000001.1, on the reverse strand, counting down.
ACAGCAATACAGCACACGCAGCGCCACCGTAGGCGAAGACGTCATTCGCAGCAACACGGCAAAGGTATCTCTGTCGGCATCAAGCAGATACTCTGTTATGACTTTCTCGGGCTCCAATCGCTCCGAACTGCCAGATACCCGTACCGGGACCGGCGGCGCTAGGCAGCAGAAGGCGAACGACCGGCACCCCATTCCCGGCATATTCCGCGACACCGCGTCAGCCGGACGCATGCTCCGCAATTCCATCTGGCCTGGCACACCCTGAGCGGCGCTGGTCAACGGCATTCCGGCCAGTAAGAACAGGCACTGCAGACAAAACACGATGTATCTTGCGGTGCGCGACGCGACGATTCGCTTCATGGCTAATCGCTCCTTGTCGTCGACGCGGACGCAGCCCGAATCGACCTGCGTCGAATCAGCAAATAGACGGCCGGTACCACGAACATCGACAGCAAGGGCGCGGTGATCATGCCGCCCACCATCGGTGCCGCGATACGCTGCATGACTTCGGAACCGGTGCCCGTTCCGATCATGACCGGAACCAGGCCGGCGATGATCACGGCGACCGTCATTGCTTTTGGTCGAACACGTAGCACGGCTCCCTCGCGTATAGCATCAAGGAGATCAGCCTCGCCTGGCGAGCCTTTCGCCAGCCTGGCCTCCCACGCGTGCTTCAGGTAAAGCAGCATGATCACGCCAAATTCTGCCGACACCCCGGCCAGAGCGATGAAGCCAACGCCGCTGGCGACCGACAGGTTATGTCCCAATGCCCACAGCAGCCAGATGCCGCCGGCCAGCGCGAACGGAAGGGTCGCCATAATCAACGCCGCCTCGTCGACCCGTTTAAAGGTCAGATACAGCAACACGAAGATGATGAGCAGCGTCGCTGGAACGACGATCTTGAGCTTTGCCGTCGCGCGTTCCAGGTATTCGAACTGACCGGACCAAGATACCGAATAGCCGGCCGGCAGCTTCACCTGTTTGGCAACGACCTCCTGCATCTCGTGGACGGCAGAGCTGAGGTCCCGACCCCGTATGTCCACGTATACCCAGCCCGACAGACGCGCATTCTCGCTCTTGAGCATGGGGGGGCCATCGTTGATCCTGATCGTGGCCACATCGCCCAGTCGTATTTGCGCGCCGCGCTCGGTCAGTACCGGCAGTTCGCGCAACTTCTCGACCGAGTCGCGCACCTCGCGCGGGTAGCGTACATTGATCGGAAAGCGTTGCAGGCCTTCGACCGTCTCGCCGATGTTATCGCCGCCGATGGCGCTCGACACGACGCTCTGCACGTCGGCGATATTCAGGCCATAGCGTGCCGCCGCGTCGCGGTCGATATGGATATCGACGTATCGTCCGCCGTTGAGCCGTTCGGCGAGCGCCGAGGACACGCCTGGCACGCCTTTGACGACCCGTTCAATCTCCCCGGTGATGCGGTCGATCTCCTGCAGGTTCACGCCGGCCACCTTAACGCCGACCGGACTCTTGATGCCAGTGGCCAGCATGTCAATGCGATTGCGGATCGGCGGCACCCAGATGTTGGACAGCCCCGGCACTTTAACGATGCGGTCGAGTTCTTCGACTAGTTTGTCAGTGGTCATGCCGGGTCGCCATTGGTCACGCGGCTTGAACTGGATCGTCGTCTCGAACATCTCCAGCGGCGCCGGATCGGTGGCAGACTCGGCCCGCCCGGCCTTACCAAATACGGTTTGCACTTCCGGCACGGTCTTGATCAGGCGGTCGGTCTGCTGCAGCAGCTGCGCGACCTTACCGGCGCCGATGCCAGGCAGGGCTGATGGCATGTACAGCAGGTCGCCTTCATCCAACGGCGGCATGAATTCACCGCCCAGGCGCGACATCGGCCAGATCGTCGCCAGCGCGATCACGCCCGCCGCGACCAGGGTGGACTTCGGGCTGCGCAGCACGATTTCCAGCAAGGGCCGGTAAAGCGCGATCAGCCACCGGTTTAGCGGGTTTTTCTGTTCGTCCGGGATGCGTCCTCGGATCAGGTAGCCCATCAACACCGGGATCAGCGTCACCGCCAGACCGGCCGCCGCCGCCATCGCGTAGGTCTTGGTAAATGCCAGCGGCGCGAACAGACGGCCCTCCTGCGCCTCCAGCGTGAACACCGGGATGAAGGACAGCACGATGATCAGCAGCGAGAAGAACAGCGCCGGGCCGACTTCGGCCGCCGCATCGCCAATCACCGTCCATTGGGCATCCCCGGCTAGCTTCTGGCCTGGATGGGCGTGATTCCACGCCTCGATATGCTTGTGGGCGTTCTCGATCATCACGACTGCCGCATCGACCATGGCGCCGATGGCAATCGCAATGCCGCCCAACGACATGATATTGGCGTTCACCCCTTGGTAGGACATCACGATGTAGGCTATCAGTATCCCCAGCGGCAGCGATACGATAGCCACCAGCGCCGAGCGGATATGGAACAGGAAGATGGCGCAAACCACCGCGACGACGATGAATTCCTCGATCAGTTTGTGCTCCAGATTGTCGACCGCGCGTTTGATCAGGTTGGAGCGGTCATACACAGGTACGATCTCCACGCCGGCCGGTAGGCTCGATTTAAGCTTAGCCAGTTTGGTCTTGACAGCCTCGATGGTTTCTAACGCGTTCTTCCCAGAGCGCATGACAATCACGCCACCAGCGACTTCGCCTTCGCCGTTGAGGTCAGCGATACCGCGCCGCATTTCCGGTCCCAGCTGGACGCGTGCCACGTCACCCAAGCGCACCGACACTCCTGCTTCCGTGGTCATCAGCGGAATCTTCCGGAAGTCGTCGAGCGACTGCAAATAGCCGGACGCGCGCACCATGTACTCGGCCTCGCCGAGCTCCATTACGGAGCCACCGGTTTCCTGATTGGCGCGCTGCACTGCCTCGATCACCTTGCCGTGCGGGATGGAATAGGCGCGCAGCTTGTCGGGATCGAGCACGATCTGATACTGGCGCACCATGCCGCCTACGCTGGCCACCTCGGAGACATTCGGGACCGCCTTGAGCTCGAACTTCAAGAACCAGTCCTGGAAGGCGCGCAGCTGCGACAGGTCGAGTTTGCCGCTGCGGTCGACCAACGCATATTCGTAAATCCAGCCCACGCCGGTAGCATCAGGACCGAGCGCCGTTTTCGCCTGCGCCGGCAGACGGGATTGCACCTGGTTCAGGTATTCGAGCACGCGCGACCTGGCCCAATAAGGATCGGTGCCGTCCTCGAACAGGATATAGACGAAGGAATCGCCGAAGAAGGAATAACCGCGCACAGTTTTCGCCCCTGGCACCGACAGCATGGTGGTGGTCAGCGGATAGGTCACCTGGTTCTCGACGATCTGCGGCGCCTGTCCCGGATAGGTCGTACGGATGATGACCTGCACATCGGACAGGTCCGGGATAGCGTCGAGCGGCGTGCGCGCCAGCGACCATACTCCCCAAGCGGCGATAAACACGGTCGCAAGCAAGACCAGAAAGCGGTTTGTGATCGACCAGCGAATCAGTTTCGCGATCATTTCTTCGCTCCCTCTGGCGCCTTGGGCTTTGTCATACTGCCCATGCCTTTGTCGTTGGCGGCAGGAGCGTCCGCGATTGGCGAAATGGCGACGATCTCAAAAACACCGTCCTGGCGCGACTTGATGTCGAACGCGACCCGGTCGCCCAATCCGACATTGCGCGGCAGGCCTGCCGCCGGCACCTTGAACCCCATCGTCATCGCGCCCCATTGCAGCGTGGCTATCGGGCCATGGGAAATGGTGACTTCGTCCTTGTCGATACGCTCCACTTTGCCTTCGCCGTGATGGAGTGGCACCTCTGGGTTTGAACCGGGAGGCTGGGCATCCCCCATCCGGGTCGTCGTTCCCTTCAGGCTGGCCTCTGAATCGAGAAGGAACTGGCCTGACAAAACGACTTTTTGCCCGGCGGTCAGCCCCTTGCGAACCTCGTAAAACCCGCTACTTTCACCACCGAGTTCTACGTCAACCGACTGGAATTTCCCATCTTCCTTGGCCAGAACCACAACGCTGCGCGTGCCAGTCTGGATCACCGCCTCCGATGGCACCAGCGAGACGTCGGCGCCTCGGTTGGACGCAAAGGTGATCGTAGCGAACATGCCGGGAATCAGTTGCCCACCGGGGTTCGTCAGTTCGATACGTGCTTTAAGCGTGCGCGTTGCGGTGCTTACTTCTGGCAATATCGCGCCGACCTTACCCTTGAAGATACTTCCAGGCAGCGCCGCCGCGCGCGCCTCGACTGCGTCGCCAGGTCTCACGTTGGCCGCCAAGTTCTCAGGCACGTCCGCATTCACCCAGACGGTGGAAAGGCCGTTGATGCGGAACAGCTGCGCCCCAGACGCCACGGTCATGCCTTCGCGGGCGCCGAGCTCCGCAATGACGCCGCTGACGGGCGCTGAAATAGTGGTGCGGGGATGTACCTTGCCACTCGATTCAACCAAGTGGATCTGCGCGTCGGTCATGCCGGCAAGTCGCATGCGCTGACGGGCGCCGTCGACCAGCGACGCGGTGTCGCCACCTTGCATACGCCTGGCCGCCAGGTACTCCTCCTGCGCGGCAATCCAATCGGGTACGTACATTTCCGCCAGTGGCTGCCCCTGCTTGACTGGATCAAGCTGAGCGCGCACGTACAACCGCTCGATAAACCCGTTACTGCGAGCCTGGACCAGCGCTACATCGCGCTCGTTGTACGCAACGCTGCCGACTGCCACCACACCTGAGGACAGCTTACCGGTAGTGACAGTCGCCGTCCGCACGCCCAGATTCTGCTGGACCCGAGGGCTGATGGTGACACTGCCGTCGTCGCCATCGGTGCCGCCATAGACTGGCACCAGTTGCATATCCATGAAAGGCGATTTCCCGGGCTTGTCGAACTTCTGGCCAGGGACCATCGGATCATGCCAGTAGAGCGGCTTCTTGCCGATCCCGCCAGGAGCGGCTGCTGTCGCTCCGTCATTGGCCGGCATGGCTTTCATCCCCTGTTGTACGCCGAATCGGTAGGCGGCGTATCCGCCGGTGGCGACGGCTATAGCGATCAACAGCACGAGTATTTTTTTCTTGTTCTTCATTTGGATTCCTGTCGATTGTTCATGGCGGCATGCTGTGCGGTTCCGCCCTCTGGCAAGAGGAAGTTCAGTTGCGCCCACAGCCGCGCGGTATCAAGCTCAAGCTGTAGCGCCTGCATACGTGCCTCCGTCTCGCTGCGTCTTGCGGCCAGCACCTCGGCCAACGTCGCCTTTCCGCCCCGATAAGCGGCGAGCACTGCCTGGCTGCGTTCGCCGGCCAGCGGCAACACTTCTCGTTTGTACCGGGACACCCGCTCCTTACCGCTCTGCCACTCAACGATCAGGGCGCGGGTCCCAGCAACATGGTCTCGCAGCATCTCATCGCGCTCGGCCTTGGTCTGTTCGACCATCGCGAGCTTGGCGGCCAGTTCGCGGTCCTGCCGATTCTTCCTGTCCCACTGCAGTGGCACCGAAATGCCGATCGACACCATGTTCGAATAGGCCGAGCCACGTTGTTGGAACGCGACCTCCACGCTCCAGTCTGTTCGCCGATTCGCCTGGGCCAGATTGACTTCCGCTTGCGCGATGTCTTCCTGCCTGTTCAACACCGTGATCTCCGGGTGGTGGGACAGGTCGCTGTCGAGCGAAGCCAGATCCAGACGGATGCTGTCAATGTCGGGCGCTCCAACCACGGTAACCGCGCCGCCGGTCCACCGAGCTAGCATGGTTTGAGCAACGCGAAGCCGCCGTCCAATTTCGCTTCCTCGGTCATCAAGCGTGAGCAAGGCGGAGCGGGCCGCTAGGATGTCAGCCTGGCTGCCGCGTCCGCCACGGTAGATGGCCTCGGCAGCCTCGATTTCCTGACGCGACAGGGCTGCTTGCTTGGCAACAGCGTCAGCCATCTGTTCGGTGTAGTAAACATCTAACCAAGAGATCGCGGTATCGCGTTGGATCGCCGCCAAGGCGACGTCCTTTTGTGCCTGCGCCTTGTCGGCTTCACGTTCAAGGCGCGTGGAGCGCCAATGCAGTTTGTCGGCACGCGTCAATTCCTGCGAAATGCCGACACGGCGCATGGTCATGAAATCACTACCTAGACTGAGACGGTCGGAGCCGCTGACGGGCAGATTGTCGATGCCAACCTTGAGGACGGGGTCGGGTAGTTGACCCGCTGCGACCGCCATCTCGTGTGCGGCGGTGGTTGCTTGATCTTGCGCACTTAGCTGGCGCGAACGGGCGACAGCTTGCCGCTGTGCCTCACCCAGCGTGAGTGGTAGCGGCGCCGCCAGCGCAAGATGGACGGCGGTGAGTAACGAGAGCGCGAGCGCGGTCGTCGACAACATGTGAAGACGGGGCGCGCGCGCATTGAAATGCACGAATAACGGGGATGACATGGAACCTCCAGAATGCGACGGACAGCATCGCGCTCGCCAGTTTTGGCGATGCGATGACGAACTAGGCAGTCTGGGGAATTAAATGCGGAAACAGCAATTTCGGATTGCGATAGGCGGGGCGGTCGTTCGCGTCAAAGCGACCTGTAGGTAAGGCTTGGCATCAGAAATTGATGCTACGTCGAAGAACTGCAAGTCCAATACTAGCGCGACCGGCACGAACGGTGGCACGTCAGACACTGGGGTTTTATCGAGCGACTGCTTAGAGGGCTCGCCATGTCCGTATAGATGGCAGAGCGCCGGCTGCGCCGCATCCATGCCTTGGCAATTCGACATGTCGGCCACCGTAGCGTGAGCCGATGTCACGGTAATTTGACCTCCTCCTGGCATCCCTGGGCACGCATACGCCGCCACGGCAAGCTGCATATACAGCATGCTGAGGATAGCGACGATGGCCGTCAGAAAGCGCTCGAGGCGAGAAGTCTTCATAAAGGAAATGCTATTTATCGTTCAATTAGCGTATATAGGATCAAATGGACTGTCGGATTTTGCAGGAACGAATTAGTCCCATTGTATCGCATCGGTCGGACCAGAGCACCAATCCTTACACGCAAAATAATGCTTCCAACAGTGGGAAGGTCAACCCTCGCTAACATCTTGTTCTAGTGATCCGCTTGGATTTGCTGGAGACTTTAGGGTCGCTAATCTAGTCGGCTAATGGCCTGTTTTGAGCGGTTTCAGGGCCTTATAATACAGTTTGTCATCAATAGTGAGAGTAATTCTCATCCCACTCTCGACCTCACTGAGGTCATCATTACGATTGCCTCGACTCCTGCGCTACATAGTCGCGCGCGGGAATACGGTGTAGTGTTTCCCAATACGTAAGCAGTCACGACAACACATGAAAAATCCATCTATAAGTGCGCGTCAGCTAGCGGATCAATTGCTGTTTCCAGGAGCAGTCGATGGAGGATTGGCTTCCGGCGTGTTCGTTCAGGTGAGTTCCAACGAAGAGTCCGCTCAATTTTTTTGGGACCTAGCTTCAATGTTGGAGGCCGGCGGGATGCTCGTGGCAGTGATCGATGCGGCGAATATCATGGTTGAAAATGGGCTACCGCACCTCGCTCAGCTGCTTCGCGCACGATGCGGGGGCGAATGTGATCCGGCCAGCGGGATGGGCGAATTGACGGTGGCAGACACCCTAGCGGACGTCATGTACAACCAATCTCATACCCTAGTCTTGCTCCTTGGCGGTGCACAACGACTGCCTAGCGAGCCCGGCGAGCGCGCTATGAAAGCCATCAAGGCGGCGAGAGATCGCATAAATCTCGCGCCAGCTTCAACAGGAAGATTGTTGGTGGTGGCAACTTGGGTTCTTCCGTCAAACCCGAGCAATTACGTTGAGAATTCCAGCAGCGCATTTTATGGCGCAACAGCCGTAACTTTAGCGCAAAGTAGGTGAGAAGTTGGGCGCATAGGCGTCCTTGCGTATTCACTCGCATTCCAACCTGCCTCGTCGTTTCGGAAGACGTATTGCTGTGGTCTAATTTGCCCGGACACCTCAATAGGTGGAAAATTCACCATTCGAG